>NZ_JAIWHV010000045.1 GCF_020177375.1 Saliphagus infecundisoli | reverse complement strand
GTATTGTCCTCGGCCTTTCGTTCACCGGTTGAGATGAACCAGTCCAACGTTTTGCGGTCTTCGTCGGAAAGCTCGACAACGTGTTTCTTCGCGCTCATTCCGATAGATAGGTGCTCAGAGAGCTTAAGCTAGCAGCTTAACGGTTGCAGCTACATTTAGGTAGAGAACCTCTAGTGCTTATCCACCGTTCTCGGCCCTTCTCCCCCTCCCCCCTTTTTCGAGTTGTAAATCGGTGGGAGGATACTCTCAGCGACTCAGAGTGTGAAGACTAGTTGACCGATACCACGAGGAGAGCCGTTGGAATACCAGACTTCCGGAGATATACCCACGAGATAGCGAAATGAAATGGGAGCTGTTGATCATCTCACCTTTTCCCATCTAGTTCTTCTTTTATCCCTAGTGCGGATTTGGTTTCTACTCTCATCAAATAAGTTTTTCGCTATCCATATGGCTTATATAGAAGCCGCGCTTCAGCCCCTCTACTGAGTGAATTTCCTGGAAAAGGCTGTCTTAAGGTCCAAATAGAAGTTTCCCACCCTCTCACTTCTTGAGTTTACAACTCGAAAAAGGGGGGAGAGGGTTAGACGCAATTTCGTCGGAAGGACTGGAGATGTCGATGGGGACTTGCTAGTCATCCGGATCAGCTTTTCCAAGGTACTCTCTTTGAACCGTGTCGCCGTCGCGATAAGCTCGATACGCGTACGGACCGTGTTTTGGACCGCCGGTCATACAACGACATGTATCATCGCCACAGGTCCGATACTCATGATAGACTGTACCGCCCGAACCCTCCTCGACGACGTCGACGTCATCGGAGAGATCGTCTTCGGTAACAGGCTCTTCTCGGCGCCGTTCGCGATCGGCGAGCAGCTGATCGATGTACTCGCGAGTGTCGCGGAGCGTCTCATCGTCCTGTTTCGGGAGCCCGTCCGCGATGTATTTCGGAAGTGTCGAAGGAGCGGTCGGTGGAGCCATTGACCTTGTGCAACAGTTGTTGGCGTTTCCACCCACCAATGAGACACGTACTACGGGCCGGTTATTCACACTCAAGATTCGATCTGTTTCGAGAGCGTGGCTGTCTCATTCTCAATGAAAAGCTCAATTACCGTTGTACAAGGCAAAGACTGCAGATCACGTCTCTTGGGTGGCTCGTTACTTGTCGAGGTATTCAATCCCCCATTCGGTGAGTTTCTCGGCGACGAGCTCGGGGTGTTCTTGTGCGACGACCAGTGCGGCCTCCCGAGCATCACCCTTGTAAACGGGACCGTCAATAAGATCTTGGAGATCTGCAAGGAACGTGTCTTCATCGGCTTTCACGAACGGTCGAACCTCCAAGAGCAACTGGTTCGTTCGGTCGGCGTTCACCGACGCTCCGCGCATTTGTCGTTGGACCAAATACGGCAGGTCATTCACATCTAGATCCGGCGCTTGGGATGTCGTCTCTCGAGTGGATGACGTGTCCTCCTCTTGCAAACTAGATTCGTCATCGTCCTCCGAAGCAGGAGTCGATTCGGATGACGTGTCGTCTTCCGCATCGTCCTCATCACTATCGAAATCAAGGCTTCCTGTCCCCTTTTTCAGCCCTGTCATAGGGGTGCCACCTCCTCGTCCTCAATGGTGAGTGTTGGTTCTTGAGGTGGCTCAACATCAAATTCGTTTGCCAGCGAATCAGCGACTTCGAGGATGGTCTCAAGCGTTTCGACCTCGCGCTCTCGGAGTCTTCGTGCCTCTTTCTCACCGTTGTGCCAGCCCTCTTCGACGACTTTGAATGCGGTTCCCTGTACATCCCACATTTCGTCCATCATACTCTCACGCTTGCCGATCGAGCCGGCGACACCATACTCAGCTTCCATCTGCTCGCCATAGCGATTATGCGTACTCGTATCCCCCACACCGGAGAGGATTACCGCCGCAACACCGACGTCGATCCCGAGGTTCGTGCTCATACTCTCGAGAAGGCCACCCAGGCCATCGAGGCTCTTGTTACCTTTCCCAGCGGGTTTACTTGGGGCGACGAGCGTCCGCGTTGCGTAGATCGCGTTATAGAGCATGATCTCTGCTCGTGCGTTCGGATCGATGATCACAACGTCGTAGTCCTCTTGGACGTTATTCTCCTCCCAGAGGACCTTGTAGAGCTGTTCGTAGCGATCGAAGTCATCACCCATATTCTCCTCGAATCGTTCGCGCTGAAGCAAAAGCTCGGTAAACTCCTCGAGCATGTCGTGTGCGGGGAGGACGTCAACCCCCTCTTCGGTGGTCTGAATAAGGTCATCGAAGTCGCCATTCGGCCGGTCAAGGACGTGCCGAACGAGATTATCGGCGTCAGGGTCGTCTCTCCCCTCTTCGACGTCGAACAGGTATGTGAGATTCGCTGCTTGGTGATCGAGGTCGATGACGAGTACGTCAAACCCCTGCCGAGCGTGCGCTTCGGCGAGATTCGCGGTCCACGTCGTCTTGTGGATACCGCCGGATTCCGAATACACCGTGTAGGTGATGGGCATGCATTACCCCTATATAATAGATAGATAATAAATCTACGTCAGACATCCGGATAACGGGCATATATAGTCCATCTACCTAATTTATCCTCCTAACTCTTCCGTCTAATCCACTCACCTAATCTACCCACCTAGTCTATACATCTAATGTATATGGATGAGTTATATACAATATGTATATAGATGTGGTATGGGGGTAATGTATTCGAATTACTTGTAAGGTCGGGGAAGGCAGGCAACGATGTGTGCACCTCTAGCTATTTTTCTGTAGCTTTGGAACTGTCGAGCGCCAACATCGACGTGTGCCAAGCGATGAGATCTACACCGACTGGGAACGGTGCCACTTGGTTTCGGCTTCCAGGTGGTACAGGATGAAACACCTCTGATTACGAGCTGTTACCCCGAACGGAGGTTTTCGGCGATCTCAGTGGACAACTTGAGTCCATATAGGAACTCGTCGCAATGCTCGCCTTCAAATCACCGGCGCGAGGCCGTTGCTTCAGGTGACGTGCGTACCGACGACAGTCGATGACCTCCAACTCCTCGAGGGTCGTCACGCCCCGTTCGTCACGAAGCCAGTCCTTCCACGTTGCAAGCGTCGATTGGAAGTTCTTCCGCGAGTTCCCGGCCTCGACGCTGTCGAGATATTGCTGGATGGCCGTTTCGACCGCCGTTTCCCCGGGTGTAGCGCCGCCCTCAGTGGGTTCCATCGTTCGTGCTTCGCCGAGGGCGGGGACCCACGTAAATCCACTGTGTACAACTGTATTAATACACAGTGAAGAGCAAAATCACAAACCACCCGAATTTAGACGCTATAGGGGCTGAAGGCCTAGAATCGTGTTTCGTAAACCCCATAATGATATAGAAATTGATCAGGCTCGCATGACCACAATTTCGGAGGGTGGATTCATAACCCTCGGAATACTTTCTCCACTAAGAATGGCTGTGAGAAACGGAGAGGAAGGAAGTATTGAACTCCGTTTGCGTCCGTAATCTGCAGATATCGGCACACTGCAGTCCGGAGGATTGCAAATTCGCACAATCGGAGCGAGGGGATATTTTTTTGTCCAATACCCTGTTGCACGTTCAAAATTAGTTCGCCGGACGGGACGGTCGGGCCTAAAACTGACCACCCATCGGCGGTGCTGACCCAATGCTGTTACGTTTCTTGATAGAACCACCTGCATCAGCCGGCGAATCGCCCTGACTACTCATGAGATGATCACGAAAGAGAGCCGCCTGAGAGCGATGCCTCTCAGGCGGCGACACCTGTTTTTTGGACAGGTGGTCCAGCGGTCAGATAAGCCGACTTGGTGAGCGTATCAGCCCTGGTTTGTTCTGGCGATGTGCAGTGAGAGACGCTGCGACAAGTGCCACTGCAGAGAGAACAACATGCGTCTCCACGTTTTTCTCCTTACGTGCGCGGACGCGATCAAGACCGGTGAACGACTTCATCCGGGAGAACACCCGCTCGACACCTGCGCGCAGGTGTCGATGCATCCGCTCTTTGATCGCCTGGAAAATGTAGCTCTCCTCGACGCTGCCAACGGAAACGCCGTACTCCGAGAGTTGCTCTTGTGGAAGTCGCTCCAGTGCGTCGTAGGGAGTGTCGATCTCCTCGCCGTGGTCCTCGAACAGCTCTTTGATTTCGTCCTTGATCGTCGCTAACGGCGACGATCTGCGGGGATTGATCGACGTCAGCAACGGACAGTCAAGACGATCTTGGCAGACCTCACGGTTGTCCTGACTGTCGAAGCCGGCATCAGCCAGTGTAGCCTGGAGTTCGTCGGTGTCGTACCGCTCATCGAATTCCTCGATGAGCGGTTCGAACGCTGTAGTATCGTTCCGTTTGCCGGTCTCCATCGTGATGGCGACCGGCAACTCGCTTGCGGCGTCAACGACGAGAAACACCTTGTAGCCGTAGAACGAGCCTTCGTGTTTGCCCCAGCTCGCCCCTTCAACGTCGCCGTTTTCGATCTCGTCGCGTGTGTTTGCCCAGGCAGCAATGTGAGTGCCGTCGATGATAATGAACTCTCCGGCGTGGTCGTGATCAGCGAGCAACTCGCCACACATTGACTGGAGGCACTCACGGAGTTCGTCGGGCTGGAGGTCGTTGAAGGCCCGCCAGAGAGATGTCCCGTCGGGGACATCCTCTGGCTCGACGTAGTCGAGAGCCTCCCTGAACGAGTGATTCCGCCGAAGGCGGCGTTCGAGGGCGTCGAAGGAGTCGCCCTCGAACTGCCGTAGGACGAGGGCAGCTGCCCGTTCAGGAGGGATGGATTGGATCTGAGAGACAGCAACCGAGAGGAACGTCGCAACGAGTTCATCTCGGTAGAGGTAGCCGTCTTCGGTTGGTTCTCCGGGTGTGACATCGGTCGGCTTGTCGGTGCAGCGTTGTGTCAGCTGGTCGTCCCTCCGGGACGGCCAGCTGTGGAGGTAGAGAGTCGTGTTCTGCCAGTCAACGGCATGGATCTCTTGTTGTTCAGCGAGGTTACGGAGAGGACGATAGCAGCGGCGCCCGAGAAGATCGTTGGCTTCGGCTGGCGTGAGTCCGGATGGGCGCCTGAACGCGAGGTGTTTGAGCGTCGATTTGGTGTCTTCTTTGCGGTGGAAGACGGCAACGCCGTCGTCCACCTCGGGTCGCCAGAAGCCGTCGTGAGTTGATCGATGGCCAACGACGTGTTTGCTGGTGACGTATCTGCCGTCAGAGTTCAGCGAGGTGTAGAAGGGATCTTCGGAAGCGATCTGATCGATATACCACGCTGGCACCGAGGTGCCAGCGCGGAGTTGCTCCTTCGAGGCAACCTCACCATGAGTGCGGAGGAACTCACGAACAGCAATCTTATGGGTGGGAGTCGTGTTTTTACTCACGTCGGATCTAGTAGTGGACATACTACCGATCCGACTTCTAGTCTAGTTAAAGTGACTATTCTAGCCGATAGTGATCACACAGCGATAGATCGGAGCTAATTTTGAAACCGTGCAACGGGCTATCCAAGTGCGACGCAGCCGGGCGTATGACGATAGCAGACTATCTCGATGACTTTGAAGAACGCGACTGGCAGACGACGGCCCATGGAACTGTTCGCTTCGCGGTTATCGGACTCGGGTGGTGGACCGTTGACAGGACTATCCCTGCACTCCTCGATTCCGAATTGTGTGACATAACGGTCGCTGTCAGCGGTTCTACAGACAAGGCCAACGACGTTGTAGATCGGTTCGAACCGATCACACATGGCATTACGTACGACGAGTTCCACCATGGGGCCGCCAGCGATGCGTACGACGCCATCTACATCTGTTCACCGAACGCGCTTCACCTCCCATACGCCGAGACCGCCGCCGACCTCGGGAAGGCGATCTTCTGCGAGAAACCTATGGAGGCGTCGGTAGAGCGAGCGGAGCGGATGGTCGACGTCGCTAGCGATGACGATGTGCCACTCCTGGTCGGATATCGGATGCACACGGAACCAGCCATCAGACGCGCCCGGGAATTGATTCGAGACGGTACCATCGGGCGCCCGGTCGTGGCGCTCGGGAACAACACTCAGTCGCTGATCGATATCAACGACGACCCGGACCAGTGGCGGCTGAACCCCGACCTCGTAGGGTCCGGTGTATCCGTCACCGACATCGGTATCTACCCGCTGAACACGGCCCGATTCCTGCTGGATGCCGACCCGCTCACTGCACAGGCACAGATGGATTCGACCCACGAATTCTTCGCGGACGTCCCTGACGAACGGACGGCGTTCACGCTCTCGATGGACGACGGAACGTTCCTCGCGTCCACGGCAAGTCAGAACGCTCAATCGAGTACGAGCCTCCGAATCGTCGGGACCGACGGCGAAATCTACGTCGAACCTGCCTTCCACATGGAGACAGAACTGCGACTGACCCGCGACGAGACCACCGTCGACCTCTCGACCCCACAGGTCGACCAGATGACCGAGATTCTCACGTACTTCGCAGACAGGATCCTCTCGGGTGAGGCGATCGGTCCTGACGGTGACCACGGCCTGGTCGACGTCCGCGTCATTGAGGCTATCTACGAGGCTGCCGAATCCGACCAGACCGTTACGATCCAATGAGCTGTCGTCGGTCACGAACCCATCTCGACCAAGATAGCGAACGCCGCCCTGAGTGGGGCGTTTTTTATTACCGTGGTTGTTCTCAGGCGTCGAGCGTTGTTACCGACTTCCTGAGCACGAAGTACGACCGGTCGTTCTCATAGACCAGCGTCAGCTCGCTCAGGGCGCGGAGGATCTCCTCGTTGTCCGCCAAAGAGATCTCTTCCTCCTCGAATTGCTCTTTCGCGCTCGTGAAGATATCCTTCGGGACCGGCGGCTCCTCGTCAATCATATCTATGTCAATTCCTGCCATAGAGATAGACTTTATAGAGTAAACCCACTAGTTGTCCACTCTGGCCCAGAAGCCTCCTAACTGATACGTCGTCGTGAAGGAAGCGGATGAATCAGGTGACTGACTGGTCAGGCTGGCGTGCGCGACGCATGCGTCAGCAGCGTCTCTGGCAGAGTGTAGGATCTGTTCGCTTGGTTCAATCACGCTGGCCTGACTGCCTACATCGCTGCTACTACCACTCCCGTAGTTCCAATCAACCGGCATAAAACCACCAACTAAATATGGTACCTCAGAGTTATAATTTAATAACATCTAATTATACAGATCTCACTCTTAAAATAGGCTTTTTATATCAGTTATCATTACTGAAATAACACATACAATGGCTTCACAAATCATTCGACCGAACGCTTCCTAAGATAGTTCTTGATTCGACAGCACCGAATTTGGAATAGGTCATTACGACAATGATTACAAGAATACGATTGTAATACCATGATCTGAGTGATTTGAGTGCTTAGTGATGAGGGAACAATATTTCGATAATATCGAACCTGCATCAGTGCTCGATTTAAATCCTATATACGCGCTTTCGAGTCCACCGCGGCGGGTGTAGCGATCGATCTTCCGGCGTGTTTGGCGCCGATCCAGACGAATCTCTCTCGTCCGTCCGACCCGTGCATAGGCCCTGTCGTTCGCAACTCCAGTTCGTTCCGACGCTACAGAATTTCGAAGAATGGTTCTGCTCAGCCGGTTCGCTGAACCGGAAGAGATTGGGGAAGCCATCGCCTTTCTCTGCTTGCCGGCTAGCGACTACGTGAACGGTCCCGAACTCTGTGTTGACGGCGGCCAGGTCCCAATCGACAACTGGAAATACCGGTACGATTGACAGTCGCGACTCGATCCGATCGCTGCGTGGCGTCGCGTCCTGGGGCGACCCGCCGGTGGAATTATTGTACTGGCCGCCCCACGAGGAGTGATGCCAGACCGACCGAACATTCTCTGGATCTGTACCGATCAGCAACGGTACGACACACTTGGGTGCTATGGCAACGACTTCGTGGAGACTCCCAATATCGATACGTTGGCCGAATCCGGCGTCCAGTTCAACCAAGCCTTCTCGCAGAGCCCCGTCTGTGTCCCCAGTCGAGCCAGTTTCCTAACCGGCCGGTACCCGCGGACGACCCGGGTCCACGGAAACGGGTACAGCATCCCGGACGACGAGACGCTCGTGACGCGTCGACTCGCGGACGAGGGCTACGTATGCGGCTTGTCTGGCAAACTGCACGTCTCGCCAGCCCACCCGGAAAGCACGGACCTTCCAATGGGCGAGCGTCGAATCGACGACGGCTACGCCGACTTTCAGTGGTCGCACGACATCACACATGCCTCGCCCGCCAACGAGTATCAGCGGTGGCTTCTTGAGGAAGGAGTCAAGTATGAGACACATCGGGTTGAAGGCTGCCCGTACGTCAAGGTCGGCATGCGGCCCGAGTACCATCAGACGACCTGGTGTGCACGCAAGGCCGAGTCGTTCATAGAACTCGCCGTCAACAACGACGAGCCCTGGCTGTACTCCGTCAACCCGTTCGATCCGCACCACGCGTTCGAGGCGCCCGATAGCTACCTTCAGCGGTACCTCGATCACCTTGAAGAGATCCCGCTGCCCGACTACGAACTGGGCGAACTCAATGACAAGCCGCCGTGGTACCGTGCCTGTCACGAGAACGCGTACACGATGGAGGGGCTTATCCCCTATACCGACATGGACGATCGGGAACACCGGATTGTTATCGCCTCTTACTGGGCGATGTGCGACCTAATCGACGACGCAGTCGGACGCCTTGTCAACGCCCTGGAACGGACCGGGCAGCGCGAAGACACCCTCGTTGTCTTTACGTCCGACCACGGTGAGTTGCTGGGCGACCACGGCATCTACCTCAAGGGCCCGTTCTTCTACGAAGAATCTCTGCGGGTTCCTCTCCTTGTCTCGTGGCCGGGTGAGATCCGGGAAGGCGTCCAAACGGACGAACTCGTCGAACTCGTCGACCTCGCCCCGACGTTCATGGACGCCACGGGTCTGGACGTCCCCCAAGCGATGCAAGGCGAATCCCTCTGGCCGTTCCTGACGGACGAGACTGACTTTCACCGCGACTCTGTCTACGCAGAGGCGTACGACCTCGTCGGGTGGCAGGAGCCGACGGACTACTCGACTATGGTGCGAACAGACGAGTACAAACTCGTCCGTCACCACCGGACCGATCAGGGGGAACTATACGATCTCAGCGAGGACCCGGGGGAGAAGCTCAACCGCTGGGACGATCCGGCGTACACAGATGTTCGCGCCGAACTGCTGACGACGCTGTCCGACCGCATGGCAGACACCGTCGATCCAGCGCCTAAGCGGCACGCGCCCTGGTGATCCTTTGAAGCGGGAGCCAGTTGGTGCGGGTGTAGGGCGTCATAGAACGGTTAGCATGGTTTTGGGGTTCGGTTGAGAGGTCTGCTATCGCCGCTTCCGAATGGCAGCAATATTAGCTTCTTCTGAGATACCGTTCCTCGGGGTACTACTGAGGGATGTGAATAGTTCTATGACACCCTCGCGGGAGGCCTTGATGCCTCGGTATCGATTCATCCTCGGGGTTGGCGGCCCGCGTGACGCCGCGCAGGTAGCAGCGGGAGCACGTCGAGATCTCCTCGACGACCAGTCCTCGCCAGCTCATTCTCATAGTGAAAAATCACATTAAGCAATAGTGAATAATTAATAGTATAGGTACGGCGGATCGTAGCAGGTACTATCAAGAGGGCGCCGGGAAGATTCCATATATGGGATTGTTATAACACTAGGGGTCATAGAACTCAGCACACACCCCAGTAGCACATTGACATCATTCGGAAGCGGCGATAGCAGACCTCTCAATCGATTCCTCAAACCATGCTAACCGTTCTATGCCACCCTCTTAACACGACAATTTTCCGAAATTCCAAATGCGATTTGAGTTGTGGAAAACCTTCACACGCCAGTGGTGATCTGTGTAGTCAATACCGATAGCTGGACTTGATTGAGGGCGAATCTGTCCTCACGATCCGACCATTAACGGGAATTCGAACCGAATCGTTTCTAATGCGAACATAGTGCAGTCTACGCCAGAGTTCGCAGTGCGAAAACAGCGGGATGCGGCGGTCGACGACCGATTGACAAAGGTTTTGAGTGTTCCTCACAAGGCATCCGTCATGGTGGATGATCGTCCAAACGTCATCTTTATCAATACCGACCAGCAGCGGTTCGACACCATATGCGGTCTCGGCGCCGAACACATGGAAACACCGAACCTCGATCGACTGGTCGAAGAGGGAGTGACATTCACAGACTGCCACATCACTGCACCATCGTGTGCGCCCTCGCGGGCCAGCCTCTTTACTGGGTACTACCCACATACGACCGGTATCTATCGGAACGGCGACCAGTGGACGCACTCATGGGTGGAAGACATCTCCGAGAGCGGTTATTACACCGTGAACGTCGGTAAGATGCACACCGCCCCCTACGAGACGCCGATGGGGTTTGACGAGCGCTATCCTGTGGAGAACAAGGACCGCTACCTTGGTGACGTGCCGGCGGGCGACCCGCCGCTGCCGGGCGAGAAGTACTTCCTCGACGAATGGGACCGGGCGCTCCAGGCTAAGGGACTCCTGAAACAGCAGCGCGAGTTCTACCGTCAGTGGGACGACTACGAGGAGCGCCTGGGCGCGTTTGAGTGGAAACTCCCCGCGGACGCCCACCCCGATGTCTTCGTTGGGGACTTCACCGAGCGCTGGCTTGACTACATGCCGAAACTCGACCAACCGCTGTTCATGGAGGTGGGCTTCCCGGGGCCGCACCCGCCGTTTGACCCCACTCCCGAGTACGCAGAGGAGTACTTGAATCGCGACCTCCCAATGCCGAAGTTGGATCCCGACGACCTAGAGAGCCAACCCGAACCGCTACAAGCCCTCTGCGAGCACCACCAGGAGATCGACCACGACTCCGTAGTACACGACCCTGAGGCGAGCAAGGAGCGACTCCACCGCCAACGGGCGTATTACTACGCCAACGTGGCGATGATCGACGAACAAGTTGGGAAGATCATGGACGCACTTGAGGCCAATGGGTACGAGGACACCGTCGTGATCTTCACATCGGACCACGGCGAGATGCTGACCGATCATGGTCACATCCAGAAGTGGACAATGTACGAAGAAGTTACACGCGTTCCCACGATGGTCTGGTCGCCGGACCGCTTTGAGCCCGACACCGTCGACGATCTCGTCTCGCTGTTTGACCTCGGACCGACTATCCTCGACATCGCGGATGCGCCTGTCGACGACTCGATGGAGGCACGATCGCTCCTCGGTGCACTCGAAGGTGACGACGACTGGTCTGGCCGAAATATCGTCTTCGCTGAACACGCCAGGAGCGGCATCCTCGACGCGACTGAATTCATGACAATGGTCCGGACCGACGACTGGAAACTCGTCCACTTTGTCGACCATGACGAGGGACAGCTATTCGACCTGACCACGGACCGCGAAGAGACTGAGAACCTATGGGACGACCCGGACACCCAAGATGTGAAACGTGACCTGCTCGACACGCTCTTGAAGTGGCGCATCGAGAGTGGCATTCGGACCGCTGACTGGGCGGCGGATTTCCGCTGACCGCTCGACGGGAGTTCCGCTTCGGACTCCGTCTGCCCGCGCCGCCGTGGGACATTGATCAGACTTCACACACTGCGTTCGGTCGCGGGCATATGCCGGACGTGTAGAACGTGGTGGTCGTCATGACCGATCAGCAGCAAGCGGACCACTGCGCCCCTAAGGGATTTCCTCTCAACACGCGCTATTCCTAGACGCACTCGCTCAGAAGAGGATGTGGTTCGACCGAGCGTACGCCTCGATACCGGTGTGTCCCGGCTAGAACAAGCTTCCTGACCAGTCGCTTCACCACTGCGACCGACGCCTGGATCAACCAGCAACAGGACAGGGCCGAGTGCGAGCAGGACCTCTCTGACATTATGAACGACACGGGGTATCGGACGGCGCTCGTCGGGAAGAATCATAGTAGCTCATATCCGACAAAAGGGGCATCTGGGTCCAATACGGGCAATGAGACGCCCAGGAGCGAAGCCGGCATCGTTCTGTAGTAGAGCGAGCTGTCGAAGCTCGAACTGCCCGAGGCGTCGTTCTCGACTGCCAGTAGACGAGCTGGGCCGCGCTCACTGTCCCGGTCTCGTCGTATCGATAATTGTTACTGGGCCCCCCCCTCGTAGTCGACAATTCCCTCGATCGCGACCTCGCCGCTGGCGATCGCGTCGAAATCCGCTGCAGTCGCCGCGGCAAATGTGGGCGTTTTGATACACGCAACTCTACGACATTGAACAGGAGACCAACGGCTTGTATACCTACAACCGAGAGCCAAAATTCGACTCCGAGTGGATCCGTGAGATCAACGAACGGGAAGTGGCCTTCGAACGACAGGGATAGCGCTGGGCTGAAGGTCAGGATCGACCTTCGGGGGCAGGCGGAGTCCAATCGATGGGGCCGTTCGGCCCGAGATGGACATGGGCGTCAGGCTGCAAAGGAAAGGGCGAACCGCCCGGATCCGGTTGCGGCCCACCGTAATGGTTTTCTCTTTCCTCTGTCTCTCATTGAGACGTGACTGATGACGATCCCGCCTGCTGCGCCGCATCGCGGGGCGATCGGCGACGGGCGTCCGATGATCAGCGACCGTCGCGGAACCCGGACGAGGCGATCGAGTTGACAGGCAGCCACCCGAGGAGGACGGCGCCGACGAGTGAGGACGACGACCGGACGAGGGCGATGGTACGCCTCGACGGCGGCACGTTCACAATGGGGACTGACTCCGATGTCGGCTTTCCAGAGGACGGCGAGGGCCCGGCGCGCGAGATAACCGTCGACCCCTTCTACGTGGACAAGTTTGCAGTGACGAACGCGCAGTTCCTCGAATTCGTCCGCGAGACGGGGTACACGACTGACGCCGAGCGCTTCGGCTGGTCGTTCGTCTTCGAGGACTTCGTTAACGAGACTGATCATGACCGGATCGTGCAGAACGTGGCGGCGGCCCCATGGTGGGTAGCGGTCGAAGGGGCAGACTGGCTCCACCCAGCCGGCTCAAGCGAGAGCGTGCTCGACGAGCAGAACCTACTGAAACACCCCGTCACGCATGTGTCCTGGCGGGACGTCACCGCGTACGCGGGCTGGATGGGCAAGCGCCTTCCGACAGAGGCCGAGTGGGAGTATGCCGCCCGAGGCGGCCTCTGCCAGCGAACGTTCCCTTGGGGCGACGAGTTACGACCGGACGGTGACCACCACTGTAACATCTGGCAGGGTGAGTTCCCCGAGCACAACACAGGCGATGACGGGTACGTCCGGACCGCACCAGTCAACGAATTCGAACCGAACGACTACGGTCTCTACAATGTCGCCGGGAATGTCTGGGAATGGTGCGCCGACTGGTTTAGCGCGGATTACCACACCACTGACGACTACTCGCACGACAACCCGACGGGTCCCAACGAGGGCACCGAACGCGTCATGCGCGGCGGGTCACACCTCTGTCACCGGTCGTGGTGCAACCGCTACCGGGTGGCCGCTCGTTCGAAGAACGCCCCAAATAGTTCCACTGGCAACATCGGGTTCCGATGCGTCGTCGACGCCGCGTGAGCACGGGCGTGACCCGCTGTATCGTCGTCCTGATCCAGAGATTGGTGATTTTACGTATACCTGTCGACCCACTGGAACCGGAGAGGATGATTCCGTGCAATGAGCGTTCCTTCTGGTGACCGCCGGCATCAATTGAAGTCTCAGAATGTGCTTACAGACCGCGTCGTCGGCATCGTCTGTCGCACTTGCGGTTGGCACCGCGGCGTCGTCGCGCCGTCTTAGATACGCTCCGGCGGGACGCCTGACTGCCGACTGCTACGGTGAGACTCAATCGTTTGATTGCCAAGAGAATAAGCCTGGATGGGACGGTTCGAACCGAGATGATCGAAATCGATAGCGACGCGACGGCCGGTTACGCGTGGTCCTCATCAAGGCGCCCAGCGTCGGCGAGCGCCTCGGCGAGCGGACCGCGAGCAATGCGTCGTGCGCCATCGACGGTCGGCAGCGCGCCCCACTCCGGGACGGCCTCGCCGCAGTTGGGGCACTTCCTGACGACGCGGTTGCGGTCCGACTGCACGTCCCAGTCGGTGACGTCCGCGTCGAGGCCGGTCCAGCCACAGTGACACTTCAACTGCACGTTTGGATGGTCGAAGCTTCTGGCCACGCTCGATTCTGGCATACCTGGCGCTTCGTAGGCGACGACACATAAAGATAGCCGTGCCGCGCGTGGCACTGTAACTTCGCGACAAGGATGAGAAGATTTGGCTCCTACGGAGTTAATGCGACTGAATCTTCCCGACCTGATTGAGGTGCTGGACGAGAATGAGGTTCTCTCCGTGTTCTGGGGGCTTAGCAGACTTTCATCCCATCACTACCTATACAGGGAACTACTCGTCACGCTCAAATGTTAGTCGTGTAAGTGAGTACGGTGAAATCATAACTGTTGTCTCATCATCTATCTCAACTGTCGAGGATTCTGGAGTTATCCTCTCGGGGTGTTCGCGTGAGTTGGCACCGTGCATCGTCTCAGCCGACAGGGTCATTCGCTTGACTTCGGATGAGGCATTGAACGCACCTGCGTCAATAGACAGTGAGATAGGATCTTGTCCGCTCGTACGGTTGACAACCATTAGTATGAGCGAGGCTTCATCCGATGATAGCACGGCCATGACATCTAACGTTGGTGTATCATCGACGGGTTCAATCTCTCGAAAAGTATGCTCTGTCGAGATTGTGGCGCATTCTAGTTCAACACCGACAGGAGTTCCGCCCCACATTGGGATCCCCATGGTATGTCCGTAGTAACATGGATCGGCCCAGACTTGTTCTCGTTCTTTCTGGATGCCACCCCCGTGATTCACCGATGCTGAATGAGTCATCATCTCTACGAAGTCTCCTGTCCGGATGCACTCATGGATGATAGTCGCGTCGTAAAGTGCTTCGGAGATTGTTTGCGGTGTAGGCATCGTATCGGCCGAAAGAAGTCCATCAGCATCATCATCTCCTGTGAACGTGGCAAACAGTTGCAGCTCGGTAATAGCAAGACGTGGGTTCTCGATCCCGGCATCCCGCATCTGCTCTCGGAGAATTTTGAACCGCTCGCCTATTTGTTCTGAAAAGCCCATGAACGCATGGAACAGTTCGTCAGGATTGGTTTCCTCATCAACGGCCCCACCTGCCAGGATGTGCTGGGTGAGCGTTCGGACAGAGTCGCCTGCTTCAGTTAGTAAGTGATCATTCCAATCGTCCCATTGTTCTCCACGGAGATCGCCTATTGCTTTGAGTTTAATCGAAGAATCAACCGTTTTCATGGCACTACGGAACTGATCGTAACGGTCTACGTACCCATCCTTAGTCGTCCAGTTCACCTGCCATTTTCCGTATAATTCATTGCCGATCTCCCAGTGTTCGACATTATACGGTTCAGGATGACCATTTTTGGCCCGCAATGTACCCATCTCTGTTTCCTCAGCATCGCCGTTACAATACTCAACCCACTTTGCCGCTTGTTCGGGCGTTCCGTCTCCTGCGTTGACGCAGAGCATCGGTTCGCAGCCGACGCGTTCGCAAAACCTCATGAATTCGTCTGTTCCGAATAGATTGTACTCTAGTCCACCCCACGCTGGATTAGGTTTGGTTGGCCGCTCGTCGACTTCTCCGACTCCATCGCGCCAGTCATATCCCGACGTGAAATTCCCACCTGGCCATCGCAACAGCGGCAACTCACGCTCGCGGAGCAACTCAATAACTTCGGGGTCAGCGTAGTCAACGTGATCTGCCGGATAGAGGAGAGCGCGTTCAATAACGATGTTCGCTGGTTCTGTAGTGGTAAGAGCAAATTCAAAGATAGTATTCGTACCAAGGTCGGTATCGGATCATCCCTTCTAGTTTAACGACCCGAACCACCGCCATCTGATGATTACATATCGCTGGTGCTACCAGTTTGAGGAACCCGGTGGAGAGTATGACTTACACCCCACCGGATTCCGTAGTTGTTGACCGGATTCAAAGAGCGTTTCCCTCCGATAAGTTGCGCGAGCGTGCTCGC
>NZ_JAIWHV010000044.1 GCF_020177375.1 Saliphagus infecundisoli | reverse complement strand
TTCGACGCGTCGAAACCACAGCCGTACGATAATTCGCGCCGTGTCTGGTACGTCGACGACCCGCACATTGAACGGCCGTTAGTGAAAACGCACGACTCTGCGGTTGGATTCTACGCACTGAACGGTGAGAGTCACGTGACGTTCACGGAAGACGAAAAGAAGGAGCGGATCTGTGGCGTCTTGGAGGAAGTGCGCGAGCAGAATCCCGGCAAGCGGATTCTGCTCGTCTTGGACAAGCACGGAGCACATATCTGTAAGTACACGCGCAAGCGCGCGCATCAGCTGGGAATCGACCTGATTTTCATCCCGTCAGGATCGCCGCATCTCAACCCAATCGAGAAAGTCTGGGACTTTCTCAAGTGGACAATGGCACCGATCGTCGTTGAGAACGAAGACGAGTTCAAAGAGCTCGTTCAAGAGACGTTCGAGAAAATAACGCAGCGAATCAGCTTCGCAAAGAAGTGGTGTGAGAAGTTCCTTAACTTTCAAAAATTATCTTAGTCATTAAGCGAGTCCTCGCTCGGATTGCCTTCGACAATTCACGGGTGGGTCCGAGCGGACGAATCGGCCACAACCGCACGGTTTAGACCCGCAGGGATCGTTTGTTAGCGTAACTCAACCGGGAAACCTGGGGCTGGTTTGGGCTTCCCCGTCAACAACTACAGCACCCCTGCCCGGTGGGGTTGCGTCGATCCGGCTCGCCGCAAGTACGGCCGATGGCGCGGCCTGTGTGCCACAAGCGGGGCGACCGCGACGGGACTGTCGCGGTCGGCGTTCCCATGCGTTTTCCGCCCCGACGTGGAGCATACGAACCGAGACCGTCCAACCGTTGGACGGGAAGTTGCCTCCGTCGGAGGTCGGTTGCAGTGACTGACCCCGAGCGTGCGGACGAGGAATCCCACGACTTCAGTCGTGTGGAGGGCGTCAACCGTCAGCTGTGGATCCCCATCGCCTCGATCTGTTCTTGATACCGGTTCCGGATCGTGACCTCGGTCACTTGCGCGACGTCCGCGACCTCGCGCTGGGTCTTCTTCTCGTTACAGAGCAGGGAGGCGGCGTAGATCGCCGCGGCGGCGTACCCCGTTGGGGACTTGCCCGACAGTAACCCCTCCTCGGCGGTCTTCTCGATGATCTCGTTTGCCTTGGACTGGACCTCCTCGCTGAGTTCGAGTTCGGAGCAAAACCGGGGGACGTACTTCTTCGGATCGACGGGACGCATCTCGAGACCGAGTTCCTGGGAGATGTATCGATACGTTCGGCCGATCTCCTTTCGCTCGACCCGGGAGACCTCACTGATCTCCTCTAACGAGCGGGGGATACCCTCCTTGCGACAGGCCGCGTACAGTGCCGAGGTCGCGACGCCCTCGATCGACCGGCCCCGAATCAGGTCCTCCTTGAGTGCGCGCCGGTAGATCACGCTCGCGACCTCTCGAACGGATCGGGGAACGCCCAGCGCCGACGCCATCCGGTCGATCTCGGAGAGCGCGAACTGGAGGTTTCGCTCGCCAGCGTCCTTCGTCCGGATGCGCTCCTGCCACTTTCGGAGCCGATGCATCTGGGAGCGTTTCTCCGAGGAGATCGACCGGCCGTAGGCATCCTTGTCCTTCCAGTCGATGGTGGTCGTCAGCCCCTTGTCGTGCATCGTCTGGGTCGTCGGCGCGCCCACGCGGGACTTCTCCTGGCGCTCCTGGTGGTTGAACGCCCGCCACTCCGGCCCGGGGTCGATCTTTTCCTCCTCGACGACGAGCCCACAGTCCTCACAGATGAGCTCACCCCGGTCGGAATCCTTCACGAGGTTCTCCGAGTCACATTCGGGACAGACGTGAACGTCCTCCTGATCCTCGGTCTCCTCGTCGGTCTCGCGCAGTCGCTCCCGCTGGCGGGTGGACCGTGTCATCGCACTTTTATAGTAGTACGATAACCACACATAAACCTTTGGCAAGCCCCAAAATCCGGCGGCTCGAATCGCCCGAAACGAGGGGTCTCGGGCGACCCTTCCGTCGAATTCCGGATCAAAAGGACAAGGGTTTTAGCCCGGATCCGGCGACTCCCACCCATGCCGGTGATCGAATGCGACGTGGCCGACGCCCGCGAGCGTCTCGAGGACGCAGGCGTCGAAGTCGAACCCGGAAACACCGATCACGAACGCTGGCGCGCCAGCCACGGCGGTGCAACCGCGGTCGCCTACGACAGCAAGGTCGTGATCCAGGGCGAACGCCCACGCGACATCGAGGCGCTCCTCCGGGAGGGCGGCGGACGCGCCCACCTCTACTTCGACGGCGCCTGTCGGGGAAATCCCGGTCCGGCCGCGATCGGCTGGCTGATCGTCACGAGCGAGGGAATCGTCGCCGAGGGGGGCGAACGGATCGGCGAGACGACCAACAACCGCGCGGAGTACGAGGCGCTGATCACCGCCCTCGAAGCCGCCGACGACTACGGCTACAGCGAGGTCGACGTCCGGGGCGACGCCGAACTCATCGTCAAACAGATCCGGGGCGAGTACGACACGAACAACCCCGAACTTCGCGAGCGCCGGGTGCGCGCGCTCGAACTGCTCTCGACGTTCGACGCCTGGTCGATCGAGCACGTCCCCCGCGAGGTAAACGACCGGGCCGACGAACTCGCGAACGAGGCCTTAGACCGGTAACCGACAGGCCAAAGCCCGGCGGGACGCTATCCCGACCATGAGCGACCTCGACCCCGAACCGGTTCCCGGGAGCGGACCCGACGACGGAAGCGAGGGTAGCGACAGCGACAGCCACGACGGCGAAGAACTCCCCGAGTCGGCCGTCGAGGAGGCCGAACGACTGACCCGACTCGCCAGGGCGGCGACCGACGACGACGAGCGCGCGGCCTACCGCGGCCACCGCGAGGAACTCCTTGAGGACCACGAGTTTACCGCGCGGGTCCGCGAGGAGGACACCGGTGACGTCCTCGTCGTCCACCCGGCCGAGTGGCACGACGAAGCCGAGGGAGTGATCCGAACCGACCGGATCGAGGATCTCTCGCGGGCGAGGGAGGTCCGCCTCGAGGGAGCGGGCTCGCCCGACGACTGGGAGGACGTCGAAAGCGAGAACCGGGCGCTCGTCGCGGACGTCCGGGAAATCCACGGCGACGTCCACGCCGACAACGCCGCCGCCCTCGCCGATTTCATGGGCAATCACTACGCCCGGCCGATGACGGAGGCGACGGCCGCGGAGCTATCGGAGTTCCGTTCCGAGTACTTCGTGAGAAACGCCTGGCCGACCGACGACCAGCGGGCCGTCCTCGCGGAGTCGATCCGGCTGGTCTTCGAGACGGCCGACGAACCGCTTCCCGACTACTAGCGGTGCTCCTCGATGCGCTCGAGGATGTCCTCGCCGTCGTCCTCGCCGACGACGTTCGAGAGCGTCCAGCCGACCTGATCGAGGACGGCGTCGTAGCCGTCGTCGGTCAGCGCGTACTGGTTGGTCCGCTTGTCCAATTCGCTCTTCTCGACGAGGCCGAGCTCGACGAGCTCGTCCAGGTTGGGGTAGAGCCGACCGTGGTTGACCTCGGTTCCGTAGTAGTCCTCGAGCTCGCGTTTGATCGCCAGGCCATACATGGGCTCCTGGGCGAGGATGACGAGGATGTTGTGCTGGAACGCGGTCAAGTCGCGCGCGATGCCTTTCGATCCGGTGACCGATTGTGCCTCTGACATAGGTGTTTGTAATGTCACCGAACTATTTAAGACTTCTCAACCATTCGTCTAGTTCCGGTTTCTCGGTGGACGATCGGTCAGTGATCGTCGAACGGCGGAGTCTCGTTCGGTGACGTGGCCGACGGTTGTATACGGTCGGTCGTTCGTCGCGACCGATCGTATATGGCAGCCGTCATCCGTACCTGACGCCGATTACGAAAGTACTTTTCCCCCGACCGCGGAACTCCCCCACGCATGACGAACCTCTGGGAAGACCTGGAAACGGGACCGAACGCGCCCGAAGAGATCTACGCCGTCGTCGAGTGCCTGAAAGGCGAACGCAACAAGTACGAGTACGACAAGGACGTCCCCGGCGTCGTCCTCGACCGCGTGCTCCACAGCAACGTCCACTACCCCTCCGACTACGGCTTCATTCCCCGAAGCTACTACGACGACGAGGACCCATTCGACGTGCTGGTCCTCGTCGAGGATCAGACGTTCCCCGGCTGTATCATCGAGGCCCGTCCCGTCGCGCTGATGAAGATGGACGACGACGGCGAGCAGGACGACAAGGTCATCGCCGTCCCGAGCGAGGACCCCCGCTACGACCACATCGAGGACCTGGCGGACATCCCCCAACAGCAGTTAGACGAGATCGACGAGTTCTTTTCGACCTACAAGAACCTGGAGGAGGGCAAGGAAGTCGAGACCCAGGGCTGGGAGGACCGCCAGGCCGCCTACGACGCGATCGAACACGCCCAGGACCTCTACGAGGAACACTTCGACTGAACCGGCGATTCCCGCGAGTAATTACAGTTCGCTCGCGGATGTGTTATGAGCATGGGTAATTTTATTGGGCGGGAGAGCGTTACGTTCTCGCATGGCCGCGAGCGACCGATCCCCCGACGCCGATAGCCCCGATTCCCCGGGAATGGCCCACCCCACGGTGGTTCCACGAAACTTCGACCCCGACTCTCCCAACGGCCGCTCGGACTGACCCGCGGCCATGGTTGCTGGGTGGGCATCCAGCCTCCGGCCCAGCCCATGGCTTCGGTGCCTCACGGAATCGCGACTCCCCGACCGTTTTATCCAAAACACCAATACGTTGGCCATGGGAACCGCCGCAAGTCTGCGTTCGACGGTCGCCGACCGTCGCGTCGTCCGCGGGTTCGCCCTGCTCGTTTCGGTTCCGCTCGGACTCGCCCTCGTCGAGATCCTCCTTTCGAACCGGCTTCCGGAACCGGCGATCTCCGCCCTGGAACCGCTGTACGCGGTGTTCGTCTATCTCCCCGTCGCGGTCGTCGGTGCCTTCGTCCTCGAACCGCTCGGGATCCCCGAACTGGTCGCCGGAAGTCCGGTCACGGCGGAGATCGTCCTCCTGGCGACCCTCGTCTGCTTCTACTATCTCCTCGCGATCGCGACGGCGACTCTCGCGTCGGTCGGACGGCGACTCGCCGCGGACTGATGGTCCGTCGGCCGCGAGGACGGGCCGTTACCGGGAAACCGCGGACGAATCGCGGCTTCGCTGGAGGCGACGCACGGTGGTCCGCCTCAGCGCTCTTCCTCGCGCAGTTCCGCGAGGTCGGCCTCGACGTCCTCGTCCACCTCGGCATCCTCCAGGTCCTCTAAGTCCGCCTCGTTCTCGAGATCCGCCTCGACGTCGCGTTCCTCGGTCTCGCTGCCTTTCCCCATCTCGGACTTGAGGGTCTCGAGTTCGGCGTCGACCTCGCTGCCCGAGGAGAGGCTTTCGAGTTCGCGGTCGATCTGATCCTTGTCCGACATGACGTCCTCGAAGGCGCCCGACTCGTGGAGTTCGTCGAGGGCCGCGGCCCGGGCCTCCATGTCCTCGGTCTGTTCTTCGGCGCGTTCGATCGCCCGGCCGACGTCCTCGAACTGTTCGCCCGTCGACGTCATCGCCTCCGAGACGGTCGAACTCGCCTTGGCCGCCTGGTGACGGGCCTTCATCGTCTCCTTTTTCGTGCGGAACTCCTCGATGCGGTTCTGGAGGGTGTCCTTCTGCTCGATGAGCTGGTCCTGTTGGCTCTGGAGTTTCCCGATCTGACCTTCGAGTTCCTCGATCTGGCTCATCTTCGCTTTCTTCTTCTCGAGGGCTTTCCGCGCCAAGTCGTCGCGGTCCTGTGCGACCGCGCGGCGGGCCTGGTCGTTGTGTTTGTCGACGTTCTCCTCGAGGCGTTTCTTCTGCATCTCGAGGCGTTTCTTCTGGGTCGTGAGGTCGGCGATCCCGCGTTTGACCTGCTGGAGCTGGTCTCTCATCTGCTCGTAGGAGTAGTCCAGGGTCTCCGTGGGGTCCTCGCTGCGATTCAGGATCGCGTTGATCTTCGACCGGATGACGTACGACGTCCGCGAGAGGATGCCCATACTACCTACGTGTCGTTCGTTCCCCTTAAAAACATCACCTCTTCAACAGTCCGGTCGGTGGGGCGCCGAACGCGGACGATTCATACCGATCGCCCCCGAACTGGAACCGTGACCGACGTCCCGATCCCCGGCGGGCGAGACGTTAGGGGGACCCTCGACGCAAGCGAATCGTCGGCAGTCGTCGTCGCCTGTCCACCCCATCCACAGCAGGGTGGCCACCGCGGCGACCGGCGGCTGGTCGCCGTCAGCGACGCGCTCGCAGAACGGGGGGTCGCCTGCCTTCGGTTCGACTACGGAGAATGGGACGAGGGCTACGGCGAACGCGAGGACGCCCGCAACGCGATCCGGTGGGCGGCCGATCGATACGACCGGGTCGGCGTCTTCGGCTTCAGCTTCGGGGCCGCGCTGGCGATCATCGCGAGCGCGACCGTCGGTCGCGATGTCCATGCGATATCCGCGCTCGCGCCCCCGGCGCGGCTGACCGCGGACCTCGACGCCGTGGCGGCCCTCGAGACGCTCGACGCTTCGGTCCAGATCTGCTACGGCGAGCGCGACTCGACCGCCGACTGGGAACCGGTGGTCGAGCGGGCGCGCGAACTCGGGTTCGAGATCCGAGGGTTCTCCGCCGACCACTTCTTCGTCGGACAGCATCCGAACGTCGCCGAGGCGGTCGGAGTGTTCCTCGGGAGCCGTCTCGAGTGATCCGTCTACCTGCCGGGAAGGTTCCCGAAATCGTTTTCAACCGGTCGCGCGGACAGTCGGTATGCCGACCGATTCTGACTCCGAGTACGACCCCTCGCTCGGAAACAAGTTCATTTTCGTGACCGGCGGGGTCATGTCGGGCCTGGGGAAAGGGATCACGGCCGCGAGCACGGGCCGACTGCTGAAGAACGCCGGCTTCGACGTGACCGCGGTGAAGATCGATCCCTACCTCAACGTCGACGCGGGGACGATGAACCCCTACCAGCACGGCGAGGTCTACGTTCTGAAAGACGGCGGCGAGGTCGACCTCGATCTGGGGAACTACGAACGGTTCCTCGACGTCGACATGACCTCCGACCACAACGTCACGACGGGCAAGACCTACCAGCACGTCATCGAGCGCGAGCGCTCGGGAGATTACCTCGGAAAAACGGTCCAGATCATCCCCCACATCACCGACGACATCAAACGCCGCATTCGGGAGGCCGCCGAGGGAAGCGACGTCTGTCTCGTCGAGGTCGGGGGCACCGTCGGCGACATCGAGGGGATGCCCTACCTCGAGGCCCTCCGGCAGTTCGCCCACGAGGAGGACGACGAGGACATCCTCTTTACCCACGTCACGCTGGTCCCCTACTCGAAAAACGGCGAGCAAAAGACCAAACCCACCCAGCACTCGGTAAAGGAAGTCCGGTCGATCGGCCTCCAGCCCGACATCATCGTCGGCCGGTGTGACGACGAACTCGAACCCCACACGAAAGAGAAGATCGCGCTGTTCTGTGATATCCCCACCGAAGCGGTGTTCTCGAACCCCGACGTCGAGGACGTCTACCACGTCCCGCTGGTCGTCGAGGAGGAGGGGTTAGACGAGTACGTCATCGACCGGTTCGGGCTCGCCGAGCGGGCCCTGCCCCGCGAAGAGCGCGCAAACGAGTGGCGCGAGGTCGTCACCAGCGAGAAGGAGGGAGAAGTCGAGGTCGCGTTGGTCGGAAAGTACGATCTGGAGGACGCCTACATGTCGATCCACGAATCGCTGAAACACGCCGGCTTCGACCTCGGGGTCGACGTCACGGTCCGCTGGGTCGACGCCGACGAGATGGCCCCACGTCACGCCCGTCGGCTAGAGGACGCCGACGGCGTCGTCGTCCCCGGCGGCTTCGGGATGCGGGGGACCCAGGGGAAGATCGACGCCGTCGAGTACGCCCGCGCGAACGACGTCCCGTTCCTCGGACTCTGTCTGGGCTTTCAGATGGCCGTCGTCGAATACGCACGCAACGTCCTCGGCCTGGCGGGCGCCCACTCGGCGGAGGTCGACGCCGACACGCCTCATCCCGTCATCGACATCCTCCCCGAGCAGTACGAGGTCGAGGACATGGGCGGGACGATGCGCCTTGGCACCCACGAAACCGAGATCGAGCCCGGAACCCTCGCCCACGACCTCTACGGCGCGGAGAGCTGTCACGAGCGCCACCGCCACCGCTACGAGGTCAATCCCGACTACTTCGAGGCGTTCGAGGACGGCGCCCTCGTCTTCTCCGGGTCGGCGGGCAACCGCATGGAGATCCTCGAACTCGAGGACCATCCCTTCTTCCTGGGCACCCAGTTTCACCCCGAGTACCGCTCGCGGCCCGGCCGGCCGAGCCCGCCGTTCGTCGGCTTCCTCGACGCCGTGATGGATCGTGCCGAGGCCCGCGAGGGGGTGACCGCCTGATGGTCGACGCCGCGGAGTTCGCCCCCGAAGCGGTCGCGGAGATCGGCGATCAGGTCGGCGATGCGAACGCGGTGATCGCGCTCTCGGGCGGGGTCGATTCCTCGGTCGCCGCCGCGCTGGCCTACGAGGCGATCGGCGACCGGCTGACGCCCGTCTACGTCGACACCGGACTGATGCGAAAGGGCGAGACCGCCCAGATCCGCGAGACGTTCGACTACATGGAGTCGCTGCGGGTCGTCGACGCCAAAGACCGGTTTCTGGACGCTCTGGAGGGTGTCACCGACCCCGAGGAGAAACGGAAGGTCATCGGCGAGGGGTTCATCCGGGAGTTCGAGCGCGAGGCCCGCGAGGCCGACGCCGACTACCTCGTCCAGGGGACGATCTACCCCGACCGGATCGAGAGCGAGGGCGGGATCAAGTCCCATCACAACGTCGGCGGGCTCCCCGACGTGATCGATTTCGAGGGGATCGTCGAACCCGTCCGCGACCTCTACAAGGACGAGGTCCGGGAGGTCGCCCGCCACCTCGGACTCGACGACCTGGTCGCCGAACGGATGCCGTTTCCGGGGCCCGGGTTGGCAGTCAGAGTCATCGGCGAGGTCACCGAGGAGAAGTTGGAGGTCGCCCGCGAGGCCTGTCACGTCGTCGAGGACGAACTCGAGGAGTACGAGCCCTGGCAGGCGCTGGCGGCGGTGATCGGGAAGGCCACGGGCGTCAAGGGCGACAACCGGGTCCACGGCTGGGTCGTTTCGGTTCGGTCCGTCGAGTCCCGGGACGGGATGACCGCCCGCGCCCAGGAGGTAGACTGGGAGACCCTCCAGCGGATTCAGTCGCGGATCACCGGCGAGAACGAGTCGGTCGCGCGGGTCGTCTACGACGTCACCCACAAACCGCCCGCGACCATCGAGTACGAGTGACCATGCGTGCAATCGTCGCCGGCCCCGACGAGGAGGGCATCGCCGACGCCCTCGAAGGGGAGGGCGTCACCGTCTCCCGTCTCGACGGGGTGATCACCCGTCCGGCCCTGGAGGACGCCGGGATCGTCGACGCGGACCTCTACGTGTTGACCGACGTCTCCCAGGCGACGTCGATCCCGATCGTCAGGGACCTCACGGAGATCAGGACGGTCGTCTACGCGCGGGACTCGACCCCCGAGTTCGTCAAGGCCCAACTCGATCTGGCGGTCGACCCGCGGGTCGCCGGCCCTTCGATCGTTGCCGAGGAACTCGCGGGAACGGCCGACTGACCGGACTGACCGCGTTCGACACGTTCGTTCACTGTCGGTCGGAAGCGTTCGTTTGCGGTCGGTTTCGACCGTTAAACTGGACTGAATCGGGGCCAAACCCGGGTCAATTACCTGTAGCATCGGCCCGGTTGAAGTGGGTGTGGCAGGTAGGGATGAGTGGAGGCCGGCGGGATCGCTCGCGCGGTCCTGGGGCTTCCACACCACCCACGGGGCGGCTCCCCGGCCGCCCCGCGCCGGTTACCGCCGGCATTCCCCACCCACCCATTGTCGTTTCCGACGCGGGTCCCCCACCCGCGTCGGCGTTTTCGACCCCGATCAGCGGATGCGCTCGCCCGGCTCCGCGTCGCCGTGTGTCGTCAGCAGATCCGCTTCGTCGCCGGCCGCGAGGATCATTCCGTTCGATTCGACGCCGAACAGCTCCGCGGGCTCCATGTTCGCGAGCAGGATACATTTCTCGCCGGGCAGCTCCGAGAGGTCGTGGAGCTGTTTGATCCCCGCAACGACCTGGCGACGCTCGAGCCCGACGTCCACCTCGAGGCGCGCGAGGTCGTCGGCGCCCTCGATCCCCTCGGCGACTTCGATCCGCCCGACGCGGATATCGAGGTCCTGGAACTCCTCGAACCCGATCCGGTCGGCGAGGAGGGGTTCGAGATCGGCATCGCCTCCCGCCTCGCCGGTCTCGCCGTCGCCCTCCTCGGCGTCCTCACTGCTCTCGCCGTCATCGAAGCTCGCGACCCGCTCTTCGAGTTTCGCTTCGAGTTCGGCGACGCGGTCGTCCTCGATCTTCTCGAACAGTTCGTCGGGTTCGTCGAACTTCCGGGGTGGCGCCGCGAGGGCGGCCTCGAGGCGGGCGTCGTGGACGCTACCGTCCTCGGCGAGCTGGTCCCACAGCGCTTGGGCCTTTCCGGGCGCGATGGGCTCTATGAGGACGCCGACGGCCTTGGCGATCTGGACGCAGTCGCGGATGACCTGCCGGGCCTCGTCGCTTTCGGCCTCGAGCTTCCAGGGTTCGTTGCGCTGGATGTACTCGTTGCCAAAGCGGGCGAGGCGGGTGGCGGCCGCCCCGGTCTCCCGGAGCGAGTAGTCGTTGAGCCCCTCGCGGAACTCCGCGATGGCGTCCTCGATCCTGTCTCGCACCTCCGTCGAGAGCTCCGCGTCTGGGGTGCCCTCGTAGTTGCGGTAGGCGAACAGCAGCGAGCGGTACCAGAAGTTGCCGACCGTTCCGACGAGTTCGCCGTTGACCCGTTCCTGGAACCGATCCCAGGCGAAGTCCACGTCCTGCTGGAACCCCCCTGCCGTCACGAGGTAGTATCGAAGGAGGTCCGGGTGAAAGCCCTCCTCGAGGTAGTCGTCGGCCCAGATCGCCCGATTCCGGCTGGTCGAGAACGCCTTTCCGTTCAGGTTGACGAACCCGCTGGCCATCACCGCGCGGGGCTCGTTGTAGCCCGCACCACGCAACATTGCGGGCCAGAAGACGGTGTGGTGTTGGATGATGTCCCGACCGATGATGTGGACGATCTCGCCGTCCTCCTTCCAGGCGCGTTCCCAATCGTACTCGTCGCTGCCAACGCGCTCGCTGTATTGCTTCGTGCTGGCGACGTACTCGATCGGGGCGTCGACCCAGACGTAGAGCACGAGGTCCTCCTCGCTTTCGCCCGGATAGTCGATCCCCCAGTCCATATCGCGGGTGATACAGAGGTCCTGGAGTTCGCCCTCGACCCACTCGCGGGGCTGGTTCCGGGCGTTGCTCGTCCCCTCGAGACGGTCGAGGAACTCTCCGAGATACTCCTTGAAGTCGTTCAGCCGGAGGAACTTGTGCGAACGGGTGCGGTACTCAGCGGGGTTGCCCGTGAGCGTACTGGTGGGATCCTCGATCTCGCCGGGCTCTAAGTGGCGCTGGCAGCCCTCGTCGCACTCATCACCGCGGGCTTTCTCCCCGCAGTAGGGACACGTGCCCTCGACGAACCGGTCGGGGAGTGGTTCGTCGACCTCGGGGTCCCAGGCGACCTCGATCTCCTTTTCGTAGACGTGGTCGTTGTCGATCCAGGCCCGGACGAACTCGCGGGTGAGTTCGGCGTTGGTTTCGTCGTGTGTGTGGCTGTAGTTGTCGAACTCGATCCCGAACTCGGGGAACGTGTCGGCGTACTTCTCGTGGAGCCGGAGGGCGTACGTCTCGGGGTCTACCCCCTCTTTTGCGGCCTGGACCGCGACCGGGGTCCCGTGCATGTCCGTCCCGGAGACGAAGGCGTTGTTCTGGCCGAGCGTGTCGAGCGCCCGCGAGAGGACGTCGCCGCTGATGTACGTCCGGAGGTGGCCGACGTGCAGATCGCCCGTCGCGTAGGGCAACCCGCAGGTCACCACCGCCGGTCGGTCCGTCGGAAAGTCGTCGTGGCTCATGGCTGTGGTCAGTCGGTGGCGGGCGTAAAACCCGCCGGTTTCGGTCGATGGTCCGGTTCGAAATCCCTGGTCCGGGTTTCGGTGGCCACGTCCGGGCCGCATGACCGGCGACGCGTGGCCCCTCCACCCGGCGCTACCGCCGCATCCGCATAGAACGAGCCTCGGGGGCGGAAGGAACCGTCACGTTCGACTCATAGGCTCGGGCGGACAAAAGCCTACTGACCCCGGACGAGACGCGATCAGCGGATCGAGTCGAGCACTAGCTTCTGTTCGACCCGCTTGACCTCGTGTTGGACGTCCCGGACGGCGTCAATGTTCGCCGAGATCGAGCTGACCCCCTCCTCGACGAGGAAGTCGACCATCTCCGGGCGCGAGCCCGCCTGCCCGCAGATGCTCGTCTCGACGCCCTCCTCGCGGCAGGTCTCGATCACGTCCCCGATCAGCCTGAGCACGGAGGGGTGGAGCTCGTCGAAGCGGTCGGCGACGCGTTCGTTGTTCCGGTCGATCGCGAGCGTGTACTGGGTGAGGTCGTTCGTCCCGAAGGAAGCGAAGTCGATCCCCGTCTCGGCGAGGTCGGCCACGCCGAGGGCGGCGGCGGGCGTCTCGATCATCACGCCCCAGCGGCGTTTCCCGGGATCGATCCCGACTTCCTCCATACAGTTTTTCAGGGCGTGGACGTCCTCCGCGTCGTTGACCAGCGGGAACATGATCTCGACGTTGTCGTAGCCCATCCCGTACAGCCGCCGGAACGCCTCTAACTCGTGGGCGAAGACGTCCGGTCGATCGAGACTCCGGCGTACTCCGCGATAGCCCAGCATCGGGTTGTGCTCGTCGGGCTCGTCCTCGCCGCCCTCGAGCTGACGGAACTCGTCGGTCGGCGCATCGAGCGTCCGGACCCGGACGGGCCGGGGGTAGAACTCGTCGGCTACCGTTCGAACGCCCTCGACGATCTCGGTGACGTAGGCATCGACGCCGTTCTCCTCGATGTACTTCGCCGGGGTCTGGCCCAGCGAGAGGATCATGTGCTCGATCCGGAGCAGGCCGACGCCGTCGGCGCCGGTCGCCGCCGCCCGGGAGGCGGCCTCGGGGATCGAGACGTTGACTTTCACCTCCGTCGCGGTCATCGGCTTGACCGGCGACTGCGGGCGGACCTCCTCGACGGGTTCGCGTTCGTCCTCCCCGTCCCGGCCCGCGACGACGGTGCCTTTCTCGCCGTCGATCGTGATCGCCTGGCCGTCCTCCAGTACGCGACTCGCGTTCGTCGTCCCGACGACCGCGGGGACGCCCAGTTCCCGGGAGACGATCGCCGCGTGGGAGGTCATCCCCCCCTCGTCGGTGACGATCCCCGAGGCGCGTTTCATCGCGGGGACCATGTCCGGGGTGGTCATCTCCGTGACGATCACGTCCCCTTCACCGACTTTGTCGAGCTCGTCGAGTTTCGTCACGATCCGGGCGGCCCCCGAGGCCGTCCCCGGACTCGAGCCCAGGCCGTCGACGAGGAGATCGCCGGTCGCCGGGCCGGTCCCGGCGGAGCCACTCGACTCCGAGCGGACGGCGCCGCTGCCGTCGGTGACTCCGGGAGCGGTCGCCCCCGCTCCGGCGTCCTCCAAGTCCGCGACCCCGCCCGCGGGCGGGTCGTCGGCCTCGCTGATCGTCGTGATCGGTCGGGACTGGAGCATGTAGACCTCGTCGCCGACCATCGCCCACTCGACGTCCTGGGGTTCGCCGTAGTGGTCTTCGACGCGCTCGCCGATCTCGACTAAGGCCTCGATATCGTCGGCAGAGAGGACCCGCTCGTCGCGTTTGTCCTCAGGGACCTCGCGCTCGACGGTCTCGCCCGTCTCGTCGTCGCGCTCACAGAGCAGCTTCTTCTCGGCGACGGTCGCCTCGACGTCCCCGCTCTCCCGCTCGATGACGTAGTTGTCCGGGGAGACCGATCCCGAGACGACCGCTTCACCCAGTCCCCAGGCCGCCTCGACGATCATCGTCGCCTCGCCCGTCGAGGGGTGGCTGGTGAACATCACGCCGCTTTTCTCGGCGTCGACCATCCGCTGGACGACGACGCCGATGTCGACGTCGTCGTGGGAAAAGCCCTGCTTGGTCCGGTAGTAGATCGCCCGCTGGGTGAACAGCGACGCCCAGCACTCCCGAACGCGCTCTAAGAGGCGTTCGTCGGTGACGTTGAGGAAGGTCTCCTGTTGGCCCGCAAAGGAGGCGTCGGGGAGGTCCTCGGCGGTCGCCGAGGAACGGACCGCGACGAACGGCTCGCCCTCCATGTCGGCGTAAGCGCCGAGGACCTCCTCGCGGAGCTCCTCGGGGAAGGGGGTCTCGACGATGAGCTCGCGGGCGCGCTCGGCCGCAGTCGAGAGCGCCGCCGAGTCCTCGACGTCGACGTCGACGGCCTCGAACAGCGCGTCGTCGATCCCGGCCTCCTCGATGAACGCGCGATAGCTGTCTGCGGTGACCACGAACCCGGGCGGAACGGGGAGGTCGGCACCGGTGAGCTCGCCGAGGGAGGCGCCCTTGCCGCCGACCCGGGGGAGGTCGTCGGCACCGATCTCGTCCAGCCAGAGTACTGCCATCTCTACTGGAGGGTCCACGCTCGCCCTAATGAGCCTTGTGAAAGAATCACAAAATTCACAACTCGATGGCGAATTAACGTTCTTCGCACCGGTCGGCCCGTGAGACGATCCCTCACGGTTTTTCGATATCTGATACGTTCGGCCGGGTCATAGAGCCGGAAGAACCCATTTACCGGCGATCACGGTCCCGAATCGCGATCGATGGCGCAATGACGTCCTTCCGGCCCTATCAGGCCTCGAGGATCCCGTCGTCGCCCCGTTCGGGCGCTCGAACCATCCCCTCGAGGGCGGTGACCGCACGCCCGCCGATCCGGACCTCGTCGTCGATCCGGACGAGGACCGTCCCCGGACGGGAGACGTAGTGGCCCTGCTCGAGGCGGAGCTCCTCGGGCGTGGGATCGAAGGCGTCGTACGCCTCGAGGTAGGCCGCGACGGCACAGCTCGCGGTGCCAGTCACGGGATCCTCGGGGACGCCCGCACCGGGGGCGAACATCCGCCCGTGGAGCGCCGACTCCGGTTGGAGGGTGTCGAACGTGAACGCGTAGATCCCCGTCGCGCCTACCGAGTCGGCGAGGGGCTCGATCGCGGCCATGTCGGGGTCCGCGTCGCCGAGGTCCGAGAGGTAGGTGATCGGGACCATGAGGAAGGGGAGGCCGGTCGAGGACACCGCGAGCGGGAGGTCCTCGCGGGCGCCCTCCAGAGCCGCGCGCTCGACGCCGAGCGCGTCGGCGACCGTCCCGTAACTGGCGTCGGCCTCGCGGATTTCGGGGTCGTCCTGGCTCATCCAGACCGTTCCATCGTCCTCGACGTCGACCTCGATGACGCCGACGTTCGTCTCGAGGGTGGTCGTCCCCGTCTCGACGTCGCCCGTCTCGTGAAGGTACGAACCGGAGGCGATGGTCGCGTGCCCACAGAGGTCGACCTCCTGGGTCGGCGTGAAGTACCGGATCCGGCGCTCGGCCTCCGCGCTCGCCGACAGAAAGGCCGTCTCGCTGACCGAGAGCTCGCGTGCGATCGCCTGCATGGTCGGCTCCGAGAGCTCGCCGGCATCGGGGACGACCCCCGCGGCGTTCCCGGTGAGGGGGTCGTCGGTGAACGCGTCGACGAGCGCGACCTCCAGATCGTCAGTCATGGCGGAGCCGACGCAGCGTGGTCCAATAGGGGTGACGGAAGGGCCGCCAGCGAAATCCCATCGGCGTTACATCCGTGTGCGAACCAACCACTGATTTATGTAGGTTCGGTAGATCTATTGATATATGAGAGATGGTCTGAAACAGAGACTACTTCGAGTTGATTACGAGAGCTGGGACAACCCATGGTACGGTTTCGTTGCCGCGCCAGTTTTGGCAATCCTGGGTGGTTCGTTCGGTTATTTTCTTGGCGTTCATCTGGTTTCATCGCCTCTTGCGGAAGAGATAATTGCATATGTCTGCATAGCTATAACATTCTTTGTTGGATATATAGGGGTGGCATTGATTGACATGTATTGATGACCTCTCGGAGCTTCGGTGGTTTCGTTCCCTGTATGTAACACCAGTTCGGCCGTCTCAATCGACGGAATCAACGGACCGTAGTACCGTCGTGGACTGTTACGACATCGTGGCTTAGCCGAGACGAGTAAGAAGCCCCTCGCGGTCCTGACTGGAGCGGAGGGTTATGAGTTCTGTCGCTTCACGGGTCCGTGCCATCTCTTTTAGCGAGGGACGTTTCTCCGTGTTGAACCGCCACGTGTACAGAAGGAAACTCGGTTCGACTTTGGGCGAGCAGCCTTCTGCCATAGCGGGGTTGTCCCGAAGGAGTCTGCGCTTTAGGACACGAAACAGGCAAACGTACCGCGAGGATTCCAGAAAGATCACGGTATCTGCGGCATCGAGCCGCTCCGCTGCCGTCGAGCCGTAGTTTCCATCGATTATCCATGCGTCGCCTCCGATGAGTTCCCGATGGGTTTGCCGCCATTCGTCGGTCGGCGGCCCCTCCCAGTTCGGCCCCCAATAGTGCGCATCGAGATGGATGACGGGAAGCTCCGTCCGCTCACCCAACCGGCGCGAAAACGTGGATTTTCCAGCGCCCGGAGGTCCCATCACCGCAATTCTATTCATACTTGCGAGGCACGTACGCGAGATTGACATCCTCACCGCGCCTACAGGCGCGGGAATCCTCACGTTGGGGGTCTCGGCTCATGCCGAACCACCACGCGAGCGACTTTCTCCTACCCGTGGATACTCCGGTTCGTGCGCGCTTCTTTGGGACGTTCGTGAGAGTGTGGTATCTCCGACCAGTCGTGGTCGTCCCACTCGAATCGCACGGGCCGTGCCATCGGCCGTGGTACGTCTGTTTCGTGCCGTCTCAGGAACGTCTCGCTTGCCGAAAGATCCGCGTGGCCCTCGAAGCCACACTGACAGATCAGCGTGTCCTGGTGCCGAGTAGTGTCCGTGGTCGAACCGCAGTTTGGACACGTCTGGCTTGTCCACGCTTCCGTGCGAACTTCGACCGTGATTCCGTACTCTTCGGCAGTACACGCGAGCCGGTCGATGAACGCGCGGAACGCCCAGAAGTTGTGCGTCTTCGCGTTCGTCCGTACCGACCAGTGGGTCTCGAGAACGTCGGTGAGATCGCCGACGTACACCGTCGAGACACCTTCGTCGTACAGTCGTTCGATCAAGTCGCGGGCAAGCGCGTCCATCGCATGGTCGCGCCGTCGCGTCCGGCGTCGGTAGAGGTGTCGAATCCGGTTCGAGGAGTGCCGGCCCTCGCGGAGTTTCGACTGTAACCGGGCGATCTCTCGCGTCGTCTCGCGGAACCGTTCGAACAGGTCGCGGCCCTTGTACAGGTACTGCTTGCCGGTCGTGGTCGTACAGGCGACGATGTTGTTCGCACCGATATCCAGAGCGGCGGTTTCGTCCGCCAGTGGTGAATCCAGTCGAGAATTGACGACGGTGACTGGCTGAAAGGCCCTGAATTGGTCCGAAGACTCGTCGTAGGACAGTTCCAACCGGCCCTGTTTGCCGTCCCACTTCGGATCGCCCGCAACTTCGAGGCGAAGACGCTCGGTGTGTCCGAGGCCGTACTTCCCCTTGAGTTCCTTTCCGACGGGAATCTCGAGTCGAGAGCGGTCGCCCATTTCCAGTGTGTACTGGTCGTTTCGAACGTAGGTCCGCAACGTTCGACCGTCGTCCTCGTTGCCCCAGTAGCCGGGTGGGGAACACTTCTCGC
>NZ_JAIWHV010000043.1 GCF_020177375.1 Saliphagus infecundisoli | reverse complement strand
AAAGCGACCGCGAGTTACAGTATCCCGCACAATCGTTCGACGAAATTGAGCGAAACAAAGGCGTCATTCAAGAACGAGCCAACTTGTCTGCAACGACGATCGATACACTTCTTGAGACGATTTTCAAAAACATCTCGCTCGTTCCGAAGTCACAGGTCCTCCAGTATCGTGAGGAGGCGATGATGGTGAAATCACCACACCCCGACGCTAATCCTGATCGGCCGTTCCACGACCGTGACGAAAGCGATGTTGTATTTCTTGCTGCTGCAGCGGCTGCCAGCGGGGATATCTGGAGTGACGACGGCGTCTTCAAACATCAAGACCTCGTAACATGGTATCGAACCGAGGATGTGATCGACTACACTGACGTGAATCTGTGAGTTCGAGAGAGGATTGTTGAAACAGTGGCGCTCTGTGAAAACGTGGAAGGGTGAGTCCCTTGAACAGCTCGTCTGCCCACCGTTTGCTCGTGAGTGAGCTCCTGTCTTGATGAGTAGCGGACGACACAGAGAGGTGGCTGTCTATGGGATCGTACAGATGTTCGTGTAGGAGTAACGAGTGAGCGAACTGATGAGCGCTTTTTGATGCGTGATTTCCAGTCCGCTCCTCCAACCGCACTCAGGGTTTGGGGCATCACTGGTCCTACAGTGCTCGATCCAGACCGAACGTGTCTGTCGCGAGATCGCGGTCGAGAACCCCATCGAGACGCTCACAGAGTTACCGTGTTCTGAGGTGTCATAGAACAGTTGACATGGTTTTCGGCTACCGGTCGAGAGGTCTGCTACCACTGGTTCTGAATAGCGGCGATACTGGCCGCATATCAGACACTGTTTCTCGGGCTGCTACAAAGGTGTGGGAAGAGTTCTATGCCACCCTAGCGTTCTGGAATCTCCGGAACTGCATCACGTGGAAGGAGGTCAGTACCATCGTATTGAAGACGCCGACCAGCCACGATGGAACCACCTTCAGGTCGTATAGTTCTCGACGATATTGGTGAGCGGCTGGCGGACCTGTCCATCGCCGTCGACGTCTCCGGTGGGATGGATGTGGTACTGCTCGTCAAATTTTCGACGGTCAACAGGAGTCCCTCTCGTTCTGTCGTCCAGCCTGCATCCTCGAGATGGGTTTGGAGGGAGGCTATATCGACAGTAGTCTGTGCTTCACGGAGCGCGTCAGCGTCCTCAGCAGGGACTGGTGTGAGTCGTGTCTCGGGGAACGTGTATCGTTTCACGTCGTGGTCTCGTGTTCCATCTGCGAGTTCGACAGGAGCAGCGTCGGCCCAGTCAGGCCACCCTGTGTCGAGTCCTGTGACGAAGGCGACGACCACAGCTGGCATCTCAGGATCGTAGTCAGGGTTGTCGTCAGCAACCGTACGTGTGTCGCCATCCTCAGCAGTGACTGGTCGGTCTGTGATCGTCCCTTCAGGTCTCTCAACGACAACAGCGAGGTCCGGAGACTCATCATCGGTATCGATCACGTAGTCACCAGGATTCATAGCCGGCCGTACTGGTCCCGCTGCGTTAACTGTTTATCCTCAAGTGAATCTCACCAAGTGGCATATCGATGTCCGGTAGTGGCAACAGGCCCAGGCGACGATGGGGGAACGTATCGGTTCCACCCCTTCGGTCAATTTGCTCTTCTACGGGATCCATGGTCAAGAGAACATCACGAAGGATTATGCAGCTCGAACCACTGGAAATAATCATGCAGATGGAAGACCTTCCAGAGCATTTCGACGAGCAACTCACGTATCCGGCCGACAGAGCAACTGTTATTGAGCAACTCGGCGAGGTTGAAGTTGAAGCCCCAGACCAAGGCGATTCTGAAACGGTTTCCACTATTCTCCGTCCTCTTACTGACGAAACGTACGACTCGCCAGATGAGCTGTACACGACCATCATCGGCAATCTCAACGAAGAGTATATCGGACGGAAATTCTACGATGACCGGGGCCAGCAAACTATAGACACGTCTGAACGATCGGAAGACGAACGTGATATCTCGTTCTAGCACCAATCGGCAAGGGCCCCTCTCTCGCTCTCTCTTCGTTTAGCCGTCGTTCTCAGGACATTATCGACTTGATCCGCGAATAACGCTATTACTATACGTCATTTGCAAAAAGGGAAATATTATCATCCTGTATGTCAAAACCTATAGTGCGATGACTGATTCAGAGTCAGTACGCCAAGACACTCATCCTAGTGGGACGTGGGATGATATCAAAGAGTTACCACCGAGTGCGAAACTAGTCGCGAAAGTTCTCGAGCACAATGAGGCGATGACTCAACAAACGATTGCAGAAGAGACGCTCTTGCCCGATCGAACGGTCAGATATGCTCTGAATCGTCTCGATGAGAAGAATACCATCTCGTCCAGCTTTTCAGTTATGGATGCCCGCCGACAGCTGTACACACTCGACATCAATCCCTAAGTCGATCAAGTATGTCGGCAAGGGAGAAGCTCTTCCAACTCTTTCCCGATTCCAATTGACCTTTGGATCACATGAATGGCTCCGCCTTCTATGAAGGCGCCCCTCCCGGTTCACTGTCGCTCATTTACAGGGCCCGGGCTGCCCACATCATTCACAGCACTCCCTATCGGTCGCTGTGTTCGCTCGTTGTGGCTGCCAGGCTTTCCCCCTTCGATTTCTCTCCCTCAGACGCTACTAACGCGCCCCAGCGTGCGTCTCTGTTCGTGCGTTGCGTTCTCGCTCGATCCTGCCGCTCTTCTACAGCTCCAGCTGAACGGTGACCGCACCGGACATCTGGTGGCGTTGATCCCCTCCCTGCGAGGGAGTGGAGGCGAGCAAAGATGGCAACACTCCAAGCAGTGACCGCTTCAAGCGGCGCGACGGTCACTGACCCAGATGCAGTCGAACAGCTCTGTGAAGCATACTGTTTCGGCGGCCTCAAATGGCGGCTCACTGATGACGGCGAGTTCTCCGTGTGGGGCTACGAAGCGTTTCGAGTCTACGCCCAGGCAGACGACGGCACGATGGATCTCGACGCCAACGAGGTGACGCGAGAGTTCCTCTGGAAGCTCGCCGAATACATCGAAGAAGACGCCGAACTCGACATCCAGAGTGCCGGGTTCACGAAGTGTCGGTATCCAGTGCACGCCTGCCGATACGTCATCCGGAACGGCGCCGTCCTGCACGCAGATCTCGGCGGGCTCGAAGCACTCGAACGCGGGGCTGGCCCACAGTCGCCCTAGGCTATAGCGGGTCTTTCCCTACGAGACGCCTGACCGCACGCAGGTGGCGTTGGTCACCCCTCAGAGAGGGCTGGAGGGTTTCAGAGATGGTTCACACAGACGAACTGCCAGGAGCACAGCTACCGACCACTCGACTCGAGAACAGGTGGATTGCGACGACCACCGACATTGGGGGTGCGACATGATGGTCGCCGACCTATTGACCCACGTCGACAGTGCCGAGACTGCTTCGGGGACGCTGACCGAGTCACAAGCGTGGGAGCTTCGCAACGGTGTTCGGGCTGCCATCGAACACGGTGAGGAGAGCCTGTCGCTCCCTTCGAGAGCGCTCTCGGCCGACCGGTGGCATCACTGGGGCATCGGCGTCTCCGTCTGGCTCCACGACAGCGGCGTGGTCGTCCTCCAGAAAAACGGGAACACGATCGTCACTGACATCACGATGCTTGAGCACGTCTCACAGGTACTGGCCGGCGCTCACGCGAGAATTGGACCGATCACCCGCGTCGATCCCGACGGACGTGAGGGGTGATCAGCATGGGAATCGTCGAAACTGAAGACCGCCACAGTGGCGCGTTCGACGTCGTGACGTGTCCGGTCTGTGGCTCTGAGGAGTGGACCCACCTCCTGTACCAGGGCGTGTTCTGCAGGCACTGCAACACGAAATGCACGCTTCGGGAACCAGCGGGCGATCAGGGTTTCATCGCAGAGTTCGACGGCACGTACACGTGGTCGGTCGACGACGGCGAGAACATCCCTGAGACGGAGGAGTATGGCCCGGTCGCTTCGGGAAAGTGGCTTGGGACCGAGACCACTGGCTACCACCGGCACTGGTTTTCGGCGCGCGCAGACTACGTTCGCGACGACTGTGAGTGGGAACCAGCTTGGAATCGAGAGCCGAAGAACGAGAACGAGGATGAGCGTAGTTACCCCACGAACGGGAAGTAATCAGCATTCGTGGGGTAACTCACCCAGATCAAACCCCACCATCAGATCAGCGGCTGCACGGTCGGACGAATGGCCAGCCGGTGGTGGTGTTCGTCCCCTGGAGAGGGGCAGAGGGATGACGCGATCAACTCGTCCTGACGAGGACCCTCAGATGCAACACCAGTGTTCAACCCCTGACCACGAGCCGCCTCACCGCACGACGACGTCGGTCCCTCGAGTGCAGTGCTTGGGGACGGCGTGGTCGCACGAGCCGACGTTTCTCACGATTCGCACGGCCTCCCCACTCGTCCTCGAGTGTCCGATCTGCCAGCTCACCATCCGGGTCGAGCCCACTGAGGATGACGGTGATCACGATGAGTGAGCAGAAAACCGAAGCGGAGATCCTCGACGATCTTCGCGACCGAGGGATCGCCGAAAGTGCCAAGGAGATCCCCTTCGAGAAGTGCCAACTCTCACTTCTGCTCCCAAGAGACACTCCCGGTTGAGGAGGGACACTAGCGACACCGTTATCATTGTTCAGGACGTCCCAATCAATGATATGGCAGTCAACGATGAAACACGGAAATTCGTTCGCGTGACCCAGCGCGGTCAGGCAACACTGCCGAAAGAGTGGCGTGAGCAGCTCGGAATCGACGCTCCAGACGAGGTAGTGATGATCTCGGTCGATGACAGTATTATCGTGAAACCGTTACGCTCGCTCGAGGAACTGGCCGGCCGGCACGGTGATGCGCTCGAAGAAGGGGAGGCATTCGCGAAGCTCCGAGAGTGGAACACAGAGGAGGAAGAACGGGAACGAGCGGATGAACGAAATCACGGGTTGGATGCTGGAGACGGGTCCGATCCGTGAGGACCTACGTCTTCGACACAGAGCCGATCATCGCGTGGTTGCACGAAGAGCCTGGGCATGAACGGGTTGACGAGCTTCTCGAAGAGGCGACCACTGGAGAGAGTGAGGGGATCATCGCCGACGCGAACGCTGCAGAGATTGTCTACCTGAATGCACGACTCTTGGCGGCATCGAGGGGAGATACGAAACCGATCACGAGGGATATCGCTGAGGGGCTCTACGACATTACAATGCTCGAGCGTGCTGGGATCCGGATCGAAGACGCCAGTTGGGAGCAGGCTGGTCGGATTAAAGCGCCCGGTGGGCTCTCACTGGGTGATGCATTTGCTGTTACTCAAGCATGTGACGACGATGCGACGCTCGTCGTCGGGGCCGATGATGACTTCGAGAACCTTCCTGTGTCTGTCGAGATTCTCCAATTTCGTGACGAATCTGCATAGGACGACTCACGAGTCATCATACTGTGTCCTTTCTGTAATCACTCCATGGGCTAGAGGGGTCCCGGCAGCGTGAGGCAGCTCGGGAACCAGCTGATCCCGACCATCCTGCAGATTGGTGTTGTTCCACCCTCAGGAGAGGAGTGGAGGCGAACAGAGATGAATCAGAACACCCAATCCCAGAGCGGAACGTACCGCTGTCCCCACTGCCAATACCAGAACAAACTGGCCAGAGGGATGGACTTCACGCGTGCTCGCTGTCGCAACGAGAACTGTGAGGTCCGCAGCTTCCATACAGGGCTGTCGTATTAATCAGTGGGAGAAGACAGGACAGCTCACTGGGTTGCGCCCCAGGTTGTGTTGATCGCTCTCCTGAGCGCTGAGAGTCGAGATGATCACCGCCAGCGAAGCTTCAGATCCGATCGTCGCAGAGTTCACGCCCGAACCACCGCTGACCCTCGAGTCCAGGTCGGTCCATTTTCGCGTCGAAGTGTTAACCGATCCAGAGTGCACGAACACGAGTTGCGATTTCTGCGGGAGGTTTGGAGTAGTCGAGAGAGACCGCTGGGAAACCGCAGAGAATCTCGACCTGCCGCTGATTTGTCCCGACTGTGAGTAATATCCGTGTGTTCACTCTTCAGCCTACAGCGCCGCTCACGGACGCTGAGCGACAGTAATACAACCATGCCAGCACATTCACTTGATCGCCTCGACACGACCGAGCGGACGCTCCAACGGGCTCAGTACGAAGCCTTCGAGTTCGAACTCATCGAACAGGGAGTGCTCGTTCGAAACGCGAGCCACGAAGACCCGAGCGACCACGAGTATCTCGTGACGATCGACGACGGCTTGCCGGACAGTTGCACGTGTCCGGCAGACGAACACCACCAGGGGCCGTGCAAACATCGGGTCGCAGTCGCGATCCGAACACCTGTCCTCGACTCAGCGTGCAATCTCCAGCGTGTTCGAAACCTCTCCACTCGTCCAGTCGCTACTCTATAAGCAATACTTGCGGTCGTGTTACATCCAGGTGCGAACGTAACAAGCAGCAGAAGATTCTCTTACTCTCGAATTGAAAGCTGTAGTATGAAGCCGAAGACAAGGCGGAGACTGCTTTTTCTCGGGGTCTTTTTTGTCATCATCAGTCCACCGTTCTTTTGGACGACGTGTAGTGATGTAGGATACGGACCTGACGGACCACCGGGCGGCTACGAACTCGAAGGGTTTACTGGCGTTACAGTGTCCTATACACCTGATGGCGGGGTCAATTCATGTACCGCTGGGCTGGGGCCGGTGTATCTCCCGCTCGGAATTGCCCTGATACTAATTTCACTCGCTCGTTAGCTACTTGACCTGTATGTAACGCGAGGATCAGCCGACTCGGTCGTGAAAAATAGGTCCCGCGAGTTCGGCTTAGCGAGACTCATCCGATCGTTACATCCGAGTGCGAGTACAGCGTCAGCTGTTCAAATTCGCACGTGGCAGTTCACTACGTTAGGCCCCATACCACACCGAAAATAGTACCGAGGCCCATACCGATCGCAATCCCTATTCCGATATCATTCAGTACAAGCCCAAGAACAACTCCTATTAGAGGCCCGAACGCGATACCCAGAGCCATCTTATTCGAATCTATTTCGTCGTCCTCTTCGTCAGACATGTGCTGTCTTCGGACTTCCGGTGAGATAAACCCAGATATCTGATGGCCTGTGAACGCACTGTACATAACCATAGGGGTCCGATCGGCGTGAGCCAACCGACGCGTTACGCCAAGGTGCGAACGTGTCAGACGATCTTGTAGACTAACCCACAGATTTATGAAGCGGGAGATGTCACTGTGATATATGGTTCATAGCCAGCAGAGGAGATCTGGTGTCCCATCCACATGGGGCGAATTGAACAGTAGCGCAGTGGAGTTGCTCTTCGCTGTGACGCTGCTTCTCGGATCAGTGTCTGTCGCTGTGATGGCCAGTGGAGACCCTGAACTGATGGCAGTGGTCGCACTGAGCGGAGTTACGGTTGTACTCTTCGGGATGGCTCTGGTTCGACTGTCCGAGTACCTTCGGACAACTGAGCTGTCCCTCTTCTGAGACCGTACTGTCTCGAAATACCACTGCCACCCTGTGGTAAGTGCTCGTCCTGTACGTATCGCGAGAATCGGCAAGAGCAAACTGAAATTTTCATGCTCTGAATCGCTCGAGAACGCGACTCGCATGGGTGACGCTTTCGTTACCCCACAGCTCCGATTTGAAATCGGTCACGTGGGGTAACCACCCACTAGAACTCCTCCCAGTAGTCCGCTCGGTTGTGTTGGTCGTCCCCTGAGAGGGGTGGAGGCGAAGTTAGATGGCACAACACCGCCAGATCGATGCGGTCGCACAGCGAGCCGACCACTACGAAACCGCCGCAGGTCGCGAACTCCGCCAGCGGGCCGCAGCCCGAGTTCGCACGCTCCGAGATCGAGACGCCATCACGGACGGCGGAACGGTTGCCGACAGCGGTCGTGAGACGACGGTCGAATCGGTGTACACGTACCACACCGAGCCACCGGAACAGGGCGGGAAAGCCTACGTCCGGTGCCGAGACTGCCAGCGCGAGCTCCTCGTCGACCTCGGTGGCCGCGATCGTTTGCCCCATGCACCGGGGTGCCCCCAGCGCAGGGGTGAGAACCGATGAGCCCCCGCAATTCCTGGTCGAGCAACCGAGTCAAAATCGAACTCGAAGACGCGCTCGAAACCCTCGATCGTCTCGAAAACCACCTGCTCGAGCCGTTAACGCTCACCGAGTCGATCGGCGAACTCGAGACGACGCTCGCTCTCTACGACCAGCTCACAGAGACGGAGAGTACCGATGGCTAACTGCGAGAACTGCGGCGGCCACGTCACCGACCAGTACAAACGCGTGTTCGCGGACAACCAAGGCACGCTCCATGCCTGTCCTCACTGTCGAAGTCAGACAGACCGCTACGACGGTGCCGGTGCTGGCCTCAACAATTAACCCCCTCGCCAGCACACATCGAAAGTACGCACCGCGATGAGCTCTTCAGACAACCCCGAGAAAGCGCTCGAGCAGTTCCAGTCGCTCGCACTCGTCGAAGACGGCTGGATCCCGACTCGGGGGTACCTGATCCTCGTCGTAGATCGAGACGCTGACGCTGGCCTCTTCGATCTCCTCGACATTGCTAAGCGGTTCGACATGGATGGCGACATTCGTCTCATCACCGACGTTCGCCATGACGACGAGTTGCGCGACACCATCCATCTCGAGTCGATCGACCGCGTTGAACCCCCTCGCTCGTGAGTTACCTCACGCCCCGGATTGTCCTCAACTGCATAGGGTAACTCCGTAGACGACCGCCTGCGAGTCCGCACCGACGGTGGTGTCGGTTAGCCCCTGAGAGGGGTCGGGGGGCGAGGTGACGACATCACTCGTCCCCAGGAAGTGACTTCAATGCCACTCAGAGAAGTGTACGAACGCACGTTCGACGAAGACGTACCGCTCTCGGAAGGGGACACCACTCTTTCCAGTGAAATCGTGGAGGAAGAGCGCTAATGGACCGCAAACCCCGCGATCTCCATCGAGGCGCTCGCGACGAACGCAGGCGAACGCTCTCGGATCTTGACCCGGATCCTCATGACGTTCCCGGATACGATCGGGCGACTGGGATCGACGATCCAGTGCCCGACGCCGAGTACGGTGACGATCACCTGGAACCGACCGAGGGGTACCCCGAAGAGACCGGCGAAGAGCGCGTCACGTTGCCGATTCCAGACGGTGTTGAGTACGACGTCGACGACCTCGAGGACGGAACGATCGTCGTTCAGTGGTGGTGTCCGGCCGACGAGAGTTCTGATAATTTGGAGGTTGATCGCGATGACTGACGAGGAAACCGACGCTGAAGCACATGCGTCGATCATCTGTGACCACGCCGAGCAGTTTCACGACGAGGTTCACGAGTCGGACTGGTTCGACGACACCAAGTTCGACTGCTGGGGTGCGCGAGCGCTCCTGCGCCTGGCCGAACTCGAGGCTGACCGTCCTCGCGAGGACGCTCCCGACCACGAACACGAGGCCTACGCTCACAAGCGGGCGGCAACGATGGCTTCGGTCGCGAGCGAACTGCTCTCAGCAGTCGCTCGCTCGGACGTGGTGACCGATGTGGAGACGGGTCGGCTCCTCGCCGGGAAGACTACAACGCACGAACTGGTTGCTGACCACCAGCAAGCGGCCCACTGGGTTCGCGAGGAAGCACGTCGAGACCAATGAGTCGCTCTCACTGTGCGGAGTGTGGCTACGAGGGGCCGAAAGAGGGGCCGCTGCCCCAGCGGGGTTCGGACGTGATCCCGATCTACGAGTGTCCCGAGTGTGGCGACGTCGCCGCGATTGGCTGTTCGTGTGACGATCCAGACACCCACGAGCTGTCGGGTTCGGTGTGACCGTCTGAACCCCTGAATACGAACGCTAACGTGATTACAAATTAGAACAGCCAACAACCTCTTTCATCCTATAGTGGGGATTGACTCACCCTCTTCTTCGAGGAAGGTCGCCACTAACGGCGCGGTAGCGCGAAAGGGTCCATCGCCACGTCCGGCGTTCGTGAACGAGATGTGAGATTCGTCTTTGCTGCTTCTGTCTGTCCAATTTCAGATGTTAGGGGAGTTTGGCCTCCAGTACGTCGACTTCTTCTATCTCCGGCGGTTCTGCGAACAGCTCGTCCGCGTTTTCCTCCAAGGCAGCAGCGATTTCGCCCGAGAGATGCGCTTCCCGACCGGATTCATCCGGAAAGGTGTCGAAGATGCCGAACGTCGAATCGTCCATGCGGAGCGCGAACCACGTGGTGGTGTCCGGTTCTTCCTCGGCCATCGGCAGTGCCGAACGGAGGAATTCCTCGACATCGGATTCTTTGCCGGACTGTGCTTGGAGTCGAACGAGGAGGGCGACGTTTGCGTCGGTCATACCCAGTCCGTAGGTAGGTGCGCAACTCACATAACTATTCGCTCTTGCCGAGTCTGGTGAAACAGTCGCGGAGGAACTACAGCATCCCGCCGTATGCTAGTGGATGTGCACCAACAGACAGCTTTCGGCGGGATGCTCCAGGAAGTTGTTGAGCGCCAAGCAATAGTGTTCCGCCCCGATCCGCTCGACGCCATCGTCGAGCGGCGCTGCAAGCGTGCGTGGGAGCAGGCTCCCTGTCCCAAGTGTGGAGAAACAGCTCTCCAGACTCGGGACAGCAGTCCCCGAGTCTGGTGTCGTAACTGCCGCTATAGCTTCACATACACCCGAAACACGCCGTTCGCAAACACCGGTCTTACACCCGGTGAACTCCTTCTCATCTTCATTCTCTACGCTGATACCTTGCTCAGCATCAACCAGATCGCCCAGCTATTCGATTCCTGCTACGACACAATCCATGCGCAACTCCGTGATGGGGAAGCCGCGTTCGAACGCGGCTTTCCCCTCGTCTGGGAGCGCATCCAGCACACCGTTGAGGGACCAACACAGATCGATGAAACCGGCTCGAAGTGTTCGGGCTACAAAGGTCAATCGCCGCCGCGGGATGGTCTCTCCCGCGGCGGTTCTGGGGAACCGGGCCGATCACGCTGGGAGGGAGCACCGGGCGACAAACTCACGCTCGTCGCGGCGAGCCGCGACGTGCTTCGGGTGATCTCAGCCGAAGAAGGATCAAAATACGACGAGAATCTCGGGCCAGTGATCGAGGAAGCAGGCGATCTCTCCCAGCCGCTGGGAGAGATCTGGACCGACGAACTTCCCGCGTATCAGCAGATGAACCACGAGCATCGAACCGTTGTTCACGACGATAAGTACGTCTCAGACGAAGGCGTCCACACAAATCAAGTCGAATGCCTCTGGTCGTTGATCCAGCCGTGGCTGGAGAAGTTCCGTGGTCTCTCCAAACCAGGATTGGAACAGTCCGTCCGAACCTACGGGTTCGTACGGACGTTGAACCTCGTCGGAGCACCGCTACACGGCCTCGTTGACTGCTTCGCCCTCAACGTGTTTCACTAGATTCGGCAAGAGCGTCCGACGGTGTACACAATAGAATCGGACCCCGGTCTGAGTTATCCCACGGTGGAGGTCAATCTTGACGAATGGGGAAAACTGAAGCGCGTCTCACACCACCCTGCAAGTGTTTCTGGAACGGCTGATACATCGTTTCGGCGGTGATATCGCCGCGATACGCCGAAGCACACACCATCCTGCAAGTGTTCATGCGGAATGGGATCCGTCCACAGGGACACCACCCTGCAAGTGTTCTATGACACACCACCCTGCAAGTGTTAAGCGGAGAGGAAACCGTTTTAGAACTCGAAGGTACACCACTGTTCAAGTGTATTCGACCGTTTCATCCTATGTAAACTGCCAAATCTGGCGTTGGGAATCGTTATCGGGATCAGGTGCCTCGAACTCGGTGGCCTCATCCTCTTTATACAGCTTGAGGATATCCCACACATTGTTCGGGAGTGCTTCGCTATAGTCGGACTTGACGACGGCATTGATGATGTCAACCGGATCGTCAGTCACCTCGTAGATGAACCGACGGCCGCCTCGGCGACCCTGGTTGTGGTCCTCCGATCGGACGAACCCCTGCATCGAGAGTTGGTCGAGGAACTCGTAGAGTTTCCGCTCGGATCGACTCTCGGAGCCGACCGAATCAGCGAGTGACGTATACAGGCTGTAGATCCGCTTCGTCCGGGCATCGTGATCGGGTTCGATGATCGCGAGTGTAGTCGCGACGTAGGTGAGCGCTTGCTGCCGAGTCAAGTCGTTTTCGAACGACTCAAGGATCTCGTCCGTCTCGATCGTTTCCGTCGCCCGACGCGTGTGCTCCTCAGTAACCATGTCGGAGTCACCCATCCGAGCGTACTCGCCCGCTTTCTCGAGAATCTTGAGGCCCTGTCGAACGTCGCCCCGTTCCTGTGCAGTGAACGCTGCAGCGAGCGGGATCACGTCACCAGTAAGGACGCCGTCGTGGAACGCGATGTCCGCGTAGTACCCGAGGATATCGCGGAGCTCGTTTGCGTCGTACGGTCCGAACTTGATCTCGCGCTCGCCGAGCGTACTCTTGACTTTCGGTTCTAGTGAATCGACGAACTTCAGATCGTTCGAAATACCGATCAGCCCGATACACGCCTGATCTATCGCCGCATTCTCGCTCGCCTCGGCTCGTGGGAGGTCGTAGAGAAAGTCATTGCGGGCGTCAGGTGGGATATTGTCAATCTCGTCAAGGATGATCAGAACGTTGCCCCCGACCTGTTCGATCTCCTCGTACAGAAAGTCGAACACGGTGTCGGTACTGTATCCGCTGTTCGGGAGCTCGTCTTTCGACTCTCGAAATTCATTAACGAGCCGGCTCACGAGTCTGTAGGATGACTTGTAGTTCCGGCAGTTTACGGGACCAAGGATCTCCAGTGGGACATCCTGATCGTCCGCCTTCTCAAGGAGCTTGTCGCGAACCCACCGTGTCACCTCCGTCTTCCCGACGCCCGTCGGGCCATAGACGAACACGTTGTTCGGCTCGTGGCCGACAGCGACGTCCTGGAGAGCATTAACGTAGAAGTTGATCTCCTCATCGCGATGGAAAATCGTCTCGGGGTTGAAGCTGTCTTTCTTCAAAGGACGTTTAGTCTCGAAAATCTCGTCCGTGTCATCGAACGGATTCTCGTCTATTTGGGCCATCTTGGGGGATCGTTTTGTGCCATCCCTGATAAAACTATCCACCACCCTGCAAGTGTTTCAAGTGTTCGTTCCCTCTTACACACACACACCACCCTGCAAGTGTTCTTGGCCTCCAAAGGAAGGAGTTGTTCTTAGCTTCTGTGCTTGACAATATCTGAAGGAGAACCACAAAAAAGGAACGTTGACTATAGAGAATTTCTCTTGGAACCTGTTACTACTATACTAGTGAATAAGTGTTGTTGTTGTTGTTGTTATTGCCGAGACATCGAACGTTGAAGCGTGTTACGTATAGCGGTTTCAGAAAATCACACTCCAAAACCGTCAATAACTTTGGGCCGCTTAAGTAGGTTACATTCAATCTCTATTAGTTCACAGATAGATCGCTTCTCTCGACAAGAGGAACACTTGCAGGGTGGTGTGTGGGTGTTCCCAGTCGAACTCGCAAGGTTCCGGCTACAAGTTCACTTATCGTGATTCACGGGCCCCTTATACTTCGACGTCACCTTGTCTCCTTCTCTCCACTGCCAGTAGTAGTAGCGGTTGTCGTTGATCTCCTTGATCGTGATCGTGGCCTTCGACGGAACACCATCCGGAAGATCGTCGGGTCGCTCGTTCATCTCGTTCTCATCCGACTCCTCCTCGAGACGGGCCTCACGTGCTTTGTGTTCGGCTAAGGCCTCGGCGTAGCGGGTAACATGCTGGAGCTGTTCCGGGGAGCACTCGTTCAGTGTATCCACGATGTCTGTCGGGAGGTCCGCTGGTGGTGTCGGTGGCTCGTAGGACATCGAGTAGCACCTCTTGTTAACCAACATTGGAGTCAGGAGTATAGTTTTGTTGGTTAACTCTCAACACCATCGCTGGTCGCTGAATCGTACGAATAGCAAACTATTCTGCAATAGCGCGACTGGTCACGCGTCGTCTGGACGGGGGGCGTTCTCGTACTTGACCATCTTCTCGGGCTTGTCGGAGATGGTCTCGTAGATCTGTTGGAGGGTTTCCTCCGCAGCGAGGAGGTTGTGTTCGTCGAGAAACTCGCGGCCCTCCTCTGTGAGGCTATAGAACTTCCAGGGATACCCCTGCCGGCGCTGATCGTCGTCCAGGGCGACTTCCTTGACGATACCGGCGTCGATCAATTTCTGGATGTGTTTGTAGACGGTGGCGTCACTCACACTAGGGTTGAGTTCCTCAAGTTCGTACATCGAGGACAGCTGCTCAGGGTGTTGGAGGATATTATTGAGAAGGGCGAACCGCGTTTGTTGAGTGACGAAGTGGACGAGTTCCCGTGTAGAGAAGCCGTTCTCCCCGTCCAATCCACCATCCATGTTTATGATTTCTATAGAGGGCAACAAAGTAGTTTACTTTGGGGTAAACTACTCAAGACGGGTTGAGCCGAAGACCGTATTAACTAACTGTATCCTGGCGATATAGTGCGCGTTGGTTAAGAATCTCCTCTGCCGGAATGTTGTTCTGATACAGCCACAGATTCGTAACATTATCCGAAGCTTCTTTATAAATAGGTTTCTTACTATGTTACACCGTGCTCCGGCGTATCGAACTCGAGGTCCTGACTACTGTCGAACGTGGTGACACAATTGCCGACCTCGCGACGAAGCTTGACCATAGCGAGAGCTATCTCTCTCGTGCTGTTACGGGCCTCGTCGAGAAAGGCCTGCTCTACACGGAACGAGACGGACGTCGGAAACGAGTCGTTCCCTCGGACGCCCGGGCTGTTGAGATCTATCAGGACCTCATCCGGCAGCACTCTCATATTGACTTTCCGGAGCTGTTGACGGGGAAGACCCTTGAGGTCCTCTATTACCTCGATCAGCCACGGACCGTCACGGATCTCGCTACTCGATCGGATAACTATCGCAATACCGTCAACCGGGTGCTCAGACGGCTTCGGGACCGTGGCCTTGTCGGCACGAATGACAGTCACTATCAGTTCAACGGTGACTTTGACCGACTCCACGAGTTCGCCCGCGAACTTGTACACCATCTCCATCGGCAGCGACTCAAATCTGCCGCCCCGAACGGCACGATTCTCTGGGAAGATTACGACGAATTTCTCGCCCAGACGAAGACAGACGTCGATGCGGACGAGTTCCACGAAACGGGGCTGGCCCGGTTCACGGCTTTCGACCTCCAGTTCCTGGTGACAAGCCACCGTTACTATTTCTACTCCGAGGACCTCGACTCAGTCTCGCCGGCGGAGCTGTGCTGTCATACGTTGCTGATCGACGACGATACACGCCACCGCTCGTACTGCCTGCTGTTGCTCAGTCACGCCGACGTCGACGAAGACGACCTCCGAGGGCAAGCGGCGAAGTACGAACTCGAAGACGAAATCGGCGCTCTGCTCCGGTACATCGAGACATATGGCGAAGTCGAGGATGACCGCCTTCCCGCATGGTCTGAGTTCCAGGAGCTGGCGGCTGACTACGAGGTGACACTCCCGTAATGAGACCAACATTCGGACGCGAGTACATCGAGAACGAGTTTCAGCGAATCGCGGATGGACTGTCTGACCCGCTCATGGTTTACCTGATCGGTGGCGGCGCGATGTCGCTGCGCGACCTCAAGGGCGCGACGAAAGATATCGACCTGATCGCCCCAGATGGAGATGCGTACGGCCAGCTGTGGGCTGTCCTGATGGACCTCGGGTATACGGAGGTACAATCGTTGGACGACGACTATCAGGCGCTGGGCGCGACCAGCTGCGTCGAGAACGACGATGGGTGTCGCCTCGACATCTTTAATCAGCAGGTGGCGAACAAGCTCGTCCTGACCGACGGGATGCGTGAGCGCAGCGACCCGTTCCTCGATCCGGACCAGCTGACGGTTCGACTGGTCAGCAACGAGGATATCTTCCTGTTCAAATTGATCGCGGGCCGTGACGACGATATCGAGGACATGAACATGCTGGTGCAGGCCGGGTTCAACTACGACGTCGTCGAGGAGGAACTTGAGGCTCAGATCGATCGACTCGGTGACGATCAGTTCGCGACCTTTGCGAACGAGGCACTGGTCGACCTCGAGGAGCGGTACGGCGTGACCACGCCGATCGAGGACCAAATTCAAGATCTGACGAATCGATACTACCATGGGCTCGAAGTTCTCCAAGCACTCGACGAACCGATGACCGTCGACGAACTGGCCACCGAATTGGAACTGGACACTGACGAGGTTCGCGACCGGGTCACGTATCTCGCGACGTTCGATCGGGTACGTCGAGATGACGAGACCGTTAGTCCGGTGGAGTAGACTGCTCCGTTGAATAGCAGCGGCCTTGTTCGACCACCATTTCAGGCTGGCTGATGTATAGCCTCTCGTTACTGAACCTCACCTCGGTTTCGCAGAGTTCGGTTTCAGAGGATGCTATTCAACAAAGCAGAATTCGTTGTTCTACTCGCCAACAAGCCGTTTGGGGTGGAGGATCGTCCCATTCGGATAGCTGGGCGGGGCTCGAAAGGATGTCTCGCGCCTCCTAACCTTGTGCAACGATGGCTTTCTGAGAAAGGCCAAATGTTGCACAAGGCCTGCCATCGGAACGCCTATATTTGTAGATGCAAGACACTCACGCGCATAGCCCATGCAGCGAGCCAGACATGGATGAGTGGGCTGTGTCCTGTACGTACTCGGGGCGGGACTCCCCTCCCCGCCCTTCCTCAAGTTCTCCGTGAGCAGCGGCGACGCCGGGCCACTCAGGTGGGTTTACTCTCATAATTTATAGACTCTCTAAAATTCATGCATCCTAATGGGGGTAAGCCGTTCACTCAGACGTATTTCAGAGGAAATAGATATATTTCCAAACAGTTAAACCAATCTAGTTAGTAGGGATTTATATGTACGATTTGACCGGGTTCCAGCGTGACCTTTTGTACGTGGCTGCAGGATTAGATGAGCCCCACGGCCTCGCAATCAAAGACGAACTCGAAAATTACTATGAAACGGAAATCCATCACGGCCGTCTGTATCCGAATTTGGATACGGTCGTCGACAAGGGGCTTCTTGAGAAAGGCCAGAAAGATCGCCGAACGAACGTCTACTCGGTGACGCGTCGGGGTCGACGCGAGATCGAAGATCGTCGGAAGTGGGAGTCGCAATACGTCGAAGACATTTTCGGCTAACCGATTCTGGCCGGCTCTCTCTCAGTGATCTGATCTGATCGGCATACTTCATCGCGACCCTCAGAGGGCTCGTCACTCTAGGAAACGTCTGTGACACGCAGTCCATCGTCCACTTCGTAGAGATAGCCACGATTCAGAAGGCGGTCAACGGCGTAATCAACATCTTGTGGTTCGATCTCGGGCTCACTCGCGAGTACTATTCTCGTGAGTTGGTCACGCGGCAGTGTCGGGATGGATGGCTCTCCGCTCGGTTCGGAGTCGTGTTGGTCTGTCACGTACTCGAGAACCGTCTCGTAGACGTCAAGAATCCAGTCAGGCAGTGGAGGACGGTTATCCTCATACATAGTCTGCACTCCGTGTATAGCACGCTTGCTGTCTTAGTGGTGATGACTCAGTCCGAAGGGCTGTTTCCTCTGTTAGGCCGATCTATACTATCGGGAATTTCATGCTACTCTCCCCTGTTTCGACTCACAATCTCACCGTCAGACCGCCACAGAATGTATGATTTCAATAACAAAGGGCGGTGTCGTAGTCCGTTTCCCTATCCATGGACGACCTCACTGGATTTCAGCGTGACCTCCTGTACGTTATTGCCGATATCGATCGCCCTTCCGGGCAGACCATTAGAGATGAGCTTGACGACTACTACACCGACGACATCACTCACGGACGGTTGTATCCGAACTTGGATACGCTCGTCACCAAAGGCCTTGTCGAGAAGGGTGAACTCGACCGACGGACGAATTACTATGAACTCACCGACATTGGTGACGATCAACTTCGAACCCACCATACGTGGACGTCACAGTATATCGAGAGCTGACCCTCAGTTCAGTACTCTCTGATTCGATCTACGGGTTCATCCACCGCTTCTGATTGCGTACACCCTGTACATTGCCGCAGACAAGATACGCGAGCTACCGTTCTTGTGACTCCCCAGAAAGCATCGGAAGCGGTGGGGTGTTGTCTCGGTAGTTCAGTCATCGCCGTTCTGGTCTCCTTAGGGAGACGTCAGTCCGATCGCTTCGATCTGTTCTTGGTAGCGATTTCGGATCGTGACTTCAGTAACGTTGGCGACCTCACCGACTTCTCGCTGGGTCTTCTTCTCGTTACAGAGCAGTGAGGCAGCGTAGATCGCTGCCGCTGCATAGCCTGTCGGTGACTTCCCGGACAGCAGCCCCTTCTCGGTCGTAGTTTCGATGATCTGATTCGCTTTCGCTTCGACTTCTTCACTGACCGCTAACTCCGAGCAGAATCGCGGAACGTATTCTACTGGATCGACAGGCTTCATCTCAAGAGCAAGTTCCTGAGCGACGTACCGATACGTTCGCGCGATTTCTTTCTTTTCCACCCGTGAGACATCGGCGACTTCGTCGAGACTCCGCGGGATCCCTTCCTGGCGACAGGCCGCGTACAGACAGCTCGTTGCGACGCCTTCGATCGAGCGGCCCCGAATCAAATCCTCCGACAGCGCCCGGCGATAGATGACGCTCGCGACTTCGCGCACGGATTTGGGGACGCCGAGCGCGCTCGCCATGCGGTCGATCTCGCTCAGGGCGAACTGGAGATTCCGTTCACCAGCGTCTTTGGTCCGAATGCGCTCTTGCCACTTACGAAGCCGACGCATCTGCTGGCGTTTATCCGACGAGAGCGATCGTCCGTAGGCGTCCTTGTTTTTCCAGTCGATCGACGTCGTGAGGCCCTTATCGTGCATCGTTTGGGTTGTCGGAGCACCGACCCGTGACTTGTCGTTGCGTTCGGTTGCGTTGAACGCCCGCCACTCGGGCCCATGATCGATATTCGTCTCGTCGACAACGAGTCCGCAGCCCTCACAGACGACCTCACCCTGGTCTCCGCTCGTGATGAGGGCAGTCGATCCACACTCCTCGCATGTTCGTTCGTCCGTCTCCTCTGGTTGTTTGGTGTCCTCCGTGGACTCTCGTTGGCGAGTGGATCGCCCCATGTTACCGTTAGTGACTCTCTCGAGTGGCTTAAGGCCTCGTTCTGAATCGGGACGATCATTGTGTAGTAGGTGACTTTAGAACCACAATAGGCAGCGAAGACATAAGGAGTGACGAACTAGTCGGCACACTTGGCGTTTAACCAACACGGTATGTAGTTGTCCCCAGTCTGTTGGTTAAACCGAAGGAGTCTGGTGAACCGGATTCGTCTTGAGTTCAGGAGCAACCAGGGTCCGATTCGGGTCTTACACACCTATATTCTGTCAAATATAGTGACACCCGTACGGTCGTTCCGTCGTGTTGCATGATCCAAACCCGTAGAGGTGGGTGCTCGGGATCGGGAAACGGTCTCACCACCTAGTCCATTCCGACCTCTCAGGAAATAGGAAAAAATGCCCACCCAGAGTTTGAGTCATAGAACCGGACCGAACTTCTCTCGTATCTCTACCTTATCACTAGAGGTACTTAAAGCGAGAACGACCGAGACCATCATACCTATGATCGTCCGTATCGTGTGACCTAATCGCACGGCTACGGCGCTTATCGGCCATACACCCCGTGGCCGTGTCCTGTATGTACTGGGTGTAAGTACTCCTCATCCCCCACCCATTCATAGGGTCGGCTAAAGATACTTACCGACCAAGATAGAAGTCCGATGAAATGGGTCGGTTCGACGATATTACTCTAGAAGAACTCCACGAAGTGCGTGAGCAAACGGAAGGGGAGAAGCCGCGAGA
>NZ_JAIWHV010000042.1 GCF_020177375.1 Saliphagus infecundisoli | reverse complement strand
GTCAGGCCCATTGCTTCGATCTGTTCCTGGTAGCGATTTCGAATCGTGACTTCGGTGACCTGAGCGGCGTCTGCGACCTCTTGTTGAGTTTTCTTTTCGTTGCAGAGCAACGATGCGGCGTAGATCGCCGCCGCCGCAAACCCCGTTGGTGACTTCCCCGAAAGCAGCCCCTTCTGGGCCGTCCTCTCAATGATGTCTTTCGCTTTCGCCTGGACTTCTTCACTGGTCGCTAACTCTGAACAGCATTGGTCTTTAGCTAATCCTACTTCCGCGGTTTACCACCATCCGGAGAATCCTCTGAGCATATCTTCAGCAACTTCGCCCGCCTGCGCGCGAGAGAATCGATGACGGTCTATCAGTCGCTGGGTCGCCGCCTCCAACGTGAGGCGGCGAGCCACGCCCTTGAACGATTCCAGACCTGTGCCATCTGATTCGGTGAGTAACCGTTGTTCAGCAATGAATGCATGGGCCAGCATCACCACGGCCAGGTGGTGATGCAGGCCCTTCCAGGTGCGTCCCTGGTACGTATCGGCACCTAACACTTCCTTGGACTCCTTGTGGAACTGCTCGATAGCCCAGCGGATATGTGCCCACGAGACTAACTCCTCAAGACTGGAGTCGTCCAATCCCCAGCAGATCCAGGCTTTGATCGATGAGTCCTCGTTGGCTGGCTGCTCTTTCTGCAAGAGCAGCCAGCCGACTTCATCGAATACCCGTCGCTCGTGGACGTTTTTCACCACCTGCACGCGCTGTCGAGCAAACCATCCAGACAATATTCCCTTGCTTCCCTGCGCCCAGCTCACTTCTGTCCAGTCATCCTTGGTGATCGTTGCAGCAATCTCTTTAGGGGTCTGTAGCGTCACTGACTCGGGGATCGTGAGGTATTGCCGCGCTGGGCCGCGGCCCGGCGTCGGCCCAGGTTCGATCAACTCCGTATCTTCGGGAATCATGTGCTGACGACCGGGTTCGAGTTCAAAGACGTACGGTTCGTTTAGTGTGCGGAGCCGTTGTCGTAACGGTCCACGTTTGCCATATCCGGAGTCTGCCACGATACACGCGTGAGAAACAGTTGGTGCAGCCGCTTCGATCAGATCGCCACCGATCACGTACTTCGGGAGATACGAGATTTCCCCAGGTATGCCCGTCTCCTCTCGGAGGCGGGCATACCATTCTTCCTCCTGTTGATCGTCGTAGACTGATGGGTCATCACCGGTCCACTTTTTGGTCGCGTCGCAAAGTCCTCTAGAGTTCAGTAGCAACTGACTCCCGTGAGGACGGGGTCACCTCTGGTGTCCACCCGAGGTGCCCCATGCACGCCACAATCGACGTGCGGTTCACGATTAGCATCGACGACCACAAAACGATACCGCTCGCCATGCTCGCCGAGTTCCTCACTGATCAAGACATTGAGTCAGTGATCCTCGAATCCGTGGTCGAAAGCCTCGACGCGAGCCGCGTCGAGGCATATTGCGGCGAAAAACACGCCCCCGGAAACGGTGACCACCGCTTCCAACGAGCTGGCACCGACACCCGTACAGCCGTCACAACCGCCGGAGAACACGAGTTCTCCCTTCACTACGTCGAAGATACTGCCGCTGGCCACGACCAATCCAGCTATTTCCGGCCCGTCGAAGACGTTCTCGACTTCGACGGCCAAAACCGCTATCAACCGGACATCGCAGCCACAAGCGTCGATCTCGCTACCTCCCTCAGCTATCGTGACGCAGCCGATCACGGCGACGGCATCTTCGAGAGGATGCCGTCGCCGACCACCATCAACCGCCGAGCCAAAGAATACGGCTCTACGCTCAAGCAGTTCCTTCCCGACTGTGTGGCCGGAACTGAAGCCGATGCCGTCGTGGCTGATGGCACGAAGTGCCACAGCCAGGACGACGACCGCTCGTACCACTCCGTACAGGCCACGCTTGGTGAGGATACTGCCGATAACTCCCGGTCTCTGCTGGATCTCTCGGTCAACGCTGACTGGAACGACACAGCGTCCGATCTCGATGCCATCGACGCAGTCACTGACGACGCGACGGTCGTCAGTGACGGTGACACCAGTATCGTCACGGCGTTCACCGACGAGAATCGAAGACACCAACTTGACCTCGTCCACGTCGGACGGACGCTCTACTACAATCTCTGGGACGACGCTGTGTTCTCTCTGGATCAGCGCAGAGAGATCGTTTCGGAGGTGGTTGGCGAAGTGTTCCATCTGAAGAACTCGGTTGTCACCCATCGTCCAGAAGAAGAGTTCGCGGCGATCCGCAACCGGATCGCGCGAACGACCAAGCGCATCGAGAAGACGGCCTGGCAGCTCTCGCAGTACGGCTCGAGGAAGGCTGCGGGGTATCTTCGGCGGTGGCTGCCGTCGATACTGACGTTCGCTGAGAAGGCAATCGAGGGGTTCGAGGTGCCGTGGACCTCGAACCCCGTGGAACGAGCGATGGGAGAGGTCGCCAAGCGATGCAAGAATCAGTGGATGCGCTGGACAGCGGAGGGATTAGAAGCGCTGCTCCAACTTCGGCTGGTGAAGTACGCTGATCCCGATCACTACCGCACTTTCTTCGACGAACTACTCAACCGATCAACCAAAACAGCAATCAACTGTGACCTCTCAATTGAGGCTACCAGAGGGAAACTCTAGACCGCTTTGCGACGCGACCCATCATTTAGAGAGGCGGTCGAAATTGTCAAGGACAAACAAAGCTCGGTAACGACTACGAAAATAATCGATCGAGATGACGACGTAGTATTTTCATCCGCTGAGATGGATATTGAGCGGTGGGAGACGGTATGGAAGAACGAAAAACGCCGGTTGTCGGTCAATGTTGAGGAGTATGATTGCCCCTATGATAATCTCTCCTGTTTTGCTGACGATCTCTGTGTTCAGTGTAAGATGGATAAGGTGCAAAACCAGTACTGACATCCCTTCTTTACAGATCTCGGTGTTCCTTAACAGAGACGTCTAGGAAGGAAGATACATTCATCTCGAAAGCTGAATTATGAGATAGAGCGTGTCATAGATACTCGCAATTATGGCACGCAAACCAGGTCAGATTTTCAAAGTGAGTAAGGATTTTAACCGCGCTAACATCATTCATCGTCCTCCGTAGGAGAATTCAGAGCGCTATCATCATGTACTGCATGACGCGCTTCATTCACCAGACTTTACCCTCCTTTGCGCTGGTGTTTGGTTAGAATCTTCTCGTTTTCTATCCTGAATAGTAGATCCTCGGTTACTTCTGCCAGTTTGTAGACTGCCTCCTCTACATCGTCATCAGTCCTCGGAGTCACCAGCGTTTAAACTGTTCTCAATACGGTTCACTGCCACCTCCGCGTTGGCCAGCCTCCTCGAGCAGTCGAACCCGCTCAGCCTGCTGATTGTTCGTCGATTCAAGATGGGTTACGATCGCAGCCAGCATCAGGAACAGTCCAAACAGGGTTGAGGAATAGCCCTCGATTGGTGCGTTTCCGATGAACGCCGCTCCACCGCCCAGAAACACGAGTCCGGCCAACAGTGACGGCGTCTGTTTTGCACTCCATCGTCGGTACTTTTCAAACAAACTCACACTGTGAATTGTCCAAGGGATGGTTTTATAACTCATCTATTACCAGAAATAATCTAGAAGGGTAGCTCAGAGACGGCGGCACAGGAAACCCAGTGCATCCGCGGTTTTTCCACAGCGTATTGCTGCCGGGTTCGTCCGCTAATCATGCCCGAAACTCGGGAAATGCTAACACGGTGCCGGTCCAACTGGCCTGACGTGGGCAGACACTACGACTATCACTCCCTGCTTCCGTCTTGGCCTTTTTCCATCCCCTTTCTATTCTAGAGGTGATGGAAAGTAACATTATGCTGGAGCAACAGTCAATATTATGCCGAGTTTTATCGAGGCTGAAATTCAACACCGATTATGGTTGTGGCTTGAAGAAACCCAAGGATATGATGTTTGGCCTGAAGTCACTCTTGATAAAGGCCGAGTTGATTTACTTGCCGAAACCCCGGATGGTGAACACTGGGGATACGAAGTGAAGGGAGCAAGCAATATCAATCTATCCACAATCAAACAACTTCATAAATATCTTGAAAGCGGCTATCTTGATCGTATCTTCTTCGCGTCTTATGAAGTTGACAACTTTTTAAGCCTTGTTGAGGATAATGACTATCACTACCTTTTGGATCATGGGAAATGCTATGAAGCAGCAGCGGGGGCGCACCAATTAATCGACCAAGGGGTTGATCCCAGCCAGATAACCAATCGAATACAGAAGGAAAACCCGAACATTCTTGAAATTCAGCTTGAAGGGGGCCGCAGGCTTGAGGATAATCGGACCTTTGAACAATGGATGAGCCAATTGCCAAATTGGAAGAGCGGGTTTGAGGAAGAACATCAACCCACCAATCCAAATATCGAAGACGTGGTTTCAACTATTTCAGATGCTATTAACTGGTTTCCATATACGAAGCAGTTCGGTGTTGTTCAAGTTCCATTAGATGTTGAACAAGTAAAGATGGGAGGGCGGACCAAAATCAATGAAGATCTCGGTGAACTTCTCACATCTCAACCGTCTACTGATCCACGTGTTATTCGGGAGGCTGGCTTGTTCCCCCGTGAACGGACAATTTCACCAGTCACAAATGAATCATCCCTACATCATGCGGTCTGGCAGGAATTTGGAGGACTCCCTGAAGGTGCATTACCAAATTCAAAAAGAGGGAAAGATCCAGTGTTGATGAATACTTCAATCAATATCGATCTTCTCTCCTTTGATGGTGGCACAACAGCAACAGAAATAATGGAGTCTGGAGGAAAAGTGGTGGGGATTGAGGCGAAGACTCGTTCTGGATTAAATTCAACAGAACGGCTTAACGAGCAACTTGTTAAATACACGAAGGGAGGTGGATTGACCCATATTTATCTCGCCATTCCTGCTTCTGATACGGATAAAGCAATCACTCTGTTAGATCAGTTCTCCTCCTCAGCTAGTGAAAAATGTGGTGTTATTGGAGTGAACAACGATGGAAGTGTAGATATTGAGATGGAAGCAAAAGAATTCTCTCTCGAGAATGATGGATACGGGTCACCACCAGAATATCCATTTTATATTGGATATGGAAATGCAGATATTTCTGACGCACCTGGTATCATATCATGTTTCTCACATCCGGACGAATAACTTTCTAATCTCCGCCATCTCGGACTTCTCCTGTCCGATAAATTCTCACAACAACTGGCCTCTACATTGATCGGACCGAGCGCCTCTAACTGAAGACAATCAATTCGATGTCGAACGCGATCACTGCTTCTTGTTCAGCTCCCGGTAACGACTACTGTAGAAGCATTGACATCGACCGAATACCCGTTGACCTGGAACGACAGCAAGATACCGTCAGCAGTGGTGACAAGCTTGTCCAACGCATCCCGGATCTACCGCATCAAACAACGGCGCATCACAACCCAGTACTTCACAAAGCCAGTTAGTTGAGGCGTCTGCTTGCTGAAGGTGTGTCTAAGCCACGGCTGGAGTCGTGAGATCTCGGAGTGATTAGCGCAACGGATGAATACGGATCACAGACCTCTCCTCAACGTACTTCTCACTCCGGGGAGTTCTCAATTGAACAAGCGTATGAGCGTCGCTGGGAACTGAATCCCCACACTTCTCCTGGATATTCAGGTGTTACAGTGACCACTCCACGATCTCACGACTCCAGCCCTGGCTGAGTTCGGTCTTGATCTTGCTTCCCCACTTGATGACCGGAACGATGTACGCGAAATTGTGCGCTTGGAGCAATGTGAGGCACTTCCCGTCGTAGAAGCCGCTGTCGAGATAGGCCGCTTTGACGTCGAACTCGAAGTTCTCGAGCACTCCAAGGAACTCAGTGAGAACATCGCTGGCGGTGTCACCGTCGGTGAGACGGCGCACCGCCAAGGTGTATCGCTTGTTGTTCACGCGTGCGTAGAGTGTCGCATAGGCGTGGAACGCGGTGGTTCCTGCTTTAGCCTCCTTGTAGTAGAGGCCGTCTGTCTCGTCTTCGTCACCGTAGTAGGGGCGCAGGTGGAGGTCTGAACGACCTCCACCTGCTCAGGGAGGGTTTCGAGAACATCCTGTTGGAGGAGCGCGTTCCCGGTAGATTCGACGGTTTCGAGGTCGAACTTGGTCCGGAGATGATGGAGAACGCCGTTGCCAGAGGGAGCATCTTCACTCTTCTCGCAGAGGGTGGAAATCGAGGTCCCGTCGGCGGTCGCGCCGACGAGGACCTCGAAGATCTCTTCAGGATCGATCTCAGCGTTCTCGCCGAGCTCGAGCGAGAACGCGTCGGTGAGACTGTTGACGAGAAAGTTAAGAAGCTGGTCCTCGTGGATTTCACCGTCTGCTTGCTGCTTGGTCTTAGACACACCTTCGGCAAGCAGACGCCTCAACTAACTGGCTTTGTGAAGTACTGAGACTACGGCGCATCATTCTATATTGAGTATCACTTGGAGGCTTAGCTAACGACAGATGGTATTGCGATTCAGTACTGCTCCTCGAGCGTGTCGATCAGCTCTTGTGCCGTGTGGCTGATCCGTCCAAGTCGACCCGTGATTGCCTCTGCATCGTCACCGCTCCAAGCAGCAAGGTAGAACGCCGATCCGCTCGTGTCTACCCCGAAGTACCGCCCGACGACGTAGGCGACGGCCTCTGCTTCGACTTCGCGTTTCGACCGCTCGGTTTCGTCTTCGACCTCGAAGTGGAGAATCGCATGGGCGTACTCGTGGATGAGCGTACTTGCGAGATCGGCCTGATTCTCTCGATCTTGGACCTCGACTTGCGGATGCATCGTCATCATGCTTCGGCGTTTGCAGACGCCCTTCGCTTCCCCGTAGCTCCACTCTTCGGGAGGGACGATCCGAGTCTCGACCCCGAGCGAGTCCGCACTCTCAAGGAGAGCCGGAACCAGCCCCCCGGGGTCACCAGTCGCCTCGGTTTCGAGGTCGGGCAGCGGTTCTCCCTCGGTTTGGGAGATATCAAAGACAGAAGCGGGTTTGAACCCGACGAGGCCTTTCGACCACTCCTCGGGCGGTGTCTCATCGTACTCACAATCGCTATTGTCGTGGTAACTGGGCGAGTTTTCGCACTCGGGGCACTGCTTCGTGATGATCGGAGCCCAGATCCAGATCGCGCTCTTGCCTTCCTGGACATGTCGGTCGAACTCGTTGCGCCACGTGTTGTACCCAGCAACACGACTCGCCTCGGGGCACTGCAGCTTGATCAATAGGGTATTGCGGTGGGAGTAATCGTGGAAGCGACTCTGGACGTCGAGCCACTCTTGGAACTCCGCACTGGCCGCCGCCTCGTCGACGTCGTTCGCAAGGTCTTCGACCCATTCTTCGATCGTGCTGTTCATCTCGTCGCTTCGCGTCTCGGTCTCGTCGAACGATGCTGTCGACTCTGTATTCACGGACATTGGAATCACTCGTGTTGACGCTCTCGCCTGCTCGAAAGCGCCTCACCCCTCTCAGGGGCCTACCAACACCACGGTGCGGAGCACACCGGTTTTCAAGTGAAACCTGGCTCACTGGGGGAGGAAGACACTGCGTTCGTCGACGGCTTCCTCGAGGCGGTTCCGCGTTCGGTGCTCGAAGTAGCACTCGTGCGAGCAGTACCCTCGAACGTCACCAGTACCGTACTCGGCAACAATCGGGCCACGCTCAGCTGTCCAGACGTTCGCTGAACAGGCTGTACACGCCGATCGTTTGAGATCGTTCGGTGTCGGCCCTCCGTACTCAAGAGGCTCGCTGTCGCCGTACGGTTTCGTCTCGGGCCAGACGCCCTGTGCTTGCCAGAAGGCTTTGATCCGACCAAGGCTGTGACGCACAAGCTTCCGAACGGTGACGTGATCGGCGTTACGACCGCTGTCGTCCCAGCCGCCAGCGGTCCAGAACTCGCCGAACTGCTCCCCACGATGCAGCCCGTTCCAGTCAACACCGACGATCTGAGCAGGTGGATCCCCGGTGAGCGTTGGCTGGGTCAGCTGCTCGATCGCGTCGAGTTGTTTGTGTGGACTGCCACCGAGGAGGTGGACGCGCCGCCCGCGCCAGTCTGCAGGGTCGGAGAACTCGTGAGCAAGGAGGTCTGCGGCCCCGCACGAGTATCCCAGTGTAACATCGTCGGGAATGACGTCGAGTGCCTCTCGACACTTGGGGGCGATGATGATCTCGGTGTCGGGATACTCCTCTTGGAGCGTTCGGACTGCCTGGACGTATTCGTTGGCCTCTTCTGGAGAATATGCATCACCGATCACGCCGACGGTGGGTTCACACTCACGAAAGCGCTCGATATAGCGCTCGAGATCGGGATTGCGAAAGTCGTTATCGAGCATCCCCACCGAGAGCTCGAGATCGACGTACTGGCCTTGCTGGTAGGAACAGTCCTCACGATAGCCAGTGAGAAACCCCATGTTCGCAGCGTCGACGGCGAACGGTGCACGGTGGAGGAAGGCGACGTACTCTGCCTGTTGAGCGTGTTCGACCTCTGGAACGGTGTCGCCACTGCTTGCCGTGGGGTGTGCTGATCGTGACATCGGTTAGTTCGCGGAGAGGACGGTGAGTTGCCGCTCAGTTACCCCACGAGTGGAATCGTCGCCGGCACGTGTGGGGTAACTCTGAGGGACCCAGTTCGACTCTCTCAGCACTCAGGAGAGTGACCAACACACCATCCCATGTCGATCGGTTAGTGGGCGGCCCAGCCGAAGAAGAGCCAGACGTCGCCGTGTGTGCCCTCGAGTCCGTGCTGTTCGCGATACCGGTTTGCAGCCTTCGTTCCAGAGCAGTTGATCGCGCCAGCGGGACCTCGCTTGCGCTGAATTCGCTGATCTCCCTGGTCGATCAGTTCACGGGCGACGGTCCGTTTCTGGCGGCCCTTGTGCTCGTGTTCGGGGATAATGGTGAACGACGTTTTCTCGGCGATCGTTCCCGTGTAGCCGTTGTGGCCGTGCATGTGTTTCGCGTCTTCGACAGCGCTGGTGAACGCCTCGTCGGCGGTCGTGCCGAACGCAAGCGTCTCGAAGGTGACAGCGCCCATCAGCGGGCCTCCATCTCCTGTTCGAGTTCGCGTTCGATCCGGGCCTCGTAGTAGCGGTCTGGATCAGCCGGGAGATCGGGCTCATCGGGCTCGCAGTCCGCTGGACGAACGCCCGGTGGGAGATTGTCGAACATCAGTATTCGCCTCTTCTCGTGGTCTGTACTGCCGGTTCTGGCTGTCGTGGCATCTGTGAAACCCTCCACCCCTCAGAGGGTCCGAACAACACACTGAGCGTCCGGAAGAAACACCAAAGGTCATCCGTTATTATTATAAAAACGGTAGTTTTGTATGGTTTAAACTCCATTTCCTAGTATGAACGACCTCACCGGATTCCAGCGCGACCTCTTGTACGTCATCGCCAGCTTCGACAAGCCCTCCGGTCAGACGGTCAGTGACGAGGTCGAGGAGTACTACGATTCGGAGATCAATTACGGCCGGCTCTACCCGAATCTCGACGAACTCGTTGAATGCGGGTTCGTCGAGAAGGGCGAGCTCGATCGCCGGACGAACTACTATGCACTCACCGACGCCGGAAACGACGCAATCCGAGAGCGCCGCGAGTGGGAAGACCAGTACGTCGCCCTCTAAGTGACAGCGATCACCCACCGGGACCCGAACATTGGTGAGGCCAGCGCTGAAAGACGCTACACTATAATGCCCGACAAGCTCCTCGAGTGTCCCTCGGCCGGGTGCACCAGGACGACCCGCGAAACAACCGAGTTCACTTCCCACATCAACGAGGAACATCCCGGAGAGTTCCAGCGCGACGACTGGCTCACCTTTAGCAACCCGGAGTCCGCACAGTTCCAGTCCGGCATCGGGCGGGAACAGACAACCGGCAGCGACGACGAAGACGCAGCGACCGACGAGACGTAAATGATCCGGGTTCCGGGTTCGACCCTACTGTACACCCCGGCCGAGATATTCGCTTCAGTCGTGGGCGTTGACCTCCTCGAGGGAGCCGAAGCCCCCTCTGTCAGCAAACCAGCTCACGGTGACCACCTCTCGAACGTTGACTGCGACTCGGGTGAGTCGATCGGACAGAAAAACCGCCACTTGTACCGTTCGCGGATCGGCTTTTCCTCGCGATTCCCTGCCTGGGAGGGCTTCGTCCACCCGGTGCAGATCCACCCTTTGTCTCGCAGCGCCCGAATCATCGCCCCGTCGTAGTCCGCACGAACGAACGTGAGCAGGTAGCGTACGTCATCTTCACAGGCGGGACTCTGAACGAACTGCTCTTGGCTGCGGGCGAGGGTCGCGCTCGCGAGATTCGCCATCCGAACGCCGAGACAGACTCGTGCCGCCTCGACGATCGTATCGCCGGAGACTACTGTCGTAGCCGCGACGTCGGCGTCGCTGACAGTGGGGATGATCCGCCGAGCGGTGGTTCGTAACTCGGGTGGGAGTCGGTCGATGTCGGAGTCACTGATCGGCTCGGGGAGGAGCTCGCCGTCAGGTCCGAAGTGAAGTCGCTTTTTCGAGAGCAGCGGGTAACGGTACGTTATCGCGCCCATCCACTCGCCCCGGTAGTGGAGGCCATGGTGGGCGAGATTCACCGACGGGAGGCTGTCCATGTAGGCGTGGTGAGCGTCGTAGATTGTAGCGGCTTGCTGGCGCGTGATCGGTTCGACACTCACCCGGTCGGCGAAAGACAATCCAAGTGGGGCGATGAACGGCTCGCGGTCGCGACCACGGTGGATCGGACAGGAACACCCCGAACTGTCTCCCGTCTCGAGACATGTATAGAACGATTCGACTGATTGGTTCGTGACGTGCGTCATTTCGATCCTCCATCCCTCACAGGGGGGTGAACAACACCACGAGCGGGCGTGATGACGCGCGGAAGCCGTAGTGAGCGTCTCCCACATCTCCGCCATTATCCTGTTTTCAGAACCACTTCCACTGTGGTTGGAAAGCCTATTTACACTCGCCGCTCTTCATCCCAACTACCGACAGACAGCGTGGGAACAGACCCCGCTGCTCAGGCTGAGTACAGCGAAGAGATCGCGAGTATCGAACTGCCAGAAGGTCGTTCGACGTACTACTATGTGCCCACTTACGCAGCGAGTCAAAGCAGCCGTTGGTCGCCGCAAGCCATCCGCTCTCCGATATGAGTGTCGCCATTGTGGAACCACTGTTGACCGTGAAACTGAGCAGTGCCCGGTCTGCAATTCGACAGAAATTGCGAGCTACCCTGTGTAGCCGCCGATCCGCTGACAAAGGCGGTGAGTTGGGTACTCGTATGTTGAGTTCCAGAGGAACCGAAGGAAAAAGCGATAAACCCCTCGCACTCGAAATCTGAGCATGAATGACGAACTTGAACCTGGTGATGAGGTCGAGGTCGCATACGAATCGACGCGGTCAGGGAACACGGTGTCGCGAACGGGGACAGTTGTCCAAGCCCCAGAAGACAACGGGAAGATCGTGCTCTTCGTCGAAACCGACGACAACCAGCTCACCGGCGTCACATCCGACTACGTGTTCAGTGTCTCGTCTAGTGAGAGTGATGGCGACACCGATGACAGATCTCGAGTCCAACGAACTTCGTCTCTTGGGCCGCTCGTGTCCGTGACCAATCGATAGCTCAGTCGCCTTCAAGAGCTAGCTCGAACTGTTCATTTTCGGTGACGGCGTTGAGGACGATGCTCGTATTGGATTCGTTGATATCGGGATCAGTCAATAAGGCCTTGATCTGGTCGTTCATCTCGTCCGTGTCTCGGAACCGACCGATCGCGATCACGTCGTAGTCGCCCGTGACCTCGTAGACATTGGTCATCTGCTCGAAGTCGCGAAGCCGATCAGTAATATCGGGAAGGGCGTCCCCTTCAACTTTGAGTTGGATGACTGCCGTGACGTCGAAGCCGAGCGCATCGTAATTGAGCCGTGGAGTGAACCCCTCGATGACGCCCTCCTCTTCGAGGTCTGAGAGATGATTCGAGACGGTCGTCACCGAGACATCGAGATCCTCAGCGAGGCTCCGCAGGCTTGCCCGGCCGTCGTCCAACAGCGCGTTCACGAGTTCCGCATCGAGATTCTCGTACGTCATCACCCTGGACTATCCCATCCAGCTACTATACTGTGGCGCGTGGCCGTTGACAGAGAGACGGGTGGGTGGGTCCTCATTCAGAGCGGGTGCGGCCTTGTCTCGAGCTATCTTTCCCTATATAAACCGCTGGAATAGTCAGGGCTACAACGCAACGGGTCAGGAGATGTATCGATGGACAGGATCGATCCGGGTGGCCGCGAATTGTCGGCCCGGAACCTATCCGTTCCAATCATGACCTATACCCAGCTAGCCGATAGTGGCGGTGTGTCGCTCGCGTATCGGTCGCCCGGTCGAACGGACGGGTCTAATCGGACAGGGGGTGAGGCCGCATGACGACCGTCACCGAACTCGCCCTTACCTCCAATGAGGTTGCGCTCGCCGAGACGTTCGAGGCGCTGCCCGACCTCGAGATCCGGATCAAAAGTATCGTCGCCGACGGTCCCCAGCAAGCAATGCCACTGGTCTGGATCTCCGGCGAACCGCAGGCTGCAATCGAGGATGCACTTGCCGACGACTCATCGGTCACCGAATTCGACCGTCTCCTCGAGGACTCCGACACGGATGAGAAGCTGTACCGGATCGAGTACGCTGCCGGAGTTGATAACATGTGCTCGGCGATCTTCTCGAACGACGGGACGATCCTCGACGCACAGTGTTCGGCCAGCAACTGGACGTTCCGCCTGCTCTTCCCCGAACGCGACCTCCTCTCGGAGACAGTAGGCGAACTCGAGGACCAGGGGATCACCGTCGACGTCAAGCGGATGGTCGAGGCCGGCCGCAACGCTGACCTTGAGGAAACCGCAGCACTCACCGAAGCTCAAGAAGAGGCAATCAACGAAGCCTACGACCGGGGCTACTACGACGTTCCTCGCCGGATCTCCCTCGAGGACTTGGCCGCCGAACTCGACATCTCGCACCAAGCACTTTCCGAGCGCCTCCGACGGGCGAACAAGGTCCTCGCCAGCGAACAGATCGGACAGCCCGGTCACGACGAGATCGCCCATTAACGCAGGGGCCTGCTGACAACGACGTGATCACGAACTCACAAGCTAGTCATTCTGTTGTTCTACGACGACGGTTAGCGACCGCTCATAGCGATACAGGCTTGTATCGGAGGTACATCAACCATGCCTGTCTCACAACAGACGTCCCACGATCTTCTCCTATGGTTTGACGACGTCGAAATCAGCTGGTGAATCCCCATATCCGATCGTGGCTCGTTCGACCCAGAATTCGGCATGGGGTTGGGCTTCGAGTATTGCCTTCCACGCTCCCTCTGGACCATCGTACGGGACGACCCTGATACGGCGGCCGGTCTGTTCGTCGTCTCGCTCGTCCCACAACGACCACTCCATCAGGATCCACGGCTCGTCGTCATCCGCAGTATCAGACGGAGGATCATCCACACCTGTAGTTTGAGTGCCAGCGGCGTGAGCATGATGCCTGTACCTGCCACAACAGACGTTCGCCAGCAAGCCCTGCTGACGAGATGAGAGTCGCATCTGTTTGAAAGGAGACCTTAAGGTTCTTCAGAATGGTTCCCTTGGTAACATGGAACGTCCCACCCGCCAACGTGAACAGAAGAAGAACTCGACGCAGGCCGAAAAACAGGACGAACGAACCTGCGACGAGTGTGGCTCGACTGCCCTCGTCACGAGTGAAGATCAGGGTGAGATCGTCTGCGAGGAGTGTGGCTTAGTTGTTGAGGAAAAGAACATTGACCATGGACCTGAGTGGCGAGCGTTCAACGCCACCGAACGTAGTGAGAAGTCACGCGTGGGGGCACCGACCACCCAGACGATGCACGACAAGGGCTTGACGACGACCATCGACTGGAAGAACAAAGACGCCTACGGGCGCTCGCTGTCGTCGGACAAACGCCAGCAAATGCAGCGACTGCGCAAATGGCAAGAGCGCATTCGGACCAAAAACGCCGGCGAGCGTAATCTTCAGTTCGCACTTACCGAGACCGATCGAATGGCCTCCGCCCTGGGAGTTCCCGGATCAGTACGCGAGGTTTCCAGTGTGATCTATCGCCGAGCCCTGTCGGAAGATCTCATTCGTGGCCGATCGATCGAGGGCGTCGCAACAAGTTGTCTGTATGCGGCCTGTCGTCAAGAGGGCATCCCGCGGAGTCTCGAGGAGGTTACCGACGTTTCCCGAGTTGAGAAAAAAGAGATCGCGCGAACGTATCGGTACGTCGCTAACGAACTCTCCCTTGAGATGAGGCCTGTCGACCCGGTGGAGTACGTCCCGCGATTCTGCTCGGAGTTGGCGGCCAGCGAAGAAGTCCAAGCGAAAGCAAAGGACATCATCGAGACCACAGCCGAGAAGGGATTGCTCTCGGGGAAATCGCCGACCGGGTTTGCGGCGGCGGCGATCTACGCAGCCTCGTTACTCTGCAACGAGAAGAAAACCCAACAGGAGGTCGCAGACGTCGCTAACGTCACGGAAGTCACGATTCGCAATCGCTACCAGGAACAGATCGAAGCAATGGGACTGCCGTCTTCCTAAGGATCCCACATGCCATCAATTGATTTGACGATGAGACAGAAAGCGCTCCTCCGGGCATTGGTGGACCTCCACGACGAGTCCGAAGACACGATTAGAAGCGAGGAGATCGCCGAGCAGATCGATCGCAACCCCGGCACGATCCGCAACCAGATGCAGAGCCTGCGGGACCTCCAGTTAGTCGAAGGCATCCCTGGGCCGAAAGGCGGCTACAAGCCGACGGCGACGGCTTACGAGACCCTGGAGATCCAGCAGATAGACGACCCCAAATCAGTCCCGCTCCAACGTGAAGGCGAGGACATCGAGGGCGTCATCGTCGAGGGGGTCGATCTTTCGAGTATCCACCATCCCGACCTCTGCCGGGCGGAGGTCCGCATCCAGGGGGCGATCGATGGCTTCCACGAGGATGACGCCGTTGCCGTGGGGCCGACGCCGCTCTCGAAGCTCAAGATCGAGGGCAGCGTCGACGGGAAAGATGACACGAATAACATCCTCATTATACAGGTTGACGGCATGGTTGCCCCAGCCGAAGAGCCGACCCACTGAGCGGGTGACTACCTCCTTCTCACCTCTGGAATTTATCACAAAAGACACCTGAAGCGACTGACGTACCGAGAGGGTAGACCACTGGACAATCGGATATGAGTGGGGTCTTCGTCTAAGAGGCCACGAAAACAAGGATCCGGAGGCGGTATAGAGAACCGCATTTATACACAGCGGGCAATTGAATGGGTGTATGTCCGTAGCAGAGTCGATCGAGACGCCAGTCGAGGTCATCGCCGAGAACATCGGTGGCATCGACTCGGTAACGGGATTTCAGGTTTTACAGGGATGTGCTGGTATCGAGACTAGCTGTCAGTTGGTGCTGGGTCTGAACCCCTGTGTGGAACCGCTGGACGATCTCGGACTGGTGCTTCGGACACGCCATCGGGATGATCGCCCCATCCTGCACCTGTACCAAGGGATGCGACGAATTGTACGGGGCGAGACGGCAACTGGGACACGACACTCCGCCAGCCGGTCGATGAGACAGGAGATCGGCTGTGTCTTCGGACGTTAATCCACAGACTGAAGAGAACTGCTCGAGGTGTTCGTCGCAGCTGAGGACGGGGATCGTAAGCTGATCTAGGAGGAGAAACGACATGTCTTGCTGACCGCCAGACTGGACGGCAGACCGGCATGCATCACATCCGATGGCCGACGCTGACTGTTGAACATCTGAAGATGGCATCATGTATCCGCGGGTCGCCACACAAGTAAGTCATGGGGTGCTACCTTTCCCCCACCGCCACACTGTCCCTCAATCACCGGCGGTACGTCTTCGAGAGTCGCGATCGAACGGTCGGGCGTCTCGCCGGTCCGGACGTCTACTGGCGTTGATGTTTCGGACGTGAAAAGCACGTTTTCGAACGTTCGCGTGCCGAGAACGTCCTCGGCTCCGAGTTCGCAGTCGGCGAATGGGTCTATCGAGGGCATTTCAGTAGGGGTAATACGTGGGTTGTGCGTCCCCGTTCGCGACGGCACTTTCGGGCACCCCGTCAGCCCGCTGCTCGAGGTCGATCAATCGGTAGACCGCAGTCCCGGCCCACTGACAGTGGTCTGCTGGGCAGCGGGTGGGTGCGTGTGCGCCGTTTTCTGCATCGGGTCGGACCCTGGTCAATTCGAGTTTCGTGTTGCACTCTGGACAACGATCGTCGATTTCTGTGTACTGGTGGCCCGTGCTGAGGCTGATGTCCTCAGCGGCGAGCTCGCGACTCGGCGTAGCGAGATCGGTTGGGGAAGCACCGTCAGGAAGAGTGCTCTCGTCAATCGTGACTACAAGCCGTACCTGGTTGTTGGACTGTACTGGCGTTTCGTCTGGTTGATCTGCCATTTGTGGAACCTTCCATCCCTCTGTGAGGTGGATCAACACCACCACGCGGTTGGTTACGAACTCGTGGTGGTCTGACCTGGACGGTACAAGCACCGCTCGCACTCGAGATACGAGTCGTCCTCGCCGTTGAATCGACCTGCTAACACTGCCGCCTCACAGCGGGGGCACGGATCGCCGTGGCCGTACCCCTCGACGGTCGATGGATCCGGGCTCGCTGCAGCCAGCGCGAGAACGCGTGTTCTCGCGTTTGCCCGTCGAGATTGGTGGTCAGTCATCAAAGAGGAACTGTGCGCTGGCGTCCTCGCCCGTGAGCGTCTGTTGATCGTCGGCCGTATCCGCGAACAACGATGTCTGATCAGTGTCGTCGGCCTCCGACTGGCGCACTTCGACGCGGTCGTCGACGCCGAACTCGCTGGCAGCGGGTCGATCGAGACGCGACTCTTGGTCGCGATGGCTGACGTCGGCACCGAAATCCTCGAGGGAGGTTGCGACGCTTTCTCCGGTTAGTTCGAGCTCACCATCGTCGGTGAACGCGGCTTGGTGCTGGATCGTGATCTCAGGACGATCAGACATCTGTGAAACCCTCCACCCCCTCTCTGAGGAGGAACGACACCACCGGACGGTGCCAGTTGCTGGGCCTTGTGCAACATCGTTGCCGGTCCCCACCTGCTGTTGCACAAGGCGACGAAACCCAGTCAACTCGCTGGGATCGCTGAGACGGGCTGTAGGATCACTCACGACTCGTCTTCTTCACGCAGTTCTTCGGCACGCCGGGCAAGCATCTCGAGGATTGGAACGCGCTGTTCGTGCTGGTTCTCGTAGGCGACACACTCCTGGAGCGTCTCCATATTGTGGATCGTGACGATGCACGCGTCCAAGAGGCGTGGATTCGCTGTCCCAAGCCGTTGTTTTGGTGTCAGTCCTGACCGGCTGTTCTCCTCTCGGCTCGGAGTCCGATCGGCGTCGTCGCCCATGATTGATCTCACTTCACCCCTCCCGGGGTAACGAACAACTCCAGGGAACGGTACACTCTGTCTGCTCCCGTTTTGCAGAACTGTTGTTCCCATTTTGATAGTCGTGAATGACTGACGCTCTAATGGGCCGAGGAACTGATTCTTCGCTTCCGAGCAGTACTGTATGATCAGAATAACAAACAGTTCCTCTATTGGACTCCTACTGTGGTTGACCAATGAACGATCTCACAGGCTTTCAACGGGATCTGTTGTACGTTATCTCCGGGTTCGATCGTCCCTCGGGCCAGGCTATCAAAGAGGAGTTACAGACCGACTACGAGAGCGAGATCAATCACGGGCGGCTGTATCCAAACCTCGATACGGTCGTCAACAAGGATCTCGTCGAGAAGGGTGAACTCGACCGACGGACGAACTACTACGCGATCACCGAGGCTGGAGAAGACCAACTCCACGAACGGCGTGACTGGGAAGATCAATACGTCGAGTTCTAACGTCGTGTGTTTCCCGATCCAATCCCTCCATTTCCACCCACGGGAGGACCAGCTCTCGGGCAGTTACTCGATCAGTCGTGTGACCAGTAGACTCAAGAGCGTCGTTGTACACTCTGCGCGTACAGAGCATTCACATGGAGATTTCTGAGAACTTACTCTGTCTGTTCAGTGCGGAGGTCGACAGCCGAGACGATTCATATCGGATTGAGGTCCCTGCTCATGAACTCACAGTCGGTGATGTCGAAGCGGGCACCGTATATCGAGTCGCCCTGCTCGAATCCGGCGAGTCATCACCGCGAGAGACCGCGGAGCAGTCAGCAAAACGGGATGATCAGGGACCGCCAATCGCCGAGGGCGATCGACGAACCGTGGATATCGAAGACATCGGGAAACAGGGCGACGGTATTGCTCGCGTTGAACGGGGGTACGTGATCATCGTCCCCGAAACCGAGATCGGTGATCGGGTCACGATCGAAATCAGAAACGTCCAAGAGAATCTTGCATTCGGTGAGGTCATCGAACACGTCGAGCCGACCCTTCACGAGTGAACGCACTCGAGCATTCACTGGCGTGACCCGACAGGATGCACGTGTTACTCGAGGAGTCCGAGATCGATCAATCGCGCCTGAACGGCCTCGATCGCGTCTTCTGCATCACTAGGCTGGCTCCCACCGGTGATGACGAGTTTGCCGCTCCCGAACAATAAGACGACCACGTCCAGTTCATCGGACCGATAGACCAGTCCGGGGAACTGTTCGGGTTCGTACTCGACGGCTTCCAGCCCGAATCCGATCGCAATTGCGTTGAGATTGAGCCGCGTTCCGAGATCGCCGCTGGTCACGATATTCTGGATAGTCACCTCTGGATCGTCGGGAACGTCAAGTCCGAGTCTCCGGAGTTTGCCGAACGTCAGCTCGACTGCCTCAGTCAGGTTCTCGGTGGAGGACGCGCCTGTACAGACGACCTTCCCCGATCGAAAGATGAGTGAGGCTGCTTTCGGATCAGTTGTTCGCGACACCAATCCCGGGAACTGGTCCGGATTGTACGACACCCCGTCGAGATCGTCGGCGAGTGATTCGAGGTCAAGTTCCTGTTCGAGGGCCGTAGAGCCAACGACGTTTTCGACCGACAGCGTCTCTGTAAGATCTCCCATCCCTTCCTTTACGCCTGTCTGAGATTAATATATAGTTCTACTGCTCGCTGTCCTATTCGGGCCTTCCTCGTAGCCAGTCTCTCTGAGAGGTCACTCCATCGCGGTCTGGAATCGGTCACGGAGCGCTTCCTCGCGACTTTCGAACTGTTCGACGTCGGCCTGGAGGCCCGCCGTCGCTTGTTCGATCCGGGCCAAGCCGCACTCACCCTCAAGTGCTTGCTGGTCACTGCCGCTCGCACTCTGTTGGGCTTCATAGGCGCGTTCGACCTGTTCGATCGTTCCGTGGGGGTTGAACAAGATGTCGTTTGCTGTTCGCACGTAGCTGTCGAGAGAGCCGCCCTCGCGGCCACGGAAGAAATGCGTGAGCGCGTAGGTCGCTCCCGAGTGCAGTGTCCAGAGGTCGATGACGAACGGATCGTCAGCGTTCGCGAGCGCGTCATCTGCGGCCCGTTCGGCAAGATACTCGGGGAACTCGAGGAGGGTGTAGAACTCCTCGACCGTGAACGGGAGGTCGGTGAACTCGAGGTCGATCTCCTGGGCGTCCTCGATAAACCGCACGAGGTCGTCGGCGACCAGTTCGAGCTGGGTGAGGATCTGCTCCCACCAGTCCTCGAAGTCTCGGACGTCACCGACGTGTTTGACGATCTGCTTGTCCGTGAGCGACCGCATCGAGTTCGAGCATTTGCCGTCCTGGGCGAAACCTTCGACGTAGACGGCGTGGCCGCCGAAGAAGTCGTAGCCGGAAGTGACGCCCATCGTGATCGGCTCTCGATCGTCACCGGGAAGGGTCGCTTCGAGGCCGTCGAACATGATGTCCATGTGGACTTCGCCGCCGGCTCGGTACTGACGGATCTCGCCGAACACGATGTCCGCGAACGGCGTTCCGTCGAGTTCGGAGTCTCGAAGGAGCGTTTCGAGAGGGTTGTAGACCGTCTGTGGGTTGAGGACCGTGTAAGAGTCAGTAGGCACGTGGAACAGGGGATCAACCTGTTTCTGGTCCGATCCAGGCGTGGTGCCGCCGTCTGTGCGTGCGTGGTTACGGAGTCGTGATGGTTCGACGATGGCGTTGAACCGATCGGTTTCGACCCACTGTCCAGTGACAGGATTCTTGTACGCGACCTCGGTGTCGACCGCACGTGGAAGGTCACGGATCGCTTCGGCGAACGACGGTAGGGTGTCGCCGACGTCGTGGCTGCTTGCGTACCAGTCGGGAAGCTGTGCGTCTGACCGGCCATCGAGACCAGCGAAGATCGTACTCGTGTCTGGTTGATTCATTGGAGTCACCTCGGACGTTGACTCGTCACTCGCCAACTGCTCTCGCTCGCCCTGCACCCCTCTCGGGGGCAAAACAACACCTCTAGCGGGAAGCGGCTGACGTACGAGAGTGCTCTCAGTATTAGCTGTGAGATTCTGCTGTCGAAGCACTCGGAACGGGACCGTGTCGAGCCAGTCCGCACCGAGTACACTTCCAGACGGGATCGTCCTCCCACGTCGGATTCGGAACCGCGTTGAAGCCGTCGAAGCGATGGCGGGTCTCTTCGGTACACTCGCGACACTCGAGGAGGCAGCGCGTCGGGCTGTCATGAGACTGATCGCGAGTAGCGTCGGAGACAGACGCGTGTTCGAGAGCGATTGCGGGGACGATCCAGGTTTGGCCGCCCTTGTCGCCGGCGTCGACCGTCTCCCACTCGAGGCTTGTGCGGTCGAGCGTGCCTCCGGCGATCAGCTGACCGACGTCTTCGATATCGGTGATGGGGTTGCCGTCGGCGTCGAACAGGACGGGATCGAGCGTCGGGCGATTGTCCTCGGTGTCGCCATCTCTCGCCCGCAGGTAGTCGTGGCCGGCGTTCTGTCGGATCGTATCGAGTTGGCGCTGGCCGGCGCTCGAGGCGACTGGGGCCGCAGCGGGCAGTTGGCCCCATTCCTGAGCGAACCGATCGACGAGGTCGCCATCGAGTTCGGCGACGAGTTCGCACTCGTCGATGCCGTCAATCGACGGAGCGGACGAGTGGTCGGCGATATCCTCGAACACGGTTTGGGCGATGCAGACGGCGTTGGCTTCGCTGCTCGCGTCGACGAGGACGTGAATCACGCCTCTGACTTCACGGTCGGTGTCGGGCACCTCGCGATTCTCGTACTCGACTTCCCTCGTGAGACAGAAGTCGCATTTCGTTCTGCCAGGATCGAGCGGGGCACCACACGCACAGCGGTGTTCGCTCGGTTCGTCATCGTTGGATTCGGGGCCGGGCGTATCCGGATAGCTCAGGTGGTCGTCATCGAGGGAGTCGTCGCCGCGCTCGTAGCTGCCATCATCAACAGCGGTCGAGTTGGTCGGATCAGGCTCGATTCGGCCTTCACCTTCGGGGTTGAACTCCCAGCGGTCGTCATCGTAGTAGCTCATGTGATATGGTTCGTGGTGGAGTCTCGTTAATCTCCGTGAACCGCGGTGAAAGTGAAACTGAACGCCCGCCGATCGGTGCTTGGACAGTCTGAAGTCAGTTACCCCACGTGCCGCGGATTGTCTGCCCTGTGGGGTAACTACATAATGCGACGATAGTCCTCGAAAACCAGCGTGCTGTCGAGCAAGGCGGTATTTCAGTCCTCGAAGGTTGTGAGTGTTTGTTGGTTATTTGATTTCTCGGTCGTGTTCGACTGTCGGGCACGTTGGGATCCGGCTGGAGGGAGTCCGTCGTCGCCCAGCGAACAGGGCAGTTCGGGGAGAACATCGGGATCGAGTCGGTCCATCTCGTCGGGTGTGGCTTCGATCGTGACCGCGTCGGTGTCGAAGGGGACGTCCTCGGGGACGGTTGAGCCGGCACAGATGACGGCGTTGTCCGTTTTGCATGGACACTTTGTGTAACCCGCGTCGTACGCGGCGTTGACCCGATCCGCGTGTGGATTGCGGACCCGGTGGCCGCTCGGTCGTTGGCATTTCCGACCGGGTGCGGCGCCACAGTCGGGACACTCGACGGCGAGGACTGGATGGTAGGGCTGTGCAATTCCACACTCTTCGCACATGACAGCGGCTTTCACTGGGTCAATGTCTGAGGTCATCGGTCTCGACCCTCGGGACCGACGAACAACACACCGAAGCCGAATTGACTTCACGAGAAGATTCCCTGTTAGCGAATAGGAGATCCCATCGTGACCAGGACGATGAACAATATATTTTGGACAGAGAAAGGAATATATGGTTTAGTCCCGTTGGTGGAAGTATGACTGGAGATGCTCGCCGCGATGGTCCACCCCCGTTCGATAGGCCCTTTGAAGGCGAGGATACGAAGCAGCGCGTGTACGGAGCAGTATTACACACTCGAGAGCCGCTGACGGCCGCCGAGATCGCTGAGCGGGCGGACTGTTCGGAGGAATCGGCGCGAACACACCTGTCGTTCTACGCCGATCTCGGCATCGTCATTCGCCACGAAGGCCGGCCGGTCAGGTACGAACGCAACGACGACTATTTCGAGTGGCGGCGGGTCAACGAGCTATCGCGGGAGAACACTATCGACGAGCTGCAGGCCCGCGTGTCGGAGCTCACCGACCAGATCGAGGAGTACCGCGACGAATACGGTGTCGACTCGCCCGCTGCAGTCGATGTCCTCGAGTTCGACGCGGAACGGATTGACGACGTGTACGTGGATCTCGGTGATTGGGCTACCGTCATCGAGGAGCGTCAACTCCACGAACGCGCCCGAAGAAAGGCCGCTGGCTCGACAGCCCCGTTGCACGGCTAAGATGGTGCCGGTGGATGACGGTGCGAGTCCTGCACCGATAGATCGGGCCGTGTTGGAGCGTATGCGTTCCCGATTCGTTGGGAATCGGATGTTCGAGTCGGCGAAAATCGTTGAGAAGGGGAAGTTGCACCTCCGCGTTGAGCTGTCCGGCGATTATTACCCGACCGAGGTGTCTGCTCGCTTCGAGATTCGCTGGTATCGCAACGACGACTTCACCTTCCACTACCAGGAGGAACGGCGGGACAGCGCGTGGAAGTGCCGATGGGACCGGCATCCGAACGCGCACAACTCGCGAGATCACTTCCATCCGCCCCCGGCCGCGAGCCGCACCGACGCGGAGAACGCTCACTGGCCGGACGACCATCGCGACGTGAGTCGGCTCGTTCTCGATCGTCTCGAGGAGCGTATCGAGGCGCTGTGGGAGCAGCAGTAGGCCGAGACATCACCGGAAACGGGGCCGGCTCAGGGCCGTGGTCGTCGATCACGTGTGCGATGTGGGTCCCCGATTGAGATCCTCTACACGCCTACAGGTGCAGGAATCCTCAACAGTGGGGTCTCAGCCCTCGAAGCCGTCGAGAGGATCGGTCTGGACAGACGGCTCGGGCTTCACCGATTTCTCGAGTTGGCTCTAGATAATCCCGCTCTCGCGATCAGCGTTTCTCTCTAAACTCGAGACCTTAGCGTCTCCCGGGGTGCAGGATGATTGTAAAGTTCCTCGAGTATCGCGGTACTGATGCGGAGGGATAGCTATTTGTGGCCCGATACCTCATGGTTATAGACTGTTGCGTTCTGAGTTGATAAAGCTGGGGAGAGCGAGACCACTGCGAGGGGCACTGGAAAGGGGTGTGTAGACTGCGCAAGCTCAACCTGATGCGAGCAAATAGACCCAGAACCAAGAGATACGTC
>NZ_JAIWHV010000041.1 GCF_020177375.1 Saliphagus infecundisoli | reverse complement strand
TTTCGACAGAATTGATGTTGTTGGCATCCGTTTCACCCGATGACGGCCTATCTGATGACGTGGAAATCACAGACATCAGGCCGTCACTACCGGCTCACGCCGGTTTTAAATAGTCGAAACGCCACAGGGAAATACCAATGAGGCCAGCAATCGACATTTCGCACGGCTTGCACGGACGGCTCAAAGACTACGCAGAAGCGAATGATGTGGACTTGTCAGAAGCTTATGTAGAAGTGTTAGAAGCCGGTCTTGAAGCGTTGGAGACTCAAGATCAGCAGTAACTCGGCGGTTTCTTACCGGAGCTTACGCGATTCACGCCCTTGAGCAAACCGAAGGTTTGCGATGCCCATCAGAACGAGTGCGTTCTGAGGACGGCCGTGAACGGCGGGACTCTCTCGCTGTTGAAAGGTAGTCCGTACACTCGCCCCAGGCGACGGGCGCGATCTCGTCGTCGATGTCGTCGGCCGCCTCGACGGCCTCCCGGAGGTCGGCGAGGGTGAAGCCGGGATCGGTCGCGTACTGGTCGACGAGCCGGTCGGTCAGTGCGACCCGCCGACACGTCTCGGCCTCGAACAGCTAGTCGCCGTCGAACGTGAACTGGACGTCGTAGTGGCGGACGAACACGTCGTCGAACGGTTCCTGGACGGCATCGATCGCGGTGCCGACGAGCTCCCAGACGAGGTCCATGTCCGGGGTCTCGACGTCCTCGCCCAGCGAGAAGCGAACGATGGGGACGACGACCGGCTCGCCATCGGGCCCCTCGTTGACGACCGCGACGCCGGTCACGCCACAGTCCTCGACCCCGGAGTCCCCGGGGGCGAGGAGATCGCCGAGCGTCTCGTCCGCCGTGTTTTGCCGGGCTTCGAAGTCGACCTGTTCGTCGGGCGTCTCGGTCCCCAGTAAGCGCTCGAGCAGTGACGGAATCGTTTTCCGTTCTCGCCGGCTCCACTTCGATATTACGGCGCGACCGGTGACCCGTCGGTCCGGCGTCGACGGCGGGTGCTCGGCGAGAACCGGTCGGAGACGGAATCACCGCCCCCTGCGTGAGCATATCGGGGGCGGGTGACGTGAGTTGGCAACGGTGGCGTCGACCAACGGAGGGGTCGACATCGAAGCTGTGGTTTCCAATGGTAATAAACTTGTCGCCGGCGGGCGCTGACGACCGGTGACCGGGGGTCGTCCGGGGATCTCGAGGATCGGGTACGCTCCACGTCGAACGAGCCGCTGGTCGTGTCGCTCTCCGTTCGCTGTACGCGACCCGGCCACAACCCAGGGGCCGAGCCACAAGGGCTATCATCGTCCCTATAGTCGTCCACCGTGATGGTCGACGTGAGCGGACATTTTGCGATGGCGCTGTTGTTTGCGACGCCGGCGTGGCTCCTCTGGGGCCGGCGCGGTGCCCTCGGGTTCACGGCGTTTGCGCTGGTGACTGCGATGCTCCCCGACCTCGATCTGGTGCTCCGGCAGGTGCTTCCGATTACCCACCACGGGGTGACCCATACGATCGTGTTCGTCGGGGCCGTAAGCGTCCTCAGTGGCGCGGTCGCCTCCCGATGGCTCACCGTTCGATTCAACGAGAACCGCTGGATCAGAAGCACGACGATCACCCGCGATACGACGTTCGCGTTCGCGACGCTGGGGATGCTCGTCGGCGGTTTCAGCCACCTGTTCGCGGACATCCTCTCGGCGCCCGACATTGCGGCGCCGCTGACCCCGTTCTGGCCGATCTATAACCAACCGGTGATCGTCGACGTCATCTACTACGACTCCCCGGTCTGGAACTTCGGGCTGCTTGCCGTAGCAGTCGCGCTCCACGTCGCGCTCGCGCGCTACGAGAGCTATCCGATCGAGACCCGGTTCCGGATCGGCGACTCGACGAGCGACGACCGTTTTTACTGAGGCCCTCCCCGGGGCGTCCTCGGGAGAAGGGCTCGTCGTCGTTGACGCCTGTAGTCGACAGGGAGGACGGTCCCAATGACAGGCTATACGCGCCGAACAGCATACAGTTGGTCACAACCGGTGGCGATCACCGACGCTCCACGCGAAAGCGTACTTGTGAACCGAGGAAACGCGCGACCTGACTATGCACATCGTGGATTCCCGTTTCTGTAGGCGCGAGAGAGTCTCAATTCGCCCCGCGAACGACGTGACCGTATTTGAGCAGGCCGACGAACACTGCGCCGCCACACGCGTTTCCGGCCGTCGACAGGGCGAGAAAGGCGAGATACTGGAGCACCGTGATCTCCGGGGAGATGAACACCCCGAACAGCACCTCGACGTTGCCCGCGATGGAGTGAGGGAGGTGGAGGAGTCCGATCGTAGCGGTCACGATCCAGATGAGCACCACCCGGGCCAGCGTCCCCTGTGCGGCCGTGATCAGCCACGCCAGCAGCCCCATCAGCCATCCCGCGAAGACGCCGGCGACGAACAGCCAGTGTAAGTCGTGCGTGACGAGTTTCAACGCGATCGTTTCGAACGCCTCCGGCGAGACGACGCCGAGTCCGGGCATCAAGACCACGGCGAGGAGGGTGAACACGAGGCCGCCGCCGATGTTTCCGAGATACACCAACCCCCAGAGACGGGTCAACTCGCCGAGCGACGCCTTCCGGTCGAGGACCGGGACCACGGCCAGGGTGGTGTGTTCTGTGAACAGTTCCGACCGGCCCAGGATCACGAACATGAAGCCGACCGCATACATGCTCGCCACCACCAACTCGGTCGTGAGGTCGCCGAACGATCCCTCCGAGAGGGTCAGGACGACCGCCATCAGAAGCGGGCCGAACCCAATATCGAGGCCCGCCGAAAAGCCCGAGAGCAACAGCCCGGATCTCTCGCGATTGATCTCGTGGAGCCCGTCCTCGATCAACGAATCGAGAACGTCTCGCGTCGGTATCTGTTCCATGACCGCGACCCGATCGGATCCTGAGTCATCCACGAGTCTCTACCCGCTGTCGGCTTGCAGTCGAGCCGGTATCCGTTTTTTCGTTGCTCACGACGGTCGGTCGCGTGTGAGTGTTTCGGACGGAAACGAATTCTCACTCGCGCTCCATCCGTTTGGTCCCGTCTCAACCGTCGAGACCGGTTTCCGACCCCGGCTCAGACGAGCGACTGCCGGGCGTGTTGACGCCGCCCCATCCGACCCACGATGCCGGCGAATCCGAGCAGGACCACCCCGATGAAGACCACGGCCACGTCCACCATACCTGTTTCCGGTGTGATGGTAGCCGGGACCGATCACTTACGTTGCGGGGTCGGTGACGCGGGCTCTCCCGGCGGAGGACGGGTCTCTTCGACGAATCCATGGGCGAAACGGCTTCTCAGTCGTTCCAGGGGTCGGTGAACTCGCGAGACCCCGTCCTCGTAGAGAGCGTGAGATCGTAGCTGCCGTCATCGAGTTCGATGCTCAGCCGCTGCAATCGCGCCGTGAAGATCCGCCTGTGATCCCCCTGTTCGTCGTACTCCCTGCGGGTCTCTATGAGGTCACACCGCTCGAGTTTCTCCGTCCGGCGGTACACCGTCGACAGGGAAGAGTCACATCTCTCGCTGAGTTCCTTTGCCGTCATCGGACCTTCGCTTACGGCCGCGAGGATCGACCGCGCGTGCTCGTCGTCGAGGAGGGCGAACACGTCAGTGGGATCGTAACTCATCGCCTACCCTTCAGTGTCGATCGACGTACACTACTGGCAACGGGAACGACGCTTGCGGCCGGCGGGCTGTTCGGTTCGCTCCCGGCGGCTGCGGACGAACACGGTGAGGGCGGCGACGACAACGCGCTCGAGGAGCCGACCGGGGTCGCCTGGCGGTACGACGGCTCCCACGACGTCGACGCGACCGTCGCAGCCGGTGGCCGGATCTACACCCTGGCCGACGGCGGCGTCGTCGCGATAGACGCAGAGGACGGCTCCCTGGTATGGGAGACCGGCGATATCGGCGCGGAGCGGACCCTCGCGGTCGCGGAGGGCTCCGTCTTCGTCGCGGGCGATCCGGTGCAGGCCCTCGACGCCGAGAGCGGCGAGGTCCGCTGGGAGGGCGAGATCGCCAGCCAGGAGATGGCGGTCGGTCACGGGATGGTCTACGCTTCCTCGGAGGGCAACGTCTACGCGCTCTCCGGCGCGGACGGCTCGGTCCAGTGGAGCCGCGAGAGCGCCACGGTCGAGACCGACGACGGCGAGCGCGCCGCAGCGGAACTCGTCCTCGGCGACGTCGGCGAGGATGCCGTCTACGCCGCCGATTCGGACGAGCACCTGATCGTCGGCTTCGACCCGACGACCGGCGAGACGGCGACCACGATCGCCCAGAATCAGCCGGCGGACCTCCTGACGGCAGGATCGGGCCACGTTGCGAGCTATCCAGCCCACGATACGGCGTTTCTCATCGAGGTCGCGACCGAAACACGGACCGACGTCCCCCAGTCGGTCGCCCACACCATCGTCGGCGACACCTACTTCACCACGACGAGAAACGGCGGCCTCGTCGCGTTCGACCTCTCGGACACCGCGGAACGCGCCTGGGAGCTCGGCACCGGCCTCGGAACCGAACACGACCTCCCCGCGGTCGTCGGCGGAACGGCCGTCACGACCCACGTGCCGCGACCGGCCGACATGCCCGACGAGGAGGACAACGAGGACCGCGTGGTGGCCCTCGACGTCGCGAGCGGCGAGGAGCAGTGGCGATACGTCTTCGAGGGGACCGACGGCGTGGAGCTGGCCGACGCCGACGGCGACACCGTCTACGTGAGCCGAAACGGCGAGTTGCTCGCCCTGCGACCCGAGGAGGAGTCGGGAGATGACGGGGGCTCCGAGGACGACGAGCAAGGAGATGAACCTGAAGAGCATGAAATCCCGGGCGAGGCCGAAGTGATCGGTTATGAGGATACCGAGCACGTCGACGTGACTCACGACTTCCCCAGCCAGTCCATCGGAGAGCGTGCCTGCCGGCTCGACGTGGGCGTGATAAACACGTCTGAGGATCGAGAGCTAAAGGTCAGGTACGCCGCCTCGACCTACGACGCGGACGACGATCACATCGACACAGTCACCAGTGGGACGGTCGTCCTCGAGCCCGGAGACGACACCGACGCAGAATTCGCGATCGGGTGTGAGGAGGATGGCTCCTACGAGGTGTCGGTCGACGTCATGCACTCGACCGAGTACAATCCCGACGACGGTGACAACCCAGCTGACGATCAGGACGACACCGACGACGACGACGATGACGAGATTGAAGACGATGAGGACACCGGAGAGAACGACCAGGAGGACGGCCCACCCCTCGAGCTCTCGGTGTCGGCTCCCGACTCGATCGCCCGCGGGGAGACCGCGAGCGTCGACGTCAGGATCTGGAATCACGGCGAGGACGCCGCCGAGATCACGGTCTCTCTGGAGGCCGGCGACGTCAGCGACTCGATGACCGTCGAGATCGCTCCCGGCGACTGTTACGCGAGTTTCCACACCGTCCCGTGTGGCGACCTCTCGCTGGGCGACAACGAGTGGACGATCACCGCCGGTGAGGTGACCGAGAGCGGAACCCTGGTTCTGACGGATAGCTAGACGGACCGCTTTCTCCCGATCTCCGCCTCGTACGTAGCCGAGAGGGCCGTCTTCCTTGCGAGTCCCTTTCTGCGTGGCGGCCCCCGCTCGAGGATCGACGCGCCGGGAGGCGCCGGTCGGGGTCCCGGTGGCGAGCGGACTGACCTCGTTTCCGGTCGCACGGGTCCGACCTCCCTCCCGGGGCTACTCCGAGGCCGTGGGTCCCCGACACCGACGGACGGCAGTCCGTGTCATCCCCCGATACCGAAGACCTGGCGGGGGTTTTCGAGCACTACCGTCCGGATCGCCTCGGGATCGATCCCGTAGCGATAGAGCTCGAGGATCGCCCGCTTCAGCGCAAAGGGGTCCGTCCGGAGCACGTTCGCACAGTCGGTGTCGACCATGATCCGGTCGGGGCCGTACGCCTCGATGGCGTCGGCGACGTCCTCGGCGTCGACGCCGATCAGCCACGAGTGGCCGATCGTGTAGCTCAGATAGCAGTCGGTCTCCTCCATCAGGTATGCGGTGTTATCGAGATCGGCGTGGGAGGCGACCACCCGCTCCTCTGCCAAACCCGCGTCCCGGGCGGCCTCGACGTCGATCTTCACCGCCTCCAGCGCCGGGTTCTCGCCGTCGATCACGGGGTCCTGGCCCAGTCCCGGGTTCTTCTCGTAGCCGGGAGTCCCCAGTTCGGGGCGGTACGACCGCCCGGAATCGCGCGACTGGTTGGGCGTGTGCAGGATGACCGGGAGGTCGTGGTCGGCCGCGAGTTCCATCTGGGCCTCCACGACGGCGCGCTGTTCGTCGAGTTCCCAGCGGCTGACGTGCTGGCTGGGCGTGACGCCGGTTTCGCCAACGGCGACGACCTCCTCGAGTTCGAGATAGTCCCCCATTGCCCCGAGCAACTCGTCGGGGTTCTCGATCCGGACGCCGGTGTGGATCCCCAGGCCGAGTTTGGCCTCGACGAAGTGGTCGCGTTCGATCGCCGGGCGGCGATTGATCGCGTCGTCCCAGAGGTACCGGACGTCCGCGGCCCGGACTGGCTTGTAGGGGGTCCAGTGGTAGCCCGAGGCGACCATCACCATCGCTCGACAGCCCGCGAGGGCGTAGCGCTCGCGGTCGTCCCAGGAGAGGGTGTGGGCGTGGTTGTGGACGTCGATCCAGGGGAGGTTCAGGAGTTCGGTGGGATACTCCGTCTCGCGGTCTCCGTACGCTGCGTCCGTCGGGCGCCTCGTCGGCTGTGATGGGGTCATGGTGGAGTCGGTGTTCGAACGGATCGGCGTCCGGCGGCGGCGTGGCCGTCGGATCGCCCGTCCGTGGTCTCGTCGCGACGGTGTGTTTTACAGCGCGGTAAACCTTATTATGCGCCCCGGTCACACACCTGTATGTCACTGTTGATCGGGACGGACGACGGCCTCCACCGGGTCGACGAGGTGCCATTCGAGCGCGACGAGGTCGAGGAAGCCCTCGACTGCGGGGTCGTGACGGCGGTCCGGTCCTGGGAGCATACCGAAGGAACGTTCGTCGCGAGCGAAACCGGCGCCTACCGCTCGACCGACGGCGGCGAGACGTGGGCGGACCTGGAGGTCCCGCTTGGCGATCGGTTCTGGCACGCCGGCGAGAGCGAGGTCTGGTCGATCCTCGCCACCCGCGAGGCGCTGTACGCCGGCACGAACGACCCCTACCTCTATCGTTCGACCGACGACGGCGAGACCTGGTCGGAGCTGAAGGGCTTTCGAGAACTCCCCTCCCGGGGCCACTGGGAGTCGCCGATCGATCCCCACTACGCCCGGCTTCGCGCCCTCGAGACCGTCCCCGGCCGGCCCGACCACCTGATCGCCGGCGTGGAGGCTGGCGGGATCCACGTCAGCAGGGACGGCGGACGGACCTGGCGCGACGGCCGGGACGCGATCGTCGACGACGTCCACCAGGTGCGTCCGATCTCGGAGGACGTCTGGCTCGCGACGACCGGCTATCTCGACCTCGACCTCGAGAACCTCGGGCTGGGCCACGCGGTGGGCGAGGGCGGGCTCTGGCGGACGACCGACGCCGGCGGGTCTTGGCAGCGCATCGACCGTGGGAACGACTACTCCTATGTCCGCCGGGTGTTCGTCCACGACGGAACCCTCTTGTTCTGTGGCGGCGAGGAGGCGCCTCCGGCGTGGGTCGACGACTCCCACGAGGTCGCGCTGTTCGAATCGACGAACTTCGGCCGGGACTGGGAGCGGGTTTCCTTCCCCGGCGAGCCCCACGAGGTGATCGAGACCTGGACCGTTTACGACGGGAGCGTGCTCTGTGGCTCCGGCCTCTTCGACGTCCCCGACCAGCGCGACGACGTCTCCGGTCGGATCATGCGCCGGCGTAATGGGGAGTACGAGACGGTCGGACGCGTCGGCGCCAACGTCAGCCGGATCGGGGTGGTCGAATGACCGATGGCCGATACAGCGACCCGCCCTCCGCGCTCGGCCGGGCGCTGTACGGCGGGATATTGGCATACATGGCCCTGGATGGCTTCCGGGACAACGAGAAACGCGTCGCGATCGCGGCGGAGAAGGGCGTCCCGATGCCCGATCTCCTCGTTCCCTTCGTCACGGGGATGCTCTTCGTCGCCAACTGCGGGATCGTCCTCTGGAGGTTCCCGCGGGCGTCGGCGGGCGCCCTCGTCGTCTTCTTCCTGGGGACGACGCCCGCGATCCACGACTTCTGGCGGCTCGAGGGAAGCGAACGGCAGGCGAACAGGATCAACTTCCTGAAAAACGTCGCCCTGCTCGGCGCCGCCGTCGTCTTTCTGGACGCGGCCGACCGCGAACGGGCCGACGAGTCCCGGCCGTAGACGGGGCTAGAAGGAGACGTCCGTCTCCATCCCCTCGGTCGCGTCCTCCAATCCGTCCTCGCGGACGTCCTCGGCGAGCCGTGCCCGGAGGTCGGCGTCGGCCAGCAGGCTGTCGAACTCCTCGCGGTAGCGGTCGTTTGCCGCCAGGGACTCGTCTCTGGCCGCCGCGACGCGGCGATACCGGCGGACCGCCTCGGGATCGAGATCGAACTCCGCGGCGAGGCGGTCGTCGTCCTCGATCTCCCGGACCGTAGGGAGGTCGACGCCCTCGCCGTCGGCCTCGGTGACGAGGTGGAGGTCCATCCGGGCGGCAAAGACCGCCTCGGGATCGCGGCCGACGACGTCGGCGATCTCCTCGTCGTCGCTCCCCTCGTAGAACTCCTCGACGACCGAGAGGAGTTCGTCGTCCCCCAGATCGCTCTCGAACCCGTAGCGCTCGCGCATCTCCGCGACAATTTCCTCGAGGCGCTCGTCGACGCTTCGCTCGTCGCGGTCGAGCGAGCCGCGGCCCTCTTCCTGGGACTCGGTGACGGTCTCCTCCCCCTCGGTGACCTCCGTGAAGATGTCCCGGAGCTCCTCGGTCTTCTCATCCATGGACAGTGACTGGCGAGTGGCGGCTATTTAAGGCTGTTGTCGGCCCTCGTCGGGTGGGAGTGAGTCGCGTTCGGAGACGATCACGGCGATCCGAACCCTCCCGGAAGGTGACAAGAGTTAAGGCCGTCGTTGTCGGTGAACGACCATGGCAATTCTTGCGGCCGCGGCCGGTTCCCCGACTCGCGAGACGTTCCGGGGGATCAGCGGCGTCGAGGAGCTGCTCTTTTACTATCTGGCGGCTGTCGCAGTCGTCGTCCTCGCCTACGGCGTCTACGCTCGCTTTGCCCGGTATGCCGAGGGTGTCGAGGATCCGATCCCCCGGCTCGACGACCTCGGCGAGCGGACCGTCGAGGCCGCACGGATCGCGCTCTCGAACGAGAGCCAGTTCAACCGGGATCTCTACGGCGGGCTGATGCACGCCTTCATCATGTGGGGCTTTCTGACGCTGCTGATCGCGACGACGATCCTCGCCGTCGACCTCGAGGTCTGGCAGCTCCTCCTCGGACGGAACTCCTTCTGGGTCGGCGACTTCTACCTGGGCTACCAGTTCGTCGTCGACGCGATGGGGCTGCTGTTCGTCGTCGGGATCGGGATGGCCCTCTACCGGCGCTACTGGGTCCGGAAAGACCGGCTCTGGGGCCGGCACACCTCCCGGGAGGACACCCTCTTCGTCTGGGTGCTCTTCGCGCTGGGCGTCGGCGGCTTCGTCCTCGAGGGTCTCCGGATCCTGGCGACTGGCTACCCTCCCTTCGAGGTCGTGAGCTTCGTGGGCTGGGGGACGGCGCTCGCCTTCGAGGCCGCCGGCGTCACCCCCGACCTCGCGGACTCGCTGCACTGGTGGGCGTGGTGGTCGCACTCGCTTCTCGCGCTCGCCTTCGTCGCCTGGATCCCCTACGCGAAGCCCTTCCACATGCTGTCGTCCTTTGCGAACGTGGTCGTCCGCGACGAGCACTCGGGCGCCCGACTGCCCGGGATCCCGGCGGATCTGGAGGCGACCAGCGCCGAGTCCATCGACGACTTCACCTGGTCGGAGCTGCTCGATCAGGACGCCTGCACGAAGTGTGGCCGGTGTTCGTCGGTCTGTCCCGCGAAGGCCGCCGGCCGCCCCCTCGACCCGCGGGACGTCATCCTCGATCTGAAGGGCTATCGCGAGCAGCGGGCCGACGACGGGGGGGAGCAGCCGATCGTCGCCGACGGGGGCTCCTCGGTGATCGACGCCGAGACGATGGAGTCCTGCCTGTCGTGTCTGGCCTGCGTCGACTCCTGTCCCGTCGAGATCGACCACCTGAACTCCTTTACCCGGCTCAACCGTCAACTCGTAGACCAGGGCGACATCGATCCGGGGGTCCAGGACGTCTTCCAGAACGTGATGCAGGACGGAAACACGTTCGGCAACTCCCAGCGGTCTCGGGCCGACTGGGCCGATTCCCTGGAGTTCGACCTGACGGACGCCCGCGAACAGGAGGTCGAGTACCTCTGGTACGTCGGGGACTACCCGAGCTACGACGACCGGAACAGGAAGGTCGCCCGCTCGCTCGCCCGCATCTTTGACGCCGCCGACGTCTCCGTTGGAATCCTCTTCGAGGAGGAGAAGTACGACGGCAACGACGTCCGCCGGCTGGGCGAGGAGTTCCTCTTTCTCGAGCTCGCGGGCCACCACGTCGAGTCCTTCGAGGCCTGCGAGTTCGAGACGCTCGTCTGTACCGACCCCCACAGCTACAACACGTTCGAAAACGAGTACACCGAGGTCGACTTCGCGACCTGGGCCGACGACCCGATGATGCCCTTCGACTACGACGAACAGTGGAACCGGGACGGAGAGATCGAGGTACTCCACTGGACCCAGGCCGTCGAGGACCTCGTCAGCGAGGGCCGGCTCGACCTCGCGGGGGACGAACTCGACTACACCGTCACCTACCACGATCCCTGTCACCTCGGGCGATACAACGACGAGTACGAGGCGCCACGAGAACTGATCCGGGCGACGGGCTGCGAGCTCGTCGAGATGCCCCGGAACCGCGCGAACTCCTTTTGCTGTGGCGGCGGTGGTGGGGGTCTCTGGATGGAGTTTGACGACGACCCGAAGCCGAGTGAGGAACGACTTCGGGAGGCGATCGAGGACACGGCCAGCGGGGTCGAGAAGTTCGTCGTCGCCTGCCCGATGTGTACGACGATGTTCGAGGACGGCCGCAAGACGGGCGGCTTCGAGGAAGACGTCGAAATCGTCGACGTCGCCGAGTTGCTCGTCGAGGCGATCGATCGGGACGCGGCGTAGTCGGCGTCGAGCTATCGCCGAACACGCAACGGGACGGGTCCGTCGGGCCGGCAGGTCAGCGCCGGCGTCGGCGAGGGCTCGGTGTCGGGGGTCGCCTCGAGGTCCACCGACCGGAGGATCGACGCGACCGCGAGCCGGAGCTCGAGGAGCGCGAACCGGCGACCGATACAGGCCCGCTTCCCGCCGCCGAAGGGGAAGTAGGCGAAGTCGGGGCGCTCTCGATCCTTCGACCAGCGCCCCGGCCGGAACGCGGTCGGCGCGTCGTAGTAGCGGGGGTCGCGGTGGATCGCCCACTGGGGGCAGACGACCCGGGTGTCCGGGGGGATCCGGTAGCCGGCGACGGTGTCCGACCGCTCGGTCTGGCGGAAGAGCAGGTACGACGGCGGGTAGAGCCGCAGCGCCTCGCGGATGGCCGCGTCGGTCCGGGGGAGGTCGGTCCTCGCCGAGAGCTCCCCCGCCGACCGGACCTCCCTCGCGACCCGGTCGTACTCGGCGGGGTGGGTCGCAAGCGAGGCCAGCGTGTAGGTCAGCGCGACGGCGGTCGTCTCGTGGCCCGCCAGCAGGACGGTCAGCAGCTGGTCGCGGACCTCGCTTTCTGTGATCTCGCCCGCCTCCATCGCCGAAAGCAGCGTCGCACAGAGATCCTCGTCGCCGGGTTCTCGCCGGTCGATCAGCCGGTCTACGATCTCCTCCAGATCGCCGGCGGCCCGCCGGTAACGGCGGTTCGCGGGCGTTGGGGCCCACAGCGGTATTTCGACGGGGAGTCTGGAGGGCGCGAACCGGTCGGTGATTGCGTCGACGCGCTCGGCGATCGTCCCGGCCTCCTCGAGAGAGTCGAGGCCAAACATCGTCGAGGCGACGATCGAGAGCGTCAGCCGGGTCGCCTCCTCGTGGACGTCGATCACCTCGCAGTCGGCCCATTCCCCGACGACCCGCTCGGTCTGGCCGACCATCTCCTCGGCGTAGGCCGCGATCCGACCGGGGGTGAACGCGGGCTGAACCTGCCGACGGCCCCGCTCCCAGCGCTCGCCACGAGCGGTGAGGGCACCCTCGCCGAGGAACCCCCCCAGCAGGTCGCGCTCGCGGTCGTCCTTGCGGTATCGGTCGCGTTCGGTCACGAGCGCACGCTCGACCAACTTGGCGTCAGCATAACAGACGAACGACAACCCGGGGATCGATACCCGGAACACTGGACCGTATTCGGCGGCCGCACCCTCTAGGAAGTCGAAGGGATCGCTGCCGACCTCGAGGGCGCTGCCGACGACAGGAAGCCTGCCGACCGTGGGGATCGTCTCGCTCATACTCCCTGTTCGGACGCGCTGTCGGTGGGTGTACTGCCGGTTGGGACCGGGTATTTATATATTGGCCGCCCGGACCCGATCCCGATGAAGTACGCCCGGATCCGCGTCACGGGGGCCGAATCGACGCCGGTGACGTCGCTGGCAGCGAAAGAGGGCGTCGAGACCGTCCACTTGCTCGCCGGCGGCGTCGAGGACACCGACACGCCGACGTACTCGCTGTCGATCGCCGGCGGAGAGGCGGCGGTCCGGTCGGTGCTGACCGACGATCCCGACGTCATCGAGTGGGCAGTCGCGGGCGCCGAGGCGGGATCGGTGTACGCCTACGTCCGGTTCCGGGCCCCGCCCGCGGTCGGCCAGCTGCGCGAGCGGCTCACCCGGGGGAGCCTGGTCGTCCTCCTGCCTGCGACGTTCCGGGCCGAGGGCGTCGAGTTGACGGTCGTCGGGCCCCCCTCCGAGCTCTCGGACGCCTTTGAGGGACTTCCGGAGAGGCTGTCGGCGACCGTCCTTGAGGTCGGCACCTACCGGGGCGGCCGACTCCACCGAGGGTCGTCGCTGACCGACCGCCAGCGCGAGGTCCTGACGGCGGCCTACGAACTGGGCTACTACGAGCGCCCGCGGCGTGCGAGCCAGGAGGCGATCGCCGCCGAACTCGGGCTCGCTCCGAGCACGGTCGGCGAACACCTCCGGAAGGGCGAGCGCCGTCTGATCGCGGATCTCGTCGAGTAGCCCGCTATCGAGGCGAGGCGCTTTTCCCCGCTCCGACGAACCCGGAGACATGGACCTCACCCACCGCCCCCGCCGGCTCCGGCGGGATCGAATCCGGGGACTGGTCAGCGAGACCTCCCTCGAGCCCGCGGATCTCATCGCGCCGGTCTTCGTCGACGCAACGACCGACGAACGGGTCCCGATCGAGTCGATGCCGGGCCACGAGCGGGTCCCCATAGCGGAGGCCGTCCCTCGCGTCGAGGAGGTCCTCGCGACCGGCGTCGAGGCCGTCATGCTCTTCGGCATCCCCGAGTCGAAGGACCCCGAGGGTTCTCGCGCGTGGGCCGCCGACGGCGTCGTCCAGGAGGCCACCCGACGGATCATGGGAGAGACCGACGCCTACGTGATTACGGACGCCTGTCTCTGTGAGTACACAGACCACGGCCACTGCGGCCCCTTAGAGGAGGAACTGGCGGAGGCGGCCGATCCGGGCATGGCCGACTCGACGATGACGGTGGACAACGATGCGACTCTCGAGGCCTTACAGCGGATCGCGGCCTCCCAGGCCCGGGCGGGCGCTGACATGATCGCCCCCAGCGGGATGATCGACGGGATGGTCGGCGCGATTCGAGAGGGGCTCGACGGAGCGGGCTACCGGGAGGTGCCGATCATGAGCTACGCCGCGAAGTACGAGAGCGCCTTCTATGGACCGTTCCGCGACGCCGCCGACGGCGCGCCCGCCTTCGGCGACCGGAGACACTACCAGATGGACCCGGCGAACGCCCGCGAGGCCCGCCGGGAAGTCGCCCTGGACGTCGAGCAGGGCGCCGACGTCCTGATGGTCAAACCCGCACTCCCCTACCTCGATATCGTGAGCGACCTCCGCCGGGAGTTCGACCACCCGATCGCCGCCTACAACGTCTCCGGGGAGTACGCGATGCTCCATGCGGCTGCCGACCGGGGATGGCTCGAGCTCGAGGCGGTCGCCCGCGAGTCGCTGCTCTCGATCAAACGCGCGGGCGCGGACCTGATCCTCACCTACTTCGCCGAGGACGTCGCCCGATCGCTCTGAGGCCCCGGCGGACGAACGTCAACCACTCCCAAGACTGACACGCGCGCCCGGCAGTACTTGCCGCGCGCGAGTCACGAACGTCCCGTTTCTCCCGATCGAGCGCGGAATTTACCGCCCCTTTCGCCTCCCGGGGTCGATGATCGTCCAATATATAACCGATGGGCGGATCTTCCGTGTACGATCACCGTCCTTCGAGAGTATTAGGTAACCTTATATTAGGAACGAATACGGGAGTATAGCGATATATTTGGCCATTCGTCAACACCAATTCTTATATAGAATAGAATGCTGGCTCACAACCGTGAATTGGAGCACGATCATGAGCGAAAACCAATCGGACATGGACGTTCGTATACTGAAAGATAGCCGCAGTGGGAGGGTAGAGAGATGTTGGAACTGACGCCGCTGCAGACCGACGCGGAGATGATGGTGGAGGCAATCAACTACACGTGGATCCTGGTCGTCACGTTCTTGATCTTCTTCATGCACGCGGGCTTCGCGATGCTCGAGGCCGGTCAGGTGCGCTCGAAGAACGTGGCGAACCAGCTGACGAAGAACCTGCTGACCTGGTCGGTCGGCGTGACGGTCTTTTTCCTGATCGGGGCCGGCGTGGATAGCTTCGTCGGGGGGGCCGGATTCTCCCCCGCCTTCGGGAGTTCCGGCACCGGCTGGATCGACTGGCTCTACGGCGCGGTCTTCGCGATGACCGCGGCGACCATCGTCTCGGGGGCCGTCGCCGGCCGGGCGAAGCTCCGGGCGTACGTCGCGTACACCTTCCTGCTGGCCGCGGTCATCTACCCGGTCGTCTCGGGGATGGCCTGGTACGATGCCGGACTGCTCGGCATCGACGGGGCGGTCGGCTCCGCCATCGGTGCGCCCTTCGACGACTTCGCCGGCGGGACGGTCGTCCACGCGATGGGCGGTATCGCCGGCCTGACCGCGGCGTGGATCCTCGGCCCGCGCATCGGTCGGTACAACGACGACGGCTCGGCGAACGTCATCCCCGGTCACTCGATGACCTTTGCCGTCCTCGGGACGCTCGTCTTGGCCTTCGGCTGGTACGGCTTCAACGTCGGCACGTCCGCGATCTTCAGCGACGGCGCGTTCGTGGGCGACCAGCTCGGCCGCGTCGCGCTGACGACGACGATCTCGATGGCCTGTGGTGCGATGGCCGCCGGGGCCGTCGCACTCGTAAAGACCGGCAAGGTCGACACGCTGTACGTCGCGAACGGTCTGCTCGCCGGCCTCGTCGGGATCACGGCGATCCCCCACGCCTCGACGTGGTGGGGCGCGTTCCTGGTCGGCGGCCTCGCCGGCGCACAGCTCCCGATCGTCTTCGGGTTCGTCGAGAACACCCTCAAGATCGACGACGTCTGTGCGGTCTTCCCCGTCCACGGCTCGGCCGGGGTCCTCGGGACGCTGATGCTCCCGGTCGTCGTCGCACCGGAGTACCTCGACGCGGCCGGAGTGACGAGAGGAGAGATGTTCCTCGCTCAGCTCGCTGGCGTGGTCATCATCTCCGTCTGGACGATCGTCACGACCGCCCTCATCTGGGGGGCGTTCAAGGCGGTCGGCCAGGCCCGAGTCACGCCCGAGCACGAACAGGACGGCCTCGACGTCTCCGAACACGGCGTCGACACCTACCCCGAGTTCGGCGAGCCCAACGTCGCCACCGACGGCGGCCCGGAGATCCGGACCGACGGCGGTGAGCCGAGCGACGAATCGCGGTCCTCGTCGGAGCTTCGCACCGACGGCGGCCTTCCCAACGACGGCGACCTCAAGATGATCACCGCGATCATCCGTCCCGATCGGCTGGGCGCGGTCAAGAAAGCCCTCGCCGAGACCGGAGCACCCTCGCTGACTGTCACTAACGTCTCGGGACGCGGTTCCCAGCCCGCAAAGAAGGGTCAGTGGCGCGGCGAGGAGTACACGGTCGACCTCCACCAGAAGGTCAAAGTCGAGTGCGTCGTCGGCGACATTCCGGCGACGGACGTCGTCGAGGCCATCGGCGAGGCCGCAAACACCGGCGAGCCCGGCGACGGGAAGATCTTCGTCCTTCCCGTCGAGGACGCCTACCAGGTCCGGACCGGAAACACCGGCACCGACGCGGTCTGATCTTCTCGGTACTACTTTGAGGGGTCGCGGCCAACCCCCTCGCATGAACCACGATCGCTCACGCGCGCTGTACGATCGGGCGCTGTCGGTGATGCCGGGCGGGGTCAACTCCGCCGTCCGCGCGGCGATCGAGCCCTACCCGTTTTTCGTCGAGAAGGGCGAGGCCGGCCACGTGGTAGACGCCGACGGCAACCGCTACGTCGACTGGGTGATGGGACTCGGTCCCCTCCTGCTCGGCCACGACCTTCCCGACGAAGTGGGGGCGGCGATCCAGCGCCGGGCGAGCGAGGGCCCGATGTATGGCACCCCGACCGAGGTCGAAGTCGAGTTAGCGGAGTTCGTCGCCCGTCATGTCCCAAGCGTCGAGAAGATCCGGTTCGTCAACAGCGGGACCGAAGCGACGGTGTCGGCGGTCCGCCTCGCACGCGGACACACGGGCCGGAACAAGATCGTCGTCATGCAGGGGGGGTACCACGGCGCCCAGGAGTCGACGCTCGTGGAGGGCGACGCCGCCCAACCCCGGCCCTCCTCTGCGGGGATCCCCCAGTCCTTTGCCGAACACACCCTTCCGGTCCCGTTCAACGACGAGGCGGCGATCCGGGAGGTCTTCGAGGCCCACGGCGACGAGATCGCCTGCGTTCTCGTCGAGCCGATCCTCGCGAACTACGGCATCGTCCACCCCGAGGAGGGCTACCACGAGTTCCTCCGGGAGATCACCGAGGAGTACGGCTCCCTCCTCGTCTTCGACGAGGTCATCACCGGCTTCCGGGTGGGGGGACTGGGCTGTGCGCAAAGCGAGTTCGGCGTCACCCCCGACCTCACAACCTTCGGCAAGATCGTCGGCGGCGGGTTTCCGGTCGGGGCGATCGGCGGTCGCGCGGAGATCATTGAGGGCTTCGCGCCCGCCGGCGACGTCTTCCAGGCCGGCACGTTCTCGGGGCACCCGGTCACGATGGCCGCCGGCCTCGAGACCCTGCAATACGCCGCCGAGAACGACGTCTACGACCACGTCGACGGCCTGGGCGAGCGCCTCCGAGCGGGTCTGACCGATATCGTCGCCGACCGGGCGCCCGAGTACACCGTGGCGGGAACCGCCTCCATGTTCAAGCTGATCTTCACGCGCGAGGGCCCCGGCAGGGACGCCCTCGAAGAGCAGTGTTCGGCGGGCTGTCGCCAGGAGCCGACCTGTCCGCGCTACGACTTCTGTCCGAAGAACGCAGGCGACGTCAAAGCCGCCGAGACCGACCGCTGGCGACGGATCTTCTGGGGACAGATGGAAGACCAGGGGATCTTCCTCTCCCAGAACCAGTTCGAGAGCCAGTTCGTCAGCTACGGCCACACCGAAGCGGACGTCGAGGAGACCCTGGAGGCGTACAAGGAGGCGCTCTGAGTGGGCGCTTCGAGCGCGGACGAAAAGAAGTAGTTCGTCCTCGCCCGAACGTCGGGATATGCGAGGACTCCCCGAGTCGATCCGGCCGGACTCCCGGGGCCGGCTGATCGAGCGGCTCTGTTATCTCCTCCCGCCGACGCTCGGAGTCGGCGCCGTCGGCGTTCTCCGGGACGCCGAGTTGGGGGTTCCGCTTCTCTCCCGGGGGCTGGTCCTGGTCGCAACGTTCGGCTACACCGTGCTCTCGCTTGCGCTCGCAGCGGCCGTCTTCATCGACGCCCGGGAGGTCCGCCACGTCGGCGGCTGGGAGCCCCGCCCGCTCCTCTACGGCGCCGCGACGCTGCTTGCGGCGCCCGCCGTCGCTCCCGTCTACCTCGCGCGCCGCCACGTCGGCTTCGGGACGCCGCCCGACCGCCGAGAGTGGTGGCCCCTCGTCGCGCTCTCGCTCGCGACGACGCTCGTCGGCGCCGGCCTCGCGGCGGTCGCGCTCGTCCTGGCGATCCCGGACCTGTTCGGGTGGGCCGTCGGGATCGCGGGCGCGATCGCCGTCGGCGCGTTCCCGGTCGCGATCCACCGCGACGCCGCCTACGTCAGCTTCCAGCACGCCGGCTGGGAGCCCAACCCGGGGCTCTACCTCGGGCTGGCCTCCCTCTCGCTTTTCGTCCCCGTCCTCCAGCCCCTCCTCGCGGCGTACTACCTCCACCGCCGGCGGCGGACGGTCGGCTTTCGGTGAGCGATGGGCGGAGCGTGCGGTTTTCATACCCCAGGCGCCCAGGTCCGGTATGAGCACACCCGAGAGCCTCCGACTCGCCACGCGCGGGTCGGACTTAGCCCGGCGACAGGCCGCCATGGTCGCCGAGGCCCTGGAGAACCACCGCTACGAGGTCGAACTCGTCACCGTCGAGACCACCGGCGACCAGATCAGAGACGAGTTGATCCACCGGCTCGGAAAGACCGGCGCCTTCGTCCGCGAGCTCGACGAGCGCGTTCTGGAGGGCGACGTCGACGGGGCCGTCCACTCAATGAAGGACATGCCGACCGATCAGCCCGACGAACTCGTGACCGCGGCGGTCCCCGAACGGGGGTCGCCGGGCGACGTCCTCGTCACGCCGTCGGGCACCTCCATCGAGGAGCTTCCGGAGGGCGCGACGGTCGGCACCTCGAGCCTGCGGCGGCGAGCCCAACTGCTCTCCCGGCGCCCCGACCTCGCGGTCGAACCGCTGCGGGGAAACGTCGATACGCGGATCGAGAAACTGCTCGCGCCGACGCTCCAGGCCGAACACGAGAAGCGGGTCGAAGCCGAGAAAGAGCGGAAAGGGAACACGGGAGACGAATCGTTCGAGCCGGAGTACGACCGCCGTCCGGAGGAGTGGTTCGACGAGTTAGCCGAGATCGAACGCCGCGCCCTTGAGCGCGAGGTCGAGATCGAGTACGACGCGATCGTTCTCGCGGCCGCTGGAATCGAGCGAAGCGGGCTCGACGACCGGGTTGCGCTCTCTCGACTGGCGCCGACCTCGTTTCCGCCCGCGCCGGGCCAAGGCGCGCTCGCGGTGACCGCCCGCGACGGCGAGCTGGCGGAGGCGATCCAGGACGCGATCGACCATCCCCGGAGCCGGGTCGAGACAACCGTCGAGCGCACCCTGTTGGCGGAACTCGGCGGCGGCTGTATCGCCCCGATCGGCGTCTACGCGCTCGTCCAGGGCGAGTACGTCGACACGACGGTCGCGGTCTTCGATTCCGACGGCGAGGAGTCGGTCGTGGCCAGCCGGGACCTCCCCGTCGAGAGCCATCCGGGAGCGAGCCGGGAGTTCGCCCGCGACCTCGCCGACCGGGGGGCCGCCGAGTTGATCGAGGCCGCCGGCCGCGAGGACGAGCCCGAGCCCGAAGGGAAATGATGGGGACCGTCTACCTCGTGGGAAGCGGTCCGGGCGACCCCGAACTGCTGACCGTGAAGGCCAAACGGCTGCTCGAGGAAGCCGACGTCGTCCTCCACGACAAGCTTCCGGGCCCCGAGATCCTCGAGTCGATCCCCGAGGAACGCCGCGAGGACGTCGGCAAACGCGCGGGCGGCGAGCGGACCCCACAGTCCGCGATCAACGAGCGGATGGTTGAACTCGCCCGGGAAGGCAAGGAGGTTGTCCGGCTGAAGGGCGGCGACCCGTTCGTCTTCGGGCGGGGCGGCGAGGAAGCGGAGTATCTCGCGGCCCACGAGATCCCCTTCGAGGTCGTCCCGGGGATCACCTCGGCGGTCGCCGCGCCCGCGGTCGCGGGGATCCCCGTCACCCACCGCGAGGCCGCCTCCTCGGTCTCGGTCGTCACCGGCCACGAGGACCCCACGAAAGCGGAGTCGGCGGTCGACTGGGAGGCGCTGGCGGCGACGGGCGGAACGATCGTCGTCCTGATGGGTGTCGGGCGGCTTCCCGACTACACCGAGGCGCTCCGGGAGGCGGGTCTCGCCCCCGAAACGCCGGTGGCGCTGATCGAGCGCGGGACCAGAGGGGGTCAGCGAGTCGCCGTCGGAACCCTCGAAACGATCGTTTCCGTCCGCGACGAGGCGGGGATCGAGCCGCCCGCGGTGACCGTGATCGGCGAGGTCGCGGCCACCCGCGAGCGAGTGATCGAGTTCCTCGCGAACGAGTCGGGTGGCGAGCCGTGAGGGATCTTTCGGTCGCGGTCTTCCGGCCCGACGACGGCCGTCTCGCCGAGGCGGCGGAGCTGATCGACTCGCTGGGAGCCCGCGCGATAGCCGACCCGATGCTCGCCGTCGAGCCCACTGGCGCCGCGCCGCGCGAGGACGCCGACTACGTGATCCTCACGAGCAAGACCGGCGCCGAACTCGCGGCGGGGGCAGGCTGGGATCCCGGAACCTCGACGGTGGTCGCGATCGGTCCAGCGACCGCGGACGCGTTGGGCGCCGAAGGATACGACGTCGATCTCGTTCCCGACGACTACTCCTCGTCGGGGCTGGTCGCCGCCCTCGAGGAAGGGGTCGCGGGGGCCCGCGTCGAGGTCGCCCGGAGCGACCACGGGAGCTCCGTGTTGACCGACGGACTGGAAGCGGCGGGCGCCTACGTCCACGAGACCGTCCTCTACCGGCTCGTTCGGCCCGAGGGGAGCGGCGTCTCGGCCGAGCGGGCGGCCGCGGGGGAGGTAGACGCCGCCGCGTTCACCTCCTCGCTGACCGTCGAGCACTTCCTCGAGGCGGCCGACGACCGCGGCGTTCGTGAGGAGGCGATCGACGGGCTCGCGGACGCGGTCGTCGGGGCGATCGGCGAACCCACCAGAGAGACCGCCGAGACCCACGGGATCGGAATTGAGGTGGTTCCCGAGGACGCCGACGCCGAGCAACTCCTCTGTGCGGTCGTCGAGCGGGCGGCGCCGACCCGCCACGAATGACGACGGTCACCGACCGGAGAGCCTCAGCGACCGGCGAGTCTCGCCCGCGCGGGACCGTCGTTTTTCACCGAATGAAGCGGTCGGTCGCATTATAACTGTCCCGGCGGTGATGGTCCGTTCGCGATGATCCGCCCCGACTACACCCTCGCGCTCTACGAGGATCTCCTCGACGCCGCCGTCGACGCGGGCTACGCGTTCGCGACGATCGAAGACGTGCTGACGGGATCCGAACCCGACGACCCCCACGTCGTCGTCCGCCACGACGTCGACCGCCGGCCCCGAAACGCCCTTCTGCTGGCCCGCGCGGAGGCCGACCGCGGAATCTCCGCGACCTACTACTTTCGCACCGGCACCGCCACGCCCGAGCGACTCGCCCGCGTCGAGTCGCTGGGCCACGAGGTCGGCTACCACTACGAGGACTTCGTGCGTGCCGGCGGCGACCACGACCGCGCCCACGCGCTGTTCGCTGAGACCCTCGCTTCCTTCCGCGAGCACGCCACGATCCGGACGGTCGCCGGCCACGGCAACCTCTCGAGATACACAAACATAGATCTCTGGGACCGCGGCCCCTCTTTCGCCGACTACGACCTCGCGGGCGACGCCTGCCGGTCGATGGACCTCCACGGAACGTACGCCTACCGGTCGGATACCGACCGGCGCTGGGGGGCGGCCGGCGAGCCCGAAACGACCCCCGAGTTGATCGCCGAACTCGAGGCCGGCGAGTTAGACCGGGTCGCCGTCCTCGCCCACCCGAGCCGGTGGACGACGGACGCCCTCGAGTACGTCTACCAGCTCGGCTGGGACGCGGCGGCGACCTCGGCGAAACGCGCGGTCAGGGGGACCGCCCGGATCGGCACGGCGACCGCGAGGGTCCGGGAAGCCGCCCCGTAGATCCGCAACTTTATCCCCGAAGACGGCCCACTCCTGCCCGATGGCCGTCCCGGTCCCCGAACTCGAGGAGCGTGCGCTCGCCTGTGCCGAACGGCTCGCGGCGGCCGACCGAGTCCTGCTGGCTTCCCACATCGACGCCGACGGGCTCACGAGCGCCGGGATCGCCGCGACGGCCCTGGAACGCGCCGAGATCCCCTTCGAGTCGGTCTTCGAGAAACAACTCGACGACAAGGCGATCGCCGCCATCGCGGCCCGCGAGGAGGAGACGGTCCTCTTTACGGACTTCGGCAGCGGCCAGCTCGAGGCGATCGGAGAGCACGCCGACGAATTCACGCCGGTGATCGCCGATCACCACCGGCCCGCAGAGACCGGTTTCGAGCCAGATCACCACATGAATCCCCTGCTTGTCGGGATCGACGGCGCCGCCGAACTCTCAGGGGCGGGGACGACCTACGTCCTCGCGCGGGCTCTGGAGTCGGTCGCCGGCTCGGAAGCGGACAACCGCGACCTCGCGGCTCTGGCCGTCGTCGGCGCCGTCGGTGACATGCAGGCATCGGGTGGAGAGCTCGAGGGCGCGAACGCCGAAATCGTCAAGCAAGGGGTCGAGGTCGGCGCCGTCGAGACGAGCACCGACCTCGCGCTCTACGGCAAACAGACCCGCCCGCTGCCGAAACTCCTCGAGTACGCGACGGACGTCCGGATCCCGGGGATCTCGAACGACGCCGGGGGCTCGCTGCGCTTTCTCGAGAGCCTCGACGTCGATCTCCGGACCGCCGAGGGATCCTGGCGGTGCTGGTCGGAACTCGCAGACGACGAGAAGCAGTCGGTCGCGAGCGGGCTCGTCCGGCGGGCGGTCTCGAAAGGCGTTCCGGCCGAAAAGATCGAGGGGCTGGTCGCGACGAGCTACGTGCTCGCGGGCGAACCCGTCGGCAGCGAACTCCGGGACGCAAGCGAGTTCTCGACGCTGTTGAACGCCACCGCCCGCTACGCCAGGGCCGACGTCGGTCTGGGGGTCTGTCTGGGCGACCGGGAGGGCGCCCTGGATCGCGCCCGAACGCTCCTCCGCGAACACCGTCGGAACCTCGCCGAGGGGATCGAGTGGGTCACCGAGGAGGGGGTCACCCGCGAGGAGCACGTCCAGTGGTTCCACGCCGAAGATCGGATCCGGGAGACGATCGTCGGCATCGTCGCCGGGATGGCGATGGGATCGGAGGGGGTCAGCCGCTCGCTCCCGATCGTCGCCTTCGCGGAAAAGGAAGGCGAGGCGGGTGAGATCAAGGTCTCGACTCGCGGGACCGGCCGACTCGTCTCCCGGGGGCTCGACCTCTCGACTGCGATCGGCGAGGCCGCCCGGGCCGTCGGCGGCGACGGGGGCGGTCACGACGTCGCGGCCGGTGCGACGATCCCTGCGGGCCGCGAGTCGGCGTTTCTCGACCGTCTCGATACGGCCGTCGGCGAACAACTCTCCTGACCAATTTCGACATCGTACAGTCCTCCTCGTCGCCACAAGCCTGGAATACGGAGCCCGATACTCCACGCCTCTGGGATGTAAAGCGTCTACAAACGAATCGCGGTAGAATCAGATGAAATCTGAGGCGAATTCTGTCGAATCTACGTGACAATCTGTGATTCGGTGAGCAAGATGTGCTGAGTGGCGTGCA
>NZ_JAIWHV010000040.1 GCF_020177375.1 Saliphagus infecundisoli | reverse complement strand
TTAAACATAGACTGTTCTAATTATCTAATAAATCTGCTAAAAACACCCCGCTCGACTGCAAACGTATTATCTATCTGTCTGTACCAATCCTGTCTCAGCACTCAACAACACGAGACTTGGTAGGGTCCTGATGGAGTGGTCGTTATGGGACAAGCGAGACGACCAACAGACCGGCCGCCGTATCAGCGCAGTCCCGCACGATGGTCCAGAGGGAGCGTGGAAGGCAGTACTCGAAATGCAACCCCATGCCGAGTTCTGGGTCGAACGAGCTACGATCGGATATGGGGATTCACCAGCTGATTTCGACGTCGTCAACCCATAAGTGAGGATCGCGGAGCAGCCGGTGTGAGACGGACATGGCGATCCGCCTCCGATACGATCCCGTATCTCCGTGATTTGGCTCCACCGGCCGAAGACGACCAGAACATCCAGTTCGGGACCACTCCGTTGTTAGCGGAACCCTATGCGTTAGTGAGCGATCCCGTCCCGATCGGGCTGTCCGATCTGTTCGCTGGCGAGGACCTTGTTCGCCCGTCGGAGGCGCTCGGAGAGTGCTTGGTGGGAGATGTCGAGCTCGGCTGCGAGATCCTCAAGGGAGATTCGGCGAGGAACGTCGTAGTAGCCCAGGTCGTAGGCTTCGTTGATTGCCTCTTCTTGAGCCTCGGTGAGTGCTGCGGTTTCCTCAAGATCTGCGTTGCGGCCGGCCTCGACCATCCGCTTGACATCGACGGTGATCCCCTGTTCTTCGAGTTCGCCCACAGCCTCCGAGAGGAGGTTCCGCTCGGGGAAAAGCAGGCGGAACGTCCAGTTGTTGGCCGAACACTGGGCGTCGAGGATCGTCCCCTCGTTCGAGAAAATTGCCGAGCACATGTTGCCGACGCCTGCGGCGTACTCGATCCGGTACAGGTTCTCATCAGTCTCGGAGTCCTCGAGGAGGCGGTCGAACTCCGCGACCGACGAATCGTCGGTAAGCGCATCCTCGATTGCAGCCTGCGATTCGCCGGCGATCCAGACGAGTGGCATCGCTTGCTGGGGCCCCTCGGCAACGATGCTTTTGATCCGGATCTCGAGGTCGGGCAGCGCCTCGAACGTCTCGGCGAGCGCGATCTCGTTGGAGGTCAAGACGAGTTCGGTGACGGTCGTCATGCCGTCTCACCCCCGGTTCGATCGGACCTTTCCGTTCGACCGGGCGCCCGATACACGAGCGACACACCGCCACTATCGGCTAGCTGGGTATAGGTCATGGTTGGAACGGATAGGTCCGGGCCGACACTGCGGGGCCACCCGGATCGATCCTGTCCATCGATACATCTCCTGACCCGTTGCTCTGTAGCCCTGACTATTCCAACCGTTTATATAGAGTGTGGTAGCTCGAGCCAAGGCTACTCCCACCCTGAGTGAGGAACCACCCCTGTCTCTTCGTCAGATGACCACGCGCCACAGTATAGTAGGTGGGTCGTATAGTCCAGAGTGATGACGTACGAGAATCTCGATGCAGAACTCGTGAACGCGCTGTTGGATGACGGCCGAGCGAGTCTCCGGAGCCTCGCTGAGGATCTCGATGTCTCGGTGACGACCGTCTCGAATCATCTCTCAGACCTCGAAGAGGAGGGTGTCATCGAGGGGTTCACTCCCCGGCTCAATTACGATGCGCTCGGCTTCGACGTCACGGCAGTCATCCAGCTCAAAGTCGAAGGAGAGGCCCTTCCGGACATTACTGATCGGCTTCGCGACTTCGAGCAGATGACCAATGTCTACGAGGTCACGGGCGACTACGACGTGATCGCCATCGGCAGGTTCACCGACACGGACGAGATGAACGACCAGATTAAGGCCTTGCTGACCGATCCCGATATCAACGAATCCAATACGAGCGTCGTTCTCAACGCGGTCACCGAAAACGAGCAGTTCGAGCTAGCTCTTGAAGACGACTGAGCTATCGACTTCTCACGGATGCGAGCGGCCCAAGGGACACGGTTCGTTGGATTCGGGAGTCGTCATCGGCATCGGTACCACTCTCGGTGGTCGAGACGCTGAACACGTAGTCGGATGTGACGCCAGTGAGTTGGGTGTCGTCAGTTTCGACGAAGAGCACGGTCTTCCCGTTCGCTTCTGGGGCTTGGACAACCGTTCCCGTTCGTGAGACCGTGTTCCCTGACCGCGTTGATTCGTATACGATCTCGACCTCATCACCAGGTCCAACTTCCTCGTTCATGCTCAGATCTCGAGTGCGAGGGGTTTATCGCTTTTTTCTTCGGTCCCTCTGGCACTCAACAGACGAGCAACCAAATTCTCTCCTCTGATAGCGAATTGGTGGCTACACGGGGTAGCTCGCAATTTCCGTCAAATCGCAGACCGGGCACTGCTCAGTTTCACGGTCAACGGTGGTTCCACAGTGGCGACACTCATATCGGAGAGCGGATGGCTTGCGGCGATCAACGGCTGCTTTGACTCGCTGCGTGAGTGGACACATAGTAGTACGTCGAACGACCTCCTGCCAATTCGGATATTCCGCGATCTCTTCGCTGTACTCGGCCCGAGCAGCGGGGTCCGTTTCCCACGCTGTCTGTCGGTAGTTGCGATGAAGAGCGGCGAGTGTAAATAGCCTTTCCAACCAGAGTGAAAGTGGTTCTGAAAACAGGATGACAGCAGAGATGAGGAATACGCCCACTACGACATCCGCACGTCATCACGCCCGCTCGTGGTGTTGGTCGACCCCCGAGAGGGGTGGAGGGTTTCACAGATGGCACGTCAGTCAGAAATGACAGCACAGACTAGCAAGCGGAGGCGAGCACTGATGTTCGACAATCTTCCACCGGGCGTCCATCCCGAGGATTGCGAACCTGATGAGCCCGAACCACCTGCAGATCCGGATCGCTACTACGAGGCCCGGATCGAACGCGAACTCGAACAGGAGATGGAGGCCCGCTGATGGGCGCTGTCACCTTCGAGACGCTCGCCTTCGGCACAACCGCTGACAAGGCGTTCACCAATGCCGTCGAGGACGCTAAGCACATGCACGGCCACAACGGCTACACGGGAACGATCGCCGAGAAAACGTCGTTCACCGTGATCCCCGAGAGCGAGCACAAGGGCCGGCAGAAACTGACCTTCGCTCGTGAACTGATCGACCAGGGAGATCAGCGAATCCAGCGCAAGCGCGGTCCCGCTGGGGCGATCAACTGTTCTGGAACGAAGGCTGCCAAACGGTATCGTGAACAGCACGGACTCGAGGGCAAGCACGGCGACGTCTGGCTTTTCTTCGGCTGGGCCGCCCACTAACCGATCGGCACGGCATGGTGTGTTGGTCACTCTCCTGAGTGCTGAGAGAGTCGAACTGGATCCCTCAGAGTTACCCCACACGTGCCGGCGGCGATTCCGCTCGTGGGGTAACTGAGCGGCAACTCGCCGTCCTCTCCGCGAACTAACCGATGTCACGATCAGTACACCCCACGACGAGTAGTGGCGACACCGCTCCAGAGGTCGAACGCGCTCGACAGGCGGAGTACGTCGCCTTCCTCCACCGTGCACCGTTCGCCGTCGACGCTGCGAACATGGGGTTTCTCACTGGCTATCGTGAGGACTGTTCCTACCAGCAAGGCCAGTACCTCGATCTCGAGCTCTCGGTGGGGATGCTCGATAACGACTTTCGCAATCCCGACCTCGATCGGTACATCGAGCACTTTCGCGAGTGTGAACCCGACGTCGGCGTAGTTGGTGATGCGTATTCTCCAGAAGAGGCCAACGAATACGTCCAGGCCGTCCGAACGCTCCAAGACAAGTATCCCGACACTGAGATCATCATCGCCCCCAAGTGTCGAGAGGCACTCGACGTCATTCCCGACGATATCACGCTGGGATATTCGTGTGGAGCCGCAGACCTCCTTGCTCACGAGTTCTCCGATCCAGTTGACTGGCGCGGGCGGCGCGTCCACCTCCTCGGCGGCAGTCCACACAAACAACTCCACGCAATCGAGCAGCTCACCCGGCCAACGCTCACCGGGGATCCGCCTGCTCAGATCGTCGGCGTTGATTGGAACGGGCTGCATCGTGGGGCGCAGTTCGGGGAGTTCTGGACCGCTGACGGCTGGGAAGACAGTGGTCGTGACGCCGAACAGGTCACCGTCCGAAAACTCGTCCGCCACAGTCTCGGGCGAATCAAATTCTTCTGGCAAGCACAGGGCGTCTGGCCCGAGACGGGACCCCACGATGGAAGCTCGCCTCTTGAGTACGAGGGGCCGACGCCGAGCGACCTTTCGAGTGCAGCCTGTAAAGCCTGTGAGGCGAACGTGTGGACAACCGATCGTGGCCCAGTCGTTGCCGAGTACGATACGGGCGAGGTTTGTGGCTACTGCTCGCACGAGTGCTATTTCGAGCACCGGACCCGCAACCAGCTCGAGGAAGCCGTCGACGAACGCAGCGTCTTCATCCCACAGTGAGCGGGTTTTCACTTGAAAACTGGTGTGCTCCCCCCGGTGGTGTTGATTGACCCCCTGGGAGGGGTGGAGGGTTTTCAAAAATGTCCCAGACAGCGGAGGAACCAGTCTCGTTCGGTGAGACGGAGACGCGAAGCGACGAGATGAACCGTACGATCGAAGCATGGGTCAACGACCTTGCTACCGACGTCGACGAGGCGGCGGCCAGTGCGGAGTTCCAAGAGTGGCTCGACGTCCAGAGTCGCTTCCACGACTACTCCCACCGTAATTCTCTTCTCATCAAGCTCCAGTGTCCGGAGGCGACTCGGGTCGCGGGGTACAACACGTGGCGCAACGAGTTCGACCGCCACGTCCAGGAAGGCGAGAGCGCGATCTGGATCTGGGCGCCGATCATCACCAAGCAGTGTCCCGAGTGCGAAAACTCGCCGAGCTATCATGAGAATAGCGACTGTGAGTACGACGAGACGCCGCCCGAAGAGTGGTCGAAAGGCCTCGTCGGATTTCGACCCGCCTCTGTGTTCGATATCTCCCAAACCGAGGGAGAACCCCTGCCCGACCTCGAAACCGAGGCAACTGGTGATCCCGGTGAACTAGTGCCGGTTCTCCTCGAGAGTGCAGACTCGCTCGGCGTCGAGGCGCGGATTGTGGCTCCAGACGAGTGGAGCCACGGGGAAGCGAAGGGGGTCTGTAAACGCCGGAGTATGATGACTATGAAGCCGCAAGTCGAGGTCAAAGATCGAGAGAACCGGGCCGACCTCGCGAGTACGCTCATCCATGAGTACGCCCACGCACTCATCCACTTCGACGTCGACGACACCACCGAGCGGGCGAAACGTGAAGTCGAGGCCGAAGCCGTCGCCTACGTCGTCGGGCGGTTTTTCGAGGTAGATATGAGCGGCTCGGCGTTCTATCTCGCTGCATGGAGCGGTGACGATCCCGAAGCAGTCTCTGACCGGCTCGGTCGAATTAGCAACACGGCTCAAGAGCTGATCGAAACGCTCGAACAGAACCCCAAAATGACGGCCGAATCGAAGGTGAGCACGGCAGTCTGAGGTAAAGCCACGGTCCCTAAGGGCCGATAATTATATGCGAGGAAGTCACACAACGGTTCTCAGACCCGCGTTCTCAGCTTCCTCTATTTGATACGTACGGGTGCCCCAGTCGTACCCGGAAAACTACTCGTCCGCCTCGAGGAGATAGGAGAACGCCCGCAACGTGTTCCGACCGCTTTCGGTGGCAGAGAGCCGCTTTGTCCGACCGACGTCCTCGACTTCGACGTAGCCGCGATCGGCGAGACAACGTGGCGCTCGAGCAGGCGGTACTTTCCCTTCTCGCCGCTGCCGTCGTATCCGGCGATGAATGGCAGCTCTCGATCCTCGGCAACGGCGATGAGGCGCTTCTTTGTGACGGGCTCGTTCTCCGCGACGTACTCGAGAACCTCGACGTGTTCGCGCGAAGGGCGATCGATCGGATACGTCGGGAGTTCGTAGATCGCTTCGACCCCCTCGCTCACGGAATCGGCCTCGTCGCCGTACCGTTCGGCCCGGACGTAGTACGGCGTCGCACCGGTGGCCATACAGGCGATGGCGCCACCGACCGCGGAGACCTTGCTCCCCGAAGCGATGTTCACCGAGACGTCCTCGAACCGTGAGGCGACCTCCGCGATCGAGCCGATCGAGTCGTAGAGATCGAACACGTCACAGGGAACCGTCTCGTGGTCGATGTCCGCCTCGTCGAACCCGTCCCGGACGGCATCGCCGTACTCGCGGGCCCGTTCGGAGTCGGGCTCGAGGAGGACGACCCTGTCGGCGCCGAGTTCGACCGCCGGGAGGACGAGCCGATCGACCTCATATCCGACCGGCATCGCGTGGACCCGTTCAGGGACCGCCAGTCGCTCCATGCAGACGTGAACGGCTGCCCACACCGTAAAGTCTCGGACCAGTGTAACTATCGTGACCGTTACGCCCGTATCGTGATAGAACTCTTACTATATCAGGCCGAGGGTCCGAACGTGACGACCCACGAACCGGTGAGCGATCCGCGAACGGCGGAGATACTCGCGTCCGAGCGCGAACGCCAGCGGGAGACGTTGGCGATGATTGCGAGCGAAAACCACGCCAGCCCCGCGGTTTTGCGGGCCCAGGGAAGCGTCTTCACGAACAAGTACGCCGAAGGCGTCCCCGGTGACCGCTACTACGGCGGGTGCGAGCACGCCGACGAGCTCGAACGGCTCGCAATCGACCGGGCCACAGAGCTGTTCGGCGCCGACCACGCCAACGTCCAGCCCCACAGCGGGACGCAGGCGAACATGGCGGCGATGCTCGCGGTCCTCGAGCCCGGCGACACGATCCTCTCGGCGGATCTGCGGAACGCAGGCCATCTGAGCCACGGCCACGATGCGGCCCTCGCGGGCGAGATATACAACGTCGAACGCTACGGTCTCGACCCGGAGACGGGCTATCTCGACTACGACGCGCTCCGGAAGCGAGCCGAGGCCGTCGATCCCGACCTCGTCGTCTCGGGGTACTCGGCGTACCCACGCGAGGTCGAGTGGGAACGAATCCAGGCTATCACCGAGGACGTCGGCGCTACCCACCTCGCCGACATCGCCCACATTACCGGCCTCGTCGCGGCAGGGATCCATCCCTCCCCGGTCGGTGTCGCCGACCTCGTCACCGGTTCAACACACAAGACGATCCGGGCCGGTCGCGGCGGCCTCGTACTCTGTGACGACGCCCTTGCCGGGGCGGTCGATCGGGCCGTGATGCCGGGCGTTCAGGGCGGGCCCGCGATGCACAACGTCGCGGGAAAGGCTGTCGGCTTTGGCGAGGCACTGGAGCCAGAGTTCGGGGAGTACGCCGAGCGGGTCGTCGGGAACGCCCGCGCACTTGCCGACGGGCTCGCCGATCGGGGTTGCCGACTCTCGACGGGTGGCACCGATACCCACCTTGTTCTGGTCGATCTCCGGGAAAGCCACGACCTCCTCGGGAAAGACGCCGAGTACGCACTCGAGGACTGTGGAATCGTCCTGAACGCCAACGCCGTCCCCGGTGACCCGCGTCCGCCGAAGGACCCCTCCGGGATCCGGGCGGGCACGCCCGCGCTGGCCACCCGCGGCTTCGATGAGGCCGCGATGGACGAGGTGGCCGACTGTATCGTTCGCGTACTCGAGGCTCCCGACGACGGGGCGGTTCGACGGGAGGTAAGCGATCGGGTAGAGCGGCTGTGTGCGGACCATCTGCTTTACGAGGGGCTGGAAAGCTGAGCCGACGTCGTCGAGCAGGCGCTTAATCAATTGGGCCGGGCATTACTCGAGTTCGAGGACCGCCTCGCTCGGCGAGAGTCCGTGACGCTCGCAGACGACACAGCAGAGAAACCATGCTCGTTCGGCGTTCCAGGGCTCGATCTCTTCCCACTCGCGGGCTTACTCGGCGAGCGCGACGGCGATCAACAGCTCGTCTTGGCGATTGAGGGCGTACTCTGGGGCCATCGGCGAGCCTGCCCCCGTCTTCGCATAAAAACCTCAATGTGTGCCGTTATAGTCCATCTCGTCGCTGATGGTCTATGAGCTTCGTATGATGTGCTCCCGGGCTCTGAAGCGTGTTGCCTCCACACGAACGCTTAGAGGTGTTACTGCCGGTCGCGAAGACGATCGTAGTCGGACTGCGAGGTCGCCCATTTGTGTTCGACGCCTGGGACGGGGTCGCCGATCCACTCGAGGAGCCGCGGGACGTCAGGCACGTCGATCGAAACGCGACGCGAGCCCACCCGGGGCGTGGTCCCGATCTCGAGTCGTGAGAGTGTGCGCACCAGGTCTTCGCGATAGCCGTCGTCAACGGCGGAGAACGTCAACCGTGGGTGGTCGTTGCCACCGAACGAGAGTGAGCTATCGCAGGCAACGAACACGCGGGCCGACGCTGGCCGGAGCTGGACTGGGTCGGGGATACGCTTCTCGCCGTCTCGATACCAGTCTCGATATGGGTTGAACTCGGGATGGGCGATCGTTGAGACGCGATAGACGTCCTGGTTGGGGCCGTCCTGCGGAAACCGGCGGAGGCTCCCAGCAGCCATGTCGAACTGCTCGTGGAGCCACAACGCGAACTCTCGAGTCGTCGTCTCGATGCGGAGTTTGGTCCGTTCGCGTCCCTCGAGCGATCCGTCGCCCATGAGCGCACCAGTGACGATGTGGTGGATCCGTCGGTTGAGTGCCGGGTAGCTGCAGCTCGCGCTCTGGTTCCAGTGCTGGGGATAGGATGTCTTCTCCTCGCTACAATGGGGGGCAAGTGTCGAGGCCCGGGCCGCGGATCTGGTCGCTCATCTCGGACTCCTCACGGTTCGACAGTTCACTGGTCGAAACCGCTTGCGTACGATAGTCGGCAATCCGAACATTCGATGACGGATTGGAATCCGATTATCTATTCAGGACTCGATCTCTTTCGAGAGACGACCGAACATACGCACTCACGCGACGTGCTCAAGCCCGAGCTCTTGGAGGGAATGCTCGGTCGGAGCGAACGCAGCGAAGTCGGCATCGTTTGTGAGAATCGTCGGTTCTCGATCGCGATGCTCGAATGCCAGAACAAGGATGGGGATGTCTTTTGGTTGGACGCCGGTGATTCTGGCCAGCAGTTGTGTCTGAGTATGTGCTCGGCGTTCATCGAGCAACGAGTCGGCGATGTCGCGACTGGAGGGTGCCTCGAGGAGCCCGGTCATCCGAGTAAGCCGGGTGAGAAAGAGAGTCTTCACCTCGTCTCGTTCGCTCGCAGTCAATCCAGGCGTCCGGTCGAAGGCGTTGAGCGCCTCTTGGACCATGTAGGCGTTGATCGCCGATACTGTCTCTCCGTGTTCGATCTCGTCGAGAAGCCGGGCTGCTCGCTCGCTTGTCCCAAGCGTTCCGAATACCCAGAGATTCGTGTCGAGGATCTTCACGCGTGATCGGCGTACTCGTCGGCGAGTTCTTCGCGAGCCCCTTCAACCGCACTGGTAACGTTCTCTTCGTCGACCCGCTGGCGAAGCTCGTCGAGTCGGGCATGGAGGTCGTCATCGTTCACCGGGTCCTGTTCGGCGCGAGCAAGTAACTGCTCAATACGGAGTGCAGCGATCGCCGGCTCGTTGTTCAACGCAATCAGGTGCTGGCGAACCGACTCTTTGATGAACTCGCTCTTGTTCGTGTAGACACCCGTCTCTTCGAGGAACTGCTCGAGTTCTCGGTCGAGTTCTTCGGGGAACTTCACGCTGACGTTGGCGTACTTCATGGTAATACCATAGTAGCACAATCAAATAAAGATGTGGTGGACTCGCCGGCCAACGGCCGGGGTCGTGAGGGGTGAGGCAACCACTTGTCGACTGTCTCTGGATCGCTATTGAGTCTCTCGTGGCATCACTGCTACTCCTGTTTTTTCTGTTTGGGGGAAAGTCCTTGCTGGAGGTATTCGAGAGTGGTCGGCCACACATCTGCGTCGGCCTCGGCCATCCCTCCAGGCGTTCCTCCGAAGACGTGATGGCTTTTCGGTAAATACGGAGGAGTGATGAAGTGTCCCGCGTCGTCGTAGGTCAGGTGATCGTACGCATATTCGAAGTCGGCCCGCTCCAGCCGATCGATTTCCATCTGGGCAGTGCGACGCGCTGGCCAGATCGGGTCTTTGCCGCCCGAAATGAGCAGGACTGGTCCATCGATCTCTTCGACTGGAATTGTCGCTGCCTGCCGTTGGTCCTCGTCGGCAGCGTCTAACTGCCCCTCCAGTAGTGTCGGCTTCTCCTCACCAGAGATCGCAGGAACCGGCTCTCCGTCGTCGACCCATGCGGGCGCACCGGTGGGTGTGTCCCAGATGACGCCGCTTCCAACATAGGAAATCATCGACCCGACCCAGTTACGCTGTGCTCCAAGTAGGAGGCCAACCTCTGCGCCCCGAGAGTGGCCCACGAGGCCGATTCGTTCACCGGTCACATCGGGCCGATTTCGGAGCCGATCCGCAGCCTCGTCGAAATAGGAGAGTGGAATCCGCTTCAGGTCATTAGGGACCACCTCGTCGTCGCCGAAGTACCGAAGTGCAACCGCGACGAAGCCGTGAGCGGCAAGCAGTGCAGCCGAATAGGTCGGCAGCGTGCCGCCCGACCCGTGCAACACGAGCACGCCCGGATGTGGTCCGGAGCCGGCCGGTTCGAAGACGACTCCCGAGAGATCCTCTGGACCGAACTCAGTTCGGGATACACCCTCCGGGATCGCTCGAGTGATCGTTCGCTCAGTGCTTCGGTCTCCGGCCGTTGCTTCGAACCGGACTTCGGTGGGTTCGGGGGTCATCAGGGCCGTGACGAGTTGATCGGGATCGACGGCCTCCATGGACCAACACCAGCCCATGGATCGGACACCCTCATAGGATCCTGACTCGGGTGCGTGTTTTGCGAGATCGACGATTCCCTCGTCCGTCGCTCGAAACGTCGCCGTAGAGCGCCACTCGATTCCGTCTTCGTCCTCCATTGCCGCCTCGAAATTGATGACTTCGTTCGGCGGAGCTCCCAGGATACGGACAGTAATTGGTTCGTCCGGTCTAGTACGGTCCGGAGCCTCAATCTCGAAGTCGCTAGCGTCCGCCGGTCCGTTCGACTGCCGTTGTGAGGCATCTTCCGTCATTGGTGACCTCGTTCGCAATGATCGCTCGGCTCGCCGGTAGAGAGCTCCTCGTCCAAGAAATCGAGCACCTGTGGCCATGCGGCGGCCTGCGCGTCGGCGTGGGCTGCGGGATCACCGCCGTTTACCAGCCCTCCGTCGACGGGTCGCCATGTGGTTGGCCGATAAGGATACCCGATATAGTGACCTGCATCGTGATAGACCACATGATCGTACTCCCGGTCATACTCGAGGGCATCGAGTCTCGCGAGCGCCATGTTTCCAAAGGCCGGTGCCGGCCAGATCGCGTCGTCGCTCCCCGATACAAAGAGCAAGGCGGCCTCGGTTTCCTCGACGGGAATCGTAGCCTCACGCCGTTGATCGGTACTCGCCGCCTCGAGCATCTGGATCCACATTTCCCGCTTGACCGGTGCACCGTCGACGTATCGGTCCCACGTCTCCGGCGGTTCCTCCCGGATGCCAATCCGCGGAGAGGTTCGCCGTCTACGGTCCACGGTGCAGTCTCACCGCTCGAGAACACTACGTTCGCTCCAGCATCCGAGGCGACGGCGTCAATCTCCTCATCCAGAGTTGCGAACAGTAAGGCGAGCTGTCCGCCCATTGAGGCACCGTAGATCCCGAGCCCATCGCCAGCGATCGTGTCTCGGTCGCGGAACCAATCGACTGCCCGGTGAACGTATGATACGGGCACCCCAATTGGTCGGTCAGGGAGATCGATCACCTCCAGGTATTGGAGTGTAAACGCCGCAAATCCGTGGGACGCGAGCAGGGCTGCGGTCGTCTCCATCGGTGTCCCGCCCGATCCATGGAGCACTAAGACCCCGGGGTGAGCTCCGGACCCCTCCGGCTCGAACCACGCCCCCTCGATCCCGGGCTCATCGACCGTATGTCGGGTCACGCCGGGATCGCCGTGATGGACCGTCACCGACTCCGTGGCAGATCGGTCGTCGGCTTCGGCCGTGAACGTGACATCGTGGCTCCCGAGCGGTGTGAATTCGAATCGATGCCGCTCGCCGTCTTCGGTCGTCATCGACCAGATCAGACCCATCGAGTCCGCCCGGTCATAGCTTCCGTCCACGGGGGCGATCGATGCAAGGTGGGTAGCCGGTACAGTTTGTTCAGTTGGATCGATCCTCCAACCCTCTTCACAACGAACCAGCTGAAATCTTCCTCATTAAGCGTTTTACCTTGATTGATGGGGCCTGAACAGTGGTTGCGGCCGAGGTTCTCAATTCGTGAGCAAACTATTCGTCATGACACTGCTCCTACTTAGTTCGTAGAGACCTCATTAATCGCAGTGACAAAGTCGTCTGCGTGCTGTGAACCCACGAGAACGTCACTAGCGTTCGTCCGCTGGATCCAGACGCCTCGGGTGCCGCTGACGTTGTACGCACGCTTCCCCGATGCCCAGCGAATCCCCCAGCCACCGAACTCGCGAAGAGGCCTGTACGTTCTCGCCTCATACTGGTCGATCTCTGACCAGGCGATTCGACGGAACGACCGATGAAGCGGCCACATCTTGAGGTAGATCCCATCAGCTCTGACCTCCGTTTCGAGGCGAAGACTGTAGACGAACGCGGCGACAACCCCAACGATGACGAGCCCGGGCCATGAGACAGGCCCAAACACGAGCATGAGCAGCGCGGTCCCACTGAGAAGCGCCCAGAGCCACCGCTGACGAAACTGCTGGACTTCACGATATACTGGATCCGTGTTCACAATGGGTTGCCTCGGATGTGGTGCTCTTCGATATTGGGAGTACCGGTAGATTGTGACCGTGTTGGGCACAAATCTCTGCCTCTACCTCGACCATACAGGGATCACGGAGTGGTGCCAGACGATCAAGGTGTTACGCCGGCGGTTCGGCGAGGACCTCAGAGAGCTGATGGAGTGAATGCCAGGGAACAAGGGGAGCTCGATCCTCCAGTCGAGGAAGACGGCCTCCGGGAACAGCTCCGGTAGTACAGCAGACTTGGAGGGTGAAAGGAGACGTCAGGTGTCGGGGAACCGGTTGGGCTCGATCCGTGACAACCGCATCGCGTTCCCGGTGACGCCAAGACTCATCCCCATGTCGCCGACGACGACCGCAAGTGCGACGCTCACCAGTCCCAGCGGAACGCCCAGCGCGAGTAGGAACTTCACACCGAGGCTCACCCAGATGTTCTGCCGGATCACGTCGTTGGCCGTGTGCGACAGGTTGTAGAGGTACGGCAGCTTCCCGATGTCGTCGCCCATCAGCGCGATGTCGGCGGTCTCGAGGGCGGTATCGGTGCCAGCCGCCCCCATCGCGATGCCGACCTCCGCGGTGGCGAGTGCGGGCGCGTCGTTGATGCCGTCGCCAACCATCGCCACCTCGCCGTATTCCGCCTGCAGTTTCTCGACAGCGTCAACCTTCTCCTCCGGCAGGAGTTCGGCGCGGTATTCGTCGACGCCGACCTCTTCCGCGATAGCCCGCGCAGTGCCCTCATTGTCGCCGGTCAGCATCACGACGCGCTCGACACCAAGCTCCTGCAGATGTTGGACGGCCCGCTTCGAGGCGGGGCGCACCTCGTCGGCGATAGCGATGGCGCCCAGCAGCTCCGCTTCCGTCCCGACGAGGACGACCGTCTTGCCCTCCCGCTCCAGCGTGGCGAGTGCGTCCTCGGCGAACGCCTCGTCGTCTGACTCAGCCGTATCTTCCGCCACGGCGCCGCCGTCCGTCTCGGGGCGCCGCGCCCGCGAGAGGTCGAAGCCAAGTTCCTTGAAGAGCGCGGGCTTGCCCGCGTAGTACGTCTCGCCGTCGATCTCCCCACAGATACCCTTCCCCGTCAGGCTCTCGAAGCCAGCCGAGTCGAGTAAATCGTTCACGCCTGCCTTGTCTGCACGATCAAGGATCGCGGCGGCGATGGGGTGCTCGCTGCGCCGCTCCAGCCCAGCGGCGTGGCGGAGCAGATCGCCCTCCGAGGTGTCGCCGACCGGGATGATGTCGGTGACGGCGAGCTCACCCTTCGTGAGCGTCCCCGTCTTGTCGAGGGCGACGGCGTCGACCTCGCCCATCGCCTCGAGGTAGTTGCCGCCCTTGATCAGGACGCCGTTCTTCGCGGCGCTCGTGATGCCCGACACCACGGAGACCGGTGTCGAGATGACGAACGCGCACGGACAGGCGATCACTAGCAAGGTGAGCCCACGGATGAACCACGTCTGCCAGTCGCCGGCGAAGCTGATTCCATATCCAGCCGCGTCGACTGACACGGGGTCAGCGATGACCAACGGCGGGATCGCGGCAGTCAGGATCGCCAGCACGACTACCAGCGGCGTGTAGTAGCCCGAGAAGCGGTCGACGAACTGTTCAGTCTCGGTCTTCTTCGCCTGTGCCCCTTGGACCATTTCGATGATGCGCGAGAGCGTCGAGTCGCCCGCCGTCGACGTGACATCTATCTCGAGGTAGCCCTCCTCATTAATTGTGCCGGCGTACACCTCGTCGCCGGCAATCTTGTCGACGGGGACGCTCTCGCCGGTGATCGGTGACTGATCGACCGCGCTCTCGCCCTTGACGACCGTGCCGTCAAGCGGGATCTTCTCACCGGGGCGAACGACCACGGTCTCGCTCACCTCAACCTCGTCGGCGGACACCGTCACCTCCTCGCCGTCGCGCTTGACGGTAGCCTCGTCGGGCGACAACTCCATCAGCTCGCGCAGGGAGTCTCGCGCCCTGTCCATCGCGTAGTCCTCGAGCAACTCGGCGATACTGAACAGGACGGCCAGCGTCGCGGCCTCAACGAAGTAGCCGATTCCGGTCGCGGCGATGATCGCCGTTCCCATCAGCAGGTCGATGTCCAAACTCCGGTTCTTCGCCGAGTAGTATCCACTCCGGATAACGGGGACGCCACTGGCGGCAACGGCGCCGAGGAACAGGACGTCGGCGACGTGAAGCGGGTAGTCGAGGACACTCGCCAGCGCGATGTTCTGTGCCGTCAGGAGAAACTCGAAGAGAAGACCGAGTGTGACGAACGCTGCACCGAGCCACGTCTTCTTCGCGCGCGGGCTCGTCCAGACCTCCGACGGTGGCGCAATGTTGGCGTCACCGGCCGCCTCCTTTAGCTTATCATCCTCGGAATCCGCCCCTCCGACGACCTCATACCCAGCGGCCTCGATCGCCTCAACCACGTCCGCCTCGCTGGTGCGGTCGGGGTGGTACGTGATGTTGGCTGTGCCGGTGGTCGGCTGGAGCGTTGTCTCAACGACGCCGTCGACGCGCTGGAGGCTTTTGTCAACCTTCTTGGCGCAGGATGGACAGTCCATTTCGGGGACGACGAGGCGGGCAGTGAGCTCCCGTTGCTGCCCGCCCTCGTTCGCCTGGTCCGCTGCATCCGGATTCTCTGTCATTACCTCACGGTAGGGGCGTCACTTCGATAAGCGTTTGTTGGAATATTCCAAATCGGAATCAGCGTGTTGCTGACGGCTCTTCCAGCACTCGCTCGCCGGCGACGTGCTGCTTCGCCAAGTGTTCCTCCGCTCGGCGGAGTCGGTAGGTAAGCGTCGACCGTGGCACACCGAGATGCTCGGCCAGTTCGCCGACGTCGACTTCGCGTGGGGACTCGTAGTACCCGTGTTCGACGGCTGCCCGGAGTGCTGCCTCCTGCTCCGGAGATAGGTCACGTTGCGTCTCGTCGACTCCTCCCGCTGACGTCGTCGTGTCCGCGGCTCGGAGCATCTCCATCTGGGCGCAGTCCCCGACAGCGGCTTCGAGGGCGTCGAAGAACGCCGCCACGTCGCCCTCACCGGAGTGGATGAGCCGCCACGTGTAGTGACGCCCTTCGTGACGTGTCTCGAACAGTACGCCGTCGCCGAGGTAGTCGCGGGCGATATGAGGAACGGACGCGCAGGTGGGCGTTCGTTCCCAGTCGGAGTAGAGGACGAGCGTGTCATCCGTGCGGTCGAGGACGTTGGTGGTCTGGGTGGCGTTGCAGTCCTCGGTGGCGAGACAGTCAGCGTAGTAGTCAGTGGTGAGAAAGGCATCCTCGATGGCGTCGAGTGCGTCGGGAGTTCCGGTGGCGTGATCGACTCGCCAGAGCTGCTCGGCAGTAGCGTGCAACGAGAGCGAGCGGACGCGGGCATCGGGGTGGTCGGCGAGGGCGTCCGCCACCCTGTTGCACCCCGGCTCGTATTCAAGGGCGAAGACGAGTTCGCGCATACCCACGCATAGAGGGTGGCTGGATATAACACGTCGCTCGGTGCTGCCATCGTGTTGACCGGAGTCAGATTACGTCGTCGGGGTCGTGTCCCTCCTGCATTCGCTGGGCCTCGGCGGCGTATTGCTCCTGCAGATCGGAGTCATTGACCGAACCGAGATTGTCTGGGTCGGCATCGACGGCGGCCGTCGTGTCGCGGACATCGGTGAAGGAAGTGAGCGCCCGTTCCTTGCGGTAGTACTGTTCGCCGTCCGGGGTCGCGTAGGTAAGGATGATGAGATTCTGTTCGTCGTCGGAGTACGTCCGCTCGACGAGCCAGACGCGAATACCGTTCGAGTCGGAATCACTGAGCATAGTTGCTCGTTCTCTCTCGGGTCGGAAATGGGAATGCTGGAAATGCAGTCGCCGGCAACTCGCTTGCGGAGAATTCTACGATATTCATCGTCGGTATCACCTCTACATTTTGCCTCGAATACAAGTATCAGCTCAAGCATGAAAAGCGGTGAACAGTGACGAGGGGATACGGGTTCGGACCGATAGAGCCCAAAGTCAATCGATTGGTAGCGTTCTACTTTCTGAAACTGTGTATCGATCGACCCTGGCTAGAAGTTGAGATTGGAACACTCAATACATACGCATTGAACTCACCCCAAATAGAGGAGGATATTACTTCACTAAAGAACTATACTCCTCTGTCTCGGTAGTGAAGGCATGGGCGACACAACTCTACCAGACGAATTTGAGGACATCAACGAGGTGGTTAGCGACGAGTGGGAGTCGGAGACAACTCCCTACGAGCGCGTTCGCCACGTAATTGCTCACACTTACTCGCCCGTGTCGGCTGATACTGTCGCTGAAGACGTACGGACCTCACCGAAGACGGCTCGGAAGCATCTGAACGCCCTTGCCGATGAGGGATTCGTCGATACTGCAACGGGGGAACATGGCGGGACGACCTATCAGCGGTCGGCGGAATCACTCGTCGTTGAGCAGGCAGTAGACATCCTCGAACACGTCTCGACTGACGAGCTCGTCACACGTATCGCTGAGATGCGTGATCAGCTCAACATTTACCGGGAAGAATACGGTGTCGACTCACCCGAGGAGGTGACCATTGACCAGACAAATCAACTTCTCTCCGAGACTGACTCCAGTCAGTCCAATATCGACGCTGAGACACTCCAAAACTGGCAGACGACGCGCCGAAATCTTGCTTTCGCGAATGCTGCGCTCTCGATTGCGAACGCCGAGCGGTTTGTTGACAATGACTCACGGACAACCGACGGTAGTATTCCTGTCTAAGAGATGGTGAAGAGAGATGAGACAGATGAGTCCCATTCGCTCCGAGGACCGATCGATCGGCCAGCGCTCCTCACGATTCGTGACATCATCGATAGAGAAGAACCGCTTGCAGTGCCATCGCTAGATGACTACCTCAATCCGACAGCTCTGGAAGTTCCGCTCGAGGATGGACTCTGTCATGCCGAATCCGCCCAGATTGATGTTCAATGGACGACCCGAGCAGACTACAAATTTCACTACACGGACGCTGATGGCGTGAACTTCCGCTGGGGGAAGCATTCTCATGACGGAGACTACATCCATGTTCCGAGAAATGAGCAATATCACCCACCTCCTGATGCCACCGCTGATCCTGACGACGTTGAAGAGTCCTGCATCAAGCAGTCTGTCGAAGCACTCGTCACTCGTGCTGTTCTCAAGTTATGGCGTGTTGCGTATCATGCAGGCTCCTACAACCCGCTGAACGCCGCGAGTAACCCGCCATAGAAAGTACAGAAGGCTATACTAGCTGTAGCCCCATCTTCCTTTCAAATCCTCTCAAATCTGTATATCATTATGTGATTTATTAATGGCGATTCTTAGCTTTTAGCCCTCATACCGCCTGAATTCGGGCGATTTGTGATTTTACACCCCACTATGTATTAGAGAGGTTGTACACAGTGGATTTACAAGGGTCCACGCCCTCGGGTGAGCACAACAGATGGAACCCACTGAGGACGGCGCTACACCCGGGGAAACGACGGTCGAAACGGCCATCCAGCAGTATCTCGACAGCGTCGAAGCTGGGAACTCACGCAAGAATTTCCAATCGACGCTTGCGACGTGGAAGGACTGGCTTCGTGATGAACGTCGTGTGACGACGCTCGAGGGCTTGGAAGTCATCGACTGCCGGCGGTACGCCCGTCACCTGAAGCAGCGAGCTCGTGACGGTGATCTGAAAGCGAGCGCCGCGACGACCTACTACGCGTACGTCCGGGCGTTTCTCACGTTCTGTGTTGCCGACGAACTCCTCGAGACAAACCCAGCGAAAGCCCAACGCGCAACCGACGAGCTTCCCGAAGACCTCGGTAACACCGACCGGCAGTTCTGGCAGGAGGAAGAGCGGCAGGCGATCATGCGTTACGCTGATGAACGAGCCCACGACGCCCTCGAGGATGGCACAAACGTCAGCCGGGAGCGAGCCTTTCGCGATCGGGCGATCGTCTATCTACTGGGGCTTTCGGGCGTCCGTGGCGCAGAAGTGTTCTCGGAGCCTTCGGACGACAAGCGGATGGGCATCACATGGAGGGACGTCGAGCTCGAAGCGGGCGCTATACGCGTTCTTGGGAAGTCACGAGCGTACGAGTACGCCCAGCTCCCCGGGCCGCTACGGCCCTCGAGCGGTACAACAGAGTTCTCGAGCCGCCTACCGATGACTGGCCAGTCTTTCCAACTGGGCATGCCCCATCGAAGTATCGGGCCGTTCGCGAGCAGCTATAGTGTTTAGCAGAAGTCCTCATACTCCCATCAGACAACCTCCCCGCCAACTGTTAGAAGCATTATGGAAGATAAAGAGTGTAGTCAGCAAACAGCTACCGACTATACTCGGAGATCAAGGGAATGGATCAACCCGTCCGTGTGTGCCATCGTTTCGCTTGTGAAGCATAATTGGGTTACCGTCCGGATCGGCAACCATCGCCATGTGACACACGCCAGTTTCGACGGGGTCCATCAGGACAGTTGTTCCCTCATCTCGGAGTTCTTCGGTGGCAGCTTCGACATCATCGACTGCCATCGCAATACTAGTGCCGCCTTCTCCCGGAGAGACAGGCATCTGAGGGTTTGCTTCACCAAGCGCGAGCGTGGTTGGCGGAAGCGCAAACTCCGCAAACCCTCCTTCTTCATTAAGCATTTCAAGCTCTAATCCAAGGATGTCTCGGTAGAACGGTACTGACTCAGAGAGGTCAGTAACGGTGTTGATGACGAAATCAGTGGCTTTGGCGTTCATGGAATGTTGGACTCCGGTATTGACAATGGAGGCCACAATTAAATGTGGTAGCCTATCGGAGTGAAAGTGAAACTGTGAGTTATATTAGATGAGTGCGCATCGGACGGGGAACTGGCATCGATTCAGTCACCCGAGAAAACACCATTTGCGACTCGATGTGCAACTGATGTCGGCTAGCTTGATTTGTCATGCACAGCCTTCCTATTCATTCTAATACTCGCTCGCGTGTAGTAAACGAACGGGAATCACCATCAAGTCATCATCTCAGTATCGGACCCTTGCAATGCGAAATAAAGTGGCGTGAAACAGCGCCGCCGCTCACGAGTCGGGCGGACACGGGAAAGTGGCGGCGTCAGTCGGGTGGGTCGAGACCGTAGAATTGCTTCGCCACGGTCAGGAACTGGTTCGCATCCACTCGTGGCTTGTACGACCTGTTCTCGCCGTCGATGGCGAGCTTCACGAGTAAATCGACGAGTCGCCAGACGTTATACAGCACGCACGCGAACGCGAAGTTGAAGAACCGATAGTCGCTCTCGGTCGAGGTGGTCCGCACCATGAAATGCTTCTGCTTCTTAAAACCGTTCTCGATACCCCAACGACGGCGATACCACCGGATCAGCCGCTCGATCATGTGGATGAATTCCTTCCCGTCCATCTGCTGATCGTCGGCATCACGCGCCGTCACATACGGGTGGTTCGTCTCGAACACTACCGTCTCGGATGTGTCCACGTCTCCGTCCTGCGCTTTCTCCTTGCGCTCTTCGATTTCCTCTTCGCGCTGGATGTCCGCGAGCAGCCGCGAGAACGACATCCGCTCGCTTGATTCACCGTCCACGTCCTCGAACTCCCACTCGCCGCACAGCTCCGTCCACACTGCCGAGAGACTGTCGTCTTCGTCATCGTCGTCACCGCCCGAGTTCGAGTGCTGCGGGAGATAGATTTTCTTGCGTGTCGGCATGTCGTCATCGGATTCCTCCTCGACGACGTGGAAGCGTTTGCCGTTGCGGTACATCCACGCGATGGTCTCGGCCTCGTCACTACCTTCGAAAATGCGCGTCGGGTTCAGGAAGTGAACGCCATACTCTTCGCAAGTATCCTTCACTGGACCGCTATCGAACTCCCGATCCATCATCACGAGGTCGAGATTCACCATCTCGGTCGTGTGTTCGAGCAGTTTCTCCACGATCTCGTCTTTCGATTGACCTCGTTCGCGCGGGATGGCGTCGAGGACAAGCGGTACGTCCATCCCGACGATCTTGAGCACCGCCCACTGGTAATACTCGTTTCCATCCCTGTGTCCGAGGATATCGTCCTCATGGTCCTCGGTGTCACCAGTGAACGGAAATCCCTTGGTCACGTCGATGGCTGCCCAGAGCTTGCCCGTGAGTTCGCCGTTCTGTCGGGCGCGGGCGATGATCATCCGCGTGGTGTTCCGCAGCATTGTGCGAATGTCCGCAACCGAGTGCTTGCCGATCTGGTAGCGGTGGGTCGATCCAGTTGGAATACGTTCGCGTGTCGTATCAAGCGAGAACGAGGCTGGACCGCTGCGCGCGTACATGTCCTCGCGCATCCCCATGTAGGCGTGCTGCTCCCAGAAAGCGTTCTCGTGAATCTCCCAGTTCGGTCCTCGGTCAAGCGCGAACGCATCCGTGACGAACGGTTTCGCCTGCTGCCACACCTCGTTGGTTTTCTGTGCGAGCAGTTGGCGCTCCGGACAGTCAACGGAGTTTGATTCGCCCGCCTCGCTGGTGCTGACTCGCTCGGGTACGGAGACATCGCAGGCGCGTGCGGCCTTCACAATCCCCTCAGCACACGCCTGTACGGCGTCGCGGAGAGCTTCGCTGAAGCGGTGGTTCCACGCGCGCCAGAACGTCGATTGGTTTGGGAGTGTCTCGAACCCGAGCCTGCGGCGGAGAGATGGGTTTGCTCGGAGGTGGTCGTGGAGGGCGGTCTCGTCCCAGCCGTTGATCTCCTCGATGATGAACGCCCGCACCAGTAGCGCCATCGGATACGGTCCCGAGTACGGCGCTAACGAATCATGCGCGGCGAACGTGAGATGCTCAATCGGGAGCCGGGAGACCAACATCTCGATGTCACCGTAGTCCGTCGCGCGTTCGCACTGCGACTGTCCGATAGTCGTAACATCCGCAACGAATCCGTCGAGAGCATCGTCCGTCCCGTCGAGTTCGTCCTCGAAAAACCGAGTCTGTCCGTGATAATCGGTAGCGTCAGCGACGAGAGCCGCCGCAACCATCTCCGCCGTGTCGTTCAATCGGTTCGCGGCAGGTGGTTTCGCGTCGATACGTGCGTCCGTGTCGGGTGAATCCGCGTCCGACTCTGAATGTGAGTTCGCTCCCATGGCATCTGTCTCACCCGCCACCACGAGTCACCCGACAAGCAGACGCTGGGCAGTGTTGCCCAGTCAATCACGTCCTGTGGTGCGGTGAGTGCTGTGCCATAGGTTTTGTCGGGTACTCCGATACTACTGCTGACAGTCATATAATTGGCCTGGTTTACACCCGCGCCCTCGCTGGGTCTATCGTTGAGAGGGTTTGAATCGAACATCTCACACCACGTAGGCTCTTTTATTGCTGAAGAGAGTCTCTCTTCTCTCGAATACCAATGACTCTCGTTGTCGAGTTCGATCTGATCTCGGACCGATTACCGCTAACAGCGGTTGCCGCTACTGCTCCGGACTCAACTCTCAGAATTGATGACATTCTGATCTCCGAGCGCAGCCGGCCGGTGATCGTTTTCTGGGCCAAAGGTGGAACATTCGATACACTCGAACCGGCGCTCGACGAGACGGCGGTGGCGACGTACAGTGTACTCGGAACGACACAGAATCGTCGTCTCTATCGCGTGGAGTTATCCGAACAACCGCCAGCCATCTACACTGAGTTCGTTCGATTGGATACCGCCCCAATCAACGCGACAATCACGCCGACGGGATGGCGAGCACGTATCCGGTTTGCCGACCGTGAGGAACTCGCCGAATTCTACGACTCCTGTGAAACGTACGATATTACGTTTCGACTCGACCAGATATTCGAAGCCTCACCCGAGACCGACGACGAGTATGGCCTCACGCCAAAACAGCGCGAAACGTTGCTTGCTGCCCACGAAGCGGGCTATTTCTCGATTCCGCGAACTGGCTCCTTAGCGGAGATTGGGGCTGAATTCGGCGTGTCCGCACCGTCAGTCTCCGAACGACTTCGCCGCGCACAGGACCGACTCATTCGGCATACTGTCGCTCTCGACGAACGGCATTGATAAATACCACAACGAGTTAGGCTCAACACTCGTTCACCTACGAGGCCTACTCGTAGCTGTAATGGCGACCACTGACGCACCGATGCAGATCGATACTGATGCACAGACGTTCAGATACTACCGCCACGCCGTTGAGAAACACTGGGACCCTCACGACATCGACCTTGACGCCGACCGTGAGGCACTCGGCGAACTCGACGATGCAGCGTTCGAGGGATTGAAGCGCGCGCTCGCGCTGTTCGGTGCGGGAGAGGATGCCGTTGCGGAAGATCTCGCACCGCTGGCGGTCACGCTCGATGACTTCGAGGACCAGCTGTTCATCACGACCCAACTCTACGAAGAGGCCAAACACTCGGACTTCTTCGACCGGTACTGGCGTGAAGTGATCCACGCGGCGGAGGACGACCGTGGGCAGGAACACTCCTCGCCGGCTGACGAGCGGTGGTTCTCGGACGAATACGACGAGCTGTTCGAGCGCAACGAGGCTGCAATGGCCACACTGCTCGATGCGGACACGCCCGAAAACCGCGCGAAATCGTACTCACACTACCATATGACTGTCGAGGGTATCCTCGCCCAGACCGGCTACTACGGACTCACGCGCCAGTTCGACGAGGACACCTATCCTGACCTTCCCCATCTGCCGGGACTGGTCTCGGGCCTCACCTACATTCGCAGCGACGAAGGCCGCCACGTCGGCTTCGGGATGGCAAAGCTCAAAGAACTCATCCAGACCGAGCGCGTACAGCCAGCCGTCATCGAGGAGACTGTCGGTGACCTCTTGCCGTTGGTGCAGGCGGCGATTCCGAGCTACGAGCGCGCCGGTGACGAAGGCGTCACACCGACAGAACTCACCGACTACGCGACGAACAAACACGAACAGCGCATGCAGCAGATTACCGTCGCGAGCGAATCCATCCCCGACGTTGAGGAGTTGACCTCGCTCGCGGATTGACGCTCCATTCGGTGAATCGACGCTGAATCAGCACAAACGACACGAATCCCATTCGGCCCGGCCATTTCGCAATATCCAGACACCAATGTCAACACTTACTAATTTTCCACTCAATCCGGTCGCACCGATGCGTAACCGCTCGTGCGAGATAGTGGATACAATCACAGAACCGCTCCACAAGCTCTCGGTTACAAAAGAGCGACTCGACGAAGCTTCGACCGTTGAGGTGGGTCAGACACCGAGTGAGGTCGTCTCTACTGAGGACATGCTGGAGTTGCACCACTACGAGCCGAAGACAGACAAGCAAGACGACGTGCCGATTCTCGTGATCGCTGCACTCATCAACAAATCGTATATCCTCGGTAGTTGGATAGCGACCTTCCGTCAGACCGATTTCGTAGCAGTCTCATGAGTGGTCTCTCAATGGTGAACCAACTGTGGCGCTGGGGATTGGCGGATCGCCGGAATCGATAGATTCCGCGATCCGTA
>NZ_JAIWHV010000003.1 GCF_020177375.1 Saliphagus infecundisoli | reverse complement strand
TATCGAACGACATGCTCATCTGATCCAGCTGTACCTCATGGTAGAGTTAGGCTATGAACTACCGGATTTAGACGAGTTATTGCTGTGGGCGTCGCGGGATCCAAATCCACACAGGGAACGGTTACGTAAGCAGATTGAATGGGGTGAGTTCACCTTTGATCACCACTAAACTAGAACGTATGCCCCCTTTATATGTCGATATGCCCGATTTTGGAAACCCCGTTCTCCATGTTCCTCCCCGATAGAAGCCATGTAGCAATGATTCGGGAGTCGAATCTGTTGCGACATATAGGTGCAAAGGGGTGGGGGGGGGTAATGGAGAAGTTCACTTTTCGACCACCTCGGGGCCGGTCCAAGAGTCGAGAGTGCCGGGCTCGTATTTCGTTGAGTGATCGGGGAATTTGACCCACTCGGCTTCTTCGGGATCGGGCTCAGTCTTCGGGTAGAATACATATCGGTTGTGACCAAGCTTCGCCTTCTTCAGTCGTGGATGACGAGAGACAGTATTCTCGTAGCTTCCTATTTCGAGCGGATTTTCTTCTTCGAGTTGGGTGAATTTCGCTATCTCTTCCCGAGTCGGGTACCCGTATTTGCCGATTCTATTCTGAGCAAGAGTTTCAGTAGTCTCGTAGACTGCTTGATATCGACCGTCTCCGTAGTCGTTGGAAGATCGATCTACGTATTCCTTCTTCCAACTCCATTTCTCGAATATCTCCCACTCAAACGTCTCAATAGCCTCGGAGACGGTGTTAGAGAGATAGTCCCCTTCCAACAGGAGTTTTCGAGGAGACTTCTCGTATTCATACCCAGAGTCGTCGGCTTCTCTCGTTTTCCGGTATTTCCGGGCGACATGAATCAGGAAGTTCTCAATGAGGTCTTTCCGCCGTTCCGGGTCGTCTTCTCCGGCCATGAGGAGAATCCCGTTGAGCTTGCCTGCTAACGAAAGGTTCGCGTTAGATCGGTCTTCGTCTCCCTCACCCGTCTGAAATCCCCATTTTTTGTAATTCCGTCCCTCGATTAGATCATTGATGTATTGATAGGCCCTCTGAGTCGTTCTCTGTCTATTCCGGAAATCCTCAATATCTGCATAGACGATGTTAGCCCCATCTTCATCGACGTTAGCGTTCTCAGGATCGGTGTATGATCCGTAGTCCCGGTCAGAAGAGGTGTCTGATCCCCCTTTCTCGGTAAGGTATTCCTCGCAAATCTCGTCTAATTCGTTCTGCCGGGATTCAATGCCTTGGGGAGTCCCATTGAGGTGATTCCCGGTAATCGTGGTATAGAAGTCCGATTCGTATATCTCGACGGAATCAGTATTCGAGTAGCCCGCTGGCTTCTCCCCTCGGACGTAGATATGGAGGCCCGTTCCGGAAGGTGATATCTCAACGTAGCAATCCAACTTCTCGATTATTTTCTCGGCATACTCGTCAAGCTCTCCCGTTTGAGGGTCTCGGCAGCCGTCTAAGTCGATAAGGGAATAGGGATCATCTTCGGTAAGGACGAAGCCTATCCCGTCGAGATTGTCGCTCTCGACTCGCTTAGTCGCCTTCTGGTAGGTCCCCCACGTATCGGGCTTATTCGTAGAAGCGTAGCCTCCCGTATCGGGATTGATCGGAGCTTTCTTCTCCTTATTCTGCTCGTAGCGCCATGATACCCACTGATTGAGTCCGAATTTCGTGGGATCGAAACGACTTTGCTTCTGACTAACTGATTTGTTCATGGATTTGGATCACCTTGGAATGCCTCTCCGAGTCCCAATCCGTACCCTCAATCCGATAGGAAAGTTCGGAAGCCTCCACTTCCGGACCGAGTTCCTCAGAACCTGCTCAGAGTAGTCCGTATCTTGAAGGTCTCGGGGTTCGTAACTACTCATATCGATCCTGCCTCCCAACCGGGACTCGGATCGATGGACCTTCATCCGGAAATCGTTCGGGAACTCCCCAATTCCCGTTCCTTGCTTTCATGGTTAATCTCCTCAGCTGTTACTCTCAAGCTCAGCAGCGGATTTCTCTAAGAATTGATTCCAGGTTAGTCCAAGAGATTCCTTTGTCTTCCTGGCAACCTCTATTGAATCTTCATCGGCAGCTATCTTCTTGTACGATTCTGGGTAAGGCACTGTGACAGTCTACGGTATTGGGACATATTAAACTACCCTAATATGGAGGTATAGGGCTCGTAAAGCAGATATTCGGCCTTCAAGGTAGTCGATAATCCTATTTACTGGCTCAGGGGAGTGAATGTAATAAACGGAATTATGAATAATCTGCTGTCAACCAAGAGTTTCTGACTTACTGGATGCGAATATTTCAAATCAGGCTCATGGAATTGAGAATATCTATGAGTTCAATTGTGCTGAATTTGGGGGCGAGAGTGCCTGTAGGACGCAAAAAGGATTAACGGCTTCCAATACTGAATTCGATCAGACCATGAGAGAACTTGGATTCAATCTACGAATGGCAACGGGAATTCCGTGAGAGCGTATGGGATTATCGCTCAGGCTCGAAGAACTCATCATGATCTTCAAGCACCTCAAGGAGTGACTCAATTTCCTCAAATCGGGGTCCTTGATATACAGCCTTATTCTCCCGATCCCACTGGATGGATCCCGACTCTTCCAGCATCGGTAAGTGACGATGGACTAACTCCACCTGTTGCTCTTCCAAGTATTTCTGGTAGATGATAGTCTCCTCGGTGGGTGCTTCCATATCTAAGGGAGGATCGTGGTTATAGAGGGCGAACAAGACTTTTCTTCTGTCTGGATGAGATAAGGATTTGAAGACCCTATCCATGAGTTCGCATTCCAATATTCTGGCAAATGGAATCCATGCTTGAATTAGACGGGAAGGTAAGAGAGTAACACCGGATTCCGCTTAGAATCTATAGGACGCTCTGTGAGCGGTTTTCGGTCTTGAATGACCAATCCACATTCATCGAGTAGGAAAAACGGACTGACGGGCTTCTCTCGGCTTCGAGTTAGTCCGAGTAGGGTAGGGAAGGTTAGGATTCAGGGAGGAGTGAGTAAGGAGAAAGAACCCCTCTCGGATAATATGGTTCCCATCCGTCAATGGCTCCTTCTTGCGATTAGAGTAATGAGGAGTTGGATATTCCTGTTTCGAGGAGTAGGTAGCTGGAAGGATGACTACTCTATGTATACTCTATGAATAACTCCGAGAAGGAAAACGAGAAGAAGTATTACGCCGTCGAGCCCCACCTAAACGACCTCGAACGCGAGGTCCAGGAGTTTCTCACCGGGAAGCTTCGGACCGCGATCAAGTACTCCGAGGAGGGCGCCGAGCACGCGGGCGACGAGGAGGGGCGCAAGGAAGTGATCGAGGCCGAGACCCGGCGGCTGTTGAAACGCTACGACCTCTTCGAGGAGTCGGGGTCGCCGTCGTGGTTCGGGATCCCCCGCCGGATCAGGCGGCTGCTCGGCCGGGAGCCCGAGGCGGATCCCGACCTCGAGGGGATCACCGCCAGACCCGAGCCGGTCCTCCTCGCGGAGGATTCGGACACGCTGACGGAGTATCAGGTCGAGAAGCTGCTGTACGTCCTCAAGCGGAACTTCATCGGCTACGAGCGAATCGACCCGATCAAACACGACATCAACGTTGAGGACATCTCGTGTGACGGTTACGACTCGCCGGTCTTCGTCTATCACTCGTCGTACGAACAGATCATCTCGAACGTCTTCCACGGCGAGGAGGAGTTGGACGACTTCGTCGTCAAGCTCGCCCAGCGCTCGGGCAAGGGGATCAGCAAGCGTCTGCCCCAGGTCGACGCCACCCTCCCCGACGGCTCGCGGGCCCAGCTCACCCTCGGGCGAGAGGTGTCCGACCACGGAACCAACTACACGATCCGGCAGTTCAAGGACGTCCCCTTCACGCCGATCGATCTCATCAACTGGAACACCTTCTCCTTAGAGGAGATGGCCTTTCTCTGGCTCGCCATCGAGAACAACAAGAGCCTCATCTTCGCGGGCGGCACTGCCTCGGGGAAGACGACCTCGCTGAACGCCGTCTCGCTGTTTATCCCCTCGAACACGAAAATCGTCTCGATCGAGGACACCCGGGAGGTCGAACTCCCCCAGCGAAACTGGGTCGCAAGCGTCACCCGGCCCTCGTTCAACGACGACGCGAAAGGCGACGTCGACGAGTTCGACCTGCTCGAGGCCGCCCTCCGACAACGCCCCGATTACATCGTGATGGGCGAGATCCGCGGCGAGGAAGGGCGAACGCTGTTCCAGGTGATGTCGACGGGCCACACGACCTACACCACGTTCCACGCCGACTCCGTCGACGAGGTACTCAAACGCTTCACGACTGATCCGATCAACGTCTCGAAGACGATGTTCACCGCCCTCGACCTCGTCTCGGTCCAGACCCAGACCAGAGTCCAGGGGACGAAGGTCCGCCGGAACAAGGCCCTGACCGAGATCAACCACTACGAGGCCGAAAACGACGAGATCAACGTCCAGGACGTCTACCAGTGGCAGGCAGAAACCGACGAGTACCTCAAGATGGGCGACTCGAACACCCTGCAGGCGATCCAGTTCGACCGGGGCTGGAGCCGCGAGAAGCTGGAGGGCGAGCTGTTCGAACGAAAGGTCATCCTCGCCTACCTCATCGAGAAGGGGCTGAACACCTACGCCGAGGTTGCCGCGACGGTCCAGGCCTTTATCAACGACCCGGAGACGATCCTGGCGCTGATCGCCAACGGTCGCCTCGAGGACAGCCTCGCGGACCTCCGGGAGATGGAGAGCGTGTTGATCGACGTCGATCCGAGCAAGGAGGCGCTGGTCCCCAGGCCCGATCCCACCGACGAGACCGCCGAACTCGCGGCGGAGATCCTCGAGCGGGCGGAGACCGAAGTGCTCTCTGCGTATCGCGGGACCGCTTCCGGCGGGCTGGCGAGCGCGCTCGGCGGCGTCGAGCCGGGCCAGTCGATGACGTTTACGGACGGGCCGGGTGCGACCGGGGCCGGCGGGGTCCAGGCGGACGCCGACGCGGCCCCCGCCGCGGAGCGGGCTCCGGCCGACGGACGCGAGGACATCGAGGGCGACGAGGACGCCCCGGTCGCGGACGCCGACGGCGGGATCGATCTCGAGACACCCTCGTGGGCCGAGGAGGGAGCGGCGGCCGACGCCAGCGTTGGGGATCCGGACGATGGGGACACCGGGCTCGAGACCGGGTTCGACTGGGACGAGCAGCCGGATGAGGACGGCGGGTTCGGAACCGCTGACGCCGCCTCCGGCTTCGGCGACGACGCCGACCCGGAGGCCGACGAATGAGTGTCGGGACGGGCGACTCCGGGAGCGGGCTTCACGGCGGCTCGGACCGCCTCGGCGAGCTCTTCTACCCGCTGTACGACCGCCTGTTCGACGACGACAGCAAACTCGTCGTCGACATCGAGCGGAAGCTGGCCCAGGCCCGGATGGCCGACACCGTCGAACTCTACCTCTCGCGGGCGCTCGGACTCGGCGTCATCAGTGGCGTTGCGCTCTGGATCGGCGGACTGACGCTCGGCTACCTGTTGTTCGCGACGGGACTGGTGCGGCTCACGCCGATGATCACCGTCTCGATCCCCAACGAGACGGTCGTGGAGTTCCTCAACACGGTCTACATTCCCGGGCTCATCGTCTCGACGGGTCTCGTCTTCGGCACGATCGGCTTCCTGATCGGTTTTTCGGTCCTGCTGATCTTTCCCTACTCGCGGGCGGCCTCCAGGAAACGGGAGATCAACATGCTGCTTACGGACTCGGTGTCGTTCATGTACGCGCTGTCGGTCGGCGGCCTCAATCAGCTCGAGATCATCGAGGCGATGGCCCAGGCCGACGACACCTACGGTGCGGTCGCCGAGGAGTTCCGGAGCATCGTCCAGGAGACGGAATACTTCGACGTCGACTACCGCACCGCGATCCGCAAGCAGTCGATGGAGACGCCGAGCGACGAGCTCTCGCAGTTTCTCACAGACATGCTCGCGATCGTCAACAGCGGCGGGAACATGGAGGGCTTCCTCGAGGACAAAAAGGAGAAGCACATGCGAACGGCCAAGCAGCAACAGGAGATGACCCTCGAGACCTTAGAGCTGTTCGGGGAGATGTACATGACGCTCTCGCTGTTTCCTCTCCTCCTGATCATCATCATGGTCATCATGCAGATGGTCCCCGATGCGAACGTCGACGACCGGATGCTCTACCTGACGATCTACGGGCTGATCCCGCTGACCGGCGCGGGCTTTCTCGTGCTCGTCTCGACGGTCAAACACGACGAGCCCGGCGACGGCTACCTCACCGCGTCGACCGACGACAAGCGCGTCGAGAGCGCCCGAAACCAGGGCCTTCGGAACCTCGGGCTGGTCGAGGAGTACACCGGCGAGTACAGCGTCTTCGACCGGATCAAGCGAAACGAGGGGACCCACGAGACGATCGCCGTCCTCCGGCGGCCCCACCACCTGTTCAAGCAGAGCCCGCTGCTGACGCTTGCGCTTACCGTGCCTGCCTCGCTTTCGGTGATCGGGGTCGCGTTCGTCTCGGACGCGGCGCCGACCTCCTGGGACGCGATGATCGCCTACCCGATCTGGGGGACCCTGCTCTACCTCTACGTCCCGCTCTACGTGATCGGGCTCCCGCTCGCGGTCTTTCGGGAGTGGAACGTCCGCTCGCGGACCGCGGTCATCGGCTCGCTGTCCGACGACCTCCGGAAGCTCTCGAGTGCCAACGATACCGGGCTGACGCTGCTGGAGTCGCTCGATTCGGTCGCCCGGACGACCAACGGGAAGCTCGCCCGGGAGTTCGAGACAGTCCACGCGAAGGTCAACTACGGGATGAGCCTCACGGGTGCGTTGGTGGAGTTCAACAACGCCTACCACATTCCCCGCCTCGCCCGGACCGTCAAGCTCATCACGAAGGCCCAGGAGGCCTCGAACCAGATCTCCGACGTCCTCCGGACGGCCGCCCAGGCAAGCGAGAACCACGACGACATCGAGCGCGAGCGCCGTTCGCGGACGTTGATGCAGGTCGTCATCATCATCATGACGTTCCTGACGCTGCTGGCGGTGATCGCCATCCTCAAAACGCAGTTCATCGACACCGTCGCCGGGCTCGAGACGGGCGTCGAGAGCGGTGGCGCCGAGGACGTCGATACGGGCGGTGCGGGCGTCGCGGACGCCAACCTCGCGGGCAACATCGACACCGACCTGCTCTCCCTGCTCTTTTTCCACGCGGTGACCCTCCAGGCGGTCCTCTCGGGGCTCATCTGTGGGTACATGCGGGACGCGGACGTCCTGAGCGGGCTGAAGTACGTCATCGTCCTGTCAACCATCGCGCTCGGCACCTGGGCGCTGGTGGTCTGAGATGCGGGAGAATCTACCGAGAGGGCCGCGGACCGAGCGCGCCCAGACGACCCAGGACTTCGTCATCGGGATCGGGATCTTCCTGCTCGCGGTCGCGTTCGTCTTCAGCTTTCTGCCCTCGCTGCTCTCGCCGTACGCGCCAGCAGTCGACGGCGGCGACGCCGCCCAGGCCGATCGGGTTGCAGGGGAGGTGCTCGAGACGGTCGAAGGCAACGGGACACAGGAGGTGAACGTCACGGCGTTCAACGAGACGTACGGAAGCACCGGAAGCGACGATCTGGCGGCGCAACTCGGCCTCAGATCTAGCGGCAGCGCGATCGATCGAGTCAACATCTCGATCGAGACGTTGAATCCGTCGAAGGAGACGTCTAATCGGACGATCATCGGAGGCGGCGACACGTACGAGGGAAGTCCAAGAGTGAGTTCGGCCCGGATCGTGCGTGTTACTGATCTTGAAGAAGACTGTGACCCCGCGTGTCGGTTGGTGGTGCGCGTATGGTGAACGACGATCGGGGCCAGGCCTACACCCTGGAGGGGTTCGTCGGCGCGATCGTGTTGCTGATGGCGGTGTTGCTCGCCGTCCAGTCGGTCGTCGTCTCGCCGTCGGCGGGGGGAGATGTTGATCGATCGGTCCAGACCCAACTCCAGGGCGAGGCCCGGGACGCGCTCGTCGTCGCCGGAGCCGAGGGCGACCTCTCGCACGTCGTTCGGTATTGGAATCCGGCTGAAGAGGAATACAACGCATCGAACGTAAGCGAGTCCGCTCGAGGTTACTATACGGCGGATCGATTCGCTGATCGTTCGTATATGAGTGCGACGTCTGCCAACGAGTTCGGGTTTGGCGAACTACTCGACAAGCGGTTCGGGGAAGCTGCCCGCAGTTATAACGTCGAACTCGTCTATCAGAACAGCGAGGACGAAACCGAGAGTTTCTACCTGGTCTACCAGGGCTCGCCCGACTCGAGCGGGGTCAGTGCGAGCCACACAGTCACGCTCACGGACGATCAGGAGCTGACCGCACCGGGAACGACGAAAACGCTTCGGGAAGGCGGGAACGAAAGTAATGGTTCGTATCGGATTCCGGACGTAGACGAGGAGAGCCGGCTGTACAACGTCGTGGAGGTGCGGCTGGTCGTATGGTAGGGCGCCCCACTGCCCGAGGAGAGCGCGCACAGCTGATCCTCGTCGGCGCGATCGCGCTGGCCTTCCTGATCTTCGGGATCGTCGTCGTGTTCAATAGCGCCATCTACAGTCAGGCAGCCGGCCAGGATGGGACCGTCGAACGGGCCGGCGAGCCGCCCGTGGTCGAGACCGAGGTCGAGGAAGGCGTCCGCAGCGTCGTCAGGTCCGTCAACGCCGATCGGAACACGACCATCGAGCGAAACGACTCGAACGGGTCCACCAACGGGAGCGAAGGAGGGAACGAGACGGAGAACGGAAGCAACGGGGCCGTCTCCCAGTCGGAGAACACGAGCGAGACCGTAGAGCAGGTTGACGGGAACCTGACCGCGTTCGAGGGCCACTACCGGAACGCGACGGCTGCAAGCCGACCGGTACTCGCGAACGTGAACCTCTCGGCGAACGACAGTAACGTCGGGACGATCGTCCACCAAGACGAGTTCGAGGATCTGGCCGGCAACGAGAGTCGATTAGTACTCAATGGAACCAGTGAACCGTACGATGTAGAGCGGTTCGAGCTTACGCTGAACGCAAGCGAGTTCGAGGGGCTGACCGTCGAACTCGGTACTCAGGACGATGTCGAGTTCGGTCGAAATGCCGAGAACGTCACCGTCAGTATGGGTTCCAACGAGTGTGAACTCGACCCCGCAGCCGGGGTTGACGAGAACTCGACAGTAACGATCGATCTCTTGGGTGGGGAGACCGACGAAGGGTGTCTGGACGATCTCGGATTCGAGGAAGAGGTGACCTCAGTCACCTTTGCGAACGGAACCGGCGCGATCGGAACGTTCGAACTGGTCGTGGACGCCGAGGAGATCGACAGCGAGTTCGCGTTCGGACCGGCGGTTCTCTCGGTCAAGGCGGACCTTACCTACGAGTCGGACGAACTCACCTACGTTCGAGAGAGGGAAATCGACGTCTACGGTGATGAGCCGTGACCGGGCCGAGAGGACTTCGCGGGGACGACCGAGGGGTCTCGGTCGCGCTTTCGCACGTGCTCACGATGGGGATCACGGCGGTTCTGATCGCGGGCCTGCTCATGGGCGCCAGCGCCATGCTCGACGGCCAGAGCGAGCGCGGCGCCGACCGCTCGCTCGAGACCATCGGCGAGCGAGTGGCGAGCGAGGTGGCGAGCGTGGATCGGCTCGCTCGGGAGGACCCGCGACCGGGAACCGTGGAACTCCGAGTCGATCACCCCGACGAGGTCTCGGGGAGAACGTATTCGGTCGGACTTAGCGAGAGCGACTGTGGGACCTTGATCCAGAGCGCGTGTGTCGTCCTGTCCGCTCCGGGTGCGCGTACGACGGTCCAGGTACCGCTCGCGATCGACACCAGCATTGCCTCGGAAAGCGCCCAGGGTGGGGAAATGAGAATCATCTACGACGGCGACGAGATCCGCCTGGAGAGTGGTTACGGATGATCGCCGGACAGGACGAGGACCGCGGCGTGAGCGAGGTCGTCGGGTTCATCCTCGTCTTCGCGGTCGTCATCATTTCCGTCGGACTGCTCTATACGACCGCGTTCCAGTCCATGCACTCCTACCAGGAGGGCGAGCAGGTCAAGTCGGCAGCCCAGGGGATGGAGGCGCTCGCGTCGAACTTCAACGACGTTCTTCGACAAGGGGGAACCGATCAGCGTTCGGGAGAACTCACGCTTCGGGATGGGACCGTTCGGACGGACGGGTCCGGCGGCTCGCTTACGGTCGATATCGACAGCGACGGATATGACGAGACGGTTTCTCTCGGCAAGCTAACGTACCAGTACGGCTCGAGCACGATCGCCTACGAGGGCGGTGGCGTCTTCCAAGGCGTCGAGGATGAGCCAGATAGGAGCGCCGTGACGAGCCAGCCGGCCTTGGCGTGTGGGGACGACAGGGCGGTCGTCTCAGTCCTCTCCCTCGATGGGGATGAACGATCGATCCAGGCGAGCGGCACCCAACGGTTCACTCTCGTCGAACAATCTGTCGAATCCCGGACGTTCACGGGGGTGAATGGCGTTTCTCTCGCAGTAAGCGGCTCCGCTCACCAGGGCGGGTGGGACGCAGCGCTAGATCGGAACGGCTGGAATAATGGGAGCTGTACCGCTTCGACGGTTGTCGTTCGAATCGTCCGGGCGACCGTCGAGTTCTAAGCCCGACTCGCAATCACCGCATTCCGGGGGGTGGACCGTCGTCGCCGTCCTCGAGTTCGACGTCCAGCCCCATCTCCTCTCTGCGTTCCCGGAGGCGTTTGACCTTCAGGTAGGTGACGCCGAGGGCGCTCCCGCCGAGGACGGCGACGATCCCGACGAGCCCCGCGAAGAGGTAGATGTCCCGGTCGAGGAAGTATCGGACCGAGATCGTCGAGTCGAGGTCCTCCCAGGTGATCCGCTCGCGATTATCCACGATCTCGCGCTCGTAGCCGCCGGGGCTGACGTCGCCGAAAAAGAAGTTGTCCGTCCGCTGGCCCCTGGGGAGGGTCACTTCGTAGGAGCCCGAGACGTAGGCCGGAAGCGAGAAGGTCTTGGCGCCGGCCTCGCCCGTAAAGGCGAGGGTCCCGTTGCCGTCGGGGACCGAGACGTCGGTGCTCGAGCGGTCCTGGTCGACGTCGATCTCCGAGCCGGTCAGTTCGGTGCCGTTGGGGTGCCAGTAGCGGACGGCCCTGATCTCTAAGGGGTCGTCGGCGTACAGCCCCGAGCGGGACAGCGAGAGGTCGTCGGTGTCGTTCAGGTCGTAGACCGCCCGGAACTCGCCGCCCTCGACGTCGATGGCGACGTCGGCGCCGCTCTCCCGGAGGTCGCCGTACTCCCCGCTTTCGTCGAGCGTGTCGTCGTCGATCCCGCCAAAGATCGCCGAACAGCCGGCGGTGGCGACCATGAGAGAGACCAGTGCGAGGGCGGTCGCGAGACGGAGGCGCCGTCCCATCTCAGGGGACGACACACCGGAGTTCGGCGGGCAGGTACTCCCCGACGCTGGCGAGCAGCCCCGGTGGGTCCGTCCCCGGCGTGCAGACGACGCTCTGTTCGAGCAGTCCGAGCCGTTCGACCGTGACGTAGTCCTGGGCGTGGCCCGCCCGGTTCAACGTCGCCCGGACCTCCGCGCGGGTCGCGCTGTTGACGTTGAGTCGGCCGTCGCCCCGGGTCCACTCGTAGAGGCGGTCGCGTTCGGCCTCGGCGAGGCGGCCCTCTCCGTCGCCGTCGTAGACGAAGCGCATGGGGAGATGTTGGACGAGACCGAACCGATCGCGGATCTGGGAGGGCGAGCCCGGACCCAACTCGATCCCGTCGGCGGGGATCCGAACGTCGCTCCCGGCGTCGAGGACGAACCCCTCCTCGTCCCAGGACTCGAGCGTGCCGACGTGGACCTCCTCCGCCTCGAGGTCGGGAAGAATCTCGCCGAACTCCTCGCGGAGGACGTTCCGGGCGACGACGCTGTCCTCGCCCTCGATCGTCACCGAGGGGAAGTCGTCGTGGCGGATACCGACCTCGTAGGTGACCTCTAAGTCGCCGACGGCGTTTCCGACCAGCGATCGAAGCGAGTCGAGCGCGCGCTCGCGGGCGTCGCCCTCGACGTAGAGCTTCGTTGCGAGGACGACCATCAGGCTTCGATGTCCAGGTTGAGTTCGTCCTCCAACGAGTCGAGCCGGTCGTCCATCGAGTCGATGAGCCGGTCGTTGTCCATCGACTCCAGGGGGGAGCCACACTCGGGGCACTCGAAGCCGAAGTCCATGGCCTCGCCGAACTCGAACCTGATCGAACAGATCTCACAGAGGTAGAACTCGTGGTTGCGTTCGTACTCCCGGCGCTCATCCAGGGCGTCGTGGAGGCGATACATCTCCTCCTCTAGGTTCTCGGGAATGTTGTCGTACTCGAACGTCCAGAGGTAGGTGAGCCAGCCCGAGTCCTCGTCGCGCAGGCGTCGGTAGCTCGCCAGGTCGTTCTCGTAGAGGATGAACAGCGACCGGCGGACGTCGTTCAGTTCGAGGTCCAACTCCTCGGCGAGTTCCTCGTCGGTGACCTCGCCGTCGGGCGGGGCGGCCGCGACGGGCATTCCCGTGGGGCCGACCAGCTCGTGGAGATACTTCTGGATCACCGGATCCTCGAGGAGGTCCTCAAAAGCCATTGCCCACTCTTGTGGGATCCGGCCATTAAGTCTTTTGAGAGCGCCCCTGGGCGGGACTTCGTCGACTCCGCAGCGGCCGCCGGCCCGACTCGCCGGTAGTTTCAATAAACCCACACCAGTAGTTCGAGGCGTGATGCGATCGCGGGTCGTCTCGCTGATCGAACGGGCCGACGCCGTCGCCGCCAGCGCGGTCTGTCTCCTGGTCGCGATTTCCTACGTGGCCGCCGGCGTGGGGGGCTGGTCACTGGCACCGATTTCCTCGGTCCTGACGACGTTTCCGGCGATCAGATGGATCGTAGACCGGACCGGGATGGGCGAGGGCGACGCACGGGTCCTGCTCGGCGGGGCCTGCGCGGCGACCGCGGCCGGCGGCGCCGCCGCGGGAGGGAGGGCCACGATCGGCCTCGCCCTCGGTGCGGTCGGCTGCTGGATCGCCATAGACGGGCTCTACGAGCGCGTCCACGGTGACGACGCGGCCCGCACTACCGGATGGATGGGCGTCCTGACGGGCCCCCATCGGCGCGTGATCGAGTCTCTCCAGGACGCCCGTCGTCCGCTGACGGCCGCGGAACTCGCCGACCGAACGGGACTCAAGGGTACCGAACTCGAGGCGACCCTCGAAGCCGTCTCGAGGACCGACCGGGTCGATCGGATCGGCAACGGATACGCCGTCGAGGAGGGCACATTCGGCACGAGCGCGTTCGTCTCGAGGGCTCTCCGGGGCGTCGGGCGTCGCCTCGCTCGGCCCCTGGGGCTGTTCGGCTCCGCCGACCGAACCGCAGGTCGCTGAGCTGACTGATCGGGACGCTTCGGTCCTGTCGACACGTTAATGTTTCTCTGGAATGATGATCGGGCATGGCGGAGTCGATCGTCGCGGCGGCCAGGGACCGAATGCCCCTCTCGGAGATCGTCGGGGCCGTCGCCATCGCCGTCGTGCTCTCCAGCCTCGGCTACGAGGAGACGGCCATCGTACCCCTACTCGGGGTCGTTCTCAGACCCATCGCGACCCGGGCGTTCGACGCGCTCGATCTCGGCTTGACGAGCCTCAGGATCCTCTTCGGTATCTTCGTCGCCGTCGCCGGAGCATCGGCCCTCTCCGACGGCGGCGAAAGCGTCTGGCTCGGCGCCGTCCTCCTGGTGGCCGGAAGCTGGCTCGTCCTCGACACCCTCTACGAGTACCGCCACGGCGAACCGACCGAACCGGTGTCCGTGGAGAAAGAGGAGGACGAGCCCTCCATGGCCGAGATGCAGGCGCTCGGAGCCCACGGACGGTGGGTCCTTGAGACCCTCCAGGAGGCCGATCGGCCGCTCACGGCCGGCGAGATCCGGACCCGGACGGGACTGACCGAGGACGAACTCGCGGACGTCTTCGAGATCCTCGAGGGCAATGGGACGGTCGAACCGATGGGCACCGGCTACGTCATCGACGAGTCGGCAATGGGACTGACCGGGTTCGTCCGGAGCATCGGCGGCCGGCTCCTCCGGCCGGTCCGGCTGTTCGGTCCCTCGTAGGGGATCACGAGCCGCCGGACGCGAAGGTTCCCCGCTGCTGTCATGCGTCTTCACTCGGACCCGGTGCGGCTCGAGTTGACGACGACGAGGAGGCTGCTCGCGCCCATCAGTACCGCGGCGACGAGCGGGTTGACGAGCCCCGCGACGGCAAGCGGGATCGCAAGCAGGTTGTAGCCGACCGCCCAGCCGAGGTTCTGGCGGATCCGCCGGCGGGTCGTCCGCGAAGTCTCGAACACGCCAGGGAGGGCCCCGAGGTCATCGTCGAGCACGACGACGTCGGCCGCCTCCATCGCGACGTCCGTGCCGCCCTCGAGGGCGATGCCCATGTCGGCCCGGGCGAGGGCGGGCGCGTCGTTGGTCCCGTCGCCGACCATCGTCGTCGTCCCCTCGGATCGGAGCCGGCGGACGATCGCCTCCTTCGACTCGGGACGGACGCCCGCGAACACCTCGTCGACGGCCGGGTGGTCGCCCAGCCAGCGGGTCGCGCGCTCGTCGTCACCGGTGAGCACGACGATCCGCCGGCCCTCGGCCGACAGCGCGTCGACGACCTCCGCCCAGTTCTCGCGGGGGTCGTCCCGGAGGGCGACGACGCCGACGACGGCGCCGTCACGGCCGACGACGGTCGGGTGAAAGCCGCGCTCCCGGGTCGTCTCGATCGCGTCGGCGAACCGGTCGGGGATCTCCCAGCCCGCCGACCGGACGGCCTCGGGGTGGCCCACGCGGACCTTTCGCCCGTCCACGGTCGCCGAGACGGCCCGCCGCTCGCGCTCGAAGTCCTCGACGGTCTGCTCGAGACCCCCGTCGGCGGCTTCGACGATCGCCTCGGCGATCGGGTGGTTCGAGCGCTCCTCGACCGCGGCGGCGAGGGCGAGCACCCGGTCGTCGTCGGCAGTGACGTCCTCGACTGCCATCTCGCCGGTCGTCAGCGTCCCCGTCTTGTCGAAGACGACGACCTCCGAGTCCGTGATCCGTTCGAGGACGGTCGGTGAGAGCACGATCGTCCGGTCGTCGGCCGCCCGGGCGCTGCCGGCCGCGAGCGAGAGCGGCGTGGCAATCCCCAACGAACACGGACAGGAGACGACGAGCACGGAGAGCCCGATCATGAGCGACTCGGCGGTCCCGAGACCGGCGGCGAGCCAGAGCGCCGTCGCGCCCGCCGCCACCGCGAGTACCAGCGGGACGAACGCCACGGCGAAGACGTTGGCGAGGCGCTGGGCGCCGACGTTCGTGCTCTGGACGTTCCACAGCAGTTCCACGAGTCGATCCATCGTGCTCGAGGCGTCCTCGCCGACCTCGACGACGACCGAGCCCTCGAGAAGGGTCGCGCCGCCGACGACGGCCTCGCCGGGAGCGACCGACCGCGGCACCGACTCGCCCGTGAGCAACGCCTCGTCGGCCGTCGCGGTCCCCTCGACGACGGTGCCGTCGAAGGGGATCCGGTCGCCGGCGTTGACGCGGATCCGGTCGCGGGGGCCACACTCCGTGCGGTCGGCCGACGCGAACGAGCCGTCGGCTCCCTGCTTCCGGACGGTCGTCTCGTGGGCTGCCGCGAGGTCCGCGTGGGTACCGACGGCCCGGCGCTTCACCCGCGACTCGAGGTGGTTTCCGACGGTGACGACGACGAGCACCAGCACCGCGACGTCGAAGTAGACGTGGCGCGAGCCGACGACGAACGCCGCCATCGAGTAGGCGTACGCCGCGAGCACGGCGATGGCGACGAGGAGATCGACGTTCGGCCGGCGCACGGCGAGTCCGACGTACGCGCCCCGGAGGATCGGGTAGCCCAGCCCGAGGACGATCAGCGTGCTCCAGACGGCAAGCGGGACGAACACCATCGTCCGGATCGTCTGCCCGTAGAGAAACGACTCCGGGTAGATCCCGAGGTAGGTCGGGTAGACGAACAGCAGGTACGGCGCCATCACGGGCATCGAAAGCAGGACGGCCAGGGCGACACGGTAGCGCTCGAACACCGACCCGCTCTCGCTCCTCGCCTCGCCGGGCTCGCTGGCACGATAACCGACGCCACTCACGGCGCCGGGCAGGTCCGCGCGGTCGATCGTCTCCGGATCGTACGTCAGCCGGATCATCTCCGTCGCGTAGCTCACCCGCGCGTCCTCGACGCCCTTGACGTCGGTCGCCGTCGCCCCGAGGAACGCCTCGCAGGTCGTACAGTGCATTCCCTCGACCGAGAGGAAGGCGGTCTCGAGGTCGTCGTCCGTCACGGCCGGACCGACGGGTTCCTCGGCCGATTCCGGCTCCGCGAGGAGAGCGGGGTCGTCGGGGTCGTCGGCGTCCTCGACGAGACGGTGGACCTCGAGACAGCCCCGACAACAGAACTCGCCGTCGACTCCCTCCTCGCGAACCGACCGAGAGCCCGTGGGGAGGTCACACAGGGTGCAGGTCGTCATGGGGATCGTGATCTCGGGTAGAGCCCGCCGTCCCAAAGACGTTCTGGCGACCCATTAGGCGACCGACCCGACGTACAGCGTGACGACGAGGAAGAGCCAGACCGCGTCGACGAAGTGCCAGTACATCGAGGTCGTCGCGACGGCGGTGTGGCGCTCGGCCGAGAACTGCCCGCGGCCCGCGCGGACGAGGACGATGGCGAGCAGGATTACGCCGAGTGCGACGTGGAGCCCGTGGAGGCCCGTCAGCGCGAAGAAGGCGCTCCCGAAGACGTCCGTGAGGGCGGCTCCCTCGACGACCAGCAGTTCGTAGTACTCGAGGAGTTGGCCGCCGACGAAGACGACGCCGAGCACGACCGTCGCCCCGAGAAACGCCAGAAACCGCCGCCGGTGGCCTCCCCGGATCGACTCGTGGGCGACGTGGAGGGTGACGCTGCTCGCGACCAGGACGGCTGTGTTGATCGCGACGAGCGAGGAGAGCAGGTGGGGGAGCTCGCCGGGCGGCCACGGGCCGGTCCGGACGAAAAAGAAGTAGACGAACCCGGCGGCGAACGTCATCACGTCGGTCGCCAGAAACAGGACCATCCCCCACCGGAGGTCCAGTCCGTCGCCCGCGGCCCGCTTCCAGTAGCGCGCGACGAAGCCGTGGTAGGTCCAGCCGTAGAGGCTTGCGAGGAAGATCCCGACGCCGCCGACGAGCAGGACCGACGGGAGCGCGGGGCCGACGATCGCGTCCTCGCCCCGCGCCAGCAGCGCGAGCGCGGCGCCGGCGTACAGCCCCGCGGCCCCGACGGCGGTAGCCAGGGGCCACCAGCTCGCCTCGCCGAACCCGCGGGGCCAGTCGGCGGGCGCGGGCGCGTGGTGATCGCTCTCGCTCGACTCGTCGGCAGAGCCCATGAGGGGGCTACGATCGCGCCCGGCAAAAACCCCGCCTCTCGGACGAGCGTTTCATTGCCCTCCGGATGGAAGTCGGCCCGATGGGAGACGAGCCGACGAAGTCGAGCCCGTGGCCGATCGTCGCCGCCGTCGGGATCGCCGCGACAGAGGCCGGCGTCCTGTTCGGAGTCGTGCCGGTCGCCGTCGGCGGCGTGCTCGCGTTCGGCTCAAGCGTCGCCGGGATGGCCCGCGAGGTCGGCTACGCGACGGACCGGTGGCGGCCGCTCCGTCTCGTGGGTGCCGCGATCGCCGTCGTCGCCGCGGCCGCCTGGCTCGGCGTCGCGCCGTCGCCGACCCCCGGCGGACTCGCCGATGCGGCCCGGACCGATGGGATCGCCGTCCGGGCGGCCATCGTCTTCGGATCGGCGGTACTACTGGTGGCCGTCGGCGCCGTCGGTCCGCTCGTCGCCGGGAGCGCCGGAGGCGATCGCGGGCGGTAGCGCCCTCACAGCGCTACGACGGCGAACCCGATGACGAAGACGGACGCGGCGGCGCCGGCCAGGAGCAATCCGAGCGACACCTTGCGGGACACGTCCGTCCCTCCGGCCGGGCCCCACTAAAACGGATCGCCGCGGGCGGGTGGCTACCGTAGCCACCCCCCGGAGCGGGCGACCGAACCGGGCCCGACAGTTATTACCCGGACGCCCGTAGGCACGGGCGATGAGTCAGGGCGACGAGGCCTCCCCGAACCCGGAGACCCCGGACGCTCCCTTCGACCGGGAGTCGGACCTCGATGCGGAGATCGACATCACCCCCAGAGTCGTGCTCGCAGCCTTCGCCGGCGGCGCGGCGGGACTGCTGGCCATGGTCCCGGTCCTGTTCGCGTTGCCCGCCTTCCTCCAGCTGTTCCGGGCGGACTCGCTCGTCGACCTCGCGGAACTCGGCCGGGTGCTCGGCCTCGAACCGAGCCTCCTGCTCGGACTCGTGGTGTTCGTCGGCGGCGGGACGGTCGCCCTGCCCCTGCTGTTCGTGGTGGGCGGCGCCTTCCTCCCGCCACGGGAGCCCCGGGCGGTCCGCGGGATCACCTTCGCGACGATCATGTGGACCGGGTTCGTCATCGCGTTCTGGCCGGGCGAGTACGCCGGCGCCATCTTCCTTGGCCTCTCGCTTGGCGCCCACTGGGTCTACGGCTACGTGCTCGGGACGACCATGGAGCGCTTCGCCTACATCCCCCAGCACGCCGTCTGAGCAGGGTTAATCGGGTTTCTCCGGGTCGGTCGCTTCCTCGGATGGTTCGGATTCGGCTCCCGTATGGTCGTCCGGGAGGGGTCGTTCGGCCCGGCGTTTTTCGATCCGGTCCTCGAACCACTGCCACTCCCGGGTGAACTGGCCCGTCTCCTTCAGGTTCCAGACGTCGGCGTCCTCGACGATCGGCCCCACGCGGATCGACTGGACCAGATTGACGAGCCAGAGGACGACGCTGACGCCGATGACGAACGCGCCGATCGAGGCGACCTGGTTCAGGCCGACGAACTCGGCGGGGTAGGCGGCGTACCGTCGGGGCATGCCCATGTAACCAAGCACCAACAGCGGGACGAACGTGACGAACGCGCCGACGATCAGGAGCGTGGCCTGGGCCCGGGCGAGTCGCTGATTGTACATCCGGCCGGTGATCAGCGGGAACCAGTAGTAGCTCGCGGCGATCATCGCCAGCGGGATGATGCCGACGACGATGAGGTGGAAGTGGCCCACGACGTAGTGGGTGTCGTGGAGCACGAGATCGACGGGGACCGCCGCGAGGAAGACGCCCGTGATCCCGCCGATCACGAACGTGCTCATCGCGCCGACGATACAGATCATCGGCGCGGAAAGTTCGAGACTGCCGTTCCACATCGTCGCGATCCAGTTGAACTCCTTGATCGCACTCGGGATGGCGATCGCGAGCGAGACGGCCATGAAGCTCGCACGCAGGCGCGGGTCCATCCCGGTCGCGAACATGTGGTGGGCCCAGACGCCGAAGGACATGACGCCGATGGCGATCGTCGAGTAGACGATAAAGCGAAAGCCAAAGAGCCGGCGGCCACAGAACTTCGGGAGTATGAGGCTGATCAACCCGAACGCCGGCAGGACGAGGATGTAGACCTCGGGGTGGCCGAAGAACCAGAACAGGTGCTGCCAGAGCATCGGCCCGCCGCCCTCGATCGCGAAGAACGTCGTCCCGAAGTTCCGATCGAGCAGGAGGAGGATCACGGTACTCCCCAGCAGCGGGAATGCGAGCAGGATCAGCCCGCTCGTGACGAGCATGTTCCACGAGAAGATGTCGAGTTCGTCCCAGCCCAGGTCGTCGGGCCGTTCGGTGACGATGGTGACGATGAAGTTGATCGCCGCCATCGTCGTGGCGATCCCGCTCAGGTGGAGTCCCAGCAGCGTCACGTCGATCTGGGGGTTGGCCATCTCCGTCGAGAGCGGAGTGTACATCGTCCATCCCATCGAGACGGGCTCGAGCGCGAGCAAGGCGCCGACCCCGATCGGGAGCACGCCCAGGACGGCTCCGAGCACGTCCGAGATCAGTCCGCCTCGAACCAGCACCAGCGACGGCGGGAGCAGCCAGAACGCGACCGCGTTGATCCGCGGGAACGCCATGTCGTCGGCGTCGAGAAGTAACGGCAGCATGTAGTTCCCGATCCCGGTGAACACGGGCGTCACGAAGAAAAACAGCATCGTCAGCCCGTGGGTCGTAAACACCGCGTTGTACGTCTCGACGTTCCAGACGACGGTCTCGGGCACGAGCAACTCCGTGCGCATCATCATCGCGTCGGTCGCGCCCCACAGCCCCGCGGCCGTCCCGAACAGGATGTACAGCAGCCCGATGTCCTTGTGATCGACGGTCGTGAGCCACCGGAGGACGCCGGACGGTTTCTCCGTCCTCGTCAGTCCCACCGTCGGCGAGATGACGCCGCCGTCGGCGTACCACGCCGGTGGCGGGTCCCGCTGGACGCGCAGGTAGGCCGCGAGCCCGCCCAGTAGCGCCACGGCGAGGACGATTCCGGGAACCGCTCCGATCATCGATCCCCCTCCACGACCCCGATGCGGTCGCCGCGGCACCGCAGTGCCGTCGCAGTCGGTCGATCGGGATCTCGTCTCATCGTGTCCCTCCAGGTGTCGGTCGGTCCGCGGACGACTCGAGCAGTCGGCCGTACACTGCGCCCAGCGTGAAGCCGTACAGCCAGTGGGCGAACAGCGTGTAGACGCCGAAAAAGACCAGGAGCGGGCCCCCGATGTCGCCTCTGCCCGTGATCACGAACGGGATCCAGAGGATCGTGCCGAATACCACGCCGCGGGCGGCGGGATCCGGACCGCGCGGGAGGTAGCGTTCGAGCGCGAGAAAGAGGAGGGGCCAGGCGACCACGCCGGCCGCGGCGAACACGACGAAGCCCAGGACCGGATCGCCCGGCAGGCCGATGAAGCGTGCGACGACGTCGAACAGCTCCATCGTCGAGCGCGTCTCGACGTCGAGCAACAGGAGCATCACGGACATGACGGCGGTCCCGGCGACGCCGCCGGCGACGGCGCTCGGTGCCCGGTTCATGGCTCGTCTCCGCCGGACGATTCGTTCGTGGCATCGGTCGCCGACTCGTTGTCCGCCTCGCCCGCCCGCTGGTCCTCGAGCCACGCCTCGTACTCGTCCTCGCTCACGACCTCGACCGTCGAGAGCATCCCGGAGTGGCCCACGCCACAGAGTTCGGCACAGTAGAGGCGGTACTCCCCGGTCCCGGTGAGTTCCGTCCGGAGCAGGTTGGTCTCCCCCGGGATGGCGTCCTGTTTCAGTCCCAACTCGGGGACGTGGACGGAGTGGACGACGTCCTCGGCGGTGATGGACAGGTAGATCGAACGGTTCTCCGGGAGCACCAGCGTCTCGTTGGTCGCCACGCCCGCGTCGGGATACTCGAAGGCGTACTCCCACTGTTCGGCGGTGACGTCGACCTCGACTGCGTCGTCGGGAACATCGCTCGACTCCCCGTCGATCGTCGAGACCGACGGATGTGCCAGCGCGTGAAACGACGCGGTCCCGACGAACAGCAGGACGAGCGCGGTCGCGACCGTCCACGTGATCTCGAGCTGTCGATTCTCGCGGGTCGGCCGTGGCTCGTCGTTGCCCCGGAACCGCCAGAGCGTGTAGATCAGGATGATCTCGACGAGGACGGCGATCGGGACGGCCATGTAGAGCAACTGCCGGTTGAGCCGCCGGATGAGCTGGTCGGTGACGGAACTCGCGGCGACCGTCGATGGTGTCGCTGCGAGGACCACCGAGAGCAGGACCACGACGGCGACGACACCACGGCGTACCCGCGTCATCTATCAATTGGGTACGATCACTCCTCGCATAAACGTTTGTCCGACGACGGCCGGGGGTCCCGACGGCTGCCGTGGGATCGTTTATTACGCTCCCGGTCGAACGCACGCCCGTGCTCGAGTGGCTCTCTCGGGAGACCGTCGTCGATATCTCGATCAACGGGGCGCCGCTTTTCATCCTCGCGTACTTCGCGGTCCTCATCGAGGTGGCCTCTCCCTGGTCGTTCGACCCGTTGCCGGTCGTGCTCACCCACACGCTGACGCTCTTTCCGCTGGTCGTGCTCGTGTTCGCGACGTACTACGCGGCTCGCGCGATCGAGCGCGACGCCGCCCGCTCGGCGCCGACAAGGGACTCGACCGACGACCCGCCGGAGGGCCCCGACCGATGAGCCTGCCCTCGATCTACACGCCCGAGGGCGCGTTCGCGTACATGCTCGCCGTCATCGGGCTCGCGCTCGTCACCGCCGTCGTCTACCTGCTTTCGTTTGCCGGCGCGACCGTTCCGTTCTGAGACGGTCGGCGGACCGCCGGCGCACCGTCGGTCGCAACCCGCGGGTCCTCCCCCGGCATATCGGTTCCCCCGAGCGTACGACCGCGGCCGTTCCGCTGGCAGAACGGGTCGCGACTGCGACCCGCCGAGGGCGGCGGTTCGGACGTTCGGTTTTGGGGGGCGGGCTACCGTCCGTTACTTCCGCGGTCCGTGTCCCCCGCGTCGTCCGCCGGCTCGACCCGCTTTCCCGTCGACCGCGGGATCACTCGCCGGTCGGCCTCCTCCCACTCGCGCTCGAGTTCTTCGCCTTCCAACAGCCGGTCTAAAAAGACCGCGAGCCCCGCGACCTCGGAGTGGGGCTGGTTCGTGACGCCGACGTTCCAGTCGGCGGCCTCGTAGACGTCGAAGGGGACCTTCTCGGCGCCGACGACCACCAGGATGGGTGCCTCGCGGTGGGCCGTCCGGATCTCCGCTTCGACGGTCTGGACCTCCTGGCCGTACATCGTGAGGTGAACCACGCGTCCGTCCCAGTCCCGGACGAGCCCGTAGGGGGAGTCGGTCAGCTCCGCCTCGAAGGGGCCGCCGAACCGCTCGGTGATGTCGCGGACCGTCTCGCGGCTCTGGGTCGCGTTTTCGGGGAGGATCACCCTGTCGGCACCGAGCGCGCGGGCGGTGAGCCCGACGTGGGTCGTCATCCGGTCGTCCCGGCCCGGACGATGACCCAGCCGGAGAACGGCGACCTCGGGCGAGCCGTGCATACGCGAGGTTGCGCGCTCGGCCATATGTGGGTTCGGATCCGGGGCCGTTGCCGGCCCCGTCCCGGCGGTAGCTTTTTGATCGAACCGACTCGACGTCCGGGCGTGATCGGTCCGTGACGACTCTCCGGGAACGACTCGAGACGGTCCGCGAGCAGCGCTGGGGGATGGCTGCGGATCTGGCGTTCGCGGTCGTCTGGGTGACGATGGTCGAGGTCCTCTTTACGGTCGCCGACGGCCCGACGTGGGCGTACTATGCCTGTATGTTCGCCGGGGTCGTCGCGTACTTCGGGTTCGTCTGGAACACCGAACTCGCGGTCGGCTGGCGACGCGAGTAGACGGTTTCGACGACCGGTCGGTCCCAGTCCACCGCGATGTCGGTCGGATGAACCCGACCGGGGGCTACTCTCCGCGGGCGTCGACGACCAGCACCGGGACGCGGGTCGATCTGAGCGTCCGTTCGGTGACGCTGCCCAGTAGCGCTCGCCTGATTCCCGATCGGCCCTGTGAGCCCATCACGACGAGGTCGATGTCGTTGTCCTCGACGTACTCTGCGATCATCGCGTGGGGTTTGCCCGCCGAGACGTGCTCGACGGCGACGATGCCCCGCTCGCTCGCGCGGTCGGCGACGTAGCCGGTGGCCGACTCGGCGCGCTCTCGTACGTCGTCCATCTGATCGTACTGACCCTGTTCGATGCGGTCTAACTGTTCGGCGCCGAGACTCAGACTCATCGAGTCAGTGTCGACCACGTACAGCGCGTGGACCTCGGCGCCACAGGTCTCCGCCGTGTCGAGGGCGTGATCGATCGCCTTCTCGGCCGTTTCGCTGCCGTCGGTGGGAACGAGTATCCTGTCGTACATGGGTCAGTCGTCCGCGGGGGTCTCGCCCCCGTCGGCGACGACGTCCTCGGCGGTCTGTTGCTGGCCCATCGGTTCGGGGCTGTGACACTGCCGGACGATACGTTTGGTCTCGAGGGGCGGCTCGTCGGTGGCCGCCGAGACGACGATGGTGACGGCGAAGACGACCGGGACGGCGATCAACGCCGAGCCGATCGCGGGGAGCCACTGCGCCAGCGCCGGCGCGAGCGGGGCCTCGAGCCCGCCGATGTAGGCCGGCAACACCTCGTTGACCATCGCCAGCGACCAGATGCCCAGGCCGGTAAGCATGCCGGCGAGGGCACCCTGGCGGTTCGTGTTCTCCCACCACATTCCGAGGAAGAACATCGGGAAGAGGACGGCGCCGGCCAGCGCGAACGCGTAGGAGACCAGCGCGGCGATCGGCGCCGCGGGGTCGAGCGCGGCGAGCGTCGTCAACACGCCCAAAAGGACGATGCTCAGGCGCCCGACGAGGACCTGCTGGCGCTGGGTCGCGTCGGGGTTGACGATGTTCGTGTAGATGTCGTGGGAGACCGCCGACGAGCCGGCGATGAAGAGGCCGGCGGTCGTCGCGATCGCCGCCGCGATCCCGCCCGCGGCGACGAGCCCGACGAACCAGTCGGGAAGTTGTGCGAACTGTGCCGCCAACACGACAATCACGTCGCTCGCCTCCGTGCTCATGCCGGGATCGCCGTACACCGCGCCGATCTCCTGGCCGTAGAGGTCGGTGCCGAACGCCGCAAACGCCGGAGCGCTCCAGTAGAGCAGACAGATGAAAAAGAGCCCCCAGACCGTAGACCAGCGAGCGGTCCGCTCGTTCTCGACCGTGTAGAACCGCACGAGGACGTGGGGCAGGCCGCAGGTGCCGACGATCAGCGAGAACGTCGTCGCGATCCAGAGGTAATAGCTCTCGTTGACGAACGGTTCGGAGAACTCGCTGCTCAGATCGTTGATCAGGGCGCCGTACTCGAGCTGGGGCAGGACCGTCGAGTAGCCCTGAGTCCAGCCGACGACCAGCAGGCCGACGAGGAAAGCCGAGATGAGGATGACGTACTGGACGGCCATGTTCTTGGTCGCGCCGAGCATCCCCGACAGCGTGAGGTAGCCGACGGTGATCGACATCATGATGATGACCATCGCCTGGTACCCCGAGAGGCCGAGGAACCCGAGGTCGCCGAAGATGTAGAGACCGACCAGCCCCATCCCGCGGGCCTGTCCGATCGCGTAGACGAACCCGATGAGGAAGGTCGTAAGCGCCGCGATCGCGCGTGCGCTCTCGGAGTTGAAGCGATCGCCGACGAAGTCCGGCGCGGTGTACTTGCCGAACCGCCGGAGCTGTGCGGCCAGGAAGATCAGCAGGATGAAGTAGCCCGTCGTCCAGCCGACGACGAACACCAGGCCGTAAAAGCCCGAGAGGGCGATCGAGGCGGCCATCCCGAGGTACGACGCCGCCGACATCCAGTTGGCGCCGATCGCCATCCCGTTTTCTAAGTTGCCGATTGACCGCCCGGCGACCCACATGTTCTCCGTGTCGGCGACCCGAAAGACGAACCCGATGGCCAGAAAGAGGAGCAACATCCCGATCACCAGCGCGGCCGGCACCGTCTTGAACGAGATGTCCATCCCCTCCGGGAGCAGTTCGGACTGCAGGACGACGGTCGGGAGCCCTGCCCCGGTCATTCGTCGCTCCCTCCGTCGGCGGCCGCCGCCCGGTCGGGGCTATCGGCCGTGCCGGCCGCGTGTTCGATGCCGTATTTCTCGTCCAAGGCGTCGCGCCTGCGGGCGTACCAAAACGAGAGGAGCAGCGCCGCAGTCGGCGCGCCGAAGGCCACCAGGAAGTAGTGTAAGGGGAATCCGAGCACCGGCATCTCGGTCGTCATCGGGCCGGGCGCGAGCCGCGTCGCCGTCACCGGACCGAAGATGGCCAGCGCCCAGACGGCGAAGCCGACCCAAACCACCCGGAGGTGGTCGCGCATGAACCGCGTGCTCGGCCGCAAGATGTTCACTTCCGAGTTGAGGTAGTCGGTGTCCCGATGCGCCTGTGCCGGTCGGCCGGCGACGCCGCCGTCGGGCCGCGGATCGTCTGCGGCCGGCGAGCGGTCGTCGTCGTCCGGATCTCGTGAGCTAGCGTCTACCATGTGTTTTCGTTGAAGTCGTTCTCGTTGCGATAGCGACACTCAATCGCCCCGGACCTGTGCGGCGATGTCGTCGACGACGTCGGGGTTGCGCAGGGTGGAGGTGTCCCCGAGGTCGTTGCCGCTGGCGATGTCTTCGAGGAGTCGGCGCATGATCTTGCCCGATCTGGTTTTGGGGAGTTCGGGCGTGAAGACGACCTCTTCGGGGCGGGCGATGGGACCGATGGCCTCTTCGACGCCTTCGATGATCCGCTCGCGCAACTCGTCGCTGCCCTCGTAGCCGTCCTCGACGATGACGTAGGCATACACCGCTTCGCCCTTGAGGTCGTGGTCGCCGCCGACGACGGCGGCTTCGGCGACGCCCTCGGTGCCGACGATGGCGCTTTCGATCTCCATCGTGCCCAGGCGGTGGCCCGAAACGTTGATGACGTCGTCGACGCGCCCGAGGATGGTGATATACCCATCCGAGTCGATCTTGGCGCCGTCCTCGGGGAAGTAGACCCACTCGTCGGCGTCGGGATCCGAATACTCGCGCCAGTACTCCTCGAGGAAGCGCTCGTCGTTGTTGTAGAGCGTCCGGAGCATCCCGGGCCAGGGGTTGTCGACCGTGAGATAGCCCGCGTCACCCGCACCGACCTCCTCGCCGCCCGAATCGACGATCCGGGCGTCGATGCCGGGCAGTGGCGGGCCCGCCGATCCCGGCTTCATCTCGCCGATGCCCGGGAGGGTGGTGATCATCATGCCGCCGGTTTCGGTCTGCCACCAGGTATCGACGATCGGGCACTCCTCGCCACCGATATGGGTGTAGTACCACTTCCAGGCGCGAGGATTGATCGGCTCGCCCACGGTGCCGAGCAATCGGAGCGACGAAAGGTCGTGTTCTTTGGGGTAGTCCTGGCCCCACTTCATGAACGCCCGAATCGCGGTGGGCGCCGTATAGAAGATGTCGACGCCATAGTCTTCGACGAGCTCCCAGAGCCGATCTTTCTCGGGGTAGTCCGGAGTTCCCTCGTACATCACGCTGGTCGTTCCGAGCGCGAGCGGGCCGTAGACGATATAGGAGTGGCCCGTGATCCAGCCGATGTCCGCGGCACACCAGTAGGTATCGTCGGGCTCGACGTCCAACACGGCATGGGACGTCCAGGCCGCGTAGGAGAGGTAGCCGCCAGTGGTGTGCTTGACGCCCTTGGGTTCGCCCGTGGTGCCCGACGTATACATGAGAAAGAGCATGTCCTCGGCGTCCCGGGAGACCGGATCGACCGAGGCCCCTTCCTGCTCGGCGACGAGGTCGTCGTAATCGTACTGGTCCTCACCGAGCGAGTGGTCGAGTTCGTCGCCCAATCGATCGACGACGACGGTCGTCGTGTCGCCTGTGACGCTCTCGAGGCCCTCGTCGGCTTTCTCCTTGTGATCGAGGGCGTCGCCCCGACGGTAGTAGCCGTCACAGGTGACGAGATGATCGCTGTCGGCGGCGTTCATCCGGGTGGCGAGCGCGTCGGCCGAAAAGCCCGCGAACACCACCGAGTGGGGCGCGCCGATACGAGCGCAGGCGAGCATGGCGATCGGAAGTTCGGGGATCATCGGCAAGTAGAGAGTGACGACGTCGTCCTCCCTTACCCCGAGATCCCCCAATACGGCCGCGAATTCCTCGACCTCTCTCAACAGCTCGCTGTACGTGAACTCGCGGGTGTCGCCCAACTCGCCCTCCCACTGGATGGCGAGCTCGTCGCCCCGGCCCTCCTCGACGTGCCTGTCGAGGCAGTTCGCCGACGCGTTCAGCTCGCCGCCCGTGAACCACTCGTAGAAGGGCTTATTACCGTCGTCGAGTACGGTGTCGTACTCCTGGTCCCACGAGAGCAGGTCGGCGGCGCGCTCCCAACACTCCGGCCAGTTCTGCTCGAACTCGTCGTAGATCGCGGGATCGGAGACGTTGGCCTGGGAAACGAACTCCGCGGAGGGCTCGAACGTCTCCTGGTCGGCGAGCCGTGCCTCGAGTTCTACCGGTGGGTCGTCGTCACCTGACATGGAACGTCACATAGATTAGGAATAATACTGATAAACCCCGTCTCTAAATACGTAAAAACTACCGAGTTTCGTCGGTTGAGGGGCCGTCGAAGAACGTCCGGAGGAGTTCGTGCTGTCCCTTCCGGAGGTGGTTGTGCAGCGTCGGCGAGGAGATCCCCATCGCGTCGGCGATCTCCTCGGCGGTACTCTCCCGCGGCCAGTCGTAGTAGCCCCCGAAGTACGCCGCCCGGAGGGCCGCCTCCTGGCGGTCGGTGAGGCGCTGTTCGATGCCCTCCCGAAACTCGCTTGCGGTCCGGACGGAGCGCTCGACCTCGCGTTTGCCGGCGAGTTCGGAGTCGGGAAACGCCGACCGGACCCCTTCGACGATCGCCCGGATCTCGGCGTCGGCGCTACACTCGGCGGCGATCCGGGCGACCCCCTCCTCGATCGTCGCCGCCAGGACCGTCGTTCCGTACTCCGTCAGGGTGACGATCGGCGAGGAGCCCAGCAGGACGAACTCGACGCGCCACTCCTCGTCGCCGGTCCCGACGAGCCGGCAGTCGTCGACGCCGGGGTCCGCGTCGGCCAGGTCGAACACGTCCGTCGGTGGGGCCCCCTCGAGGCGGACGTAACAGAGCTGGGTCGCCTCGGTCAGCGAGACCAGCGAGTCGAGTTCGAACCGACAGCCCAGTTGTGCCGAGGCCGAGACGAAAAACGAGTTCCCGTCCCGACAGACAATCTCGAGTTCGACGAGGGTGTCCGAGAGCAACAGGGTTCGGCGGCGGGCGGCGGCGACGGCGTGGCCGGCCTGGCGCCCGACGGTCGAGAGCCAGCCGCGTTCGTCGGTCCCGAAGGCGCCCTCGCGGTCGGCGCCGACGAACAGCGTCGCGTACGTCGCGTCGCCGTAGCCGACGCCGACGGCGGCGACCGATTCCGGGGACCGATCGACGCCGTCCGCCTCGACGACGGCGACCTCGCCCGGTCTCTCCTCCCGGCTTCCCTCGAAACTTCCGGGGAGGTCGGCGGTGCGGTCGGCGTCGATCCCACAGGCCGCGTGGGGGCTCTCTCCGTCCTCGGGAGTCCGGCGTTCGATCCAGGCCAGGTCGTATGCCGGGGGGCCGGCGACCGAGTCATCGCCGAGGTCGCTGCCGGCCAGCGTCTCACAGAGCTCGGCCTCGATCTCCGCGGGCGTCGAACTCTCCAGGATCGCTTCGGTCACCGCCCGATGCCGGCCGGGGATCCCGGGAGGTGAGGCGGTAGTTCCGTCCGAACGGTCGATCCGATCGGGCTCGACGGGGTCGAACGCCGCGACCAGCGCGTCGTCGGTCGGCTCGGGGAGGTAGGGCTCGAGGCTCTGAAAGCTTCCCCAGCCGCCGGCGGCCTTCACGGCCCGGGGGTTCACCCCGGCGACGAGGGTCCGCCGGGCGAAGAACCGCCGAAGACCGTCCGTCGAGATCCCGGCGAGGGAGGGGTCGCTCCGGCGCGTCGCGGCCCGGTCGGCGACCTCGGAGACGAGCATCTGGAGCCGGCGCGCGCCGACCGAAAAGACCCGCTCGTCGCCGGCGATCCCGGCGTTGCGGACGTACCGCCGGAGCTCGCCCTCGACGGCGGTCGGGAGGTACGCCCGCCGATCCTCGCCGCCGCTTTCCGTCGGGATCGAGAGGAGATATCGCGGGGGATCCGACCGCTGCTCGTGGACGTTATCGGGCCGGATCCGGGTCAGCTCCCGCGGCCGGAGGCCGGTCTCGCCGACGAGGCGAACCACGAGCGCCTCCCGGTAGCTCTCGGCCGCGTCGAGCAGCGCCTCGTACTCCGTTCGTGCGAGCTCGTCCCCGTGAGACGCCATTTCGTAATCTCTCGAACACCGAAGGGAAATAGGCTTTGATAGGCGTCCTCAGTGTCCACTCGCCGCTTCATCCGCCGTCACCACCTTCCCTTGTATTTCGCTTTCTATTGAAAGTCGAAATTCACTCCTCTCCGATCGTCTCCCGGAGCTCACCGACGATCTCGGGATTTCGAAGCGCACTGGTGTCCCCGAGATCCTCGCCGCGGGCGATCGCCCCGAGCAGCCGGCGCATGATCTTGCCCGAGCGGGTCTTGGGGAGGTCGGGCGTGAAGACGATCCGGTCGGGTCGGGCGACGGGGCCGATCGCGTCGTCGACGTTCGTCCCGATCACCTCCGGGAGCCCACGCGAGGGGTCGACGCCCTGTTCCGGGCTCACGTAGGCGTAGATGCCATCGCCGGCGACGACCGCGGCCTCGGCGACGCCCTCCGTGGCGACGATCGCGCTCTCGAGTTCGGCCGTGCTCAGCCGGCGCCCCGAAACGTCGATCACGTCGTCGGTCCGGCCGAGAACGGTGACGTAGCCGTCGGGATCGACGCGGGCGGCGTCCCCGCTGTCGTAGACCCAGTCGCCGGCCGCGGGATCGGAGAACCTCGACCAGTACTCCTCGACGAAGGCGTCGTCGCCGCCGTACAGCGTCCGGGCCATCCCGGGCCAGGGCCGGCGGATCGTCAGGGAGCCGGCCTCGCCGGGATCGACGGCCTCCCCGTCGGGATCGACGACGCGGGCGTCGATCCCTGGCAGGGGTGGACCCGCCGCCCCGGGTTTCATCTCGTCGACCCCGGGCAGCGTGGTGAGCATCATGCCGCCGGTTTCGGTCTGCCACCAGGTATCGACGACCGGACAGTTCCCGCCGCCGACGTGTCGGTAGTACCACTTCCAGGTCCGGGGGTCGATCGGCTCGCCGACCGTCCCCAACAATCGGAGCGATGAGAGGTCGTGACTCTCGGGGTACTCCGCGCCCCACTTCATGAACGCCCGCACCGCCGTCGGCGCGGTGTAGAAGACGTCGACGGCGTTTCGCTCGACGATCTCCCAGAGGCGATCCCGGTCGGGGTAGTCTGGGGTGCCCTCGTAGAGCAGGGTCGTCGTCCCCAGGGCCAGTGGCCCGTAGACGATGTAGGAGTGGCCCGTGATCCAGCCGATGTCCGCCGCACACCAGTAGGTGTCCCCCGGCTCGACGTCGAGGACCGCGCGGGCGGTCCAGGCGACGTAGGAGAGATAGCCCCCGGTCGCGTGGACGACGCCCTTTGGTTCTCCGGTCGTTCCGGAGGTGTACATCACGAAGAGGTCGTCGCGCGAGTCTCTGGCGACCGGCTCGACGCTCTCGCCGGCGTGGGCCGCGAGCAGGTCGTGGTAATCGTACTGGTCGTCTCCGAGATGGTGGGGGAGGTCCTCGCCGAGGCGGTCGACGACGACCGTCGCCCGCACGTCGTGGCCGACCGAGAGCACGGCGTTGTCGACTTTCCCCTTCTGGTTGAAGGCGTCCCCGCGACGGTAGTAGCCGTCGCAGGTCACCAGGTACTCGCTGTTGGCGGCCTCGATCCTCGTGGACAGCGCGTCGGCCGACAGCCCCGCGAAGACGACCGAGTGGGGCGCGCCGATGCGCGCACACGCGAGCATCGCGACAGGGAGTTCGGGAATCATCGGCAGATAGAGCGTCACCACGTCGTCCTCCACCACCCCCAGTCCGCTGAGGGCGGCCGCACACTCCTCGACTTCCACGGCTAGCTCCCGGTAGGTGTAGGTCCGTGACTCGCCACGTTTGCCCTCCCAGCGAAGCGCCGCGCGGTTCTTCGCGCCGCCCTCGAGATGGCGGTCGAGGCAGTTCGCCGCCGCGTTGAGTTTCCCGCCGTCGAACCATCGGTAAAAGGGGGCCTCGTCGTCCTCGAGGACCGTGTCGTACTCCGTCTCCCAGGAGAGCAACTCGGCCGCCCGCTCCCAGCAGCCGGGCCACTCCTCGTCGAACTCCTCGCGGGGGTCCTCGCGCATGTTCGCCCGGGAGACGAACGACTCCGGGGGCGGGATCGACGGGCCGGCGTCCGCGGTCCCCGATCCCGACCAGCGTCGTTCGTCCATGCCCTCACCCTGTGGGGTCGGAAAAATAAGCGTTCCTCCGCCCCTCGTCGGAACCACAACACACATGCACCGCCTCCCGGTCGGTACCGACATGGACCTGACCGATCGCCGGCTACTGGTGACGGGCGGGGCGGGACTCGTGGGCTCAGAGCTCGCGGCCCAGCTCGCGGCCGACAACGAGGTCGTCGTCGTCGACGACCTCTCGAACGGGGTTCGCGAATCGGTTCCCGACGACTGCGCGTTCGTCGAGGGCGATCTCACCGAGCGGGAGACCCTCGAGGACGCGATCACCGGGGACCTCGACGCGGTCTTTCACTGTGCCGCCGCCGACAAATACGTGGATACCGACGACCCCCGCGAGCAGTTCGAGGTCAACGGCTCGATGACCTACGATCTCGTCGAGCGGATGGAGGAAGTCGGCGTCTCCCGGCTCGCCTTTACCTCCTCCTCGACGGTCTACGGCGAGGCACCCCGTCCTACGCCCGCGGACTACGCGCCCCTCGAGCCGATCAGCATCTACGGCGCGGCCAAGCTCTCGGAGGAAAGCCTCCTCTCGGTGTACGCCCACTCACACGACTTCACGGTCTGGAACTTCCGCTTCGCGAACGTCGTCGGCCCCCGCTTCGGCGCGGGCGTCGTCCCCGACTTCGTCGAGAAACTCGACGAGAACCCGGAGACGCTGACGATCCTCGGCGACGGCCGCCAGCAGAAGTCCTACATGCACGTGGCCGAGTGTTCGGAGGCGATCCGGGCAGTCGTCGAGGGCACCCCGAAGGGGGGAATGCACACCTACAACCTCGGCACCCGGACGACGACCTCCGTCGATCGGATCGCCGACATCGTAAGCGACGAGATGGGCCTCGATCCCGACTACGAGTACACCGGCGGCGACCGGGGCTGGACCGGCGACGTCCCGAAGATGCGCCTCTCGATCGAGAAGCTCTCGACCCACTGGGAGCCCGCCCTCTCGAGCGACGACTCCGTCAGAGAGGCCGCCCGCTCGCTCGTGGCCCGCCTCGACGAGCGGTAGTCCGGGGAAGCTTTAGCCGGCCCCGACCTACCGCCGCCAGTGCAAGTCGTCGGCTACGACCCGAGCGGCCGGGGCTCCGCGTTGCTGGTCAGCGACGGCGACGGGAGCGAGGCCCGACGGATCTCCCTCGAACCGGGCACCGACCTCGGCTTCGGGCTCGGCGACCGGCGGTGTGCCGGCTCGATCGACCGCGAGGGCGTCCACTACGCCTGCGACCGCCCCGAAACCCCCTACTGCGAGTTCCACACGACGAGCTGGGTCTGTGCCCGCTGTACGGGAACCTGTCTCAAAGACGAGATGGACTGTTACGACCCTCACGCGGTCTACCTCGCGGCCTTCGCTCCCAGGACGGTCAAGGTCGGAGTAACGCGGGCCGAGCGCCTCGAGACCCGCCTGCGCGAGCAGGGCGCCGACCGCGGGGCCCACATCCACACCGTCTCGAACGGCCGGATCGCCCGCGAACTCGAGGCCGGAATCGCCGAGGAACTCACTGACCGTGTCCGGGTCCCGACCAAGCGGGCCGGCCTCGCGGCGAACGTGGACGCGGATCGGTGGGAGGGCGCTCTCGCGGAGTTCGACGTCATCGACCGCTACGCCTTCGACTACGGACTCGACCTCCCGGTCCGACCAGTGGTCGAAACGATTGCTTCGGGTACGGTTCGGGGCGTGAAGGGGCGGCTGCTCGTCCTCGATCGGGGCGCGACGACGTACGCCGTCGACATGCGCGACCTGGTCGGCTACGAGCTCGAGGAGGGGGCCGACGAACGCCGGCTCCAGTCGTCGCTGGGTTCGTTCTGACGGCTATGACAATCCTTTTCCGGCGCGGCGGAGAACCCGCCCTCATGGCCGACGACAACGAACACGACGCCGAGGACGCCGGTAGCGAGGACGCAGAGACCGGAGAGGGCGAGGAGAAGTCCTTCCGCGAGCGCGTCGAGGAGATCCGCGAGAAACGCGCCGAGGAAGGCGAGGAGGGAGAGGGCGAGGGGCCGCCGGACCCCTTCGGTGGCGGCGGTGGCGGGCCTGGCGGCATGGGCGGCGGTGGCGGCAACCCCTTCGCCCAGATGATGGGCGGCATGATGGGCGGGGGCGGCCCCGGCGGTCCCGGCGGGGCGCCTGGCGGCGACCAGGGCAGCGACAACGAGGAACTGGTCCGCGAGGTCCGACAGCTCAGAGACGAGATGCGCGACCAGACCCGGCAGCTACAGCGCATCGCCGACGCGCTCGAGGACGACTGAGGCTCGTTTCTTCGCGTTTTCGACGGTTTCCGGGGTCGCTTTTCCGGAGAGTCACGGCTCCGGCGGTCGGGAGCCGAGCCAGCCCCGGTCGCGAAAGTGGTCACGGAGGTAGCCCACGGGCGACCAGCGTCCGACCAGCCGGGAGGCAAGCACCACGCAGAGCCAGGCGAGGACGATCCCGGCGACCACGTCGGTCGCCCAGTGGATTCCCAGATACATCGTCGAGAGCACGACGCTGACCGCGAGGGTGAACGCGACCGGGTGCCACCGGGGGTAGACGGCCCGCGAGCGGTAGGCGAGCAAGGCTACGGTCACCGAAAGCGAGGTGTGAAGCGAGGGGAAGACGTTCGTGTTCCGGTTTACCTGGCGCGTGAGGTACTGGTAGCGGGGATAGGTGTCGAACAGCAGCCCCTGGACGAGTTCGGGCATCATGTTCCGGGGACCGTAGGCGATGATGACGACGTAACAGATCAGCCCGAGGACGTAGTTCAGCGTGTAGGCCGCGAGCAACTCGCGCAACGGGCGGCTGTTGGGGAGCGCGAAGTAGGCGACCACGGGAAAGACCAGCAGGAAGATGTAGCCGTAGATGTAGATAAACGAGAAGTAGCTGGTGAACGTCGGGTTCGCAAACGACTGGAGCCAGACGAGGAACTCGCCCTCGAGGTCGTAGATCACCCACGTGAGGTTGAGGTTGACGAAGCCGACGTTCTGGTTAATGATCCAGGAGAGCTCCGGGACGACCTGGCGGGCGATCCCGTTGAACAGCAGGACGACCGTGAGGACGGCCGCGGTCGGTGCGACGTCCCGGAGCCGGTCGGTGAACTCCCGGAGTGTGACGACGAGCCGCTGGCGGCCGACGACGACGGCCGTCGCGACGGCGATCATGATCGAGACGCCGATGCTTACCTCAAGGAGGACCCGGCCGAGCACGCTCACTCACCCATGAGGAGGTCGCCCTGGTCGTTGTACTGGAAGCCGATCTCCTCGAACTCCGCGCGGGCGGCCTCGGCGTCGAGGTCGCCGTCCTCGCCGAAGAAGGGGACTTCGGGGTCCTCGCCGTCCCACCGGAGGCTCTCGGGAACCCACTCGTCGCTGGCTTCCTCGTTCCTGTCGTCCCCGTCGTGCTGTTCCCATCCCTCGGGAAGCGGCGTCGCGACGGGGTCGGCGTGGCCGTAGAACACGTCGCGGGCGATCCACGCCTTGTCGAGCAGGCGGGCGACGGTCCGCCGGAAGTAGGGGTTCCCGAAGGGGGCGTTCCTGACGTTGAACCCGACCTGGTAGAACGCCCGGGAGGACGTGTCCCGGAGCGCGAGTCCCTCTCGCTCCTCGACGTCCCCGATCGTGTGGGGCTCTATCGGCGTGACGGTGACGTCCCCGTCGCCGTTTCCCATCGACTCGATCGTCGATGGGCTGCTGGGTTCGACCCGGGTCCCGAGTTCGGCGACGGTCGGCGCCGGCGTCGGCCCCGACTCCCGGCGCTCGGCGCCCGTCGGAGGCGTCTCGTTGCCGTTTTCCCCATCATCGTCTCCCTCGCCCTCGACGTCCCCGCCGCTGGCTCCGGCATCCTCCCGGAGCGAGAAGTGGTCCTCGAAACGGGCCAGCTCGAGGCTCTCGCGCTCGGTTCGCTCGACGAACGCGAAGGGGCCGCTGCCGACCGGTGGGATGTTGTCGGTGACGACGGCCTCCGTCGTCCCCTGGGAGATCGAGATTCCGGCGATCTCGACTTCCTCGGCGCGCTCTCTCCAGACGTGTTCGGGGAGGATCGGGACCGCGAGCGCGCGTTCGCCGACCTCCCGGCCGGTCGAGACCTCGATCTCGACGGTTCGGTCGTCGGTAGCGATGACCTCCTCGACGGCCGTGACCTGGCCCTGGTAGCGAGGCGCCGGCGCCTCGATCGACTCCTCATCCCCGAGCGTGGTGTCGTCGAGAAAGCGGTAGGTGAAGGCGACGTCGTCGGCGGTGAGGGATTCGCCGTCGTGAAAGGAGAGGTCGGGCCGGAGCCGGACCGTCACCGTCCGGCCCTCCCACTCCCAGGACTCGGCGAGCCAGGGACGAAAGCCGTCGCCGTCGGCGGTCGCGAGCGAGTCGTACAGCAGGTCGATGTAGGTGCTCTGGTCGTAGTACTCCGCCGACAGCGGGTTCAGGTTTACGGTCGAGCGCGCGTCGGTGACGAGCGCCCGGAGCCGGTCGTTGGGGCCCTCGGCGCCCTCGACTTGTTCCAATCCGAGATAGCCAAGCCGGCTCGCGAGCAGGTCGTCGTTCCAGCCCTCGAAGCGGTCGGTCCGCAGGAGCCGGTGTTCGGTCGGGACACACAGCGGGACGAACGGCTGTTCGGCCGCGAGCGCCTCCAGGATCTCGCCGATGGTGGTCCGGCGGGCCTCGCCGCCGATCCGCCGCTGGCGCTCCAGTAGGGTGTCGAAGGCCATGTTCGTGAATCCGTAGGGGTTCTGCCAGCCGGGTTCGCTCGCGAACACCGAGTGGAGCGACTCGTAGAGGAAGTCGGGGTCGTCGTCGCCGGGGTGGTGGCCGACGAAGAGGTCGAAGTCGTGGTTGACGAGCGTCGCCCGGAAGAACTCCTCGACCGACAGCGGGTCGATGCTGGCCTCGATCCCGACTGCCGCGAGGTTCGCCTGGAGGTCGTTGGCGATCCGGATCGAGACCTGGTCGACGTCGGCGGGGACGGTCGTGATCGTCAGGGAGAGCTGCTCGGGGCCGTCCCGGTTGACGGCGTTGCGGGCTCGGTGGACGCAGCCGGCAGTAGCGCCCAACCCGCCGGCTCCGAGCGCCGCGAGCAGCGATCGCCTGTCGAGCCGGTCGGTGGAGGGTCCCGTCATCGTGGCGTCGATATATCATCGATACTCGACCCTCCCCGTATAACTATATTGTGGATGGTCCGTCCCCGTATCCCTCTATTACCCCCGGGGCGCCGCCCGCGATCGAACGCAATATGGATGCCACGGGGGACCGAACCGTCTGCCATGACCGTCGCCGAGGAGCGCATCGAACGCCTCGCGGAGCTTGCGCGGGCGGCCGCCCGAGGGGGCGAGGACGACCGCGCACGCTACTACGTCCGCCTCGCTCGCCGGGTCGCCGAACGAAACCGACTGGTCCTGCCCCGCAAGTTCCGTCGGTTCACCTGCGACGACTGCGACGCCTACCTCCGGCCGGGGCGAAACGCCCGAGTCCGCCTGCGGGACGGCCACGTCGTCATCACCTGTGACTGCCGGGCCCAGGCACGATACCCGTACATCGACGGCTGATCCGCGACGACTCGCGTCGACGCAGCGCCCTCGAGCCGCTCGCGCTCCGGTTTCGGGACCATTAAACCATCATCCCCCTAGACGCCGCCATGGACGACCAAGAGCTCAAGCGGCGAGCCCACGATCTGGACGTGACCGTCTGGGTCGGCAAGGGCGGCCCCGAGGCGGTCGTCGAGGAGCTCGACGACCAGCTTTCGGCAAACGATCTGATCAAAGTGAAGTTCCTCCGGGCCGCCCGGACGGGGCCCCCCACCGAGGAGCAGGCCGCGGACCTCGCCGAACAGGTCGGCGCCGACCTCGTCGATACCCGGGGCCATACGGCGGTGTTGTACCGATGACCGCCACGCCGCCGCTCCAGATAACGGAGGGCCTCGGACGATGGTTCGCCGACAACGTTCCGGGCCTGGCGGGCGCCGGCGGGGAAGCCGTCGCGAGCGTCCTGGTGTTCGTCGTCGGCCTGGTGGTCTTCGCCGCGATCGGCCGTGCGGTCGTGATCCCGCTCGTCGGGCGGGCACTCGATGCCCGCGAACTCGACGCCCACGCACAGACGCCCCTGTTGCTCGCGACCCGCCTCGGGGTGTTGTTCGCCGCGGTCGCCCTCGCGTTCGGCTTCGCCGGCTTCGGCAACTTCCTGGTCTCGATGGCCGGCATCGCCGCCGCGGGGGCGCTGGCGGTCGGGCTCGCCCTCCAGAACGTCATCTCGAACTTCGTCGCCGGCGTCTTCATCTACACCGACAGGCCGTTCCGGATCGGCGACTGGATCGAGTGGGACGACGGCACCTATTCGGGGATCGTCGAGGACATCAGCCTCCGGGTCACCCGCGTGCGGACGTTCGACAACGAACTGCTCACCGTACCGAACAGCGTGCTCACCAGCGGCGTCTTGAAGAACCCGGTAGACGGCGACCGCCTCCGCCTGAAGTTCGACTTCGGGATCGGCTACGAGGACGACATCCAGCAGGCGACCGATATCATCGTCGAGGAAGCCAAGCGCCATCCTGACATCCTGAACGAGCCCGAGCCCTCCGTCCGGCTGACCGAACTCGGCGACTCCGCGGTCGGCCTCCAGTCGCGCTTCTGGATCGCAGAGCCCTCCCGCGGGGACTTCGTCCGCACGCGCGGGGAGTACGTCACCAGCGTCAAGGAGCGGTTCGACGAGGAGGGGATCGACATGCCCTACCCCGTCCGAACGCTCGAGGGCGGCCTGCAGATGGAGAACGCCCAGCACCTGTCGGCCGACGACTGATTTTCGGCGATCGCTTTCTTTCCGCCGTAGAACTGTGCTCGCACGCTCGATTCACAACGCCGAGTCCGATGTTACGTATCGATACGAACGAAAACGCGCGAAGTAAGTCCGTGACAGGACCCACCTTCCGGCTGGCCTCTTCCGTTATATATCCTTGGTTGGATACTACACGAGTTTCACTGTGACCAAAACATATCCGTTGACAATCTAACCTAGCTATCATGAAACGACGCGCACTCCTGATCGCGGGTGTTGGCGTCCTCGGTGGCTGCCTCCAGAACAGTACGGATACCACGCAAAGCTCCGACGGGACGGATCAAGACGAGGAAGCTGACGGAACGGATCAGGAAAACGAATCGAACGGACCCACCGAGGGACCCGACTCGAACACCACGAATCAGAACGACACGTCGAACGGGCCGACTCAGGATAACGCGACCAACGAGTCAGCGCAGGAAGCGGATGGAAACGGGACCGATCGGAGCGAGCGCGACCGCGAGAGGCGAACCTACGACATAGAAGCAGACCCACCATCGGACAGCCCGATCCGATACGAGTTCGAGGTGATCCAGCCCGAGATCCACTCGTCCGAGTCGCCGCTTACGGTCACCGTCTCGATCTCGAACCCGACCGACGAGACGATCCGCTACAGCACGAAGGGAAACGCCGTCGCGGAGAACGTCACGTACGAGGAATTCATACTGATCCCGAACGAAGAAGACACGTACTCGTTCGACGAACGAGAACGGTTGTGGTTCGAATCGGAAACGAGAGATTCCACGGGTTCGTATGAATCCGGAGAGCTCGATCCCGACGAGACACTATCTCGAGAGCTCGTGTTGGTGCGACGACAGCACGAGGACTTCCCGGAGACGGTTCCCTCCCAGCTCTGGTTCGCCACGACGGTCGTAGTGGAAAACGGGGGTACCGGTGGCGAAGACGATTCCGAAGACGCGTACGGTTTTTCGTTCTCTCTCGTATCGACACGAAAGCAAGACAAGAATATCCAATATGATCCGGTCCGCGAGAGCCGCGCCTACGAAGTAGATCCGGAGACGTCATCGGAGAGCCCGATTCGACACGAGTTCGAAGTGACCCAACCCGATATCCACTCGCCCGAGTCGCCGCTCACGGTCACCGTCTCGATCTCGAACCCGACCGACGAGACGATCGTCTACAGGGATCGGCGCGCGGCCCTCGGACGAGCCCTGACGTCGGACGATTTCATTCTAGTTTCACCAGATGAAAACGAGTATGCGTTCAATGAGAAGGAACGGCTGTGGTTTGCGATCGGCTCGGTCGGCACCACGGATACGAGCCTGTTGGGGGAACTCGAACCCGACGAAACTCGATCACAGGAACTCGTCCTGGTGAGGCTGTCCCACGAGGGATTCCCGGGGACGGTTCCTTCGGAGTTCGAGTTCTCTACATCGCTCGGAGTTGCTGACGAAGGCAGTGAGAGGATCACCGATTACCAGCACACTGTCGCGTTCTCTCTCGTTGCAACGTAGTGTCCCCTGACGGAGTTATCGCGTGGTAACAATCCGTTCCGCTCTTCACATCGTTCTGAGAATCCGAATCCGTCAGAACGGGCCGTTTGCAGCGGCTATCTACCAAATCTTCTTTCTATCCCGTGTTACCGCCGGTTCGTTCGAAAACACAGCAAGCCGGCTCACCGCGAGTGAGCGATGCGAACGAGCAGGCCGACGACCGACCGGAAGCGACGCGACGCACGGCTGTCGGGGAGGGAGGAGTGCTTTTCATCGAAGCTGAGCGGGATCTCCGATCCCGCTAGGTCCAAAAGAGCACGCATGCTCTTTTGAAGATTTTGCCGAGGGCGCGGCGGAGCCACGCCTGCAGCGCAAAAGTTCGTCGCGTATGAATGCGGACGGCCCGCGGTTGCCCGGCGTTCCGGCCGGGGGAATCCCGGTTGCCTCCTCCACCCCGCGACCCGTCGAGCGACAGGTGTCCGGCGGTCCACTGCTCGCTTCCGCGCCTGATGGGCTGTCGCCGGTTAGCCACGATGGGGCGTCCCTGCGGACGGCCATAATGGCCCGCTGTCCCCGACGGACGAGGCTTCTACGTTGGCTCCCGGGGCCCCGGTCGGTCGGACCGGACGCCCGCGGAATTCGGTCCCCGCTGATGACCGTAGTGCGGGTAGAGAGCAGGGCCAAACTGCCCGACCTAGTCCACTCCTCCGTAGGGGGTAGGGGCTTAAGGGCCTTACGCCACGCGAGTGGTGTTTAGACGAGACCGAGCACGCGGGCGTACCACGCGGAGGCGGCGACGACCGCGGCCGCACAGACGGCGAGGAGCCAGCGATGGTACTCGAGCCAGGTCGCCTCGCCGATGCTCGCGACGACGTCGGCGGGGACCGCAAGGGCCCACGCGAGGACCAACAGCGTGAGCACGGTACCGAGAACGAGGGTGAGGCCGGCGGCGTAGTCGGGGCGGGTGCGGGCCTGGCGGCCGGCCGCGAAGAGGACGATTCCGACGAGGGGAAGCGCCGCGAGGAACTGCGGGCCGGCGATCCCGTAGCCGCCGTAGTAGGTCTCGAGACCGGCGGCCGCCGGTCCCTCCAGGAGGAGGTAGGGGGCGACGACCGCGAGGAGGTAACAGAGACAGGCGACGATCCCCGCGGTCGGCGGGCGCTGCTGGGCGCGCATGCCCGGGATCTGGCAGCGAGGTCGCATAAGGACGGCGGTCCCCGGTTCGGACCGGTCGCGCGAAAGACACAATTAGCTGGAGCAGTCACTCGAAGGCATGGGACTGGGCAGTACGGCAAAGAAGATCCAGATCGTCTCCGAGCGCGCCGAGCAAGTGTACAAACAGATCCAGGAGCTCCAACAGCGGATCATCCACTTAGAGCGAAAGCTCGAGGACACCCACGACACCGCCACCGCCCTGGATCACCGGATCGAGGAGAACCGCGCTCTGCTGGTCGCCATCGCCGAGGAGCAGGGTGTAGACGTCGATCAGGTCACTACCCAGGCCGCAATCGACGACGCCGACGAGCTCGCCCGCGACGACGAGGCCGCCGCGGGGGCCGATGGCGGCCGGACCCGGGAGACCCCGCCGCAAGGAGCGGAGTAGCCTCGGCGGCTGGAGGATAATAAGAGCTAACACCCGGGGCAACATTTGCCTGCCCGGATGACGAGCCACGAGCGTCCCCTGGAGTCGGTCCTCGAGACGGTCGGCCGGACGCCGCTGGTCCGGGTCCACGACGGGCCAGAGGAGGTGGCGATCTACGCGAAACTCGAGTCGTTCAACCCCGGCGCGAGCGTCAAGGACCGGATCGGCCGGTACATGCTCGAACGGATGCTCGAGCGCGGCGACGTCTCCCCCGGCGGAACCGTCATCGAGCCGACCGCCGGCAACACCGGGATCGGGATCGCGATCGCCGCCGAACAGCTCGACCTCGAGGCGATCTTCGTCGTGCCCGAGCGCTTTTCCGTCGAGAAACAACAGCTGATGGCCGCGCTGGGTGCCGAGGTGATCAACACGCCGAGCGACGACGGGATGGACGGCGCGATCGACCGGGCCCACGAGCTCGCGGAGGAACTCGACGACGCGGTGGTCCCCCAGCAGTTCTCGAACCCGCTGAATAGCGAGGCCCACTACGAGACGACCGGGCCGGAGATCTACGACGCGTTGGATGAGGTGGGCGCTGTCGTTGCCGGCTGTGGCACCGCGGGGACGCTCATGGGGATCGCCCGCTACGCACGCGAACAGGACCCAGACACGTACGTCGCGGGCGTCGAGCCCGAAGGCTCGCTCTACGGAGAGTTCTTCGGCGAGGACCGCGAGGAAGGCGAGTACAAGGTCGAGGGGATCGGAACCCACGACCCCGCGACCAACGAGCTGTTCGACCCGGATCTCGTCGATGCCGTCCACGCCGTGGCCGACGAACGCGCCCACGAGGAGGTCGCCCGTTTGGCCCGCGAGGAGGGCCACCTGGTCGGCTCGAGCGCGGCCGCGGCGAGTGTCGCGGCCAAGCGCGTCGCCCGCTCGATCGCGGACGGCGGGATCGACGCGCCTTCCGAGAGCGTCGTGACGGTGTTTCCGGACTCGAGCGAGCGGTACCTCTCGAAGGGGATCTACCGCTCGTTCGAGGAGTGGGAATGTTGAAGGGCTCCGGCCGGCCACGTCCTGTCGAATGGTTCACAGGTCGATCGCGCGCGACGTCCGGGACGCTCGCCTGATCGCCGGGACCGAGTTCCGGCGGACGCTGCGTGCGATCCGGGCGAACGACTCGCGCTTTGCCTCCGTCGTCGTACTGGCACTTTTTACTGTTCCCATGGGTCTGGTCTGGCTCTACGGCGCTTACGCCCTCGGCGAGGGGGTCGACGTCGGGCCGGGAGCCGCTCCGCTGATCGGCTCGTTCGTGCTCCCTGCGGTCGCCGGTTTCGCGGCGACTGTCGCCTTCCAGACGGTTCAGGACGGTCCGTTTCCCGACCACCCGACGCTCCCGCTGTCGATCGCCTCGACCCGGGCGGTCGTCCTCTCGAAGCTGTTCGCCGCCCTCGTTGCGGTCGCCGTCTGGCTCGTCGTCCCGACGGTCGTCTTCGGCGGGGCCTTTCTCGCTGGCGCCGGGGCGGGACTGCTCGCACCCGCGGTAGCAGTCTGGCTGGTTCCGATCGTCCTCGCGGCCGTGCCGCTCGGCTACCTCGCCGGGCTCTGGCTGATCCGGCTCAACCGTCGGCTCCCGGTCCCGACGGCGGGGAAAGCCGGCGTCTGGGCCGTTTTCGTGCTCGGATCGATCGTCGTCGGCCAGCGGGTCGGGTACGTGGTCGCCGACGAGGGCCTCGGTTCCCTGGAGACCGGATTTCTCCCCGCGTTCGGCCCGACGACGGCATACGCCTCCCTCCTGTTCGGCGGCGGGGAACTTCCCATGGGGCTCGCGGTCGGCGCGGCCCTCCTCGCGGTCGGCGCCATCGTCGCCCGGCGGGCGACGACCGAGGCGGCCGAGCTGTGGTTCGCCGACCGGCCCGACAGCGCCGAGAACGAACCGGAGGGCTCGATGCGGCCGCCGACCCCGTTCGCGCTGACGAAGACCGGCCGGGTCGCCTGGCATTACCTCCGGCTGGCCTACCGCGCGCCTCGCCGCCTGACCCACCTCCTCTTCTTGCTCTTTCTGGTCTTTCCGATGGTCGGTCCGCTCGCCGAGGCCGAACTCGCCGCGCTCCGGTTTGCCCCCTCGGTCGGCGTCCTCGCCTGTGCCCTGCTCGCGGGCGCGACGTTCTCGCTCAACCCAATCGGCGACGAGCGCGGGACGCTTCCCGTCGTCCTGCTGTCGGGGACCGACGCGGCGGCGTTCGTCCGGGGACGCGTTCTGGCGGGGCTGGTCGTCGGGCTCGCCGCCCTGGTCGCCTGCGTCGCCCTCGGCGCGGCCGTCGGCGTCCCACCGGTGGCCCTCGGCCTCCTCGCTCTCCTCGCGGTCGGCCTCTCGCCCGCGGCCGGCGGCGTCGCCGCCGGCTTCGGGGTTCTCCTTCCGAAGTACGAACCCGAGGAGATCTTCGGCGTCGAGACCGTCCGCCCCTCGAACGTCCCCCTCTTCGCCTTCGAGATCGGCACGATCGCCGTCAGCGCTCTCGGACTCCTGGTCGTCGGCGCGCCGGCACCGACCGTCGGATCTCTCGTCTCCCGCTGGCCGTTCGTCCTCGCGTACGCGGCCGTCGTCGCCGGAAGCGGGGCCGTCGGCTATCTCGTCGCCGTCCGGCGACTGGGCGCGTGGACCGTCGAGCGCTAACTCCCCATCAGTCGGCGGTGTTCGACCTTCATACAGCGGTCCTGGACGACGGTCCTCCCCGCGTCCTCGGCGCGGGAAGCGGCCTCGTCGTCGCGGATTCCCAGCTGGGTCCAGATCACGCCCGCGTCCTCGCGCTCGAGGGCTTCGTCGACGATTCCGCTCACCTCCTCGCTGGGCCGGAAGACGCAGACGACGTCGATTCCCTCCTCGACGTCGGCGAGGCCGTCATATGTTTGCCGACCGAGGACCTCCTCGGCGTAGGGGTTGACCGGGATCACGTCGTAGCCGCGATCGGCGAGATAGCGCGGGATCTCGTGGGCGTCCTTCCCGCGCGTGCTCGAGCAGCCCACGACCGCGATCGTCTCGACGTCGAGGACCTCCCGGAGCCGTTCGTCGGAGTCGACTGGCATGGACGACGTTCGGGGCGAGAACCCAAAACGGTGGTCCCGGCGCGATCGGCTCGGAACTACGCGGAGAGCCCGGCCGTCCGAATCTTCGGACGCGAACCCTCGCCCGACTTCACCTCGACTAACCCGTCGAACAGCTGTTTCAGCGTGTTCATCGTGCGCTCGTCGTGGGCCGTCGAGTCGATGACGTAGATGCCGAGCCCCTCGCCGCTCTGAATCCGCCCGGTGAAGACGTGGAGAAATCGGAAGACGGTCTGGAGGTCCGAGTACATCAGCAGCGTCGAGATCGAGTGCAACAGGACCCGGTTGCGCGAGCACCCCCGTTCCTCGTAGAACTCCTGAAAGAAGGCCGAAAGCTCGACGCCGATCCCGGTCATATCCACCGGCGAGGCCGCGTAGGCGATCCGCGGGTCGTCCTCCACGGTTCCCGTCCCCCGTTGTTTGGTGACACAGTCCACGACGCCGACGGGGGCATCAACCTCCCCATCCTCCTCCGGCTCGTCGTCGCCGACGGCCCGCGAGAACGCCGCGAGGGTCTTCCCCGCGTCGTCTTTGGTCGTAACGACGATCGTCCCCTCGCCACTGGCGGCGCCGTCGGCGAGCAGGTCGAACGCGACGTCGCGTTTCCCGGTCAGAGGTGGTCCAGAGACGAGCACGTTCGTCCCCGGAGCGACCGTCACCTCCGGGAGGACGGCTGAAAGGTCATACATTCGAAATCGTTCGGATCTCCTTCGCTCGCCGATCCTGGCGGACAGGACTCTCCAATGGTGGTCTGAAAATACAGAAACCGGTTTATATTCCTTGTGATACGACGTTCGTCTCGTCCGATGACTTCGGGGTGTCCGAACGCCGGTCGGTCACGGCCGGGCGGTCACAACAGCCCCTGGGTTCCGGCGGCGAGCCGGCCGACGACGAACGCGAGCGCCGCGAGGAACTGGCCGTACTTGAGCCGCTCCTGGCCCGCCGTCGGGTCCGTCCGTCCCTCGGCGATCGCGACGATCATCAGGGCCACCCCCGGCAGGACGACCAGGAGGTAGACGGCCCCGAAGTACCCCAGGAGATAGGGGACGGGGCTCGCGAGGACCGCGACCGCGAGCAGGGCGGCCGCGAGCAGCCACGCGGTCCGCTCGCCGACCGCGATCGGGAGCGTGTTCAACCCCTCCGCGCGGTCGCCCTCTACGTCCTCGACGTCCTTCAGGACCTCCCGGGAGATCGTCGAGAGCGCCGCCAGCGCGAAGAGGACGACGACGGGTTCGACGCTCCCGACCGCGGCGCCGCCGAAGAGAAACGTACTCCCGCCGAGGTAGCCGACGACGACGTTGCCGACCCCCGGAAGACCCTTGAACAGTTCCGTGTACGCGACCAGCGCGAGCAGGTTGACGACCGCGATCGCGATCGCAAGCGCCGGGAGGGTAAGCGCCAGCGCGACCGCACCGACGAAGAGGGCGACCGAGAACGCGAGCGCCCCCCGCGGGCTGATCGCGCCCCGCGGGATCGCGCGGTCGGGTCGGTTGATCCGGTCGATCTCGCGGTCGAAGTAGTCGTTGATCGCCATTCCCGCCGCGGTCGCGAACACGGTCGCTCCGACGGCACTGGCCACGTGGAGGGGAGCGGCGGCGATTTCGCCGGCGACGAACGCCCCGATTGCGGTGAGCAGACCCGCGGCGATCGAGTTCACCGGCCGCGTCAGCTCGACGGCCCCGCGTACGGTCTCGCCGACGCCCCCTGTCATGCCCGGGAGTGTTCGGTGATCAGGTATAAACCGACCGATACCCCTTCCGTCTCGGTTTCCGGCCGTCGGGTGGCCCTCGGACGGGACGGTCCGACGGGTCGAATCGAGTGACTTATACCGGACCGACCGGAACGAACGTCCACGAGGGCGCTTAGCTCAGTCTGGACAGAGTACTTGGCTTCGGACCAAGCTGTCGCGGGTTCAAATCCTGCAGCGCCCATAGTTTTCGAAGGGTTCACGTCTGATAGACGGAACGAGTTGCTCGTAGCGCCGACGGCGGCCGAACGGGTCGTAATAATCCGATAACCAGGTGGTTCCTCGAGTGCCGGTCCAGCCGGAGTGGTGTCGGGTCAGCTATCCGACCTCGAGTCGTACTCCGCGTTCGTGACGTGGTCCAGCCAGGTGACGACCTCCCCGTCCTGTTCTTCCTGGATGGCGATGTGGGTCATCGCGTTGTTCGACGTCGCACCATGCCAGTGTTTCTCGCCGGGTGGGAACCAGACCACATCACCTGCTCGAATCTGCTCGATCTCTCCCCCGTCGCGTTGCACGAGACCACAGCCGCTCGTCACGATCAGTCGTTGCCCGAGCGGGTGAGTGTGCCACGCAGTGCGAGCGCCCGGTTCGAACGTGACGCTTGCCGCCGCTGTGCGGGCCTCGTCCTGTGGATCGAATAGAGGGTCGATCCGGGCGTTTCCTGTGAAGTACTCCTCAGGACCCTCGTTGGCGGGTTGTGAACAGCCGCTAGTAATCTCCATGTGATTGTACCCGCACAACAGTGAGACGTATTTGCCCCTTGAGCTCGGTGCTATTTTGAAAGGGCATTTAAGTATCTCGGTCGTCGAAAGGAATTCGGCCAAGCCGCTGTTCTCGTCTTCCGTTCGTCCCCCAGCGGAAGAGAACGCCCCCGAGAACGGTACCGACACCCAGCGTAACGAGTGGAACAGCGTACCCTCCAGTCACGCGGTAAAGCATGCCGATGGCAAGCGGTACGACGAAGGCGAACCCGCCCATCGTGATATTGAGCAAACCGACGGTCGCCGTCGCGTTCTCGTGTCCGAAGCGAGTGAGGATGATTGGCGACCAGAGCGAGGCGAGTGGACCGAGAGCGACGCCGAAGCCGGCGAGGACGACGACGACGACGAGCAGGGATGACCGGGCAAACGGCAGTACGATGGCACAAACACTGGCGAGGCCCACACTCGTCAAGAACGTCTCACGCTGGCCGAGGCGATCGCCGACGAATCCACCGCCGATCCGGCTCACGACACTCACACCGCTGATAACACTGATCCCCACTGCAGCGACCTCCAGACCGATGCTGTTCGTAGTGAGGATATCAACGAGATGTGCAGAAAGGACGTGGAACCAGACAAAAACGAGCGGGAATCCAATCGCCGCACTCTGGAACCGCGGGTCGCCCACCCTCGCGCGGAGCCAGGTTCCGTCGACGGGACGCGCGTTTTTCGAGCGGTCAATCGGTCGACGATAGACGAGGCTCGACACGAGCACGACAAGGGTCGTCACGCCAACGACAACAGCGAAAGCGGTTCTGAAACCCGTTCCATCGAGAAGCCAGAGCCACGCGAACGGGAGAACCAGTGGACCAAAGCCGACCCCAGTCATCGTGATGCTCGTGGCGAGTCCCTGGTGGGTTTCGAACCACTGCGGTGCCAGCGAGACGATGACCGTAAAGGCCGTACCCCCCGCCGTGCCGAGAAGCGTGAACGTGGTGACGACGCCGAGGTATGAGTCGACGACCTGAAGGAGAACGACGGTCATAGCCAGACCGAAACCGATCAGTACGAGGACCGGCCGGAGCGAAAATCGGGCAGCGAATATCCCGAAGATCCCCCCGACGGTAAGGAAGACTGCAGCCGTAATCGAAAAGACAGATGAGACCTGGAGCGCGGTAAGGGCAAAGGCGGCGGCGAGCTGGTCGGCGTACACGGTGAACGTGAAGACGGTTCCCCAGATCATCGTGAGCATACAGACGCCGAGGGCGACGATCAGCCACCCCTGGGCAGAGTCGAGGGCCCCTTCGCGCGCCGTAGATTTCTTAGTTTCCGCCACTAAACATGTCCCTCCATCGAACGAAGGGGTGCCGTACAGTACGTTTCGCTGACTGTTCGCCATCGCTGTTCAAACATGCCGAGAAGCCTCCCTAACTGTCGGACCGAGTTATTCATGGTGTAATCCCATGCCGCGGCTCGCGCCCGTGACGAGCCACACCTGTCCGTCGGATCCGGGCCGGGCGGTCGGAACCATTGACCAGAGAATGGGTGCTTGGGGGCATAGAAGCGATCCTATCTGGAGAGGTGATTAAATACCCAGTGTGCTGGGCCGGGGGAGGCGCGACGTTCGCCGGTTTCTCGGGCGAACGGGTGGGTTGACTAGCGGCGAGGCTCCGGTGACGACCGAGCGACTCGTGCGTGGAGAGCAGAAATACGACGCTCCGTACGCAGGTTACTACCGTTTTACGGCTGGACCTGATCGATCGGCCGAACGAGGACTTCGTTGATGTCGACGCGCGGTGGTTGGGTGACGACGAACGTGATGGTCCGAGCGATGTCCTCGGGCGCGAGCGATTCCATCGACCCCACGGGCTCCCGTACGTCCGACTGAAGCTCGTCGTCGGGGATGTGATCGAGGAGTTCGGTGTCGACCGAGCCCGGCTCGATCGTGGCGACGTGGATTCCCTCTTCGGCGACGTCGAGCCGGAGCGAGTCGCCGAACGTCTTGACGCCCGCTTTCGTCGCGTTGTAGTGGGAGCTGTTCGGCTGGAGGAATCGCCCGACTACGGAGGAGACGTTGACGATGTATCCGCTCTCTTGGTCTATCATCGTCGGGACGACCGCGTGTGTGAGTTTGATGAGTCCGCTGAGATTCACGTCGATGGTCGTCTGAAGCGTCTCGCGGTCCCCTTCCGCGATATGTGCGAGCGGCATGAGGCCGGCGTTGTTCACGAGGATATCGATGCGGCCGTACTCGTCGAGTGTGGTCTCGACGACGTTGTCGATATCATCGTCGTTCGTCACGTCCGTCTCGACCACGAGCGCTTCTCCGCCGTCGTCCTCGATACGGGCTTCGAGCTCCTCGAGTTCGTCTTCACGCCGGGACGCGAGGACGACGCGTGCGCCCCGTGATGCGAGTGACGCAGCGGTCGCACTGCCGATTCCGGAGGACGCGCCGGTGACCAGTGCGACCTGTTCGTCGAGTTCCGAACCGAGGTCCATTGACATCGAGTGGAAAACGACCGGCGATACGTTTCGGAGTTGTGCTGTCTAAAAAGGGTTTTTAAATACGCGACCGCGGAACTGAACGAGGTGTCTACCGCAGGTGATCTTCGAAAGACGAGTGCCGGATCCGGTTTCGAACTCCGATCCTGCTACTATCCGCTGAGCCGAGGCCGAGAGGGAATACGGCTGAGATGCTATCTGGTAAGCGCGTCTACCCGTGGTTGTGAACCGAGCGCCGTAGTGAGGAGTTGACGTTCGCCGCGCCGGAGGAGACTCGACATGGACGGTTGCGAGATGTCCATCTCGTCGGCCAGTTCTTCGGTACTGGCTTGACGCGGGCTTTCGTAATAGTCCCGGCTGATCGCCAGTCGGAGCGCCTCGTGTTGCCGATCGGTCAGCCCGTACTGAGAGGACCCGTCGTCCTCGGGAGGGTTCTGAGAGATCGAAACCAAGTCGATCTCGATCCCGTACTCCTCACACCGTGTTCGCATTCCGCTGAACGCGTTGTAGTTCTGAAAGAGCTTCTTCTCGTACCAGCCCTCGGGCGTGACGACCGTCGGCTCCATCTGGGTTGCAGTAAACCGTTCGGGGGCGAAGGCCTCCGAGACGACATCCTCCAGTTCGGTCGTGAGTTGGTAGACGTCTCTGCCGCTTGCGCGTCCGAGCGGGGCCGTTTCTACGACCTCGGCGAGAGCCGAGAGGTCTTCTTCTGACACCTCGTCGGTCGGCTCGAGATAGACGACGAATACCCGCGAGTTCCCCTCGTGATAGAGACCATGTACGCACTCGACTCGCTTCGACGGGAGCGATTCCGCAAGGCGGACGAGCGGATAACGAACTCCGTAGTGAGGGTCATGGGAGGGCCGTAGACTCTACTCGATGTTAATCCTCTGGGTCCTCCGAGGTTATCGGCCACCTCACGCCCTGCAGGGGATCGCTCGCCGCTCGAACGGGAGCCTATGCCATCCGGTGTGGACCGGGTAGTGCTCATAGGCTCGGATGTATCCCGTTGCACCGTCGATCGCGACACGGAAGTCCGATCGGTCGATACCTCTTCCATCGCCCCTCTCAGCCGGAGCCGTCCTCGGCCATGGCTCGAGCCGAGGGAAACTCCGAGAGTTCGTCGTGTTCGACGAGGGTGGTCGCCGCCGAGCGGTACTCGGCGAAGACGGCGTCGGCCCACTCCCGTGCGGCCGGCGAGTCCGTGTCGACGTACGTTCGCAACAGCCCAGTTTCGTCGTCGTAGACCCCGACGCCGACCCGGTCGTCACAGATCGTGAGCCCGAAGGGAAGGTCGTCGTGGGCGAGCAGTACCAGGTTCCCGCTCTCGACGACCGTCCGTGCGCGTTCGGGGTTCGAGACGAGGAGTTCCTCGAGCACGGCGGACGGAAAGACCGCCTCGGTTACCATCCCGTCGGCGATCCGGTCGCAGAGTTCGTCTATGTGGAGGGGGTTGATCGAGGCGGGGTCGAGGCCACGCAGGGTGTCGGTGTCCTCCAGCAGCGACATGAACCGGGCCACCGGACGGTACGGGTTGCCCGGCGCGGCGGTCGTCACGGTCGCGTCGACGAACGTCTCGACGTCGAGGGCGATGTCGTGGTCGCGTGCCGCCCGCAGGATCGGGGCGATCTCCCAGGCGGTCCCGACGGTCCGCTCGAGGCCCGTGACCTCCCGGGCGCACACCTCCCCGAGCGGCGTGAGCGAGAACGCGCCGTCGGTGCGCTCGACTAGCCCGCTGTCCCGGAGCGATCCGGTCGACCGGTGGACGGTCGACCGCGAGACCCCGAGGCGTCGTTCGATCTCGCGGCGATCCATCGTCCCCTCCTCGAGGAGCGCCTCGAGCACCGGCCCCCGTCTGACGAGTTCGATGAGCCGTTCGGTGTCCATTCCCGTGGGGAGTATCGGGCAGGAATACATTAACTATGCCGGCCAATTCGGCGTTTCGTGACGGTCGATCGGAGCTGGAGCCCGACCGGGCGGCGGTCCAGCCGCGGCCCCGACCGTCCGCCGCGAGCGCTGATTCGCGGTCGGTTCCGTTGCTATCGGACCCATAAGTGCGCGACGAGTGCCCTACTGCGTGGGGTCTTCCGATCGTTTTCCCGCGACCGCGGGGCTCGGCTTAACATCCGTATTAACAAGTACCGCGAACCCAACGGCCGCGTATGGATAACGGACCGTCGCGACGGACCATGTTGACGGCGCTCGGGGCGTCGATCCCGCTGGCCGGCTGTACCGAGTCGCTCTCGGGGGACGAGGAAGAAAACGAGTCCGGTGAGGAAAACGACTCCACGGAGACGGCGACCGAGAACGGGACGAACGAGACGGACGAGGAAGAATCGGAGGAAACCGAGACCGAAACCACCGAGACGGAAAACGAGAGCGACGGCAACGAGACCGTCGACAACGAGAGCGACGGGGGCGGAAACGAGACGGAGACCAACGAAACCGACGGGAACGAGACCGATGGAAACGAGACCGATGGAAACGAGACCGATGGAAACGAAACCGACGAGGGAGCGTCCGACGCGGAACTGCCCCGCTGGCCGGCGATCGAGTACGGCGAGGTCGTCTCGGACTTCGAGAGCCTCGGCGACTGGGTGGTCCACACCGGGGTCCCCGAAGCCGCCTCCGAGGAGGCACGGACGGGATCACAGGCGATCGCGGTTGAGAGCGAGGACGACGCGGCCGTGATGGCAATGGGTTTCCCCGACGGGATCGACCTCGAGAACTGGACGCTCTCGATGGCGATCAAAGCCGAGTCGGCCCGGCGGGTCGTCATGGAGGTCATCGCCCCCGAGCGGGGGACCCACCTCACCGCAAACCGGATCGTCCCCGAGGGCCTCGACGACTGGTTCCGGGTGGACTTCGGCTACACGTCGAAACACGGCACCCCGGACCTCACGAACGTCACCGAGTTACGCCTGACCGTCTTCGGGCCCGAGGACGGACCGACCCGCTTTGTCGCCGACGACCTCCGGCGGACCCAGACTCCCGACAACGGGAAGGCGATCCTCGCGTTTTACGGCGGGATCGAGTCCCACCGGGAGGTCGCGATCCCCAACCTCGCCGAGCGCGAGTGGCCCGCGGCCCTGCCGATCGACCCGCGCGCGATCGGCAGCTCGGGCCGGATGGGCGTAGAGGAGCTAACCGAACTCCGCGACCGGGGCTGGGACGTCTGTTCTCACCCCGCAAACGCGGGCGCGCTGCCCGAGCGCCCGCCCGAACAGCAACGCGACATCATCGAGAACGGCCAGGAGTTCCTCGCCGATCAGGGGTTCGAGGACGGCGCACGACACTTCTTCGCGCCCGACGACCGAATGAGCCGGGAGACCGTAGAGATCGTCAGGGACGTCCACGAGTCGGGCTTCCTGTTCGGGTACAACCCGACCGCGGCTCCGCCGACGGGGATCCACACGGTTTCGACGTTCTGGGGGATGGCGCTCCACGACGGCGTCCGCCGCCAGATCAACCTCGCAGACCAGTACAACCAGCTCGTCGTGATCCGGGTCCCCCGGATCGTCGCCGACGACGCCGCCGAGGACGCCTCCGGGGAATTCATGCCCGTCTCGGACTTCGAGGAGCTCGTCAACCACATCGAACAACGGGGGCTCGACGTCGTCACGCCGTCGGCGCTGGTCGACGGGGGGATCGACGCCGGCGACGGCGACTCCGAGTCTTCCGAGACCCCCGAACGCGAGGAGGGGACGCTCTTGGAGGCCGGCCCCTCTCACGAGTTCGAGGGCTCCGGAAGCGGTTCGACGGGCGAGTTCGACCTCCAGGCGGGGATCGCGCTCGCGAGCTTCGAACACGGCGGCTCCGGCGAGTTCGTCGTCGAAGTCCAGGGCGAACTTCCGAACGAACTCGTCGTCTCGACGGCCGGGAGCGGCTCCGGGGAGTCGGCCTTTGCCGTCGGCGGCGGGAGCTACACCCTCGAGGTCGAGGCCGACGGCGACTGGACGATCGAGATCGAACAGCCGGAGGTCCACAGCGACGACTTGGCGGAGCTTCCGACGGAAGCGTCGGGAAGCGGCTCCTCGTACATCGGGCCGCTGTGGACGGAGGGCGGCGTCTCCCTCCAGGCGACCCACGACGGCTCCGGCGAGTTCATCGTCGACGGCTACGACACCGAGGGCAACTGGGAGCAGGTGATCTACGACGAGGGCGAGTTCGACAACAACCGCTCGTACAGCGCCGGCGGCGCGGTCTGGCTCAACGTTGAGGCCGACGGCGACTGGACCATCTCGATCGAGTAGTACGCCTTTTCCCCTCCCGGCTCCGTAGCCCCCGTATGGGCAAGGTGAGCATCGGGATGCTCGGATGGCGCTTCGACGAGGCGGCAATCCTCGACGACGACGGCGAGTTCCTCCCCTTCGAGGAGATGTCCCCCGAGGACCGGAAACGGATCGTCCGGCTGGGATCGATCTACAACGCACCGTGTAACGCCTGCTGGCTGATCCACGGCGACGCCGACCTGGAGGCGTGTAACACCGCCCAGTACGTCTACGGCGAGCCCCTGGACGAGGTGATCCTCTGTGAGGAGCACGAACCCGACTTCGTCTACTGGTTCCGCCGGGAGGGAGGCGACGAGCATCGGGGAACGGACGGGCTCGAGGACGCCTTCTTCGAGTGGTTCGCGGACGGCGGACGGGCCCCCGAGGGCTACGAGGGGATGGAGTACGTCGAGACCGACCCCGAGGACCTCCCCGAGCCGCCGACGGTCAGCCCGGACGACCACCCCGAACTCACCGAGGAGGCGATCGCCGACAGCGGCGTCGACCTCGATCCAGACTATCCCTCGTGAGCGGGGAGCGGCCCGCGAGCCCGCCGGCAGTCGTCGTCGTCGACGCCGACACCCCCGGCAACGTCGGCACGATCGCCCGCGCGATGAAGAACTTCGGCTTCGAGGAGCTGCTGCTGGTCGACCCTCCCGACCTCGACCGGGAGGGCGACGCCTACGGCTTCGCCGGCCAGGCCCGCGAGGACGTCCTCCCGAACGCGCGCGAAGTCACTCTCGAGAAGGTCGTCGAGAGCTACCACACCGTCGGCTTCACGGCAACGACCAACGAGGACGCCCGGAAACACGTCCGGTTCCCGTTCCGGACGCCCGCCGACCTCGCCGACGACCTCGCGGGGGTCGGTGCCGACACGGCGCTCCTGTTCGGGCGCGAGCGGATCGGGCTCACCAACGAGGAACTTGCCTCTCTCGACCAGGTGTGTGCGATCCCCGCGAGCGCGGAGTATCCCGTTCTCAACCTCGGCCAGGCCGCGACGATCGCGCTCTACGAGCTCCGCGGGCTGGCGATGGCCGACTCCCAGCTTCCCGACGTCTCCCACGAACGCGCTGACGAGGGCGAGATCGAACGCTTCTACGACCGGTTCGGGGAGACCCTCGCGTCCGTCGGCTACCCGGCGGAGAAACGCGCGAAGACGATGCGGCTGGTCCGGCGGCTGGTCGGGCGAGCCCATCCCACCGACCGGGAGATCACGACGCTTCACGGCGTGTTGCGGGCAATCGAGCGGGCGACCCGGAAGCGGTGAGCGGGTGCCGGACTCCGGGGGCGGACCCGCCCTGCGATCCGTGCGAGGAGCGGTCGGCGGCGAGACCGGTCCCACCGGAGGATATTCCTCTTCTCCCGTGCAAGTAGGTACCGATGAACGAACCGCCGACGGACGAACCCGTGCTGGTCGCGGTCGCGAACCCGGATCACGTCGAGCAGTTGGTCCGAACCGCGAGCGACCTCGCACGTGCGGCCGGCGTCGGCGTCCGGATCGTCTCGGTCGTCGCCAAACCCCACGGCTCGCCGTTTTCGATCTACTCCGACGAGACGATCGTCGAGCAGTACGCCCACGACACGCAGGCCGTCCTCGAGGCGGCGATCGCCATCGCCCCCGGGGACGTCCCCGTCGAGCGCGAGGTCGTCGTCGATCGCTCGGTCGCCGACGGCGTCCTCTCGGAGGTTCGCCGCGTCGAGCCCCGCGCGCTCGTGATCGGGTGGCACGAGCGAAGCTCGCGGACCGACGCGCTGCTCGGGACGAACCTCGATCGCCTCATCGAACGCGCACCCTGTGACCTCTACGTCGAGCGGATCGGCTACGAGGCCGATGGCGTCGACTCCGTTCTGGTTCCGGTCGCCGGCGGTCCCCACGTCCGGCCGGCGGCGGCCGCGGCGAAGGCGATCGCCGCGCGCAACGACGCGACCGTGTCCGTCCTCTCCGTCGCCGACCCGGGCGGCGAGGACGGAACCAACCACGAGGGCGCGGCCGACGAGGCGATCGAGGAGGCGGTCGAACACGTCGAGACTGCGCCCGGTCCCGACGTTCGGATCGAGACACGTCTCGAGCGCGGCGACGACGTTTCGGCGGTGCTCGTCGAGGCCGCGGCCGACCACGACGTCGTCGTCTTCGGCGTCACCCGCCGGAGCGGGATCCATCGACGGCTCGTCGGATCGATCCCGCAGGTGGTGTTGCCCCGCATCGACGAGACGGTTCTGCTCTCGCGTGCAGGAGACGCCGTGGGACGGCCGCGGCTGAGACGGCTCGCGCGCTTCTGGAGACGGCCGTGACGGCGTCGTTCTGGGCGCTGGTCGCCCTCGCGACGGTGACCGGCCTGTTCATGGCGTGGTCGCTGGGCGCCAACAGCAACTCGCCGCCCTTTGCGCCCGCGATCGGTGCCAACGCCGTCTCGACGATGCGGGCCGCGTTCCTCATCGGGATCCTTGCGGCGGCGGGCGCGCTCACCCAGGGGGGAAGCATCTCCGAGACCGTCGGCGCGGACCTGATCGTCGGCACCGCGTTCACGCCGCTTGCCGCGACGACCGGGCTGCTGGTCGCGGCGACGTTCATGACCTTCGGGGTCTACTCGGGGTATCCGGTGCCGGCGGCGTTCGCGACGACCGGGGCGATGGTCGGCGTCGGCCTCTCGCTGGGTGGCGACCCCGCCGTCGACACCTACCGCCGGATCGGGACGTTCTGGCTTCTGGTCCCGCCGACCTCGGGCGGGATCGCCTACCTCACGGCGAGTCTCCTCCGCCGGGAGGACATCCCCGAGACCGTCGGCGTCCCGGTGCTCGCGGCGGTCGTCGCGGGCGTCCTCGCCCACATCCGCCTCGGGATCATCCCCCACCCCGAGCGCGCACAGGGGTCGGTCGCGGACCTGGTCTCGTCCGCGCTCGGCTCCCCGAACGTCGCCGGCATCGACCCCGTGGCGATCGTCGTCACCGTCGTCTTTGCCGCCGTCGGCTACCGGTTCATCCGTCGGCAGGTGGCGGCATCGGTCGAGCAGGGGATCCGAACCTTCCTGCTCGTCCTCGGCGGGATCGTCGCCTTCAGCAGCGGCGGTAGCCAGGTCGGGCTCGCGACCGGGCCCCTGGAGGCGCTGTACGGGGCCGAGCTCGGGCTTCCCGGGATCGTCCTGCTCGCGATCGGTGCCACGGGCATCCTCGCGGGGGCGTGGATGGGGGCACCCCGACTGTTGCAGGCGACCTCCCGCGAGTACGCCCAGCTGGGAGTGCGCCGGTCGGTCGCGGCGCTCGTCCCGGGCTTTCTCATCGCACAGGCCGCAATCACGCTCGGGATTCCGATCTCGTTCAACAACATCATCATCTCGGGGGTCATCGGCGGCGGACTGGCCGCCGGAACCGCCGGCGTCTCCCGGCGGAAGATCGGCGTCACGATCGGCTTCTGGGTGCTCACGCTCGCGAGTTCGGTCGGGATCGGATTCGGCCTCTACCGGCTGTTCTCGGCGGTCCTGGGGATCCAGTAGTCGGAGTTACCTGACGACAGTCACCGGAACCGGCGCCTCGCCGACAACCGTGGTCGCCACCGTCCCGAGCAGCCTGGGGAGGACGCCGCTCTCGGATCCGCCGTGGCCGCCCATCACTACGTGATCGACGCCGGACGCCTCGACGTAGGCCAGGATCGCCTCGGCCGGGTCGCCGGACTCGACGGTCGTCTCGACCGTCCGGTCGACGGCCGCCGCCCGGTCGCGGGCGCGCTCGATCACCCGCTCGGCGCGGTCCTCCGCGGTCTCGAGCCGTTCCTCGTCGGGTTCCAGTACGCCACCCTCGCTCATCCCCGCGTCCAGGGGCGTCACGACGTTCACCACCGTGATCGGGCACTCGAAGACCTCGAGTGCGAACTCGAGGGCGTCGTCGGCCAGCGGCGAGCCGTCCAGCGCGACGAGGACGTGCGAGGGAGCCACGTCCCTCCTTCGACGCCGGTCGTCTTGTATCTCGCGGCGCCCTCGAGCACTCCGAGAGGAGGCGGCCACGGCCACCGGCCGCATCGTACCGTGTCACGGACCGTCGTCGCGCTGCTGGCGGGTTCGTAGGGCGGGTTCACTCGGTTCGAGTAGATATCTAATGGAAATTCTCTCTAGATATATCCAATAGTTTTAAGAACGTATGTTCGAGACTGGATGTCGTGCCTTCAGATACCACGGACGAAACGGAGAGTCAGGAGAAGCGATCGGTCGACGTCTCGCGGCGCACGATCCTGCAGGGTGCTGCGGGGATCGGGGCGGCGTCGGCGTTCGGCGGCGGTGCCATCGAGGAGGTGCGGGCGGCGGCCGCCGCCCGCTTTGACGACGCCGAGGGAACCCAGCAGGTCTACATCGTCTTCGACCAGTACGACGAGAGCCTGTCCGGCGACCGCGCCGAACGCATCCGTCTGCTCCGCGAGCACGCCGAGGCGAGCCAGGAGCCCGCCCGCACGACCCTCGCCGAGTTCGATACCGTCGACCTCGTCAGGAGCTACTGGATCACCAACGTCATCCGCGCCGAGGTCAATGCCGACGCGGTCACCGCCGACCAGCTCCAATCGGTCGAGGGCGTCCGCGCCGTCTACCTCGTCCCCGAGTATCGCGTCCCCGAACCCGAGTCGGCCGACACGGCTCCAGAGGCCGACGGCACCACGTATGGCCTCGAGCAGATCAACGCCCCCGACGTCTGGGACGATTTCGGCACCCAGGGCGAGGGCGTCAAGGTCGCCGTCCTCGATACGGGTTTCGACGTTTCTCATCCCGACCTCGAACTGTACTCGGACGATTCCGATGACCCGACCTACCCTGGTGGGTGGGTCGAGATCGGTCCCGATGGCGAGCCCATCGAGGGCTCGGAACCGTACGATTCCCACTACCATGGGACTCACGTCGGTGGCACCGTCGGCGCCAGTGCTCCCGACGGCGACACGCCCCAGTACGGCGTCGCCCCGAACGTCGACCTCCAGCACGGCCTCGTCCTTCCGGGCGGCTCGGGGGCGGATTCGGACCCGATCGCCGGCTTCGAGTACGTCCTCGAGGAGATGGGCGCCGACGTCATCAGCATGAGTTTCGGTGCCGGCTGCGGGTTGTTCGGCCCGGTCTACGAGGACGCCTGGATCCCCGTCATCCAGAACGCCCTCGCGATGGACGTCCTCGCCGTCACCTCCTCGGGCAACTCCGGCGAGGGCTGTGTGGGCTCACCTGCTAACATCTATGATTCCTTTGCGATCGGTGCGTCGGACGAGAACGGCGACATCACGGAGTTCTCGAGCGGCGATACGATCGCCGCCGACAACTGGGAGGAACCCGATCCCGACTGGCCCGACGAGTGGATCAAACCCGACGTCTCCGCCCCCGGCAACGAGGTGCTGAGCGCCGAACCCGGCGGCACCTACCAGAATCTCAGCGGGACCTCGATGGCCGCCCCCCACGTCGCGGGCGTCCTCGCCTTGATGCTCTCGGCCAACGAGGACTTGACGGCTGGGGACAGCCGGTCGGTGCTCGAGGGGACCGCCTGGAAACCCGACGACTGGTCGGAGCCGGGCGACGAACAGGACGTCCGGTATGGGTACGGCATCGTCGATGCGTATGCCGCGGTCGACGAGGTCGGCGCCGCCGTCTACGAGGACGATCTCGGCGACGTCAACCAGGACGACTCGGTCAACATCCAGGACGTCCAACTCACTCAACAGTACATCTACGGGATGAACCCCGAGGGGTTCAACGAGGATCTCGGAGACCTGAACCGCGACGGCGAGGTCGATACCACGGATCTGAACCTGTTGCAATACAAGGTCCAGGGCAATCTCGATCTGGGCGCGATCGACGTCTCGAACCTGGAGGGGCCCGACGAGGCCGACCAGGGCACCGAGATCGAACTCTCGGCCGATCTCGAGAACACGGGCGAGGAGGGCGCCGTCCAGGAACTCGCCGTCCACATGGCCGAGACCGAGGACGATCTCGGCTCGGGCGAGCCCGTCACGACCACGTTCGTCGATCTCGCCGCCCCCGGCGTCTCCGATCCCGTCGGTCATCCTGCCGAAACCACGGTTACCCTCGCGGTCGATACGAGCGAGTTCGATCCCGGCGAGTATTATTATGGACTCTACTCCGAGGACGACAGTGAGACGGGAGAACTCACGCTCGTCTCGTCGTACTTCGAGGTCTCGAACCTCGACGCACCCGGCGAAGTCGACCAGGGTGACGAAATCGAGGTGAGTGCCGACATCACCAACACAGGTAACGCCGACGACACTCAGACCGTCGAGTTCCGTTTCGACGACCTCGACGAGGCGTTGCTCACCGAGGAGGTTTCCCTCGAGCCCGGCGAGGGAACCGGCGTCTCATTTACCGTCGACACGAGCGACATCGAGGCGGGGACGTACGACCACGGGGTGTTCACCGACGACGACGGCGAGACCGCGACCATCACGATCCTCGCGGCCTTCTTCGACGTCGAGATCACCGACGCGCCCGGGGAGGTCGCGGTCGGCGACGGCTACGACGTGGACGCGACAGTCGAGAACACCGGCGACGCGCCCGACAGCCAGACCGTGACCTACAACGTGGTGCAAGGAGAGACCGACGTCGCGGTCGTCGACGGCGGCGTCGACGAGGAGGAACACCGCCGCGAGGTCGTTGAACGGGACGTCGAGGCCGAGATCGAGAACGCCGCGGACATCGTCGAAACCCTGCAGGGCGAACTCGACTCTGATCGCTACGGCGTGAGTGCGGTCGACGCCAGCGACCTCCTCTCCGTGGTCGGGGAGTACGACGTCTTCGTCGTCAACGACTTCGACGAGGCCGACGTCGGCGCCTTCCTCGACGAACTCGGCGACGATCAGGGCGTCGTCTACCTCGAGAACTGGGGCGGGAGCTCCGCCTCGATCACCGATCTCTCGGCTGCGACCGGCGATCCCTCGACCGTCGAGGACGGGTACAGCGGCTCGACGCCCATCAACCTCGAACTCACGGCCGATCACGCGCTGTTCACGGGCGTCGGCGAGGCCGGCGACACCGTCGAACTCCACGCCGCGAGCGCCGCCGACCGTGCCTGGTTCGACGGCTACAGCGGCGAGACGGTCGCCGACGTCGCCGCCACCGACGGGGAGCCGGACGGAAGCGCGGTCGGCGTCTCCGATGACGGCCGCGAGGTCCTGCTCGCGACGTTCGGACGCTCGTCGTTCGTCTCCGATGACGACTTCAGCGCCGACGCCGACGCGATCCTCGGGAACGCCGTCGTCTACGTCGACGACACCGGGGTCGTGGCCGGCATAGAGCAGACCAGCGAGGAGGTCTCCTTGGAACCCGGCGAGTCCGCGACCGTCGAGTTCGCGAACACGCTCGGCGACGTCGACCCCGACTTGGAGTGGTTCCACGCCGTCGAGAGCGAGGACGACCAGGACCTCGTGGCGTTTACGGCCGTCCCGGCCGGCGCGACCGTCGAGGGGACGGTGACCGACGCCGAAAGCGGCGACCCCATCGAGGGCGCCACGGTCACCCTCGACGCCGACGGGGGAACCTACACCGCCACGACCGACGCCGACGGCACCTACTCGCTGGCGGGCATCCCCGCGGGCGAACACGAGATCACGGTGACGGCGGAGGACTACGCCGAGGTGTCCGAGACGATCGAGGTGCCCGAGGACGGGGCCGTGACTTACGACGCGGCCTTAGAGCCCGCGCCGGGCTCGATCACGGGGCAGGTGACCGCAAGCGACGACGGCGAGCCGGTCGAGGGCGTCACGATCGTCGGCGAGAACGGCGACGGCGACACGTACGAGGCCACGACGGACGCCGAGGGCCAGTACGCTCTCGACGTTCCCGCGGGGACGTACGTCGTCACGGTCGCGGAAACTCCGCCGGGCTACCAGCCCGAGGAGATCGTCACCGTCACTGCGGGTGAAACCGTCGAGGGCGTCGATTTCCAGATCGACCGCAGCCCGGGCTCGATCGAGGGCCAGGTCACCAACGCCGCGGGCGTCCCCATCGAGGGCGCCGAGGTCGTCGACGCCGACCAGGAAGCGTTTAGCGCGACCACGGACGCCGACGGCAACTACACGATCGAGGGGGTCACGCCGGGAACGAAGGCGCTTCGGGCGCTCCACGAGAACTACCCCGACTCGGACATCACCTTCGTTGACGTGACTCCCGGCGAGACCACCAGCCAGAACCTCACCCTGGGGACCTACTTCGAGGTCTCGAACCTCGAGGCCCCCGGCTCCGCCGAACAGGGCGAGACGATCGAGGTCTCGGCGGACGTCACGAACGCGGGCGACCAGGAGGCCTCCCGCACCGTGTTCTACTTCCCGCCAGGCACGGACTTCGGCGCTGCAGTGCTCGATTACGAACCAGAGCAATCCGAGACGGTGACCCTGGATGGCGGCGAGACCACCACCGTCTCGTTCTCCTACGAGATCCCCGCCGACGAGGAAACCGGCGACCTCCAACACGGCGTGTCTGCCGACGAGGTCGCCACGGCCACCATCACCATCGAAGAGGGCGGCGAGCCCGATCCCGCCTACTTCGAGGTCAGCTCGATCGATGGCCCCGACACCGTCGGCGCGGGCGAGTCGTTCACCGCCGATGCCACCATCACCAACACGGGCGGCGAAGAAGCCACCCAGACGATCTTCCTCTTCTGGGACGGCGAAGTCAACGCTCGAGAGCGCTACTCCGAAGCGGAACTCCGCCGACTCGTCGACACCGACGCCATGCAGGAGATCACCCTCGCCGGCGGCGACTCCACGACCGTCTCACTCACCCACACCCTCGAGGACGACCTCGAACCCGCCACCTACGCCTACTCTATCTCGACGCTCCAGGAAATGGCCAGCGCCGAAATTACCGTCGAAGCCGTCGAGAGCGTTCGTCCGCCCGCTCACGCGGGGGTTCCGGACCACGCGAACGCGCCCGACCACGCCGGCATTCCGAGCTGGCTGCGCAGGTAACGAGACTCGTCTCCGATCGCTCGTTTTCGCTGCTTCGTTCGTTCGGGGTTCGATCCTGGTGTTCTACGGGGTGTTCGACGACGGACGGACCCCGAAAGCGGCCGCACCCGGGACGACGGCCGACCGGGTCAGGATCGCTTCTGGATTTCCTCGCGCAGCGCCGCGCTGACGGCCTCGCCGTCGGCCTGCCCGCCCAGCGCGCCCATCGCCTCGCCCATCAGGCCCGAGAAGGCGCCCATCCCCTCCTCGTGTACTTGCTCCTCGTTTCGCTCGACGACCTCGCGAACGGCCTCCCGAACCTCGTCCTCGGAGGCGCCGCCGAGATCCTCGCGCTCTACGGCCTCCCTGGCGGTAAGCTCCGGCGCGTCGGCCAGCGCCGAAAGCAGGTCGCCGACGTTGCCCGTCGGGAGGTCGTCGTCGCGGGCGAGCGCGAGCGCGCCGGCGAACTGCTCTTCGCTTACGTTCTCGATGGCGACGCCGTCCCGCCGGAGTTCGGTGACGGTCGATTCCAGCGTCGTCGCCGCGAGGGTCGGATCGACGCCCTCGCCCACCGCACGCTCGAAGACGGGCATCCGCCGGCCGTAGGCGACCTGTTCGGCCAGTCCACGATCGAGGTCGTACTCGCGCTCGTACCGTCCGACCTTCTCGGTCAGGAGCTCCGGAGTTTCGACCTCGCTCCGGTCGGGTTTGACCGGCGGGACGTCGGTCTCGGGGTACATCCGGGCTGCGCCGGGCAGCGGGCGGAGGTAGCGGGTGGTGCCGTCCTCGTTCGCTCCGCGGGTCTCCTCGGGGACGCCCGCGACGGCGGCTCGCGCGCGGTCGGCGACCGCTCCGATAGCGGTGCGCGCGGTCTCCCCGCTGTCGGCGACGATGGCGACGGCGTCTTCGGGCTCGGCATCGACGGCCTCCCGGAGGTCGGCGACTTCCCCTTCGGTGACGCCGTAGGCCGGCAGTTCGTCGGTGTGGAAGATCCCGCCGGCGCCGTGGCGTTTGGCGTGATCGGAGAGTTCGGTCCCCAGCCGGCGGTTGGGGGCGATCTCCCGGCCAACGAGGCCGTCGAACCCGCGCAGACGGACGCCCATCACGCTCCCCCCTGAGGAGAGTGCTCCCCCGATCACGCCGCTGTCGGTTCCCGCGAACACCTCGGTGACGTCCTCGGGCTGGTCTACTGCGGCGTTTCGGGCCGCGAGTTCGTCGCGGATCGCCACGAGCTCGAGCTGGCGGCCGACCTCCGTGCGGACGATGTCGTCGATGTCGTCGAGACTCTGGACGCCCTTGATCTCGACGCGGGCGCCCTCGGCGATCGAGACGTTGACGTCCTGGCGGATGGTGCCCAGGCCGCGTTTGACCTTGCCGGTCGAGCGAAGGAGCATCCCGATTCGTTCTGCGGCCTCCCGGGCCTGGGCGGGCGAGCGGATGTCGGGGCTGGTGCCGATCTCGACGAGGGGGATTCCCAGTCGGTCGAGGCTGTAGCGGACGCCTTCCTCGGTCTCCTCGACTCTCTTTGCGCTCTCCTCTTCGAGCAGGAGGTCCTCGATCCTGACCGATCCCTCCTCCGTCTCGATCTCGCCGTCGGTCGCGATCAGCGTCGAGCGCTGGAAGCCGGAGGTGTTCGAGCCGTCGACGACGAGCTTTCGCATGACGTTGGCCTGATCGACCGGCCGGGCGTCCAGAAGCTGGGCGATCTCGAGGGTCGTCTCCATGGCCTCCTCGTCCAGTCGGTGTGGGGGCTCCTCGTCCTCCTCGACGAGGCAGGTGGTGTCGTAGGCGAGATACTCGAACTCCCGGTCGACCCTGCTCTCCTCTAGGGCGGCGTCGTCGAGTTCGCCGAGTTCGCTCCGAGTGGGATGGAGATAGCGGGTGAACCGTCGGGAGGACTCTTCGGGTTCGCGCAGTTCGGTCGGGCAGTCACAGAACAGCTTCGTCGCCGTGTCGAGTTGCTGGTGGATCTCGAGGCCGGCGACGAGTCCGGCGTCCTCGTAGTCGTGGTCGCGCTCGCTCATTGTCGGCCAGTGGGGCGCCGAGGGGTAAAAAGTCCGATTATGCGACTCAGTCCTCGACCGCGGGGACGAACTCGCCGGTCTCCCGGTAGACGCCGGCGAGGAGGGTCGCCGCGGCGATCATCGGGAGGAGCGCACACGCGAGATAGACCGGAGTGAAGCCGACGGCGTCGATCGCCGGCAGGGTGACGACGGGTCCGAGCCCGCCCCCGACGTCCCCGAGGACGTTGTTCGTTCCGACGGCCCGCCCCATCGACTCCTCGGGGGTGAGGTCGGCCAGCAGCGCCATCAGCGGGCCGCTGGTCCCGCCCTGGCCGGCGCCGACGAACAGACAGGCGACAGTCAGCGTCGCGAGCGAGTCCGCCCGCGCGAGGAGGAGAAAGCCGACGAACGCGGTCGAAAGAAAGACCAGCAGCGTTGGGACCCGCGACTGGCGCCGGTCGCTGACGACGCCGCCGAGGAACATGAACACGCCCGCGGCGATCACGGTGATCGCCATGAAGATCCCCGAGGTGCCCTGGGCGTCGAAGCCGAACACCCCGAGGTCGTTCTCGCCGAGAAAGAGCACGAGCGAGGCGAACAGCGCGCCGATATACCCGAACAGTACGGCGAAGTTGACGAAGCCGACGACCAGCGCCGCGGGGCTCGTATCGACGTCCCAGGGCTTGATCGAGTCGCGGCTCCCGCCCTCGACGTGGGTCTCGGGGATCACCCGGTAGGCGATCCCGGTCGCGAGGGCGGCGAAGACGGCCGCGACGACGAACGCGGCCGCGGTGCTCTGGAGTTCGCTGACGACGCCGCCGATGACGACCCCGACGGGGAAGCCGAAGAGAACCCCGCCGCGGATGACTCCCATGTTCGTCCCCCGCGAGTCCCCGTCGCTGACGTCGGCGGCGATGGTGTAGGCCGTCGCGAAGACGAGCGCGCTGCCCAATCCCCACAGTACTCGCGCGAGCAGGAACCAGGCCTCGGGAAACGGTGCGGGGATCGCGACGACGTAGCCGACGGTCGCGACCGCCTGCACGGCCATCCCGACGACGAACGGCGTGCGGGTCCCGATCCGATCGACCAATACCCCTGCAGGGGCGTTGGCGACCAGCCGCGAGAAGCGGTTGGCGCTCAGGATGATCCCGACGAGAACCGGCGAGATCCCCAGGACAACCCCGAGGTTCGGCAGGATCGGAAAGACGACCCCGCCACCGAACCCGATAAAAAAGGTGCTGGCGATCACCGCGGCGACGACGACCCCTCGCCCGTCGCCGCCGAGCCGGTCGGCCACCCGGGCGCGGAGCCGGTCGATGCCCCCGGATCGGGGGTTCACCCTGTCCTCGCGGGTCCCGTCTCCTTGAGCGAACCGTCGTTCGATTCCATTAGCTGACCGGTTGGTCAATTCGGTTCAAAAGCGTTCGGATCCTCGCCGCTCGTAGCCGGCTGTACCTGTATGACGGCTCTCGGCCCCTCGTTCGACCGAGAGCCCCGAACGACGGACAGCCGGTAGTCTCAGGCGCCGGTCGCGTCCCCGGCTCTCCCCTCGCCACGTTCCCCGTCGGCCCCGGCGTCCGCTGGTGGTTCGCCCCCCGCGAGCCGGTGGCGCTTTCGCTCTCGGAGGCGCTCCTGGAGGCGGTCGTTGAGATCCTCGCGAAGTTCCGTGGCACGGCGAGCGTCGATGTCGTAGGCCGTCGCCGCCCGGCCGAAGAAGGCCGCCGAGCTCGCGGTGTCGGCGGTGACGCTGGCGAGCCGGCGCCTGCGCTGGAAGACGTTTCGCGTGTCGACGACCGACTGGATCCGGTAGTGGGGAACGACCTTCGTCGTCCGCTTCCAGAAGCCGGTCCGGGCGAAGAAGTAGCGCTCGCCGACCGCGAACCCGCGATTCGCCCACTTGAGGTGGGCCGCGACCGGGACCGCGAGGGCCAAGACCGCGAGGACGTACCAGTCCCCGAGGGCACCCGTAGCGGCGTCTACCGCGTAGCCCGCGGCCACGACGGCGGCGACGACGGCGCCGTACCGGACGACGTAGCGTTCGCGCGCTCGCTTCGGGGAGGACTCGAGCCCGGGGTCGCCGAAGGGTTCGATCGAGCGCGCCAGCGCCCGGACCCGCTCGCGTTCGGCGATCGGGACCGCCGACTCGGCGCCGCCCGAGCCCGACTGGCCGGGGGCGTAGCCCGCGGTCTCGACGGCCAGCGAGCCGTAGCCGATCCACCGGAACGGGATCGACTCCTCGACGGTCAGCGTCTGGACCTTGTCCAGCGGGATCGTCCCACTGTAGCGCTGTAGCAGCCCCCGCTCGTAGCGGAGTTCCTCGCCCGCACGCATGAGCCGGAAGCCGTAGTAGCGGCTGAACGTGAGCACGGCGCTGACGATCCAGGCGACGAGCACGAAGAGGAGAGCGGCCCAGGCGAGCGCGATCAGCCCGCTTCCCGGAAGGCCCCCCTCGAACGGTGCGAGCGGGACCAGTGCCGTCGGGTCGAACCCGCTGGCGAACGAAAGCGCGATGGTCGCCAGCAGGCTCGCCCCCGGGTCGATCGTGAACACGCTCAGGATCGCCAGCTCGTTGGGCTGGATCGCAAAGAGGAGTTCTTCCTCGTCCGGCTCCCGTCCGGGCTCCGTGCTCTCGACGCCGTCCTGTCCCGCGTCCTCGCGGGCGCCCGTCCGGAGCAGGCGCTGGAGGCGCTCGGCCTCGGCCTCGCCGACGTAGTGGAGGACGACCTCGGTCTCGCCGCCGCCGGCGGTCTCGACGTTGACCGCGGCGAGTCCCAGCGCGCGCTGGAGGACGTTCTGCTGGACGTCGACGTTCTGGACCCGCCGGAGAGGGACTTCCCGGTCGCGCCGAGAGACCACCCCCGAGGCGACGTCGAACGTGTCGCTCGTGAGTTCGTAGCGAAACCGCTGATAGTAGGCGATCTCGTAGGCGATCCCGAGGACGATTCCGACGACGACCATTGCGCCCAGGGTGAGGAGGTCCCCCCCGCCGCCCGGGGAGGTGAACACGCCGACGAAGAAGAACAGCGAGCCGGTCGAGAAACTCCGCGAGAGCGATCGGTAGGGAACGGAGTACGGATGAAGCTTCGTCGAGGGATCACCGCCACCCCCGCTTTCGGCGGCTCCCGGTCCGGAGCCCCCGCTTTCGCCGACCGCCGGACCGCCGGACCCGGAGTCCGACGGCCCCTCCTCGGCCGACTTGTCTACCGAGCCCCTCGCCGGCTCGCTTCCGTCGTCCCCGCCGCGCTCACCGCTCATACCGCGTCCTCGCCCTCGCTCTCGATCGCGAGCCGGCGAAGCTCCTCCCGGAGGTCCTCGGCACGGTCGGGCCGCAGGCCGGGGATCGCCACGTCGGCGCTTCGCGAGCCCGCCGTGTAGACGACGACCGTCGCCAGCCCGACCGCCCGCTCTACGGGACCGCGCTGGGAGTCGACGTGCTGGACTCTGACGAACGGAACGACGGTCTTCACGCGGGTCAGAACGCCGCGTTCGATGTAGAGGGCGTCCTCGCGGAGCTCGAACCGCCAGACCGAGTAGCGAAGCCACGCCAGCGCCAGCCGGACGACGGCGAGGACGACGGCGAGGGCGATGGCACCCTGGACGACGGTCGATTCCGCGAGCCCGACGGCATCGGCGAGATCCGTCGCCCGTGTCAGTCCGACGGCGCCGCCGACGAGAAGTCCCCCCGAGACGGCCGCCTGGACGATCGCCGCGGTGAGCCAGACGGGACGAATCCGGGGAGAGAGCCGTTCCATGCCCGGCGCGAGGGCTGGGCCCCGAATAAAGGATGGGATTCGACCCCCGTCTGGCCGTCTCAGCGGGTCGCCGTCCCGGCGTCGCCCGCGAGGAGGTCCTCGGTCAGCCCCTCGCCCGAACAGTCCTCGTTCGGGCAGGCGTAGTGCCAGCCGTCCTCGGTGGCCTCGGCCTCCCGGAACCGCTCGCCACAGAGCCCACAGAGCAACCGTCCCTCGGCGCACGTGTCCCGGTGGAGCTCGAGGGCGAGCTCGCTCCCGAACGACTGGTTGCAGGTTCGGCAGGTGTGCATAATACATCCGACGACGTTCTCCGTGAAAACTGCTTGGATTCCGTTCGCGGACCTGACTGTGGCGGGGTTCGACGGGTCAGTACCGCGGCTACTCCTCGCGGCCGAGCAGTCCGCGCTCGGTCATCTTCGCGGGGTCGAGAACCTCGTCGGCCTCCTCCTCGCTGATGTAGCCCTTCCCGACGGCGACCTCGCGGACCGTCTTGCCCTCCTTGAGGGCGGCCTTCGCGACCTCGCTCGCCTTGTCGTAGCCGATGTGGACGTTCAACGAGGTGGCGAGCGCCATCGACCCTTCGACCTGCTCGGCGCAGTGCTCGTCGTTGGCCTCGAGGGGTCGGACGAACCGCTCGGCGAACACCGCGCTCGCGTTCGAGATCAGTTCGGCGGACTCGAGGAAGTTGTGCGCCAGCACCGGCTTGTAGAGGTTGAGGTCGATCTGGCCCTCCGCGGCACCCGCCGACACCGCGGCGTCGTTGCCGACGACCTGTTTGTGAACTTGATTCACCGCTTCGGCGACGACCGGGTTCACCTTGCCGGGCATGATCGAGGAGCCGGGCTGGTTCTCGGGCTGTTCGATTTCGCCCAGTCCGTTCCGGGGACCCGACGCGAGCAGCCGGAGGTCGTTTGCGATCTTGTTCAGCGAGCCGGCGACCGTCCGGAGGGCGCCATGTGCCTCGTTCATGGCGTCGTGGGCGGCCTGGGCCTCGAAGTGGTTGTCGGCCTCCCGGAACTGGACGCCCGTCTCCTTGGTAATGTACTCGGCGGCCCGCCCGGGAAACTCCTCGTGGGTGTTCAAGCCGGTGCCGACCGCGGTCCCCCCGAGGGCGAGTTCGGCGAGATGTTCCCGGGCGTTGTCGACCCGGACGAGGCCCTTCTCGACCTGGCTCCGGTAGCCCGAGAACTCCTGGCCGAGCGTCACGGGGGTGGCGTCCTGGAGGTGCGTTCGCCCCGTCTTGACGACGTCGTCGAACTCCTCTTCCTTTGTCTCCAACGCTTCCCGAAGCGTCGAGAGCGCCGGGATCACGTCCTTCTCGGCCGCTTCGAGGCTCGCGACGTGCATCGCCGTGGGGATCACGTCGTTGCTCGACTGGCCGAAGTTGACGTGGTCGTTCGGATGCACAGTACGGGATCCGATCTCCGCGCCCGTGATCTCGGCGGCGCGGTTCGCGATCACCTCGTTGGCGTTCATGTTCGAGGAGGTGCCCGACCCGGTCTGGAAGACGTCGACGGGGAACTGGTCGTCGTGCTCGCCCGCGATGACCTCCTCGGCAGCCTCGACGATCGCGTCGGCGATCTCGTCGTCGAGCAGGTCCAGGTCGCGGTTGGCCTGGGCGGCGGCCTTCTTGACGACGCCCAGCGCGCGGACGAACCGCCGGCCGAAGGTGATCCCGCTGATCGGGAAGTTCTCGACCGCGCGCTGGGTCTGGGCGCCCCAGTAGGCGTCGGCGGGCACTTCCATCTCTCCCAGGCTGTCCTCCTCGATGCGAACGTCGTCGGTCATGGCCGAGAGGTCGCGGCGGGTCAGGTAAAAGCCACCGAAAGCGCACGCTCCTCGCGGGCCCTGGTCCGCCGGGCGTCCTCTAACCGTTCCCGGCAGTCGGCGTGGATCGACCGGGCCGTCGAAAGCGAGAGGTCGTGGATCGTCGGCGTCCCCCGGACGAACGTCCGCGAACTGGCGGTGTCGATCACGAGGCTGGCCAGTCCGAGTCGGCGCTGGAAGACCGACCGGCGGGTCGAAACCGTCTGGAGGCGGTAGTAGGGGACGACGTGGGTCCGCCGGCGCCAGAACCCCTCTCGGACCAGCAGGTGGTCTTCCCGGAGGTCGTAGCCGAGGTTCGTCCACCGGAGGTGGGCGCCGACCGGCGCCCCAAGGACGGCGAGGGCGCTCGCGTACCAGTAGGGAAGGCCCCAGACGATCCCGGCTGCGCCGGCCGCGGCGACGATCGCAGCAGCGATCACCGAGTAGCGGACGAGGTAGCGCCGGCGAGCCACCGTCGGCGGGCGGTCGAAGTCGCCAGATTCGATCCCGGTCGCCCGTGCAACGAACCGCTCGACGCGGCTCCGTTTGGCGAGCGGGATCGCCGACTGGTTCCCGCCGCCGTCGGGGCCGTAGCCCGCGGTCTCGATCCGGAGGCCGGCGTAGCCGATCGCGCGCTGGAGGGGGTTCTCGACGATCGAGAGCGTCTGGATCTTTTCGGTCGGGATCGACCCGCTGTAGCGCTGGAGGAGTCCGCGCTCGTAGACGAGGTCGTCGCCGGCCTCCCCGATCCGGAAACCGTAGTAGCCGACGAACGTGTAGACGACCCCGACGAGGTAGGTCGCGACCGCGCCGTAGAGCGCCGAGGAAAGCGCCAGGGCGGCGTACTCCAGCGGGGAGGCGCCCGCGAGTTGGGCGGGACCGCCGAACGGCCTGGCCAGCGAGAGCACCAGGCCGAGGGCGGCGTCGCCGCCGAACGCGGTCACGACGGCGACGACCATCGACGCCGAGAGCTTGGCGGTGGTGAGACTGAGGAGACCGAGTTCCACCTGGTCGAGTTCGAACAGGTGCGTCGGCCGGCGGTCCCCGCTCGTCCCGGCGGTCGCCGGTTCGGGGCGTTCGGTCGGATCGGGCTCGAGGCCTTCTTGCTCGTCGGCTTCGATTTCGTCGTTCTCGGCGGTCAGCCGACGGATCTCCCGCTGGAGCCAGTTGGCCTCGCCCTCGCCGACGTACCGCAGCGTCGCCTCGGTGTCGCCGCCGCCCGCGGTCTCGATCGAGACGACGGCCAGCCCGAGGAGCCGCTGGACGATCCCCCGGGAGACGTCGACGTTCTGGACGCGGCGAAACGGGATCTCCCGGTCACGCCGCGAGAACACGCCGGAGGCCAGATCGAACGTGTCCTCGCTGAGTTCGTACTCGAAGCGGTAGTACTCGACGAGTCCATAGGCGGCCCCGAGGAGGAAGCCGACCGGGGCGAGCGAGAACACCCAGTCGATCCGGACGACGTCGAAGGCCCCCGAGAGGATGCTGACGAGGAAAAACGGGACCGATGCCCACTGGACCGCGTAGCCGAGGGTTTTCGTCAGTGCCGTAACCGGATGGAGCCGGCTCATACCGCGTCCTCGCCCTCGCTCTCGACCGCGAGGTCCCGGAGGGTGTCCTGGAGCCGACGGGCCCGCTCGGGTCGCAAGCCAGGAATCGTGACGTCGGCGTTCCGGGAGCCGGCGGTGTAGACGACGACGCTCGAGAGCCCGAGCGCACGCTCTACGGGTCCGAACTCGGTGTCGACGTGCTGGACGCGGACGAAGGGGACCGACGTCTCGACGAACGTGACGACACCGCGCTCGAGATAGAGGGCGTCGTCCTGGAGCTCGAACCCCCACCTGCTGTAGAGGACGAGGGCGTGGCCGATGCCGACGCCCGCCGCGACGAGGCCGACGGCCACGAGGGCGGCCGCCGGGAGGGTGTCGACGAGCCACCGCTCGGCGGCCGCGACCGCGACGGCGAGGACGCACGCGACGACGACGGCCCGCACGATCCAGACGGCTCGCACCCTCGAATGCAGTGACTCCATGCGGGACCGTTCGACGGTAACCTGATAAACGAACTGATCTTTCTCCCGACCTGTCGGGAACTACTTCTGCTCTTCGTACTCCGCGGGCGTGTACGTCGAGAGTTCGACGGCGTGAATGTCCGTCGTCATCCGCTCGCCCAGGGCGTCGTACACCTGCTGGTGTTGGGCGACCAGCGCCTCGCCCTCGAAGGTGGGCGAGACGACCGTCGCCGCGAGGTGGTCGTCGTCGTGTTCGCCGCGCGCGCGCCGGACCGTCGCCTTCGCGCCCTCGAGTTCGCTCTCGATGACTCGCTCGACATCCTCGGGATTCATGGCCTCCTCTGGGTCGGGCCAGGGGAAAAACGCCGCGGTCCCCGCGGCGATCCGGTCGGCGCGTTTATGCCCCCGCCGGACGCCCTCGGAGATATGTCGCTTGCAGCCGAGACGAGGCGCGCGGCACGGGAGCACCCGTTTCTCGTGAGCGCGCTCCGGGCGGGCGTCGTCAACTACACCGCGGCGGCGCGCTTTCTCGACGTCGGCGATGCCGAGGCGGTCGCGACCGCGCTCCGGCGCTACGCCGAGGAGTTGCCCGACTACGAGCCCGGCCCCCGAAAGGCCCGGATCACGATGGAAAGCGGCGTCGGACCCGCCGACGAGGCGGAGCCGCTGCTTTCCGTCGGCGGAACCGCCCTCGCCGCCGGCGGCGGCGACCGGACCGCGGTCCTTGCGACCGGCGACGTCGATTCGGCTGCGCTCCGGACCGTCCTCGCGACCCTCGCCGTCGAGGACGTCGCGGTCCACGCTGCGGGCGTCGGCGGCGACGCACTCGCGGTCGTCGTCGACCGCCGCGCGGGGTCGAACGCGCTCCGAACCGTCGAGAGCGCCCTCGAGTCGGTCCCCTGACTCGCGGCGGCGTTCGCTCGATCGGTCTACGGTCCCGTATCCGACCTTTTAACGTCCGGCCAGCGGTATTCTCCGGCAATGACGCTCCACGTCGAGAACACGCTGACGGGCGAACGCGAGCCCTTCGAGCCGCGGGACCCCGAGGACGTCTTACTCTACTACTGTGGCCTGACGGTCTCGGATCCGCCCCACCTCGGTCACGCGCGGTCGTGGGTCCACGTCGACGTGATGCACCGATGGCTCGAGTACCTGGGCTACGGCGTCCGCCACGTCGAGAACTTCACGGACGTCAACGAGAAGATCGTCGCCCGGATCGGCGAGGCGGGGGGAGACGAAGAGGCGGTCGCCCGGAGCTACCTCGCCCGAACGATCGCAGACATGCGTTCGCTGAACCTCCTGCGTGCGGAGGTCTATCCCCGCGTCTCCGAACACGTCCCCGAGATCGTCGAACTGATCGAGACCCTCGTCGAGAAAGGGTACGCCTACGAGTCGGAGGGGTCGGTCTACTTCGACGTCACGAGCTTCGAGGAGTACGGCGAACTCTCGAACCAGGACATCGACGAAATGGAATCCCAGGGCGATCCCGACGAGCGATCCGAGAAGCGCCATCCCGCGGACTTCGCGCTCTGGAAGGCGGGCGGCGTCGATCCCGCCGCGATCGAGGAACACCGCCACGACGGGGCCGCGCCCGCCGAGGAGGCCGCCGCGGGCGCGTCGACCTGGGACTCCCCCTGGGGCGAGGGCCGTCCGGGCTGGCACGTCGAGTGCTCGGCGATGAGCATGACCCATCTCGCGGATCACATCGACATCCACGTCGGCGGCCGCGATCTGGTCTTTCCCCACCACGAAAACGAGATCGCCCAGAGCGAGGCCGCAAGCGGCGAGCGCTTCGCGGACTACTGGCTCCACTGCGAACTGTTCGAGATCGGCGACGAGAAGATGTCCTCGAGTCTGGGCAACTTCGTCACCGTCGAGGAGGCGGTCTCCGAGTGGGGAACCAACGTGTTGCGAACCTTCCTCACGGCGGGCTCGTACAACAGCGAACAGCTCTACAGCGAGAAAACGATCGCCGAGGCCGGGGAACGCTGGGAGCGCATGGAGCGCGCCCACGAGCGTGCCGTCAACGCCATCGACTCGCCGGACGCGGGCAGCAAGGCCGAGGACGGCGATCTCCGGGAGGCCGTCACGGATGCCCGCGTGGCCTTCGAGCGGGCGATGAATAACGACTTCAACACCCGGGAGGCCCAGTCCGAACTCCTCGAGATCGCGGGCGCGATCAATCACCATCTCGATCGAACCGCTCCGGGCGCCGGCGGAAGCTACGACTACCGCGGCCTTCGGGAGGCGGTCGAAACCCTGGAGGAACTCGGCGCCGTCCTGGGCCTCTCCTTTACGGGCGACACCGACGGCCGGGCCGACCTCGCGGGAGAGGTCGTCGACCTCCTGTTGTCGGTCCGGGAGCGCGAACGCGAGGCGGGCAACTACGATCGGGCCGATGAGCTCCGGGAGGATTTGGAGGACCTCGGGGTCGAGGTTCAAGACACCGACTCGGGGCCGTCCTACCGGCTTCAATAGCCACGATCTCAATCACAATCTTCACTCGGCCGTGGACGAAACCGGGGACAATGCGTCCATACGCGAACGAGGGCTATCGACGGCTGTTCGACGACGGGTTCTCGGTCGGCCTGTTCTTCCCGATCACGACGGCGTCGGATCCGATTCCGTCGTTCGAGGACTTAGAGCGACAAGTCGAACTGGCGAGTGAGGCAAGCGACCTGGGCTTTGACGCGCTCTGGTTTCGCGACGTCCCGCTGTACTCGCCGCGGTTCAACGACGCCGGACAGGTGTACGACCCGTGGGTCTTCCTCACACACGTCGCCGCCAACACGGACGACGTCGCGCTCGTCACGGGGTCGATCATCCTCCCGCTGAGGCATCCGTTACACGTCGCGAAGGCGGCCGCATCGGTCGACCGACTGTCGGGCGGACGCCTGGTCCTCGGCGTCGCGACCGGCGACCGGCCATCGGAGTTCCCGGCGTTCGATATCGACGAGGACGCTCGGGGTGAACTGTTCCGAGAACACGTCGGCGTGCTCCGGACTCTCTGGTCCGAGGACTACCCCGAACTCGATTCCTCGTTCGGGACGCTCGACGGCTCGCTCGACCTCGTGCCGAAACCGACGACCGAGACCCTCCCGCTTCTCGTCACCGGCCGCGCCCGCCAGTCCCTCGAGTGGATCGCCGAACACGGCGACGGCTGGGTCTACTACCAGCACACGCTCGAGGACCTCGAGGACCAACTAGGGACGTGGCGGGAGCTGGTTCGCGAGACGACCGGTGAGGAATCCAAGCCGTACGTTCAGGTGTTGCACGTGGATCTGAAGGAGGACCCGTCGGCGGAGCCGGAGCCGATCCACCAGGGGTACGCCGCCGGCAGCGAGTGGTTCCGCGAGCACGTTCGGGGGCTCCGCGACGCCGGGGTCGATCACGTGATGATCAACATCCGGCAGACGGACGACGATCGGGACCCGCGGGGGGTTCTCGAGGAGTTTTCCGACGAGGTCCTGGCCGAACTGTGAGCGGCCGAGGTCGGTCGTCGGAGCGGGGACTCTCGATCGCGTCGCGGTCGGATCAGCCGGGTGGATGCACAGGCCGTAGACGGGCCTCAGCCATGCTCGTGGTACGGGCAGTCTCGCCGGCGTTGAGAGAGGAAAACCCCTATGCGGCTCGGCGACCTACCGACTCCCGATGAGTCCTCCCCCTTCGCGGCGCCGGCTGCTCGCCGGGGTCGCAACCGCCTCCGTGGCCGGGCTCGCGGGCTGTCTCGGCGGCGCGATCGACGACGCCACCACCCACGAGGCCGCGCCGGCGACCGTCGCGGAGTCGTCGATCGAGGAGGCCGGCTACGGCTTGGAGGAGAGCCACGAGGTCGTCGAGGAGGAGACGGTCGCGGGCCAGTCCGTCGAGTTCCGCAACCAGTATGTCGAGTACGCCCGGTCGGGGGACCTCCCTGGAATCGGCGAGGTCACGGCCGGCGTGTTCACGACGGTGACGAGTCCCCGAGCGTCGGTGCTGGGTCGGGAGCTGAACCCGATCGCCGAGATGGGACCCGAAGAGATCGCCGCCTACGCCGACGAGCAGTACCCGGAGCTGTCGGTCAGGGGCGAGCCCGTGGGAGAGCGGAGCGTGGAGTCCCTCGAGGCGACGACGGTCACGACCTTTTCGGGGACGGTCACGATCGAGGGATACGAGGTCGATGCTCTGATCGACGTCACCCGACTCGCACATGAGGGGGACCACGTCGTCGCCGTCGGGGTCTATCCTGAGGCGCTGCCCGGGTCTGCGGGCCGGATCGAGACGATGTTCGAGGGGCTCGACCACTAGAGCCCGAGCGCCGCCGAAAGCGAGAGGCCGCTGGCGAGCGCACCCAGCAGATAGCCGGCGATGGCGCCGCCGTTGAGCAGCGGGAGGCCCGCGTGGGGTCGGCCACGGAACACCAACACGAGCAGGACGAGGAGTCCGGCGAGGGTACCGACGATCCCGCCGAGCGCGGCGAGGTTGACGGTGATCCCCGGCACCGCGAGCGTCCCGCTATCGACGAAGACGGCGGCGCTCGCGACCAGGATCGTCGGGATCACGGCGTCGCCGAGGCCGACGAACAGGGCGTCCCGTTCGGGGTCGGCGGGTTCCGGGTCGTCCTCTCCGGTCTCCGGTTGTGTTCGGTCCTCGGAACCCGAATCGCTCTCCTCGTCGAACGCTCCCTCCGCGCTTTCCCCGTCGAGGTAGGTATACGAAAGACTCGTCGGGACGACGAGGACGACGGGGATCTTCAGATCCATCACGCCCTCGGCCAGCGAGAGCATGTGGCGGGTCCGGTAGACGCTGATCGCGTCGTAGATCGCGAGCACCACCAGGAGAACGAGCGCGGGCAAGAGCCCGAAGCTGACGCCGAACAGGCCGGCGGCGCCGGCGCCCATCAGGACGCCCGCGGCGTCGATCACGTACCACTCGGGGTAGGCAAGCAGGGCGATCCCGACGGCGATTCCGGCGGGGAGCGAGACGACCGAGATCGCGGGCGGGAGGAGTTCGGCGAGGACGACCCACGCGAGGAAGGCGCTGAGGACGAGGACGAGCCCGCGGATGAGCCACTCGAAGCCGTAGCGAAAGGCCGCGAGCATGACGCCGGTTCCGACGAGGATCGCGCCGAAGTAGAGCAGGCTGTTCGTCGGGTTCTCCGGATCATCGACTGCCTGCTGGCCGGACTCGGAGAAGGGTTCGAGCAGCGCGAGAGCGCCCAGCTGGACGGCGAGGAAGAGCCCGACCGTAAGAGAGACCGCGACGAGGACCCGCGTCCGGTCGTTCATGGCACGGGATTCGGACCGGGGCGGTATTGGTGTTGTGCCCTCGGTCCGGCCGCCGCAGCCATCCCGCCTGCCCCGATCCTCCCGCGCGTACAGCGTAGACCCCTTACCGCGCGTACAGCGTAGGACCCCTTACCGCGCGTACAGCGTAGACCCGACCAGCGCGGGCGCGTGGACGCCCGCTTCGGGAGTGACCGCGAGATAGGGGCGCTCGACGGGCCCGAAGACGTCGACGACTCGACCGACGTCCTCGAGCGATTCGGAGAGCACCGTCGTTCCGATCTCCTCGTCGTAATTCCCGTTTCCACCCTCCGTGCGGAGGACGAGCAGCCCCTGGGCGGTGTCGCGGACGGTTCCGACCCGGCGGACCGCCATCTCACTCGCGGATCGCGGCGACGTAGGCCGCGACCGCCTGGACGAGGTCGTTCTTCGTCGAGTCCTCGGCGCCCCGGACGACGACCCGGCCTCGCGCTTCCCAGGACTCCCGCGAGTAGGACTTCTCGCGTTCGATCGTGGCGTCGTAGCCGACCTGCTGGACCGCCTGTGCGATCTCGTCGACCGTCGGCTCGGGGACGGCAAGCCCCTCGGGAACCCGCCTCCCCTCCTTCCGGGAAAGCTCCGCGTCGAGATAGGCGGGCCAGATGACGTTTTCGACCATGCCGGACCTGTGAGCCGATGGGGGTAAACGCCTTTCGAACGCCGGCTACAGCCGGCGGAATCCGACGACCGCCGCGGCGATCACCGCGATCGCGGCGACGACCGCGGCGACGATTCCGACCGGGATCGAGTCGCCGTCGTCGCTCTCGGCGCTCTCCTCGGGATCCGTCGCGTTCTCGGCGCCGTCGGTGTCGTTGGTAGCGTTTTCACCCGTCGCGTTGGCTTCCGTTCCGTTCCCGTCGGTCGCGTTCTCCGTCTCGTCGTCCGCGTCGGTCTCGTCGGTGGCGTTCTCGCCGGTTTCGTTGGTGGTGTTCTCGCCGACGCCCGTCGATTCGTTTGCCGTTTCGTTCGAGTCGGCGGTTTCGTTCGGTTCCTCGCCGACCGAGCCGTTGGTCGCGTTGGCTACCGTTCCGTTGGCGTCGGTCGCGTTCTCGCTGGCTCCTTCGGTCCCGTTGCCCTCCTCGAGGATCGCTTGAGCCTCCTCGTAGGCCTCGGGGTGGACGGCTTCGACGATCGTCTCGATCGCGGTAACGACGTGGGGTGCGGGTTGGCTGACGGCGTTCGAGTCCACCGCGACGAGGTTGCCCTCCTCGTAGGCGGTCGTTTCCATCGCGCCCTCGCTGAGCGCGGGTTCCATCTCGGGGTCCGCACTCCCGTAGACGATCCACTCGGGGTTCTCCTCGATCACGACCTCATTGCTGATCTCCTGCCAGCCGGCGATGCCGGCCTCCGCAGCGAGGTTCTCGACGCCTGCAGTCTCCAGGATCGCGTTCTGGAAGGTGCCGTTGCCCGCGGTGTAGCCGCCACCCATCGACCAGTAGGCAAGCGGGCGCTCGACGCCCTCGAGAGCGGTCTCGAGGGCACCCAGGCGCTCGTCCATCCAGTCGATGCGCTCTTGGGCGCCCTCGCAGGCGCCGGTCAGCTCGCCGGTGCGCTGGACGTTCTCACGGACGTCCGTTAGGTCCTCGGCGGTCTCGAAGTGGTAGACCGTGACCCCGGCCTCCCGGAGCTGTTCGACGTCCTCGGGGGCCGTGACGTTCGCCGCGAGCACGACGTCGGGCTCGAGATCGACGACGGTCTCGACGTCGACGTTTTGTTGCCCCTCGACGGCGACGTTCGTTCGGTTGCCGGCGTCATGGTGGGACGTGAAGTCGTTTATCGGCATCCCGACCAGGCTCTCCTCGGCGCCGATCTCGAAGACGGTCTGGGCGTCGCTCGCCTGCAGGGCGACGACCCGTTCGGGCGGTTCGTCCAGCGTCACGTCCTCGCCGGTCGCGTCGGTCAACTCGACCGGGTACTCGCAGGTCGCCTCGGCCTGGGCCGCACTTGCCCCGGTCGCGCCCGAGGCGCCCGCCGCGCCCGCGGCGACGGGCGGGGCGGCCACGCTCGCGATCAGGAAGGCGGCCAGCAGGATCGTCAGTAGCTTTCGCATGTCTCGTCTCCCCGTGCGGGCGACTCCAATAAATATTTGGCTAAAGCAACCGCAGTTGTTGTAGATGGAGCGAACGGGCCGGATCGTCTCCTGGTCGGCGGGCCTGACGGCGATCCTCGCGGTCGTCGTCGTCGCCAGCGCCGGCCTCGGCCCGGCCCGGATCGGCCCGACGACGGTCGCCCTCGCCGTTCTGAACGCCGTCGCCGTCCCCACGGGAGCCGGTCTCGGCGAGCGGGCGCTGCCCCTTCTCGGGTGGTCGCTTCCCGCACCGTCGCTCGAGTTCGTCCGCCCGTTCGCGTTCGACGTCCGTTCGAGCCACCAGACGATCGTCGCCGACATCCGGCTTCCCCGGATCGCGCTCGCGGCGACCGTCGGCTTCGGCCTCGCGGCCGCGGGCACCGTGATGCAGGGCTTTTTCAGGAACCCGCTGGCCGACCCCTCGATCATCGGCGTCTCCACGGGGGCCGCCGCGGGCGCCGTCGCCGTCATCGCTTTTCCGGCACTCCTCCCGGTGGGGCTCCAGCCCGCCGCCTTCGCCGGCGCGCTCGCGACCGCCTTTCTCGTCTACGCCATCGCGACCGAGGGCGGGCGGACGCCGGTCGCGACTCTCCTGCTCGCCGGGGTCGCCGTCCAGGCCTTTCTCGGTGCCCTCATCTCCTACATGCTCGTCCACAGCGGCGACAGCTTGCGGGAGGCGATGATCTGGCTGATGGGCCGGCTCTCGAACGCCACCTGGAGCGACGTCTCGGTCTCGCTGCCGGTCGTCCTCATCGGGGTGGCCGTCCTCGCGGCCTTCACCCGCGAGATGAACGTCCTCCTGCTCGGCGAGGAGGACGCTCATCACCTCGGCATCGACGTCGAGCGCACCAAACTACTCTTGCTCGCGCTCGCGAGCGTCGTGACAGCGGCGGGGGTCGCCGTCGCGGGCGTCATCGGCTTCGTCGGCCTCGTCGTCCCCCACGTCATGCGCCTGCTCGTCGGCCCCGATCACCGGATCCTGTTGCCGACGAGCGCGCTCGCCGGGGCGTCCTTCCTCGTCGCGACCGACACCCTCGCCCGCGCGGGTCCCGCCGAGGTCCCCGTCGGCATCGTCACCGCCGCCTTCGGCGCGCCCTTCTTTCTCTACTTGCTCACCAAGCGGGAGGTGCACGCGCTGTGATCGACGCCGACTCCCTCTCCGTCTCCTTCGGCGACGTGGCCGTCCTCTCGGAGGCATCGCTGTCGGTCGCGGAGGGCGAGTTCGTCGGCCTCGTCGGCCCCAACGGTGCCGGCAAGACGACCCTCCTACGGGCGATCAGCGCGGCGATTTCCCCCGACGCCGGCTCCGTCAGAGTCGCCGGGAGGGAGGTTCAGAATCTCTCCTCGCGAGAGTCGAGCCGGCTGGTCTCGGTGGTTCCCCAGGTCACCCACCTCTCCTTTGCGTTCGACGTCCGCGAGGTCGTCGAGATGGGTCGAACGCCCTACCGGTCGCGGTTTTCGTCGCCGACCCCCGAGGACCGCGAGCGCGTCGACCGGGCGATGGAGCGGACCGCGGTCGCAGAGTTCGAAGACCGGTCGATCGAGGCGGTCAGCGGCGGCGAGCGCCAGCGGGTGATCCTCGCACGGACGCTCGCCCAGGACACGCCCGTCGTCCTGCTCGACGAGCCGACGGCGAGCCTCGACGTTGCCCACCAGATCGAGACCCTCGAACTCGTCGCCAAACTCGTCGAGGAAGGGAAGACGGCGCTGGCGGCGATCCACGACCTCGAGCTCGCGGCCCGCTACTGCGACCGGCTCGCGGTCCTTGCGGGGGGAGGAATCGTCGAGACGGGGTCTCCGGAGGAGGTGCTGTCGGCCGACCGGCTCGCCGAGGCGTTCGACGCCACCACCGCGGTCGCGACGAACCCGGTCACGGGGTCGCCGACGGTCACCGCCCTCCCTGGCGGGGTGCCCTCGGAGCTCCCCGAACGGGTCCACGTGCTCGGACGGGGGGCGGCCGCCGCGGGCGTCCTCGCACGCCTGGAGGGAACCGGCGTCGAAGTGACTGCGGGCCCGCTCGTCGCGGGCGGGCCGGCGGCGGCGGCCGCGACCCGCCAGGGGATCGACCCGCTCGTCGCCGAACCGTACGCCCCGCTCGACCGGGAGCTGCTCGCGGCCGCCAAAGAACGGATCCGGACGGCCGACGCGGTCGTCGTCTGTGACCTCCACCTCGGGAGCGGCAACCAGCTTCTCCTCTCGGCGCTCGATGCCCCCCCGGCGGTCGTCTGTGAGACGACGCCACTCACCAAGCGAAACTATGCGGGCGAGGAGGCCGCGGCCGCCTACCGGGCGATCCGGGCGGCCGCGGAGTCCACGGAGCCGTCGTCGGTCCTTTCCGCGCTCGCGGCGGTCGAATCGGCATCTCGCGGACGCGGTCGCACAAACGTCTCGGATATCGATGGAGTCGGATCGCACAGCGAGGCTGACGGAGCCGGGCCCGACGCCGAATAGCGCCAGGAACCCATCCGATTTCCCGACAGTCAGGCCGAAGCACTCATCATGCTCGCCGACGAGTGGCCGGTATGCACCAGGGGATCGTGGCTCCGGCGTCCGGCGCGGCGGCCACCGATCCGGACTCCCTCCGCGTGCTCCACGTGGACGACGACGCCTCCCACCGGAAGCTGACGCGGTCGTTCTTGGAGCGGGAGGGCGAGGGGATCGTCGTTGAGACGGCTCCCGACGCCGGGGCGGGAAGCGAGCGCCTCGAGGAGGGCGGGATCGACTGTATCGTCAGCGACTACGAGATGCCTGGCACCGACGGCCTGGAGTTCCTCGAGTGCGTCCGCGAGGACCATCCCGAAATTCCCTTCGTCCTCTTTACGGGGCGGGGAAGCGAGGAGATCGCGAGCGAGGCGATCTCGGCGGGGGTCACCGACTACCTCCAGAAGGGCGGCCCCGAACAGTACCGCGTGCTCGCGAACCGCGTCACGAACGCCGTCGAACGCCATCGCGCCCACGTCGCGCTGGCCGAGAGCCGCCGCCAGTTCGCGACCTTTCTGGACAACTTCTCGGGGATGGTCTACCGCTGCTCGCCGGAGCCGCCCTGGAACATGTCGTTCGTCGGCGGCCGGGTCGAGGAACTCACGGGCTACCCGCCCGAGGCCCTCGAGCGCGGCGAGGTCGCCTTCGGGGACGACCTCATCGCCGAGGCGGACGCAGGGGACTTAGCCGAGCGGGTCCGGTCGGCGGTCGACACCGGCGAGTCCTTCGAGGCAACCTACCGGATCCGGACCGCCGACGGCGAGCGCCGCCACGTCTGGGAGAAAGGAACCCCGATCGTCGCCGAGGGCGAGGTCGTCGCCATCGAGGGCTGTCTGATCGACGTCACCGAGAGACAGGAACGCGAGGCGAAGATCCGAGGGCTCCAGACGTGGATGGACGACCTCATCCGGGCCGAAAGCCGGCGGGGGGTCGCCGAGGTCGCCGTCCGGGCCGCCGAGGAGACGCTTGATCTCCCCCTGAGCGGGGTGCATCTCCGCGAGGGCGAGGTCCTCGAGCCGGTCGCCGTCACCGAGGGCGTCCGGGAGCGACTCGGAACCGACTCGGCCTACCGGCGGACGGACCCGGATCGGACGACCGATCGGGTCGTTTGGGACGTCTTCGAGCGCGGGGAGTCCCTCGTCATCGACGACGTCGAGTCCGGGGAAGTAATGGACGCCGCCGAGACTCCCGCGGCCAGCGGGATCATCCACCCGCTGGGCGACCACGGCGTCTTCATCACCTCTTCGCCCGACCCAGAGGCGTTCGACGACACCGACGAGGCGCTGGTCGAGATCCTGGCGACCACGGTCCGGGCGGCCCTCGATCGGACCGACCGGGGGGACTTCCACCGGGGGAGCACCCCGGCGATCGGGACGGACGGCGATCGCCTCGAGGCGTTCGCGGGCGCGCTCGGCCACGACCTGCGAAACCCCCTCGGCGTCGCGGCGGGCCATCTCGAGCTCGCCGGCGAACAGGGGGGCGAGCACGTCGCCGACGCCGCGCGGGCCGTCGAGCGGAGCCGGGAGATCGTCGCGGACGCCCTCGCGCTCGCCCGCGGGGGACGGGTCGTCGAGGACTTCGAGCGGGTCCGGATCGCGGACCTCGCGGCCCGGTGCTGGGACTCCGTCGAGACGGCGGGGATCACCCTCCGGGTCGAAAGCGAGGCGGTCGTGCTGGCCGACCGGAGCCGGCTCTCGCGGGTCGTAGAGAACCTCTTTCGCAACGCCGTGGAGCACGGCTCCACGGGCAATCGTTCGCAGGCTCCCGATGACGCCGCCGAACACGGCGCCAGCGAGGTCCGCGTCGGCGACCTCGCTGGCGGCTTCTACGTCGAAGACGACGGGCCCGGGGTCGCGCCCGCCGACCGCGAGCGCGTCTTCGAGGTCGGCTACTCGACCGCCGCGGAGGGAACCGGGTTCGGGCTGGGGATCGTCCGCGAGATCGTAGAGGCCCACGGCTGGTCGGTCCGGATCGGGGAGAGCGAGGCGGGCGGCGCTCGCTTTTCGATCACCGACGTCCCGCTGCGGTGACCGCCTACACTTTTGGGGCCGCCCGGCATCCATCCGGTATGTTCGACGGGATCGGAGCCATTGACCGGGTGTACGGGATCGAGAGTCCGAACGAGGTCCGCTACGGAATGGGTGCGGCGAGCGAACTCGCCGGCTTCGCCGAGGGGTTCGAGTCGGCGCTCGTCGTCACCGACGGCGACGTCGTGGAGGCCGGCGCCGCCGACACCGTCTTCGAGGCGCTCTCGGAGCTGGAACTCTCGACGTTCGAGGACGTTCATCCCGAGCCGAAGCTTCGGCTGGCCGAGGACGCCGCCGAGGCCGTCCGGGAGGCCGAGGCCGATCTCGTGGTCGGTGTCGGCGGCGGAAGCTGCATGGACACGGCCAAACTGGCGGCCGTCCTCGCCGACCACGACGTTCCGGTTCGCGAGATGCTGGGAATGGGGAACGTCCCCGGCGAGGGCCGACCGACCGCGCTCGTGCCGACGACCGCGGGGACCGGAAGCGAGGTGACACACATCGGGGTGTTCGCCGACAGCGAGGACGGGGACAACAAGAAGGTCGTCTACTCCGAACACCTCTTCGCCGACCTCGCGGTCGTCGATCCCGACCTCACCCGGTCGCTTCCGCCGGGAGTCGCCGCCGCGACGGGGATGGACGCCCTGAGTCACGCGATAGAGGCCTACGTCTCGACGCTCCGAACGCCCTTCACGGACGGGCTGGCCCGCGAGGCGATCGGGCTGATCGGCGATAGCCTGCGGGAGGCGGTCCACCAGGGCGCCCACAACGACCGCGCGCGCTACCGGATGAGCCTCGCGGCGACCATCGCTGGCCAGGCGTTCGTCAACTCCGGGCTCGGGGCCGTCCACGCGCTGACCTATCCCCTGGGGATCGAGTACGGGATCGGCCACGGACGAGCGAACGCCGTGCTCCTCCCCCACGTCATGCGGTACAACGCGCCTGCCGAACCCGCCCGACTTGCGGAGGTCGCCGACCTGCTCGGCGTCGAACGCCGGGCAGGGGAGTCCGACCTCGAGCTCGCCCGGCGGGGGGCCGACGCGGTCGCCGCGCTGAACGACGACATCGGGATCCCGAACCGAATCTCCGAACTGGGCGACATCGACACCGACGAGTTCGAGGGCTTCGCCGAGGTCGCCTTCGAGCATTCGAAACACAACATCGACCGCAACCCTCGGAGAATGGACCGCGGGGACGTGATCGAACTGTTCGAGGCGGCGTACTGACTCTCAGGCGACCTGGTTCTCGAGGTCGTCGTACTCCCCGGTCTCCTCGACGTGCTCGAGATTTCTGACGAGGATCTCCGCGACGCGCTCCCAGTAATGGGGCGTGTGCCCGGAGTTGTGCGGCGTGATGTAGACGTTCGAGAGCCCCCAGAGCTCGTGGTCCTCGGGGAGCGGTTCGGGATCGGTGACATCGAGGGCCTCCGCGTGGAGCTTGTTGTTTCGCAGGGCCGAGACGAGCGCCTCGGTCTCGACGATCGGGCCGCGGCCGACGTTGACTAACACGGCGTCCGGGGGCAGGGTCGCGAGTTCCTCGGCGCCGATCAGTCCCCGGGTCTCGTCGGTGAGCGGACAGGCGATTGCGAGGTAATCGACCCCGACCAGTGCCTCCTCGATCTCGTCGAACCCGTACACCTCGTCGGTCGGTCCGCCCTTCTCGGGGGAGTAGCGGACGCCGACGGTCTCGACACCGAAGCCCGCCAGGCGCTCGACGATCGCCTGTCCGATCGCGCCGAGGCCGACGACACAGACCCGCGAGCCCTGGAACTCCCCGAACGCCTGAAAGTGGCTCCACTCCCGTCGATCCTGACGGGCGAGTCCCTCGTCGAGCCGGCGGGTGATCATCAGCATCCACCCCAGCACGTGCTCGGCGATGTTCGGCCCGTGGACGCCCGAGGCGTTCGTCACCGCGATCCCCCGCTCTCCAAGCGCGTCCAAGTCGAGGTGGCCGACCCCGGCCGACGAGCAGGCGAACAGCTCGAGTTCGCCGGCAGCGTCTATGACCTCCTCGCGCATTTTCCCGCCGACGGCGACCTCGGCATCCCGGATCAGTTCGACCTCCTCGGCCGGCGACTCGGCGAGTTCGACCTCGCGATCGAGGCGCTCGCGGAGGGCGTCGGCACACTCGCTGGAGGGGATTCCGTGTGCGCTACCGTTGAGGACGACGATCTCTGCCATACTGGCGGCTCGTCGGACCGACGCTTAAAACTCCCGGGCTACGAGTACCGGATCTCGCTCCCGATCCCGCGTACGAGACCGACGATTCCGAGGAGAGCGAGGCCGATTCCGGCGAGCCGGGGGATCGAACCCCCCAGCGCCACGAGCCAGAGGCCGGCGACCAGCGCGGGCCCGCCGGCGACGATCGACTGGACGAACCGTTCCATATATCGAGTGTGGGTTTATCCGGTCTATATCCGTCGTTATCGAAGCCGGATCCGGCGACTGCTACCGAGTTCCTCGCGCGTACTCGCGGGAACGTAGGTGCCGACGCGCTCGCGGGACCACCACCGGCCGGTCTCGGTGCGTTCCTCGCGGGTGGTAAAGCGGTAGCGATACCTGAGCACCCGGATCCGTTCGGGCGACTCCTCGAACGGCGTCGCCGCGAGCAGCGATTCGGTCTCCCGGTCGCCCTCCAGTAGCTTCGCCAGCAGGGCGAGCAGCCACCGCTGGCGGGGGCCCGGACGGGACCGCATGGCGGCGAACCAGAGCTGCCAGTCCAGCCGGAGGTGGTAGGGCGCCCACTGGGGCGGGCGTTCGGCGGGATCGACGGGCTGGCCTTTCAGATCGTAGGCCTCCCAGTCGTCTTCCCCCGGGTTCGGCTCGCGAGTCCCTTCGATCACGAGCTGGTAGCGTTCCCTGGTGACCGAGCCGAAGGCGCCGTAGCTTTTGACGAGGTGGATCGGGTCGAAGGAGGTGTTCATCACCTGGCCCGGCGAGAGCATGTTCCGGGTCGGTGGGACCGAGAGCACGAGGATGACCGCGGCGACGAGGAGGGCGAGGGCCTCGAGGTAGAGCGGCGTCGGTGCCGCCGCTGGCGCGGAGACTCCCGGCAGAACCGAGAGGGTGCCGTCGCCGAACGTCGCCGTCGCCTGGACGATGGTCAAGGCGTTCAGCCATGCGAAGTTGCCGGTCGTCATCAGCCAGAGCTGGAAGCCGATCGTCGCGACGCCGCCGACGGTCGCGTACGGCTGGGGCGCGAAGTACAGAAAGGGGATCGCGAGTTCGACGACGTGGTTGCCCAGCACCTCGACCCGGTGAAACCGATCGGGGAGCCGGTGGGCGAACCACGAGAGGGGGTTGGGGATCGGTTGGGTCTCGTAGTGGTAGTCCATACACCTCAACTCCCGCCAGCAGTCGTCGCCACGGATCTTGATCAGGCCCGCGCCGAACATGTTCCGAAAGAGCACCCAGGAGATCAGGAGGAGGACGACGGTCGGCGGTGCGGTTTCGCCTGCACCGAGAAAGATCGCGAGGAAGCCGGTTTCCAGGAGCATCGACTCCCAGCCGTAGCCGTAGAAGACCCGCCCGGCGTTGACAAAGGAGAGGTAGAGCGCCCACATCGCACCCCACAGGGCCATCGAGGCGACGACGGGGTAGGGTTCGGGGAGCCAGTAGGGCACTCCGACCAGCGCGAGACTCGAGAGGACGACTCCGGTCCAGGCGGCCGCGCCGATGAATCGGTCATCGGGAAGGAGCTGAAAGAGGCTCGGCCGCTCCCCGAACTCGACGCCTTCCGCGTATTCGTCGATCGGGAGGAGACCGTCCTCGCCCGCCAGGGGACGAAACTGCTTGAGCGCAACGATGAACGCAAACAGGTAGATCACCGCCAGCCCCCGCTCGAAGAGAAGGCGGACGAGCCAGTACCCCTCCGAGCCGAGCGGCACCATACCGGTCTATGGCGACTGGACCGACAAATGCGTGATGCGAGCAGTGTCCGGACTCGAAACACCAGATACGCAACATAAACCACGTTTCAGCCCGCTCTGAATTGTGTATAGCGTTATATGATACATGCGGCCGAGCCACTACACCTCATAGGCCATATTAAAACACGTTCTTAATCGAAGGTTTGGCCAGACATCACGATCACAGCAGCGAGTAGACGTTCCGTTCGTAGACTCGCCGGACCTGATCGCCCCAGTTGTGGGTGTAGGTGTCGATGACGTCGCTTGCGACGTCCCCGCGGAGGTACTTCACGACGCCGCGGTCGCCCGTCCGGTCCCGCAAGTGAGTCGTGAAGAAGTGCCGGAAGTAGTGGGGTGTGACGTTCTCGGCCGCGCCGCCTCCGGTCTGGTACCAGCCGTACTCGCGGGCGTGGCTCTCGACCATGTAGCGGATGTCCGAGGGCTCGAGACGCTGGCCCCACGAGCCGCCGGTGTCGAGAAAGAGCGGCCCCGCGGGCGAGGCGGCGTCGGGACGGATCGCGAGCCATTCTTCGAGCACTCGGCGGAGCTCGTCGTCTACCGGTATCACGGTCGCCCGTTTACGCTTGTTCGAGGCCGTCCGCTCCTCGCCGTTTACCGTTTTCCCCCGAACCGGCTCGGAATCGACGTACAGCGAGTTCGGGCGTCCATCGAGTTGCACCCGGGGCTCGAGCGTCATCTCGCAGCTCTCGACCGGCATCGAGAGATCTCGGAGGTCGAGGTTGCAAAGTTCACCCACCCGAACGCCGGTTTTCAGTAACGTGAGGACGACTGCTCGCTCGAGCGGGTGAGGGATGCCCGCGACGAACTCCCGCATGTCCGGGACAGAGATCTCGCGTCTGGCGGGGTTCGTGTCGATCGATTCGTCCATCTCCCGGACCACGAGGGCCATCGGGTTCGACTCGAAGGCGCCGACCTGGGTCATGTAGTCGTAGAACCGGTGGACGTAGGAGGCGTAGGTCGCGATCGTACCCGGTTCGAGGTCGCCGCGCAACGAGTGGACCCAGGCCATACACTCCCGACGACCGGCCTCGGCGGGCGATTCTACGGGTCCCCCGGGCGTCTCCTCACTCTCGACGAACGCCTCGAACGCCCGGAGTACGCGCTCGTGTTCGGCAATCGTCCGCTCGCTCCGGCCGTGATAGCGCTGGTCCTCGAGGAAGTACGCGATCGGATCCTCGATGGCTTCGCGTTCGGTCTCCACCTCACTCGCCATCGCTCTCGCCCCCAATGACCGTGTACCCCCCGTGGCGCCCGCTGTAGCGAACGCGGCCTCGGCTCTGGAGGTCCTCGAGGGTCTCATCGAGGCGCTCCTCGATCTCGCCGCTTGCGGCCTCGAGGAGTTCCTCCCACGAGCGGGGCCCCTCGGAGAGCAACTCGAGGACCCGGGTTTCCAGGCCGTTACCCCGGGGGTCTGGACTCCCAGAACGGGGTTCCTCGTGGTCGGGCTCGAACCCCTTTCGTCCGGCCTGGACCATCGTCCGGACGAACTCGCTCTGGCTCATGTCGAGTTCCTCGGCGTGCTCCACCCATTGCTGTTTTTGGTAGGCGGGAACCCGAGTCTTTACGGCCACCCTGGATTCCTCGGCCGAGTCGCTCATGGATTACCTCTCACAGTCGATGACCTTCAATGTGTCCCACTAGTCTAGATTAAGGCCCTAATCTGAATTGATGGTCCATCAAGGCACCGAAATATGGGGCCGTGTATCGAGATGTCCTTCACCTATGGCCCACATTTTGGGATTAGTGGTAGCCCTTCTTTATTGAATATTGATACGTTCGGGCGGGTCTCTCGCGGGACAGAACATGTCGGTCCGGGACGAACTCTCGCCTACTGTGGCTGGTCCTCCCTGCCGGGGGTGAGCGAGACACGAGGGATTTCCGATTTCGAGGATGTGCTTTCCGTATGGGTTCCGAACCGTCCGTCGAATTATTCGTCGGGAGCGCTCGCCCGAGGTCGAAGCGTCTCTCGAATCCGATCCGAAACCGTGGCGATACCCAGCCCCGCCAGAAACGAGAGGAGTGAGGGAACGAGGACCCACCAGAGGTCGGGATGTTCGCTGCCGGTGTGAAGTAGCTCTAGCATCGACTCACCCTTCGCGGGCCGTGGCCCTCAATATATCGGCTTCAACAACACCTGCCTTCGCTCTCCTTGCCCACGGTAGTCGTTCTCGGTACGGGCCGCTGTTCGTCGTTCTCGCGAAGTTCACGGTCGTGACGGCCGAACCCGTCCAGCCGATCGGGACGACTCGCAGATCCCGTTGTCGGGCCCTTCATCCTCGTCATCGAACCGCACCGATGGGGCTTCGGATCGCCTCTGGACTCCCTCGAGCGCCTCGTAACAATTCTCCGGTTCTCTTCGCCGCGTGAATCGAAACGTGCGCAGTGGGTTCACGGCGGGTTTTCGGGCCCGTGATTGCGGGAGAAATAGCTGATAGGGTCGGTGTAGTCCGTCACCGGCGGTCGCCGGGCCCGTTCTGCCGATCGGCTGTATATCGCAACAACCGGCCCTATGATACGACCGGTCCTGGGAGACGAACCGAAGAGGATGCAGCGATAGCTGATCGGACGTCTACACGATAGCGGGTATCAATTGGGTGCGTTTCCGGGTTCGCGTTCTCCTCCCCATATCTCCGGAGACGATATACGGAATCGTTCGCCGGTCCGTGAAACCGACCGAGACGGACTCGTCAGCCGACGGTCTATGGTGGCGTCTCGACACGGTCTGGAATCGAGTCCCGTCTCTGATCGGGAGACACCTTCGGCCGGTGGTCCTCGAACGGCGGTCGAGCGAGCCCTCGCGAGGCGGCTGATGGCCACTATTGCTCACTCGATATACACATTATGTCACTGGTGCGATCCAGTGACCGGGAGGCGACTCATAAATCACATATTGATATACTCAACTCGATCTCCCCTGGAGGCCTGAGCGGGTATGGACGACCCAATCGGGGGAAACCGGAGGATAACAATGATCGCTGGCGGCGGACCTCGTGCATGAACATACCCGAGGGCTCCGAGGTCGTCTACGTCGGCTGCACCGCGCCTGCCCGTGACGTCCTCGAGACGCTGCTCGATCGCGGCGTCCCGATCGTCGAGATCGTGACGATCGATCCGGAAACCGCACGCCGGAACGACGTCTCTGGCTACGCGTCGTTCGCCGAGGTCGGCGATCGTTACGATATCCCGGTCTACTACCCCGAGACGTACTCGATGACCGACGCAGACTGCGAACACGTCCGAGGGGTCGATCCCGACCTCCTGATCGTCAACGGCTGGCAGCGCCTGATTCCTGAAGAAGCGCTCGAGGCGGCGACCCACGGCGCGATCGGCAACCACGGAAGCGCGTTCGGGTTGCCGAAGGGGCGGGGTCGGTCGCCGCTGAACTGGTCGCTGATCGAGGATCGGGATCGGTTCCTGCTGTCGGTGATCGGACTCGACCCGGAGGCCGACGCGGGCGGGGTCCTCGCGACCCGGAAGTTCGATATCACCGACTACGACACGATCGAGACGCTCTACTACAAGGTCACGATCTGCATGAAGGAGATGCTCGCGGAGGTCCTCGGCCCGCTCCTCCGGGGAGAGTCGGTCGGGGAGTCCCAGACCGGCGAGGCGACGTACTACCCCAAGCGCAATCCCGCGGACGGCGAGATCCACTGGGGTGAGGGAACCAGGGAGGTCTACAATCTCGTCCGGGCCGTCGCCGACCCCTACCCGGGTGCGTTCACCTTCGCCGACGGCGATCGGGTGATGATCTGGGACGCTCGGCCGTTCTCGACGGATCTCGCCTCCGAGGCCCGGGCAGGAACGATCGTCGAGGTCTTCTGGACCGGCGACTTCGTCGTCGCGACGGCCGACGGCACGCTACTCGTGACCGACTACGAACCCGTCGAGGGCGAGTGGGAGCCGGCGGTCGACGAGCGCCTCGAGTCCCGGGGCGATCACGACCGGGTTGACGGCCCCGAGCACCGACACAACCTCACCAGTAGCACCGACGACACGGAAGCCGCCGAGTCGGGGATCGATGCCTGAACTCGCCGGCGGCCAGCGCCTCTCCTATACCCTAAGGGAGTACGAGGAACTGCTCGAGTCGCTGCTCGCCGAGGGCTACTCGTTTACCGACTTCTCGCCGCTTGCCGACGGCGAGATCACCCTCCGCCACGACGTCGATCTCTCGCCCGAAACCGCCCTCGAGATGGCCCGAATCGAGTCCCGACTGGATATCGAATCGACGTACTGTGTCCTGTTGACGACGCCGGTCTACAACCTCCTCGCGGTCGCGGAACACGAGGCCCTTCGGGAGATCGAGGCGCTCGGCCACGACGTCGCGCTCCACTTCAACACCCACCACTACTGGGACGAACGGCCGCCATCCGCGGAGTTCGAGCGGCGGGTCCGCGCCGAACGGGAGGTCCTCGACCGCCTGATCGAGGAGAGCGGGGTCGTCTCCTTTCACCGGCCGCCCGAGTGGGTGTTAGGCGAGCCCTTCGCGGGGTTCGAGAACGCCTACGATCCCCGTTACTTCACCGAGGTCGGCTACTGCTCGGACTCGAGCCAGAAGTGGCGCCGGGAGCCGCCGTTTCCCGACGGCCGTCCCGATCGCTTCCAGTTGCTCGTCCATCCCGGACTCTGGGGCGCTACGGAACGAACGTTCGGGGAGATCGTTGGGGGCGTCGAGGCCGAGCGGGCCGAACGCGTCGGCCGGTATCTCGCGGCGCTCGATCCCTGACCCGTTCAGACGACGAGTTCGGTCTCGGCCGGCGCGGGCGCGATCAGGTTCCTGACGGCCTCGACCGCGGGCGAACTTCGGCGCTCGGCGGCGTTTTCGAGCAGGACGGTCTCGCTGGGAAAGAGCTCCTCGCCGAGGACGAGCCCGTGGTCGCGGGCGGTCGAGCCGGTCACCGTCAGGTAGACGCCGGCGCCGTGGGCCGCGATGGCGGCCTCCTCCTCGCGACCGTGTTCCGGATACCGAAACGAGATCCCATCCAGGACCCGCTTGCCGAGAACCGCCCGGACCAGTCGCTCGTAGCGGGGGACGATACAGAGCGGTCCCTCGTAGCTCGCGAGGAACGCCCGATCGATCGGTGCCGCTTCGGGAGCAGTTTCGGGGGTCACCATCAGCGTGTGGTAGACGGTGTCGCCGAGGCCGCCGGCGACCCTGACGTCGGTCTCCGTGGGGTCGATCCGGGCGTTCAGATCCGCGATCCGCTCGACGGGTCCGGCGCCGAGTTCGACGACCTCCTCCAAGACGAGGTCGGCACTGTCGAACCCCAGCGCGAACTCGTGGGTCCGAAGCGCCCGGAACGGTTCCTCGCGGCCAATCAGTCGGATCCGCCGCTCCCCTTCGAGGGGGATCTCGGCGCTGTCGAAGACGATCCGCCGGGGGAACCCCTCTCGGTCGTCCCGGAGCAGAGTGTAGTCGGGACCCTCAGATGAAGAACTGTAGTCGGCGAGACGACGGTAGACGTCCGTTTCGGGTTCCAGATCACCCTTCGTGATCGCCTTCTCGTGGCGCAGCGTCGAGATCACGCCGTCGGCTAACTCCTCGGCTCCGGCCAGCCCGGCCAGCCGGTCCAAGACTGCCTCGAGGGGCCGGCCCTTCCTCGGTACCGCGATCGGGATCGTCTCACCCATCGTCTCCGTGTGGGCTCGCGGAGGCTAAACGCGTTGCGTTTACAGGTCGACTCGGTCGCCGATCTCGCTTATCTCGAGCCGTCGGGGGTAGTCGAAGCTTCGCGCGTGGTGGTGGAGCACCTTCGGGTCGGCGGTCAGGCCTTTCCACATGTCCCAGTGACTCGGCAGGAGCCGGTCGATTCGGAGGTCGTTCGCGGCCTCGATGACCTCGTTTTCGTCGCTGTACCACCGCGTCCGGCTCGCCTCGTCGCCCTCGCCGACCATGCCGACGGTTCCGAAGGCGAGGATGCCGAGGTCGATGTCGTACTCCCGGCCGATGTCGGCGAACTCCTCGGAGGGTTTCGAGTCGCCGGCGTGGAAGACGGTTCCCGCATCGTGTTCGATCACGTAGCTAACGGGGTGGGTCGCGTCGGGATCGTTCGAGTGCTCGACGTGGATCGTGAACTCGCCGACTTCGAACTCCTCGCCCTCCTCGACTTCCTCGAGCTGGCTCTCCTCTATCGCCCACTCGTCGGTCCATCCTTCGTCTTCGACGACTCCGAGGCTGTCGTCGGGCGCGTACATCGTCGCCCCGGTCCCGGCGAGGATCGGCGCCTGGGAGGGGCCGTCGATGTGGTCGGTGTGTTCGTGGGTGCCCAGGATCGCGTCGGCCTCGGCGATCTCCTCGGGATCGAACGGCACGGGAATCATCCGGATCGTCCGCGGGGGGTTCCCGCTTTCCAGGTAGGGATCGATGAAGAGGGTCGTCCCCCCGCTTCCCTTCAGTACGAACCCGTTACAGCCCAGATACCAGATCGCGACCCCGTCGGGATCGGCGTCCTCGATCGCACGCGGGAGCCAGTCGCCCCAGTCGCTTTCGACCATGCACCACCCTCCGGGTGACTGGTGGGTAAGTGTTGCCGTTCGAGCGGTGGCCGGCCCCGTTACACGTCCGATCGTTCGACCGACAGCCGCCACATAAACTCGTGATCGCTATACAGAATCGGGGTCGAGCCGCGTCGCTCGGAAAAGAGCAAAAACGGCGCCTCGACGGCGCAATCTGCCAGTTCGGGCCGGTCGGGGCCGGTTCCGACACTGATCGATTGACGATCTCATCTAATCACGGATCAAAAACCGAGACGTTCCCGCTACCAGGTGCCGTGGAACGTGTCGAACTCCAGGGAGTCGAGGGGTTCGTTCCCGACGGCGATCTCGTACTCGCCGGGGGTGAGCATCGGCTTGTGGAACCGGGGACCGTCGTCGGTCGTGATCCGGGGACAGCCGGTGTTGACGAAGGCGTCCATGTCGAAGTTCTGCAATCGGTCGGGCGTCACTTCGTCCATCGTGATCAGGTAGGCGTCGTCGTTGTCCGCGATGATCTCCTGGGCGGTCTCCCAGCGGCCCTGGCCGATCTTCGTACAGAAGATGACGCCCCACTTTTCGGCGTCCATCGCGCGGTGGACTGCGCCGTAGCGTTGCTTCATGAATTTCTCGGTATCCGCGACCGTCACGACGTTGTTGACGGGGTCGGCGATCACGACCGTCTTCTCGGGGTGTTCCATCGCCAGTCCGAGGGGATGGAACTTGCCGCCGCCGACGTAGAGGATCTGGTCGGCCTCGACGTCCGCGCTCGCGTAGTTACAGCCAAGCACCTGGCCCTCGTGGGTCAGCCGATCGTCGCCCCGGCGGGTGTGGACCTCGTAACCCTCGCCCTCGAGGAACTCCCGCATCTCGTCGAATCGGTTCATGTGCTGGGCGGTGGTGACGAGACCGACTCCTGGAGTTTCCTCGGGCGGTGCGAGCGTATCGAGGGACTCCTCCATGATCGGCCGGATCTCGACGTTCGAGAACAGCGGGACGTAGATCACCTTGTCCGTGTTCTTCATCGGCGAGTGCCCGAAGTGGACGAAGACGTCCGTCCGCTTCATCAGGTAGGTGTCCAGGTCACAGGCGCCGTAACACGGCTGGCCCGAGAGCATAATCGTGGTCCCCTCGTCCGTCAGCTCCCGGAGGTCGTCGGCGACCTTCGGCCCGCGGCGTTTCAGCCCCTCGGGGAACTGGAGGCCGACCGTCTCGGCGTCGCGTTCCTCGATCGCGTCGACGATCCGCTCGAGTTCGTAGTCCCACTCCCGGTCGTGTTTGAGGGCCATCCCCGTGTTCCTGAGGTCTCCCTCGCTGTACGCCGACTCGTTGCTCATTAGCTACCGTTGAACCCTGGAACGTAAAACGGCGGCGCTTCTCGGGCACTGTGGCGGCGAGTCTCAGTCGGCGCGCTCGCAGGCCCCGCCGAAGCCGCCGGTCTCGAAGGCCGCCCGGAAGTCCTCGCCGTCGAACGTCCGGGTCACATCGTCGAGGTCGGCCTCGACGTCGGCCAGGCGCCGCCGGAGCCCCCGGTACTCCCGGTCGGCGGCGAGGTCCGTCTCCTCGCCGACGGTCTCCATCTCCCCGCGCCGGGCGGCGAGCCGGGCGTACTCCGCGAGCAGACCGTCGTACCGGGCCCGCCTGTCGAGGCGGTCGATCGTCTCGAGAAGCTCCCCCCGCTCGATGGGCGGGCTGAGCCGGGTCGACCGGGCGACGTCGGCCGTCCCGTCGGTCGGATCGACCGACGCGACGACCGCCCCTCCGTCGGGTTCGAGGCCGAACTCGGTTCCGCGATCGGGGCCGACCACGGCGACGTCGCTGTAGGCGCCGTCGCCGACCCAGCGCTCAACCCCGTCGGCGTCGGTGACGACCAGGATCGCCCGTTCGGACGCGGGCTCTCGGCGCGCGTCGTCGGTCGGGACGGGCTCGATCGAATCACCGGTACAGTCGTCGACGGCCATACCCGCGGGTCGGGGCCCGTTGGACTTATACCTTTGGCTACAAGCGATGGAAATCGATCCGACCGTCAGGTTGAAACCCGACTCGTCCCAAGCGAGGGTATGAGCATCCAGACGAGCCGGGTCGACGACCTCGCGACGGACCTCGGCGAGGCGATCACGGAGCTTCCCGAGTACGAGACCTTCGAGGCCGCGAGGGCGGAGGTCGAGGAATCCCCGGAGGCCCAGGCGAAGATCGACGAGTTCGAGCGGACCCGCGAGGAGTTCATGCTCGCCCGCCAGAGCGGCAGCGCAAGCCAGGAGGACCTTCAAGAACTGCAGGCGACCCAGGAGGAACTCCACTCGATGCCCGTCATGGCCGAGTATCTCGAGGCCAAGGCCGCCCTCGGCGAGCGCCTCGAAGGCGTAAACGAGGCGATCTCGGCTCCCCTCGCGCTGGACTTCGGCGAGGAGGCCGGCGGCTGCTGCCAGGACTGATCGGTAGCGTTTTCGGCTCCCACGACGACGACCAGCCCGTGACTCACAGCAACGACGTCAGCGTCCAGAGCGTCGTCTTCGCAGAGCGGAGCCTCGAGGAGGTCCTCGCGGCCGTCGAGCGCGTCGGCGTCGATTCCCTCGAGCTCTGGGGGCGACACCTCTCGCCCGACGATACCGAAGCGCGGATCGCGGACGGGCTCGCGGCGATCGAGGACGCCGACGCGACCGTTCGGGGCCACGGCGTCGTCGACCTCTCCGAGCCCGCGGACGTCGAGGAACACGTCGCGTTCGCAGACCGGCTCGGCGCCGACTACCTCACCGTCAACTATCCGCCCGACCAGGACGAACTCACCGAGGAGCTGATCGCCCGCGGCGAGGAGTACGGGATCGACGTCGCGATCCACAACTACTCGACGGTCCACCACGACGACCTCTCTGCGGTGTTCGTCTCGATCGGGGACGTCCGGGCGGTCCTCTCCCGGTACGACCACCCGCGGCTGGGCGTCTGCATCGACACCGGCCACTTCCTTGTGATGGACGAAACCCCAGGGGAGGCGATCCCGGAGTTCGGCGACCGGATCGTCGCGACCCACCTCAAGGACGTCTCCGAGGCCGAACTCGAGGACGTCCCCGGCGCGGGGGAGCTCGACCTCCCCTCGATACTCGGCCTGCTCGCCGACCACGCGCCCGACGCGCCACTCGTGATCGAGTACGAACTGCCCGACGACCGGGCCGAGGAGGCCCTCGCGGAGGCCGTCGAGAACCTCCGGGCGGCGAGGAGCGGCGAGTAGGGGTCGTTAGTTCGTCGTGACGACCTCGAGGACGTCGCGGGACTCGACGGCGTAGGCCTTGCCGAGCTGGCGGTTCGAGCGGCAGTCGATCGCGTGGAGGAAGCCCTCGCCGATGTCGGAGTGGAGGCCGTAGGCGAACTCTTCTGCGGTCGACTCCGGCGGGAGCAGATAACAGTCGGGGAGGACCTCGCCGCGTTCGTTACCCAGGCCGTTGGCGCCGCCGGGGAAGACGGGGACGACCCCGAGGACGTCTAACAGCGCGCGTTCGATGGCGTCTTGGACGCCCGTCGAGCCGTACGCCTCGATGAAGTCCCGGATCCGCTCGAGCCCCGCCTCCTGATCGGGTGCGAGGTCACCGGTGATCTCGAACTCTCCGTCGCCGGGGCGGTAGTCGATCGCGCCCCCCTCGGCGGCCGACTTCAGCGCGCGCTCGGCGTGGGCGCTACAGGGGACGATCGAGAGGTGGTCGTAGTCGGAGTCAGCGGTGATCTCCTCGTAGTTCGCCTGGGCCTCGGGGGTGTCCATCTTGTTCGCCGCGATCACCATCGGCTTCGTCTCCGTCCTGATCTCGCGGGCCAGCGCGAGTCGGTCCGCGTCGTCCCACTCGTCGGGATCGAAGCCGATCCCCAGCCGGCGAACGAGGCGCTTGATCCCGTCCTCGGTGATCCCGAACGCGCTCATCTGCTCGGCCAGGTCCTCCTCGATGTCGTCGTCTTCCGTGACGTACCCCGTCTCGTAGCGGGTGATCCCCTTCTCGAGCACGCCGAGATACCACTGGTCGAGCTCCGCCTCCAGGAAGTCGATGTCATCGCGGGGGTCGTGGCCCTCGGTGGGCTCGCCTTCTATGTCGGTTTCACCCGAGAAGTCGACGACGTGGACGAGGACGTCGGTCTCGTTCAGGTCCGAGAGAAACTGGTTGCCCAGGCCCTTGCCCTCGTGGGCGCCGGGGATCAGCCCCGCGACGTCGACCAGCTTGGTCGGGACGAATCTGGTCCCGCCCTCGCAGTAGCCGACGGAGGGTGTACACTCCTCGTCGAACTCCGGGGCGGCACAGTCGACGCGGACGTAGGCCTCGCCAACGGTCGGGTCGATCGTCGTAAAGGGGTAGGCTCCCTCCGGCACGTCGTTCATCGTCGCCGCGTTGAAAAAGGAGGACTTGCCGACCGAGGGTTTGCCGACGAGCCCGATCCGGTAACTCCGATCCGCGTTCATTACCCCGACTGGGTCTCTCGGGAATAAACGGGTTTCCTTCGCCAGCGGCGGTGGTACGTCCACACACGCCAGTCTCGCCGAGGGGAGCCACGGCGGATTCGAACTAGCCGACGCGACGCAACCACAAGATCCGTATATCCGTATCACGAGGAGTCGCCCATGGCACAGCGAAACTACGTGGGCGGCGAGTGGACGGAGGCAGGAACGGGCGAGACCTTCGAGACGGTCAACCCCGCGGACCCCTCCGAGACGGTTGCAGAGTACCAGCAATCAGACGAAGATGACGCCGCGGAGGCAGTGGAGGCCGCGGCGGCGGCCGAAGACGAGTGGGCGAACACGCCCGCGCCCCAGCGGGGTGCGATCCTGCGCGAGGCCGCGGGGATCCTCGCCGACCGGAAACAGGAACTCACTGAGGAGCTGACCCGCGAGGAGGGGAAGACCCACGCCGAAGCAGGCGGGGAGGTCCAGCGGACGATCGACATCTTCTACTACTACGCCGAGAAGACCCGCGACCTCGGCGGCAAGGTCAAATCGGCGAGCGCGCCCCAGACGAACCTCTACACAGTAGCGGAGCCGGTCGGCGTCGCGGGTCTGATCACGCCGTGGAACTACCCCATCGCGATCCCGGCCTGGAAGATCGCACCCGCGCTCGCGGCGGGCAACACGCTCGTCATCAAGCCCGCGTCGCTGGCACCCGCGCCCGTGGTCTCGATCTTCGAGGCACTCGACGAGGCCGGCCTTCCCGAGGGTGTCGCGAACCTCGTGACGGGACCGGGCAGCAGCGTCGGGGACACGATCTCGACCCACGACGAGGTCGACGCGGTCTCCTTTACGGGCTCCGGTGAAGTGGGCCAGATGGTGTATGACGCGGCGACCCAGGCGGGCAAGCGCGCCCAGACCGAGATGGGCGGCAAAAACCCCACGGTGGTCTCCTCGAGTGCGGACGTCGAAGAAGCAGCGGAGATCGTCGCCAACGGCCGCTTCGGCGTCACCGGCCAGGCGTGTACCGCCTGCTCCAGAGCGATCGTCCACACCGATATCTACGAGGAGTTCGTCGAGGCCATCGTCGAGGAGGCCGAATCCATCGAGGTCGGCCCCGGCGACGAGTACGACATGGGCCCGCAGGTCGGCGAGGGCGAACTCGAGGGCACGCTCGAGTACATCGACGTCGCCGAAAAGGAGGGCGCCCGGCTGGTTGCAGGAGGAGAGCGTCTCGAAGGCGACCGCTTCGGCGAGGGCTACTACGTCGAGCCCACCGTCTTCGCCGACGTCGAGAACGACTACCGGATCGCCCAGGAAGAAGTGTTCGGGCCCGTCCTCAGCGTAATCGAGGTCGATGACTTCGAGGAAGGTCTCGAGGTCGCGAACGACATTCCGTACGGGCTCTCGGCCTCCATCGTGACGGAGGACCATACCGAAGCCGAGCGGTTCGTCGACGAGATCGAGGCCGGGGTCGCGAAGGTCAACGCGAAGACGACCGGACTGGAGCTCCACGTGCCCTTCGGCGGGTTCAAGGAGTCCTCTTCGGAGACCTGGCGCGAGCAGGGCGACGCGGGGCTGGAGTTCTACACGATCGACAAGACCGTCTACGACAACTTCTGAGACCGGTCAGTTCCCCACTCCTCACGCGGGCGGCTCGTCCCACTCCTCGCCGTTGTCCCGGGGTGTGTAGCCCAGCGTCGATCGGGCGTGTTCGAGCGAGAACCAGCGCCGGTCGTTGTCGCTGACGCCGCTGAAGATCCCGAACTCGACGCTTTCGTCCTCGAGACAGCACTCGATCTCGTGGGCGAAATCGCGCCGGGACTGCCACGTTGCCTTCATCCGGGCAACCGTTCGTCGGTATTCCTCGCTTCCGCGCTCGAACTTGCCGTCTTCGACCCCCTGCTCGGCGTCGCCGTAGGGGTGGTCGTAGTCGGCGCCGTTGACGGTACAGATCCGGAGCGCGTAGAACCGTTGAGGGTACTCGAAGTTCTCGACGTACTGGCGCCCGAGGTCCTCGCCGAAGGCCTTCGTCGAGCCGTAGTACGAGTCGGGGCGGACAGCATCGGTGTGGTCGAGGACGAGGCCGTAGCCGGGGTCGTAGAGGTCGGGGGCGTGTTCCTCTTCGTAGCCCCCCATCACGTGGTTGGTCGAGCCGAAGACGAACCTCTCGACGTCGGCCTCGCGGGCGGCCTCCAGGGCGTTGTACATGCCGTCTACGTTCGGCTCCCGAACGTCGCCCCACTCGCCGTCGGTGTGGGGGTAGGCCGCGAGGTGGATCACCGCGTCCTTGCCCTCGAAGGCGGGCCGCATCGCCTCGTAGTCGGTGACGTTCGCGACGACGGTATCGTAGCCGCCGTAGGGGTGGTCGTCGTCGCGGTCCGAGCGGTTCAGATAGGTGAAATCGTACTCCTCGCGGTCGTCGAGATGGTCGATGATCGCGGTCCCACAGCGGCCGTAGCTGCCGGTGACGAGGACGTCCATACGGGAGCAATCCGAGCCCGCCGCTTAAACGCTTGGAAGGGGGTGACGCTCGCCGATCGGGGTCCGGGTATGCCGGACAATCGTTAAGTACTCCCGGTTCCATCGTTCCTCAAACCATGGCAACCGAACTCGAGACCGACCACCCGGTGAAGGCGGCCGCGACGAGTTTCCGGATCATCGAGTCGCTCCGGGAGCTCGACGGCGCGGGCGTCGCCGAACTCGCCGACTACCTCGGGATGCCAAAGAGCACGGTCCACGACCACCTCCGGACGCTGACCGACATCGAGTACCTCGTTCAGCGCGACGGCGAGTACCACGTCGGCGTCCGATTCCTCGAACTCGGGGGCTACGTCAGAAACGGGATGAAGCTCCATCGCGTCGCCGCGCCGGAGGTCAAGAAGCTGGCCGAGGAGACCGGCGAGCACGCGAACCTGGTCGTCGAGGAACACGGGATGGGGATCTTCCTCCACAAGGTCAAGGGCAAAGACGCGGTCCAGCTCGATACCCACGTCGGGATGCGCGTCCCCCTCCACACGACGGCGACGGGGAAGGCGATCCTCGCCCACCTCCCCGAGGAACGCGTCGAGGAGATCATCGCTTCCCACGGCCTCCCCGGGGTCACCGAGCGCACGATCACCGACCGAGAGACCCTCTTCGAGGACCTCGCGGAGATCCGCGAGCGCGGGTACGCGATCGACGACCAGGAGCGCGTCGAGGGGATGCGATGCGTCGCGGCACCGCTTCGCGGACCGAACGGCGACCCGCTGGGCGCGCTGTCGGTCTCGGGCCCGATGAGCCGGTTCGACGACGACGTCTTCGTCGAGGAAATCCCCAAAACCGTGCTCTCGTCGGCGAACGTCGTCGAGGTCAACATGACTTACGCCTGATACGGTCGGCGAGACCGGACCCGATCCGGGAAAATCCCGTTCTGGCGAACGGTCGTCCGGTCAGTCCAGATCGAGGACGCCGGCCATCGCCTCGTCGGGATCGCCCGTCGGCGAGAACTCACAGCCGACGTAGCCGTCGTAGCCGGCGTCGTCGATCGCGTCGAAGACGTTCGCGTAGTTCAGTTCCCCGGTACCGGGTTCGTGGCGCCCGGGGACGTCCGCGACGTGGACGTGGCCGATCGAATCGGCGTTCTCCGTGATCGTCTCGATGATGTTCCCCTCCGTGACCTGCTGGTGATAGACGTCGTACAGCAGTTTCACGGCGTCGCTTCCGACCTCCTCGACGATCTCGAAGCCCTCCTCGGAGCTCACGAGAAAGTAGCCGGGGTGATCGACGGCGGTGTTCAGCGGTTCGACGACGAGCGTCACGCCCGCCTCCTCGGCGTCGCCCGCGACCCGCGAGAGCACTTCCATGATGGTGTCGTGTTGGGTCTCGCGATCGAGACCCTCCTGGTCCTGTCCCGTCGTCACGATCAGCGAGGGGATCCCGCACTCCTCGGCAGTCCCGATCGACTCTCGGATCGTCTCGACCGCCTCGTCGGCCTCGTCGGGATCGGTCAGGGAGCCACCGGCGGTACAGCCGACGATGGGGAGGCCCGCCTCCTCCGCTGCTTTCTGGATCGCTTCGAGGTCCTTCTCGCGCCAGTCCCAGAACTCGACGGCGTCGGCGCCGGCCTCGGCGGCCCGACCGATCCGTGCTTCGAATGGCTCGTCGTCGTACACCATCTCGACGCAGACCGACAGCGAGACCATTACTCGTCCTCCGCCATCGGCGCGGGGGTGAGGTCGCCGGACTCGACCATCGCCTCGAGGGGATGGTCGTCGATGTCGAGCGGAAGATCGACCCGGCCGCGCTGTCGCGCGGACTCGTAGGCCCCGAAGATGAGCTCGGTCGCGTTCAGGGCGTTTTCGGCGCCGAGTTCGGGCTCCTCTCCCGTCTCGAGACAGCGGACGTTCTCGGCGATCGAGCGGTCGACGAACTCCCAGCCGTGCATCCCGTCTTCCGTTTCCACCGCTTCCCACTCGGCGTCGCCGGCCCGGCGGATCCGGAGGGCGCTCTCGCCGTCCTCGGGGCCGACCTCGATCGTTCCCCGGGTTCCGATCAGACGGTTGTGGCACTCGACGGCGGCGTTGGGGCCGCCCTCGCCCGTGCTGTCGCTGGTTCCGAGGCCGTGGACGCCGTTCTCGTACTCCCAGAGGACGACCGCCTGGTTCTCGTTGTGGGTGCCAAAGAGGACGTTTTCCTCGCGGTAGTCCATCTGGGCCATGACCCACTCGCCGCCGACCTCGTCGTTGAAGTAGTTACAGAGGTCGAACGAGTGGCTGCCGTAGTCGAAGATGCCGACGGGCGCGGAGAACTCGATCCGCTCTAACTCGCCGATCTCGCCGGCGTCGAGAAGTTCTTTCGCGGTCCGGACCGCGTCGCTGAATCGGCGCTGGTGGTTGAAGGTGAGCTGGACGTCGTGACGGGCGGCCTCCTGGGTCATCATCCGGGCGCCGCCGTAGGTGTCGTCCATCGGCTTCTCGCAGTGGATTCCCTCGACCGACGGCGATCGAACGCAGTCGAGGACGATCCGGTCGTGGATCGCCGGCGGGACACAGACCGAGACGATATCGGGTTCGGCCTCGCTCAACATCTCGCCGTAGTCCTCGTAGATTCCCTCCTCGCGTATCTCGAACTCGTCGGCGAACGCCTCGGCGTTCTCCCGGACGATGTCCGCACACGCGACGAGTTCGCACTCCTCGTGGTTCTCGTAGCCCGCGGCGTGGTGGTAGGCCATCGCGTAGCCGTCCCTGCCGGGGTTTTCGGGTTCGGCTCCTGTCCCGATCACGGCGACCGTATATGCCATGAGAACGCCTTCCGAGGAAGGGACTATAATAGTTGTCAATCCTTCCCCGAACCACCGGTATCGGGTCCAGCGCGGTCCGGTGGCACCACGCCGTGGGCCGACCCGCCACCACTGGCTCTCACTCGGCGAGGACGCTCGCCCCCTCCAGGTCGTAGTCGGCGAAGTACTCACGTTCGGTCTCGATCAGCCGGGCGAACAGCTCTCGGGCCTCGTCGCGTTCGATCGTCACGAGCGCGTCGTTGAGAAACGCTCGGAACGCGAGATCGAGATCCCCCTCCATTCCCGCCTCGACGATCGTCTCCTGGTTCGTGACGTGGCGCTGTACCATGCTCCGGATCTGGGGCGGGAGCTGGCCGGCGGTGATCGGCGAGACGCCGCTCCCGGTGATCATCACGTTGGTTTCGACGACCGCGTCCTCCGGAAGGTCTGGACACTGGCCGACGTTGGGGTGGTTGACGTTCGTCTTGACGGGCTCGAGCCCGAGCAGCGCACGCATGATGTCCACTGCTTCCTCGCCCGACCGGGTGAACTCGAACTCGTCGTCGCCCGAGAGGTAGCGCTCCATCTTCGCGGGGCCCTCGTCGGCGTCGACGCGGGCCGAACTCGGCGTCAGCCGGACGCCCCACCGGTGGAACTCTTCGGGCTCTTCGACCGCGAGATACCAGGGGACGAACTCCGCGAGGTGGCGGTCGCCCGCCGCGGCGAGCAGCCCGAAGCGGTCGTAGAGGTCCAGTGCGATCCGGTGGTTGTTGATCCAGTAGCCCGCGTCGGAGAACTCGCCGGCCTCGAAACCCGCGAGCGGCCGGCGGGCCTCGACTTCCGCGTCCAGATACTGGAAGACGTCGTGGTCGCGCCAGTGGGCCTCGTCGATCCAGGTGAAGTGGTTGATCCCCGTGACGGTGATATCGATCTCGCTTCCCGAAACGTCCTCGGCGCCCTCGACGTGGTCCTCGGCGACCTCCGCGAGGAACTCCTGAACGTGAAACACCTCGTGGCAGAGCCCGACGGCGTTGATTTCGGGATACTCGGCGTACAGCGCGCGAGTACAGACCGTCATCGGATTGGTGTAGTTGATGACCCAGGCGTCGGGACACTCCTCCCGTACGGTGCGTGCGATCTCGCGGTACTGGGGCACGGCCCGCAGCGCGCGGACGGTGCCGCCCGGCCCGACGGTGTCGGCGACGGGCTGGTAGATACCGTACTCCTTCGGGAGGTCGATGTCGTGGACGAACGTCTCCTCGGGCGGATCCTGGATCGAACAGATCACGAAGTCCGCGTCCGCGAGCGCGTCCTCTATCTCGCGGTGAGCCTCGAACGTCCAGTCGCCGACGGCCTCCTTGCGGGTGCGGAGTTCGTTGCCCAGTTTCGCGTTTTTCGCCGCCCCCTCGTAGTCTATATCGTACAGTGCGACCCGGCCCGAGACCTCCGCACACTGGAGCAGGTCGTTGATGAGGGTGTGGGCCCAGCCGTCGCTGCCGCCGCCGACGTAGCCGATCTTCACGCCCGTAGCAGTCGCTTCCGCCCGCTCGCCCAGGGTATGCATACGGACAGCAACCCGCACCGGGAAAAAGGGCTGTCGAAGGGGGCGCGACTCGCCGGAACCCGCGCCCTATGTGTCCCTTCGGACTCGACGACCGGTATGCGACTCACCGACGTCACCGGCTACGCGCTCTCCTCGCCGATCGATCCCCCGCAGGAACGGGCGTTCCACGGCGGCACGCGGACGCTGCACAAGCGCGACGTCGTACTCGTCGTCGTCGAGACCGCGGACGGCCTCCGCGGGGCGGCGACCGCGGGCGCGACGAGTTCGGCGATGCGGGAGTACTTCGAGGGCGACTCCCAGGGCACCTTCGCGGACGTGATCGACGGCGCGGTCGCGGACGCGGTCGAAGGAAAACGGCTCGAGGAACCCCGAGAAGTCCACGACCTCGTCGCGGGCGCCGACCTCCCCGACCGACTCGAGACCCAGGCGATCTCGGCGCTCGACGTCGCCTGCTACGACGTCCTGGGGAAGGAACTGGGCGCGCCGGTGTACGAACTGCTCGCCGAGGAGTACGACGATGCCCCTGACCCCACTACGGACCTCCCCCTCTATGCGAGCGCGGGGATGTACATGGAGCCCGAGGCGTTCGCCGACCAGGCCGCCCTGATCGAGGAGGCCGGGTTCATGGGCTACAAGTACCGGCCCGGGATCGGCCCGGAGGGCGACCGACGGACGATCGAGCTGGTGAGCGACGCACTCGACGAGGCCGAGATGATGCTGGATTCTCACACCTGGTGGAAACTCGAGGAGCCCTACGGCGAGGAGACGGTCCGCGAGATCGTTTCCTACGCCGACGAGATGGGCGCCTACTGGGTCGAGGAACCCGTCGCGCCCGACGACCGCGAGGGGTATCAGCGACTCGCGGAAACCGGCGCCGACCTCGCGGGCGGCGAGAGCGAGGAATCCCCCGAGGGCCTGATCGAGTTGGCGGAAACGGGCGCCATCGCCTACCTCCAGGGCGACGTCCGCCACCACCGCGGCTTTACGGGCTGTCGGCGCGCGATCGAGCACTGTCGCGGGACCGACATCGAGTTCGTCCCCCACAACTTCGGGACCTGGCTCGGCCTGATGGCCAACGCCCACCTCGTCGCCGCCGCTCCGGAGGTGGGTCTCGTCGAGTACCCCGTCTTCGAGGACGACCCGCTCGTGGAGGCCTCGGGCGACCCCGGGATGTATCCCTTCGACCTCGCGTTCGACCTCGTGGAGGGCGAGCCGCCGGTCGCAAACGGCCGCCTGGAACTTCCCAACGACCCCGGACTGGGGATCGAGGTCGATCTCGACGTCGTCGAGGAGTATCCGTTCCGCGAGGGCGCCTGGACGGAGTTCGAGTACGACGAGTAGCCCACCTTCTCCGGGCCGAACCTATATGCGACCCCGCCGGGAACCGCCCGGGCATGGAGCAAGCCGACAGCGGAGTCGCGGCCACTGACCTCCGCGTCGAACACGAGGCCGAACCGATCGACGTCCCACCCGACGAGCCGCGCTTTTCGTGGCGCGGCGAGGAAGGGGGACGGGGTGCGGGCCAGACCGCGTATCGAGTTCTCGTCGCCCGTTCGGCGGCGGCCATCGAGGACAGGCGCGGCGAACTGTGGGACTCCGGAAAGCGCTCGACCCCGGACTCGACCGACGTCTTCTACGACGGCCTGCCCCTCGAGTCCGGCACCGACTACTACTGGTCGGTACGGCTCTGGGACGAGGAAGGTGAGCCCTCCGCGTGGGCCGACGTCGCCCGCTTTTCGACCGCCCTCGAGGCCGGCGAGTTCGACGGCGAGTGGATCGGCTACCGGCCGGAGGGCGGCGACAGCAACGGCTACCGGAGCCGGTGGCGACGACCCGAAGAGGAGTCGACCGAGCGGATCGAAATTGATCTGGGAGACGTCCACGGAGTCGAGCGGGTCGAACTCCATCCCGCGACCCCTATCGGCGCCGTCGAGACGCCCGACGGGGCGACGATCGCACCCGAGACGGGGTTCGGGTTTCCCGAAGGGGTCCGGCTCGAGGTCGCCGGCGAGGCAGGAGAGTGGGAGACGGTTGTCGACTGGGAGGTCGGAGACGGCGAGGACGACGACGGCGCCGTGACCATCGACGTGGGACGGGAGGCTCGCCAGGTCAGAGTCGTCGCGACCGCCCTCGATACGGTCGAGCCCGGCGCGGACGGCTCGAAACCGGAGTTCGTCCGCGAGGAGCGTGCGGTCTGGGGCGTCCTCGCGCTCGCGGCGATCGCGGTCCGCGACGGCGAAGGCCGGGACCTCGCGGTCGGCCGTCCGATCACTGCCTCCTCGAGCGTCGAATCCGAGAGCTGGAGTCAGGAGTCTCTGACCGATGGGAGCTACCGATCGACGACGGGGCCGGGATCGGCGCTGTTGCGGGCCGACCTCTCCCTTTCGGGCGAGATCGCTCGGGCGCGGGCCCACGTCTGCGGGCTCGGCTACGGCGAACTCTCGATCAACGGCGAGCGCGTCGGCGATCGGGTGCTCGATCCCGCCTGGACACAGTACGACGAGCGGGCGCTCTACAGCACGTACGACGTGACCGACGCCCTCCACGAGGGCGAGAACATTCTCGGGATTCAGGTCGGACGGGGCTGGTTCGGCAAGCGGGCCCAGGACTGGCCCGGATTCGGCTCGCCGCGGGCGATCTGCCAGGTGGAGATCGAGTACGAGGACGGGCGCAGCCGAACGCTCTCGACGGACGGCTCCTGGCGCGCAACCCGGGGTCCGATCGTCGAAAACGATATCTACGACGGCGAGGCCTACGACGCGCGCCGGGCGAGATCGGGATGGGACGAGCCGGGGTTCGACGACGGCGACTGGGACGACGCCCGGCTGGTCGAGGGACCGGGGGGCGACCTCCGGCCCCAGCGGACGCCGCCGATCCGGGTCACCGAGACTCTGGCTCCGACCGACGTCCGGGAGGGAGACGACGGTCCGATAATCGACTTCGGTCAGAACCTCGTTGGATGGGTCGAACTCGCCATCAAGGGACCCTGCCGGGGCGAGGAAGTCGAGATCCGCCATGCCGAGACCCTCCTCCCCTCCGGCGAGCTCGCACGCGAGGACCTCCGGAGCGCGGAAGCGACCGACCGCTACGTCTCCAATGGGAAGCCCGCGACCTACGAGCCCCGATTCACCTACCACGGCTTCCGGTACGCCCAGGTGGTCGGCTGTGAGGTTGATCCGGAGGATATCCGGGCGAAGGTCGTCCACACCGACGTCGATTCCGTGGGGAGCTTCGACTGCTCGAACGAGGACCTCGCGCAGGTCCAGGAAAACGCCCGGTGGGGCCTGCGCGGGAACCTCCATGGCGTGCTCACGGACTGCCCCCAGCGCGACGAGCGCTTCGGCTGGACCGGCGACAACCAGATCGCCTCCCGTGCGCTGTGTTACAACTTCGACTCGCGGGGCTTCTACGAAAAGTGGATGCGCGATCACGCCGACGCACGTTCGGAACACGGCTACGTTGCCGACACGATCCCCTACGGCTACGGCTCGATCCCGGAGGACCCGACGTGGGGAGTGACCCAGGTAACCGTCCCCTGGCACCTCTACTGTCTGTACGGCGACCGGGGGGTTCTCCGGGACCACTACGAGGGGATGCGCCGGTACGTGGACTACTGGCACTCGGTGAGCGAGGAGGGGATCGTCCCGGGCGAGTACGGCAACTACGGCGACTGGCTGGCCTTCGAGAACGCTGACGGCCGGCGCGGACTCCCCTTCGACCTGTTCAACACCGCCTTCCAGTACCACACGACCGATCTCTTCGCGAAGATCGCTGGCGTCGTCGGCAGCGACGCCGACGCCGACCGCTACCGCGAGCGTGCCGACGACGTCGCCCGCGCGTTCACCGACGAGTTCTTCGACCCCGACACGGGGACCTACGGCCCCGGAACCCAGTCGTCGTACGCCGTTCCGCTGTATTTCGGGCTGGTTCCCGACGAGCACGAGGAGAGCGTCGCCGCTGGCCTCGCCGAGAAGGTTCGGGAGGACGACGGAAAACTCCGAACCGGATTCCTGGGGACGCGCCCCCTCCTGGGCGCGCTGGTCGATCACGGCTACCCGGATTTCGCCTACGAGGTCGCGAGCCAGCCCGAGCGTCCGGGCTGGGTGTACATGATCCGCCAGGGCGCGACGACGATGTGGGAGCGCTGGGATTCCGACGACCGGATCGGCGACGGGATGAACTCCTTCAACCACTCCCCCTTCAACTTCGTCTCCGAGTGGTTCTACGAGTCGCTGGCGGGCCTTCGATTCGAGGGTGCGCCCCGGCGGCTCGCAATCGACCCCGCGATCCCTGAGGGGCTCGAGTGGGCCGACGGCGAGATCGAAACGCCCGACGGCCGCTTTGGCTCCCGATGGGAGAAAGTCGAGGGAGGAATCGACCTCGCGGTCGAGATCCCCTGGAACACGGAGGCAACGGTTCGATTGCCCTGCAAAACGGAGGCGGCCGTCAGCGAAACGGGCGACGGAGCCGGTGGCGGCGAGACGCTCCGCGAGAACGGGCAGTGGACCGACTCGCTTCCCGACGGGCTCGAGCCGGCCGAGGAAAGCGAGGGCGGGCAAAATCGAAACACTGGACTCGCCCTGGTCGCGAGCGCCGGAACGTACCGCTTAGAGATCCGCTAATCCAGCGAGAGACCGGAGAGCCGGTTGGTTTCCGCGACCGCGACGTCGAACGGCTCTACTCGAGGTTCGCCCAGCACCCACTCGCCGTCGTCCAGAACGACGTCGACCGGCTCGCTCGTGAAGTTACAGAGCCAGACGTGGCCGTCGCGGACCGAGACCCGAACCCCGTCGGGGAACCGTTCCGTGTGGTCGATTCCCGCGCGCTCGAGCATCGATCCGACGAGTTCGTCGGCCAGATCAGGCTCCGGCCAGAGGCCCGCGTAGGTCGCCTGGCCATCACCGACGGGATTCGAGACGACCGCAGGCCGGCCGCCGGTGACGTCCTCTCCCGTGTAGATATATTCGGCCGCCGCCTCATCGCGTGCGAGCCACTCGGCCCAGATCCGAATGGGGTAGCGGTCGCCGTCTTCGGACTCGACCGACCGCGGGAGTTCCGGGGGAACCGTCTCGAAGCCCTCGACGGTCGCGCCGACGAGGTCGGCGAGGGGACCGGGCTGGGCGCTGCGGAGCTTGTTGTACTCGTCGGCGACTCCCGATCGGGGGCCAAGGAGTAGCTGGCCGCCCTCCCTCACGAACTCCTCCAGCCGATCGGCAGTCTCCTCGCTCGCGGTGTACAGCGCGGGCGCGATCACGGCGTCGTACGCGAGGTCGTCCTCGGGGGAGACGACGTCGACGGCGACCCCGCGGGCCCGCAGGGCGTCGTAGAACGCCCCCAGAAGGGTCCAGTAGTCGAAGTCGGGGGCGTGTTCACGGCCGTCGAGCGCCCAGAGGGTCTCGTAGTCGTGGACGATCGCGACGGGGGCCTCGGGAAGGTCGAGATCGGGGAGAGTCTCGAACTCCTCGGCCGCCTCCGTAGCGTCGTCGTAGCCCCGGTCGGGCGACCCGTCGGCCTTCCGGAGGCCGGCGTGGTACTGTTCTTGCCCTTCGAGACACCGGCGCCACCGGAAGTAGACGACGCTGTCGGCGCCGTGGGCGACGGCCTGGTGGGCCCACAGCCGCATGGCGCCCTCCCCGGGCTGGGGCGAGTGGGGCGGCCAGTTGACGTCGCCCGGCTGTTGTTCCATTACCCAGAAGGGCGCACCGCCAACGCTCCGGTAGAGGTCGTGGTTGAGCGAGAGGAGGTCGGGATCACCGGCACGGAGTTCGTCGGCGCTCGCCTCTCCTTCGCCCTCCTGGACGTGGCCCGTCGGATACGAGTCCCACGAGAGGAAGTCGAGGTCCGCACTCGCCTCGTGGAGGTCGATGGCGGGATAGAGGTGCATGAAGTTGTGGGTGACGAACGGGGCGCCGTGTTCCCGGAGGATCTCGGTCTGGAGCCGGTTGTAGTCGAGGATGGCGTCGCTCGTGAACCGGGCGAACGCGAGCGTGAGCGCGGGGTGGTCCTGGGCGGGCGTGGGTCGGGGGACGTCCACGTCCGACAGCGAATCGTATTGCTGGCTCCAGAAGGTCGTTCCCCAGGCCTCGTTGAGGTCCGCCGCGTCCTCGAAGCGATCCGAAACCCACTCGCCGAAGGCGTCGGCGCAGTCGTCGCAGTAGCAGTAGGCGGTGCCGTGGCAGCCGTACTCGTTGTCCGTCTGCCAGCCCGCTACTCGCGAATCGTCGGCGTACCGTTCGGCCAGCTTTCGGACGACCCGCTCGGTCTCCTCGCGGTAGGCCGGCGAGCTGAAACAGTAGTGGCGGCGGCTGCCGGCCTCGCGGACGGTGCCGTCGCGCTCTTGCTGGAGGATCTCGGGGCGTTCGTCGACGAGCCACCGCGGCGGCGCGGCCGTCGGGGTACAGAGCACCGCCTGCATGCCCCGATCGTCGATCAGGTCGAGGGCGCGGTCGAGCCACTCGAACTCGAAGCTGCCGCGTTCGGGTTCGAGGACGCCCCACGAGAACTCGGCCATTCGGACGTAGTCGAGACCGGCGTCGGCCATCGCCACCACGTCGCGCTCCCAGTCCTCGTCGGGCCAGTGTTCGGGGAAGTAACAGACGCCGATCGGCATGGATCGACGTCGCTCGACGGAGCCGTAAACGTTGCCATCCCGGAGAGCGCAACGCCTAATCCGCTGGGGGCAAATCTTGGGATAGATGCACGCGGACCAGACAGCCGAAGCCGAGGGCGGGTCGGCGATCGAACGGTTCTGCGAGCGGAGCCGCGAGGTCGGCGTCCCCGTCGCGCGCGTTTCCCGCGAGGAGGCGACGGACGTCATCGGGGAGCTCGCCGATCCGCCGGTCGTCGCGACACCGCTGCCCTGGGAGGGAATCGACTCTCCCGAGGACGCGACGACCGAGCCGACGCCCGACGACCTCGAGCGGGCGACGACCGGCGTCACCCCCGCGGTCGGCGCCGTCGCCGACTACGGGAGCGTCCTCCTGCGCTCGGATCGAGCGGGCAGCGAGCCGACGAGCCTCTTCGTCGATCGCCATATCGCGGTCCTCGACGCCGCCGACGTTGTTCCCGACATGGGAACAGCCCTTGCCGACCACGGCGACGCGTTCCGCGAGGAGAGCGCGAGCATCGTCGTCGCGACGGGACCGAGCGCGACCGCCGACATGGGCGAACTCGTGGTCGGCGCCCACGGCCCGCGCGGGGTCGACGTGGTCCTGATCGACGACGACGCGGACGTCGGAGAGACGATCGACGGAGGTAGCGACGAATGAGTTCCAGGAGCGAGTCCCGACGGGTCAAGGCGGCGAAGATCCGCGCGCTGATGGAATCCGAGGGCGACGCCGTCCGGGCGAACACCGAGGGGTTCAATCAGGGGCGCTACGAGTCCGTCGCCCGTCTGGAGGACTACGAGGGGCTGAAAGACGAGGCGCGGGCGATCAAGGAAGAGGCCATCGAGCGCCTTCCCGAGCTGATCGACGCGGTTCGGGAGACCATCGAGGCCCGCGGCGGGACGGTCTACATCGCGGAGGACGCCGCCGACGCGAACCGCTACATCGCCGAGCTCTGTGCGGAGCAGGAGACCGAGACGGTCGTCAAATCCAAATCGATGACGACCGAGGAGATCGACGTCAACGACCACCTCGCCGAGCAGGGAGTGAACGCGGTCGAGACCGACCTCGGGGAGTGGGTTCTACAAGTTGCGGATGAAGCCCCGTCCCACCTCGTCGCGCCCGCACTCCACAAGTCGAAGGAGGGGATCGCCGAGCTCTTCAACGGCGTTTTCGATCCCGACGAGTCACTTGAGACGGCCCAGGAGCTCACCGCGTTCGCCCGCGATCGCCTGGGCGAGGAGATCGCCGACGCGGACGTGGGAATGACCGGCGCGAACTTCATCACCGCGGACTCGGGAACCCTCGCCTTGGTGACGAGCGAGGGCAACGCCCGGAAGTGCGTCGCCGCCACCGATACGCACGTCGCCGTCGCGGGCGTCGAGAAGATCGTTCCCTCCGTCGAGGACCTCCAGCCGTTCGTCGAACTCATCGGCCGGTCGGGCACCGGTCAGGACCTCACGAGCTACGTCTCCCTGCTGACGCCGCCCGTCGAGTCGCCGGTGGTCGATCACGCCTCGCCCGAAGAGCCGATCGACTCGGAGAGTGCCGACGACCGCGAGTTCCACCTCGTGCTCATCGACAACGGGCGGATGGCGATGCGGGAGGACCCCGAACTGAAGGAGACGCTGTACTGCATCCGGTGTTCGGCGTGTGCGAACACGTGTGCGAACTTCCAGCACGTCGGGGGCCACGCCTTCGGCGGCGAGACCTACACCGGCGGGATCGCCACTGGCTGGGAGGCCGGCGTCCACGGCCAGGAGTCCGCCGCGGAGTTCAACGACCTCTGTACGGGCTGCTCGCGCTGCGTCGAGGCCTGCCCCGTGAAGATCGACATCCCGTGGATCAATACGGTCGTCCGCGATCGGATCAACCGGGGCGACGACGGCGAGTTCGACTGGCTTGTCGAGGGGCTGACTCCCGACGCCGACCCCGGAGGGGTGTCCCTCCAGAAACGCCTGTTCGGAAACTTCGAGACCCTCGCGAGGCTCGGGAGCGCCACCGCGCCGGTCTCGAACTGGCTCGCCGGTCTCGGCCCGACTCGAGAGGCGATGGAGCGGCTCTTCGGCGTCGATAGCCGCCGGGAGCTGCCGGCGTTCCGGCGGGAGACGCTCGTGGACTGGTTCGAGAAGCGAGGTGGCGTGGCCACCTCGGAAAAACGAGCGCAACGAGGAAAATCCGGCGAGGTGGAGTCCACCAGAGAGGTCGTCCTCTACCCCGACCTCTACACGAACCACGTGCTCGTCGATCGGGGGAAGGCCGCCGTTCGGACGCTGGAGGCCCTCGGCGTTCCGGTCCGAATCCCCGAAATCCCGTCGTCCGGGCGAGCACCGCTCTCCCAGGGGATGATCGCCACCGCTCGAGAGAAAGCGGAGGCGGTCGCCGACGCGCTCGCGCCCCACCTGATCGAGGAGCGCGACGTCGTCATCATCGAGCCCAGCGACCTCGCGATGTTCCGCGGGGAGTACGAGAAGCTGCTTCCCGAGCGGACCGCCGACGCGATCTCGGCCGGGAGCTACGAACTCCTCGAGTACGTCTACGGACTGCTCGAGGAGGGAGTCGACGCGGGGGTTCTTTCGGGGCCGCGAGGCGATGGAGACGTCGCCTACCACAGCCACTGCCAGCAGCGGACGATGGGCCTGGAGGCTCACACCGTCGCCGTCCTCGATCGCGCGGGCTACGACGTGACGACCAGCGAGGCCGAGTGCTGTGGGATGGCCGGTTCGTTCGGCTACAAGTCCCAGTACTACGAGCTCGCGGTCGATATCGGCGAGGAGCTATCGGGCCAACTCGAGGGGAGCGGTCGGGTTCTCACCAGCGGCACCTCTTGTACCGAACAGCTCGGCTCGCTGGGCGACGAGCCGGTCCACCCGATCGAACTGCTCGCACCCGGACGGCCGGCCGGCGGCGACGACGGCTCCTAGACCCGCCTCAGCACATCCGGTAGACCTCGTCCATCCAGGAGTCGCCGTCGTCGGCCTCCAGAATTCCGTCCATCACGACCTCCCACTCCGCCTGGGCGTCGCTTTCGGCCATGACCTCCCGGATCCGCTCTTCGTCCTCGACCTCCATGAACCCGAAGACGTGGCCGTCGGCCTCGAACACCGAGTAGGTCTCGAGGCCGGCACCCGATTCGAGGTACGCCTCCTCCAGAGCGTCGGGAACGTCCTCGTGTTCCTCGCGGTAGGCGTCGCGTTCTCCGTCCTCGACCCGTCGGTGGAAGGCGATCCGTGCCATGGCGATGCGCTACGTCCGGGAGGGCATAACGCTTCGGGCGGCGAGGATCCCGGCGGGCTCGGCCCGCGTACAGACGGGAGGCCGGCCCGGCGTCCGATGATGTCGTACGGGTCTCCGGGGTCGGTCGGCTCGTCGGTCGGTCGCGGGCCGCATCGGTCGAATCCACGCGCCGGTCGGTCCGATTGGTGGCAGTTGTCCGGAATTACCGGATGAAATCCGCCGATTCCACCGATACCATTGAAGCCATCGACGCCGTGAGTTCCTCCATGACGGATCGGTCGAACCACGGGAGCGGAGGGGAAACGGCATGACGGCGCCCGACCGGGTATCGCACGTCGAAATCGAGAACCGGGAGCGTCTCGAGCGAACGCCCGCACACGAGGTTGCCCTCGACTGCCTCGCGGCCGGTATCGACGCCGCCCATCCGAGGAGGATCGTCGGCGACGCGCTCTCGCTTTCGGGAACCGAGTTGTGGGTCACCGACGTCGGTGGCGAGACGACTGCGTACGACCTTTCGGGGTTCGAGCGGGTCGTCGTCGCCGGCGGCGGCAACGCTGCGGGTCACCTCGCGGGCGCGCTCTCGGACCTGCTGGGCGACCGGATCGCGGGGGGCGCGGTCGTCACCGACGATCCCACGGACGCGGGTCCGATCGAGGTCCTGCCGGGGGATCATCCCTATCCCAGCGAGCGCGGCGTCGAAAGCACCCGACGGGTGCTCGAGGTCGCCGAGCGCGCGGGCCCCGAGGACCTTGTGATCGCGCCGATCACCGGCGGCGGGAGCGCACTGCTCGTCGCGCCCGCGGGCGCCCTTACGGTCGCGGACCTCCAGGAACTCACCGAAAAGCTGCTCGAAAGCGGCGCGGCGATCGACGAGATAAACGCCGTCCGGAAGCGGTGTTCGGCGGTCAAAGGCGGGGGACTCGCGGCGGCCGCGGCACCTGCCCGGGTCCTCGGAGTCGTGATGAGCGACGTCGTCGGCGACGATCCGGGCACCATCGCGAGCGGTCCGGTGTCGCCGGACGAGATATCCGATGACGAGGCTTTGGGAGTCCTCGATCGGTACGGTATCGAGGCGCCGGCCGTCCGGGAGCACTTGATCGAGAAACGGGGGGACCCTGGGGGAGCCGGCGCCGACGTTGAGCGGACCGACATGTGTCTGATCGCGAGTTCGCGGACCGCTCTCGACGCCGCCCGCTCGGCGGCCGGAAAGCGAGGATACGAACCTCTGGTACTCTCCTCGCGCGTTCGGGGGGAGGCGAGCGAGGCCGGACGCTTCCACGCCGCGATCGCAGAGGAGAGCCGGGAATCGGGCGACCCCGTCCCGACGCCCGCGGTCTTTCTCTCCGCCGGGGAGACGACCGTCACCGTCGCGGGCGAAGCCGGGATCGGGGGACCGAACGGAGAGTTCGCGCTCGCGGCGGCGATCGACCTCGCCGGCAGGGAGGGGGTGGTCGTCGGGAGCGTCGATACCGACGGGATCGACGGCGCGACCGACGCCGCGGGCGCGATCGTGGACGGGGAGACGGTCACCGACCGCGAGCGGGCGCGGGAGGCCCTCGAGCGAAACGACGTCCAGACACTTCTCGCGGAGGCCGGCGCAGTGATCCGGACGGGACCGACGGGGACGAACGTCAACGACCTGCGGGTGGTCGTGGTGGAGCCGAACTGATTTGGTTCGGGCCGGCTAACTACGGAGTATGCCAGCGTACGACTACGACGGCGCGACGGCGATCGTGACCGGGGCCTCCTCGGGGATCGGGCGGGCGGTCGCCCGCCGGTTCGGCGAGGCGGGCGCGACGGTGATCAACGGCGACATCGATCGCGAGCCCAAAGACGGCGACGTTCCGACCGACGCACTGATCCGCGAGGAGGGCGGCGAGGCCGAATACGTCGAGACCGACGTCGCCGACGCCGACGACCTCGCGACCCTCGTCGAGAGCGCCCACGAGTACGGCGGCGTCGACGTCATGGTCAACAACGCGGGCCTCCAGATCCCGAAGCCGATGCTCGAGACGACCCCCGAGGAGTTCGACCGGATCCACGCGGTCAACGCCCGGGGGGTCTTCTTCGGGACCAAGGTCGCGGCCGCCGACATGCTCGAGCGGGGCGAACCCGGCGCGATCGTCAACACGGCCTCGATCAGTTCGACCCTGGCCCAGCACGGCCAGGTCGGCTATGACTCGACGAAGGGCGCGGTCCGGATGATCACCCGCGGGGCGGCCCTCGAGCTCGCCGAGGAGGGGATCCGAGTCAACGGGATCGCACCCGGCCAGATCGCGACCGAGTTCACCGAGGGCTGGAGCGAGCAGGCCCGCGAGCGCGTCGCGAGCGACGAGCTACTCAAGCCGGTACCTCTGGGGCGGGCGGGAACGCCCGAGGACGTCGCCGGCGCCTACCTCTTTCTCGCGAGCGACGACGCACGGTACATCACGGGGGACCTGATCCACGTCGACGGCGGCTGGCAGATCTGTTAGATTAGCCCGTCGACGGTCTCCGTCATCAGTTCGCGGTAGCGGTCGATATCGGCGTCGACGGCGACGCGGCCATTCGGTCCCCCGCCGGTGACGCCGTAGGGATCACAGACGAGTGCGCCCCGGTCGAGTTCGGAGTCGGTTCCGACCTCCATGTGGTGGGGCTCGGTCTCAAGCACCCTCCCATCGACGAGGCCGGCGATCACGAGCGCGTCGTGGATCGCGGCGGTCTCCATTCCATACCGCTCGAGGACGTCCTCGTCGTAGTAGGTCAGCCATGCCCGAAGCGACCGAGCCAGCGGGATCTCCCGGGAAAGCGAGTTGATCCAGTCGGCGGGCAACGTCGCCCGACGGGTGACGTCGAGACCGACCACCGTCGGCTCCGCGTCCCGGACGACCCGTCGGGCGGCTTCGGGATCCGAATGGAAGTTCGCTTCCGCGAGCGGGGTGACGTTTCCGGGGACGAACGCCGCCCCGCCCATGACCAGCAGGTCGTCGAGCAGTTCGGGGAGGCGGGGCTCCAACGCGAGCGCGAGCGCGACGTTCGTCAGCGGCCCGATCGCGGCGAGCGCGAGCTCTCCCTCGTGGCGCCGTGCGGCCTCGACGATCCGCCGGGCGGCGTGGACTCCCTCGAGTTCGGTTTCGGACGTCGGCTCCGGCAACTCGCCCCGGATGCCGCCCTCGCCGTGGATGTGTTCTGCGGTCTCGAGGTCGGCGAGCAGCGGCCGGTCGGCACCCGCCGCGATCGGGACGTCGGTCCGCCCGAGCACCTCGAGGAGCGCGCGAGCGTTGTGGGTCGTCGCCTCGACGGTCGTGTTGCCGTGGACCGTCGTCAGCCCGACGACCTCCAGGGTCGGGTCCTCGAGAGCCAGCGCGAGCGCGAGCGCGTCGTCGCAGCCGGGGTCCGTATCGATCAGTAGCGGGCGGGTCATGCCCGGCTATCGACGCCGGGAGGGATAAAAACACGGAGTCCGGGCGCGATCCGAACGGCGTTACAGGCGTATCCGTGTAATCCAGCCGCCGAACTTCCTTGTTCGACGGAAATACATATATTTTCAGTTCATCTTCCCTGATTAGTATTATTTGACCATCGTAGGCCACGTTCATCACAACCGTTCGAATCCGTCCCACTATAAACCGTTACCTCGTCTTAGATCTCCGAGAGTATTATAGAATTAGTTGAAAGATACCAAAATAGACTAGTAACTATATCGTTTTCTCTCGTGATAGGAGATGGGGTGATTATTCCCGAACATCCGGAAAACACGATCGTTTTTCGTTTTATTTTCCAGATGTCATCGGTGTGTTTAAGAGAGGCGGGAGGCGAGGGCCGAACTGGAGACCATGACACGACACACGAAGCGGTTCGACCGACGGCAATTTCTCGGGATCGCCGGTACGGCGACGGCTCTCGGGATCGCGGGGTGTATGGGCGACGACGGCGACGGAAACGGCGATGACGGGGCCGACGACGAAAACGACACTGAAGCGGAAAACGGGACCAACGACACGGAAAGTACCGATACTGAAGCGGAAAACGATACCGAGGCGGAAAACGAAACCACCGAGGCTGGCAACGAAAGCGGGAACCAAACCGACGGCGAGGAAAACGAAACCGCAAACGAGAGCGAGGGCACGCCGGGGGAGTCGGGAACTACCGGGATCAGGCTGATCGTCGAGAACGAGAACGGCGATCCGGTCGCCCAGGGGGTGAGCATCACGATCGTTCCGGTCGAGGAGAGCGAAAACGGTGCGAGGCGATACACCGTCGAGAGCGAGGAGGCCCTCGAGGGCGGCGAGTACGAACTGCCGCTTACTGAGACCGGCGATTACAACATCACCGCCGAGGGCGACGCCTTCGAGACCGTCGAGGAGGAAGTAACCGTCGAGGAGGGGGAGATGACCGAGGTCACGCTGACCCTCGAGGGGGCGACCGCCGAAGGCGAGGAGTCCGGGAACGAAACCGAAGCGGAGGGCGACGGCGGTAACGAAACCGGGAACGCGACGGCAAACGACACCGAGGGCGCCGACAACGAGACGGCCAACGAGAGCACGGGGACCGAAAACGAGACGGCAAACGGGACCGAGGAAAACGACAGCGACGCCGCGTAGACGGCGAGAAGTTGTGGCCCACCGACTTCCTTTCGGCGGGTCGACCCGGTTCGGTCGAGCGTCGGATCCGACCGAGCGCGAAAGCGGATGGTTTTATGTTCCGGGTCGTCGACCCGCTCGCATGGAAGAGATCAGCACCGACGAGGCTCCCGAGAGCATCGGCCCCTACTCCCAGGCGATCCGCCACGGCGAGACGATCCACGTCTCCGGGCAGGGACCGGCGAACCCCGAGACCCGCGAGGTCGAGACCGACGACATCAGAGAGCAGACCGCCCGGACCCTGGAGAACGTCGCGGCGATCCTCGAGGCCGCCGACAGCTCTCTCGAAAACGTGCTCAAGGCGAACGTCTACGTCACGGACATGGACGACTACGAGGCCGTCAACGAGGTGTACGCCGAGTACATGTCCGAGCCGTTCCCCGCGCGGTGTGCCGTCGAGGTCTCCGAACTTCCGATCGACATCGGCGTCGAGATCGAGGTCGTCGCGGCAGTTTAGCCGAACGCGAAGCACGTAAACGCCCGAACCGACCCGCCAAGCAGGGCGGGTTCCGCCTCGGGATGGGTCATCCGGACGAGTTCGCGGTCGCGCTCGAGTCCCGTCGCCGCGAGATGGCCGGCGACGGGGTCGTCCGCGGGCGCATCGACTATGACCTGTTGGCTCCCCACGTCGACCCCGACCGCCGAGAGGAGCGGTGCGATCCCCTCGCGGTCGGCGACGAGCGGCCCGATCTGGCGGCTCGTTCGCCCTGGGCGAACGACCGCGTAGCCCGCGAGGGCCCCGTCGGGCCCGTCCAGGCCATACCCCCGAACGCCCTCCTCGCCGAGGAGTTCGCGGAGCAACTCGCTCCGGTCGACTCCGACCCGGTGCCGGTCGAAGGTCGCGAGGTCGTCGGCGTCCGTAGAGGAGAGTTGCCGGACCCGATCCGGGTCGACTCCCGTTCCGCCGGAAGCGAGCTCTCCCTGCCACCGGAAGACGGTCGCGACAGTCTCGAAGCCGTATTTCCCGTAGATCGGTTCGCCGAGATGGGTCGCGTCGAGGCCGATGATCCGGTCGCCCGCCTCGCGGGCGTACTCGAGCCCGCGTTCGAAGATCCGGCTCCCGTAGCCCCGGCTGCGGTGGTCCTCGTCGACGAGGACCATCCCGATCCAGGCCACGTCGCCGTAGGTGACGACCGTCGCGGTCGCGACGAGTTCTCCCTCGACTGTCCCCGCGAAACAGCCCTCGGGAGCGAGCGAGAGCAGGCGCTCCCAGTCTGCGGGAACCTGGTTCCAGCCGGCCTGCGTCGAGAGCGCCATCGCGTCGTCGACGTCCGCGGGGCGAAGCGAACGGAGTTCGAGCATCGACGTGGCGGTTTTGCGGGCGGAGTAATAGGTGTGCTGGTCACCCCAAGACCTATTCTCGGGCGCGACCGAACGCCGCCATGGCGCTTTCGCGCGCGGAGATCAGGGGCGGATTCAGGGGACTCGGCATCGAGGACGGCGACGCTCTCGTCGTCCACGGCTCGCTGTCGAGCCTCGGGCGCGTCGAGGACGGCGCGGAAGCAGTGGTCGACGCGCTGTTCGATGCCGTTGGCGAGCGGGGAACGGTCGCGATGCCGACGTTCACCCGGTACGACGAGCCCTACGACCACGAGGGCTCGCCCTCGACCGTCGGGGCGATCACCGAGGCGTTCCGGACCCGTCCCGACGTCGTCCGGAGTTCCCACCCGACGAAGTCGGTCGCCGTGCGGGGACCGGAGGCCGATCGTTACGTCGCCGGCCACGAGCCCGGCAACTCGCTGGGTCCGGGGAGCCCGATCCACCGCGTCGTCGCCGACGGCGCTTCGATCCTCCTCTGTGGCGTCGATCACACCGCGAACTCGACGCTCCACGTCGCCGAACGGCTCGCGGGGCTGCCCTACCGGGACCAGACCGCGGAGACGACCCACCGAACGGACGGCGCGACGGAGACCGTCGAGGTCAACCGGGTCCACTGCTCGCGGGGGTTCGAGAGCGCCGGCGCGGTCGCCTCCCGCCTCGGCCTCGAGTCGGTCGGCAGGGTCGGCGCGGGGACGGTTCGCCTCGTCGACGGCCCGGCACTGCTCTCGCTCGTCGCCGATCTCCTCGAGGCCGATCCCGGACTTCTGCTCTGTGACCTGCCCGACTGCGAGCGGTGTGCGTACGCCCGACGCCGCCTCGCCGAGTGATCAGTCCTCGCCGGAACCGCGTCGGGTCCGGGTCGGAGGTCGGCGGGCCGACCGTCGAATGTTTCGTTGCTTCAAACGAGCCGCAGGGTACCGTCGCCGTGCCCGCGTGGGCGGCCGTTTCGACCGGAGCTGGCGTCTCGAGACGAAGTCGATTACAGTCGTACGCTCGTAATCCGAACGCTCGATTTCCCCCGTTCGTGGCCGGGCCGGGCGAGCCCGTGTTTCCCGTTTCCAAACAGGAAGCCGGCCGCGGTCACAGCGAGGTAATGTTGATCTCGATGATGTTGACCGCCCGCCGGATCATCTCGGGGATCTCGCCCTCAAGGCGCTCCTCGCCCATCCGCCTGACGGGGCCGATGATGCTGACGGCGCCGTAGACCGTGCCGTCCTGGTCGCGGATCGGCGCGCCGGCGCCGACCAGTCCCTGGATCGTCTCGCCGTGGTTGTAGGCGATCCCCTCCTCGCGGATCGCCTCGAGTTCCTCGCGGAGGACGTACTCGTCGGTGATCGTCCGCGGGGTGAGTTGCTCGAACTCCATGTGGGCGATGAGCCGGTCGCGTTTCTCCTCGGCCATGTGGGCGAGCATCGCCTTCCCGACGGCGGTGTGATAGAGGTTGTTGCGGTAGCCGACGTAGATCTCCGTCCGGACCGCGTTCTCGCCCTCGGCGGTGTAGAGACAGATCCCCTCGCCTTCCTCCTCGACGGTGAAAAGCGCCAGCTCGCCCGACTCCTCGGCGAGGGTATCGACCTCCGAGGTCGTGACGTCGAAGATCCCGATCCGATCCTTCGCGTGGTGTGCGAGGTCGATAAAGCGTAGGCCGAGCTTGTACTCGTTGCCCTCCTTGATCACGTAGCCGTTCTCCTCTAAGGTCGCCAGGTGACAGTGGACCGTCCCCTTCGAGACGCCGACCTCCCTCGCGACCTCGGTGACGCGGGCGCCGCCCGTCGCCCGCAACACGTCGAGGACGTCGAGGGTCCGCTGGACCGCCTGAACCGGATTCTTTGCTTCGGTCATCCTTACCGGAGTATGGGACCACGACCCGGATAAATGTTTGGTAGGGCAAAACGATCGTGGGGTTCCGGCTCCGGAGTCGACGGATACTACTAAGTCGGTTCCGCCCCACTCGGATGGTATGCCGGCGATCAGTGGCAGGGACGTCGCCGCCGCGCGCGAACGGTTCGCGGACACCGACGTCGTCCAGCCGACCCCGATCGAGTACAGCCGATCGCTCTCGACGATGACCGGCGCCGAGGTCCACCTCAAGATGGAACACCTCCAGCGGACGGGCTCGTTCAAGACCCGCGGGGCCTACACCAAACTCGCCGACGTCGCCGACCGCGAGGGAGTCGAGCAGGTCGTCGCCGCCAGTGCGGGCAACCACGCACAAGGAGTGGCGCTGGCGGCGACCGAAACCGGCGTTCCCTCGACCATCGTGATGCCGACGACCGCCCCCCAGAGCAAGATCGACGCGACCCGCTCCTACGGCGCGGAGGTCGTCCTCGAGGGCGTGAACTTCGGGGCCGCCATGGATCACGCACGGACGCTCGCCGACCGGCCAGGAACCGAGTTCGTCCACGCCTTCGACGACCCCGCGATCGTCGCCGGTCAGGGCACGCTGGGGCTCGAGCTTCTCGAGAACGTTCCCGACGTCGATACCGTCGTCGTCCCGATCGGCGGCGGCGGACTGATCGGCGGGATCGGGGCCGCCCTCGCCGATCGGGACGTTCGGACCGTCGGCGTCCAGGCCGAAGCGGCCGCGACGGTCCCCGAGAGTCTGGCGAAGGGCGGGCCGGTGCCGACCGACGACGTGGGAACGATCGCCGACGGGATCGCCACGGGCGCCATCTCCGAACTCACCTTCTCGCTGATTGAGGAACACGTCGACTCCGTCGTGACGGTCTCGGAGGGCGAACTCGCGACCGGAATCGTCGTCCTCCTCGAGCGGGCGAAACAGTTGGTCGAGGGCGCGGGCGCGGCGCCGGTCGCCGCCCTGCTCTCGGATCGACTCGACGTGGCCGGCGAGACGGTCGTCCCGGTGCTCTCGGGAGGTAACATGGACATGTCGATGCTCCAGACGATGTTGACCCACGAGCTGACCGCGCGCCGACAGCTGATCCGCCTCCAGGTCCGGATCGACGACGGGCCCGGGAAGATGGCTGAGATATCCGAACGGATCGCCGACCTGGGCGCGAACATCCGGACGGTCCATCACTACCGGGCCGACGGCGAACTCTCGGTGGGCGAGGCGTTCCTGATCTTCCTGGTCGAGACCAGCGGCGAGGGCCACGCCGCCCGGATCGTCGCCGACGTCGAGGCCCAGGGGTACGAAGTGACCCAGATCAATTAGCGGGCGGGACAGACTTATCGGGATCGGCGCCGAACCCGTGGAAAACCATGACACGGGCAGCGAACGGTGGCGAGAAGTGGCACGTGGGAACCGCGACCCGGACGATCACCCCCGAAGAGCCGATGTGGATGGCGGGCTTCGCCAAACGCGACGAGCCAGCGGACGGGCAGGTCCACGACCTCTCTGCGCGGGCCGTGGCGATCGACGACGGCGAGCGGGTCGCGGTGGTCGCCAGCGTCGAACTCCTCTTCGTCACCCGGGAGATCCGTGAACGGGTCGCTCGGAGGTGTACGGAGGCGTACGGCCTCGAGCCTGACGCCTTACTGCTCGCGGCGACCCACACCCACTGCGGGCCCGAGTTCCGCGAGTTCAAACTCGACATGTACGCCGACGAGGGACCCTACCACGAGCGCGCGGCCGACTATCGCGAACGGCTGATCGACGACCTCGTGGGAGTCGTCGGCGAGGCCCTCGACGACCGGGAACCGGCGACGCTCTCCTACAGCCACGCTCGGTGTGGGTTCGGGACGAACAGGCGACTGCCCGTCCCCGAGGGAGTTGCCCACGTCCCGAACCCCGACGGACCGGTCGATACGGAGGTGCCGGTGCTGGTCGCCGAGAGCGAGGAGAGAGACGAAAACGAAGGAAGCGAGGAGGAGACGAGGATCCGGGCGATCCTCTTTGGCTACGCCTGTCACACCACCACGGTCATGATCGAGCGCTACTGTGGCGACTGGGCCGGCTTCGCCCGCCGGGAGATCGAATCCGAGTATCCGGAGGCGACCGCCCTCTTCCTCCAAGGTGCTGCCGGCGACCAGAACCCCTACCCGCGCCGGGAACTCGCCCTCGCGAGACGTCACGGCGAGACGGCGGCGACCGCGGTCCGGGCCGCCGTCGAGTCCCGTCGGAAGCCCGTCCGGGGACCCCTGCAGGCGCTGCTGGTCGAACGGCCGATCGCCTTCGAGGACCCTCCCGAGAGGGCCGAACTCGAGGAGATGGCCGAGAGCGACCGACGATACCTCCGGGTGCGCGCGGAGGCGCTGCTCGCCGAACTCGACGAGCACGGCGAGATCCGAACCGAACACCCCTACCCGATCCAGGGGCTCGGCTTCGACGACGACCTCACGCTCCTGGGACTGGGCGGCGAGGTCCTCGTCGGCTATTCCCTGAAGCTCAAAGAGCGGCTTCCGGGGCCGGTCTGGGTCGCGGGCTACACGAACGCGGAATTCACCTACGTGCCGACCGCACAGGCGATCCACGAAGGGGGGTACGAGGGCGGCGAGGTCGTTCGGCGAACGGCCTTCCCGGGCCCGCTCCGGCCCGACGTCGAGGAGCGAGTGCTGGGTGGAGCGACGGCGGTCGCCGACCGGGTTCGGTGCGACCGCCGGGAGTACTAATCCAAGACCGCGGCGAGCCCCTCGACGAAGCTCGCGCCCGCTCGGCGGTAGCGTTCCATCGGCGGCGAGCCGTGGGGCGTCGCCTCGACGGTGAGCCCGGTCGCGCCCAGGGTCTCGCGGGCCCACCGCGTCGAGGTCTTCCGGTCGGAGCCGGAGCCGCCGACACAGTCGGTGCCGACGAGCCCGCCGTCTCCCCGGTCGTCGGCCCCGGAGACGGCCTCGACGAGTTCGCGAACGGCGGGGTCGTCGTCGGCGTAGAACATGAACCGGTCGTACTCGGGCGAGCGTCACCGCAGGCTCGCCGGCCACCGAACCGTTCATAACCCCGCCGGCTGTGGGTCCGGTATGCGAGTCGGTATCGCGGGCGCCGGATTCATGGCCCGCACCCACGCGGAGGCGTACGACGGGATGGACTGTGAGATCGCTGGGGTCGCCTCGCCGAGCGGTTTCGAGGGTTTTCTCGACGACCTGGGCCTCGAGAGCGCGGCCTACACCGGCGTCGAGGCCCTCTGCGATCGGGAGGAGATCGACTACCTCGATATCTGCACCCCGACCCACACCCATCTCGAGATCGTTCGAACCGCGGCCGACCGCGGGCTCGACATCTTCCTCGAGAAGCCGATCGCGGGCTCGATCGAGGAGGCCCAGGAGATCCGGGCGGTCGCCGAGGCCGCGGGGGTGGCTCTCGGCGTCGGCCACGTCGTCCGCTTTCTGCCCGCATACCGGAAAGCGGCCGGACTCGAGATCGGAGAGCCGGGGGTCGCCCGCGCGCGGCGGCTCTCGCCGTTTCCCGACTGGGGCGAGTGGTTCGGAGACCGGGAGAAGAGCGGCGGGCTGTTCGTCGATCTGGCGATCCACGACCTGGACTACCTCCGGTGGGTGTGGGGCGAGGTCGAGCGGGTCTTCGCCCGCCGGACGCGAGCGGAGCACGCCGAACACGGGTTCGTGACCCTCCGTTTTGCGAACGGCGCGGTCGGCTACGTCGAAGGGTCGTGGGCCCAGCCCGAGAGCCGGACCCTCACGACGGAACTCGAGCTCGCCGGTTCGGACGGGATGGTCGAGTTCGCGAGCGACGAGGAGTCGCCGTACTGCGAGTGGACCGCCGACGGCGAGACCGTCGATCGGGCCTTCGAGCGGGACGGCTACCGGCGAGAACTCGAGGCGTTCGCGGATACGCTCCGGGCGGGCGAAGAACCTCCTGTCGGCCCCGACGAGGCGATCGAGGCGCTCCGACTGGCGCTGGCCGCCGAGCGCTCGGCCGACCTCGGAGAACCCGTCGCGCCCGAGGAGGTGGTCGCGTGATCCGCGTCGGGATCCTCTCGGCGGCGCACTCCCACACCGACGCCTACGCCGGCCTGCTCGCCGGCCGCGAGGACTGCGGACTCGTGGGCGTCGCCGACCGCGACGAGGAGCGAGGTCGAGAGGCCGCCGACCGTTACGGGACCGACTATCTCCCCGCGGACCGGCTCCTCAAGTCGATCGACGCGGGCGTGATCTGTGCGGCAAACGCCTCCCACCTCGAGTGGTTCGAGCGGGCCGCGATGGCGGGCGTGGACGTCCTCTGTGAGAAGCCGCTGGCGCCCACCGTTGCCGAGGCCCGCGCCATCGTCGACTGTTGGGAGGAGACGGAGATCGTCGCGGGCGTGGCGATGCCCCTGCGGTTCTGTGGCCCTGCCGTACGCGCCCGCGAACGCCTTGCCGAGGACCCGATCGGGTCGCTTCGGGCGCTGTCGGGGACCAACCGGGGGAAGATGCCCGGCGGCTGGTTCGCCGACCCCGACCGCGCGGGCGGGGGCGCCGTGATGGACCACTCGGTCCACATCGTCGATCTGGCGACCCACCTCACCGGCCGGCGGGTCGCGGAGGTCTACGCCGAGGTCGATACCCGATTCCACGACATCGCGGTCGACGACGTCAACGTGCTCTCGATGGAACTCGCAGACGGCACTCCCTTCCTCCTGGACGGCTCCTGGAGCAAGCCCGACGCCTGGCACACCTGGGGCGACGCGACCCTCGAACTCGTCGGCGAGGAGGGGACGGTCGCCATCGACTACACCGACCAGTCGGTCGTCCATACCACCGAGTCGGGCGTCGGAACGGCGTTCTACGGCCCCGACGCCGACGCCGGCCTGATCGCCGACTTCGTCGAGAGCGTTCGTGAGGGCCGCGACCCCGAGATCACGCCCGACGAGGGCCTCGCCGCGGTCGCGGTCGTCGAAGCCGCCTACGAGTCCGCCGAGACCGGAGAGGCCGTCGCCGTCGCCGAGCGCTGACGGCGACCGGCGAAACGACTTTACTCCTGCCCCCGAGCCTCCCCGTATGTATCCGACCCCCGAGGACTACCCGCTGCACCCCGATCGGGTCGCTGGCGAGCCCGATTCGCCCGACGAACGCGCCCGCCGGGAGGCGTATCTCGAGGAGCTCCGCCCGTTGCTCGCGCTTGAGGCCGACGAACACGGATCGGATCCCCGGGTTTCCCATCGGGACGCGAGTTGGCAGGAATGGCAGGCGCGTACCGGAGAGCTGCCGCCCGATTTCGAGGCCCTGCCCGCTACGGCCGCGCTTCCCGACCCCCTCGAGAACCTCGCCGACGGCTCGCGGATCACCTCCCGGGAAGAGTGGGCCGATCAGCGCGAACGGATCGGCCACCAGCTCCAGCACTGGCTCTACGGACGGATGCCCCCCGCTCCCGGCGAGGTCGAGGCGACCGAACTCGACCGCCGGAGGGCGGAAAGCGCAACCGTCCGGGACGTCCGTCTCTCCTTTGGTCCCGATGGGGAGGAACTCACGCTCGACCTCCGGCTCCTGGTGCCCGACGGCGAGGGCCCGTTTCCCGTCTTCATGACGCAGTGGACCCACCGCGACTGGGCCGCGATGGCCGTCCGCAGGGGGTTTCTCGCCGTCGTCTACGCCGCGGCCGACGGCCGCGACGACGCCGCCGACTACGGCGAGCAGTACGAGGAATACGACTTCCAACTGCTCGCCCGCCGCGCGTGGGCCGCGAGCCGCGCGGTGGACTATCTCGAGGACCTTCCCGACGCGGACGACGACCGGATCGCGCTCACCGGAGCGTCCCGAAACGGCAAGCAGTCGCTGCTCGCCGCCGCCTTCGACGAGCGGATCGATGCGGTCGCGCCCTGTTCGGCCGGCAGCGGCGCGACCGTCCCCGCCCGCTTCGACCGGGACGACTTCTACGCGGGCGACATGGCGCTTCACGCCCGCCTTCGGCGAAGCTGGTTTCATCCCCGGTGGCGCTTCTTCGTCGGCCGGGAGAACCGATTACTCGTGGACGCCAACTCCCTGGTCTCGCTCGTCGCTCCCAGAGCGTGCCTGCTCCAGACCGCGAAAAACGAGCGGACGACGAGCGGGTGGGCCGTCGAGAAGGTCTACGAGTCTGCGAAGACGGCGTACGACCTTTTCGGGGCCGGCGACGGCCTCGCGCTTCAGTACCGGGAGGGCAGACATGCGAGAACGACCCGCGACGTCCAGGCGATCCTCGACTTCTTCGATCGCGCGTTCGACCGCGGCGAGTACGACGACCCGACGCGGCTCTATCACGAGTTCTCCTTCGAGGAGTGGGCCGACTCCCATCCCCTTGACACCAGCGAGTTCCCCGAACGCGGACCCGAGGACCTCCTTCTCGCTGGATCGGACGAGGGTGGAGACGACGGCCCCATCGAGAGCGTCGCGGGGTGGGAGCGAAAAGAAGCGGCGGTCCGCGAGCGCCTCCAGTGGAGCCTCGGCGAGGCACCGCCGCGGGCGCCGATGGTGCCCGAAGACGACACCGGAACCGTCCTTCGGGGGTGGGGGAGTCCCGACTATCGCCACGACGTGATCGGTCGACCGGAATCCACGGACGAGATCGGCAAGTGCTGGCTGTCGCCGTCCCATACTTTTGGGGAACGGTTCTCGGCCGATCTCTACTACCCTCGAGACGGAGGCGACGAGGGCCCCGCGGAGAGCGGCCCCCACCCGGTCGTCGTCTGGCTCCATCCCTACTCGTACAACGTCGGCTACGGCGCCGCGGGGCGGGGACAGGTCCCGATCGAGGAGGCGATCGATCGCGGGTTCGCCCTGTGCTGTTTCGACCTGCCGGGATTCGGCACCCGGATCACGGAGGCCGAGGGGTTCTACGAGCGCCACCCCGACTGGTCGAAGATGGGTGCGTTCGTCGAGGACGCGCTCGCGGCCGTCGAGAGCCTCGCCGCCCTCGAGTTCGTCGACGCCGAACGGATCTCGCTTCTGGGTTACTCGCTCGGCGGGACGGTCTCCCTCTACGCCGCCGCCCTCGACGACCGGATCCGGAGCGTCGCCTCGGTCTGTGGGCTCCCCCACTTCCGGGGGAGCGACGCCGAGACCGAACGCGAGAACGCGGTCATCGGGAGGTTCTCGCACCTCCACGGGCTCCAGCCCCGCCTCGGCCACTTCCGGGACGCCCCCCGAAGAACCCCGATCGACTTCGATGAGGTCCTGGGTTCGATCGCACCCCGTCCCGCGCTCGCGGTCGCGCCCTCGATGGACTGGACCCACCCTCAAGCGGACGTCCTCCGGTGTACCGAAGCCGCACGGGAGGTGTACGACCTCTACGACGCCGGGGGGAATTTCGACGTGTGGGCGCCCGAGGACCTCCTCTCGTTCGACTACCACGAGGCACGCCTCCACAACGAGACTATCCCCGAACACGCCGCGATCGAACCCCAGCGACGGGCCCGGGTGTTCGACTGGCTCGCCCGAAACGGGTGATCGCGACTCGGTGGCGGATCGGGTGAACGCTTTAGACGGTTCCTCCCGTCGGCTCCGTCATGCACACGGCAGTCCAACTGTACACGCTGCGCGGGGAGGGGCTCGAGCCCGCCATCTCCCGGGTCGGCGGGGCCGGCTTCGACGGCGTCGAGTTCGCGGGACTCGATGGTCACGCGCCGGCCGAGGTCGCGAAACTGCTCGACCTCCACGACCTCGCGGTCGCCGGCGCCCACGTCTCCATCGACGACCTCGAGTCCGATCCCGAGGGCGTCCTCGAGAGCTACGGCGACCTCGGCTGTGACCGCTTCGTCGTTCCCTCCCACGACCCGGAGGCCTTCGAGAGCCGCGAGGGCGTCGAGGAGGTCGCGAATCGCCTCTCAGCGCTCGCCGACCGCCTCGAGAGCGAGGGCGCGACGGTCCACTACCACAACCACACCTTCGAGTTCGACCGTCTCGAGGGGAAGAGCGCGTTCGACCTGCTCGCGGAGGCGACCGACGACCGGGTCGGTCTCGAGATCGACACCGGGCTCGCGGCCCACGCGGGCGTCGATCCCCTCTCCCTGATCGAACGGTACGCCGACCGCCTCTCGCTCCTTCACCTCACCGACACCCGCGCGGGCTCGCCCGACACCCACCACGTCGAGTACGGCACCGGAGAGGTCGATCTCGACGCCTGCCTCGAGGCGGGCCGTGAAGCGGGTGCGGAGTGGGTCGTCGCCGAACACGGCACCAGCGCGGACCCGCCGGCGACCGTCGATCGGTTCGCCGAGGTGCTGGTCTAACCGCAAGGTTTTCGGTCGGGTCCCGCCACCGTTCGGGCATGAAGAGGACGGTACTCGTTATCGGAGCCCATCCCGACGACGCCGACATCCGCGCCGGCGGCTTCGCCTGTCGCTCGGCGGCGGCGGGCCACGACGTCACCTTCGTCTCGACGACCGACGGGCGCGCGGGCCACCACGAACAGGGCGGGATCGAACTCGTCGAACGCCGGAAAGCCGAGGCTGCCGCGGCGGCCGAGATCGCCGGCATCGACTATCAGGTGCTCGACGCGCCCGACGGTCGGCTCCGGCCGACCCTCGAGCGCCGCGAGCGGCTGATCCGGCTGATCCGCCGGCTGTCGCCCGACCTCGTTCTGACACACCGGCCCAACGACTACCACCCCGACCACCGCTACACCTCACAGCTCGTCCGGGACGCCGCCTACATGGTCACCGTCCCGAACGTCTGTCCGGGGACGCCCGCCCTCGACACCAATCCGGTGTTCGCGTACCTGCTCGACACCTTCGAGCGACCCTATCCCTTCGACCCGGACGTCGCAGTTCGGATCCCCTCCGAGATGGTCGACCGGAAGTACGCGATGCTCGACTGCCACGAGTCCCAGGTGTACGAGTGGCTCCCCTACAACACGGGTCGACTCGGCGAGGTCCCCGACGACCCCGACCGCCGGCGCGCGTGGCTCGAGACCGATCCCCTCGCCTCGCTCGCGGAGATGCGGGAGGCGGCCGATCGCTTCGGGGACCTGCTCTCCGGGGAGGTCGAGTACGCCGAGGCCTTCGAGGTCTCGGAGTACGGCGGCGCCCTCGACGACGACCTCGCTGGGGACCTGTTCGACGGCGCGAACGCCCGTCCGGGAACCGATCGCGACGGCTGACGACTCGGGTCGAATCTGGATCGAGAGATGTGGCAACATGCCCCGGTAAGGGGAGAGCTATTATTCGGTTCCTCGTAGGCTCCGCCGTCCTCAGGATACGTACCGCGGCTGGGGAGCCGTACACTGGGGACCGTATCGTGTGACGACCACCACCTGCCGTGACCGGGAACCTGTCGGCCGTACCGTCGCGGGGCCAAGGACCAGCAATAATCCCCGGCTCCCACACCGTCTTCAGGACGACCAGTGTACGCCATATCATGCCAGATTCTGACGATCGCACGGTCTGGAGGTGCTTTAACTGCGAATACACACACGTAACTGACGAAGAGCCGGACGTCTGTCTCATCTGTCGGGAGCCGATGTAGCCCCGGCAGCGTCCGTCGGGTCGACGACCGAGAGACCGTTAGCCCTCGAGACGGGCCACGATCCGGTCGACGACCGTCTCGACTTCGTCGTCGGCGAGACATCGGGGATTGACCGTGAATCCCCCGTCGTGGAGATCGTCGGCGCCGACGAAGATCCGGGGGTTCTCCCCGCGCAGTCCCGCGACCACGTCGGCAGCCGTGGTCGGCGCTCCCTCCTCGACGGTCGCGACGACCGTCGTCACCGCCTCGGTCTTCTCGCCGCCGGCGAGTTCGACCGAGAGTCCCGCGATCCCCGCAAGGCCGTCGGCGACCCGTTGGGCGCGGTCGTGCCATTCACCGAGGACCGCCTCGTCGTCCTCCGCCTGGAACGCCTCGAGGGCGGCGATCAGGCCGGCGATCTCTTCCTTGCCGACCTTCATCGACCGGCCGATCCCCTGGCGAGGGACGCCGGGGAGGTCGTCGGCTCCGACCAACTCCTCGGGCGGGTCGTATGCCGGGCCCGCGGCATGCATATCGAGGTGCTGGCGGGCGACCGATCGGATCAGATCCCCGCGACCGGCGAGGATGCCCGACGACTGGGGGCCCCGGATCGCCTTCCCGCCGCTGAAGGCGACGAGGTCGGCGCCCTCCTCGATAAACCGCGAGAGGTTCCTCGTGGGGGGCAGTTCGGCCGCGGCGTCGACGATCACCGGGACCCCCTCTTCGTTGGCCAGATCGACGACCTCCGGGAGCGGCGGGCGGGTGAACGGCTTCGCCATGTAGGCGACCGCGACGGTGTCCTCGCCGATCGCGTCTGCGATCTCCCAGAGTTCGGTGTTCTCCGAGCCGGTTCCCAGGTCGTAGTCGCTGCCCCCGACGTCGGTGATCTCGGCGCCCGCGAGACGGAGCGCGTGGTCGTAACCATTCCTATGGCTCCGGGGCATCACGATCTCGTCGGCGACGCCTTCCGTGTCGGGTAGCCGGGCCATCGTCCCGAGGTCGTCGCCCGCGATACAGGCCGCGGCGGCGAGCGTCAGGGCCGAGCTCGCGCCGTCGGTGACGTAACCCGCCTCGGCGCCGGTCGCGTCGGCGATCCGCTCGGAAGCGGCTTGCTGAAGGTCCGAAATGCGGACGAACGCCTCCGCCGCTCGGTTCATGGCTTCGAGGGACTCCTCCCTGATGAGGGTCCCGCCGATCCGGGTCTTCGTCCCGGTCGCGTTGATTACTGGGGGAACGCCCCACTCGTCGTAGATCGTCTCCGACATGGTTATCGTTCGATCACCGGGTTCTCCAGGGTTCCGACGCCCTCGAACTCGACTTCCACCGTGTCGCCGTCGCTGAGTTCGTCGGGTCCGTAGGGGGTACCCGTCGCGATGACGTCGCCCGGCTCCAGGGTGAGCAGCTCGGAGACATCGGCGACGAGTTCGGGGACCGAGAAGATCATGTGCTCGCGGGTGGTCTCCTGGCGGGTCTCGCCGTTGAGCCGGAGTGTGAGGGAGGCGTCTTCCGGAACTTCGTCGGGGGTCGCGACGACCGGCCCCATCGGGAGGGAGGCGTCGAAGGCCTTCCCGCGGACCCAGTTTCGCTCCTCGCCCTGGTCGTCGCGATTCGAGACGTCGTTGACGCAGGTGTAGCCCGCGACCACGTCCATCGCCGCCTCCTCGCTGACGCCCCGACACTGGGCGCCGATGACGATGCCGAACTCGGCCTCGAACTCCACGGAGTCGCGTCCGGGCGGCAACTCGATCGGGTCACCGGGGCCGAGGACGCAGTTGGGCGTCTTCAGGAACAGTTCCGGTCTCTCGGGGCGATCCTCGAAGCCGGACTCCTCGCGGTGGTCCATGTAGCCCCCGGCCTGGCAGATGATCTTCGTGGGCTCGGTCGGGGCGAGGAGGTCGACGTCCTCGCGGTCGTAGGTCCGACCGGTCGTCTCGATGCCGTCGTCGGTCAGGATGCCGGATCGGGTGTAGCCGGTCGGATCGGTGAATCGGGCCGTGCGCATGGGCCAGGATTCGCGCGGGCCGTTAACGTTCTTTCGGTCGGGACGGCCGACTTTCGCCCGTCTTACGCACGGATCGCGCTCCCCGGGAGCGCACTGGTGACCTCGCCGTCGCGGACGACCGCCTCGCCGTCCACGAAGACGTGTTCGATTCCGAGGGGATGGGTCGCGGGCTCCTCGAAGGTCGCCCGGTCGTCGACGACGGCGGGATCGAAGACGACGAGGTCGGCATCGAGTCCGGGCCGGATCAGGCCCTTCGATTCTAGCCCCATCGCGCGGGCCGGGAGGGCGGTCATCTTGAAAACCGCCTCCTCTAGCCCCAGCAGGTCATCCTCGCGGACGTACCGCGAGAGCACGCGGGGGAAAGTGCCATAGACCCGCGGGTGCGGGCGGGCGCCGAAGAGGCCGTCGGTGCCGACGGCGACCCGGTCGCTTCCCATGATCTCCCGGACGTCGTCCTCGGCCAGCCCGTGTGCGATCATCGCGGCCTCCCCCTCTTCGGCGAGGATCGCCTCGCAGAGGACGTCGACCGGGCGCTCACCCCGGTCGGTCGCGACCGCTTCGATCGACCGGCCCTCTTCCTCGGCGAACGCGACGGAGGCGAGGTTCGTCAGCTCGACCGCGTCCCAGCCGGTCTTCCCGGCGACGTTCTCCCAGCCGACGATCCGCCACTCCTCGATGTCCCGTCTGATCTCCTCCCGTTGGTCGGGATCCGAGAGGGTCTCGCGCAGGGCCTCGAAGTCGCTCGAGGGAACCCACGGCGGGAGCAGCGAGGTCAGCATGCTCGAACCCGCAGTATACGGATACTGGTCGGCAGTGATATCGACGCCGCGCTCGCGGGCGCTCTCGACGTGGCCGAGCAGCCGGTCGGCCTTCCCCTGCTGGGCCGCGCCGGTGAGTTTGAAATGCGAAACGTGGAGGGGAACGCCGAGGTCGGCGCCGATATCGACGAACTCGTCCATCGCCTCCCAGATCCACCGCCCTTCACTGCGGATGTGGGCGACGAACGGCCGACCGTAGGGTGCGAGTTCGCCCGCGAGCCGGGAGACTTCCTCGGTATCGGCGTGGACCTGCGGGGTGTAGACGAGTCCGGTCGAAAAGCCGACCGCGCCCGCCTCCAGGCCCTCGCGGACGAGGGAAGCCATCTCCTCGAGTTCGCCCTCGTCCGGCGCGCGGTCGTCCATTCCGAGCACATCGTAGCGGACGGTGCCGTGACCGACGAGGGTCGCGACGTCGGGCGCGAGCCCCGACTCTTCGATCGCCTCCAGGTACTCCCCCATCGACTCCCAGGACCACTCGCCGTCGAGGCGTCCCGCGAGCCCGCTCAGGTACTCCCGGAAGGGGGCCGTTTCGCCATACAGGGGCGCCATCGAGAATCCGTCCTGGCCCAGAATTTCGGTCGTGATCCCCTGGCGGGTCTTGGGCGCGAGCGTCGGATCGGAAAAGAGTTCGAGGTCCGAGTGGGAGTGGGCGTCGATGAACCCGGGCGCGAGGACGCTCCCGTCGGCGTCGATCCGGTTTCCGGCTTCCAGGTCGGGGTCGGGTTCGCGGACGATCCGGTCGATCCGGCCGTCGGCGACGCCGACGGCCCCGCGGAACCAGGGGGCGCCGGTACCGTCGACGATCCGTGCGTTCTCGACTGCGAGATCGAGGCTCATGACGGATGCTACGTTCCGGCCCTCCTAAATCCACCGTCCCCCGACCGAATCCGGGCACGAAGCTATATGTCGGGCGCCGAGCGAACGGGCAGTATGACTCGACACGGGAGTCGCGAGGAGACGGATCCGCCACGGATCGACCTGGGAACCGACGGCGAACTCGGAGACGACCCGGGAGCGAGCGACGAGTGGACGATGCTCGTCGCCGGCGACTACGCCCTCGCCCGCGAGAAGCCCCCGACGGCGGAGACAACGATCTCGCCCGCGATCCGCGGGCGGATCCGTGCGGCAGCGTACTCGATCGTCAACGTCGAGGCGCCGGTCGTCGGCGAGGACGGAGAGCCGGTCCCAAAGAGCGGCCCAACGAAGGAGAACCCGCCGGGAGCGCCCGCCGCGGTCGCCGAGGCGGGGTTCGACGCTGCGACCCTCGCGAACAACCACGTCGGCGACTTCGGTCCCGAGGGGGTCGAATCGACGGTCGAAGCGCTCGAGGCCGAGGGCCTGGAGACGGTCGGCGTCGGCCCCGACTTCGAGCGTGCGTACGAGCCACTCGAAGTCGTCCGCGGCGGGGGATCGGTCGCCGTCGTCAACGTCTGCGAGCGGGAGTTCAACGTCGCGGGGGAGGCGAGCGCGGGCGCGGCCTGGCTCGCCCACCGGCGGGCCCGCGAGGCGATCCGGGACGCGGATCGAGCGCACGAGTCGGTCATCGCGATGGTCCACGCCGGCGTCGAGTACGCTCCCTTCCCCGCGCCCGAACTGCAGGACCTCCTCCGGGAGTTCGTCGATATCGGTGCCGACGTGGTGATCGGCCACCACCCCCACGTCCCGCAGGGGTGGGAACGGTATGGCGGAGGCGCGATCTGTTATAGCCTCGGGAACTTCCTGTTCGACGGCATGGCCGACGCCGAGAACACCGCGTGGGGACTGGTGGCCGAACTCGAGTTCCGAGGGAGCGAGCCGGTCGGGATCGATCTGGTACCGATCGAGACCGTCGAGGGAGTCGTCCACCCCTTCGGCGAGGCCGAGCGACGGGAGTGGAGCCACGACCGGGCCGACCGTCTGGCCTACCTCCGCCGGATCGCCGAAATCGCTGCCGAGAACCCGAGACCGTACTGGCAGGAGGTCGCGATCCGGCTGTTCTACGAGCGGTACTCGAACTGGCTCCACACCGGCTGTGGGCTGAACGTCCCCCGGGCGCGGGCGAACCCCCACGATCCGGCGGCCCAGCGGCCGCTGTGGGACGTCGAGGCCCGCCGCCGGGAGGTCCTCACCCTGCTTACGGTCGTCAGGATGGAGTCCCACCGGTGGCTGATGACCGAGGCGCTAGCCGTGTTGACCGGCGAGACGGAGGACCTCCGGACGCCCGAGATCACCGAGGAAGCCCAGCTACTGCTCTCTCAGGCCGAACGCGAGTAGCTGACCAGCGACCGGACCGTCTCGAGGTCGGCGGCGATCGCCTCCCGGTACGAGCGGTCCTGGGTCACGAACTCGACGTTGGCGTACCCCTCGAAATCGCCGAAGGGATCGAGGACGGCCTCGAGGTCGTAGTACACCTCCGCGAGGGGCGCCCGCTCGCTTCCGCTTCGTTCGTAGGTTCCCTGGAGGTGAAGCTGGTTCGAGATCGATTCCAGAGCCCGGGCCTCCCGCTCGAGTTCGGCGGCGGGGATCGAAAAGCCGGGTTGATAGTTGAGCCCGCAGGACTCGTGGTCGACTGCCTCGATCAGCCGGCGGGCGCCTTCTAAATCGTTCGTCACCGTGTTCGCGTGTTTCTCGACGGTCACCGAGAGGCCGCGGTCGGATGCAGCCTCGGTGACCCGTTCGAGGTCGGCGACGACCTGCTTCCAATGACCCTCGTCGTGGTCGCCGTACTCCTGGCTGCCCGCCCAGACCCGGATCATGTCGGCACCCAACCCCTCGGCAATGGCGAGTTTCTCGCTCAGTTCGTCGTCGAATTCCTCGCTCCCACACCGGAGATAGGAGCCGTACGTCGGGATCTCGAGACCGGCGTCGGCTGCCCGCTCGGCGATCCGTTCGGGGTCGGTATCGGCGACGTGGTCTTTCCCCCAGATCTCGACGCCGTCGTAGCCGACGTCCGCGGCGAGGTCGATCACCTCTTCGACTCCCCGTTCCTTGCCGGAGATCGTACAGAGGCCGACGTTCATCGGTTTCCCCCCTCGACGACGACCGCGTTCCCTCGTTCGCTCGACTCGTAGATCGCCTCGATCACCCGCTGGACGGTCAGGGCCTCCTCGACGGTTTCGGCGGGCTCGCGTTCGCCCGCGACGCTCTCGAGGAAGGTCTGGTCCTCCGCGAGGTGCATGTCGCCGGTCTCGACGGCGATCGTCTCGCTTCCGGCGTCGGGGTCGGCATCGACGAGCGTCAGGTCGTCCTCGGTGACGGCGAAGGCCGTGCCGGCCTCGGTCCCCCGGATCACGCAGTCCTGGGACGGTTCCGACGTGCCGTGCCAGGAGGTATCGACGGAGACGGTCCGACCCCCCTCACAGCGCAACAGGGCCGTCGCCGAATCCTCGACGTCGTAGTCGCCGAACTCCGAACGGACCCGTCCACTCACTTCCTCGACTGCGGGGTAGCCCATGACGAAGAGTGCGAGATCGATGACGTGGACGCCGAGATCCATCAGGACGCCGCCGCCGGCGAGATCCGGATTCGTAAACCAGCCCCGTCCGCCGCCGGGGATGCCTCCGCGGCGGAGGTAGTCGACGCTCACGTGTGAGATCGAGCCGAACCGGCCCGACTCGCGGAGGTCGACGACCCGCTCGGTCAACCCCGAGTACCGCATCGTGAAGCCGACGGTACAAAACCCCTCGGAGCGGCGGGCGACCCGCGCGATCCGCTCGGCGCTCTCGACGGAGTGAGCGAGGGGCTTTTCGAGCAGGACGTCGCCGCCGGCCTCAAGGGCGTCGACGGCGACCTCCTCGTGGACCCGGTTCGGGACGCCGACCACGACCGCGTCGACACCCGCCTCGAGCAGCGCCTCGTGGTCCTCGTATGTCGGAGCCTCGAACTCGGCGGCGAAGGCCTCGCGGGCCTCCGGATCGAGGTCGGCGCCGGCGAGGTCGGCCCCCAGGTCGGCCAGGCGCTCGGCGTGGATCCGGCCGATCGTGCCCAGGCCGACGATTCCGATCGTCGTGTCTCCGGTCATCGCTCGCCGAATGTCGGGGCCGGCATAAAAACCTGCGCCATACGGCAGACGTCCGCACGCATCGAACCGACGACCACGACGAGCACCAGCGCCGATCAGGCCGTCTCGAGGAGCGCCTCGTGGTTCTCGGCGACCTTGCGAAACGCCGCGGCGTGCTGGTCGATGACCTCGGGACGGTACTGCTTGAACCAGGGAACGGCGAAACACCGCTCCTGGATCCCTTCGGCCGCGGGGAGGTCGGTGTCGGTCTCGCGGACGTCGCGGGCGGCGTTGGCGATCCGGGTCGGGGTGCCGTGGCCGTAGATATCGGCGTCATCGAGCAGTGGGTGTTCGTGGAGCGCCGAGTTACAGCCCTTCCGACACTGCGAGCCCTCGGCGACGACGGCCTCGGCGAACCGTTCGACCGGCAATCCGTCGAGTTCCTCGGGGACGTAGATCCCCTTCGGGGCGTACCAGCCGCCCATCGTGCTCCCCTCGCTCTCGATCCGGTGGGGTCTGAGTCCGGGGACGTCCTCGAGTCGGTCCCAGAAGCGATGCATCGCCTTCTGTATCTCGGCCATCCGTTCGTCGTAGTACTCTAACTGAACGCGACCGACGGCGGCACTGATCTGGTGCATTCGGTGTTTCTTCCCGCCGAAGGGAAGCCCCGCGTATTTGGCCAGGTCCTCGCTCTCCAGAACCTCGGAGTGTCTGGAGTAGTGGCTGTAGGCGACCGCGCGCTCGTATATCGAGTGGTCGTCGGTGACGAGCATCCCCGCCTCGCCGATGGCGAACGATTTCCGGGCCATCATCGACATCGCGCCGACGTCGCCGATCGTTCCCAGGGCCTCTCCGTTATACTGGCCGCCGTGGGCATGAGAGACGTCCTCGATCACGGGAATATCGTGGTCGCGGGAGATCTCCATGATCGCGTCCATGTCGGCGGGGTGGCCGTAGTTGTGGACGACCACGATCGCCGCGGTGTTTTCCGTGACTCGCTCGGCGACGCTCTCGGGATCGACACAGAGCGTCTCGGGATCGACGTCGGCGAAGACGGGCGTCGCGCCCAGCTCCAGACAGGGAAGCATCGCCGCCCAGTAGGTGATCGTGGGGCCGACGACCTCGTCGCCGACGCCGACGCCGACGCCGTACATCGCGCCCTGCAGCGAGGCGGTCCCGTTGTTGTAGCCCAGCGCGTACTCGGTGCCCTGCCAGTCTGCGTACTCGGCCTCGAATCGTTTGGTGATGTCGGTGTCCGACATCCGCCCCTCTCGGAGCACGGAGAGGGCGGTCTCCTCGTCTTCCTCGGTGATGATCGGCCAGTCGAATATCCCGTCGTCGGCCGCGGTGACCGCCGACGGTCCGTCGTGAATCGCGAGCGTATCGGTCATGTCTGGGTTCGCTGATCTGCCTCGACAACCGCTCTCGAACCGGATATAGGTACCGGTGGGCCCCACCAGTTACCGGTTCGGCCGACGAAGTCGATGCCGCCACGCGGTCGCTCGGGGGGTTCAGTAGTCGACCTCCACTGGCCCGCCGCGCTCGTCGGACTCGTAGGCCGCGAGCACGACCGCGGTCTCCCGCAGACCGTCTTCGGCACCGACCAGCGGCGGCCGGCCCTCCTCGCAGGCCGCGACGAAGTCGGCGAGCAGGGCGTCGTCGGGGATCGAGCCCCAGTAGACGCCGTCGATTCCCTCGCCAGCGCGGGTCCGTTTGATCGTCTGGTCGAAGACGTCCACCGCGATCTCTCCCTCCGTCCCCACGAGGGTCAGCGCCGCGTCGCCCCAGTAGTCCCAGTCGTCGGGCCGGTCCCAGGAGCCGTCGAGGGTGAAGATCCCGCCCCCCGAGAGCTCCATCGAGAGCACGTTGACGTCCTCGACTGCGATCCCCTCGTGCATCGTCCCGAACTCGGCGTGGACCTCCGTGACTTCCTCGCCGGTGATCCGCCGCAGCAGGTTCACGATGTGGACCGTGTGGTCCATCGCCGCGCCACCGCCTGCGTGTTCTTCGTCCGCGGACCACCCCGTCAGATGGCGGTCGCGAAACCATGCCCGGTTGGTGCCGACCGCCGCCTGGAGCTCGCCGATCTCTCCCCTCTCATACGCTTCCCGTGCCCGTCGCGCCGGGACGCTGTGGGCCAGCGGCATCGCGAGTCCGAGGCGGACGCCGGCCTCCTCGCAGGCCGCGACGATCGCGCGGGCGTCGGCCATCGTCGTCGCCAGGGGCTTCTCACAGAGGACGTCCACGCCGGCCGCGGCCGCCGGCTCGACCCACCGGCGGTGGGTCACGTTCGTCGAGGCGACGATCGCCGCGTCGATCCGCTCCAAGAGCGCGTCGGGTTCGTAGAACTCGACGCCGTGCTCGGCGGCGGTCTCTCTCCCCCGTTCTTCGTCGTCGTCGGTCATCCCGACGAACTCCACCTCGTCGCTCGCGGAAAGTCGAGAGGCGAACCCGCCAGTGTGGACGTGGGCCGTCGAGAGCAGCCCCATTCGGAGGGTCATGCGCCCACCTCCGCGGGCGCGACCGGCTCTCCGCGCTCTGCGGACTCGACGGCCGCGAGCGCGACCGCGAGCGAGGCCAGCCCCTCGTCGGCGGTGATCGGGGGCTCCCCGCCTCGCACCGAAGCGACGAACGCCTCGAGTTCGAGCCGGTAGGGATCCTTCTCGAGTGGCTCGTCGATCGGATCCCGGGAGGGCTCGCTCTCGGTCGTCGAACGGACCTCGATCGGCGCGACGTCCTCGCTGTCGAACTCGAGGAGCCCTTCGGGGCCGGCGATCTCGAAGGCGGTTTTGAACGGGAGGTCCGAACGGTTGGGCCAGCGGGCGTCGACGTGGCCGACGGCGCCGCTCTCGAATCGGAGGGTGGCGAGGGCGTACTCGTTCCCGTCCCACCGCTTGCGGCGGGCGAAAACGCGCTCGACCGGCCCGAGAGTCCACCGGAGGAAGTCGACGTCGTGGATCGCGAGATCGAGGAGCGCGCCGCCGCTCTTCTCGTCGTCGTCGAACCACGCCGGTCGCTCCTCGTATGGCGACTGCCGGAGCGTCCGGGCGTTGCCGGGATCGCCGACATCGCCCTCCCGTACTCGGTCGCGGACCGTCGCGTACTCCGGGAAAAAGCGGAGGGTGTGTCCGGGCACGAGGGTGACCCCCGCGTCCTCGGCGGCCTCGACCATCTCGCTTGCATCCCCCATCGTCCGCTCGAGTGGCTTCTCACAGAGGACGTCGATCCCGCGCTCTGCCGCGGGGACCACCAGATCGCGGTGGGTGTGCGTCGGCGTACAGACGTCGATGGCATCGAGATCCTCGGCGTCGTAGAGTGCGAGGGCGTCGTCGTAGGCGGCCGCGTTCTCGGTATAGTCGGTGGCGAACTCGCGGGGTTCGCTCGGCGAGGCGACCCCGACGACTTCGACGTCCTCCATCTCGGCGTAGCGAAGCGCGTGGACCGTCGCCATGAAGCCTCGGCCCAGCAGTCCGATCCGTAGCATCGTCCGGGCCGACGAAGGGCGGCGCGATAAGCGTTGTCTTCATGCACTCTCGATCGTCCGGGCCAGAGCCGCGACCGCCCGCTCGGTCTCCGCCGGCGAGCCCGTGCTAAAGGAGATCCGGAGCCGGTTCTCGCCGCCCTCGTTCGGATAGAACGCGGATCCGGGCATGTAGATCACGCCTGCCGCGGCCGCCGTCGGAAGCATCGCCTCCGCGTCTATCCCGTCGGGCAGGGTCACCCAGACGAAGAAGCCGCCGTCGGGCTCGGTCCATCCGATGTGAGAGGGCATCTCGCCTTCGAGCGCCTCGAGCATGTGGTCCCGGCGCGAGCGGTAGCTCTCACACAGTTTGGCGACGCGCTCCTCGAAGGACTCCTCGGCAAGATACCGCGCGACGGCGCTCCGGACGAAGCTGTTTGCCGCGCCGGCGTGTCTCCGCTCGATCTCCTCGCTCACTGCCTCGGGTGCGATCACCCAGCCGATCCGCACCCCCGGCGCGATCGTCTTCGCGGCGGTTCCGACGTGGATCACCCGGTCGGGACCCGGCCGCTCGCGGTCCATCGCCGCCAGCGGGGGAACGCTCTCGCCGTCGTAGCGCAGGGCGCCGTAGGCGTCGTCCTCGAGGATCGCGAAGTCGTACTCCGTGGCGAGGTCGAGCAGCGCCTCGCGGCGTTTCTCGGGGAGGGTCGTCCCCGTCGGGTTCTGGAACGTCGGGATCGTATAGAGCAGCGTCGGGAGATCCTCTCCCGTGCGTTCGCGCCGCGCGAGGTCGTCGCCGAGGGCCGCGACGTCGAGGCCCTCGCGGTCGAGCGCACAGCCGGCGACCGCGGCGCCGTGGTCGCGAAAGTACGTCACCGCGCTCGGGAACGTCGCCTCCTCGGTGAAAACGACTCGGCCGGGCTCGAGGAAGACGTCCGCGATCGTGTCGATCGCGCGGCTCGCGCCGCCGGTGACGATCAGATCGTCTGCCCCGACCGCGAGCCCCCGCCGGCCGACATGGTCGGCGATCGCTCCTGGGAGCGAGTCGGCGGCCTCGCTCCCGCCGTACTGGAGGGCTTCTGGCTCCTTGCGGAGGATTTCGTTGGTTGCCGCCGCCAGCTCCTCGGTCGGAAACGCGTCGGTAAAGGGGAAGCCGACGCCGAGTTGGACCGCCTCGGGGTGGGTAGCAGAGAGCTCGCGCCAGGCGTCGTAGGGCGAGGCGGGCGAGTCGCGGACGGCGTCGGTACAGAGGCGGTCGATCGCTCCGGGCGGGTCCTCCGGCATTGGCGGATGGTGGGCCGGTCGGTGCTTAAATCATCCGGGGCCGGTGACTACACACTACTCGCCGGGCGGCCCGACCCGCCGGGCGAGCGCGGTCGCCGTCGAGAGCACCCGGTCCTCGACGCTGTGATCGAACTTCGCGGGAAGTTCGGTGAGGTGGACGAACCGGTCGGCCTCGTAGCCTCCCGCGTAGAGGTCGTCGACGGTCGGGATGTACGTCATGTAGTTATTCGAGTAGCCCGCGACCCACAGCGGCCCCGGCAGGCGTTCCTTGAGTGCAAGCGAGTAGCCAACGAGCACCTCGCCGGTCAGCGCGACCATCGTGAGGTCGCCCCCGAAGCCGATCGCCTGGATCGGGTAGGGATGCGTTCGGGGGAGTTCGCCCTGTTCGTCGAGTTCGCCCAGCAGGTGCTCTGCGTGCCGGCGGACGTACCGATCGAGGTCGTCATCGGCGACCCGGGACTCGAGTTCCTCGCGACTCGGCGGGCGCTCGAACTCGAGATCGACTTCCTCCTTGACACACCGAAGCGGTCCGTTGACCGTCCGGCGTTTGGCGATGATGGCACCCCGGACCGCGGTCGCCAGCGACTTGCCGTAGTGTTTCGTCAGCTCGAGCTCGCGCTGGGGATAGGCCTTCTGGTCGCCGCCGGCTCCTTGAACGAAGACGGCGGTCGATTCGGGATACTCCTCTTCGAGTTCGTCCATCGCGTACCCCGCCCAGTCGCCGCTCCACTCCCGGCGAAAGAGCGAGGTCGGGTGGCAGGCGTAGCCGAAGAGGATCGCCCGGACGTCGCCGTCCCCGTTTCCATCGTCGTTCTCGCTTTCGCCCCCCTCGACGCTCTCGGCGACCAGCACCGGCACGTCGTGATCGACCGGCCCGTCGGGGTAGGGCTGGAAGCCGATCCCCTCCTCCAAGGGAATCCGGCGGTTCATCGCCATCCCGCACTTGGCGTGGCTGTACTCGAGGGTCGCCGGCTCGCGGTCCTCGAGGGCCTCGCCGACGACGCCGATCAGGTGCTCGATCAGGAACTTGCGGTACTCTTCGGCCTGGGCTCGCTCCTCCTCGTCGAGGGAGAACACCTCGGTCTTGCGCCGACGGTAGACCGGCCCGCAATGGGTGTGGGAGGCGTTCAGGAGGAGGTGGGTGGGGGGGAGATCGTACTCCTCCTCGCAGGCTGCGGTGACCTCCGCGTGGAGCGGCCGCGAGATCGCGAGCACCTCGCATCCGACCGCGACGAAACGGGTGCCCCGGTCGTCCTCGATCGCGACCGCCCGCGCGTGGAGATCGGAGAGCGTGCCCTCGGCCGGCTCCTCGCGGGCGCCGTAGCCCGCCATCCGCATCGGTTCCTCGGGGGTGATCGTCCGGGTCGCCGTCCCCACGCGCCACTCGCTGTCTTCGACGTCGGTCATGGCGCCACCTCCCCGCGCAGGGACAAAAACGGTCCGGTCGCGGCGGTCCGCGAGGTCGATCGTCCCGATGCACTCCCGAATCAGGGCGCGCCAGGGAGGTCCTTGAGCCAGGGCCGAGCCCGTTCGAGGGCCGCGCTGACGGCGAGGACGGTATCGTCGCCGAAGCGCGGCCCCGCGATCTGGAGGCCGACCGGGAGACCGTCGTCGGTCGTTCCGGCGGGCGCGGAGGCCGTGGGGTGGCCCGTGAAGTTGTAGGGAAGCGTCAGGTGCCAGCCGTTCCGGTGGCAGTTCTCGCCGTCGATCTGTCTAGGAGTATCGGCCCACTTCCCGAAGGGCGGGACCGAGACGGTCGCCGACAGCAGGGCATCGTATTTCCCAAATATCGACTGGAGGCCGTCGAAGACCGCCGTCCTGCACTCGTTCGCCCGGACGTAGTCGACGGCAGGGAGGTCGCGCCCGGCCTCGATCGTCTCGACGTCGTACTCGGTGAGGTGCTCGCGATGATCGGCGTAGAGGTCGAGGCCGCGCTCGTCGGCCAGCCGCTCGTTGGCGACGGCGTGGCCCGCGAGCGACCAGGTTCCGTACATCGTCTCTATGATCTCGCCGTGGCTCGCACCGAGATCGACGTCGATCCGGTCGATCGTCGCGTCGGTGGCAGCGGCGAGGTCCGAAACCGCCCGATCGACGACCGGACGGACCGCCACGCTTACGGGAAAGGTTCCCAGATCGGGGCTGTAGGCGATCCGGCAGTCGTCGATCGGCTCCTCGCAAGCCTCGCGGTAGCTCCCGCGTGGCGGGGGTAGACAGGTCGGATCCTCCGGGTGGGGGCCGGCGGTCGCGTCGAGGAAGAGCGCCGCGTCGGCGACGGTCCGGGAGAGGGGGCCGACGTCGCACATCGGGGTGAAATGAGAGAAGCCGTCGGGGCGCTTGACCATCGGGATCCGGCCGTAGGAGGGTTTGAGGCCATATATCCCGCAGAACGCCGCCGGAATACGGATCGAGCCACCCGCGTCCGATCCCTGGGCGATCGGGACTTGGAAGTCGGCGACCGCGGCCGCGGAGCCTCCCGAGGAGCCCCCGGCCGTGCGCTCGCGGTCGAACGGGGTCGCGGTCGCGCCGACGAGGTCGTTGTGGGTCGCGCCCGAGCGGCCGAACTGGGGGACGTTGGTTTTCCCGACGACGATCGCACCCGCTTCCTTCAGCCGGGCGACGACGAGCGAGTCAGATTCGGCGACGTTTCTCGCAAAGAGGGGGCTGCCCTGGGTCGTCGCCAGCCCTGCGACGTCGTAGAGGTCCTTTATCGCGACCGGGACGCCGTGGAGCGGCCCCCAGGACTCACCGTTCTCGAGAGCCCGCTCGGCCTCGCGAGCGCGCTCCCTGGCGCCCTCGCGATCGACGGTCACGAACGCGTTGTGGTCGTCGCCCGCGATCCGCTCTAGGTGGTCCTCGACGACGTCGACCGGCGAGAGCTTCCTCAAGCGGATCCCGTCGGCGAGGTCGCTCGCCGAGCTGAAGGCGTGTGCCATGCACGGGCCGAGGAGAGCGACCGACCTGTCGCTTTCGGTGGATCGCCCGGATCGACACGTACACTTATACGGACGGCGCCGATCGAATCGTACATGATCGAGGTCACTCGAACCGACCAGTACGTTCGGAACAACGAGAAACGAATGCCCTTCCACTTCGGGAACGTCGTCGCGAGCGAGGGCGCCCACCACTTCCTCGAGATCGAACTCGAGATCGACGGCGAGTGCGCGGATGGGATCTCGATGGTCGGGATCGCGCCGCTGTGGTTCCTCAAGGACCCCGACCGCTCGCTGCCCGAGCAAAACGAGTTGCTGATCGAGGTCTTCGAAGCGGCGTGCGAACACGCCCGCGCGGTGGAGGCCCAGCCGACGGCGTTCGATCTCTGGCACTCCCTCTACGAGCGCCAGGCCGAGTGGGCCGAGGGGAACGAACAGCCGCCCTTGCTGTGGAACTACGGCGTATCGATGGTCGAGCAGGCGATCGTCGACGCGGTCTGTCGCCACGAGGAAACTACGTTCGCCGAGGGGCTCCGATCGGACGCCCTCGGCGTCGAACCGGGCCGGATCTACGACGAACTCGCGGGCGAGGACGTCGCGGAGTACCTGCCCGACGAATCGACCAGGGAGGCCGCCGTCCGCCACACCGTCGGACTGGGCGACCCGCTTCGCGAGGGCGAGATCGCATCCGACGACCGCCTCGACGACGGCCTCCCCCAGTCCCTCGAGGCATACGTCGCCGAGGACGGCGTTGATCACTTCAAGATCAAGCTCTCGGCCGATCCCGACCGCGACGCCGAACGGCTGGCCCGGATCGAGGAGGTACTGGAGGAAAGCCCGCTCGAGTCGTGGTTCTGTACGGTCGACGCCAACGAGGGCTACGACAGCGTCGAGGCGTTCAGAGAGCAGTGGGAGCGCCACGCTTCCGACCCCGATCTCGCGCCCGTGATGGACGCCGTCGCCTACGTCGAACAACCCCTCCCCCGGAGCGAGGCGCTGACCGACGGGACCCGGGAGGTCCTGACCGATTGGGACGGCCGCCCGCCGATCATCATCGACGAGTCCGACGACCGCCTCACGAGTGCGGGCCGCGCGCTCGAGTGTGGCTACGCGGGCACGAGCCACAAGAACTGCAAGGGCGTGTTCAAGGGCGTGGTCAACGCCTGCCTGATCGAGAAGCGCCGGCGCGAGGGCGACCGGGAGTACGTCATGAGCGGCGAGGACCTCACGACGATCGGGCCGGTCGAACTCCTCCACGATCTCGCGGTAATGGGCTCGCTGGGAATGGACCACGTCGAGCGAAACGGCCATCACTACTACCGCGGCCTTTCGTTCCTCCCCGAGGACCTCCAGGAGACGCTGCGAGACGCCCACGGCGACCTCTACCGTCGCCACGAGGAGGGGTTCGCCACGCTGGATATCGACGACGGCCGGATGTCGTTCGGGAGCGCCGTCGACGCACCGTTCGGCCGCGACTTCGACCTCGATCCGTCCCGGTTTACCCCGCTCGCGGAGTGGTCGACCGATTCGATGTACGACTAGCGGGCGGTCACGAGGGGAACGTCAGGGAAGCCGATCGTAGGCGCCGTCCCAGGGGCGCTCGCGCTCGACGGCCCCGCTCGCGGCGAGCACGTCGCCGTCGCCGAACCGGGGGCCGACGACCTGCATGCCGACCGGGAGGCCGTCGATCGATCCAGCGGGGACTGAGGCCGCGGGGTGGCCCGTCATGTTGAACGGCCACGTGAGCAGCCAGTCCGCGCGGGAATCGACTTTTTCCCCATCCACTCGAACGTCGTCCAGCGAGTCATTTGAGATGGGAGGAACCGAGACGGTCGGCGTCACGAGCAGGTCGTACTCCGCGAACACGTCCTGAACGCCGTCGTAGATCCCCGTTCGAACCCCGTCCATCCGGCCGAGATCGACCGGCGACAGGTTTCGACCCGCCCGGATCCGCTCGCGGAACTCCCGGGGAACGTCCTCGGCGTCGTCGCCGAGGAAGTCCACGCCACGGCCCCGCTCGATCGAGTCGGCGATCTTCGCGCTGAAGGCCTGCATCAGCCCGTACCGGGTCCGGTCGCGCAGGGTCTCGAGGGGAGCACCGAGATCGACCTCCACGGGTTCGACGGTCGCGCCCGCCGCCTCGAACGCCGAGAGGGCGTCCTCGATCTCCTCACGGACGGCCTCGCTCACGGGAAAGATCCCGAGGTCGGGGCTGTAGGCGATCGACCAGCCGTCGATCGGGCGCTCGGGCGCGGCGAGATAGTCGACCCCGTCGTCGGGGAGCGAGAACGGGTCCCGAGGATCGGGAGCGGCCATCACCGACAGGGCGAGGGCGGCGTCGCCCACCGAGCGAGTCAGGACGCCCTTGTCGACGAACGGCGAGTGGTGGCGGAAGGCGTCGGGCCGGGCGGCGCCGGGGATCCGGCCGAAGGAGGGCTTGATCCCGTAGACGCCACAGAACGCCGCCGGGATGCGGACCGAGCCCGCCGCGTCGCCGCCCTGGCCGATCGGGACCATTCCGTCGGCGACCGCCGCGGCGCTACCTCCCGAGGACCCGCCCGCGTTCCGTGTGGGATCGAACGGGTTCGAAGCGGGGCCCACGAGGAGGTTGTCGGTCACCGGCTTGTGGCCGAACTCCGGGGTATTGGTCTTGCCGACGACGATCGCGCCCGCCTCCTCGAGTCGCTCGACGAATCCCGCCGTATGGGTCGCGACGTTGTCCGAGAACGCCCGACAGCCGAAGGTGTGGCGGATCCCCTCCCGGAAGCCTGTGAGGTCTTTGAGCGCGATCGGGACGCCCGCCAGCGGGCCGACGGACTCGCCGGCCTCGACGGTGGACTCGATCTCGCGGGCCCGCTCGCAGGCGTGGTCGCCGGCCACGGTGATGAACGCCGTCAGCTCGTCGTTTCGCGACCGGATCCGCTCGAGGTGGGCATCGACGACCGCCGTCGGGGCGAGTTCGCCGGCACGGACCAGATCCGCGAGGTCCGCGGCCGAGCGGGGTCGCAGCTCCGTTGTCATCGTCCCGCCGGAGAGCGCGCGCGGGCAAAAGCGTACTGGTGACCCCGGAGAACCGAGTGTTTTGATGGGCAAAACGACCTGTGTGAACCAACCCCGAGAAAGAGGATTACGGTCGTACGGTCGTAATCCCTGGAGGATCGGTCGGTCATTCAATGCGTTAATACTGGTATTATTGGCCGGCAACGCCGGAGGAGTCCGGATCCGGCGCGGATCGGGGCCCTCCTCGCCCGGACCGGGGCGGTCGGCTCGATGGCCCGACCGGCGGCGAACGATCGGTCGCCGACCGGTTCCGCCGTCGGTCCCGGCGGACTGCGATCGGTGAAAATCGTTTCACAGTCCAAAACAGTGTGTGGGTGTGGGACGGTACCACGGCCGTCGAATGGGCGTTCCGGGGATCACGCGGTCGTTCCCGCGTCGACCCGCTCGAGCCCGTTTGCCCTGGCGAAACCCATTCGTTGGGATGCCAACAGTTAAGACTAAGCCGGTCGGTACGGACGAACGGATAGATGTGCCGTGCTAGTTCGTCGGGAGGGGTCAGTGGATGATCGACGTCGGGATCCTCGGACTCGACACGAGCCACGCCGAGAAGTTCGCGGCGGCGATCGATAACCGGCCCGACGCGGCCGTCGCCGGCGTCTGGGACGACGGGGAGGTCCGCGAGGAGTCGTACGTCTCGGCGTTTCGCGAGAAGTACGGTGCCGCCCGCTACGACCGTCCGGAGGCGATGGTCGGGGAGGTCGACGCCGCGATGGTGCTCACGGCCGACTGGGACCGCCACCGCCCGATCGCCGAGGGTTTCCTCGAGGCGGGGGTTCCGACGTGTATCGACAAACCGATCGCGGGGCGCCTCGGCGACGTCGAGGAACTGCGAGCGACGGCCGAGCGGACCGGAACGCCGATCTGTGGGGGCTCCGCCGTCCCCCATCATCCCTCGATCGACGGGATGCGCGACGACGGCGGCAGCCACGATCTGTTCGCGGCCGGCTACAACGGCCCGTTCTACTACGGAGTCCACCTCACCGACACCGCTCGCCGGGTCTGTGGCGCCGACTGGACCGCCATCGAGCCGACGACCCACGGGTCGGCGACCGCGATCTCGTTCGCCGACGGCTCGACGGCGACCCTGCGCTTTGCCGGCCCGACGAACCCCTCGGCGTTCGGCTTTCTCGACGTCGGCGAGACGATCCGAACCGCACGAATCAACGGCGACGAGACCGAACTCGAGCGGATGTACGATCCCTTCATCGACGCGTTTCTCGCGACCGCCCGCGGCGAGCGCGACGACGCCGACTGGCTGTTCGACGCCGCGACGCTCCTGCTCGGCGTCCAGACCGCCCTCGAAAACGGGGTCGTCGTCGAGCCGGGGAGTTCGGAACTCGCCGCGGTCGACCGCGATGGTGCCGCGTTCGCCGAGGGCTACGAGCCCCTGTACTAGGGTGGCAGGTCGCCGGCATCGACCATCGCCTCCAGGGGATTGTCCTCGATTTCGAGGGGCGGTTCGACGCGCCCGCGCCGGCGTGCGGACTCCCAGATCCCGAAGACGATTTCCGTGGCCGCGAGCCCGCGCTCGCCGGCGATCGGCGGCTCCTCGCCGTCGAGGCCGGCGACGACGGCGGCCATGGTCGCCTCCTGGGCGGGCCGGGCGTCGACCGCGACGGTTTCCCACGCGCCGTCGGTCCGGATCCGGTACTCCTCGCCCAGCCGGAACTCGATCTCGCCGTCGGTCCCCAGGAAACGGTTCGTCCGGTTTCCGACCGCCTCCGCCCCGCCGCCCGTCGAGCACAGCGCGTGACCGCCCGACTCGTAGCGCCACATGCCGAGGGCCTGGGCCTCGGTGTGCATGTCGGTGTACCAGACGTGCTCCTCGGGATAGTCGATCTGACCCATGATCCACTCGACGCCGGGGTCGCCCGCGACGCAGTTCGCGACGTCGACGTGGTGGATCCCCGTCTGGAGGAGGTCCCGGCGCGCGAGTTCGATCCGGCGCAGGTTCCCGATCGCCCCCTCGGCAACCCGCTCTTTGATCTCCCGGGTGGCGCCGGCACATCGGTTCTGGAGGTTGACAGTGAACTGGACGCCCTCACGGTCACAGACCTCGACCATCCGGTGGCTCTCGCCGTAGGTCGGAGCCATCGGTTTCTCGCAGTGGACCGCCCGGACGGCGTCGTGGCCGGCACACTGCGCGACGAGGTCGGCGTGGGTCGCGGGCGGCGTACAGACGCTGACGACGTCCGGTTCGGCGGTCGCGAGCATCTCGCCGACGTCCGTGAAGACCCCCTCGTCGAGCCCGAACGCCTCGCCGAAGTCGCGGGCGTGGTCGGCGACGACATCCGCACAGGCGACGAGCCGACAGCCCTCGACGGCCTCGTAGGCCTCTGCGTGGCGATACCCCATCGAGTACCCCCCATGGTCCGATCGGTCGGGATCCGGGCCGGTCCCGACGATCCCGATCGTGTAGGCGCTCATCGGCCCGTAGTTGTCCGAACCCCGGGATAAACGTGGCGGTCGCTTCAATCCGCGATCAGCCGTTCCATCGCCTCGAGCTCCCGCCGGGCGACGGTCTCGCGGTCGACCCGCCGGACCGTCGACTCGTCGGTCACGGAGCCGTCGTACCCCCGCTCTGCGAGGGCCTCGACCAAGGGAGCGTGATCGACGTCGCCCTCACCCAGGAACTCCCGGCGGAAGACCTCCTCGCCCCGACCGGTCTCGAGGGCGAAGGCGTCCGCCCGGTCGGGGTCGTCGATCCGCGAGAGGTCCTTGACGTGGACGTGGGCGAGCCGGTCGCCGATCGCCTCGAGGCTCTCGGCCCCGTACGGGTCGTCGGCGATGAACATGTTGCCCGCGTCGTGGATGACGCCGACGTTCTCGCGGTCGATCCGCTCGATCAGATCCATGGTCGCCTCCGTGGTCTCGGTCAGCCGATGGGAGTGGATCTCGAGACCGACCGTCTTGCCGTACTCCGCCGCGAGGTCCGCGGCTCGTCGGAGCCAGGTCGCCGCCCGCTCGAGGTCTTCCTCGGTGGCCTCCCGAATCGAGGGGCGGCCGGCGCCGTGGCGCAACAGATTGACGTCGAGGATCTCCGCGCGCTCGAGGAACGCCTCGAAGGTCTCGAGTTCGGCGTCGCACTCGGCGTCGTCTTTTCGGGCATACCCACCGGTATAGGTCGCCAGACAGGGCAGTCCCATGTCGTGGTCGTCGAGTAGCTCCCGGAGCCCCTCGACGCGCTCGAGGGAGACGTCCGCGGGGAAGTGTGGCTCGCGGGCCATGATCTCGACGCCGTCGTACCCGATTTCGGCGGCCGTGGCGATGGCGTCCTCGAGCGATCGGTCGTCGAACGTCTTCGTAAAGAGGGCGGTGTGCATCAGCTGGGACAAGCAGTGATGGGCGAATAAAGGTTCGCGTGACGCCGCCCGTTCTCGTTCGGTTCGACGTTCGCGGCGGATTCGATCCGACGATCGTCGACGGATCGCTCCGATGGCCGAGGTTTTGTCGGACGTCACACAATATTTTTATATACCGTACGACCAATGAAACGGTGTATGTCAGGCAGAGACAGGCGTCGAACTCGAGCGAAGGATTTCTCCCGCCGGCGGTGGCTCCAGGCGATGGGGATCGGTAGTGCAGCGACTCTCGCGGGATGTCTCGGGGGGAATGACGACAGTGGTAACGGCAACGGAAACGAGAACGGCAATGGCAACGGAAACGACAGCGGAAACGGCAATGGCAACGGAAACGGCAACGGCAACGGCGGCGACGATGGCAACGGCGGAAACGGCGGTAACGGCAACGGGGAGGGATCCGACGGTGGAAACCGGACGCTGACCCGGATCGCGGGAAGCACGCTCCCCGAGGAGTACAACTGGAACCCTCTCGGGGAGCAGTTCCCCTCCCGGATGTCCGACTTCGCCAACGATCGCCAGACGATCGTCTACAACAACGGGGACGTCGAAACCCTCGCGATCGACGAGTGGAACTGGGACTCGGACAACCTGGTCCTGACGAAGACGCTCCGTGACGACCTCGTCTTCTGGAACGGGGACCAGTACACGGCCGAGGATCTCTACACCTGGGACGAGATGAACCGGCTGATGTCTCCCGACGGGAGCCAGTACGAGAGCATCGAGATGGCCGACGACCTCACGATCGAGTACACGTACAAACAACCCAAGAACCCGGCGCTCATCGAGACGACCGACCTCGGCGGAACCGACGGGAACATCGGCCCGCTCAACGCCGACATCTGGCGGCCCCACATGGAGGCGCTCCAGGACGCGACCTCGGACGAGGAACGCGACGCGGCCTCGACGGAGATCCTCGAGATGCAGATCGGCATCGACCAGTACATGAACGAGGGGCTCGGAACGGGATCGTTCCAGCTCGTCGACTGGTCGACCCAGGGCGTCACGTTCGAGCCCGCGGACGGCCACCGCTGGTCCGAGGACGTCCAGATCGAACAGTACGAGGAACTCGTCGCCGAGGGTGCCGCCCAAGACGAACTGATCTCGAACCAGGAGGTCGACTTCGCCTCCGTCGCGATGGAACAGAAGTACAGGGAGGTGTTGCCCGACCACTACCAGGACCTGGCGAAGTACGCCTCGAAGTTCATGTACTCGATGATCATGAACTGGAACCACACCGAGGCGTTACAGGACCTCGCCGTGCGACGGGCCATGGCTGCGGTCATCAACACCCAGGAGGTCGTCACCAATTTCGAAACCGGCCTCCCGATCGACGTCCACACCGGGATCGAACAGCAGTGGAACGAGACGTACATCGGCGACGATCTCGAGAACTTCATCGACTACGCGCCACAGTCCACGGACCACGAACTCGCCGACGAGTTCCTCGAGGCGGGCGGCTACAGCCGCGAGGACGGCACCGTCTACAACCCGGACGGGGAAGAGCTCGAGCCGATCTCGATGCCGATCGGCACCGATTACTTCTTCAACGTCCCCGGACAGACCGCCCACGGACAGCTCCAAGAGTACGGTTTCCCGATCGTCTTCGAGGGTCAACAGGAGACCCAGGTGACCGAGCGCAGGAACCAGACCATGGACTGGGGCCTCACGCTCTACAGCCACTACGCCGCAGACTACCAGCACCCGGTGGGCTTCTTCCGGTACAACCACCCCTTCGGGCTCCGTCTCGTCTCGCAGACGGCCCTCGGCGGTGAGGGTCCCGCCGACGACGCGATCGACGGCTGGCTCGAGGAGGGGCGAACTCACTCGCCGTACAACGGAAAACCCCTCGTCTGGGAGATCCCGACGGAGATCGGCCAGCGGGACCTCTCGGGCGAGACCGAGGAGATCAACTTAGCCGAGACGGTCCGGGAGATCATGGTCACCGACGACGTCGAGTGGACCAACGAACAGATCAAGAAGCTGTGCTGGATGTGGAACTTCCACATGCCGGAGATCGACCTCCTCTACCGCCAGTCGGGCCGGTGGGCGAACACGCGTGACTTCGACTGGTCCGTCGACGAGGAGTGGCGCCTCGAGACCAACAACGCGCTGTACCCCCTAATCAAGAACGGGACCGTCGGCTACCCCTGACGAGAGCAGGTACTCCGAGACGGTTCGACGCCGGCGTTTCTTCCCTTTTTCCTCGCGATGCGCGACGAAAGCCTCCGGAACCCCTCGAACAGTCGCGACGCCGTCGACGCGGTGATCCGGGGTTGGGCGTGGGGGTACACAAAGGCTTATATGAGAATGGGACGGTCATTCGGTCATGGTATGGGGAGGCAGCCGAACTCTCGCTACGCGCCAGTGCGAACGGTACCGTAAAGTCGATTCTTCACGTTCGGGTGACTATCCATGACTGCTCGCAACGAGACGTCGCTATCGCTCGACGCTGGAGGCACCGAGACGCTGATCGAAGTCCGAAACGCGTCGGTGACGTTCGACATGGATCGTGGCCGGTCGAAGGTGATGGACGACGTCACGATGGATATCCACCGCGAGGAGATCCTCGGGATCGTCGGCGAGAGCGGGAGCGGCAAGTCGATGTTCGCCTCCGCGCTCATGGACGCCGTCGTCGACCCGGGCGTCCTGACCGGCGACGTGATCTATCACCCGCCGGACGGCGACTCGTTCAGCGTCCTGGACCTCGACGACGAGGAACTCAAGGAGTTCCGCTGGGAGGAGATCTCGATGGTGTTCCAGGGGGCGATGGACTCGTTCAACCCGACGATGTCGATTGGCGGCCACTTCGAGGAGACCCTTCGCGCCCACGACTACAACGTCGCCGACGGAATGGACCACGGTCGCCAGCTTCTGGCGGATCTCTATCTCGACCCTGACCGCGTCCTCGACTCCTATCCACACGAGCTCTCGGGGGGGATGCAACAGCGGGCGCTGATCGCGCTCAGCCTCTTGCTCAAGCCGAACGTCCTCGTGATGGACGAGCCGACCGCTGCCCTCGACCTCCTGATGCAACGGTCGATCACGAGCCTGCTGGCGAACCTCCACGAGGAGTACGGGATCACGATGATCTTCATCACCCACGACCTCCCGCTGGTCGCGGATCTCGCCGACCGCTTGGCCGTGATGTACGCCTTCGAGTTCATCGAGGTCGGACCGTGTTACGACATCCTGAAGGACGCCGCCCACCCCTACACCCGGGCCCTGCTGAAGGCCGTGCCGAACCTCTCGTCGGCCCTCGAGGAGATGGAGCCGATCGAGGGCGACAGTCCCGATCCCGTCGACGTTCCCTCCGGCTGTTCGTACCACGTCCGCTGTCCGCTCGCGGACGAACAGTGTCGATCGACGGATCCGGGATTCGAACGCGTCTCGGACGGCCACGAAGCCGCCTGCTTCTACTGGGAGGACGCCCGAGAGGAGATCACGTACACGCTGAGCGATCGCGAACAGGAGGTGACGTTCGATGAGCGTCGATAAGGATCCGGTCGTCACGCTCGAGGACGTCGAGGTACAGTTCACGAACAAGTCGCTGATACAGACCCTTCGTCGGGAGAAGGATGTCGTCAGAGCGGTCGACGGCGTTTCCCTCGACATCCACGAGAACGAGGTGATCGTGCTGGTCGGAGAAAGCGGCTGTGGAAAGACCACGCTCGGAAAGACCGCCGTGGGTCTCCAGCGACCGACCGGTGGCTCGGTGAAGTACCGCGGCCAGGACGTCTGGGACGCGAAGGACGGCAACGGCGACGTGACGGTTCCGTTTACCGACATTCGGCGATCGCTCCAGATCATCCACCAAGACCCGGGGAGTTCGCTCAACCCCAATCGAACGATCCTCAACAGCCTCTCGGTGCCCCTGAAGCGGTGGTACCCGGACATGGGCGTCGACGAGCGGGAGGACCGGATCCACAGGCTCCTCGAGTACGTCGGGATGAAACCGGCGTCGTCGTACGCCTCGCGCTATCCACACCAGCTTTCCGGCGGCGAGCAACAACGGGTCGCGCTGGGTCGTGCCCTCCTGATGAACCCCGACGTGATCCTCGCCGACGAGGCGGTGAGCGCGCTCGACGTCTCCCTGCGGATCGAGATGATGGATCTCATGCACGACCTCCAGCGGGAGTTCAACACGTCGTATCTGTTCATCTCCCACGACCTCGCGAACGCCTACTACTTCGCCGAGAAGGTCGGCGGCCGGATCGGGATCATGTACCTCGGGAAACTCGTCGAGATCGGCGCGGCCGAGGAGATCATCCGGAACCCGAGACATCCCTACACCAAGATCCTCCGGTGGGCGACGCCGGTCATGGATCCCGATGCGGCACGGGAGGCGGCGACCGAGCCGCCGATGCGCAAGATCGACATTCCGGACCCGAAGAACCCACCCAGTGGCTGTCGGTTCCACACCCGGTGTCCGAAAGCCCGGGAGGCGTGTACCGAGGAGGTCCCACGGTTGTTGCCTGCCGACGGGAACGGTCGATCCGAGGTCGCCTGCTTTCGCTCGGAGAGCGACCACGCCTACTGGAACAGCGAACCGCTGCCGGAGTGAGCGGCTCCCACGGCCCGCCAGTCTAGTAGCTCCGTCTCGTACAGACGACGACGGCGACCGAGAAACAGACGAGGACCGCGAGGAGCGAAACGATGTTCACCACGACGATGACGAACGTCGGGCCGTCCGGTTCGACGACGGTGAGTGAAACAATCGAGAGCACGATCAGGACGAGTGCAAGCGAGATGCCGAATATCAACTGGGTCTTGTGTGTACAGATTTGCTCGCCCAACTCCCGTCCGAACGATTGACCCATCGTGTAGTGACCCATCGCAGACACCATCATAAGCGTTCGGAAAGGTGGCGTGAGAGACGTCCGGACGGTCGGCCGAAAGAGCGACGACGTGTGTGAGAGGGTGACGTAACCTTTAATAACGAGTGCTGAAATGAGATCCTATGAACTACTATGTGAGGCGCATAGGGCAAGCGATCGTCACGTTATTTTCTGTTATCACGATAACGTTCGTTCTGTATCGGCTCATGCCTGGGGGGCCACTGGACATCATGCGCCAGCAGATGATACAAGAGGCAGTCCAGCAGGGCCAGGACGTCAACGTCGAGCAGGTCAATCGGATGATCGAGTTGCGGACGAACGTCGACCCCCAACAGCCGGTCTACCAGGCGTACGCCGAGTACATGATCAACATCGTCGTCTATCAGGACTTCGGGGAGTCGATCTGGCGGGGCGAGCCGGTGTTCGACATCCTCTTTCGGGCCATGCCGTGGTCGATCTTCGTCAGCATTTACGGCCTCCTGATCGGGTTCACCCTGAACATCCTGCTCGGGGCCGTCATGGCGTACAAGGAGGGCTCGCGCTTCGACGCCGTCGCCTCGATCGGTGCGACGTTTCTCAACTCGGTTCCGTACTACGTCGGCGCCATCCTGATGCTCTCCTTTCTCGGGTTCCAGTTCGGCTGGTTTCCGACCAGAGGGCGGTACGATCCCGCCACGGTCGAGGGGTTCAACCTCCCGTTCATGCTGAGCGTCCTCCATCACTCGGCGTTGCCGATCGCCTCGACGATAATCGTCGGCTTCGGGGGAACCGCCCTCTCGATGCGCGGGAACTGTATCCGGGTCATGGGCCAGAACTACCTCCGGGTCGCGAGGCTCCGGGGGCTGAGCGACAACCGGATCGCCATCCGCTACGTCGGACGGAACGCGATCTTGCCCCTGTATACGAGCTTCATGATCGGGATCGCGGCGATCTTCAGCAGTTCGATCATCATGGAACAGATCTTCACGTATCCGGGCATCGGCTGGTACACGTTCGAGGCGCTCTCCCAGCGCGATTATCCCCTCCTGATGGGGCTGCTCATCTTCTTCTCGACGATCACCGTCATCGGGATCATGATCGCGGATCTGACCTACGGACTGATCGATCCACGAGCCGGAACGAGCGACCGGGAATCCTACTAGTGAACCACTATGGACAACGAAACCCAATCCGAGACGCGAACGGACGGCGGCGAGACCCCCGACTTCCTGACCGGAATGTCCGAGTCGTCGTCCGTCACGACGAAGCGCGAACGATTCGGCCGAACGATCGACCGGTACTTCCTGACCCAGGCTCGGATCGCCTGGACCGACTGGCGAACGAGGTTCGGGATCGTTGTCCTCGGACTGTTCATCTTCACCGGAACGGTGGGGGTTCAGATCGTCCCCGAGTCCTCGATGAACGAGGCCGAAACGTACATGACCTGGTTCCAGTCGTGGGAGTACCCGCTCGGAACCGACAACATGGGGCGACCGATCCACAAACAGCTCGTTCACGCGACACCGGCCATGCTCAAGATGGGGCTGGCCGGAGCGATATTCGCAGCAGGCGTCGCGGTCGTCGTCGGGACGCTCGCAGGTTACAAAGGTGGGGTCGTCGATTACGCCCTGATGCTGGTCTCGGACGTACTCATGGTGATCCCCGGGCTCCCGCTGGTCATCGTGCTCGCGGCGATCTGGCAACCGAGCGGTCCGTTCGAGGTCGGCGTGATCCTCGCGATCGACAGCTGGCCGGGGTTGGCACGGACCATTCGCTCACAGGTGCTGACCCTCCGCGAGGAGTCGTACGTCGAGGCCGCCCGCTCGATGGGCGTCTCGACGCGATCGATCCTCCAGAGCGATATCGTCCCACAGCTCATGCCCTACGTGCTGATCAACTCCGCGCAGGCCGCTCGCGGGGTGATCTTCGCGTCGGTCGCGCTGTACTTCCTCGGATTCCTCTCGCCCTCGGAGGCCAACTGGGGCTCGATGATGAACGATGCCTACGCCACGGGTGGTGCGCTCTCGAACCCGGCGCGTGCAGCCCACTGGTTGTATCCACCGATGGGGGCGCTCATCCTGCTCTCGTTCGCCCTCGTCTTGCTCTCCCAGGGGCTCGACAAGGTGTTCAACCCGCGTCTCCGGGCCCGCCACTCGAAGACCGTCGACGACAGCGAGGACCTGCCGAACCAGTAACCCCGTTCATCGTCTCTTCCTCCGCTCGGCGAGGCGAATACCGAGAACCGTAATTCGACGTTCCGAGCACTACCCGGGCGAGTCGGGACCACGTGAAGCTTTATGCCCCTCTGGGCTAACGAGTAGGTACGACATGACCACTGAGCTAGCGGAGGAATCGAGGGAGTCGGACCTGGCGCGACGAGTGGAGCGATGGCTCGAGTCGCCGCTGCTCGTCGTCGCGTTGGGCGGCATCGCGTTGCTCGTCGCGGGCGTACTCAAAGGGGACGGCATCGTCGCCGGCATGTTCGGAATCTACGGGGCGACTGCCCTCCTCGTTTCCGCGGTGGCGTACGTCGTCCTGGCGATCCTGCGCCGGAACCAGTGAGCGAACGGTTCGGAATCGACGGCTCTCGATCGGGATCGATCGTCTCGACGGAGCTGCCGGCGGACGGGTCAGTCGTTCGATCGCTTCCCGCGTCCTCGTCGTGAGTCCCAGGCCGTGTTCGGGACCCCGAGCCGGTCGGTCAGGACGAACTTGCCGACGATGTTGTTGTACGCCGTGATCGCGGTGTACTCGTCGGTCCACTGGCGAATCGCTCCGCCACCGTCGCCGGTGCCCTCCCCTGTGCTGAACGGCGGAGCCCGGTCGGTGAAAAACCAATTGTTGCGGATGTACGCGCGCTCCCGTGGCACGCCCCGGATGACGACGGCGGGCTGTGCGTTTCCGGAGACGGCGCCTTCCTCCGAGAGGACGACGTTGTTGTCGATAGTCAGCCGAACCCCCGCTTGCGGTTGGTCCATGTCGTCGACGGCGCCGCCGTGGGCGTCGATCGGTGCCAGTCGCGTCCGCGGCCCGAAGAGATTGTTTCGGACCGTGTAGTTCACCGGGAAATCGCCGCCGACGCCCGCGATGGACCGGCGGTTGTTGTCGAAGTAGTTGTACTCGATGACGGGGTCTCCGCCGTAGATCTCGATCCCGTAGCCGAGTGCCGGCGAGGGGTTGTCGACGAACTCGGTGTGATGGACGTAGATCCCCTCACACTCGTAGTCGCCCCACATCCCGACCCGGATTCCGGTGTAGGTGAACCCGGAGAACCGGCAGTTGTCCACTTCGACGTCGTCGGTGTCGTCTATCAGGAGCCCGTAGGTGATCCCGACGTCGTAGATGCTGTCGATCCCCTTGTCCTCGTAGTTCCAGTACTCGTGTTCCGGTCCGGAGAACCTGACCCCGGTGATTCGGACGTCGTCGCCGCCGGTGGTGACGAACGCGTTGAACCCGTTTTCGTCCTGGTGGAGCACTCCCCCTTGGGAGTTGCCGCGTCCACGATCCGAGGCGAGGGTCACGCCGCCGGCGAGCGTGATCGAGAGCCCGGTCATATCGATCTCGGCGTCGCCGTCGATCCAGACGACCTCTCCCATGGACGCCTCGTCGGCCGCCGTCCCGAGTTCGTCGCCGTTCGCGACCACGTAGTCGGCGTCGGATCGGGAGACCGAACCCCCGTGGGGGTACTCCTCGGGGCCGTCGAACCGGTCCGGATCGTAGTGGCGGCCGCCGCCGATCCCCGGATGGAACGGTCTCCGGACCGTTTCGTTGTCGAGCTCGAGCAGGTCGTCGGTCGAGAGCTCCACGAGGTCGTCGGCGGTCCGGATCCGGTGTCGTCCCGTACGGTTGTTCCTCGATTCCCCCGGCGACGAACGTGCTCCGATGGGTCCCGGGCTACTCGCGAGGACGCCGCTGGCGATACCGATCGACGACAGGTAGGTGCGTCTATTCATGCAACCACGGCGGTAATGGCTCGTGGTAACACATAAACTCCGTTGATGATCGACTGCCACTTCGTTCTCCGGTTGTACCGGGTCAATCACTCGAAAGGGCTCGAGTGCACCATCGAAATCGTGTTGTATTCGGGCCGTCTACCGACCGACGTGACCGCAGCCATCGACGGGCCACGGCTCGTTCGGCCCGAGGAGTTCCGGGAGGCAATGACGCTGGCCGAACGCTGTTTCGGGTTCGAATCCGGTGGACTCAAGAGGCGAATGCCCCACTGCTTCGACGAGTCGAAACCCGAGAGACACGCAATCGTCAAACGCGATGGGGCGGTCGTGAGCCACGTCGCCTGCGTCCCGGCGGAGCTCCGGGCCGGCAGCGCCCGGATCGAGTGTGGCGGCGTCGCGGGGGTCGCAACGGATCCCGACCATCGCGGCGAGGGGTACATGACCCGGCTGATCGAGTTCTGGCTCGAGCGCCTCGACGAGCGGACCGTTCCCCTGGCCGAACTCGAGGGTGACCGAGTCGGCTACGGCCGGTTCGGGTGGGAAAACGCCGGCCGGGAGCGGCGGTACCTGATCACCGAGCGATCGTTCGGGCGAGAGCCCGGCGGGACCGATCGCGTCCGTCAGTACCGCGGCCCCGAGGACCTCGACGCGATCGAGCCGATCCACGAGCGCGAACGGTATCGCGTCTCCCGGGATCGGCGCCGGTACGAGCGGCTGTTCGACCAGCGCGACCTCGAGACGCTGGTCTTCGAGGGCGACCGACCGGCGTACCTCGCCCATCGCGGGAGCGATCCGACGGCCATCCTCGAGTTCGGCGGCTCTCGGGAGGGCCTCGTGGCGCTGCTCGCGACCGTCCTTGAGTCGGCCGACTCCGGGGAACTCGCACTCTTTACCCACCCCCATCACCCGCTGACCGCGCTGTTCCGGGAGGTCGCCGCCGACTGGCGAACACAGCCACACCGCAAGCTGAACGTCCTCGATCTCACGGGAACCCTCGAGGCGTACGAGCCGCTGCTGGCCGATCGCTGGCGGTCGATGGCCCAGGCCCTCGGTGGAGATCGGTCCGACTCGGTGACGCTCGCACTCGACGGGACCGAAGCGGGCGAATCGGTCGAGGCGTCCCGGGAGGCGGTGGCGATTAGGACGACCGGCGACGTCCTCGCCGTCGAGCGGACGTCCCGGTCGCCGGACGTGGTCCTCGACCGGCGAACGATGACCCGCCTCCTCTTTGGCTCGTCCGACGCCTGTTGGTCGATCAAACGCTCCCGCCCGATCCTCCGCTCGGTGCTCCCCCTCGAGTACTACTTCTGGCAAACCGAAACGATCTGATCCGGCGAGGTCGGGTCGAGGGTCATACGGCCGGAAGAAACGGTGTACCGGTCGATCGCCCCAACGGGTCGCGATCGGGGGTGCAATGACTTTCCTCCGACCGTATCAGTGGTCGGTACCGGCCACCTCGACCCACTCCCCGGTCCGGGCGGAATCGTAGGCCGCGTCCGTGATCCTGAGCACGTCGAGGGCGTCGCCGACGGTCACGGGCGGCTCGCCGCCGGCCCGGGAGTCGAAAAACGCCTCGACGAACTCGCGGCCCCACGAGCCGCCGTAGCCCGGTGCGGGCTCGTAGTCGTGGGTGATCGTCCGGTGGGGCGTCGCACCCCATCGGCCGCCGGAGTCCTCGAGCTCGAGGCTCGTCTCGCCGGTGAAGCCGAACTCCCGGCCCATCGGGTCCCAGCGGCTGGCGCCGTCCTCGCCGTAGAGGTCGAAGCGGGTGTCGTAGACGCCCTCCGCGAGGTAGTAGCCCGCCTGGAGGGTGCCCAGGCCGCCGGTGGCGGTTTCGAGCTGGAGGGAGACGCCGTCCTCGACGGCGACGCCGTCGGTGCCGGCGGTCGTAGCGGCGTTGACCCGCCGGATCGGGGCCTCGAGCAGCCGGGTGAACAACTGAAGCCAGTGGATGCCGAGCCACTGGAGGATCCCCCCGCGGCTCGCGTCGGGGTCGAAGATGAAGTGGTCGGCGTCCCGGTAGTCGAGCTTCGAGGCGATGAAACGCGCGTCGAACGCGCGCATCTCCCCGAAGAAGCCATCATCGACCCGATCGCGGAGTTCGCGGGCGATGGGGTGCGATTGCCAGGGGTAGGAGACACAGACCGTCGCGGACGCCGGGAGGTCGTCCCTGAGAGCCTCGAGTTCCCCCGCAGTGCGCGCGGCGGGCTTCTCGGTGAAGACGTCACAGCCGGCGGCGACGGCCCGGCGGATCGCGTCGGGGGTGTCGCGGTTCGGGAGCGTGAGGAAGACGACGTCGGGGGACTCCCGCGCCAGCAACGTCTCCACGTCGCCGTAGACGGGGACGTCGTCGAGGGCATCGACGCCGTCGGCGTCGAACGCGGGGTTTGGCTCGCAGGCCGCGACGACCGTCGCCGGCAGCGTCGAAAGCGTCTGGAGGTAGGGTTCGGCGTGGTGGTGGTCGAGGCCGACGTAGCCGACGGTCGGCGCCTTCACGGAGCTCATCGCGCCTCCATGGCGGGCATGACCTCGCGGCCGAACCGCTCTACCGTCTCGAGGGTGACGTCCTGTGGCTGGCCGGGGAACTGACACCGGAGGTAGACCTGGTCGACGCCGAGGTCCTCGTAGACCCGGAGCTGGTCGACGCACTCGTCGGGCGAGCCGATAACGAACTTCTCCTCGAGGTCGTCGTAATCGACCTCAACCTCGTGTTCGTCCATGTAGGTCTGGCCCCAGCGGGCGTACCACTCGTACATCCGCAGCAGATAGGGCTCGATCGTCTCGCGGGCGTCGGCGACGGAGTCGGCGACGAAGCAGTCGCGCATCAGGACGACCTCGTGATCATCCCGATTCTCGCCGAACTCGTCCAGGGCGTCCTCGTAGACCCCGATCTGGTGTTTCAGGTCCTCGGTCGTCGAGGAGGCGCTGGCGATCCAGCCGTCGCCGCGGTAGGCCGCCCGCTTGATCGCGACATCGGCGTGGCCGCCGATCCAGACGGGCATCTCCTCGGGACGGGGCGAGACGAAGACGTCCTCGACGGTCCACTCGGGGCCGTCGTGGCTCACCGACTCCTCGCTCCAGAGCCGTTTGAGCAGGGAGAGCGACTCGATGAACGTCTTCGAGCGGCCCTCGAGGTCGACGCCGAAGGCCTCGAGCTCGCGCTCGCGGTAGCCGATCGCGGCGCCAAAGTGCATCCGACCGTCCGAGAGGCGGTCGATCATCGCGACCTGCTCGGCGAGACGGATCGGATCGTAGCACATTGGCAGCAGCGCCATCGTCGCAAGCTCGAGGCGCTCGGTCCGGGCGGCGATCGCCGAGAGGGTGGTGATCGCCTCCGCGAACCCCTCCTCGTGGACGTGGCGCTCGCCGACGGCGGCGCCGTCGAACCCGACCCGCTCCATCAGTTCGACCTGTTCGTAGAGGTCGGTGACCTCGAACCCGCTCTCGGGCGTGTAGTACTGGTTCAAGAAGACGCCGAACTTCACGCCGAACCCACCTCGGACTGGACCGTGGGACACTCCTGCATAGCCGTTCGTCCGAATCGACGGACCCCGCCGTAATGTAAGTTGTGATGGATCCCCCGGCGACCGGTCGAGATTTCGTTTGACGTCGTGAAACGTCTCGGGTATTCGCGTCGGCGCGTCCGACGACCGATCGATAGTTCGACCCGTCTCGAACCGATCCGCCGATCGAGAGGGACGAATCGTTTTGGAAGGGAAAACACCGACCGTCCGGCCCGAACGGGTGATCTCGCCGGGCGTGCCGACCGCTCGACGGATTTCTTCGAGAGGGACCACGATACAATGACAACCGTACGGTTGTAATCGATCGGGGCAGGTCCCGCCCGGTCGTCGTGAACACCTCACGGGATCCGTTTGGAGGAGTAAAACGAACGGGTCGGTCGTTGGCGATCGTTCGTGATTGTCGTCCGGACGGGACGGTATTGAGGCCCGGTCAGGAGCGGCGGGTCTCGCCGACGGCCGCGGGCTCGCCGTCCGCGGCGGCGTCGATGACGGTCCAGTTCACCGACAGCGTCCGGAGGGCGTCGGCGTAGTCCGACCGGACGTGGTCGGGGTCGCCCCGCTCGACGGCCTCGAGGAACGTCTCGATCTCGCGGCCGTAGCGGTCGGTCGGCGCGTGGTAGTCGATCGCCTCGGGGCCGACCTGGCCGGTGAGCGTCTGGGAGGGGTAGTCGAGATGGAGGTGGAGATCGTCGCCGAGGACGTCGAGTTCGGCCGTCCACGTCGGCGAGGTGACCCCCGAGGAGACCGTGGTGACGACGCCGTTTTCGTGTTCCAGGGTCGCGGTCGTCGCATCGGGGTAGTCGATCTCCTCGGTCCCGATCCGGTCGGTGCTCGCCGCCGAGACGCGGTCCACGTCGCCGGCGAGGTATCGGGCCATGTCGTAGATGTGGGTGGTTCGGGTGACGATTTCCCCGCCCGAGAGCTCGAGTTCGTTCCCCCACGAGCTCGCGAGCAGGCCGCTCCAGTACCGGCCCGCGAGCAGCGATATCTCGCGGTCTTCGAGCAGTTCGCGGGCGCGCTCGGTGATCCCGTCGTACCGGAAGACGTAGCCCGTCCCGCTGACGATTCCGGCCTCCTCGATCGCGTCGAGGGTTTCTTCTCCCTGTTCGACCCGGAGAGCCACGGGCTTCTCGACGAAGACGTCGATCCCGCGTTCGGCCGCCCTCGTCACCTGGTCGTCGTAGGCAAATGGCGGGATCGCGACGACGACGGCGTCGAGGTCGGCCCCCTCGTAGAGGTCCGTGTGGTCGGCGTACGCCGCGGCCTCGCGGGGCTCGGCTGCCTCGCGGGCCGCGTCCTCGTCTACGTCACAGACGGCCGTGACCCGCGCGCCGTCGTAGCCGTCTACCTTCTCCATGAGGGTGCCGGCCATCTTGCCGGCTCCGATGAATCCGATCTCCATACCTCCCCCAACTCGCTTTCCCCCTTGTACGCTTCGATCCCACGCCGCTCCCCTCCGGGAGAATCAGCCCGCCAGTGCCCGGATCTCCCCCGCCGACAGCGCCCGCCGGTAGAGCCTGACGTCCGAGACCCGCCCCTCGAACCCCCGATCGAACAGGTACTCGCCTTTCAGCAGCGTCCAGCTTTCCCGCTCCCCGCCGCCGATCGGTCCCCCGAAAGCGGTCTCGGCGACGTACTCGCCGTCGACGGCGAGCGCGAGCCGGTCGCCGTTCCAGGTGCCGGCGACGTGGTACCGCTCGCCCTCGCTCGCGACGTCCCAGGGAACCGCTCTCTTCCCGTCGGGACCCTCGAGCCCGAACTCGATCCTCCCGTCGCCGACCTCGAGGGTAGCGCTCCCCAGATTCGCGACCGTGCCCGGCGAGTCGAGGTCCTCGAGGCGGATCGAGGCGGCGACGGTGAGCCCGTCGGCGAAGGTCCGCGGACCGTAGGGAGCGAGCCCCAGGTCGACGCCGCGGCGGCCGTCGCCCGCGAGCGGGCCACCGTGACGGTCGGTCGGCAGCCCCCGGAGGACGGTCTGGGAGGTGTCCATGTGGTCGTACGAGCCGGCGAGCCAGAGCACCGGGAGCTCTTCGCTCGCGTTTCGCGGGACCACGGGCCGGAGGTCCCAGCCGGGCCGGTCCCGGCCGACGGTCGTCGAGGACCAGGTTCTCCCCCCAGTATCGGTCTCGAACCGGGTGAGGACGCTTCCCTCCGATCGGTTCCGCCCGCGGGCCACGCAGCCGTAGACGACGCTCGGATTCGAACGATCGATCGAGAGCCCGCCCGAGTAGTGGAGTTCGATCGGTCGCCGCGCGATGTAGGGGCCCGCGTCCGCGATGGGGTGGTCGGCCCACTCCTCGCCCGTCCAGCGGGCGTAGCGGTACTCGTGGGCGAGCGTCGAGGGGAACGTCGCGTAGGCGACGACCGGCCTCCCCTCGGAGTCGACCGCGCAGTCCCAGAGCCAGGCGTGGTGGTTCCCGGGCGCATGCGAGTCGTAGACGGTCTCGAGATCCTCCTTCTCGAGTGGCGCTTCCTCGGGATCGCCCAGCAGGGTGTCGTCGGCCGCGTAGAGCCGGCCGTCGCAGAGCTTCGCGTACATGACGTTCCACTTGGGGGCGTCGCCGCCGCGCTCGGCGTCGGTGAAAAAGAGGTGGATCGCCCCGGGGCCGCGGGCGGGGAGAGCGTACAGCGAGTAGTGGCCTTCCGGCGGGACCGCCAGGAGCGTGGGGTCGCCCCAGGTCGCGCCCTCGTCGTCCGACCGGCGGAGATAACAGTTGCCGTCGCCCATGTAGCCGTACTCGTCGTCGGTCGCGTCGCGGGTGTAGATCCGGTCCCGATAGAACAGCAGGAGGGAGTCGCCGTCGGGCGACCGGATCGGGTTCGGGTAGGTGACGCTCTCGCCCTCGAGCCGGCGGGGCGGGCCGAACCCCGCCACGCTCTCGGGCTCACACGAGACGGTGTAGCGGATCGACTCGCCGTTGTGCCCGCCCCAGAACACGAGCAGGCGGCCGTCGGCCCGGAGCGCGAGCGAGGGGTTCGTGTGGTCGTCGGGAGAAAAGTCGCGTTCGACGACGGTCGACTCGAGGCTCTCCCGGTCGTGATCGTAGGCCCCGACCACGACGTCCCGGCCGGTGGGGCCGCCGAGGTACGCGAGATAGGTCGCCTCGCGCTCGCCCGCGTGGAAGGTCGCCCGCGGGTTCGTAAACCAGATCCAGCGCGCGTCGATCCCGTAGTTGCCGTCGTTTCCCTCCGGCGATCGGTCCCGGACGATCCCGCCGGGAGAGACCTCCTCCCAGTGGCCGAGCAGTCCCCGCGAGCGGTCCGGTTCGCCGGTCATCGCGGCGCCTCCAGGGGGTGTTCGATGTCGACCAGTCCGTCCTCGATGGCGGCCCTGAACTCCCAGGGGTAGTACGAGCGCCAGCCCTCGAGATAGTCGACGTCGCGGTCGCGGACGGCGACGTGGTCGGCGTCGGGAAACAGCGCCGACAGGAGCCGCAGGTGCTGGTGGCCCGCGAGGGGATGGCCCTCCCGCTCGTAGGCCGCGAGGGCGGTCACGACGTCCGGATCGGGGGCGGTCGGCGGGCGATCGGCCCACTCCTCGCCGACGAGCCAGTCCTCGGCGTGGTCCGTGGGATCGCCCCACCGCTCCCGGTAGCGAGCGAGGGCCTCGTCGTCGCCGGGAATCCCCGTCTCCCGGGCGAGCGACTGGTCGCCGGTCGCCCACACCTCGTGGTCGGTCCCGCGGGCCAGCCCCTCGAGCCACTCGATGGGGATTGGCCCGCCGACAGCAGTGTCACTACCGACGGCGAACACGTACATACGACCGCTCTGGGCCGCGAGCGGCTTATAGCTCCCGACTCTACGGATCGCTGATGGGTTCGGCGGCCTCCCGCGAGGACCGCCCGAACCGGAACGATAATGATTCCCCCTTGCGAACCGTTGGCTCAGAGATGGGATACGAGACCCTTCGGGAGGACTTGCGAGGAGTCGCGTTCACGACGGCGACGCCCTTTTCGGAAGGCGGCGACCGGGTCGACCGCGAGGCGATCGCCGAGAACGTCGGCTCGCTCGCCGCGGCGGGCGCCGACCTGTTCATCCCGTGTGGGAACACGGGGGAATACTACTCGCTTACCGACGACGAGCGCACGGCGGTCGTCGAGGCGACCGTCGACGCGGCCCCCGCCGAAGCCGCCGTCGTCGCCGGGGCCGGCGGCGCGACCAGCGAAGCGATCGAACTGATCGACGCCTACGAGGACGCCGGCGCCGACGCCGCGATGGTGATGTATCCCCGCCACACCTACGTCCACGAGGAGGGGCTGATCGACTATTATCGACGAATTGCGGCGTCGACCGACCTCGGGATCGTCGTCTACAAGCGGGGCCCCCTCCTGAGCGATCGGCTCCTCGAAGCGGTCGCCGGGATCGAGAACGTCGTTGCCGTGAAGTACGCGGTCAACGACGTCACGGAGTTTTCCCGACTGGCGTCGACGATCACCGACGTGATCTGGCTCAACGGCGTCGCCGAACGCTACGGCCCGGCCTACGCCCTCGAGGGCGCCGAGGGGCTGACCACGGGGATCGGGAACTTCATCCCCGGACCCGTCCTCGCGCTGTACGACGCCCTCGAGGAAGGCGACTGGAACCGGGCCCGGGAGCTCCGTGACCTGCTGCGTCCCTTCGAGGACCTCCGGGCGGAAGCGGGGGGCGGTCCCGCCTTCGGCGCCGCGAAGAACGTCCCCGCCGTCAAGTATGGGATGGACCTCCGGGGGCTTTCCGGGGGGGCCGTCAGGGAGCCCCTGGTCGACCTCGCCCCCGAGGACCGCGAGCGCGTCGAGGAATGCCTCGAACGAGTCGACGGCGAGGAGGAACTGCTCGTACCCGCATAGCCCCCCGTCCGTCGCCCGCCCGCCGGGACCCCCATTCTTACTATCTTCCCGTTCGCACTCGAGGTATGAACGCAGACTCGCTCGCGCTCTCGGGAGGGACCGTCTACACGCTCGCCGGCTCGCCCACGGAGGAGTCGACCGCCGACGGGATCGTCTTTCGTGACGGGAGAGTCGCGGACCTCGCCGGGGGGACGGCCGAGCGGACGATCGACCTCGAGGGCCGGACGGTCCTTCCCGGCTTCGTCGACGCCCACGCCCACCTCCCGTGGGTCGGGATCGCCCTCCACGAGACCGACCTCTCGGCCGCCGACGACCGGGAGGAGGCCCTCGCCGCGCTCGCCGAAAACGCCGCGGATACCGCGGCGGGCGACTGGGTGCTCGGGTTCGGTTACGACGAGAGTACCTGGCCCGCGGGCGAGGACGACCCGCTCACCCGCGGGGAGCTCGACGGCGTGAGCGAGACCCACCCGATCGCCGCCAAACGAGTGGACGGCCACGCGGTCTCGCTGAACGCCACAGGGCTGGAGCGGGTCGATCTCGACGGCGTGGACGGCGACGTCCGTCGGGAGGGCGGCGAGGCGACCGGCGTCGTCGTCGAGGACGCGGTGATCCGCGTCACCGAAGCGACCTATCCCGACCGGGAGAAAGCGCGGACCGTCCTCGAGAAGGGCGCCCGGCGAGCGGCCGAACTCGGCATCACGACCGTCTACGACATGGCCGGGATGGCGACGCCCAACGAGCCCGGGGACCCGTTTCACGCCGCGCTCTTTTCGGCCTGGCGCGAGGACGCCCTGCCGGTCCGGGTCGGCTACTACGTCCACGTCGATCGGGGCGACGCGCTCGCCGACCTCGAGATCGCGAGCGGGTTCGGCGACGACCGGCTCTCGATCCTGGGCTTGAAGGTGTTTGCGGACGGATCGATCGGCGCGCAAAGCGCGAAACTCGACGGCGAGTTCGCCGACGACCCCGGCAACGACGGCCAGTTCGTGATCGACCGCGATCGGCTCAGGGAGGCGTTCGCCGCGGCGGCACGGGCGAACCAGTCGATCGCGACCCACGCGATCGGCACGAAGGCGATCGAGGTCGTCCTCGACGCCTACGAGGAGGTCCTGCCCGCCTACGAGACGGACGATCCCCGGCTCCGGATCGAGCACGCCGAACTCGCGACCGACGACCAGATCGAGCGGATGGCGGAGCTGGACGTGATCGCGAGCATGCAGCCGAACTTCCTCCAGTGGTCGGCTCCGGGAGGGCTGTACGAGGCTCGCCTCGGCGAGCGCTGGCGCCGGGAGAACAACCGTCTCCGGACGATGCGCGACGCCGGTGTTCGTCTCGCCCTCGGCAGCGACACGATGCCGTTCGGTCCACTCTACGGGATCCACCACGCGGTGAACGCCCCCCACGACGCCCAGCGCCTGTCGGTGGGCGAGGCGCTGCGAGCCTACACCCGGGGCGGGGCCTATGCGGGGTTCGCCGACGAGCGGGGAAGCCTCGAGCCCGGCAAACTCGCCGACGCGGTGGTTCTCGATCGGGACCCTTTCGAACATCCGGAGGAGATCGACGAGATCGAGGTGGTGGCGACGGTCGTCGGCGGCGAGATCGTCTACGAGGCACCCGACCCAGGGCTCGAGACGACGGGGTAGACACTCAGGCGAACGCGGACTCGAGCCACTCGAGGTGCGTTTCGGTCGCGAGCGTGTCGTGGTAGATCGAGACTCCCTCTGCTTCCTCGCGGACCGCGTCCGCAAGCTCGCGGAACTCGTCCTCGCTCCCGATAACGGTGGGATCGAGCGTGATCCCGGCGTCGGTCGGGAGCCGAGTCCCGGCGTCGATCGCTCCGATCCGCTCGCGGGCGACGTCGGGGTCGGCGACGTAACAGATCGCGAGCAGCCGGTCGACGTGGTTCTCGAGGGCGTCGAACCGGACGCCGGTTCCGAGGAGGTCGTCGGGATCGGCGCCCGCGGCCTCCATCACATAGTACGTCAGCGGGGTCGAGCCCCCGGCGTCGTCGAGTTCGGCGAGCAGGTTCTCGATCACGGCCGCCCGGAACTCGAAGAGGTCGGCGACGAGGGGGTCGTCCGCGACGAGGTCTTCGAGCGGCGGGGGGGACGCAGTCGGGTCCGCGAAGGGATCGGCAAGCAACTCTCGAACCTTCGCCCGTGCGCGCTCGAGGTCGATCGGGTGGTCCTCGGCGGCCGCCCGACAGCCATCACAGAAACACTGCGAGAGCAGGATCTCGCCGGCGGTCGAGGCGATCGTCTGGCGCTTGGGGTGGCCGAAGTCGGCGCCGTGATCGTGAAACGCGCTCGGAAAGCCGACGGACTCGAGATGGATCGCGCTTACGCCTCGCTCGCGGGCCGCGCGGACGACGCTCGCGAAGTAGGCGCGGACCTCGGGGTGGGAGGGACAGAGCGAGTGGTCGTGGGCGTCGCCGAAGGCACTCTCGATCCGGTAGTCGGGATTGGCGGAGGCGAGGCGCGTGTTGTGGAGACAGACCGTCCAGGCGTTCGTCGCGATTCCGTACTCGTCGAGCCCCTCAGCGATCGCCTCGAGAGGATCGGCCCACTCCCCAACGGCGTTGACGGGGGGATTGATCGCGAGTCCATCGAACGCCTCGCCGGGATCGAAGTAACAGGCCCCCGACGCGGAGTGAAACAGAGCGTCGGGGGAGCGGGGGTTCATCGAGCGCACCGAGTGGTAGTGGGAAGCGACGTTGACCGTATCGATCCCGCAGGCCGCGAGGCGGTCGGCGGTCGCGTCGAGGCCCTCCCGCTCGAGGGTCCAGGGGTACGTCCAGAGCGCGGGCATACGGGATGCTCTCGGACCGTCGCCTAAAGCGTTCTCCCCGCGCTCCTCGTGTCTCCTCCCCGAAGATAGACTTATGACCCGCGGGTGACGATTGCCACCGGACATCATGGATGGTTCAGACGACGCGGAGAGCGGAGTAGCGACGCGACCCGACGACGCCGGCGTGGGCCGGCGGGCGGCGATCGCCGCGCTAGGTCTCGGCGGCCTCGGCCTGCTGAGCGGCCGGGCGGGCGCCCAGTCCCGGGGACGGGGCAACCAGCCGTGGTACGGCTGGGAGAGCGACGTCGACGCCGGCGGGAACGACCTGACGGACCTGGGCGCGCTCGAGCTGGCCGCCACGGGCGAAGCGGTCAGTGACCTCGCCGGGGAGAACCTCGCGGTCGAGGACGGCGTGTTGCACGCCACCGGGGGATCGGGAGCGGGCGGCGCGGTCGACGTCGTCGACATCGACGACTACGGGGCGGACCCGACGGGCGAGGACCCCTCGGACGACGCTCTCGACGCCGCGATCGAGGACCTGAGCGAGGGCGCGACGCTCGTCATGACCGACGGCGAGTACTGGTTCGACGCGCCCCACGAGATCTACGAGGACCACGTGACAGTGCTGGGAACGGGTTCGCGCCTGCGGATCACGGGGATCGCCTACGGCTCGTACTCGCATTTCCTCTCGTTCGGGAGTTTCGAGAACGTCAGCGACTTCGGCGGCGACACCGTCCTCGCCGCGGACGCAAGCGAGGGCGACCAGCGGATCGAGGTCGAGGACCCCTCGCCGTTCGAGGCCGGCAACGACGTCACGGTCTCGGAGACGAAGTACGACAACACGCCGACGCTCTCGTGGGGCGGCACCGCGGGCCGGGGCACCTGTCCCACGCGGGCGGTGATCCGCGAGATAGAGGGCTCGACGCTCTACCTCGATCGCGGGCTGAACTACGACCACGGCGCGGGCGACGCTGGCGTCTTTCTGCTCGATTCCGTCGTCGGCGGTCGGTTCGTCGATCTGCACATGGTCTCCGGCGACGGCGAGGACGAGTCCGAGGGCTTCCTGATGTGTGCGTATGCCCGCGACTGTGCGATGATCGACTGTTCGGCCGCGGAGTACGTCGGCTTCCCCTTCACCGACATCCACTCGTTGCGGACGGTGATGGTCGACTGCGAGGCGACCGATCCGGTTCTCCCGGAACGGGCCTCCTCCCACTGGGAGCCGTTCCAGTTCCGGGGCAGCACGGATCCGACAGTGATTCGCCCGTCGATCGACACCTGCCGGCGCGGAATCGACGTCAACGCCGGGGCGAACACGGTCAGGGTGTTCGACCCGCGGATCAGGAACGCCTACCTCCACGGCGCCTGCTTTCACTCGAACGCGGACCAACAGGTCTACGGCGCCTACGAGATCTACGGCGGCCGGATCGAGGGGGCCGAGGAGATCCTCCACGACAAGTACCACGCGGGCTACGGCCTCTCGCTGTCGCCGAACCAGAGCCACGTTAAGGCGTTCGGGACGACCGTCGTCGGCCGGCCCGCCGCGGTCAACACCCCCTACGGTCAGGCCTCTGACCTCACCCTCGAGGGCTGTTCGCTCGAGACGTTCGCCGGCACGAGCGCGAACGTCGTGAACGGAACTCTCAGAAACTCCCGGCTCGAGAACGTCAATCTCGTTGGACGGGGTAGCGACGAGATCGGGTTGAATCTCGAGGGCGCCGAGAACGTCGCCGTCACCGGCGAGATCACCGGGGACTTCTCGGAGGCCGCGGCGTCCATCGAGGGCGCCGAGAACGTTTCTCTGGATATCGACGTCCTCGAGAACGCGACGGACGCGCCCGACGTCGCCGTCGACGACTCCGAGAACGTCGGCGTGACCGGGATCCTTCACGGGAGCGGTCCGTCGGTCGTCGCGAGCGACGTCTCGGACCTCCGCGTGACGGACGCCGACTGCGTGGCCGACGCCGCCGCGCCGATCGGCCACACGGGCGGTGGCGCCGTGTCGAACGTCTGGATCACCGGCTGTAACACGACCGGCGGCGACGAGGCCGACGTCGACTTCGCCGGAGGCGACGTCTCCGGCCTCTGGATCAAGAACAACGTCTGCGGGGAGATCCTCGCCGACGAAAGCGAAGGGACCTTCGTCCGGGACAACCTGACCGGCCAGTCGTGACCGGCCGGTCGTAGCCCCTGCTTCGCCACCGGGAGTTATAGTCGTCGGGCGAGAAGCGCCGGGAGATGCCACCCGAAGCGACACGTCGAGACGGCCGCGATGCCGACTCCTCGACCCACGGAGGGAGACGATGACCGACCTCGAGGGGCCACGCCTCGCGACCCGCGAGGAGTTCCCCGAGATGATGGAACTGCTGGATCGCTACTTCGCCTACGACCGGGGCGGGATGCAGGCGAACCTCCCGTTCGTCTACGACCCCGACCGTCCCGATCGCCACGCGGTGATCCTCGCCGATGGCGAGATCGTGAGCCACGTCGCGGCGGTCCCACAGACCCTCTCGACGGCTTTCGGGGGGCAAGTCGAGTGCTGGGGTATCGGCGGCGTCGCTACCGACCGCCGGTATCGGGGCGAGGGCTACATGACCGACCTCCTGTCGTTCTGGTTCGACCGGATGGACGACGCGGGTGCTCCCCTCTCGGATCTGAGCGGGAACCGGCAGCGGTACGGCCACTTCGGCTACGAGATGGCCGGCAGCGAGTACGAGTACACGATCACGGCCCGGTCGTTCGACGGCGAGCCCGAAGCTTCCCCCACTGTGGAGGTCTACGACGGCGAGGAGACGACCCTCGAGACCATTGGCGGGATCCACGCGACCGAACCCTATCGCCTCGTCCGGGACCGCGAGGGCGACCGGACGGTGTTCGGCCAGCGCGGCCTCGAGACGTTCGTCGTGGGCGCCGCTGGCTCGAACCGGGGGGCCAGCGACGACGCTCCCGATCCTGCCTACCTCTCGATGACCCGCCGGTCCCGCTCGCGAACCATCTCCGAGTTCGGCGGGAGCGAGGCCGGCCTCGAGACGCTCCTCGGTCACGTCCTCGCCGTCCTCGATCTGAACGAGCTATCGGTCCGGGCACCGCCCTGGCACGACGCGGAACCGCTCCTGGCCCGCCACGCCAGTAGCTGGTTCGCCCGACCCCACCGCAAACTGCGGATCAACGATCTCGAGGCCTTGCTCTCCGGCTTCCGAGGCCAACTCGAGAACCGGTGGCTCGCGAGCGGGCGCACCGAGCAGGGATCGATCGAACTCGCGCTCCCCGAGGGCGATCCGGTCGGCATCGAGTACGACTCCGAGGGAGTGTCGGTCGGCTCCGGCGGGGGCGGCGTGGACGAACGAGAGCGGACGGTGGTCGAACGCGACCGCCGGGAGACGGTCTCGCTCCTGTTCGGACTCCCCGACCGCACGGAATCACTCCGTTCGGGCGATCCCCTCCTCGAGACGGCCCTCCCGCTCCGGTACTTCATCTGGCCGTCCGAACACGCCTGAGCGGTCGGTCCGCGGCCGACCCTGCCTACCGCTCGGGCCGGGTCGGCGTCTCCCCGCTATCGAAGATCTGGCGCTGGAAGCTCCAGTCGAGGCCGGCGGTGAGCCCGCCGTCGACGACGAGATCGGTGCCGTTGACGAAGGAGGACATCGGCGAGGCCAGAAACAGCGCCGCTTCGGCGACCTCCTCGGGCCTGCCGAAGCGGCCCTGGGGGTACTGGTCTACCCACTGGTCGCGCTGGGTCCACTCGCCGTCGTGTTCGGCGCTCGCCCGGCTCTCGCCGACCCGATCCATGTTCTCCGAGCGCCGATCGGTCTCGATTGTGCCCGGGCAGACGACGTTCGAGCGGACACCGTGGCGGCCGTACTGGGTCGCGATCAGCCGCGAGAGGCCGAGGACGCCGCTTCTCGCCGACGAGTAGGCGATCTGGCCGATGCCGTCGAGCCCGTTGACCGACGACATCTGGACGATCGATCCCCCGCTGCCCTCGACCATCACCGGCAGGGCCTCCCGGGAGGCCAGAAAGAGCGATTTGAGGTTGAGGTCGACCGTCCGGTCCCAGGCCTCCTCCGTGACCCGGTGGAGGTTGTCGTCGTCGATCGATCCACCCGCGTTGTTCACGAGGACGTCGATCCCGCCGAAGCGATCGACCGTGGCGTCTACGAGCGCCGCGACCTCGGCCGAGTCGGTGACGTCGCAGGCGACCCCCGCCGCCTCGATTCCGTGCTCGCCCTCGAGTTCCTCGGCGACGGTCTCCACATCGTCTTCGCCCCGCGCGGAGACGACGACGGCCGCTCCCTCCTCGGCGAACCGGTCGACGATCGCCCGCCCGATGCCGCGGGTTCCGCCGGTTACGATCGCGACGTCGCCCGCGAGAACGCCGGTCGCTTCCTCGGTCTCGGTCATCGCCGGCGATTCGGCCCCCGAGGACTTAATCGATCGGGTCCCCACAAGAGCCTTGATCCCGCCCCGAGAGAGCGACGTATGAGCGGCGAACGCGGGGTCGATGGGCTCTCGCTCGAGGAAAAGGTCGGACAGCTCCTCCACGTCGGGATCGGAAACGGGTACGGAGAGACCGACGCGGGATGGCCCGCCGAGGAAACGGGCGAGGTGATCCGCGACCTCCAGCCCGGCGCGGTCCGGATCTACGGCAGCCATCGGGCCGGTCCCTACGCCATGGCGGAGTACGCGAACCGCCTCCAGGAGTGGGCCGCGGGGGTCGACCACGCCATTCCCCTCCTGCTCTCGGCTGACTGCGAGTACGGCACCGTCGACGTCGTCGGCCACGGCACCCGGGCGTATCCCTCCCTGATGGGACGGACGGTGACCGGCGACCCCGGCCTCGCCCGCGAGGTCTCGGCGGCGATCGCACGGGACGCGCGCTCGATGGGACTCTCGATGACCCACAGGCCGGTCGCCGACGTCCACACCAACCCCGACAACCCCGTCATCGGCGTCCGCTCGCCCGGGACCGACCCCGCGACCGTCTCGCGGTACGCGACCGCCGCTCTCGAGGGAATCCACGACGCCGGAGCGCTCGGAGTCGCCAAACACTTCCCCGGCCACGGCGACACCGAACTCGACTCACACCACGACCTACCCCACGTCACCGACGACCGCGAGAGGATAGAGGAGGTCCACCTCCCTCCCTTCGAGGCGCTGATCGAGGCGGGCGTCGACTGCATCATGACCTCCCACGTCCTCGTGGATGCCATCGACCCTGACCGCCCGGCGACGCTCTCGGAGCCGGTGCTCTCGGGATTACTCCGCGCGGAACTCGGCTTCGAGGGCGTCGTCGTCACCGACGCGATGATGATGGACGCGGTCGCCGAGAACTACGGCGTCGGCGAGGCCGCCGTCCGGGCGGTCGCCGCGGGTGCCGACCTCGTCCTCACGGGGTACGTGCCCCACGAGGATCTCCGGGAAACGCGGGACGTGCTCCTCGAAGCGGTCGAAACCGGCGACCTCCCCGAATCGCGGATCGACCGCTCGGTCGAGCGGATCCTCGCGCTCAAAGAGCGGGTGGCCGACGGCCGCCAGGTCGATCCCATCGAGGCCCTCGAGGTGACGGGAAGCGAGGCCCACCGGTCGCTCGCCCGCGAGGCCTACGAGCGCTCCGTGACCCTCCTCACGGACGACGGGCTCCCGATCCGCGAGGACGACACAGTCTTGCTGACCGGAGTTCGGGGTGTGGGCGCGCTCAAGCCCCACTTCGACCGGGCGTTCGGGCCCGTGGTGACCTGCTCGCTGGCGCCCGACGGGACCCGGACGGGGGATTCGAAGCCCGCGACCGTGCCCACGGCCGACGCGCTCCCGACCGTCCGAGACCTCGCCGCTGGGGTCGATCGCGCGGTCGTGACGACCTACAACAGGGAAGGGGTTCCGGACTTCCAGCGCCGGATGGTCGAGGCCGTCGCGGGCGAGGCGCCGACGACCGTCGTCTCGCTCGGCCTGCCGAACGAGTTTCCGGGCCTCCCCGAAGTGGGATACCTCGCGACCTACCTTCAGGATCGCCTGGGATTGCCCGATCCCGTACCCGACGCGGCCGGTCGGGCGATCGTCGGGGTCCTCCGGGAGCCGCCGGCGGTTCGGGAGTCGCTGCCGATCGGTGAGTGAGGATCAGGTCGCTGTACCTGCCGTGCCGTCGAGAGCGTGCCGGAGGACGACCTCGTAGAGCGCGAACTGGGCCTCGAGGATCCCCCCGTGGTCGATGTCGCCGGCGTGGCCGTCGGCGAGCCCGTGGGCGGACTCGTGGAGCAGGGGAAGGGTGCCGCTCGCGTGATGGGCGGCGCTCAGCAGGTTGAAGTACGGCGGAGGGTCGCCGCTCTCGGCGCTCACCTCGATCGGGTCGTACGCCGGAAGCTCCCGCTCGCGGAGGGCCTCGTTGTACGACCGGTGGATCGCCCGGGCGTCGGCCTGGGCCTCGAGGGGGACGTAAGAGGTGCGGACGAACCCGGGCGGATAGCCGTGGCTGTGCAAGGAGAGCGTGGCGTCGGGGGCCTCCTGACCGATCGCCTCGAGAATGGCGGGCGCCTCCGGCCCCATCGGCGCGAAGAACTCGTCGTGCATCGGGTTGACCCCGTCGTCGTCGAAGTAACACCCGAGAAAGGCGACCTCCTCGCCGGCCATCGGGTGCAGTCCCTTCGCGTCGGGGTAGCCGACGAGGCGGTCGTCGCTCCAGGTGCCCTGACCCCAGAACTCGAGGTCGGCGAGGGTCATTCCGTGGAGGGATCGGGGCTCGAACCGGGCGAGCCCGTCCGGGTTGCCACAGGGGACGACGACCAGCCGACAGCGATCCGCGAGGCGCTCCAGGGTCGGCCGCTCGGTACCCGCGAGATCCCGACCCGTCTCGAGGACCGACAGGAGGTTACAGAGCCCGGTCAGTCCCTCGACCTCGTGGCCGTGGACCGGTCCCAGGAGGAAGACGACCGGCCGGTCGCGCTCGTCGCGGTCGGCGTAGCTGGTCGGGTCGCGGGCGGCGACCGCGGAGTTGTAGTTCGCCCGGTGGTCGCGGTCGGCCGACCCGCCGTAGGTGACGGCGTGGATCGGTCGGCCGCCGGGCGACCGGGCGAGTTCCTCGATTCGCCCGCGATCGACGGCATCCAGCCGGTCGACGAGCGTCTCGCGGTCGCCGACCCAGAATTCGGGGAAGTCGCGGTCGGGAATCCGCTCGACCGCCTCCGCGTAGGTCATGGTGTCCGTTTCCTCGCTCATACCGTCGAGCGACGGAGCCGTTCGGGTTAAAGTTTCTCCAGCGGCCGGGAGGTGCGGCTGCCGACGACGTTCTTTACGGAAATAACCAATAGATTTAATGAGAGTCAGGGAGAGTTAGATGTTGCCATGCCAGGTATTGGCAGAGAAGAGGGCGGCGGCGACGAGTCGGAGAAGAGCGTCTCACGGGAGCCCGACCGGCGGCGGTTCATGCGGGGAACGGCCGTCGCGCTCGCGCTCTCGGGGGCCGGCGTCTCCGGGAGCGCGGCGGCCGACGAGGGCGACGACGGGGACGACGGAGGCGAGGAGGGCTGGGAGGTCGAGTCGATCCACGACTCCGAGGGCGTGGTCTCGGCCTCCCATCCGATCGCCGCGGAGGTCGGCGCCGAGGTTCTGGAGTCGGGCGGCAACGCCTTCGACGCCGCCGCGGCGGTCCAGCTCGCGTTGACCGTCGTCGACCCCTACGGCTCCGGGATCGGCGGCAGCGGGATGCTGGTCGGCTACGCCGCGAGCGAGGACCGGCCGGTCACGCTGAACTGCCAGGCCCGCGCGCCGATCGATGCCTCGCCGGCCATGCGCTACGACGACGGGAACCTGAAGCCGCCCGCCCAGCGATACTATGGCGGGATCTCGATCGGGACGCCTGGGACGCTGCGCGGGCTCGACGTCATGCTCAAGCGGTGGGGCACCCGCTCGCTGAGCGACCTCGCGACCCGACCCAGAGAGATCGCCGCGGAGGGGTTCGAACTCGACGAGCGGGTCGCGAGCGTCCTCTCGGCAGTCGTCTGGCGGATGAACGACGCCGCCCTCGACATCTGGGCACCCGACGGCGAGGCCCTCGAGGCCGGCGACCTCGTCGTCCAGGAGGACCTCGCGGGGACGCTCTCGCTGATCGAGGAGGGGGGGGTCGACCCCTTCTACCGGGGCGAGATCGGCGAGGCGATCGTCGACCTCGTCCAGGACGCGGGCGGGGTCATGGAGATGGCCGACCTCCGGGCCTACCGGCCGACGGTGGATCCGCCGACCCGGGTGACCTACGACGACCCCCATCCGACGATCGGGAACTCGGTGGACGTGCTCTCGGCGCCGCCGCCGGTCGAGGGCGGGCTGGTCGTCCCCGGAATGCTGAAGCTCATAGACGGGATGGAGCTGCCGGCGGACCCGATGTCGGCGACGCGCTACCACCGGACGTGGGCGGCCCGCGCGGCGATCGAGGACCCGATGATCACGACGACGGCCGACCCGGAGTTCGTCGACGTCCCGGTTCGAGGGATCCTCTCGGACGACCTGATCGCGAGCCGGCGGGATCTCATCGACCCCGACGAGCGAAACCCCGGCCTCCTGGGTGCCGAGAGCGACCCGTGGGCCCGCCAGCCCGGCGACCCCTGGACGACCGACCCGCCCGTCGACGTGAGCGAGGCGAACGTTCCCGGGGAGTTCGAGCCGCCGACGACCGAGGATACGACCCACTTCTCGGTCGCCGACGGGGCGGGAAACGTCGTCTCCTTTACGGGGACGCTCTCCTCGGGCTTTGGCACCGGTGCCGTGGTCCCCGGCTACGGCTTCTTCCTCAACAACTCGATCGCCCAGCTCGGCGAGTCCGGGCCCGACCGCCTGGGGCCGCTCCGGCGGTACAACACCACCGCCGCGCCGACGCTCGTCCTTCAGGACGGGGAGCCCCTGCTGACCTGTGGCTCGCCCGGCGGCATCGTCATCTCCCAGGTCGTCGCCGACGTGCTCGTCAACGTCCTCGAGTACGGGATGGGCCTGGAGGAGGCCGTCGCCCACCCGCGGATGTACGTCTTCACCGGCGAGTACGAGGAGGCAGTTCCCGGAGCGACGATCGACGGGCTCGAGGCGATGGGGTATTCGATGGCCGACGAGCCCACCGGACCGCTCGGCGACACGCAGATGGTCGCCGTCGACCGGGACGGCCCGCTGGGCGTCTACGACCCCCGCCGGGGCGGCGGCGTCGCCGGCGCCGGCGGCGAGGACGTCGGCCGCGGGGCCCCCCGGCGGACGTCCCCGGCAGGGGCCCGCCCGGGCTCGGCGAGGAGGACGACCATCCGGGCGGCCCGCCGGGAGAGGACGACGACCACCCCGGCCGTGGAGGCGACCCGCCGGGCCACGGCGGCGACCACCCCGGTCGCGGCCCGAACTGATCACGACGATCCGGTTCGGTTCCAGCCCTCCTCGGCCGTCACCGGGGTCAGTCGGTCGCCGTCGGTGAACCCCTCCGGCCGGCCCGCGAGCCGATCGACGAGCCGGTCGCGCCACGTCATGAGTTCGTCGGGGCGCTCGCCGGCGAGGTTACGGGTCTCGAGGGGGTCGTCCGCGAGGTCGAAGAGGAGTTCGTCGCCCGTCGTGGGATGCCAGACGTACTTCGCGTCCTCGCTCACGAGGAACTGGGTTCCCGTCTCCGGGTCGTAGGTCGGCCCGTGTTCGCCGTGGTAGTGGGATCGCCACTCCGCGTCCCCGTCCAGTAGCGGCCACAGCGACCGGCCGTCGACCGATCCGGGGACCTCGACGCCCGCCACCTCGAGGATCGTCGGCAGGAGGTCCTCGAGCCCGACCGGCCGGGAGATCCGCCGGCCCCTCGCACGCTCATCCCGTCCCGGGGGACGGACGATCAGGGGGACCCGGGCGGAGCCCTCGTAGGCGAAGGTCTTCCGCCAGAGGTCGTGGTCCCCGAGCATGTCGCCGTGGTCCGAGGCGAAGATCACGAGGGTGTCCTCCAGGTCGACGGCCCGAAGCAGCCGCCCGATCTGGCGGTCGACGTGGGTCACCGAGCCGTAGTAGCCCACCCGGGCCCGGCGGACGACCTCGCGGGGGAGGTCCGCGAGCCAGGCGTTCGTCGGCGGATGCGCCGGAACCCGGTCGCCGTAGATCTCCCTCGCCCAGTCGCCCACGGGTGGTTCGGGAATCTCCCGCCCGTCGTAGTGCTCCCAGGCGGCCCGCGGCGGGTCGTAAGGCTGGTGGGGCCGGACGTAGGAGACGTAGTGGAAGAAGGGGCGCGTCGGGTCCCGGTCGGCCAGGAACTCGATCGCCCGGTCGGTGGTCCAGACCGTCGGGTGGGCCCGCTCGTCTACGTGCCAGGGCCGGGCGTCCCAGGAGTTTCGCCCGACGCCGTGGCCGATCTCGTCGGCGCCGTCGCGTTCGCGGGCGAGCCACCGGGAGTAGTCGTCCTCGCGTCCCGAGAGACCCGTATGGAGGACCGTCTCCTCGAACCCGATCCGGTTGCCCGCCGGGATCGCGTGGGTCTTGCCGGTCAGTCGCGTCCGGTAGCCCGCCTCCCGGAGGAGCCCGGCAAGCGTCGGCTCGAACGTCCAGGGTCGGCCGTGGTAGGTCGTCGCGTCGACGTTCGCGGGGCGCCGGCCGGTCCAGAGACACCGCCGGGCGGGGATCGACGACGGCGCCGGGGTATACGCCCGGGAGAACATCGCCCCTTCGCCGACGAGCGAGTCCAGCGTCGGCGTGTGGACCAGCGGATCGCCGTGGCCGTCCCGGGGAACGGCAGGATCGGCCCCGATCGCGCTTCCCCGGTGCTGGTCGGTCGTGATCAACAGCACGTTCGGTCGATCGGCCATACGCCGGCTACGACGGATTCCGCCTTACGTCTGGTGCCCGTTCGAAGGCCCCGGAGGGGACGCCGATCTACTCGACCTCGACGGTATCGGCGTAGACGTACTCCTCCCCGCCGATCGTCGCGAGCAGGGTGAACTCGTACGTTCCAGCCTCCTCGTAGGTGTGTCGGAGGTAGTGTCCGGAGGTCTCGCTCCCGTCACCGAACTCCCAGTCGGCGTCCCAGACGTCGTCGCCGACGATCTCGAAGACGTACTCGCGCTCTCCGAGCCAGTCCTCCCGGCGGACGTCGTAGACCTCCTCTGCGGGCGGGCCGTCGTCGCCGTCGTTCGGTCCGCCCTCGGCATCGATCGTCTCCTTGTACGTGTACTCCTCGCCGTCGATCGTGGCAGTGAGCGTGACCTCGTACGTCCCGTCCTCCTCGTAGGTGTGACGGACGTAGTGGCCCGAGGCGCGGGTGTCGTCGCCGAACTCCCAGTCGGCCGCCCAGAGGTCGTCGCCGACGATCTCGAGGATGTATTCCCGGTTGGCGAGCCAGTGTTCCTGGCGAACCTCGAGCACCTCGGCGACCGGCGGCCGCTCGCCGCCGGGCGACCACGAGGCCGCGAGCGGAACCCGGACGTCGTCGCCCTCGCTTATGACGTAGTGGTAGCCGCCGTCCTCCAACTGTTCGGGATCGACGAAGTCCCGGGTGAACGTCTTCGTCCCGACGTCGAACGCGAGGGTGTTTCCGCTGGACTCGATCCCGTCGATCGGGTAGGCGCCGTTGCCCCGGCCGCGCTGGTCGCGCTCGTCGATGCGTTCTTTCGGATCCGAGTTCTCGTGGTAGGGGCTGGTGTCGTCGTTGTCGACGTAGACGAAGCCGGTGTGGCGATCGACGTGACGGCGGTCGCCGCCGGCCCGGACGTCGAGTTCGTTGTCGAGGGTCATCCCCCTCGTGAAGTCCTCGACGGTTCCGCGGACCGCGTTCGTGTTCTCTCCGATCAACTCGCCGTCGGCCGTGGGCTGGAGTCGGGTTCCGTCGTGGACGTAGGCGTACTCGGACTCGCCCTCTTCGACCGAATAGAGGCCGAAGAAGCCCGAAAACTGGAACGTGTCGTCGACGGTGAGCGTCGCGTCGCCATCGAGCGAGCGGACCACGTAGTCCGTGCGCCCGTTCGAGAGTTCGATTTTGAGGGCGTGGCCCTCGCCGCCGGTCACGTCGGCCTCCTCGATCGACTCGACGACGCGGTCGCCCTCGTAGTGCTCGATCACGGACGTGAACGTTGTCTCAAGGTCCGATCCGCTCCGGTCGAGGAAGGCGTATCTCAGATCGTCCTCTGGCGCGGACCCGCCGCTGCTGTCGGGGGGATGGGCGTCGGCGAGGGCGACCTCGTCGAACTCGCCGATGCTGGTCAGCCGGAGGTGGACGCCCTCGGCGTCGTCGTCCCGGAAGTTGTAGTGGTCCTCGACGTCCCAGTCGACGGTGACCTTCTCCGACGGATCGTCGTCGCGCTCGACGTTATCGAAGTAGTTCATCCCCGAGCCCACAGAGCGGGGATCCCGCTCGCTGTCGTAGTCGTCGTCGCCGTAGGGAACGTCCGGGCCGGCGAGCGTGCCGCCCTCCTGGGCCTCGAGATCGAGTCCCGCAGTCGTGACCTCGGCTTTCGTCGCGTGGAAGCCGTACCGGTGGTGGTCTCCGCCGGCGACGTCGAAGAAGTCGACCGCGTAGGAGCGTTCCTGGCCGACGGTGATCAGGGCGGTCGTCCGGCGGTACTCCTCCGTGGCGTCGTAACAGTGTGGCGCCTCGACGTCGATCAGGTCGACCCGCTCGTCGTCGCCCTCGAAGTGGCGGGGATTGCCGACCCAGTGGTGTTTCTGGCCGCGTTCGTCGACCATCACGGTGTTGTGGCTAATCGTGTTGTCGGTGAACATCCGGCTCGGGGGATGGGCCCCGGTTTCGGCCGGATACCCGACGTCCCGGGCGAGGTCCATCTCGTGGGCCGCGACGCCGATCTGGAGCGTGTCCCGGTGGGCGTGTGAGGTGCCTCCGCCCTCGACGCCGTTGCGGCCGTAGTACATCCAGACCGCGCGCTTGACGTTCCCGAGGGTGACCTTCTCCTTGCGCTCTCGCTCCCGTTCGTCGAGCAGCGTCAGGTAGTACAGCGCCATGCTGTAGCCGCCCGCGTCGTCGTTCTGGCCGATACACTCCCAACGCATCGTGGTGGTCCCCTCGGGGAGTTCCCGGACGTACGTCAGGACCTCCCGGCCGCTGCCGTCGGCCATGAAATCGATCGTGTCGACGTGTTCGCCCTCGATGAAGAGGTCGTAGATCCCGTACGTATCGACGAACAGCGCTTCGATCTCGAGTTCGTACTCGCCTGCCTCCTCGACGTCGAACTCGAAGGTCCACCACTCGCCCGCCTCCTCGGCCTCGAACTGGATGGCCTCGTCGAAGCTGTCATCGGTCGCCGCGGAGGCGTCGGCGAACAGTTCGGAGGTGTCGTAGGTCACGCCGAACGAGCCGGCAGTGTAGTTCTCCCCGTCGCGCAGCGCCGCGAAGCCGAAGCCCGCGAGGTTCTGGCTCGGGACGTCGAGGGGACCCTCGGCGTCGATGACCGACTGGATCTCGTCGGCGAGGCCCTCGGGTTCGGCGTCGTAGATCGAGCCCCGCATCCCCGCCGTCGAGTAGCCGTTCGAGTAGTGCCACAACTGGGCGAACTCCGGGTCGCCCGTCACCTCGTAGCCGGCCTCGATGGCGCTCGTGCTCCACTCGGTCCCCGACGGGTAGTGGGTGTCGCCGAGCGCGGGCGAGAACGAGTCGAGCAGGAGTAGGTCGGCGTTGATCTTCAGGGCGTTCTGGAACTTCGGGTGCTGGTAGAGGTTCGCGCCGTCGAACCCGTCGTACCCCTGTAGGTTCTCGGCGACCTGGCGGATCGAGGACATCCGGATCCGGTTGTAGCCGAGTGCTCCCTCGTGCCAGTAACCGTCCCGGTCGGCCTCGTCGACGATCGGGGCCAGCACGTTCCCGCCCGTCGTATACCAGTTCTCGGGCTCCTCGTTCCAGACGTCGCCGTCGAAGACCTCCTCGCCGGGCTGGAACACCCACTCGAGGGCCTCGCGGGTGTAGCCGCCCTCGCGCGTGTCGTCCTGGACCCGCGCCGAGATCGCGACCGCCGAGAGCTGTCCCCGTCCGGGAGCCATCTGTGAGTCCTTGGCCGCGGGAAGCATCTCCCGGACGTAGTTCTCCTCGATGTTCTCCCGGACCGCCTCGACTGAGTCCTTGCCCTCCAGTCCGGGATACTCCTGGGTTTTTCCGTCGAGGAACTCGACCACCGCGTCCGCAACGTCCTGGTCGTCCAGGGCGGGGAAGAACGCGTCGTAGGCGACGAGCAGGTTGCGAGCCAGATTGCCCTCCCAGTGGGAGCCGATGATCCGCCCGGTCTGTCGGCCGCCGTGATTGTTCCAGAAGCCGTCGGCGTTCTGCTGGTAGTCCGCGATCGTCATCTCGGGGTAGACGTCGGCGATGCGGTCCAACAGTACCAGCCCGGCGATCGCGTACTCGGGATCCTCGGCGAGCAGGTAGCCGTCGGACAATGACGCCAGGATCCGCCTGATTCCGCCGGGTCGCCAGACGAACCAGTGGTTGTAGTAGGCGACGAGGTTCCAGCGGTTGCCCTCGCCCAGACCGAGGTCGTCCTCTCCATCGATCCATCCCCAGCCGTCGTCTACGCCCCAGCCCTCGCCCATCTCGGGGTGTTCCTCGTTGACCAGCAGCGAGTCGTCCGCGAGGTCGGGATCGAACATGCCTCGGTCGTCCAGTCCGCTCTCGCGATAGGCTCCGAAGTCGTTCGTCGGGAGGACCAGGTTCCCATCGCCGTGGGGATCGGAGACCGTCGTCTCGATCTTCCACGGACGGTCGGTTCCCGGGCTACTGATCCCCCCCAGGACGTTTCGCTCGGCGGCGATGCCGCCGGCACGGGGGACGTCCTGGGCGGTAACCAGACTCCACATTTCGTCGAGGTCGCGGTCGTACGCCTCTAGACGTCCCTCCGCCCCCTGGACTGCGCTGTTGCGTCTGTTCTCCGCCCAGTCGTAGCGATCGATGTTCTCCTGGGCGTTCGTGCGATCCCCTTCGGTCCACATCGTCGGTCGGGTCTTGCGGTGGTACCCGTCCTCCTCGGCGGCGGCCCCGGTCTGGGACACCAGCCCGCCGAGGATCCCCGCCCCGGTCGTCGCGAGCATCGACCGCCGCGAGACGTCGAACCCTCGGACGCGGTCGATCACCGAACACAGTTCCTCGCGGGACCAGTCGCCGTCCTCTCGATGATTGTCGGACGCCATCAGTAACCACACTATCTTTCCGAAAGATATTTCTTCTGGATATTATCAATTTCGATCCAACAGGGATAATACACGAACCTGACTGTCGGTCCGAACGGACGGTCGGCGAGTCAAGAAAAGCCACGTACCGATCGATAGCGAGACTGCACTGCGACCGGCGGGGCGATGGCTTTCCCCCGGTTCTATCGATCCCGCTTCCACACCGCGGTCAGCGGGATCCGGACGTCGTCGTCCTCGGAGACCATGTACTCGTAGCCGCCCTCTTCGAGTTCCATGGGATCGGTGAACTGGCGGACGAACGTCCGGCGACCGACGTCGATGGTCGCGCGGTTCCCCCGTCCGACCTCGACGTCCTCGATCGGATACACCCCGTTTCCACGCCCACGCTGTCCGTTTCCGGTGATCGGGTCCTTCGGATCGGGCTGGCCCTGCCAAGGGTTCGAGTCGTCGGTGTCGACGTAGACGAAGCCAGTGTGGCGATCGACGTGGCGACGGTCCCCGGCGATCCGTATCTCCAACTCGTTTTCGAGGGCCATTCCCCGAGTGAAGTCCTCGACGGTGCCCCGGATCGCGGGCGCGTTCGCCTGGACGATCGGCGCGCCGTTCATCGGCCGGATACGCCTGCCGTCGTGGACGTAGGCGTACTCCGACTCGTCGTCCTCGAGCGAGTAGACGCCGAAGAAGCCCCGGAACTGGAACTCGTCGTCCACGGTCAACATCGTATCTCCCTCGAACGAGCAGACCACGTAGTCGGTGCGACCGTTCGCAAGTTCGACCTTGATGGCGTTCCCGTCGCCGCCGGTGACCGGGACGCGCTCGACCGATTCGACGACCCGGTCACCGTCGTAGTGTTCGATCGCGGAGACGAAGTCGCTCTCGAGGTCGCTTCCCTGTCGGCGTAGGAGGGCGTACCGCAGGCTGTCGGGATTGCCGTCCCGATCCGGCGGATGGCCGTCGGCCAGCGCGACCTCGTCGAACTCCCCGAAGGTCGTCAGACGCATGTGGACGCCCTCGGCGTCGTCGGAGCGGTGGTCCCAGTAGTCCTCGACGTCCCAGTCGACCGTCACCGCCTCGGCGGGGTCGTCGTCGCGAGCGACGTTCGTGAGGTAGTTGAAGCCGCTGCCGACCGCCTGATTGTAGTCCGAATCCTCGCCGTACCCCGGTTTCGGGACGTCCTCGCCGGCGTAGGTGCCGCCGTCCTGGGGCGTGAGATCGACGCCCTCAGCGGTCGCCTCCCCGACCTGTCCGTGGAAGCTGAAGACGTGGTCGTCGCCGCCGGCGACCCGGAAGAAGTCGACCGCGTAGGAGTGGCGTTCGTCCACTTCGATCGTCGCCATCGTCCGCCGGTAGGTCTCACACTGCTCGTAGGCGTGGCGGGCGTCGACGTCGATCAGGTTCACCCGCTCGTCGTCACCCTCGAAGTGTCGGGGCGTTCCGACCCACTGGGCGTCCTGCTGGGAGACGTCCACCGTGACGGTGTTGTGACTGATCGTGTTCTCGGTCCAGTTCCGGCGTTTGGGCCAGCTTCCGGTCGCCTCCGGATAGCCGAGGTCAGGCGAGAGTTCGAGGTCGTGGGCCGCGACCCCGACGTTCAACGCGTCGGCGTGGTTGTGGTCGTTGCCGCCGGCCTCGGATCCGGTCCGGCCGTAGTACATCCAGAACGCCCGCTTCTCGTTGCCCAGATCACCGACGTCCTCTTGCTCCTCGGTGACCGTCAGCGAGTAGAGCGCCATCAGGTAGTTGTCCGAGTCGTCGTTCTTGCCCACGCAGTCGAAGCGCAGTTCGTTGGTTCCCTCGGGAAGTTCGAGGGTGTACGTCAGGACCTCCCGGCCGCTGCCGTCGGCCATGAAGTCGATCGTATCGACGGAGTCGCCGTTGACGCTCATCTCGTAGATGCCGTAGGTGCCCACGAACAGCGCCTCCAGGTCGAGATCGTAGCTCCCCGCCTCCTCGACGTCGAACTCGAAGGTCCACCACTCGCGTTCCCCGTAGGCCTGGAGCTGTATGGCCTCGGGGAAGCTGTCGTCTACCTCCGTCGAGGCCTTGACGAACAGTTCGGAGGTGTCGTACTCCCACTCGGGCGTACCGACGTCGTGGTTCTCGCCGTCTTTCAGCGCGGCGAACCCGTAGCCGGGAAGGTTTCGACTCGGGAGGTCGAGCGGTCCCTCGGCCTCGATGATCGAGTCGATCTCGTCGCCGAGGCCCTCCGGATCGGCGTCGAAGATCGAGCCCTGGATGCCGTCGGTCGTGTACCCCTCGTCGAAGTGCCACACCTGGGCGAACAGGGACTCGCCCGTCTCCCGGTAGCCCTCCCGGATGCTCGTCGGGATCCACTCGGAGGTGTAGGGGCCGTGCTGGTCGCCGATCTGTGGGGTGAATCGATCGATGAGGAGCAACGGGACGTTCACGTCGAGCGACTGGAGCAGCTTCGGGTGGCCGTAGAGGTCGGCGCCGTCGAACCCGTCGTACCCCTGGAGGTAGTCGGCGACCTGCCGGGTGCCGCTTATCTGGATGGTGTTGTAGCCCGGTCCCGCCCTGTTGTTGTAGCCGTCCCGGTCCCAGACGTCGACCATCGGCGCGAGGACGTTCCCGCCGGTCGTATACCAGTTCTCGGGTTCGGCGTCCCAGACGTCGCCGTCGAAGATCTCCCGGCCGGGCTGGAACACCCACTCGATGGCCTCCTGGGTGTAGCCGTCGGGCTCGTCGAGGACGCGAGCGGCCTGGACCAGCGCGCTCAGTCCGCCGCTTTTCATGTTCGAGGCCTCCATCGCCGGGAGGATCTCTCTGAGGATGCCGTCCTCGATGTTCTTTCGGATCTTCTCGATCGAGTCCTTCTCGGGGAGTCCGGGGAACTCCTGGGTCTTGCCGTAGAGGAAGGAGACGAGTTCGTCGTCGCCCTCCATCGCCGGGAAGAAGGCGTCGTACGCCCGGATCACCGGCCGCATGACGTTCGACTCCCAGAACGCGCCGACGGTCTTGCCGGTCATCCGCCCGCCGTGGCTGTTCCAGAAGCCGTCGGTCCACTCCCCGGGCGGCGTCATCGGGTACTCCGTGAGGTCCATCCCGGGATAGACGTCGGCGATCCGGTCGAGGACGACGGTCCCCGCACGGGCATACGTCCGATCGCCCGTCAGCAAGTAGGCGTCGGTCAGCCCCGCGAGGAGGCTGGGGATGCCGCTGCTGTGGTGCCAGATCGACCAGTGGTTGTAGTAGGCGACGACGTTCCACCGGAGGTACTCCTCGTTTGCGATCCCCAGGTCGTTGTCCTCGTCGACCCAGCCGTAGCCATCGTCTACGCCCCAGCCCTCGCCCATCTCGGGGTGTTCCTCGTTGACCAGCAGCGAGTCGTCCGCGAGGTCGGGATCGAACATGCCCAGGTCGTCGAGCCCGCTCTGCCTGTAGGCCTCGAAGTCGTTCGTCGGGAGGACCAGGTTCCCCTCGCCGTGGGGGTCGGAGACCGGCGTCTCGACCTTCCAGATCCGGTCGGTGTTCGGCGAGTCCTCCGCGTTGATTCCGACCGATCCACGGCTTTCGCCGACCTCCCTGTCCTCTCCCGTCCCCGGGCGCTCGTCGTCGATCAGGAAGTAGTCGGAGCCGTAGCGCTGGTAGGCTTCGAAGTCGTTCGCCGGCGGGTCCCGATCCCCTCTGGACCGGTCGTCGGCGGAGAGCCCGGCGACGGCCGCCGAACTCTCCCCGGCGGACTCCAACAGATCCCGCTGTGGGCTGAACCCGCCCCCGCGGGGGATCTCCTGGGAGGTGACGAACCGCCAGAGGCTCTCTAAATCCGGGCTCGCCGCGTCCGAGCCGAACAGCTCGCTGATGCGAGAGAGCCGTCGGTCCGCCGTCGCGACCGCCGAATCCCGCCTGTTTTCGGCCCAGTCGTAGCGCCCGACGTTCGTTCGGGCGTTCTCCCGGTCGCTCTCGGTCCAGATCGTCGGCCGGGTCTTCGCGTGGAGCGCGTTGTGGTCGTCGCCCACGGCCGTTCCGGCAGAGAGCATCCCGCCGATTGCGCTCATGCCGGCCGTCGCCAGTACCGCCCGACGCGACACGCCAGGACGGAAGCGGCGATCAGTGACCGCTCTCGCTCGTTCGTCGGCCCGTTCGCTATCGTTCCGATCGGGATCGGTACCCGTCATATACCTGCAAGATAATCTCACCCACAATATACCTTTCGGAAATAACCACAGTCAACACGGGCTGAGCGCGTGGCGGTCGAGTTCGATCCACGGTCGGCACCGGGAGAGTACCCGCGACGAACGCCGCCGCCAGTCCCGCCGATCCCCGGATCGGAGGTCGCGGCTGCCGGTTCGGTCCACCGCGAGAGCCGACTGGTTCGGGATCGAAGCGAGGACTGGGATGCTGGGGGAGGTTCTCATACGACCGACTATATGTCCTTCAGGGTTCTCGCCACCCCGTATTGGCGAGCCCCTTGACGTAGTTACAGCCAGCAGTATCAGGGCCGGTCGAGCACGCCCCGGCCGTCGCGCTCGGCGACTTCGATCAGCCACTCGAGGGAATCGACGTAGGCCGATGCGGTCTCCGGATAGATCGCACGCCCCGACTCACATAGGGCGGTCAGCGCCCCGATCGTTTCTTCGTAGGCCGATCGGGCTTCAGTGGGTGACAGTTCCGGCAGCGACCGATCCGGGTGGGCCGGCGGGTCTGGGTCCGAGCGCTTCCAGTTCGTCGGGAGGATCAGCCCGCCGAGATCCCGGTAGACATCGAGCCCGTCGGGGACGAACGGGCCCAGTGCGTGACGGGTCACGGCCCGGGAAATCGCGGACCCGCTCTCGACGGGATCGGGGTTCCAGAGCCGGTCGGCGAACAGGGGGATCGCCGACGGGAGCGCCCGCTCGAAGTACTCCCGGCGCTCCTCGCTCGAGGGTTCCCAGGCGGCGAGTTCGCCCCCGGCGACGCGGGATTCGCGTCCCTCGGGGGCGGTCGGCCGGCGCCGGGGCGCCCAGCCGAGCATGTACTCCTCCCCGATCCACCCCCTGACGTAGGCCGCGTGGACGTAGGAGTTGACCACCTCGAACCCTTCCTCGACGAACCGCTCCATGCTACAGCCCTCGACGGGCCCGCGGTCGGGGGCGGCGACGCGCCAGAACTGGATCAGGACGTCCCGCGGGAGGTCGGGCGACTCCGAGACGTCGATCTGGTCGTTCCAGAGCATCGTCCGGCGATCGTGTTCCTCTAGAAAGCTGTGGAGCCGGCGGACGAACGCATAGAAGTGTTCGGTCGGCGTCTCCGAGCCCTCGGCGGCCATCCGCTCCCGGCAGTCGACACACTCCTCCCAGGAGTGGCCGTGCATCTCCCACTCGTCTCCCCCGATGTGGACGACCCCGAAGGGAAACGCCTCGACCACCTCCCCCAGGAGGGTCTCGACGAACTCGCGGCTCTCCTCGCTTCCGATACAGATCGTCCGGTCGGAGGGGGCGCCGCCCTCGACCGTACACCCCAGTTCCGGAAACCGCTCGAGGACGTGCGCTGCGTGGGCGGGGACGTCGATCTCGGGCACGATCTCGATCCCGCGCCGACCCGCGTACGCGACCAGTTCCGCGAGGTCGTCCCGCGAGTACGCCGGCCGCTCGGTTCCGTCGAGATCCCGGTTCAGCTCCGGGTAGGCCGCGGACTCGAGGGCGTACCCCTCGTCGTCGAGCAGGTGGAGGTGGAGCCGGTTCAGCTTCGCCCTGGCGGCCTGGTCGATCCGCAGCTTCACCCGTTCGACCGACAGGAACCCGCGTGCGGGATCGAGCATGAGCCCCCGCCAGTCGGTCTCCGGCCGGTCGTGGATCGTACACACCGGAAACGTCCACTCCTCCCCGTCCCGGGCGAGCGCCGTCACGAGCGACCGGCAGCCGTGGCGGACTCCGTCCGCCGTCGCCGCCCGGATCTCGACGGCGTCGGGGTCCGCACGGAGGACGTACCCCTCCGGATCGTCGCCCCGCTCGCTTGGCTCCCCGGTGATCTCCAGTCGGACGTCGGCGCCCTCAGTCCCCGCTTCGACCCGGCGCGCGGGTTCGGTCGTCTCCCGCTCGAGGAGGTCCCCGAGAAGCGATGCGACCGGATCGACGTCGTCACCGCTCGAGGAGATACGGAACGGCGGCTCGAGCCGGACGGTTCCCGACCCCTTCCGAACGTGGCGCGGCCTCGGCAGTACGGGCGGTTCGGTCATGGTATCGGCGAGGGAACCGACCGGCTTAACCGTTTTCCCGAGGGGGAAGACGGCGGGACTTCGACCCGGAACCGCTGGCTACTGGGGCGAGATGAGCCCGCGCTTTACGGCACGGTAGGCGCCCCGGTAGGCCTCCCAATCCTGGTTGACCTCGAACTCCCACTCGTCGGTCTTTCCCCACGAGCCGTTGATTTGCTCGTACATGTCGATCCCGGGAAGATAGAAGTTCCAGAGCCAACTGAACGTCTCGGCGAACTGCAGGTTCTCTTCATCGGATTGGGCAGTACTCCACTCTTGGTAGTGATCGTAGAGATTAATCTCTTGGGTAGATCCCGAAAGATCTTCCTGGCCGACCTCTTCTGGAATCTCGACGACGAGCTCCTTCCCGTTGTACGGCGACCGTTCCTCGCCGTTCTCAATCGCGTCCACGATGACAGCTTGTTCGCCCAGATCGTTGCCGGCCTTATGGGTCGGCCGGAAGAACGAAGACGGGTGTGCGGCCAGCGATCCGTGACTAAAGATTGACAGGTCAAAGTCGATGCTGTCCTCGGTCCGATCATTGTATGCGGCACCCTCGAGAGAACTCAGGTTCACTTCGAACCCAAACTGCGAAAGTTGGTCGGTGATCGTCCGAGCAGGGTTCGACTCCCGCTGGGGGATCACGAACTCCAGGGAAACCTGCTCCCCATCGGGCCCGAGCCAGGCGTCCCCATCCTGTTCATAGCCCTCCTCCTGAAGCAGTTCCGCCGCGCCACTCTCGTCGGCTTGGACGGGATACTCGATAAAGTCGCTCACGTAATCGCCGAGCCACTCGTTGGTGACATTTTCGGTAATACCGGTCTGTAACGTCCGGGGCGTAGTTTCGCTCGATTCGTTCCCGGAGATGTTCTCGAGGCTGAGGGCGTGGATGACCGCGCGCCGGAAGTTCAGGTTCCGGGTGTGTTTCGATCCAGGCCCCTGCATCTGGAACTCGAGCTTCCGCATGAACGTGTCCTGGTACTCGGCTATCGTCTCGGCGTTATCCGGAGTGCTGTCGCCAAGCCAGTTCGCCAGCGTCGAATAGCCGAAGTCGTACTCGCCGCCCATGATGTTCTGGGCAACGGCCTCGTCGGCCGCAAGCTCATAGTCGAGCCGGTCGATGTTGATCTGGTCGGAGTAGGGATGACCGTCGTGGAGTTCGCAGTAGATCCCCTGTTCATTGTAGTCGACGATTCGGAACGGACCGTTGCCGAGGCCGTCCTCCATGACGGTCTGGATGTTGAGCGGCATTTCCTCTGCCATGCGCTCCTGGATCCCCGTGCGTTCTTCGCCACTCGAGGCATCTTGGAGTTCCTCGGCCCACGGCCGGAAGCTGTCTCGGTGGGTCCGCATCATCTCACCGAGGTAGCCGCCGAGCGCATACTCGAGCAGTTGCGGATTCTGCTGGTTCTTGTACTCGCGAACGAGCGTCTGGCCGTCGTTTTCGAGTGTGAGCTGTGCGATGTCGCTCGACTCGGGATTGAGGAGACGAGCAGTCTCCTCGTACCAGTACTTGTCGGCAGCGTTTACCTGGTCGCCGTTCCACCACGTAAACTCATCGTTGAAGTGAACCGTCACTTCTTGGCTGTCGCCATCGTAGTCCCAGTCCTCGATCATCTCGAGGCTGACGGAACCATCGGCGTAGTATCGGATAACCGGTTCCAAGAGAAGCCACGTGGGCGTCCAGGGATAGCTGGGCGCCCACGTGTTGAAGTTCATCTCACTGGGAATCGACTGCATGAACGTGGTGATGGTGGTATCGTCACCCGACCCACCGTTCCCGTTTCCATTCCCGTTGCCACTATCGTTGCCGTTGCCGTTTCCATTCCCGTTTCCGTTCCCGCTGTCGTTCCCGTTTCCGCTGTCGTTCCCGTTTCCGTTTCCGTTCCCGTTTCCGTTTCCGTTCCCGTTTCCGTTCCCACCGTCGCCCCCGAGACAGCCGGCGAACCCGGAACCGACCGCGGCCGCCGTCGCCGCCAACATCCGCCGCCGGGAGAGGAACTCCTCCGCGGACTCGATCGCATCATACCTGTCAGGATTTGCCATACCATACGAGTATATCGACCACTATCACAAATAACTACCGGTCGTCACGAGGGGACATCACGACTGCCGGGGCGACCGTGGCCCGTGCTCGCTTCCGGAAGCGACGAGCCGCCGTGATTTCAACTCCGGTGGATCGCCTTGAGAAGCAGGTAGAACGTCCCGCCGACGAGGATCGCCGAGATGCCGAACACGCCGAGCATCCCCGCGAGAACGCCGTCATTGCGCGTGATCGTGAGGCCGCTCTCGAAGACGACCGCGACGCCCAGCAGGACGACGCCGATGGCGACGGTCGACAACAGGAGCGACCCTCGAAGCGCCTTGAGCTCTCGATACAGGAACCGCCACCGCGGGCTCGCGTCCTCGTCGGTTGCTGATGCCATGGCCCCTCTGGGAGACGTCTCGCGGGACCACCACATAAACGTTGCCACTGGCTCCCATCCCGTCGAACCCGGACCAGTGGACGCGAGCGCGGCCGAAATCCTCCGCGGACCTCTCACTCGGTGGGCGGCTGCTCGTCGCCGCCGCCGACCTTCTTCGTGTGGCGCGCCCGGATGCGGGGGTTGAACACCCGGTCCATCCCCTGGGAGAACAGGATGAACCCAAACGAGATGATGACGATCGCGCTCATCGGCCAGAGGAGCTGGTAGAAGTTGCCCAGATCGACCAGCGCGAACGCCTCGCTGTAGGCGGTGTCCATCATGATCCCCCAGTTGGCCGTCGTGAAGGGCAACACGCCCAGGAAATAGAGCGCGACGGACTCGAAGATCACCTTCCGCCCGGCCTGGGCCGCGTTGATCAGGACGTAGGGCATCAACTGCGGGATGACGTCCCGCGAGAGGATCGTCCGCGAGGGGAGCCCCATCGTCCGCGAGGCCTCGACGTAGGACTCCTCGCGGAGCGTCAGCACCTGCGAGCGCAACGCGCGTGCCAGTCCCGGCCAGGCGTCGATCGCGAGGATGACCCCGACCAGCCACGCCTGTCGGGGCGGGTAGATCGCCGCGATCACGATGACCAGCGGGAGCCCCGGCATCGTCATCACGATGTCGGTGATATACATCAGAAACGAGTCGGTCCGGCCGCCCTTGTAGCCCGCCGTGACGCCGATGATCGTCGCGAACCCGACGGAGACGATCGCGCCCGCGACGACCATCTCGAGCATGTCCGGCGTCGCGTGGACGAGCTGTCGACCGATCGGCGAGCCGTAGTTGTCGGCGCCGAGCGGGAACTCGAAGGACAGCCACGGCAGCGAGACGCTCCCGACCGAGATCTGTACGAGGTCGATCCAGCCGCCGTCCTCGGTGATCGCTCCGAACCCGCCCTCGAATGGCGGGTGGTTCGTCGGCGCCTGGTTCGTCGCGGGCGCCTCGATCACCCGCGGCCCGACCGTCCCGGCGAGGACGAACAGCGCGATGATGAGGATGCCAAGCCGGGTCCGCCAGTCGTTCCACGCGACGCGTCCCGGCGCGAGCACGTAGGCGTCGAGGATCCGGGCAAGGCGTTCGCGCCCCGAGAGCTCGACGCTGTCGGAGTCGGCAAGCTGGCCGAATAGCTGGTCATCGCTGAGCTGTACGCCGCCGTCCGTCGAGGACTCGTCAGTAGGACTCATTCTCGCCTCCCGACCCCGCACGGGGGTCGACGATGCCGTAGGTAAACTCCGCGAGCAGGATCCCGATCAGCGTGACGATGGTGAAAAATAGGAACGACCCCATCAACAGCGGGTAATCGCGCATGTTGATCGCGTCGAACGTGTACCATCCCACGCCGGGGTAGGTGAAGATGTACTCGAGGACGACGCTGCTCGAAAACACCGCGGCGATGCCGATCATCATCTGGGTGTAGAGGGGAAGGATCGCGTTGCGGGCGACGTAGCGGGTTGCGATCCGGACCGAGCCGATTCCCCGGAGGCGGGCGACCCGGAGGTAGTCGGCGCCCAGGATCCGCACGGAGTTGCCCCGCATGGCGAGTGCGCCGCCGCCGAAGCCGACGATGAAACTCGACATGATCGGCAGGGCCCCGTGGTGGACGATGCTCGCCATGAACGCTGGGTTGAGCCCCGCCTCGATGCTCGTGTCGTACCGGCCGCCGCTGGGGAACCAGCCCAGGTCGTGTGCGAAAAAGGCCAGAAAGAGCAGCGCGCCGACGTAGTAGGGAATCGAGTTCAGGAAGGTGGCGACGACGGTCATCGTGCCGTCGAACCGCGACCCCTCCTTGTAGGCCATCGCCGCGCCCAGCAGGATGTTCGTCGAGTAGCCAAGCGCGAGCCCGTAGACGCTGATGAACACCGACCACGGCATCGCCCGAAACAGGATGTCGAACACCGGATCGCCGTACTGGATCGACTGACCGAAGTCCTGGTAGAGGACGATGTCCCGGACGTACTCGAAGTACTGCATGTAGATCGGCTGGCTCGGGTCGAACCCGGTGTGGACCTGTACCATCTGATCGAGGACCTCCGGATCCGCGGCCTGCCCGGAGCCCTCGAGCTGGGACTCGAACTGTGCGCGCATCGCCTGGGCCGGGTTCCCCGGCATCAGCCGGAAGAGCGCGAACGTGATCGTCGTCACGCTGATCAGCGTCACGAACGCGTGTCCGATCTTCCGCCAGTAGTAGTCGAACCCGGCGAGGAATCCGAGGGTGGCGGCGACCCCCTCCCTCGCTCTCCCGACGTACTCGCTCATTGATGGTACTGGATGGCGTCTCGGCCATCATATAGTTTACTCCGTTACCGCCGACACCGCGAGAGCACGAACCCGCTCAGGATCGCGAGCCCGCTCAACCCGACGAGGTTCATGATCGTGACGACGTACGTCGGGGAGCCGGGCTCGACGGAGAGAAACCAGAGGACCGACAGCGCGAGGAAGCCGACCGAGAACGTAAACAGCAGGCGCCACCCCTGCTCGTGGTCACAGAGATGGTCGACGTAGCTCTTGTCGTACTTGCCGGCCATACGGGAGGGGCGGTCCCGACCGGGAAAAACCTTTAGGAGGCGTTCTCGCCGGAGCTTCCCTCGACGATCGGTTCGCTCTCCCAGTAGGCGTGGTCCTCGTCCTCACGGAAGCAGGCCGCCAGCGACGCCTCGCCCTCGCTGGCCGTCAGCTCCGGCTCGCGCTCCCGACAGACCTCCCGGGCCTCCGGACAGCGGGTGTGGAACGGACAGCCGCTCGGGGGATCGGTCGGGTCGGGGATGTCGATCTCGCGGATCGGCGGCTCGGTCTCCCGGGCCTCCTGAGCCGCGTCGGGATCGAGCGGCGGCGTCGCCCACCGAAGGACCTTCGTGTAGGGGTGTTTCGGGTCGTGGATGATCTCCTCGGCGGGGCCGATCTCGACTACGTTTCCGAGGTACATGATCCCGATCCGGCCGCCGGACTCCTCGGCGAGGTAGCGGGCGTTCGCGAAGTCGTGGGAGATGAACAGATAGGAGGTGTCGAACAGCTCCTGGAGGCTGAGCATGAGTTCCATCATCTCGACGCGCAGGGAGACGTCCAGGGCCGAGACGGCCTCGTCGGCGAGGATGAGGTCCGGACTCATCAGCAGGGCCCGCAGGAGCACGACCCGCTGTTTCTCGCCGCCCGACAGCTGGTGGGGGAAACGGAGCGCGTAGTCCTCGGCGGGTTTCATCCCCACTCGCTCCAGGAGGTTGTGGACCACCGTCTCCCGGTCGCTGGAGTTCAGGTCCGACCGCCAGCGCTTCAGCGGGGCCGCGAGGCTCGTTCTGACTGTGCGGGTCGGGTTGAGCGAGCTCCCGGGGTCCTGGTGGACGATCTGGAGGGCCCGCCGGATCCGGTCGTGGTCGATCTCGCCCTCGCCGCGCTTTGCCTCCCAGACGTCGTGACCCCGGTACCGGACCGTCCCCGCGGTCGGCTCCTGGAGTCCGATCGCGGTCTTGCCGAGCGTGGTCTTCCCGCAGCCGCTCTCGCCGACCAGCGCGACCACCTCGTTCTCGGCAATCTCCAAGTCGACGCCGTCGACCGCCCGGACGGTCGCGTCCTGATCGAACAGGCGATCGATGAACCCCGACTGGTCGAAGTGGACCTCGAGGTCCTCGAGGGAGACCACGGTCTCCTCGTCCCCGCGGACGGCCCGCGAGGGCTCGTCGGGCACGACCGGATCGACGCCGAGTTTGTACTCGACGGCCTCCGAGGACCGCTCCCAGTGGAAACAGGCGGCTCCCCGGTCCTCGCCGACGTCGTGGTAGTCGGGGTCCTCGGCGACGCACTGCTCGTCGGCCAGCGGACACCGCGGGTGGTACGAACAGCCGGCGGGCGTGTCCACGGGATCGGGGCTCTCGCCCTCGATGGGGTTCATGTCCTCTAAGGCGGCGTCGACGCTCGGAACCGATTTCAACAGCGCCCGCGTGTAGGGGTGGGCTGCGTCCCGGATGACCTCCTCGCTTGGCCCATACTCGACGAACTCGAAGGCGTACATCACCGCCAGCCGGTCGGCCAGGCCCGCGACCAGCGGGAGGTCGTGGGTGATGAAGACGATGGTGAGGTCGTACTCCTCCTGGAGGTTGTCGAGCAGGTTCATGATGGAGCGCTGCATCAGGAGGTCCAGGGCGGCGGTCGGCTCGTCCATCACGAGCACCTCCGGGTCGAGCACGAGCGAGAGCGCGATCAGCGCGCGCTGTTTCATCCCCCCCGAGAGCTCGTGGGGATACGAGCCGAGCACCCGGTCGGGGTCGAGATAGAGGTTCGAGAGGAGCTCGCGGGCGTGGGCCATCCGGTCGTCCATCGGCTCCCCGTGGGCCTGGATCGTTTCCTCGAAGTGCTCGTCGATCTTCATCGTCGGGTTGAACGAGCTCATCGCGCCCTGGAACACCATCGCGACCTCCTCCCACCGGAACGACTCGAGCTGGTCTTCCGACAGCGAGAGGACGTCGACGGGTCCCGCGTCGGGATCGTCGTAGATCACCTCCCCGGAGGCCCGCCCGGGGTCGACGACGGCGTTGAGCAGCGCGGAGGCGAACATCGACTTCCCCGAGCCGGACTCGCCGACGATCCCGAGCATCTCGTCGCGGTGGACCTCGAAGCTCACCCCGTCCAGGACCTTCGACTCCCCCCGGTCCATGTCGAAGGTGACGTCGAGGTCGGACACCTCGAGGATCGACTCCGGATCGCCGCGGATCTCGTGGTCGGATAGGCTCCGTGTCATTTGCGTGGCGTCGTTCTGGAGTCCTGTTCGGAGATCGCATACATAAACCTTGCCGCGCGGCGCTCCTCCGGCGGCGGTCAGCCGTCCGTGCCCCCCGATCGGTCGACGCCCCCGGCCAGAACGGCCCGCAGTGCCCGCGCCCTCCCGACGCCCGAGAGCGCGAGCGCGGTCGCCGCATGCGTCCTCACGTCGTCCTCGTCGGCGAGGCGCTCCTCGAGGAGCGCTCCGGCGGGCTCGATGGCGGTCGGCCGGACGGCCGCGGCGGCGACGGCCAGCGTCGTCCCCGTCCGGCGCCGGTCGGCCTCTCGGGAGTCGAGAAAGCGCGAGAGGTCGGCGGCGACCGGCGCGACCGCGCGACCGACCCGCGCGGGACGAACGGCCGCGAGGGCGACGAGTGCGTCGGCCGCCCGCCAGGGAACCGGCTGCTCGGGGTCGGAGCCGGCCCGCTCGGCGAGGGCGTCGGCGACGGCCGCCACCTCGTCGGGGAACGTCGTCGCGACGGCCTCGAAGACCTCGCAGGCCGCCGCCCGGACGAGGTTGTGGTCGTCCGAGAGGAGGTCGCCGACGCCGGCGACGACCGGCTCCATCGCCGCCGGTTCGACGGCGGCGATCCGGGTGAGTCCCGCGATCGCGCGGACCCGGACCCGGTCGCGGCGCTCGCGTTCCGGAGCCAACGGGCCGCCTCCCGACGCCCGCGCCGGACCGACTCGCTGCCCGCCCTCTACGGGCTCGACCGGCTCGTGACAGATCGCGGCGAGGACCTCGACCGCGGGAACCGCCGCCTCCGGACGCTCCAGGGCGAGCCCCGCGAGGGCGTCGACCGCCGCCTCGCGGCCGGGTTTCCTGGAATCTCCGAGCGCCCGGAGTTCGGGGACGACCCCCTCGACCGCCTCCGGGGCGGGCTCGACGAGCGCCCGGACCGTCAGCGCCGCCCGACGCCGGGCACCCCAGTCGTCGGCGGCGAGATGTTCGGCGAGCCGGGTCGCAGCGTCCTCGACCGCTCCCGGACGGCGCTCGACGAGCGTTTCGTAGGCCTCGAGGGCCGTCCGCCGGGTCGCCCGATCGCCGAAGACGAGGTGGTCGACGACGGCCGCGACCGCCACCGATTCCGGCTCCCGCTGGGCCCGCTCGCAGAGCACTGACGCCTCCGGTTCGTCTGGGGAGAGGGGCATGTATCCGTCGGGTTCGCCCGTCGCGGCTTATAGCTGGCGCCCCTCGAGCGGCGGACGATCCTCCGTCCGTCGCTTCGTCCCCTGTCATCGAACAGTTGTTCGTCGCCTGACCACCGATACGTTACAATCGTACGTCCGTAAATCCCAATGCAACCGTAACGAGTATCGGTTCGGCCACGCCGAGCGTCGGTGGATCGGTACGGCGATCCGTCTCAGGCGTAGGTCGCGTTGATCTCGACGACCCTGGCCGCCCGGCCGACGAGCGACGGGAGTTTCTCCCGGAAATACTCGCCCTCGAGGCGCTTCGTCGGCCCGTTGACGCTGAGCGCGCCGATCACGCCGTCGTCGGTCCGGACCGGCGCTGCGACGCACCTGATCCCGGGGATCCGTTCGCCGTCGTCGATCGCGTACCCCCGCTCGCGAACTCGTTCGAGAGCAGCGAACAGTTCGTCGAGATCCGTGACCGTTTCATCGGTCCTCGGGGGAAGTCCGTGGCGGTCGGCGATCTCCCGGACCCGGTCCTCGGGGAGGTGGGCGAGGATCGCCTTTCCGACGGCCGTACAGTGGAGGCCGACCTCGGTGCCGACGTGGGAGTCGGTCCTGACTGCCTCGGCGCCCCGGCTCTGGCAGACGTAGATCCCGCGGCCGTGTTCCTCGACGACCATCTGGGCGGTCTCGCCGGTCTCCTCGACCAAGCCGTCGACTTCGGGCCTGACGATCTCGAGGAGCCCCGTCCGGTTGCAGGCGTGGCCGCCGAAGCTCAGGAATCGCAGCCCGAGCCGGTAGGTCGTTCCGTCCTTCCGGATACAGCGGTGGGCCCGCAGCGACTGGAGGTGGCTGTGGACGGTGCTCTTCGAGCGGTCGAGCTCCTCGGCGATCTCGGTGACGCCCGCGCCGTCGCGGCTCTGCAGGACCTCGAGGATGGAGATCAGCGTGTCCGTCGACTTGATCCCCGTATCGGGCCCGGTTCCGCGCGCGCTGGTCATGTCCCTCGCATTCCAATCCAGGACCCTATAGCTATCGGGTCGGTTCGGTCACGAGGAACGTTCGTTCGAGTGACAACACCCGTCGGGGGAATCACCGACGGTCGAGGAGTCGGTCGCATCGCTCGGACCGCCGGTACCGCTACTGCAACGTTGAAGTGCCGGCGAAGCGAGTCCGGCGGCATGGGAACCATCGGATACGGGATCGTTGGGGCGAGCGGGTTCGGGACGACCCACGCGGACCGTCTCGGAGCGATCGACGGCGCCGACCTCCTCGCGGGGTCGGCCCGGAGCGAGTCGTCGATCGCTCCGTTCGCCGAGGAGTACGACGTGCGGGGGTACACGGACCACGTCGAGATGTTCGAGGCCGAGGACCTCGATGCGGTAAGCGTCTGTACGCCCTCGGGAACCCATGCCGAGGTCGCGATCGACGCGATCGAACGCGGGATCGACGTGTTGGTCGAGAAACCCCTGGACGTTGACGTCGAACGCGCAGACCGGATCGTCGAGGCTGCCGACGAGCACGACGCAACGATCGCTGGCGTCTTCCAGCGGCGGTTCACGCCGGAACGGTGGACCGCCAAGCGGTGGCTCGACGAGGGACGGTTCGGCGACGTCCTGCTGGCCGACACCGCCGTCAAGTACCACCGATCCCAGTCGTACTACGACGACTGGCACGGCACCGAAGAAGCCGGCGGCGGCGCCCTCCTCCAGCAGGCGATCCACTTCGTCGACCTCCTGGACTGGCTTACTGGCGGCATCGAGAGCGTCTCGGCGTCGGCGGACACCCTCGCCCACGAGATGAACCACGAGGACGTCCTCGTCGCGACGGTCCGGTTCGAGAACGGCGGCTACGGCACGATCGAGGCAACGACGGGCGTCCGGGGCGCGACCAGGGAGCGCGTCGAGGTAAACGGCACCGAGGGCTCCTACAGCTCCGGAACCTTCGCTCTCGGCGACGAGACGGTCGAGCCCGACCTCGACCGGCCGCCGTGTGGAACGGGCCTCGAGGGCCAGATCCGTGACTTCGTCGGGGCGGTCCGGGAGGGCCGCCAGCCGATCGTCGACGCGAGGGAGGCCCGGAGAGCCGTCGAGGTCGTCCTCGTGGCCTACGCGTCGGCGGAGCTGGGTCGGGAGGTCGCCGTCGGGGAGTTACGGGAGCTGTGAGTCCCGGCGCGTGGTTCCCCGTCCCGAAGGTTCAAGCGGCGGGCCCCCGCCCACTCACCGGATGCGCGTTACCGACTACGAACTGTACGAGGTCCCGCCACGGTGGCAGTTCCTCAGGCTCGAGACGAGCGACGGCCGGGTCGGCTGGGGCGAGGTTTACACGAAATGGCACTTCCGGGAGGGCAGCGCGCCCGCGACCCGCAGTGCCGTCGATCAGATGATGCAGAAGTACGTTCTGGGGGCTGATCCGGGCCGAATCGAGGACCGCTGGCAGGCGATGTACCGCAGCAGCTTCTACCGGGGCGGGCCCGTTCACATGAGCGCCATCGCCGGCATCGACGAGGCGCTTTGGGACCTGAAGGGAAAGGCCTGCGGGTGCCCGGTCTACGAACTGCTCGGCGGTCCCGTCCGCGACCGGGTCCGGGTCTACCACCACGTCGATGCTCACAGGGGGATCGACGATCCCGAGAAGGCGGCCGCGGCGGCCGCCAGCGAGGCCGAGGGCTACGTCGAGGAGGGCTACACCGCCCTGAAGCTCGTCCCGACCGGCGGCTTAGAGCCCGTCGACGCTCCGGCGGCGGTCGAGCGCGCACGAGCCGTCGTCGGTGCTGTCCGGGAGGCCGTCGGCCCCGAGGTCGACGTCGCGCTGGACTTCCACGGGCGGGCCTCGAAGGCGATGGCCCGCCGCCTGGCCGACGCCGTCGAGGCGTTCGACCCGATGTTCATCGAGGAGCCGGTGACCCCCGAACACGACCACGCCCTCGAGAGGGTGGCCGGGGCGACGACGATCCCGATCGCGACCGGCGAACGCCTCTACTCCCGGTGGGGGTTTCGACCGCTGCTGGAGGCCGACGCGGTCGATATCGTCCAGCCGGACGTCTCCAGTGCCGGCGGGATCACCGAGACGAAGAAGATCGCCGACATGGCCGAGACGTACGACGTTTCCCTCGCACTCCACTGCCCGATCGGGCCGGTCGCGCTGGCGGCCTCGCTGCAGGTCGTCGCGGCCGCCCCGAACGCCCTGATCCAGGAGCAGGTCGTCGTCGACGACCCCGACGCCTCGCGCTACCTCGCCGACGACTCGCTTCTCGATCGCACCGGGAGTTACCTCGACCTCCCGGAGGAACCGGGACTCGGTGTCTCGATCGACGAGGACCGCGTCCGCGAACTCGCGGGAACCGATCTCGGCTTCGACCGCCCGATCGGCCGGCGGGCCGACGGCAGCGTCGGCGAGCGCTGAGGTCGGCAGTTGAGGCGACGAGCCGCGTTCGCCCAGCGGGAACGCCCGCTCCGATCGCGGCGAACCAAATCTATATCGGCCCCGCACTGCTCGTCCGACCATGGAGATCACGACGATCGAGCCGATCCCGCTCGCCCACACCCTGTCCGCGGGTCTCGGCGACGCACGCGGGTTCGGCCGCGACCGGGCGACGACGTTGCTCCGCCTCGAGACCGATACCGGCCTCGTCGGCTGGGGCGAGGCGTTCGTCCCCGGGTCGATCGCCGAGGCGACGATCGAGGAACTGTTCGCCGAGGACGTCGTCGGGATGGACCCCTTCGACGTCGAATCGCTCGCCGAACGGTCCTACACCGATCCCTACCACTTCGGGGAGGCCGTCTTCGTCCAGAGCGTCGTCAGCGCGATCGACGTCGCCTGCTGGGACCTCATCGGCAAGGAGGTCGGCCGCCCGGTCCACCGGCTGCTCGGGGGTCGTTCGGTCGAGACGCTCGTCCCCTACGCCTCGACGATGTACTTCACCGAGACCGAGCGTCCCCTCGCCGAGCCGATCGAGGCGGCCGTCGACGAGGGGTTTACGGCCGCGAAGATCAAGATCGGCACCGGCGTCGAGGAGGACGAAGAGCGCGTCCGGACGGCGCGCGATATCCTGGGACCCGACGCCCGACTGATGGTCGACATGAACGGCAACTACCGCCCCGAGCAGGCGGTCCGGAGCGGGCGAGCGATCGCGGAGTACGACGTCGAGTGGATCGAGGAGCCGGTTCCCCCGGAGAATCTCTCGGGGTACGAGGAGGTCAAGCGCCACGTCGAGACCGCGCTCGCGGCCGGCGAGGCTCACTACGGCCGGTTCGAGTTCAAGCGCCTGATCGACGGCGCAGTCGACATCGTCCAGCCTAATCTCGCGCGGTGTGGCGGGCTCTCGGAGGCCCGAACGATCGCGAAGCTCGCGACCACAGAGAACGTCGGCGTCCGTCCCCACATCTGGAACAGCGCGGTCGGGCTCGCCGCGGCCGTCCAGTTCGCCGCGAGCGTCCCTGCCTACCCCCACAGCCGGACGGCCCCGGACCCGATGATGGTCGAGTTCGACCGCAGCGAGAACCCGATGCGAACCGAGATCCTCGAGACGCCGTTCGACCCCTCCGGCGGGGAACTCGCGGTCCCCCAAGAGCCGGGCCTGGGGATCGAGGTCGACGAGGACGCGGTCGCGGAGCTTCGGGCCGACCGATAGACCCGCCGCGGTCCGCGACCGAGGGTGGCCTACCGCTCGCGGAGCTTCGAGATTCCGTGATCGTCCGGTCGGCGCTCGAGGTCGAGTCCCGATAGTTCCCGGATCGTGAACTCGCCAAGGACGTTCACCTCACAGCCGTCCTCCAGGTGGCCCCCGACCGTTCGGTCGCCGTCGAACGCCGTCACGTGGAGGTGTGGCTCGCCGTCGGCGACGACGCCGTTGACGTTCGTGACCTCCCAGGAGCCCGAGAGCTCGAGGTCGGTGTTTCGCTTGCTCTGCTCTTCGGGAAGGTCCGTCCGGTGGACGTAGTGGATGTTCAGGTTGCTGAACGTCGCGATCCCCGAGACGACGACGCCGGCGTCGATCCCGTGGCTCTCGCAGGCGTCGGCGAGCGATTCTAACGCGAGGTCGCCTCGGTCGAGTCGAACGACCACGTGGCCGTCGTCGGATTCGAAGGTGTCCATGCGTGGGTGGGTGTGGGGTCGGAGGGGATAAATCTTCACGTCGCCGAAAACGGACGGCCGTCCGAGTGCTGGGGGAGCGTGCGTGCTCGACACCCGGACTCGGCGGAGGCCATCCTGGTGAGCGTTTCGGGACGAGTTCGTTCCCATAGAGGGAACGGATTAGACGATTTTATTACTATCATATGGTTGTAATGGATGGGCGACGAGTGCTCCCGCGGGCCCGAACGGCCCGTGATCCTCGAGACGTCGGGGGTCGGATGCGGGCCCAGGGAACGTCGTCGCACTCGTCGATGTGGTTCCTGCCTGGGGAACGGCCCGTCGAACGCGCTCCGGCTCCACGAAGTAAATACCGGGCGCTCGGCCGCCAGGGCGGCCGGAGCGAAGGAGTTAACTCTTGTCACGCACCCGTCCCCCCCCCCCCCATGACTGAACGACTCGAGGACGCGGTCGCTGTCGTGATCGGCGGTGGCGCGGGCATCGGCGAGACGACCTGCCTCAGGCTGGCCGAGGCCGGGGCGGACGTCGTCGCAGTAGATTGGAACGGCGACGCCGCGGAGGCGACCGCCGAAGCAGTCGAGGAACGGACGGGTCGAGAGGCTCTCGCTCGCGAGACCGACGTCGGCGACGAGGAGAGCGTCGAGAGGATGGCCGACGAACTCGAGGAGCGGTTCAGTGCGGTCGACGTTCTCGTGAACAACGCCGGGATCCGGGTCGATCCCAAGCCGGTCACCGAGGCCGGCGAGGAGAGCTGGGACCGGATCCTCGACGCGAACCTGAAGGGGTACGCGTTCTGCGTCAAACACCTCGCCGGGCTAATGGCCGAGGGGAGCGCCATCGTCAACGTCGCCTCCGTCGGCGCGTGGGTCGGCCGGCCCGAGTGGGCCCAGTACGACGCGACGAAGGGCGCGATCGTCTCGATGACCCGGGATATGGCCTGTGACTTCGCTCCCGAAGGGATTCGCGTCAACGCGGTCTCGCCGGGCTGGGTGATCACCGACTACCACCTCCCCGAGGACGGCGCCGAGGAGTTCTTCGCCGAGAAGACCGCGCCCCACCCCGACGGCTCCGGGATCTTAAAGCGAGCGGGCGAACCCCGGGAGATCGCCGACGCGGTCTCGTTTCTCGCGAGCGACGAGGCCTCTTTTATTACTGGGACGAACCTCGCGGTCGACGGCGGGACCGCGGCCGTCGGGAAGGGGATGGAGTGGGACGAGCGGTTCGAGGACTGATCGGCTCAGAGCACCCGGAGGATCGTGAACGCGACGTAGGCCACGACGGGGACGACGGTCACCAGCCCCGCCCGCCTCTGGTCTAAGTTGCTCGAGTACTCGAGGGCAACGGTCCAGAGGTACCCCGAGACCAGCACGAACAGGCTCCCGACGACGACCGTTCCGACCAGGACCGGATCGCCCGCGACCTCGGCACTCATCGCGGCGTAGGCCTCCCGTTCGGACCCGAGGACTCCGACCTGGACGTTGTCGGGGACGTCGACGTCCGAGAAAACGATGTACCGGCCGACCGCGCCCAGAAGTCCCGTCGCGATCATCGGAACGAAGCCCCAGCCCAGCAGCTTGAACAGCCGGCCGATCCGGATCCGGGAGGTGAACACCCGTCCCAGGAGGTAGAGCACTCCCGTGAGAGCCACCCACAGGAGGATCGGCTCGCCGAACTGGTAGGCGAACTCGACGGTCAGTGCGTTGCTGACCTCCACCCTGTCGGCACCCAGCGCGTAGTACGTCGCGAGGCTCTGGGAACCCATGGCGAGGGCCGTCAGGAACACGACCGCCGCCGACCTGCGCGTACGGCCGAACTGCGCTTCCTGCTCGAAAAACGAGGCGATATCCCGTTGCTCGGTTGCCATACGGGACCAATCCACGTTCGGATCTTAAATCTTTGGTGAACGATGCCATACCAGGTCAGGGAACGAAGACGTCCAATCCGACGTACCAGACGACTGTCGCGAGCGCCAGCGACAGGACGGTCGGGACGAACGCGAGCACGGCGGCGACGTGGGCGCCCGAACCGGCCTCGAGGTGAGGGTAGGCAAAGCCCAGCAACAGGAGGAAGACGGCGTTGACGGCGACCACCAGCTTCAGTATCGCGTCCGTTCGGCTCATCTCGGCCCGTTACTCCTCGGACGGCCCCTCGACGATCGGCTCGCTGTTCCAGTAGGCGTGATCGTCGTACGCCCGGAAGCAGGCCGCTCGCTGGTGGCCCGGGCCCTCGTCGGCCTCGATGAGCTCGGGCGTCTCGACCCGGCAGACCTCGCGGGCCTTCGCACAGCGGGTGTGGTACCGACAGCCCGACGGCGGGTTCGAGGGGTCCGGGATGTCGATCGTCCGAATCGGGCTGTCGGCGGTCTCGATCTCGTCGTCGGGATCGAGGTCGGGCGTCGCCCACTTCAGCGCCTGAGTATACGGATGTTGTGGATCGTTGATAATTCGATCTACGGTCCCGATCTCGACGATCTCGCCCAGGTACATCACCGCGATCCGGCCGCCGGTCTTCTCGGCCAGGTAGCGGGCGTTCGATAGGTTGTGGCTAATGAAGAGAAATGAGGTGTCGAACTGTTCCTGGAGTTCGATCATCAGGTCCATCATCTCGACGCGCAGGGAGACGTCGAGCGCCGACACGGCCTCGTCGGCTAAGATCAGTTCGGGGTCCATCAGCATCGACCGGATGAGCGTGATCCGTTGTTTCTCCCCGCCCGACAGCTGGTGGGGATAGCGCTCGATGTAGTCCTCCGGGGGGCTGATCCCGACGTACTCGAGCATGCCGAGTATCCGCTGTATCCGGTCGTTGCCGTCGAGTTCGGGGAACCATCGCCGCAGCGGCGTCTCGAGGATCGCCCGGACCCGCCGGTGGGAGTTCAGCGAGCTTCCGGGGTCCTGGTGGATGATCTGGAGCGCCCGCCGGATCTCCTCGAAGGGGATCGAAACGCCCCCGAGCATGTCCTTTGCGTCCCAGACGTCCTGGCCGCGGTAGCTCACCGAGCCGCCGGTCGGACGCTGGGCCCCGACGGCGACCTTCCCGAGGGTCGTCTTCCCGCAGCCCGACTCTCCGACCAGCACGACGGTATCGTTCTCGTGGATGTCGATGTCGACGCCGTCGACCGCGGCGACGGTCTCGGGCTCGGCTCTGCTCAATAGCCCGCCCGACTTCTGCTCGAAGTGGACTTCGACGTCATCGAGGGAGACGAGCGGATCCTCGGCGTCTTCCCCGTCCGGGCCGACGTAGGCCCGCGTCGGCGTCCGGTCGTCCCCGCCGACCGCGACGGGCGACTCCTCCTCGATGGCCTCGTCCCAGTGGTGACAGTGGGCGATATGGTCGTCGTCGACCCGGTAGGGTTCGGGATCGACCTCCCGACACTGGTCGTCGGCCATCGGGCACCGGGGGTGGTACGAACAGCCCGAGGGGATGTTCACCGGATCCGGGCTCGAGCCCTCGATCGGGCGCATCTCCTCTAAGGGCGTTTCGAGGTTGGGCGTCGTCCGCAACAGTGCCCGGGTATAGGGGTGGGCCGGCTCAGCCAGCACGTCGTCGGCGGGGCCGAGCTCGATGAACTCGAAGGCGTACAGCACCGCCAGCCGGTCGGCCAGGCCCGCCACGAGCGGGATGTCGTGGGTGATGAAGACGATCGTGAGGTCATGTTTCGACTGGATCTCCTCGATGAGCGCGATGATCGACCGTTGCATCAGGAGGTCCAGCGCCGCGGTCGGCTCGTCCATCACGAGCATCTCCGGATCGAGCACGAGCGAGAGCGCGATCAGAATCCGCTGTTTCATCCCGCCGGAGAGTTCGTGGGGGTACGAATCGAGCACGCGGTCGGCGTCCAGATAGAGATCGCCGAGCAGGTCCTTGGCGCGTTCAAGCCCCCGGTCGACGTCGTAGTCGTGGGCGTTTAGGGTGTCGACGAAGTGAGTCCGGATCTTCCGGACCGGGTTGAACGAACTCATCGCACCCTGGAACACCATCGCGACGTCCTCCCAGCGGTACCGTCGGCGTTCCTCCTCGGAGAGCGAGAGGAGATCGATCGGCTCGCCGTCGCCGGGGTAGTAGGTGAGCTCCCCTTGCAGGACGCCGGGATCGACGACGGCGTCGAGCAACGCGTCGGCGAACATCGACTTCCCCGACCCCGACTCGCCCATGACGCCCAGGATCTCCCCCCGGCGGACGTCCATACTCACGTCGTTCAACACCCGCGCCCGGCCACGCTCCATCCCGAAGCTGACCCTGGCGTTCGATACCTCCATGATCACGTCCTCGGATCGGTCGGTCAGGTCCGTCGTCGTCATCGTCATGGTATCACCGGCTCGTCGATCCCGCGACGCGCGGGGGTTGGTTCCTCGTCGTATCTAGCGGAATCGTTGCGTGTAGATCCCATCATACCTGTTTCATCATTTCGGTCGATCCCGGCTCGGTTCCGTCCCCGTCCTCAGCGTCGCCCGTGTCGGCGTGGCGCGCCCGTACGCGGGGGTTGAACACGCGATCCAGCGACTGGGCGATCAGCAACAACCCGATCGAGATCCCCGCGATCGCGACCATCGGGACGACCAGCCAGTGGGTTGCGTCGGGCCGGTAGATCGCGCCAGCGTGGTAGGCCTGGTTCAGCATGACTCCCCAGTTGGCGTCGGCAAAGGGGAGCACGCCGAGGTAGTAAAGCGCCACCGCCGAGAAGATGATCGTCCGAGCGGCGTTGACGAGGTTCACCATGATGTATGGCATGAGATGAGGGAGAATCTCCTTTATCAGCAGCTCCGGGGTCGGCACGTCCATCATGCGGGCGGCCTCGACGAACGACTCGTCCCTGATCGCGAGCACCTGCGAGCGGATCGCCCGCGCCAGCCCCGCCCAGGCCGCGACCGCGAGCAGGATACCGACCGAGATCGGGTGGGTGGGCTCGAACAGCACCGAGAGGACGATCACCAGCGGGAGCCCGGGAATGTTGATGAAGACGTCGGTGATCGAGCTGAGGACGGTGTCGACCTCGCCGCCCTTGTAGCCCGCGACCAGCCCGAAGAAGGTCCCCATTACCACTGTAAACAGTGCGCCCGAGGCCATCATGGTTAGCACGGGCCCCGTCGAGTGGACGGTCTGTGCGAAGAGGTCCTGGCCCATCTCGTTGGTGCCAAGCGGGTACTCCCAGGTCTCGAACGGCTGGACGAACTGGGGGCCATCGCCGGTCCGGGTCGGCTCGACCGTCCACGTCAGGACGGTCCCCATCAGGAGGTAGACGGCGACGATCGAGAGCCCGACGATCGAGCGCCAATCCTGGCGCATGATCGTGAGCGGCATACGAATGTAACCGTCTATCGCCCGGCCGTAGCGGTCCCACCGCGTTTCCCGGACGTCGGCGGTGGTGTCGAACGGCGTCCCGACCTGTCCCCCGTCGCCCCGGAGGATCCCCCCAACGCCGTCGTCGTCTGCCGATTCGCCGTCGTCCGGTCCGGGTTCGCAGTCGTGGCTGTCAGCGGTCATCGTCACCTCGGTGCTGGATTGCTCCGTTCATGGTTAGAAGGCCTCCCGGTCCTCGGTTCCCGCCCGGGGGTCGATCCTGCCGTAGGTCAGGTCCGCGATCAGGAGAGCGATCACGACCGCGATCGTGATCATCATGAACGCCCCCATCATCAGCGGGTAGTCGCGCTGGTTGACGGCGTTCAGGAGGTACCACCCCATCCCGCGGTACTGGAAGATCTGTTCGAGGACGACCGCGCCCCCGAACATGCTTCCGATCGAGATCATCAGCCCGGTGTACATCGGAAGGATCGCGTTCCGGCCGACGTACTGGACGGCAATCGTCGTATCCGAGAGCCCACAGAGTCTCGCGACCCGGAGGTAGTCCTCGCCCAATACCCGGATGCTGTTGCCCCGCATCGACAGCGAGGCCGCGCCGCTGGCGACGAACATCGAGAGCACCGGGAGGATCGCGTGGTGGACGACGCTCTTGATGTACACCCAGTGAAAGCCCGGCTCGAGTTCGGCGGCGGCCCGTCCCCCGACGGGGAACACCGACCACCGGTAGGAGAGGTAGATAAGCATGACCAAGGCGAGGACGTAAAACGGAATCGAGGTCAGGATCGTCGCGTACGCCGTCAGGCCGACGTCGACCTTGCTTCCCTCCCAGTAGGCCATGATCGCGCCGAGCGAGATCCCGACTGCGAAGCTGAGGAAGATCGCCCAGCTCATCACGAACAGCGTCCAGGGGATCGCGCCGGCCAGAACCTCGGTGACGGGCTCGTTGTAGATCATCGACTGGCCGAGATCACCCTGGAGCGTCGAGGTCATGTAATCGACGTAGGCAACCGGCAGTGGCTCTTCGGGGTTGATGTTCAGGTAGAGCTCGGCCAGCTCGTAGGCCTGTGAGGGGTCGGCGAGATCCGGGCCCACGATCGTGATGAAGTAGTCGACCGGGTTCCCCGGCATCAGCCGGACCATTGCGAAGCTGATCGTCACCACGGCCCACACTGTGAACACGGCCTGTCCCAACCGTCGTATCTTCCAGTTCATGTGTTCGTCGCCATCGTATGTTATTGTCTCTCGTGTTCGTGTTCAGTCTACCGGCTCGGAACTTATATCCATCGCCCATCGGAGGCGACGGACGGTTCCTGGCGAGTCGGTCGTCCCCCACGAGTCGGGACGATTCGACGAGCCGAATCACCGGATCGGAGAACCGGCTACTCCGAGGGCGCGATCGTTCCGTCGGGGTGTTTGACCAGGTTAAACTCCGCGACCCGGTTCTGGACGAGCCCCTCCGGCCCGTCGACGTTCCAGCCGTCGGCCAGCACTCCGCCAGCGTCGGTCTTGTAGGTGATCGTGTACTGGTGGACCGACTGGTTCCAGACCCAGGCCATGTCCCGAATGAGGTCGTCGTTGCCCGTTAGAGCCCACTCGGTCATCAGGTCCGGGTAGTTGACGGTTTCGGGTTCGCTGTCGGGATCGCCAACGGTCGAGGGGATCTCGTACTCGTCTCTCCCGTGGCGGATGGTCGTGTACCACTCGTGTTTCTCGATCGACCACATGTCCCGCAGCGAGGTCGCGCTCGTGGCATCGTACATCGCGTCGTACTCCCCGGAGGTCCGGCGTTCGCCGAACGTCGCGGCGTCGACCGACTCAAGGACGGCCTCGATGCCGAACTCATGGAGGTCGTCAACGACCCCCTGGACCAGCGGGACGCCGACGTCGTTTGCTGAGTCCGTCATTATCCTCGGCTCTACGGGCTCGCCCTCGTCGTCGACCCAGCTGCCGCCGTCCTCCGAGTAACCGACTGACTCGAGCAGAGAAGCCGCGCGGTCGAAGTCCTGCTCGTACATGTCGAATCCCTCGAGGTCGTAGTCGTCGGCCGATTCGGGCGTGATGAACGTCGACGGGTAGTCGAGCACCTGGGCGCCCGCGGGCAGGAGGCTCGCGATCGTCTCGCGGTCGATGATGCAGGCGAAGGCCTTCCGGACCTCCTGATGTTGGGTATAGGGTTCGTAGGCACCCGGATCCGCTGGCGAGTTGCGGTGGTCGTACTGCCCGTTGTTGAACATCAATGTGTACGCGTGGGTGTGATGTCCGTTTATCGTGTGGTACTCGGGCATCTGGCCCTGGAGGTCCTCGGCCGGCGGCAGCTGCTGGGGGACGGCGTCGCACTGTTCTTCGAGGAAGGCGACGATCGGGTCCTCGAACTGGCGCCAGGCGTACTCGTCGAACTCGACCTGATCCGAGTAGGGGTGGTCCTCGAAGACCTCCGCGATCATCTGGTCGGGAGCGACGTCCCGAACCTGGAAGACCCCGTTTCCCACCGGCTCGGGCTGGGTCCACTCAAGCAGCTCGGTCATGACCTCCTCGGCCTCGTCGCCCTCGGCCTCTTGAAGGTCCTCCAGCCAGTCGCTGTAGGAGGGATCACCGAGGTCTGCCTTGACGATCAACAATGCGTACACCGCGAGCGGGTACACTGCCGCCTTCTCGCCGAAGTCCTGAGCCAACCCGAACCGAAGCGTCCGATCGTCGACGATTTCGACGGACTCGTAGGTGTTGTGGGGGGCCTCCTCGCCCGTCTGGATCCGCTGGACCTCTAGCTCGAGTTGCCACTGGGTGCCGAGGTCCTCGGCGGTCACCTGGTCGCCGTCGTGCCAGTACCAGTCCTCGCTTACCTGCAACTCGAGGGTACCCTCCTCGACGGTCCAGTCCTCGACGACCCAGGGGAGGAACTCGTCGGTGCTCTCGAGGTAGATGACGGGTTGTTCGTAGAGGATCCCCGTCGGATCGATGTTGCTCAACACCTGGTTGGGGTCGAACAGGTTGTACTGTGCGGTCTCGAAGTCGAAGTCCGGCCGGTGGGCCGCCTTCGTGAACCGGACGGCGTCGCCCTCCGGTTCGTCCGTCTCGCTCTCGTTGTCCCCGTTTCCATTACCGTTCCCGTTGCCATTGCCGTTTCCACCATCGTCGAACGGGTCCTCCTCGGGCTCTTCGTCCTCGTCGTCGCCTCCCCCGCCGAGACATCCAGCGATGAGCGCCGATCCGCCCAGGACGCCGCTTTGAAGGAGCCGTCGTCGCGTCGGCTGTCGATATCCGCGGCCGTCATTCTCTACCATACGCTTTCCCATTCTGGCCCCCATTATTTAACTATTGATATAAATCTATAAATTCTGTCACTATCGTACCCCTTCGGATAATTCGTACTATCGTCTGTAAGTGGTTCAGGATTCTCGGCGACCTGAGTGATTAGTGCAACCTTTGGATTTTCGGGAGGAACGTTTCTATCCAATCGACAGCAAAGCTCACGCGGTGGCTCAACCGAAGAAACGTCTCGGTGAGGAACTCTCTGAAGTGGTCTTCGTTCTCGTAGATCTGTGGCGAGATATCTCGTTTGAGGCTCTTCCAGAGCGGTTCGATCGCGTTCAACGTCGGCGAATACGGCGGGATGAAGACGAACTCGATGAGTGATCAGCGCAACGGATGAATACACAGACAGCGTATCTCCGTCATGAGCGGATCACGTCGGTTTGAACTCGTTGAGCATCTGTCGAACGGAGAGTTAGATCAGGCGATTAATGCGGCCCAGAAGGCGGACGAGACGTGTCTCGTCCGGCGATTATGCTTCGTGAAGATCTCTACGAGGGGCGGACTCAGCAGCAAGCCGGTGAAGCTGTCGGCGTCTCTCAACCAACGAGTAGTC
>NZ_JAIWHV010000039.1 GCF_020177375.1 Saliphagus infecundisoli | reverse complement strand
ATCCCCGTCCCCAGTGTTGGGGTAGAGTGAGAGAACACCGGGAATTAAATCGGCGGGACAATCCACGGAACGGATCCGGTAGGCGGGTCGCAGCAACAACTCCGACCCGCCGTCCGCCCGTGGACGGTAAGAGGAAGCCGGGCCGCGCCCTTGCATGGGGTCGCGGGGTACAATGTCGTTGCGGTAAAGCCCCGCCCTCAAGGAGTGACCGACCGCCGCAAGGCGGGAGGGTGCGAGTAGGGCGGGGTAGTTTACTCGCGACTCTCGCTCCGTCGCCGACTCGAGGATACAACGCCTACGCGAGCCGTTCGCCCGCCAGCGGCGCCCCGACCGCCAGGCCGCCCGCGACGACGGCCCCGAGGAACGTAAGCGCGAGCGGCGGCTCGGTCGCGGTGAGCCCGCCGAAGAGGGCGGCCCCGGCACCGAGGACGAGAAATCCGGCGACGACCTCCCGCCGGGTCGTCGGATGTGCCGGGGTGGTGTCGGCGACGGCCCGCCAGACGACCCACGCGCCGAGCGCGCCGCCGCTCGCGGCGACGCTGTCGAAGGTGAGGGTGACGACTACCCCTATTGCCCCGACGGCGGCCGCGACGAAGAGGGCCCGTCCGGGAGCGGTGCCGTCGTCGGACAGCCGGTAGAGCGCCCCGAGGACGACCACCCCGAGTGCCATCCCGGCAACGACGTCGGCGAGGTAGTGGACGCCTAGGACGAGCCGCGAGAGCGAGACCAGGAGGATCACGCCCGCGGCGACCACCGCCCGTTTCCGTCGCGTTCCCCACGGGAGGACGAGCGCCAGCCCGCCCCAGACCATGGTGGTTCCGAGGGCGTGTCCGCTCGGGAATCCGGGACTGTCGGCCGTCGTGATGCTCTCGACGACGGCGGCGAGTACCGACGGCAGCCCCACCAGCTCGGGCGGAGTCCCGGCACCCGGCGGCCGCGGGAGCTGGAAGATCGCCTTGAGGGCCCCGACGAGGGCGACGTACGTGAGCCCCAGCGCCAGGACGAACAGCCCCTTGCGGCGGTCGATCCCCCGCCAGGGGAGCGTGTCGCCGGCGACGTAGAGGCTCCCGCCGACCAGGAAAAGAAACCAGACGTCGCCCAGTTGGGTGAGCAGCCCGAACAGTACGATCACGGGCCACTCCGCGGCGCCGTGGAGGGCCTCCGCGATCCCCACTCCCCGTTCGTGCCCCGCGAGACTTACGTTCACGTGTTCGACGAGGAACTAGGTTCTGATGAGGGCTGTGGTTGTCGTCCCTGCGGGATCGAGATGCACGCTCGGATGGTTTTCTGTTCACAGGTCAAGATCTATAGAACTCCCGTGGAACGGCCGGTTTCCACACGTATTTGGCTCATGCTACCACACTTCCTTCCATGCAGGTCGATCCGCTTGCTGGCGGCGAAACGGCGCCCGACTTCGAACTGCCCGGCGTGACCGGCGAGGGGTTCGCGACGCTCGATTTCGAGACGTACGCGCTCGAGGAGTTCGATGCGCCCGCGCTGGTCGTCGTCTTCACCTGCAACCACTGTCCGACGGCCAAAGCCTATCAGGATCGTCTGAAAGCGATTCAGGCCGACTACGACGACGCCGACCTCGTGGCGATCAACTCGAACAACGCGATCGAGGAACACGCCGGCGGAAACGAGTTCTACCCGACCGACTCGTTCGAACACATGAACGCGCGGGCCGCCATCGAGGAGTTCGATTTCCCGTACCTCCGCGACGAGTCCCAGGAGGTCGCCAGGGCCTACGGCGCGCAGTGTACCCCCCACGCGTTCGTCTTCGACGGAGACCGCGAGCTGGTCTATCAGGGCGCGATCGACGACGACAGGGAGGGCGAGGACGTGACCGAGCAGTACGTCCGGGACGCGGTCGATGCCGTCCTCGCCGGCGAGGAGTATCCCACGGAGACCGTCTCTCCGATGGGCTGTTCGACGAAGTGGAAGGTCCAGTGACGGCCGTCCAGCTACGCCGGCCCGTGGATTCTTCGTGACCGTCCGTGAAGAGAGTGCTCACAGACCGGGAGACGGCGGCAACTCCGGCCGAGAGCCCTTCTCGAGCGCCGTCGACCTCGCCGATACGGTCCGGCGGCGAGGCGAGCAATCCAGCGGATCGACGGACCTCAACTCGTCGTGCCGGTCGACGTCGAGTCGTCGATCGACGGCGGTCGCGTGGACTGGCGGATCCACTCGTTGGTCTCGAACGATGCCTCGAGAGTCTCCCGAACCCAGGTGTCGGTCGTGTCGTCCGCGGCCCCCAGGACGACCCGCCTCGGCGAGATCTCGACCACCCAGTATACCGAATCGGACGCGCTCGAGTAGAGTCCGTCCCCGACGGCGACGTCGTCGACCGTCGTGACGATGCGAGAGTCGGCCCCGGTAGCGGCCATACCCCTCCTATGGGGTGGGATCTCATAAATCCCGCCGTGATTTTCGTCGGATGCTGTAGGAGTCAGCGACGGTCGAGCTGCCATACGGGCCCACTCGAGCGGGTCGATAACACTCCGTTACCGCTGCCCGTCGCCGACGAGGTTCGACAACGCCGCCCGGCCGAACCGGACGACCAGCGCCGCCCCGAGGAGGTCGAAGACCAGATCCCCGAGCGTGTCGCGCCACCCGTAGGTGACGAGCATGGGTTCGACCCCGATCCGGTCGCCCAGCGCGTGGACCAGGTACTCGAGGAGTTCCCAGACGACGCCGAAGCCGAGGGTCACGCCCGCGATGAACGCGGGCCGGGAGCACTCCGTGTACCTGCCGTCGGCGTCGGACCGATAGAGGACATCGGCGGCGCCGGCGACGACGCCGCCCGAGAGCGTGTGTGCGACGTCGTCCCACCACCACACGTGGTCGTACGGGCCGAGCATCCCGAGCGTGTGGACCAGTCCCGAAAGCGAGAGCCAGCCCCGTTGCCACGGCCGAAACCGGACGTCGGTCCAGCGTTCGACGTGACCGGGAAGCGAGGCAAAAGCAAGCGAGAGGAGGGCGTTGACGACCACGCTCGGGTCGCGACGGCGGATCCCCGCCGCGAGCCCGGCGACGATTCCGGCCTGCAGGAGACGATTCACGACCCGCCACCGATCGGCGTCGGTCGACCGGCGAGCGCGCTCCGGGGGCGATGCCATCACGGACTATCGGGGTGCCGGCGCCATATCCGTTTGGGGAGCGTCGATCCGGGCCCGAACGTGACGAGCGGGCGCCCCGTCGGTTCGTGACCGTGTCCGAGGCCCGTGCGACGCGTTTCGAGTGGAAACCAACGGACTGAGGCGTGTTCGCCGGTTCAGCAGTCGTTCGAGGAACGCGACGTCCCAACCTTTCGGGTTTCCGGAGGCGACTCGGCAGTCGGCCCCGCCCCCTCAGGAACGCCACGAAGTCGACGCCGAGACGAGAAATACGGGCCTCGAGAGCGGGGCTACCTCCGGAACCAGCTCGAGATCCCGGCGAAGCCCGAGCCGTCCGTCCGGGCCGGACCGATGCTCTCGACGGCTTCGACGGTAATTTCGGCGCTGGCCATCTCCTGGAGCGTCGAGATAGAGTAGGCGTAGGTGGCGGGTTCGAGGTCGTCCTCGAGGGTGTGGGTGAGTGAGACGGTCGTGGAGTCGCCGCCGGTCAGCGTCACCTCCTGCATGGCGTCGGTGGCGACGAGTCGGCGGAGTTCCTCCTCGGAGTAGCGCTCTCGAGCGTCGACTTCGCCGTCCCAGAAGAGATAGATCGTCTGGGTGGCCTCCTGATCGCCCGTGTTGGTGATGGTGGCGTCGGCGGTGAACGACTCGCCCGCGTCGACGGTGTCGGGGCCATCGATCGAACTCACCTCGAAGTAGGCGGGATCGGGCTCGCCGCCTTCCTCGATGGTAATGGTGGCCGTCGCAATCTCGTCGGCGGAGACGCCGTGTTGGAGGTCGCCAGTCTCCTCGTCGGCGGGGATCTCGTAGCTGAACTCCACCGTGGTGGTTTCGCCGCCATCCAGCGTGACCGTTTTCGACTGCTCTGGCTCGTAGTCCAGAACCTGGGTGCCGAAGTCCGTGCCCGGCGGGAAGTAAAACACCGTACGAGTGTCCTCCTGGTCACCCGTGTTGGTGACGTCGGCGCTAACGTCGATCGTCTCGCCCTGTTCGGCCGATCCCGGTGCCTCGAGGTTCGAGACCTCGAAGTAGGTCCCCAGGGTGAGGTTCTGGCTGGTGGTTTCGTCGGGGGCGACCTCGACGAAGGTGATGTCCGAATCGGGGTAGTCCTCGTGGAGCGCGCGCAACGCTTTCGTGCCGGGCGTGACCCCCTCGATCGTGTAGTTGCCGTCGGCGTCCGTGGTCGCCGAGAAGGCCTCCTGGTCGGCGTCGACGACCTCGGCGCCCTCGATGGGGACGCCCGCGGCGTTGGTGACCTGGCCCTCGATCGAGCCCGGGCTGCGGTCGATCTGGAAATCGACGCCCTCGACGGTTTCACCCGCAGTGACGGTGACGATCTCCTCGGGCTGGTAGCCCGGCGGGGTTTCGGCGACCGTAACGACATAGGTCCCCGCGGGAACGTCGAGAGCGTACTGGCCCTCGGCGTCCGTCGTGGCCTCGTAGGCGTCGCCGTCGCCGTTCTCGCCGACGACCGTGACGCCCTCGACCGGCTCGCCGTCGTCGCTTGCGGTCACCTGCCCCGTGATCGAGCCCGGCGCGGGCTCTAAGGCCGCGTCGTAAGTCACGGCCCCGTCCTCGGGCACCTCGATCGTCTCGGACACCTCCGCGTAGTCCTCCGCCGTCACCGTGATCTCGTGCTCCCCGGCAGGGACGTTCTCGATGGCGTACTCGCCGTCAGCGTCCGTGGTCGCGGCGTGGTCGCCGGGGTCGGCGTGGATTTCGATGGTCGCCCCCTCGATGGGATCGCCGCTCCCGGCAACGGTCACGGTTCCCTCGACGGTGCCGCCATCGATCTCGACGGTCACCGGTGCGGTCGCCTGCTCGTCCTCGCTCGTGACGATGTGGGCCGCGTCGCCGATGGTCGCGTCCTCGGGGACGGTGTCCGTGAACGTGAGCGCCTCGCTCTCGCCGGGCTCGAGCTCGACGACCTTCGAACTCTCCACCGTCGCCGTATCGGTCGTGACGTTACCGGTGGTGGCGTACTCGACTGCGTTCGTGAGCAGGCGGTTGCCCGCGTCGGTGAAGTCCGACTCGTTGGTAAAGTAGTCGCGCGCGACGGCAGTGCACAACACCTCGCCGTCGTCACCGACCGCGACCGACGGGCCGCCGAAGTCGCCGCCGAAGTCGGCGTCGGCCAGGAGCGTGCCGCTGTAGTCGTTGAACCAACTCCCCCAGGTCGTCGAGCCGGTGTAGACTTCGACGGTGTCGCCTTCCTCGCCGACGCCGGCGAAGACGGCGTGGTCGGCCGTGATATCGATCGTCACCGGGTCGCCCGTCGTCCCGATGCCCTCCGAGCCGCGGGTGGCCGGGTCCTCACGGACGTTGTGGAGACGGTAGATCCCGTCGGCGTACGCCTCGGCGCTCGCTCCCTGATAGGAGTCGAGGTAAACGGCGTTCTGGTCGTCCCCGAGCGCGTCGAGGAAGTCCGACGCCAGCCCGTCGCCGCCGAAGCGCTGGATGACGAACGTGTCGTAGTCGCCCATCGCGTCGAGCAGGTCGTCGGCGACGACGAGGTCGACCGCGTAGGCCTCGTTATCGAGGCGCTCGTCGAGGACGCCGACGATACCTTCGCCCTGTGAGGTGTCGGCCGAGACGTCGACGACCGCGACGTCGCCGCCTGCAGCACCGAGATCGTAGACGATTTCCTGTTCGTCGGGCGCATCGCCGGTGTTCTCGACGGTCGCATCCACGTCGTAGGTCTCGCCGATGGTCACTGTCTCCGGAGCGTCCGTGATCTCGACGTCGAAGAACGGCTCCAACACCGTGATCTCCGCCCACTGGGCGTCGTCGTCGGTCGAGACGCCGTGGTCGTACGTCCCCTCGCTCGTTCCACTGGTGTCGATGTCCTCGAAGGTGACCGTCTGGGAACCACCGGGTTCAAGCGAGACTTCCGTCGAGCGGCGCACCTCCTCGTCGAAGAGATACTCGACGGTCTGAGTGTCGTCGGCGTTACCCGTGTTGGTGATGTCGGCACTCACCTCGATTTCGTCACCCTGGTCGACCTCGCCGGGTGCGTCGAGGTTCGAGACCTCGAAGTACGACGAGACGAGCGTGAGTTCTCCCGTCTCACTGTCGTCCTCGGCGTAGAGGCCGTAATAGTACTCGCCGGGTTCGAACCCGCTCGTATCGACCGTGAGCGTAACCGTGGTCTCGGCAGGATGACCGACGGGATCGGAGACGCCGGGGGCGGCGAGATCGACGAACGTGGTCGTGACGGGCTCGCCCGAGCCGAGGTCGTCCTCGGTCTCGGCCATGTGGACGGCGAGTTCCTCGATCGCGCCCTCCTCGCCCGTGTTCTCGAGATCGGCCGAGAGTTCGATCTCGGTGCCCTGGTCGGCCTCGTCGGGCCCCTCCAGGTTCGAGACGTCGATCGCGCCCAGATCGAGATTGCCCTGGACCTTGTATTGCAACAGGTTCAGATCCGTGGTATCGACCTCGCCGTCACGGTTCAGGTCTCCGAGATCCTCGTTGAAATTCTCGGGATCCATCCCGTAGATGTACTGCTGGGTGAGTTGGACGTCCTGGACGTTGACCGAGTCGTCCTGGTTGACGTCGCCAAGATCGTACTCGTAGACGGCGGCGCCGACTTCGTCGACCGCGGCGTAGGCGTCGACGATGCCGTACCCATACCGGACGTCCTGTTCGTCGCCCGGCTCCGACCAGTCGTCGGGTTTCCAGGCGGTCCCCTCGAGCACCGACCGGCTGTCCACAGCGGTGAGGTCCTCGTTGGCCGAGAGCATCAAGGCGAGGACGCCCGCGACGTGGGGGGCGGCCATCGAGGTCCCGCTGAGATTCTGGTAGGTGCCGCCGGGTTCGGCGCTCAGCACCTCGTTGCCGGGGGCGGAGACGTCGGGTTTGATCCACTCGTCGGGCCAGTCGGGATCGGGTTCCTCCCAGTTGTCGGCGGCGATCGTATCGCCGCTCGAGAACTCCGTGATGTCGCCGTTCTCGTCCGACGCACCGATCGCGAACGAATCGTAAATATTGGCGGGCGAGCCCACACAGCCCTCGCCGGAGTTGCCCGAGGAGGTGACGGCGAGGACGTCCATCGCGAGGGCGTTCTGGATGACGGGAATCCAGGCGTCCTCGTAGACGGGACCGAACAATCCACAGCCCGCGCCGAAGCTCATGCTGATGACGTCGGCGCCCATCTCCTCGAGGACGTACTCGAAGCCGGCGATCGGGTCCGAATCCGCCCCCGAGCCGCCCGGAAGGACGAGGCCGTGCATGAGGTCACAGCCGGGGGCGACACCATATTGGGGCGTATCGCCGTCGGGGGCGCTGGCGCCGACGGTGCCGCCGACGTGCGTGCCGTGGTAGTGGGAATCGTAGGGTTCCGAACCCTCGATGGGCTCGCCGTCGGGACCGATCTCGACCCACCCACCAGGGTAGGTCGGGTCATCGGAATCGTCCGAGTAGAGTTCGAGGTCGGGATGAGAAACGTCGAACCCCGTGTCGAGGACGGCGACCTTGACGCCCTCGCCCTGGGTGCTGAAGTCGTCCCAGACGTCGGGGGCGTTGATCTGCTCGAGACCATACGTGGTGCCGTCGGCCTCTGGAGCCGTGTCGGCCGACTCGGGTTCGGGGACGCGATACTCGGGGACGAGATACACTGCTCTGACGCCCTCGAGCGATTGGAGCTGGTCGGCGGTGACCGCGTCGGCGTCGACCTCGGCGCGGATGACGTTGGTGATCCAGTAGCTCCTGACGAGGTCGACGTTGTCGAACTCGGCGAGGGTCGTGCGGGCGGGCTCCTGGCTCGCCTCGGCGTGCTCGCGGAGCAGGCGGATGCGCTCGGCGCGATCGCCGGACAGGCTCTCGTCGTACTGGTCGAACACGATGTAGACCTGCTGGGTTCCCTCGGCCTCGTCGAAGCGGGCGGCGGCCGCCGCCCGCACCTCCTCGATGGCACCGCCGCCGAACGCAGAGGCCGCCCCGATCCCTGCAGCACCCTGCAGGATCGTGCGCCGCGAGACGTCCTCCGATCGCTTCTCCTGACTCTCCGTTTCGTCCGTGTTATCTGAAGGCACGACTCTCGATGCTAATTACAAATAAATAAAACTAACGGCTATTTGATTTGGTAATGTTTACGGACAACGCCCATACTTGTCTATTAATGGGGTGATGTGTACTAACCACCGCCGAACTGTGCTGTCTGCTGTCGATAGGGGGTATTAGTGCGGATTTAGCGCATGTGGAGACTGCGCTCCCTGTGGATACCTCGGGATCTGCAAAGCGCGTTCGCCGGACTCCGTCTGGCGGGCTGCCAGACCCAGTCTGACAACGTCGTGGAAGCAGGAAGCCCTACCCTCAAGGAGCGAACGGTGTCAGCCGTGAACGAGTAGTGTATCACCGGTGAATAAACAATCAGCTGAATTGGGGGTACGAGATAAAACCATTTAATTTATAGCTCCGTATCGGTCCGAAATTGGGGATCCTTTCTCGACCGAGAGTAAACACTCGATACAAGATGACCTAATAGAAGCGCTCCAAATATCTACCTAATCAATAGAAATCGTACAGGTAGTGAAAGCGGTTTAAAGGGTCTAAAAGGCTAATTTGAGAACTCACATGGATAGAAATCAATTAGTAATGTCATATACTACTTTTATGATAGAGTAGGATACCGTCCTCCTGAATAGGGGATTTGACCACTGGCTTTCTCTTTTTTAGATCGACAAACATATTCTATCTTTCTATTACTGTATATGGGTAAAAACGGTCCGAAGCGGTTCGATGCTGCTCGAACGCTTTTAACCGCGTACGTGGTCCCGACCCTTGCTCGTCGTGTCCCGCTTGTCGAGCTCAACGAAATTCGGCTCACTATCGATCCGTATTGGATGACGGTCGTGCTCTCTCAAGCGTCGACAGATGCATAGAACCGGACGACGGCTGCCGGTTTCACTCCTCAGTTCGGGCTTGACAAAGCAGTAACGATAGGTATTACAAGTATATGGTTGTAATCCAAGAGCGTATTGATCTCTCGCCACATTCGAGACGAGTACGTCGTTCGGTTCGATCGTCCGAACTTGAGCGTGTGAGGGTATCCTGACGATGATTTCGTTCTGCCCACTACCCGAACCTATTCTTCTGATTCGCCGAGCAGTTCCGTCAGCCGTTCGGCCCGATCGGCCGCTTCGTCACGTTCACATCGAATCACCGTCACTAACCGTTCGGCCATGGAGCGAAAGTCCGCATCCGGATTTCCCTCTAACTCGACGAAGAAGTCCTCGTTCATCTCCTCACAGGCGGATTTCCATTCCGATCTGATCCGGTCTGCACCGCGGAGTGCGCCGGCGATGCTCCCAGCAAGGGTCCCAACGGCGTCGCTATCCCGTCCGTAGTTCACTCCCTCGACGATTACCCGATTGACGTCACCTTCACAGAGAGACAGAATGGCGAGCGCGACGGGAACGATCTCGAGGGTGCTCGCGCTGTACACCTCCCCGTTAGCGTACTTTTGTCGATCCCACTGGACTGCCGGCCACCGCCAGTCGAGAAACTGATCGTAGAACAGATCGACGAGTTCGTCGACCGTCTCCGCTTGCTCGACGTATCCCATTGCGATATCGATCGCGCGCGCCGTCACTCCCGTCGACTGTTCTATCATGGTTGCAACGACCGATTCGATCGTCGCGTCCGGAGTGATCGCTTCGGCGACGCCGGCGGCGATCGTGGCGGTCGCGTGTCGATAGTGATTGTCCTGGAGCATCGATGCGATGGTGAAACCGTCCTGATACGCCTGTCCGGGATCTCCCGCGTTGACGATGCCGACGGGAGTGATCGCGGACGTGATCTTGTTGTCGGGGACCGATCCCCGTCCTGCCATCCACGGATCGATGCCCGCACTCAACTTCTTGAGGACGATCTCCTCGTTGATCCACACTCGATCCGGATTGAGCCGGTCACGGAGTACATCGGCGAACTCGGTCGGCGTCACGCGGCCGTCGTTTTCGACGATCGCGAGACAGAGGTACTGACGCATCGCAGTGTCGCTGGTGACTGTTCCGGGATCCGTTTTCGAGTACGGCATGTAGTACTGCTTGAACTCCTCGAGGGTCCCGTACTCCGCCTGGATTCGCTGTCGGGTCCACCCTTCGACCGGTGCGCCGAGTGCATCCCCGATCGCGCCTCCGATGAGACATCCGTATACCCTGTTTTCGAGTTCGGTGGTCATGCCCGTAGATCACACTGTATTCGGATAGACGTTCGGGTCAAGGCATTCGATCACTCTCAGCGGGATTACAGCCGTCTATGATATAGAACAATAGGCGCCGGTCACTCCCGGTCGCCGGAATCCGGAACCGCGTTGCTCGCGATCTGTGCGGTTTGTTTCACCAGTCTCGGCAACTCGTCGGAGAACCGCTGTGCTTTCGGGTGTTTGTACGGGTCGTTGATCTCGTCGTGATGGTTGCTGATCCCGATGGCTCCGAGGACCTCGTCGGTCGATTCGTCGAGGATCGGTGCGGCGATGCTGCTAATCCCTTCGGTGTGCTCTTCGGAACTGTAGGCGACTCCGAGCTCCCGAACCATCGAGAGCCGTTTATCGAGTTTTTCTCTGGTCCTGAGCGTTCGTTCGGTTTCGGCCGGTAATCCCTGTGATTCGACGATCATGTCGACGGTTTCGGTCGATGTATACGCCAAGATCGCCTGCCCGTAGGCGGTACTATGGATGGTCGTCTCTCTCCCGGGGTCCGCGGGGAACTCGGACAGATCGCGATTGGTGGCCCGATACAACCACACCAGCTTGTTTCGCTCCTTGACTGCGACACATGCATCCGCATCCGCTTCCCTGGCCAGGTTGTCGGCGGATTCTTCGACGACGCCGCTGAGGCCGTGTTGTTGCCTCGCGATATCGCCGAGACCGGTCATCCGCAATCCAAGCCGAAGTCCGTCGTCGTCCTGGATCACATACCGGTTCCGTTTGAGGGTCTTCAGATGGTAGTGGACCGTGCTCCGGGAGTGCTCGACCGCGGACGCGATCTCGGTGACCGTCGGACGATCCCGATTCGCGATGGTTTCTATGATGTCGAACGCTGTCTGTGTCGACTTGATCGATTTCTTTGTCGTGTCCTGTTTTCCCATACCATGTCATTGGTGATCATCCATGTTAGTAGTTTCCGTTCTACGATGGTGACGTCCCCGCTGGACCGTCAGGTTCGTCCCCGGCCTTCCCCGGTAACGGGTGGACGGAAGTGAGGATGACGGCTTGGTTTCCGGGCCGAGGCGCTCCTGAATGAGGGGCCTGGTGGGTGGTCGCCGTTTACTGTCTCTGTGATTGCAGCGAAGTAGTCATCGACGCTCGCTTTTCCGATTTTCGTGCGAGAATCGATGAACGGACCGTCCGTGATCGATGAATCGTCTGCTCGCAAGCCGAGCCGTCAGTTCAGCCGATACTCCTCGACGACCTCGTCGTCGAGTTCGAGACCCAGTCCGGGCTCGTCTGGCGGTTCGATGGTGCCGCCGCCCTGTACGTAGATGTCCGTCTGGTTGGCGACGTAGGGGCTGGCGATGTACTCCCCGGGATCGTCGATCTCGTCGGAGTACACCCCGAACTCGATGAGCGAACACGCCGGACTCGCAGCGGCGACGTGAAGACTGGCCGAGTAGTTGATGGCGGGGCCGAACGCGTGGGGAACGAGTTTCTTGTCGTACGGTTCGATCATCGTCGCGACGCGGTCGGCAGCGGTGATTCCCCCGACGAAGTCGAGCGCGGGCTGATAGATCTCGAGGGCGTTGGCCTCGAGAAGGTCAACGGCGGGATAGTGTGCGAGGTTGTTCTGATAGGCCGAGATCGGAACCGAGAGGTCACGGTTCAACTGGGCCATTCCCTGGACGTTCGTGTGCGAGACCGGCTCCTCGAACCACTCGAGGCCGTGTTCGCTGGCGACCTCGCCGACCCGCATCGCGTCCTGAACCGTGTAGGTCGTGTTCGAATCGATTGCGAGGCCGAGGCCATCGGGCAAGTTCTCTGCAACGGTGGTGATCTTCTCGGTGTCGTTGTCGATCCCGTGGCCGGCCACGATCTTCATCGTCGGGAACCCCTTGTCGGCGAGCCACCCTGCGTCCTCGATCAGCTGTTCGGCCGGCTTCGAGAGCGGAAACGTCGCGTAGGCTTTGAGTTCGCCGACCCTCCCCCCGAGGAGTTCGTAGACCGGTTTCCCGCTCGCTTTCCCCTTGATGTCCCACAGCGCCTCGTCGATGGCGCTCAGGGCCCGAAACGATCCCTCGCGTTTCACGTGGACGTACAGCTCGTGCCAGCGTGCTACGACGTCACGGGGGTCTTTCCCTTCGAGTTCGTGCCCTAGGGCTTCCATCCCCTTCGCTGCTGTCAGAGCCTTGTGACCCGACGGATCGTCGAGGTACGTCTCGCCTAATCCGACGACCCCCTCGTCGGTGTGGACTTTTGCGACGACCGGCGTCACCGTCGCATCGAACGCGTTTTTGCCGCCTGGCAACGAAACCGTTCCGATCGCACTCTCTAAGACGACAGGCTCCACTTGTTCTATCTGCATATGGCCGATCTTGCCAAGGCGCTATATAATCATTTTCAATTCGGAAAATGTCTCCTCATGAAACTAAGTTGTCTTTTCTCCCCCATTCACTGAGACGAGTACGCCTGATCAGCCAACTTAACAAAAATTGTATATTTTGAAGAGAGTCGTGTATAGCTAACCGAGGTGTTGTGTCGCCATCCATCGCATGAGGCCGTGTTCGGCCGTGATTCGCTCGAGGTCTGTCCGTCGAGCGTCGCCCCGCTCAATCCAGATATTCCTGGCATTCAGTAGTGGTCTTCGTCATCGCTGGGACGAATTATTGAGACATTGCCAGTACTTAATGAGGGCTGCTGCATGCCCCTCATCATCGCTTGCGCGACGCGTCGTCGCTTTGTACGCTTCGTGAACGATACTATTCAGTGGTAATGCCGTGTCGTGTTCGGTTGCAACTTGGTGAGCGTATCCGATGTCTTTGTGCCAGATGGCCAGTCCACCGAGCCCTTCGATGTCCTGGCTGAAGTCGCCGGTGAAGTAGTTCTCCCAGACTCCCATCTCCAGGAACTCGTTGAGGGGGCTTGGATCGACGTCGTTGTCCCGACAGAATTCGACGATTTCCGCGTCGATCGCGTGATGGCCGGCGTACCGCATCTGGAGCGCGAGCTTGAAGATCGTCCCATCGCCAGTATTGCCGATCCGCGCGTGATCGGCACAGATGACGTCGAGGACGTCTTCGGCGGAGGCGTAGCTCGCTTCGGTCCCGCCGACCATCATGTGGTATCCCTCACGCGGGGACCCGCCAGTGATCGGTGCCTCGATAAAGTGGGCTCCGCGCTCGTCACACATCTCCTCGCACGCAATAGACGTCTCCGGAAGCGTCGTCGTGACATCGATGACAAGGTGGCGCTCCTCAAGCGCGTCGACCAAGCCGTCCGGTCCTGACATCGTCGCCTCGACCTCTGGTGTTCCTGGGACAGCCATGATAATGATATCCGCCGTTCGGCCGACCTCGGCGGGGCTGGCTGCTTCTGTTGCTCCCTTCTCAGTTGCCGCTGCCACTTGCTCTTCGTTGATATCGAAGACGGTTACGGTCCGATCCGCGTCGATCAGTTCATCCAGGAAGAGCTTGCCGATGTAGCCGACACCGATGAGTCCAACGTCTTGCATGGATCAGTCGAAGAGTCGACAACCGATCGGCATAAATGTTTGCGGCATATTTCACGAAAGGCTCGAATATGGAAACAAAAAGTTAATATATCCATCATTAGACGGATAATTCTGGAGGCCGGCCAGCAGGACGTATTTTGCTCCAAGGACACGTCGACAGAGCGAAGTGTCCTCTCAGTGTTTTCGCATCCTGGTGATTTCTCCAATCGACAGCGAACCCTTTCTCGAACTACCGTTGGTAGTGAACCAGGAATGCTATTGAGAAACACTGTCGACTGATCTCGTATATGCCGTTAGGTTCTGCGATTCTTTGCTGTTCTTCTCTCTCTTCCTCAAAATCGTCTCCGGAGTACTAAGGCGATCGTTCCAGAAGCTCGTCAAGAGGTAGTCATTGGTGAAACCGAAATTAACGCCACCGAGCGCTACGTCTGGGTTGTAGCCGATGGCACTCGATGTACTTGCTATCGGGGCCACCCTTAACAATTCTACCCTCTGAAAATTTTAGTTGCAATAGGATTTTAACTGACATCTAATTCCTGCCCCAAACAATTATGATGTAGGGGGTGAATTGGGGCGCATGGCTGACTATCAGCCACCACTGACGGAGGAGGAACGAGAAGAAATCATCGATATATACGAGGACGTCCGCGTCACTGACGTCACTGATGGGTTGGACTTCTATGGGTTCGGATACGAACTCAACAAGATGTCTCCCGAGATCAGTCCTCTCTATCGAGACATGGAGGCGTTTGATCACCGGGCTATCGGCTTCGCACATACTGTACGCTTCCTTCCGACGAACCGCCGTCGGAACCTGCCTGACGAACTCGGATACGAGACTGGCAGTGAGTGGCGAGATGAGTGGTACAGCGAGCGGAGCGGTGGACCAACGGATATCACAGATCACGATGTCATCGTGCTCGAATCGCACAACCTCCCATGTGGGATAATCGGGTCGGCAAATGCACTGGGATGGATTGCGGATGGTGCCGTTGGTGTAGTCACTAACGGCGGGCCCCGTGATACCGACGAGATGATCAAGGAAAACATCCCAACCTACTCGAAGACGATCAACAAACCCATCATTCCTGGCCGGACGGAATATGACGACTCACAGATCCCTGTTAACGTAGGGGGATGTCTCGTCCGACCGGAGGACGTAATTGTTGCTGACGGAGATGGCGTCGTCGTGGTTCCCATCGAATTTGCTAAACGAGTCGGTGAGGCGGCCCGGACGGAGCAACAGGACGACCAAGAGGCTAGACGGAAGTACTACGAAAAGGCAGGTCTTGAGCCCGATTTCACGTTAGAATAATTCTGACTGGAGATTGACCTCGAATTTTGGAGGTAGCCATCTACATATCCCCTCTTCATACTGGGATTTCCCCCTCTATTTCGATTGAACGACCGAGGATGAACGGGGCAATATTGCACTGAGGTATATATTTATACAGGGGCCATTGAATATGAACGCTATGACAGACCAGATACAGCTGGGAGTGGTCGGAGCGGCAGGTAGGGGAATGGGATATCAAATTCCTGCTACTGAGGATGAGCGTGTAAAGGTAGAAGCGGTTTGTGATATCGTTCAGGAAGGTGCCGAGCGAGCTCAGGAAGCGTTCGACGCTGAGGAGGCCTACACCGATTTCCACACCATGATCTGGGAGGCTTCGCTCGATACAGTATTAATCGCAACCCCAGTTGAGCACCATGTTGCTCAATCGGTTGCCGCATTGAAACGCGACCTCAATGTCCTTTGTGAGGTTCCTGCAGGTCGAACCATCAATGAGTGCAGGGACCTCGTAGAAGCAGTTAATCAGTCCTCAGGGATGTTTATGCTCGCCGAAAACGATGTCTTCCGGCGAGAATGGATGCTCGTTGCTGAACTCGTCTCTGATGGTTGCTTCGGCGACGTGTATTATGCTCGCAGCGAACGCGTTACCAACGGGAAAGATCACATCGAAGAAGCACTTTGGCGTCGGACGTGGCGGGTTGAGCGCAACGGTGTCACGTACCCGACACACAACCTTGGGCCGGTCGGACGATGGTTTCTAGACGATCGGATTGAGCGGGTCGCATGTGCGGGAAGCGGCCATCACCACATCGACCCCCGGGGCGATCCATATGACCAGGAAGACACTGTCGTCATGCTGGGGAAAACAGAGAACGACTGTCTTATCGTCCACCGGCAAGATATTCTCTCCGAACGTCCGGCTGCTGGCTATCGGTTCGAATTGCAGGGAACGAAGGGCTGTTTCGAATCCGCTGCTCATTCAGACGATACTCACCGGATCAGTTTCGCTGACCGGAATGAAAACGGACGTAACTGGGAATCGCTGGAAGAGTATGCCGATGAGTATCTTCCGGAGTGTTGGCAGAACATTCCGGATATTGCCCGAGACACGGGACGCAATGGGGGAGATTACCTAGTCTTCGAGACGTTTATAGACGCGCTCGTTTCCGGCTCGGATCCGGCAATCGACATCCACGAAGGATTGGATATGACCCTGCCAGGACTCGTTAGCCAACAGTCGATTGACAGCGATGGCGAGTGGATCCATGTCCCCGACTCCCGTGAGTGGTAGTCCAGTGGAGCGGAATTCTACATATTGAAACTCTCTTCTGACCAGTGACGTACCGTCGTATCGTTAGTTGCTCCCAGCCTCGTTCGGTCGGCATTAGTCGGGACCGCGTCGATGAGACAACTACTGGGTCCAGCTGGAAGGAACCATGGATAGAGAGAGACATAATTTTATCTGTCCCCATCACTACCCAATCCCATGCGACTCGGCTGTAACTGGCTCTCTATCGAGAGCGAGGAAGATTTGGAAAAAGCGTTACCCGTCATCGACGAGTTCAGTTTGGGAGCTATCGACGCTCCAGAGGCGATAGGGGATTGGTCAATCGAGCAGTGCGAAACTTTCGGTGAAACCATTCGTGACTATGGACTCACGATCGGCGAGTACGGCTACTGGGAGAACCTGTTGACGAGGGATGATGCGGAACGGAGACAACAGATTCAGACGATCCAAAGCCTCCTCAAGCGAGCGGACGCGATGGGCGTCGACTGTGTCGTCACGTTAGCTGGCTCATTTGGTGGCTCGTGGGCCGGTGCTCCCCACCCGGACAACTGGAGCGACGAGGCTCGTAGGATGGTCGTCGAGAACTGTCGCCAGATCCTCAATGGCGTATCGCTAGACCATACGACATACGCCCTTGAGCCATGGTACAACACATTCGTCCACCAGCCGCGAGCGGTGCGTGAGGTTATCGATGAGGTCAACCACGACGACTTCGGCATCCACATGGACGCGATGAACATGCATTCGGTCCAGGACGTCTATCAGAGTACGCAGTTGATAGACGAGGCATTCGACTTGCTAGGCGAAGACGTAGCGGCTGCCCACATCAAGGACATCCACTGGAACACTGAACACGGGATCCTTTGCCTTGAAGAGGTTCTCCCAGGCGACGGGACCATGGACTATAACCGATACGCCCAGCGCCTTGACGAACTTGATGATGACGTCGCCGTCTTTACCGAACATTGGACTACTGACGAGGAATTCGTCGAAACGATGCGGCGCTTCAGAGACGTCGCGGAACGAAATGACATTGAACTGGTCACCCGCTAACTCTGAGACCATCACTCATGGGCCAATGCTGTCTTGGAAGTGAACGGAAGGATGCGAAGCAGCGAACCGGATAGAGACTCATGATGGGGATTCGGATCTCACGAAAAGATCTACGCTCTTGTGGCGGAGATTGTTGGCGACTCATAGTGCTGTTTCGAGGATGGTTTTGAGCGCGTCTTCTCCCGGTTTTCGGAAGACTTGACGACGGGGCTGGAACGTTCGGAGATACGGCGTGAGCTTATCCTTGGAAACGCCTCGATGGGGCGAGAGCCAGGATCGCGCCAGCGATCCGTGGCTCTCGCAGGTATTGACGTGAACGTCTCCATTGGCGTATTCACCGTCGCCGTGGACGACGAATTCGCGGTCGAACGCGTCGTCTTCGTCAAGTGGTTCGTAGGCTCGAAAGCCGTCGGTGTAGACGGTGAGCGACTCCTCTGTGCGGTCAGCAAGCAGGAGTCGAATCGTCGATTCGTCCGCGGCTTTCGCTTGAAGCACGTAGCGGTTGCCGGTACCGCGATCAGCCAAAATGAAGACGGGTGGCTTGTCCTGCTCGTAGGTGCCACGTCCGCACGTGGACAGGCCACGCGAGCGCGACGGTCGGTCGCGCTCGCGGCCTTTGAGTCCGGCTTTCACGTAGAGTTCGTCGATCTCAACTGGACCTTCGAGTTGTGGTCGAGGCGCGTCCAGCGCTTCCTGCGGGCGCTGGACGCGCCGGTACACCGTCTTGTAGGAGACATCGATTTCGACGTCTAACTGCCGAAGACTGGTGTTGAAGCGGATGTAGGTGGAGACGGCGAGAAACCACTTTCTGAGTTCGACCGCCGAGTGTTCAAAGACGGTGCCGGTCTGATCGTTGAACGTGCGGTCGCAATTCTTACAGCGGTATCGCTGGAACACCCGATAGCTGCCGTACCGAATCACGGATTCGCCACGGCAGCGTGGGCAATAGACGCCGTCACGCCAGCGAATCTGCTGGCACAGATTCGCGGCACGACGCTCCGAGACGAACGTCTTCAATGGGAACATGCTTCGTCGGGTGGCGCGGACGCGTCACCCTTGCCCGCTACGACTTCCAGCTACTGCTGCAACCTGACCAACAATCCTCTATCCAAGAGCGAAGATCTATGAGTTTGAGACAGCAGCCTGCAGATCCGAACAATTTGACGGGTTAGAGTATCAGTTGATTCCATTAGTGACTGTGAAGATGCTCTTTCTCTAAGTCACTGTTTTATAATGGTTTATTATGGATACATCAAAGTATATATCACTCTGTGTTTATATGATTGACTTAGTATCGGCCCTGCACAGGATTAGGACTGCAGCAAATGAGGTCGATCACAAACTTTAATACAGTATGGTACGGTTGCCCTTCACATGGTACAAGAGGATGACGAGAAGAACGGACAGCTGTCCCGACGAAAATTACTATTGGCAACAACGGTGGGGTCGACAGGACTCATAGCCGGATGCATTGGTGGTGGCGGGAACGGGAACGGAAATGGCAATGGCAATGGTGGAAACGGGAACGGGAATGGCAACGGGAACGGAAATGGCAACGGCAACGGTGGAAACGGGAACGGAAATGGCAATGGTGGAAACGGGAACGGGAATGGAAACGGGAACGGTGAAGCCGAAAATTTACTTCGAGAGGGCGCGGACGGCAGCACGCATCCACTTCTCACCCCACCACCGGAAGGAGAGCCAATAGATGATACCCTCACCACGACGGGTATTGGTGGCTCCCCTACGAGGTATCAGTTCAACCCGTGGGCAGTCGGCCAAGGTGAACAAGCGTGGCACCTAAACCGGCTGGTAATGTGGGAGCAGTTTGCCAACTGGGATGAAGCAGGACAGCGTTTCATAAATTTACTCGCCGATGAGTGGGAATGGGATGGAGACGCGGGGAGCGGAGACCTAGTCATCCACCTTCCAGATGAACGAACATGGAGCAACGGTGACGACCTGACCGTAGAGGATGTACAGGTACAGTTTGAAATCGAACGACATCTGGGCCCGGGAGGGCTGGGACCGACTGATATTTGGGAATTTGTTGATGAGATAGTTGCCGATGACGATAAAACGGCTCGATTCGTACTGAGCGAAGAATACAATCCGTTCATTGTAGAAGTTGCAATTCTGACAAGATCCACTGTCGCTCCCAGAGCATTGTACGGGGACTTTGCCGATCAATTGCGTGATGCATCAGAAGACGAAGTAGAAAGCATCAATGAAGAGATAATAAACTTCTCCGTTGGGCCAGCGTCCGACAATCAAGAGGTCGTGACCCATACTGTATGGGAATTTTCCGAGGCAACAAGCCAGCGGCTGACCATGCAACTTCGAGAGGAGGGGCACGAACTTCTTGACCAGTACAACTTCTCTACCTTGGAATATGTTCCAATGGAACAAAACCCGTCAATGCAAGCGCTTCTGTCGGACGAACTCGACCTCATCATGCGATGGAGCACCGGTGATGACCAGTTCTTCAACAACGTCCCTGATCATACCGATGTCTGGCATTTTCAGGAGGGGCGTGGTGAGGGTGTACTCTTCAACTTCGGCGATGACTCACCGTTTGGTCGAGGCAACCGAAACGTGAGGCAGGCCATCGCTCATGTTATTGATCCGGCGCCGGTGACGGAAAATTCCGGTTCTTATCGGATTCCTATCACGGACGATGAGTACGCAGGTGGCCATATCACGACCGGGCTCTCTCCGAATGAATTCCAGGAAATACGGGATGTAGCCGAGGAGAGCTTCATCAACTACAACAGTGAGGAACGAGCCACCGAACTCCTTGAAGAAGCCGGGTTCTCTAAGGAAGACGGCGTCTGGATGGATCCCGACGGTTCGCCGTTCGAACCTGTTGGGATTACAGAAGCACCCCACCCTGATTGGGTCGCCGTCGGCGAAACAATAACGCGACAGTTGCAGGATTTCGGTATCCAGGCCGAGCAACAGCCGCTAGAGTCGACCCAGTATTCAAACCGTTTTGATAGTGGGGACTTCGAGATGGTATATGGTGCTGAAACTGCTCGTGAAGGCAGATACCCAGGAGCATACTTCGATTATGAACTGAACTGGCGGACTCATGGGACGCCGGTCGGCGGCGGTGAACCAACCGCAACGTTGTATCCCGCAAACGATCCCGTTGAGATTCCGCCAGTCGGAGAACCCGATGCCGACCCCTCCGAAGAAGTGGTGCCGAACGAACTGCTCAATGAACTCTTGCACGCTACAGATGATGAGGTAATCAGAGACCTAACAATACAGCTCGCATGGCTACAGAATTACGACCTGCAGATGATAGACCTCATGGACGCCTCCCAGCACGCGGCCATCACGAGAGACGATTGGCGGTGGCCACCGGTTGAATACATGTGGGGTGACCAGCGATCGGCCCAAAATATCATCTACCATAGCGTCAGGGGTGGCGAGGTACAAGCAAAAACTCAAAATTAGATAATAAAACTACCACTACTAACAAGATGAAATGGATATATAAGAGGGTCTTGCAGGCGATATTTACGATTTACGCAACGATCACTCTAACGTTTGCCATGATCCGCCTGATCCCGGGCGGTCCAATGGATTATTTACGTGCCCAGATACGCCAGCAAGGTGGAACTCCAGGAGAGATGGATCAACTGTTACAGGCGTACGCGAATATGAATCCATCAGATCCATTGTGGAAGGAGTACGTTAGCTACATGGTCTCCATCCATCAGGGGGACTTCGGACAATCGTTGTTTTATTCTGCATCCGTTACCGAGATATTGGCAGATGCAGCTCCTTGGACGATATTCCTCATGACCATCTCTATTTTATTAATATACATATTTGGGGTTGCGCTCGGTGCGGTTATGGCATATTACGAGTCGGGATTATTTGATAACATGTCGTCAATCGTTTCTATCGTGAGCAATTCGGTTCCCTACTACGTAATCGCTCTCATTTTCCTCTTCTACTTTGGATTCGATCTTGGTTGGTTCCCCACAGTTGGACGTGCTAATGATGCCGTAGAACCAGGACTGACGTTTGCGTTTTTTGCTGGCGTATTGAACCATGTGTTCCTCCCCGCAATCTCGCTGGTGCTCACGAGCTTTGGGGGTATCGCACTCGCCATGCGTGGCAACAGCATTCGAGTATTGGGTGAAGATTATATTCGAGTGGCTCACTTGCGCGGGCTCGGTGATCAACGTATTGCTACCCGGTATGTGGGACGGAATTCAGTGCTCCCCCTCTATACGAACTTTCTCATTTCAATCGGTTACCTATTCGGAGGATCCGTTGTTCTTGAAACTATTTTCAGATACCAAGGGCTCGGTTACTATCTATTTGAAGCTATCAGTGCTCGTGACTACCCGTTGATGATGGGCGGATTTATTATCATTACTGTGGCCGTTGTAATAGCGATGCTCATTGGAGACCTCACGTACGGAAAGCTTGATCCACGGGCTGAACAGGGTGATAGCCATGAGTCGTACTGAGGGGACCGATACGTCTCCGTTCGAAACCATCTCCGATGTCGAAACGTCCAAATCGGCCCGGTATCGGGAATTTCTATGGGACCATGTCGTTGTTCCTCTACGTATCTTTTTGAAGGACTGGCGGGGAGTCGTTGGAACCGTGATTGTCGGAACATATGTGTTAATGGGGACGGTTGGTCTACTTATTTTCAAAAAACCGTCTCCGAACGAAGGTAGCCCGAACGCTCCTCCGTTCGAAACAATGGCACTCCCGCTTGGGACGGATGCACTTGGTCAAGGCATCTTCCGATCATTGATTTACGCCACTCCGACTATGCTTCTGATGATACTATCTGGGGGAGTATTTGCTATCGCCGTAGCGTCGATGGTTGGAATCACTGCTGGTTATAAAGGTGGGCGGTTGGATAGTCTTCTGATGGGGGTGAGCGACATGATGATCGCCCTTCCAGGACTTCCACTCGTTATGGTAGTCACCACAATCTTCGCTCCTAGAAGCGCAATTCTGGTTGGTATCCTATTGGCTATTAATCAATGGGCTGGTCTTGCTCGGACTTTGCGGTCACAGGTACTTACTCTTAGAGAGGAATCATATGTTGAGGCAGCTCGAGTGATGGGTGCTCCTACATATCGGATTATCATTGACGACATCATCCCGGAATTGATGCCATATATATTGATAAGCTTCGTTAACGCAGCGAGGGCAGTGATATTCGGATCTGTAGCACTGTATTTCCTTGGTGTGCTCCCCTTTAGCAACTTTAACTGGGGAGTGATGATGAACATAGCAAACGATCAAGGCAACGCATTAGTCGTTCCAGCTTACCGACACACGATCCTATTCCCGATGTTAGCTATCGTCGGACTCTCGATGGGACTTGTCCTAATCGCTCAGGCCGCAGATCGTCTCTTCAATGTTCGGCTTCGCACACGACACGAGACAGAGAAATAGCAAGTCAGCTCAATAATTCCAACAACTATAAAAGATTAATTATCTCTGGTCTTCACAGGTTTTCATCTCATCAAGAGCGTTTATGATAGTGGAGGTGCTACTTCTACTGAAATGGTTGTACTGGCTGTGATCAGGATCAAAACCATCTGCGAGCTAGATTACTTGCTTCATTCTGCCGTAAAAATTCATCTCGTGCTTCTCGTCTTGTCCGCATTTCCCATCCTCGTGGGTGAACTCAAACCCGATGGGGCAATCGTACTATCTCTCTCTATAGTCATAAACATGCTTCTGTTGTCTATCGCCCTTGCTCTCCTGCTGTACTGTCGATGGCAATTGAGGCCCAATGGGTATGAGGAGTCGTCCGCCGATTGATTTTCCAGTAGATCCGGGTCAGGCTTTTCTCTGCCAACTCATTATTTCTCACCGCTATTTTGGATTGGCTGGGTTGAACCTTGTTACTTGCTTTCAATCACTGGGCAGGTGAACCGCCTCGGGGTCACGCCCCGAGGCACTCGGCCTGCTCCGCCTGTAGATTATTATTTTGTCCCCCGTTAACGCGTACCGAAGATATATATGGAATTAGCCCCAGTTAGGATGATATGGTCCGTTACAGAGAGGGGTTCATCAGGATTAGCGGGAATGACATGGTGACGGGCAGAGGTGAACATTTGTGACAAACACACGGAAACACGACGTCTTTGAACCATCATCCGATGATCCAGTACTTGAAGTGTCCGACGCGAGCGTATCCTTCGATATGGATCGCGGCGAATCAAAAGTACTAGACAGTGTTGACATCGATATTCACCGGGGCGAAATCATCGGAATTGTTGGTGAATCCGGCTCAGGAAAATCGATGTTCGCGTCCGCGCTGCTTGATGCAGTCGTCAATCCAGGGGTTACAACGGGTGACATCACCTATTATCCCGAACCAGACAGACCTATTGAAATCCTCAACTTATCTGATGAAGAACTAAAGAAGTTCCGCTGGGAGGAGATCGCGATGGTCTTCCAAGGAGCGCTCGCATCGTTCAACCCGACTATGAGGCTCGGTGATCATTTCCGAGAAACCTTAGATGCGCACGATTCGGACATCAACGAAGGAATGGAGCGGGCGCGTCAGCTCATCTCGGAACTCTATCTTGATCCCGACCGGGTATTTCGTTCGTATCCCCACGAGCTTTCAGGGGGGATGAAACAGCGGGCACTAATTGCGCTCAGTCTTATTCTTGAGCCCGAAGTACTGGTGATGGACGAGCCCACGGCTGCGCTTGATCTCCTGATGCAGCGCTCGATCATCTCGATGCTTGAGGATCTCCAAGGGAGATATGACCTAACCCTCGTGTTTATCACACACGACCTGCCGTTAGTTGCAGAACTAGCCGATCGACTAGGAGTTTTATATGCTTTCGAGTTTGTTGAGATCGGCGAGGCCAATGACATTATCTCTGGATCGAACCACCCGTACACGCGGGCACTTATCAATTCTACTCCGAACCTCGATACGCCGGTAGAAGCAATGCGACCGATTGAGGGTGAAAGTCCCGATCCAGTAAACGTTCCATCCGGCTGCTCTTACCATACTCGATGTCCACTCGCCGATGAACTTTGCGAGGCCAATGACCCCGATCTCTACGAAGTGGGTAATGAACATGAGGCTGCATGTCACTATTGGGAGGACGTCGCCCATGAAATCCCACTCAGCATTTCAGAATATAAATTATCTGAGGGAGGTGCTGACCGGACTAATGAACGACCGGCTATAGACTCTTCTCAAGCGGACGAGAATGTCGTACACCTCGAAGACGTCGAGGTACACTTCGAGAGTTCACACGGTCTCATCCGAAATCTGTTCAACGAACCCGATATCGTTCGTGCAGTCGACGGTATTGACCTCGAAATCGAAGAGAACGACGTCGTCGCACTGGTCGGCGAATCAGGCTGTGGAAAGACAACGCTTGGAAAGACCATAATCGGAGTACAGCGCCCGACAAATGGAACCGTAGCGTTTCGTGATCAGGACATTTGGGATGCCAAAGACGGAGTCAATAACGTTGAGATTCCGTGGGAAGAGATCCGTCGTGCGCTCCAAATCATTCATCAAGACCCAGGTAGTTCACTGAACCCTAATAAAACGGTTGAATCAACACTTTCGCGGCCATTAAAGATTTGGTACCCGGATTTGGGTACCGAAGACCGTGAGGCTCGCGTATACGGAATGCTTGAACGGGTCGGCATGGCGCCGCCCGACGATTACGCGAACCGATATCCTCACCAACTCTCGGGCGGAGAAAAACAGCGTGTTGCCTTGATCCGGGCACTGCTTATGAACCCTGAACTAATACTCGCAGACGAGGCAGTCTCAGCGCTGGATGTCTCTTTACGGGTCGATATGATGGATCTCATGCTTGATCTCCAGGACCAGTTCAACACATCCTACCTCTTTATTTCCCATAATCTTTCGAATGCGCGATATCTCGCACAGAAGACCGGAGGACGAATTGGGATTATGTATCTTGGAGAGATCGTCGAGATTGGACCGGCGGAGAAAGTGCTTGAGGACCCTCAACACCCCTACACACAGGTGCTGAAATGGGCCACCGCAGATCTCGATCCCGACGACCGAGTCGTCCGGCAGCCACCAATTCGGGAAATTGACATTCCTGATCCTGAAAACCCGCCTTCGGGCTGCCGATTCCACACCCGATGTCCAGAGGCCCGTGAAATCTGTACCGAGAGGAACCCAATGCTCCATGGAGACGGAGAAAATCGAGAACGGAAGACAGCTTGCTTTAGGGCTCATGGTACTGACCATCCATATTGGGAGAGTGAGTCGATTACCGGCGACGAGAGAGCTACTTCGATGAACGACGAAAACAAGGGAGTTGCAGACGATTAATCGCTGAATGTAGCGTTCCCCATAATAGCAGATAAATCCGATGAATAGGATCCGGCTCTCTATTCGAGATTGCTTATCAACCATGAAAATCTCATCTGATGTGGAAATTCCAACCTTCTCTCGTCCGTCCGCCCCAGTACTTGTCCGAACCGACGTCTCCAACGACGAAGAATCCCACTTGGACCCAGAGCCCCTTTCTCGAGGAGCCGATGCAGTATAACTGGGCGGTGATCGCTGGAGGGGTCATGACGGCGATCTCAACCGGTGTATTAATCATCTCCACAGTTCTCCTTCCTTCTGATGAAATTAAAACATTGATTTTAGAACATTTTGGGTGGTGGTGGTCCGGGGACCCGTTCGTACAACTTCGCTTTCTTGGCGGGCTCCCTGGCGGATTCGTCGCCGGATATCTGGCGAGGGACCACTGGGGGAGGGACGAATGGGGAGCCGCAATGAAATACGGAGTGTATGCCGTCCTCTTCGGTCTCGCTCTCCTCTTTGCTGCGTTCGTCCTCTACAATATAGTTCGATCCCTGCTTACAGCGGGCATGATTCTGCCACCTCTCTACCTTATCACTGTTGTACCTTTAGTTTACGCTATTCCTCTTGCTCCCGCGTATGTGGTTGAAGCACTCGTTGCAGCAATCATTGGCAATGGATGCAGTCGCTTGATACGTGACCCGGAAATGGAGTCCAGCAGTTGATGATACATAGAGAACGGCTCGTAGTCCTTCAACGTTAGGTAGCCGTATCCGGCCTCGGCATTGCTACATTCTCGATGGGTTCGTTGTGATCCGACTTCGATCCGTCAAAGGGTTCTCCAACCCTTGGCGTTTTCAGCCACTAATGAGACACGCTCGACGGACCGACCGTCCACACTGAAGTTTCAACTCTTGCAGAGGTAGTGTCGATCACATTCTCGATGAAAACCTCAACCGTTGCCGAGCTTGAAAAACGACTCAGAGGCTTCGGGATCGAGTGACGGCCCGTCATTCCCCTCGATGGGAGGTAGTTGGATAGCGTGATCAGAACTCACCGGCTAGTGATGTCTCTGATCCTGATCTGAGTTCTCCACCGAGGATAGACTGGAGCTGTTCAGGTGGATCGAGTCCTCGCCGTTTCCACGTGGCTATCA
>NZ_JAIWHV010000038.1 GCF_020177375.1 Saliphagus infecundisoli | reverse complement strand
ACGGACTGTGGCCAAGCTCCAACATGGCGACGGCACGCCGTCGCCGTGCTTCCAATTCTTCTTTCGTTCCGACTGGACGTGTCACAATGTTCAAACTAGGCGTCGAGTGAAGATAGCTCTTTGCTCGGTGAAAAGCTCAAGTGCCGGCGACGATTCCAACCGTGGGGTAACTGAGTGGCAACTCACCGTCCTCTCCGCGAACTAAACGATGTCACGATCAGTACACCCCACGACGAGTAGTGGCGACACCGCTCCAGAGGTCGAACGCGCTCGACAGGCGGAGTACGTCGCCTTCCTCCACCGTGCACCGTTCGCCGTCGACGCTGCGAACATGGGGTTTCTCACTGGCTATCGTGGGGACTGTTCCTACCAGCAAGGCCAGTACCTCGATCTCGAGCTCTCGGTGGGGATGCTCGATAACGACTTTCGCAATCCCGACCTCGAGCGCTATATCGAGCGCTTTCGTGAGTGTGAACCCACCGTCGGAGTGATCGGTGATGCATATTCCACTGAAGAGGCCAACGAATACGTCCATGCAGTCCGAACGCTCCAAGAGGAGTATCCCGACACGGAGATCATCATCGCCCCCAAGTGTCGAGAGGCACTCGACGTCATCCCCGACGAGATCACGCTGGGATATTCCTGTGGGGCCGCAGACCTCCTCGCTCACGAGTTCTCCGATCCCGCTGACTGGCGCGGGCGGCGCGTCCACCTCCTCGGCGGCAGTCCACACAAACAACTCGACGCGATCGAGCAGCTCACCCGGCCAACGCTCACCGGGGATCCGCCCGCACAGATCGTCGGTGTTGATTGGAACGGCCTACATCGCGGGGCACAGTTCGGCGAGTTCTGGACCGCTGACGGCTGGGACGACAGCGGTCGTGACGCCGATCACGTCACCGTTCGGAAGCTCGTGCGTCACAGCCTTGGTTGGATCAAAGCCTTCTGGCAAGCACAGGGCATCTGGCCCGAGACGGGACCGTACGGCGACAGCGAGCCTCTTGAGTACGAGGGGCCGACGCCGAGCGACCTTTCGAGTGCAGCCTGTGAAGCCTGTGAGGCGAACGTGTGGACAACCGATCGTGGCCCAGTCGTTGCCGAGTACGATACGGGCGAGGTTTGTGGCTACTGCTCGCACGAGTGCTATTTTAGCCACCGGACGCAGAACCAGCTCGAAGAGGTCCACGACGAACGCAGCGTCTTCATCCCGCAGTGAGCTGGTTTTCACTTGAATAGGCTATTGCATCTTCGAGATTGACTGCTGTGCGAGAGACCGAGACAGATGAGGTCGGAGCTGTCTCTCAAGATGGAGCCCACACAACAAAAATACGCTATTTCTCCTGGTCAAAACAGGAAGATTCCTTAGAACGGCCCGTCAGTGATACTCATACCGCAGATTCTGCGTCTCGGAAGAGACACGTCGCTCAGAAGGGGCTTCCTCGCACCGACGACTTGTCAGATAATGCGCGCAGGTGACAGAATCAATGACGGTTTCCCCCGACGTTTGGCAGTCAGCGCCACCGCGACGAGTGAGACCACCGAGAGGAGCATGTGCGTTCGCACGTTCTTCTCCTTGCGTGCGCGGGGACGTTCCAACCCGGTGAACGTTTTCAGCCGGCTGATGACCCGCTCGACACCCGCCCGCAGGTGGCGATTCATCCGCTCTTTGATCGCGTGGATGATATAATTGTGTTCGTCGTTACCGGTTTCAACACCGTAGTCCGACAACAGCGTCTGCGGCAGCAGGTCCAGCGCGTCGTGGACGGTCTCGATCTCATCGCCGTGCTCTTCGAACAGGGTTTTGATCTCGTCTTTGAGCGCCTTCAGCGGGCTGGAGCGTCGCGGATTGATCGCCGTCATGAGCGGCGCTTCCAGCATCTCCTGGCACTGCTCGCGGTTCGCAGTACTGTCGAAACCTGCGTCGGCGAATACCGCTTCAAGATCGGTGGTGTCATAGAGGTCGTCGTACTTTTCGATCAGCGGGACGAACATCCGCTGGTCGTTACGCTTGCCGGTCGCCAGGAGGGCCGCCACAGGGAGTTCGATTGCCGCATCAATCACGAGATACACCTTGTAGCCGTAGAACTGACCATCGTGGACGCCCCAACTCGCCCCCTCGACATCACCGTTTTCGATCTCCCGGCGGGTGTTCGCCCGCGCATGCATGTGTGTTGCATCGACTACAGCATACCTGCCAGCCCGGTACTCTTCCTCGCACAATTCAGTCGTCATCGCTCGGAGACAGCCTTCCAGTTCGGTTGAAGGAACCGCGTCGAACGATCGCCAGATTGAGGTCCCATCAGGAACATCGGACGGCTCGTCATAGCCGAGGACGTCCTTGAGTCGGCGACTGTGACGCACGCGCGTCTCGGTCGTCTCGAACGAGTCGTCGTGGAGTTGGCGGAGGATGAGGGCTGCCGCTCGATCGGATTCGATAGAGTCGATGTGTTCAGCCGCGATAGTCGTGAACTCGGTGAGAATCTCCTCGATGAAGAGGTGACGATCCGCCGGACGAGCTCCCGACGGATCGAGTTCGATTGATGTGTTCGTGCGGCGTTCGGTGAGCTGCCGGTGGCGTTTGTGCGCCCACGTGTGGGTGTAGAGGGCAGTATCGCCGAGTTCGACGGTGGCGATGTCGTCGTCAGTCATTTGAGCGAGTGCTCGGTAGCACGGTCGCCCGAGGAGTTCGATAGCTTCTGCGGCGGTAAGCCCGGAAGGACGGTTGAATGCGAGATATTTGAGCGTCTGCTTGGTGGTCCCTTGCCGGTGAAAGACGACTTCGTCGCCAGTCCCCGTGGGTCGCCAGAAGCCGTCGGTATCCGCCCGGTGGCCGACGGTGTATTTACTGGCGACATACTGGTTGTTGTGATTGAGCGATGAGTAGAACTCGCCCTTAGTGGCGGTCATCTTCCGGAGGTACCAGTCGGGAACGTCTGTTTCGTCTCGAATTGCGGACTTCGTGCTGAACCCACGATTGGCGCGGAGAAACGTACGGACTGCGTCGGCGTAGTGATCCGTTTTCAGCATAATTCGAGGCTAATCCTCCATTCTGGACACATTCTGATGGGAACGCGTACGGGGCTCATTGTCCCCAGCCGCTAACAAGCGCTCAGCGATGTATCGAGCATCTCTCCCGACACCGCGGACGAGCGCCGAGACAGGCGTGTATTGGAACGGTAGCCCAACAAAGTATAGCCCAGGTTCTCCTTCGACTACACCTCGGTTGTGGACCGGATAGCCGTCCTCGTCGAGGCTCAATCCCGGCAGTTCGATCCAGCTGTAGTCCGGTCGGAACCCCGTCGCCCACACTATCCCGTCCACGTCAAGGACTCGTCTATCGTCGAGTCGCGGCGTGCCGTCTGTTACGCCCTCTACTCGGGGCACCCACTCGACACCAGCCCGGCGAATGTCCGTGGCCGAGACGCGAATTCGTGGGTCGCCACCGCCCTGAAAGCGTTCTTTCAGTGTCCGGCCAGCCCACGTGTCGGTCGTGAGGACGGTGCCGGTTAGCCACGAAAAGATCCAATTGACGACTCGATTCCCGAATATAGTGAGAGGGAGAGGGATATCACCAACATCTCGTCCAGAGAGGTAGGTGCGTCGGCTGGTAGAGGCTATTTCTACGACGATTTCACCCCCTGAATTCCCGGTTCCGACAACGAGGACATCACCATGGGAGAACTGGTCAGGATTTCGGTAGCTACTGGAGTGGAGCTGGGTGATCGCTGGATCGAGACTCTCAGCGAATTTAGGAATGTTTGGGTAATGGTACGGTCCAGTCGCCACCACGACGCGCTCTGCTTCAACGGGTTGTGAGTCGGTATCGAGCACGTAGCGATCATCGTTTTGGCAGATAGTGTTGACCGTGGTGTCGAGGCGGATTGGAAGGTCGAACCGTTCGGCATACGCTTCGAGGTAATCGGCCATCTCGTCCTTGGTCGGGAAGTGGTCATCCGGGGCAGGAAATGACATTCCCGGAAGGCGACTGTTCTTCGCCAGTGTAAAGAGTCGCAACGAATCCCAACGGGTGCGCCACGCGTCACCCACCCGCTCGCTGGCGTCCAGAATGATGAAGTCGTGGTCGTATTGCGCCAGGTAGTAGCCCAGCGCGAGCCCAGCCTGCCCGCCGCCGATCACGACCGTCTCGAAGTGGTGGTTGCTGTTACTCATCCTGTATCAGTACCCCGCCACCGATCGTCTCGCTCTGCCCATCTTCCTCCGACATATCGCCTTCTCTCTCCACGACGCCGACAGCAGTGAACCTGAATCTGTCCTCCAGCACCGATGGAGCGAACCCGCTCGACTCGAGCATGACCGCCACTGATTCCGACGTGAGGGGCTGGCTATGCAGCCCGACGATCCGGCCCAGGGCGAACATCGTGCATCCGAACCGGCCAGTTGGATCGAACTCCCGAATCACCACAACGCCTCCCGGTCGCAGAACGCGTGCTGTCTCGGTGATCGCCTGATTGGGAGCATCGACGTGGTGGAGAGAGTCGACGAAGAGGACGGCATCGGCAGAGTCATCGGCGAACGGGAGTCTCTCTGCGTACGCCCGAGTCGTCGCCAGGCCACGCTGCGCTGCGGCCCGAAGCATCCCCGGGGCAGGATCGACAACGATTCGGTCCGGAACGTCGGTGGCCTCCGCTCCGCGTCCCGGTCCACCACCGATATCAAGCAGCCGTTCGATCGGACGTTCGGCGAACGCGAGCCCCGACTCAATGACTGCTGGGGAGACACTGGGCCTGAGCCTGTCGTAGAGTGGACTGATAGCGTCAAACGTGTGTGCATCACCATGCATCCGACTCACCTCCCATCGACGGAGTGGCGTCAGGCACCACGTCGTATTCCCAGTCTGTCAACTCACGAGCTGCCCGGAGTGTCGGAATGATGGGATCAGAGGCATGGAGAGTGAGACTGGTCATCTTCATCATTGCACCTCCGAACCCGCCGCATTGTTGAGGTAGTAGACCGCGATCCCACCGAACACGATATCAAGCACAACGAGGACGGCGAGCGCTGGAATAAGCGTGTTCCAGATGCCCGAAAATTCCATCACATTGGGGACCGTCAGCACATCCTGGCCGAGCATCACTGCACGGACGGCATCAACACCGTAGGTAATGGGATTACCTGTCGCTACTACCTGTACCCATTTCGAGAGACTGCTGACCGGCACGAACGCGCTGGAGACGAACAACAAGGGAAACACGAGGAGTTGCACGGTGAGGGAGGTCGATTCCGCGTCCCGGATCACGAGTGCGACGATGTTCGAGAACGCCGTAAACCAAATCGCAAACACGATCCCAATGGCGATGATCCCAAGTGCCCCCGCCAAGCCTGTCTCGATATACGTACTAGGTGGGCCTCCGGTGTCAACCCAGAGCAGGACGTAGCCAAGCACGAGAATGATGACGATCTGGACGATAAGTAACATGATCTCGGAGAGGGCCTTCCCGAGAAACATCGCGGTACGGTTTACTGGCGCGACGAGCATCGTTTCGAACATCCCGTTCTCCATGTCGTCAACTAGCCCGACACCCGAGCTAGCTGCGCTGACGAGCGCCGTCTGGATGATGATCGCTGGGATGAGATACGTGATGTAATTGACGTTCATTCCGAGGGCTTGGCTGAGCGCACTCCCGGTGATCTGTCCGAACACCGCTGTGAACAGCACAAGGAAAATGATCGGAAATAGTAACGAAAGCAGCATCCTGAACGGGTTGCGGATGGACTTCAAGAGCCAACGCTTGAGAATGATCCACACATCACGGAGAAACCCATTCCCGGTAGTTTTCTCGCTGACGGGGGCCACTCCACCAGCGGTTCCGTTATCGATCGAGTTCATTGAACCACCTCTGCTTCGGTGGGGGGTTCCATCGGTTCTTCGCCCGTTGTCTCCTTGTTGCCCGCCGGTTCGCCAGTGAGTGCGAGGAACACGTCGTCTAGCGTCGGTGACCGGACGTCAAATCCCGTCATGGTGAATCCCTCGTCACGAAGCGCAACTAGTAGATCAGTGCCAGCCCGCCGCGCGTGCTCGGACACGACACTGATGCCCTCATCAGTCGTCTCTATCGTTCCCTCCGCGAACAGCTCCGATTCACGGGTGATTCGCTGTGCGCGCGTTCTCCTGTCTTCGGTCGGGTCTTCGAGCGCGATCTCCAACACATCGCCGCCGACCTTCGATTTGAGATCATCCGGCGAGTCCGTGGCGACGATTTCGCCCTCCTGAATCACCGAGAGGCGATCACACAGTTGGTCTGCTTCTTCTAAGTACTGGGTCGTGAGGAAGATCGTCGTTCCCTGTTCGTTGATCTCTTGGAAGTACTTCCAGAGGCGGATTCGAGCTCGAGGATCGAGACCCGTCGTAGGTTCGTCGAGGAAGACGATAGGCGGCTCGTGGACGAGTACGGTCGCCACGTTCAGGCGTTTTTTCATCCCCCCTGAGAACTCCTTCGGGGCCTTGTTTGCAACATCGGCGAGGTCAACCAGATCGAGCAGGTCGTGGATCCGCTCGGTCCGCTCGGCCTTCGGAACACCATAGGTCTCGCAGGCAAACTTGATGTTTTCGCGTGCGGTGAGGTCGGGATCGACACTCGTCTCTTGAGCCATATAGCCGATGGACTCGCGGACCGCCTGCGGGTCGGTCTTGATGTCGTAGCCGTTCACTGTGATCTGACCCCTTGTCGGACGCAACAGCGACACGAGTGTCTTGATGGTCGTGGTTTTACCAGCGCCGTTCGGGCCAAGAAAGCCGAAGGATTCACCCACCGGAACGTGCAGGTTGATGTCTCTGACGGCTTCGGTTCCATCGGCGTAGGTCAGTTCGACGCCGTTTGCGACGATGGCGTCAGTCACGCGACGACCCCCTGCCTGATGTCGGGCGGTACCGATACGATCTCTTCGAGAGAGACGTTGGTTAGTTCGTGCATCTGATCTCACGGTCTAAGTGAGACGGGGAAAGCGAATCAGCACTTCCCCACATATTTTGGGGGTTAATATAGATCGGCATAGAAGAAATGTTCAATGAGGTGGGCTTGTGCGCGGTGCAGCCGTTCGGCAAGCGCAGAGCGGGAGATATCAAGTTCTGCCTCAATATCATCTAACGATGCCTGCTGGGGGACGGCGAAATAGCCGACTTCGTAGGCAGTGAGCAGCGCCTCGCGCTGCTTGTCAGACACGCCGATCAACTCGGCATCGGTACTGGTCGACTCATACAACCGATCGATCTGGACCGAGATACCCATGTCGCGGTGGAAGTAACGCCACGTGGCGAACTCGTCATGATTGGCAAACTGTTGTTTGACGTACAATCCATCGGCACGAATCGTCACGCTCTCAGGGAATCGCTTCCTGACTAACAACTCATCGAATAATGGAGGGCGACGGATTGTCAAGATGAGTTGATAGAGCCGCATCGATTCGACCTCACTGATGAGGAAATAGTCTTCGACGAACGGAGAGTCCTCGAGCCCGGAACGTAGTCCGTCAAATGAAGGCGCTGTGGCTCGGATAAACAACACAAGTGGTCCCGAGTGGGACTGTTCCATGCTTTCGAGTTCTAGCGTCAGGTCAGGTACAGCGTCCACAACGTTACCGAATGGTAGGTCCGGCGCGCGAAGCTGACATTCGACGATGAGACTCATGTAGGTTGCTGACGGCGAGCGAGGGTAAGCGTATCGTGACTGTTGAGGGCGATACCTCCATCGAGGACGATTCTCTGCCGACTCAATCTTGCAGTCTGCAACGGTCTATTGAAAACTGGTGTGCTCCCCCCGGTGGTGTTGATTGGCCCCCTGGGAGGGGTGGAGGGTTTTCAGAAATGACTGAGAGCACTGAGTCACCAGTCTCGTTCGGTGAGACGGAGACGCGAAGCGACGAGATGGACAGCACGATCGAACAATGGGTCGAAGACCTTACCACCGACGTCGACGAGGCAGCAGCCAACGCGGAGTTCCAGGAGTGGCTTGACGTCCAGAGTCGCTTCCACGACTACTCCCATCGCAATACCCTACTCATCAAACTCCAGTGTCCCGAGGCGAGTCGGGTTGCTGGGTACAACACGTGGCGCAACGAGTTCGATCGGCACGTCCAAGAAGGCGAGAGCGCGATCTGGATCTGGGCGCCGATCATCACCAAACAGTGTCCTGAGTGCGAGAACTCACCGAACTATCATGAGAACAGCGACTGTGAGTACGACGAGACGCCACCCGAAGAGTGGTCGAAAGGCCTCGTCGGATTCAAACCCGCTTCCGTCTTCGATATCTCCCAAACCGATGGAGAACCCCTACCCGATCTCGAGACCGAGGCAACTGGGGACGCGAGCGATCTGGTCCCGGCTCTCCTCGAGAGTGCAGACTCGTTGGGAGTCGAGCCTCGAATCGTCCCTCCCGAAGAGTGGAGCTACGGGGAAGCGAAGGGCGTCTGTAAACGCCGGAGCGTGATGACGATGCGCCCCAGGGTCGAAGTAAAAGACCGAGAGAATCGGGCCGACCTCGCGAGTACGCTCATCCACGAATATGCCCACACACTCCTCCACTTCGAGGTCGAGGACGACACCGAGCGCTCGAAACGTGAACTGGAAGCTGAAGCCATCGCGTACGTCGTTGGACGGTACTTCGGGTTAGATATGACGGGTCGGCGTTCTACCTCACCGCGTGGAACGGTAATGATCCCGAAGCAGTCTCTGACCGCCTTCGCCGGATTAGCAACACGGCTAAAGAGCTGATTGAAACACTCGAACAGAAACCCAAAATGGCGGCCAGAACGTCCCGCACCTCCAGGTCGTGAAATCCACCCTACCCGACTCCTCAACGATCAATCCAACTACCTGATAGCGCGGAGTTCCCTCCCTACTCGCGCCTTCGCCACTCGTTGAGGAAGGAGTCGATGACTACTCCGTACCCTTTAGTATCATCTGACAGATGACTAAGCCATGCACGCTGACGAGATCGATCCGCAGGCGAAGGCCGCAGTCGAGCGTCAGGATCGATTCCCACTCCCGCACAATCGATACGGAATCAAGTTCCTCCGTCTCCTTTCACATCCGGTGACGTGGCTCCAGAACCGAAATCCGCCACCAGTAGGGGGAACTCGTGACCGAACCATTCCCGGTCCCTCAGGTGAGCTTGACGTCCGTCTGTATCTTCCTGATCGCAACGAGCCCGTCGGCACAGTCGTCTTCTTCCATGGCGGTGGGTTCGTTGTGGGGAGTCTCGAGACACACGATTGGCTCTGTCGGCATCTCACACGGGAAAGCGGCTGTGCCGTTCTGTCAGTCGCATACCGACTCGCTCCCGAGCACCCGTTCCCGGCAGCAGTGGAGGACGCCTACGCTGCTGTCAACTGGGCAGCCGCGAATGCGGGGGCGATCAGTACAACCGGAAAGATCGCTGTCGCAGGTGACTCCGCGGGCGGAAACCTTGCCGCCGTAACGTCTCTTATGGCCGCCGAGCGTGACGGCCCCAAACTTGTCCATCAAGCACTTCTCTACCCGGCTATCGGGGTTAAGGAAGACCAATCCTCGGTCCAGGAGCACGCGGGTACCGTCCTCTCGGAGGCCGACCTGCGGTGGTTCCGAGATTGTTACTACGGCAGCGAGATTCACGAGCGAAACCCCTACGCTGATCCGACACACGCCTGTGACCTTTCGGAGGTCGCTCCCGCGACCGTCCTCACTGCGGGGTTCGATCCGCTTCGTGATGGGGGAACTGCGTACGCCGAACGTCTCGTCCGCGACGGCGTTCCCACGCGCTACGAGAACTACAAAGCAATGGTCCATGGCTTCCTCACCTTTCGCGACGTCGACCGAACCCACGATGCGATCGCGGACATTGCTAGCGATCTTGTGAGCGCGTTTGTCGAGAGCTGACTGCCGTTACAGGAGGCCCTCAGAAACCAAGCACTCGATGTGAGGAGTCGTTATCAAAATTAGATGAGCTCTTCTGAGATTCTCCATAGGATCGTAGTATTTGACTACAAGCGGTAATTTCAGTGTCCCGGTCTCGGTGGTGAGCATCTCGCCATCCGACAGGCTTATTGGTATTCATGACTGTTATTCACACGCACGGTTCGAAAGTTGCGTCGCATTCACCACACTACCGTGCATCCATACAGGCGGACCTAAGCCATCCGTCTGTTTTTAGTACTGGCTGCCTCTGTACTGAGTTCGTTAGAATCGGAGGGGCGCACTTGTACCGACCGAATTTCGTAGTGATTCGGCTCTCGATGTGACGTTCCGTAGTCACCAGTAGACTCAAGGTGATGGTTGCATGATGGTCGAATAGAAGATTTCAGTATGGAGATACCTGAAGAGTTGCTCTGCCTGTTTAGTGCCGAGGTTGAGGCCGATGACGAGACATATCGAATCGAGATTCCGGTTCGGGAGCTCACGGATGGTGATCTTCAAGCGGGCGAGGTCTCTCGCATCGCACTGCTTGCGTCTGGCTCCACGTCGCCGTCACAGGAGACCTCGAGAGAGGACTCGGAACGACGTGACCGCGGGCCCCCGATTGCAGTGGGTGGCCGTCCGACCGTCGACATCGGAGCCAGTCGTCGCTCCGGAACCCGCCAGGATGGATCTCGTTGATGTGCTCGGCCAGCCTGGAAACACCCTCGGTTGTCGACGTACAGTCGGGCGATGGGCACTCGTAGAGGTCATCTGTCATCCACAGCGCACCGGTCGTCGCGGCCCTCACTGGTGATGGACGCGTCGCTGCTCTGTCGTACGACGAATGAGCAGTCATGATAGCTGGCGTGTTAGTTGTAGGTGAGGGTGCCTAGCCCCGTCCTCAACGAGCGAGCGCAAGCGGGCGAGTAGAGTGGGGTAGTTCACGTTTCGTTATAGTATAAGAAGGCAAGGATGGCGAACAGCATCGCTTCAGCGATTTTTGAGGCTCGTGCTATCGGGTACTCTTGTAGGTGGGAGATGACGGATGCTACGGGATGAAGCCCGTGGTAGAGTGGTTCACGTCCTGGTAAAATCCCACCGTGACCAGTCAGATGCCATACGAAATACCCGACGAAATACGTCGCTATCAGTGCCATTCCGAGGGCATAAATTGGTTTACGCGAGAATCCCAATAATACAAGCTTGACACCGATTATGATCGCTAACCCTGATAGAACGAACGCTGCTGGACGTGGATCATACAGGATATGATCTAGGGGTTGATCCAAAGTTAAAATTAGCGCAAGCCGCGGAAACCCTCGCTTCGGGTGAAACAGATGAAGAGCGGCGACAAGATAAGCTAAGCCCGCAGCGATGTACCGAAATTGTTGGTCAGTTGGACGATACTTTGTAACGATGTGTCGTATTTCAGTCATGGACAACCTTATCTGATTTTGATTTAATTGTGTCAGTGCTCGACGGTGACAGCGCCTTTCATTCCGAGATCTCGATGTGGTTCGCAGTAATACCGGTACACCTGTTCGTGATTGAACGTATACTCATATATCTCCCCTTCTTCGCCGAGGAGTTCGCTTTCAAACTCATAGTCTTCGTCGTCTGTCTCCGGTTCATGGACGACGTTGTGCTGGCCGCCTTCGCCGGTCCATTCCCACACGACAGTGGTGAGGTGATTAACAAGGATTGCCGACGGATCAAACTGTACTCCTTGCTCGCCGGTGCCAACGCGTACAGTCACCTCATCTTCGCCACGCAGATCTACCGTCCCCTCGTAGTTGTCCACATCGTGGAACCAGCCATCGTAGTCCGGTTCATCCTCAACCATGTCTTCGTCATTGGATTCACCGTTACCGAGGCAGCCGGCGGCACCGACGACTACCGCGACTCCGATTGCACGAAGTACAGTTCGTCGATCGAATTTGGCTTGTTTCATCGTCATTGAGCCCGATTGCTTGATGCGGAAACGGCTAAGCGTTCGCCAATCCAATCGTCGCCATCACTACGTAATATGATATGGCCCTCTTTCCCCATTCCCATTTAACTCTCAAAACAAACGCTGAAACTATTAATAGATCAAAATCAGTACTCGGAGAAATCTTAACATCTATTACCAGGCATGGGCTATGGTCGGCTATGCGTGGTCTCGATGAAATCGACATCCAGATCCTCCGACTACTCAGCGAGGATGCCCGGCGATCATACAGCCAAATCGCCGAACAGGCAGACGTATCACAACCAACGGTCACCAATCGTGTCGAGCGGCTTCGTGAGCTGGGCGTCATCAAAGGGTTCACGCTCGATCTTGACCGATCCATCCTTCACGATGGTATATCGATATTGATCGACATCGATACATCCGCTGCGTCCGTAGAAGACGTCGCTCATGCGATTGAGCAGATAGATGAGGTACACACGGTCTACACGACAGCAGACTCCCACGTCATAGCACTGGCTGTCTGTCGTCCGAATCGCGTACACGAGCTTATCGCAGGTACGATCCCGGAGTCAGAGTACACCGATTATGAGATCAAATTGCTCACCAGCATTACCTCTGACCCATCAATTCACGAAACCGACTTCTCCGTCGAATGTGCTACTTGCGGGAATCAGGTTACTAAGGACGGAACCGCAGCCCGACTCAATGGAACGCTCTATCATTTCTGTTGCGAACGGTGTGAGGGTGACTTTCGAGAAAAGTTTGAAACCCTTCGTCAAAACGCTTGATTTTGAGCTCATCAATATATCTTAAGTCTGTTTAGAAATGTAAAGAGAAACCGCGTTAAACGCGTCCTCCTTCTATTCGAGAGAAGCCGGGATCCAATTCAAATGAATCACACTGTCGTTACTCGGTTCAAACACGCACTTATCGACGCTATCGTCTATTATGTTAACAACACTCCATTCTGGGCTACCCAGCCACTCTGGGGCGAGGAACGATGAGTACGCCCCTTACAACGGATCGTACAGGACTCATCCCACCGACCGGAAGCCGCAACTGGTGGCTCTTGTACGTGGGCGGCCCAGTCATGGTTGTTTTCAGTGCCATACTCCTGTTCCCGGAGCTGGTCTACGAGCGGTTCATCTGGCAGTACCTCTGGGGGCCAGTTGTCGCGGATGCAAACGGAGAGCCGGTAACACGCTACGGCATTCAAGTGACTGAAGGATACACACTTGTAAACACAATCGCCTACCTGGGTATCGTCCTGTATAGTCTGCCTGGACTCTGGGCGTTTCACGATGCCCTCTCGATCGATCTGACCACTCGACTCGCCTACAGTCTCGCTCCGATTATCGTCGCTGGCGGTGCGATGCGCGCCCTTGCCGATGCCTCGCTGCTTGGCTCGCTCGATGTGTGGTTCATCACGCCGAGTATTTACTTCGTCGTCGCAGGCATTGCACTCGCCAGCATCGCTGTTGGGACAGCACTACGTGATCGCGGCCTCTTGTCGATTCCTGCGACAGTGGGTATAGTTGGTGCTACGTGGGCGATGCTGGCGCTTGGATGGATTCTGCTCTACGGGCTCACTGCTGCGGAGACGTTTCGGCCGCTCGTCCCGGTGCTGACGCTGAGCATTGCGATTGTCGTGACTGGCGGCTTCTATCTTGCTGGCTCGGTAACTGGCTGGTCAGCGCTTCACCACCCGATGTATTTGCTCGTCATCTTCGGTCAGATGTGGGATGCTGCGCAAAATCTCGTCGGGGTTACTCTGTACGGTTACACGCCAAAGATGTTCCTCACGCAGCAGTTGTACCGCTGGACCGGGTTCGAAGGATCGACGTTCGCCGTGAAACTTCTCGTGGTGACCTTCGTCGTTTGGATACTTGTCGACGGTGAAAACGACCTCCCGCGAGAACAGTGGTGGTTGATTGCAATGGTTATCATCGTGGTCGGACTGCCGATGGGGGTCCGCGGCACGACGCGCATGATGCTCGGCGTATGACAGCACCTCAAAATGGCTCTTGGTACCAGATGAACGCTCTCAAGCGATTTGCAGCCTTCTTCTCTGAGTTCGATTCGCTGAACCCGCCGTATACAATTCGCATGAACGATTTCGCTTGTGAAAAACGGTTAGATCGGGTTAGAAACGCTAAAATCCGTTCTAGTGGCTCAGTTCACGCCCATGGACTCAAATCACGGGGTTTCCTAGGGAAGATGGAGGCTTGCATACACATGCGCAAATTGACAATCGGATTGGTCGTCCTGATCGCGGCTGCCGTGTTGACGGCAGGAGCAGTTGCTGCACAGGGCGTTGCCGGTGGAGCAGATGATGAGACATCGATGGACGAGCAGCAAGAAGAGCGTGAAGCGATGATGGGCGAGATGAATGACTGTCCCATGGCTGACGGCGGGATGATGGGGATGATGCACGGCGATGATATGGAGGAGTCTGAAGCGATGATGGGCGAGGAAATGATGGATGAAATGGATGAGAGAACGAGGGAAGAGTGCCAAGAGATGATGGGTGGTGGCGGTATGATGGGGATGATGAATGGTGGAATGATGGATGGCATGATGGGTGGCGGCATGGATAACATGATGAACGGAGACGGGTCGGGAATGGGGTGTCACTGATACGATGTCAGAGGCTGATTACGACACTGACATTCTCGTCTCGAAAGACTGGGTCGAAGACCATCTCGACGCGTTCCAGGCGAACGGACCCGCCTTTCGACTCTTCGAGATCGAGAGTCCGGAGTCGCCGGAAAACGGCTTCTCGTCGAAATACGACAAGGGCCGCGTCCCGGGTGCGATCAGTCTCAATCGAGCTGAGGGCCTCTCTGATCAAAACAAGGGCATCTGAACAAGATTCCGTTTCATCCCATAGAATATATTATGTATACACTGGATAAACAGAGAAGACGTACATCGGTCTCTCGGCGGTATTTTCTAACAGCAGGCAGTGCTGCATTGGTCGCCGGGAGTGCCGGGTGTCTCGAATCAGTGGCTGACAGGCCTGATGTCGAGAGTCAGGACGATAGTGCTGATGATGATCATACTCACACCCATGACGAGGACGTCAAAGGTCCTGTGTCGCACGCCGATGTTGCTATGCTCACCGACGAGGACGGCCATCACTTCGATCCTCACATTGTGTGGGTCGAGACAGGCGGGACTGTCACGTGGACGAACGAAAACGGCAGTCACACGACGACGGCCTACGACCCCGAGTTTGACCAGCCGCTTCGAATTCCGGAAACGGCTGACCCATGGGATAGCGGCATGATCAGCGAAGACGGCGTGACATTCAAATGGGAGTTCGAGGTTGACGGCGTGTACGATTACTACTGTATCCCCCATGACTACAGAGCGATGATTGGAACAGTCATCGTCGGTGATCCGGATCCACATAACCAACCTGGCCTCGCCGAACCCCAAGATGAACTCCCCGAAGAGGCCCGAGACCTATTCGAGAGACTCAATGAACAGGCCAACGAAGCACTTGATCATGACCACTGAATCTCAGAGTGAAGTACAGCTGATCTCGATGAAGAACGGTTATAGCGTTCCACCCGCTGGATCAGAAGGATATGCAACACGATGATTCCTGAGACGGCCACCGACCCGCAACGAGATCGAACAAACCGGCACAAGGGACGGATCTCACGCCGTTCCGTGCTGAGTGGGCTCGGTGCAATCGGTATTGGGACTCTTGCAGGCTGTCTCGGGTCGCCGAATACAGACGCCGAATTCAGCACCGGTGGCGACGATGAACAGTACAGAGAGGCGGCAGCGTCGTTTCTCACGACGGCCACGCTGTATAAAACGCCCAGCTGTGAGTGCTGTCTTGAGTATACCTCGTATCTCGAAGAGGCCACTGACGCCGACATTGAGGTCGTGGAAGTGGATGATCTCGCGGAAACGAAAGACGAGTACAACGTCCCTCGGGACGTCGAGAGCTGTCACACGATGGACGCTGGTGAGTATTTCGTCGAAGGCCACGTCCCGCAAGAAGCCATCGGGAAACTCGCAGTAGAGGAACCCGACGTGGCAGGAATCGCCTTACCAAATATGCCACGAGGATCACCAGGAATGCCCGGCAAGAAAGCCGAAGAGTTCGTCATCTATGCAGTATCCGATGACGGATCGTATGATGAATTCATGACTATTTAACGGACTCGCGCACTCAAAATGGCACCTACTGTCTAATTATAGATCCGAGATGCAGACGCTTAGAGTTTTGATATCTAAAGGGGAATTGGAGTAAATGCAGGATACCTTATGCCTTATATGGTGGATTTCATCGAAGACCTGTTCACACTCGTGTCGAAAACCGCCGAAGTCCTTCTCTTGGTCATCTTGGGCGTCTTGTATTACATCGAAATGGCTAGGAGCGTAGACAAATGCGGATGCTACCCGATGAAGTACCTTTCAAAACAATGAGTACGAAGCTCCCCACACGTCCAACCAACGTATCCATGGATCGCCAGACAGCAGATCGCCTCGTCGCTGTGCTCGTCATCAGTATTCTCACCGTCGGCGGCTACGCCACACTGCGTGCATACTGGCGGCTTCGCACCACGAGCGGTATGATGCAAATGATGCCCGGGATGGACCCACTCTGGTACGCGTTCGGGACGCTCATCGCCGTCAGCGCCGTGCTTGGCACGTATGCTCTCGCCCGTGACACATTCACGACTACCCCGACGGGGACGGACGATACCGAAACCAACCGGGACACGGAGACCAATACTGAGCAGGAGCAAACCAAGACAGCGTCCGTACGAGACTCCGACCACAAGGATACCCCCGCTCCTCGGCTTCTCGATATGCTCCCAGAAGACGAACAGCGAGTAATCGAGCCCGTTCTCGACACCCCGGGCCTCACACAGGTCGAACTGCGTGCCCGCTCTGATTTTTCGAAAGCTAAAGTCAGCCAAACCGTCACTGAACTCGAAGACCGGGGGCTCCTCTACCGTGAAACGCAGGGCCGAACGTACCGCGTGTATCCCGGTGAACTGCTCAAAGATGAAGACCAACAATAACGATTCTGTCCATTCGAAACCACCAATGACCGAACCTCTTGAGTCACAAAGCGATAGCAAGTCTCGCATTACCCGCCGAGCAGTGCTGGGCGTAGGCCTCGCCACCGCTACCGGGGCGGGGGCCACTGGCTACGCCGCGACACGGTATCTACGAGCCGAGTCAGCACCCGAATCACAGGAGCATCCGGAGTCAACCGACGGTGATCCTGACCAACAGTACCACTTAACCGCCACAATCGGAGAGCTCGATGTTGCCCCGGGGGAAACGATCGAGACGTGGCTCTACAACGACCAGTATCCCGGCCCGGAATTGAGAGTCGAGGAAGGTGAGCGCGTGCAGATCACCGTCGAAAACGACCTTCCTGAAGAGACGTCGGTTCACTGGCACGGAATGGCACTCAAGGACGCGAATGAAATGGACGGTGTTCCGGGCGTGACCCAACCCCCAATTGAACCGAGTGACGAGTTCGTCTACGAATTCGACGTCGCTCCGACGGGCACCCACTGGTATCACAGCCACGTCGGGTTACAACTCGACCGGGGCTTACTCGGGCCGCTCATCGTCGAAGAGGCTGACCCACACGTCGAGTACGACCGCGAACACACGATCGTTCTCGATGAGTATCTTGCTTCTGAACCCGAAGTTACGTCGGAAGGTATGGGCATGATGGGCGGATTTCCCGGCGCGCCACCGTACGACGGGACGTTGGTCAACGGGAAGCTGCCGAGCGAACCGGACACGTTGACGGTTATGGAAGGCGAGCGGGTTCGCCTACGGTTTCTCAACGCTGGCTCAGCAACCACGTACCGCGTTGCCATCGCCGGGCACCCGATGGAAATCACGCACGCAGACGGCCCAGGAGTCGAGCCGGTCGAAGTCGATGGGTTCGACATCGGGATGGGCGAGCGCTTCGACGCGATCATCACTGCTAATGAGCCCGGAACGTGGGAGATTCAAGTCCATCCTCTCGGCGAGGAGGCTCCAGCTGGACGCGCCACCCTGCAGTACGAGGAGACTGATGATGAAGAGCCTCGTGATGAACTCTCTGGCTCACAGCTCCTCGACTACAGCGATCTTCGCGCCGTTGACTCGCTTGACCAGTACGACGGGTCACCGGACTACACGATCGATCTCGACCTGTCGTCTGGCGGGATGATGGGTGGGGGAGACGAAGACGAGTGGACGATCAACGGCCAGGCGTATCCCGACGCAGATCCACTCCGAATCGAAGAAGGCGAGCACGTTCAGGTTCAGGTGACCAACCACAGTCCCATGCGCCACCCGATGCATCTTCATGGCCATCATTTCGAAGTTGACGGTGCACTTCAGGACACGGTGACGGTCCCGGGTCACATGGGACAGCGGACGCTGAACTTCGTCGCGGATAACCCTGGTGACTGGTTCTTCCACTGCCACAACCTCTACCACATGGAAACTGGGATGGTTCGCGTATTTGAGTACGACTAGGGATCTGTCTCACAGATTTCAATCCGTAGGTGTATCATCACCACGTCCCGCTCGTTATCGTCGAGAGAGAAGGGCAATAGCTGTCACGAATAACACCGTAGCCAGCTCGTATTGATACGTGATGAGAAGCACGAATGCCGAGGATGTGCCTGCAATCCCGGCAATCATGGAAGTGAATACTGGTGCGGCACAGCCGGGACATGGAGCCAACCCAACGATGCCACCAAACGCCGAGTTCGTAATATCCAGAACGGCCACGTAGAGAAGATACGCTAATGCGAGATAACCAATCACCTGGTACGGGATCAACACCAGGCTGGCCCACTCTCCTGAGTACAACAGCGTCGGCCCCCATCCGAGTGAGCGCCAAGTAATGCCGAATCCAGCCGCTCCAGTTACCTGCTCAAGTGCGGTTGAACTCGGTCTGAGCAAGCCCGACAGATAGAGTATGAGCAGGAAATATGTCGCTGCGCTTCCGAAGGCGGCTGCTCTGTGTTTTATGCCCCGTGTGGTGGGAGCCGCCCGTAATACGGCCCAGGCTGCCACATTTAGCCAGATGAACGGGATGAGAGCATACCGAAATCCTGGGACAGTTACGCCGGTCAGGACGGTGTATGTAATTGTTACAAGGATTTGGAGGGACAAAAGGAGATTCACTACGGTGAGTGTATAGAGGTCAATCTTGATGGCGTTATGCACCCGGCTTAGAGATAGTTCGACCATATTACAAGGCGAGTTTTGAATATCGGAGATGATGAGATGGGTGAGTAAAATACTCTCGAAAGTTCCCTAGTAGCAGCCAAAATCTGGTATAGGAGTAGATAGGACTGAGAGGTTGACTCTTCGTCAGTCCGGTAATGTCTAGTCATCGGTTCATCACTTCCTCAGCGGAAATGCGGTTATCGAGCGATTGATTTGGATGGTGCCGGTTGTAATAGTGGATGAAGGCAGCGACCCAGAGCCCGAGTGGTCTGCGTAAGTTATGGGCCCTCAGTTGGAGAACGAGCCCTTTCCAATTCATTCCGGTGCCGTCTAATGGTTTTGCAGTGGATCTCACGCCTGTTCTGGAAGGATTCAATTTTGCGCTGACCACTCCGCTGGCTCGCCGCCCCATCCACGTCTGGTGGAAGCGATCGATCCCCATCGCCAGCGACTGGAACATATCTCGATCAGATTCCACCCGACATAATCCAGATGGCCGTGGAGATCGCACCGGGCAGGGGCGGTCAGGTAGCCCATTCCGTCAACGAGAAACGTCGCCTCCGAGAGGTCGTGTTTCTCGGCCAGCCGGCCGAGAAACTCGGCCGTTGGATCCGTTCCTCGACGAGGAGAAATCCAGACATCCAGCAGATGTTTCGTCTCGACGTCGATCGCGGCGTACAACCAGTGTTGCTCGGTTCCGATCGTCACCGCTGTTTCGTCGACAGCGACCCGCGACGGCTTCGCCGCCGGCGGGTCTGGAGCCTCTTCTGCAACCCGGTGAACCCACTGAAACACTGCCTGATGTGACCGAGTCACGCCAAACATTTCGAGAGCTGCAGCGGTCTCACGAAGTGAGAGTCCTGACGCATGGAGCCGCACCGTGAGCGACCTCAGAGCACTCGCGGTGCTTTCCCCAGCCCAACAGTCAAGCGGATCGGCTTCGAGCGTAACAGTGAGCGGTTCTTGGGTGTGCATGACAGCCAAACCTAAGAACTGCTCGCTCGTTGACTAGACACTAGCCTACCTGCGAATAAGTCATATCGCAGCTTCGAACCGATCGAGAGCATGAACTCGCCCGCGTTGAGGCGGGCGGGCTGCCAGCCGAGCTGTGTATCGTGACGTCTTTCGATCGTCCAGTGAACGTCGAGGACAACTTGTAACTCTGTATCGATGAAAGCGGTTGTTTTGAGCGTCTGAACGCGGTAATTCGCTCGTCGGCAGTAGTATTTGCTCGCGTTCTTACGGTCGAAAAACATCGCATCCATCACAGCGTGACCTGATGGTTCGTGCAGCTGTACTCACAGGCGCAACAACGCTCGCCACATCGCTATCCCGATCCCATCAAATCCTTTACTAGAGTCGAGAGATCCAGGAAACCGGCCGCATTGAGGCCAATTTCCTCGAGTATTTGTTGCGTCTCGTTAAAGAAGAGGGGCGCTTCGCGATAGGATTTCTCCAGGTAAATCTGCAGACAATGGAGCGAAACAACGGCATAGTCGACGAACCCGCCGCCACCCTTCGGGGGAGCGGATTCGTCTCAACCACCAACAGCACTTTGAGCCAACGCCACCACCTTTCCAGTGAAGCAGGAAATTTTGGACATGAAGCATCCACCGTTTCCCGCTTCACCTCCCTAGTTCTAACGGCACAACCCGACGTTGTCTAGCGATTCACCAGAGCTAGTCATATAGAACGCCGTACGATTATCGAGGAAACAGGACGCGGAACCACTGCTCCTTCTCGGTTGGGTATCCTACAATAAGTGAGTAGAGACTAGCCGTAAGGAAAAGCATGAACACGAGATGCGTGAGCTGGATGCCTGCTGGCCAATACATCAAGAATATCACCTTACTGACGACGGTGATACCAGTTCCGAGAGCGATTAATCCCATGAATCGTCGATGGACAACGACGAAATCGCCGGAGTAGAGAAGGAATGCGACACCTGCAACCACTCCCATCCCGATTACTACTTCATAGAGTTCTATGAGTCCGATAATCATCCTTGATCACCCCCTGGAGCTTCGCTTATACGCGGATGAAGCTGAATGAGACGCACCACACCAATACCTAGTCCTGTAAACGCAAGCGGCTCAAGCAGATCTACAACGGGTGGATGGCTTGGCCACAGTAGCACGAGACCGTGTGCGAGCACGAACAGTATTGGAACGCAAACTAACGGCTGTAACAAACGGCAGTAGCTCGTATGGCGAAATCGGAGGTAGGCCACTAACGCTAACCCAATTGCCACGATTCCTATAAGTCCAGAGACCACCAAGATGATCGTGACGAGTTGATCTGACGTCATACCTACTCGGTGGGTGGTCCACCCCCATCAGTAATGGGGGTCGAAAGCAGAGTCTTTGATTATTTTCAAGGTGATACTCCGTTATGGTTCGAGTGCGTCAGCTGATACTTCTGTGTACGCGTCGTCGAGTCCCTGAGCGTCTTCCTCAAGTAATGCGACGATGAGATACGGTGCAAACTCGGCCAAGTAATCAATTAACCGAGCAATTCGTTCGGCGTCGATTGCTTCGAGCGAATCCAGTAGTATCACTGGAATCGTTTCGTATACATCGTGAACGAGATAGCCCGCAAGCGCGACCACGAGCCCGATCACTTCCCGTTCACTTTCGCTCAGATGATCAATCGTATCTTCGTATACTGTACCATCCTCGGTTGACCGCACCACATGTAACTCGAGGCTTCCCTCGGATCCACTATCCGATGCTTTCCGCTCAATCCAGACTCGTTCAATATTCTCGTACTCTAATAGTGATAGGACTGTGGCCATATGTTCATTGAACGCGTCAACAGCATCACGTTCTAAGTCCTCGATGCGTGTTCGTAATGATTCGAGTTCGTCCCGTAGTTGTGCCTGCTGAGCCTCGAGCTGCTCACGCTCGTCAGTCACTGCTTTAAGTTCCCGAATTTGATCTTCAACGTCAGTTAGTTCTTGCTCGATCTGGCCCCGTTCATATTCCAGTTCAGAGAGCTGCTCATACTGCTCAACTAGCTCGCTCTCACGGAGGTCTTCAGTCTTTGTAACCTCGTCCTCTAACTCGCGGATTTCCGTTTGGACATCGGCGGCTTTGTCTTCGAGGTCACCGACCTGCTGTTCTCGACGCTGCATCTGCCGATCGACTTCATTAAGTCGTTCTTTAAGTTCTTGCCGTCTCTCTTCCCGTGAACGAATGCTCTTGAGTTTCTCGCGGACTTCGGCGAGTTGGGTCTGAATTTCCTGTCGCTCGGTACGTTTATCCTCGACGATGTTTCGCAGTTCAGTCAGTTGAGTGTCGATTTCTCGCCGTTTGACGTGACTCCCACAGGTCCAGCATTCAACCGTGGCTGACATGGGATCAAGTTCGGCCGTCGTATCTGGTTCAGACTGCTCCTCCCCAATGGGCACATTAGGTGAGTCGATCAGTCCCTCGTTAAACTCTACGAGTGCAGAGAGGTCATTAATTGAATTCTGTAGCTCGTGTTCGCGATCCTGTAACCGATCGAGTTCGTGTTCGAGACGCCCGCGGTCTGCGTCCCGTTCATCGATCTGCTCGACCTCCTCAGAAATTTCCGCATGCTCCTCTCGTAATGCCTCAAGAGTCGATTGCTGGGTTTCGATCTGGTCGCGGGTCCGTGTGAGCGTCTGTCGACGGGATTCAAGTTCGTCCAGAAGGTCTTCCGCAGCTTCAGCCATTTCGACATCAACCTCCTGGCCGGCTACCTGCTCGCGAAGCGCCTCGAGTTTTTCTGTGGTGTCTTCAAGGTCTGCTTGGAGGGCGGTTCGGCGCTCTTCAAGTCCAGGGAGGCGATCACGCTCACGCTCGATTTCTTCGAGACGCGTACTTACTTGCTGGCGCTCACGTTCGAATTCCCCGATACGTTCCTGAATGTAATCCGTATCGACGGGCTGCATGAGGACGTTACGGAGATCGTCCCCTCGTTCAACAGCACGACGAGCTGGGTTGTCCTCAAGAAGACACACAAACAGATCAACGAGTTCAGAATTATTAGCATATGGGTCGCCCTCAGCGATGACCGTTCCACCAGATTGACGGTTATAGTGACGTGTGTAGGTCTCACCATCGAATTCAAGCCGGACACTTCCCTCCTCAGTATCACTTTTCAGTGAGGCGGTAGAGCCACCGAGTGCACCGGCGATCGCACTTAGCAGTGAAGTTCGATTCGTCGCATTCTGGCCAGTGAGTACGGTCACGCCGGAATCGAACTCGATTTCGCATCTGTTGATCCCACCGATGTTACGGACAGATACTGTTGCAGGCGTCGCGTTCGTGTGTTGTGGCATGGTTTCTGAGTATGTCAATAATTCGCTGGTAGGCACTTAGTCACAACGGACGATGGAAGACAGCGGAATCGGGATGTCCGAAGACGAGGCGCGATAGGAGCACCAATTGTATCGGCAACCAGTTTACGGAGCGTCGTCCGATGAACTGTGGCAATCGCACCCGCCACGCTTTAGGAACTCTCGTAGATGGAAAGTGTTTCCTGTGTTTTCACAAGTTACCCTGACTGATTGCGTCACATCAAGGTGACCAGCCTCAATGAGTCCAGCCTTGTGAAGACGTGTAAGAGTATTCTCAATTACGGATCGATTACGGGATTGGGACCATTCAATCGTATCTTCAGCGTCATCAAGCGTGATTTGCGCTTGTCGTTTCGTATCGATTCCCAGACAATTTTGGAGATGCCGCTTCACAGTCTGGTGGGAAATGAAATCTTCTTCAACGTCACTGGCTGGCGGGCCAGCCCGTTCGAGCTGTGAGCGTATCTCTGTTTTTCGTCCAGGAGCGCTATCATTCTGTGTGAGGACCTGGTAGATGCTTTCAGTATCTCCGATGAGGGCCACTTCTGCGTCCATCAGAGCTCGTTCGAGAACACGTTTATTGATGAGTGTCTCTAAGCTGCGGAGGCTATTGCCATTGCGATGCTGACGCCGTATCTCGCTATCCAAGTCCGAAAGATTGTATTTCTGGATAATTCGTTCGACCTTGCACATAGCCGCTTAATGAATCCTAGGGGGGACAGCGGATATTCTAATCGGTCTCGCTGAACTACACGAGCCAACCAGTTCGAGCACAGACTGTCGGTACCGCCTATCCTGTGCTAGGATAGGACGTGGATAGGTGATGGCTCCCACGAGTAAACTCTGAGTTTCCTCATTCCACGACAGGGCTTCTACCCGACGGCACAGTGGCCCCAGTCTCCAGAGGCGTTTGGGTCGGTTCGGCTCGACCCCATCCTGCTGATATAGTGTTAAACACCCCCAGCGTTATATAGCGTACGAGATTCATCCCACGGCTCAAGTCCTGTCTCTTACCCATAAATCGAGCTGGTATAGTAAGAGAACGGGATCGATGAATGCGACCAAAAATCCGAGTTTTACCGACCTATCTAGCCCCAAGTTATGATTTCGACGATCTCACTCACCCACGTTCATCCACCCCTCACCGTCGATATCATTATCCGGATCACTTCCCACCTCAATCTGTTAGTCGCAAATCGAGGTCGCGAGCGTCTGAAACGCTCGTGTGGAGCGCCGTGCACTTGTGGGTAAGAGACAGGGCTCAAGTCGTGGGCTTTCTCCTTGCTACCTGTGTAATTTTACATCGTGCTCATGGCATTTTTCAGATTACTTGGGTCCAGCAGTTGGCGTAGCTCTGGAGCCAGGTTTTGCCGTTTTCCAGTTCGGTGATTCTGAAACGATCTCAAACTGGTAGGTTCGTTGATTTATCTACTGGAATATACGTTTGGCGACGTATCGATTTCCGTGTATCTCGTGACAAAATCGGAGGTCATGACGGTGGAGTGAAGATTTGAGCCACGGCACAGAATCGACGAGAAACACGGCGTCTTCGACGTCGTGTTTCTTTATGAGTTCAGAGAGAAAGATCGAGGTAATTCTTTCGTCCCGTCGATAATAGTCTGACGTGGATGAATTCGTCGTATCTGGGTCGGCGGCAGCGTACACTCAGTAACGCTGGTCGTTGTGTTGGATCACTGTCTCGTCGAGCGCGACGTAATCCAGCTGTTCGCCATCTGTCGGTTGTAGATTAGCTTTCTGGACTAGTTGTGAAGGTCAAGCGAGCTCGCTCAGGACTGAATACCCTAAAAAAGAAATATTATTTGAAAGTGGCCGTTAGCGCATTGGAGTTGGCCACTCAACTGCATCAGTTCGCGCGGCGTCTGCTCTCGCTCCACAAAATCAAACTGGATTTCAATGCTAGCTCCGTTGAGGCGGCGAAATTCTGGTATTCCACCTCGAATCCCACCCCCTCATCCCTTCAATTTCTCACCTGAACAGTGCCTGTGCGTTAAGAATAATAGACTTTGACGGCATGACGAAAATGGACACGTTATCCCTCCCACTAATGTTGTTACAATAACTCTGCTGTAATATACATCGATCTGTTCAGTGACGATCTGAATCGGCTTGTTACAATAGCGCTATCGTAAGGCACGCTGCTCTGTTGAATCTTCCTGATTGCGGTTGTCTCAATATCCCGCAAAGGTAGTATAGCACTCAAAGCGCCTGAGAATCAGTAGCAATGGACTGCCCGGTCTTCTCGAGATCATCCAACGATGGCTACCCTGTGGTTGCAGCAGGGTCCATATACCAATAGGGTTCTATCTCAAGGAGATTTCGACCGATCCAACAAGATCGAGGGAAGGCGCATTAAGCGCTTTGCCAGAGTGCTCGATGCGCCAGTATATCGTTTTGTATGTAACCTCGATTTCACACTGTAATTGCCGAAAACTTGTGTTAAACCGGAGGAACGCATAAATTGAGAACCACCACCGGCGGAGTGCCATTTTGGAGTGAGCAAAGATTGTGCCAGTTTTGTGGTTGAATGTGTGGCTACAATCCTTATAGAAATACCGCTGAAAGTGCCCATATCTGCCATTTCTGACCTGGAGTGGTTGGCATAACCTTTGCATCTCTCCAGTCTGCAAGCTGCGGCTCTTCATCCTATCAATCTCGGTCTCAGTGACCACGTGTTCAAACGTTGCGCAGACCACTCACGGTCAGAAACCGGCAGCGGGGGCAAGTCACACCCTCACGCCAACGAACTTGCACCAACAGGTCCGCTTCGGCCGATTCCGACCCAAACACATCCAACGGAATCATTCCTGCCAGGCACCGCTGACGCGGCGCCCTTGTCCTCTTTGACTCAACAGCTACCGCTCAGCAGCATCAACAATCTCCTACCCAAGAGGGTCCGCTTTATATGTGATACCAAATAGTAGTGGGCGGGAACAGACGGCGAAAAAGAAGCCAATTCACAGGAAACATCCGTGACCTGATTAAAGCGGTGCCCGGCATGTCGTCATCCACCTAGAGTACAGTGACAGCGGCTGAAAGGATTGGCTGTAGGATGTAGGTTTGATGAGGCACAGCAGGTCCGAAACCATGGTGAATGAGGATGAGGTTAATCGAGCAAAGGTGGCAAGCGGTAGCGGTTATATCCAATTAATGTACCACTGGTACATTTGGGTGATACCTTCAATCTGTGTTTCAATGGTATTCTGAGCTAGCTGTTCTACTTCGGCAGATCGGCCTTCTCTTAGGACCACCTTCGATAGCTGAACAGCCCCGCGGTGATGGTACGGAAAGATCTCCAGAAATCGCAGATCGAACTCTTCACCTTCTAATGTTTTCAAGTATGCGCGTTCGTTCGGCTTCGGTTCGCCTGGAATCCCCGTAATTAGTACTCGAACGTCCTCAAGGTCGATATCTAACACACATCCGGGATCGATTCCAGCGTCTGAGAGGATGCTTTTTATTTTCTCTAGGCCTTCAATCTGGTTATTGATGGACTGCTCCAGAAAGTTACGTAGTTCCTGATGTTCGGCCCGATTGAGGGCCATCTCTCCAATTTGGATCGCACTCCGGTGGTGATAGGCAAGTAACTGGAGATAGGAAACGTCTGCCAGATTGAGCCCTTCAGAATCACCATCGCCGTTTTCCTCATCTCCGGCGCTAACGGGTGCTGTCCCCGAGAGCCCTAGTGCAAGCCCACTAGAAGTGAGCGTACCTGTCTTTAGGAATGACCGACGAAACAAGCTATTGTCCACTACGGCGTTCTGATGTCCATCTTCCATCATTGCGTACCCACTGTGGCGTTTCGACTATTTAAAACCGGCGTGAGCCGGTAGTGACGGCCTGATGTCTGTGATTTCCACGTCATCAGATAGGCCGTCATCGGGTGAAACGGATGCCAACAACATCAATTCTGTCGAAA
>NZ_JAIWHV010000037.1 GCF_020177375.1 Saliphagus infecundisoli | reverse complement strand
CGCGATCGCCGGGTAACTGAGCTCGGTTCTCTTTGTTGTCGACGGGTCAATCGATCTGTCGCAGCGTGCAGCGGTATCTTCAGCTGGCGCCAGGAGAACCGGTGAGGCGGAATTCTTAGACAGGCTCGTAGACTTATCAAAATGCTCTCGTAACATCCACTCAAGAATGCCTACACTTGATGAGCGATACCTGAATGTGATTAAAACGCTTTCTACGACGCTCGAAGGCCGTTCCGTGGTATGGGCACTTACGGGCAGCACGAGTTTCGCGCTACAGGATGTTCCCCTCACTCCGAATGATATCGACGTGCAGACGACCGAAGACGGAGCCTATGCTATCGAAGAAGCCTTTTCAGAACAGGTTGTTGAACCTGTGTCGTTCTCCGAATCAGAGACGATTCGCTCACACTTCGGGGTTGTCGAACTTGACGGCATTCGTATCGAGATCATGGGTGCAGTACAGAAACGCCAGCCTAACGGGAGATGGGAACCCCCGGTTGACGTTACTGATCACCGCACCTTCGTTGATGTTGAAGGTATTTTGATTCCCGTACTCACACTCCGGTATGAGGCGAGTGCCTACGAACAGATGGGGCGGTCAGAGCGGGCCGCCATACTAGCGAAACACGCCGAAAACTGATTCCCCGAACAGTCAATACGCACTCCAAAGTGACACCAGATTCTCGAACGGGCAGTGTGGAAATAAGACAACCCATCTCGGAGTACACACTACGGTGAGGGCGCTTCGAAGCGGAAACAAACACACGGTTAGGGAAAGCCCGGCAGCGCAGCGACCGACTTTGGAGGGAGCGAGCAGTCCCGGACCCTGGAGGTGGGTGGGTGATCGTGGGAGGGCGGTGTTGTGCTGTGCGGTCACCCTCTGCCGAGAGACGTGTGTCTCCCGTCGCTTCCAACCCCGTTCATGGTCGACTCTGTCTGGGACTTCATGGTCGCCGAAGTGACCCTCCATCGACTCTGAGGGCATAGATCCACAGCGCTGGCACTGATACGTGACGGGGACTGCCTCTCCCCGGCCAATTGAACACGCCACCGTCCGAACCTCCTCACTCCCACAGTTCACGCACCTCTCTGTACTCTCTCCTGACGAGTGGATGACGGTCATACCTGGAGATAGAACTCTCAGTCGAGGTGGGCTCCTTGAGTCAGTCCCTGAAAGGGTTCCGAACGAGAGCACCTAGCGAGTCGAGCCACGTCCGTACTTGCACCCGGATCGCCCGCCGCAGGTCCTGCTTGAGGACGGCCACCTCCGAGTAGTACGATCGCGCTCCCGCTGGCAGTTCGTGGAACCGCTTGCTGCACCCAACGCAGGTGTACTCGAACTCTGCCCGCACGCGATTCTGATGATGCTCGAGCTCACCGCCCTCGCTGTAGTGAAACTCCTCGTAGACGAGTTTCTTCGAGACGAACTCCCGGCAGTCACAGCGCGGACACTTCGTCATCTGTAGTGGTTCGTCTGCCACGCCTCGTGGTCGTGGCTCCCGACCCCTCGTGACGTCGTCCGGGTTGGACTGCTTCCGACCGTCCGGTCCTGGCTCGTCCCCTTCCCGAACCCACTCGTCGAACTCGTCGCCCAGCGCACTCTCGGTTGCGTCCTCCGATTCGTCGTCTGACTCGTGCCGATCACTCCAGCTCATGATTCCTCTACCCCTCTCGGGGGACGACCGACACCACCGTGCAAGTGTACATCCAACAGCCTGCGATCTCACCAGCCCCGCCTCGAAGCGCATTCCTCGAGCCCGCCACCCGTCCACTCTCCCATCCGCTGCGTCACCCTTACTCCCCCCCTCTACCTACCCCTTCTCTTCGTTATCTGCTATCTGATACATCCACCGCTCATCCCCCGCGTTTCTGTCGTCCTCCTCACCATACCTCTTCTCCAGTACGACGCCTCTCTCCACCCCCATCCTAACCATCCTGTTCTCCCAGCCGGCTACCCACCTTGTCTGCACCCCTCTTTGCCTCCCTCTTCTCGCTCCTCTCACCTTGTCTCTGACCACGCCATCTTTCCCCACCCTTCCCTCTCACTCCTTCTTACGCATTCTGATACATCTTTCCTCCTCCACCTCTCCCACCGTCCGCTGTTCGCACCCCGTCGCGCACACTTCTATTTCTGCATAAAGGCCCATTCCTTTGGACGATTTTCCTTTGTGCAAAGCCGATTTAACGGATGGAGAATGGAGAAGAGGCCCGTCGCGCGTTTCTAAGGCCGTTTCAATACGCGCGACGAAACCGGCAATTCGTGGAAAGAAGCTAAAAACGCGCGACGAAGGGTTGAAACTGGTGAAATTGCCACTTTAGACGGTGTGGAGACAATAGAAATATATTTTCAGAAGGTCAATTAGAAAGTTAGTTATCGGTCTGAAACCCCTCAAGTCGGAAATATACCGGGTACGACGCTCAGAAAACGCGCGACGTGATATAGTCGAGGCATTATTACATGATATTAATATTTTACTCAGTGAGGATATAAATGGTAGAGTGGCCGTTCATAGATCAGGCTGGACTGCTTCAAAGAGCGGTCAAGAGAACTGAACGAGTGTCCCAATTGTCCCGGTATCTCATCCGTATAAATCGTGGACTCAATAAGTGAAATATATTTCCCTTTTCGAATGATATTCGATCCGTTTTTGCAGCGAAATGAGTGGGGAAAAGCGTCTCAAAACCAGTCGTCGTTTCCATCTAGCTGATCGTACATATCGTCGGGAAACGGGAGGCTGCCGTAGATCGAGTAGGGACACTGGTCCTGCCCGATACAGTATCGTTGCATGTCGTCGTTATCGCAGTTCATCGGGAGGGGCGTTGTGCCCTCGGGACCGATCCCCCGCTCTCCGCGACGGGCTTCATATTTGATTTGGTACTCGGTGATTTCGGGATCATGCCACGGCCAGCGGCTGAAGAGATTCTGGAGATCATCGATGGTTTCCTCGAGAGAGGCATCTTGATACTGGGGGAGCCACATCACCATCCGGACGATGTTGAAGAGGTCTTTCCGGACTGGTTTCTCTTCTTGCAGGCGTTCATCCAGAGCCGCCAGGCATGGCAGTTCAAACAGGTCTTCGAGATCGTCGACTTCGATTGGGCGCGCTCCGCTACTCGAATGGGCGATCTGGTAGGTGTTGACTCGGCCACTCCGCTCGATCGTAATCGATTGGTGGGACTCGTTGTTCGCGAGGGTTTTCGCGACACTCCGGTGGTTTGAGAGCTGCCGGAGTTGTGCTTCCTCGCCGTTGGTCTCGGGGTCGTAGGCTTCGAGCGCGTCGTAGAGTTCTTTCGAGGTGTGAAATTCGCCGACCTGGATGTTCGGACTGGCGCTGATCGCGGATCGAAGGAGCCGCACGAGACGTTGCCCCTGATCCCAGTTCTGCCAGAGCTTCTCGTAGTGACCGCCACGAATTGCTCGTTCGATCCGGTCGCTGATCGCTGTTTCGTTCGCTGTGAGCCAACTGCGTTCGTCCTCGCCCAGCTCGTCTTCTTGGACCGAGCGCAAGCTGGAAAACCCGGTTTCGGCGTACTCCTGATAGTCTGTCTCGAAGTCTTCGATCGGGATGTATAGGCTGTTATTCGCGAGCTGTGTCCGAATCTCGCCGGTCTCTTCGGCGCTGGTTGCTTCGTCAGTTGTCCGCGTAAGGCAGGCCCGTGAAGCGGCTGCCATCGGGATTTCGATGTAGAGAGTGTCCTCTTTGAACTCGTCGTCGAACCCGTCGGTGCTGGACTGGGACATGGTGGTGACGTCGGTACAGACCCGCCCCGGATGTGGCCCGTCTTCGCTGGGAGGCTTCCCGTAGAGGACTTCCGCAATGTCTTGATAGAGCGTGGGATCGTCGTACTCGCGGATGAGCGACAGGAGGTTGTTCGCGAACAGTTCGCGGATGTGATGGATGACCTGATTGCGCCGCACGGGCGTGTTTTCGAAACGAAAGTGTTCCATCACGCAGATCGTCCCAATGGTCGCGAGCAGGACGAGTGTCGCGGGCCGATCGACGAACGATCGCTCGAGGGTTCGTTCGCGTTGGGCTGGTTCAAACGCGCCGGTCACGAACCGCTCGACGTCCGAAAGCACCGTCTCAGGATCGGGTTCGCCGTCGACGAGGTAACGATCGTAGCCCCGGGCGAACAGCTGGACGATCTCACTCGTCGTGTACTGGGTCGGAATGGCAGCGATCAGGTACGCGTCTCGTGTGGTGTTGCGTGGGTCAACCATTGTGATCACTCGAGGAACTGCGGCTGGGCGTCCGTTCGTGGGTCGAACACCCGGCTCTTGATCGGTTGAACGACTCGACACACCTCCGTGTGCAGCGAGTAGGGAACCCGGAGCAGACGGCTTCGGTCGGCAGTCACGACGGGATCGATTGGGATTTCGTAGCGCTCGATCAGGTAGTCGTTGAGCACTTCGCGACTCTGTTCGTCGTAGTCGTGTTCGGGCTCGTCATCCACGAGGTAGACGTGGACGCCTTGCCCCGAATAGACGATCATCGTATCGAGGGCGCTCAGTTTCGTTCTGAAGATTTCGCGCGTTTGAAACCCATACTCGATGGCCTGATCAAGGTCCTCGAACGCGTAGGGATAGCCCGCGGGATCGGCCGCTTTGATCCCCGATTCTGCGAGCAGGACCTCGGTGCGGGAGCGATCGTCGTCGTGGGCGTCGATCTCGGCGTCCTTGAGTTCTCGTTCGGCCCGTGCTTTGGCGATGTCTTTCGCGTCGATGTCGACGGCGAGCACCCAAGGGCGCTCCCAGTTGTCCAACCCGTAGTAGACGCCTGCTGACACGGGATCGGATTTCACGAGAAGGTCGGGATCGGCGAGGGCGTACTCGCTGTCTCCGAAGGGATCGTTGCGTGCGGGGGCTTGAATGAACGACAGAACGTCCTCGAACCCGTCGAAATTTTGTGCTCGCCGCTCGCCAGTCGAGTCCGTCCGCCACGTCGATCGCCGGACAAAGTCTCGATCAGGCCGCTCATCTTTGCGGATCGGATGGCGATCCCGAAAGCTGAGGCCGAACTCTTTCGGTCCAGTTGCTGTGATGAACTCCGGAAGTTGATCCGTGTACCCGGGGAACTCCTGGTCGTAGTAGGCGTAAATCTCGTCTCGGGTCGCTTCTCTCCACGTCATGGTCCTCTTATCGTGATCCCGCACCCAGCGAATAGCATGTATTGAGAGATAGACGCTGAACCACCGCCCCGCTCCGAACTGAGGCGTCGGTGTAATTCGAGGAGTCTCATTCTTCGAGTTGTTTTTTGATCCGCCGGAACGTTTGGATGGTCGTCAGGCCATCTGCGTCCAGTTCGTCGACTCTCTCTTGGATTTGTGCAAGCGAACGGGCTTCCCGCCCACGTATTCGGCCTGCAATCCGATCATGATCGGCAAGCAGGTTAACGATGTCTCGAGCATCATCACGCAAGGGGAACGCCCACACTGCGTCGGCATCGACAGCAGCCATCTTATCGTAATCATCCGCTACTGCGGGTGGATTATTCGACGTCATTTCGACCTCACCAACCCATATGAGATTGTCATCAGCATCGAATCCAGCGACGTCGAATATCCTTGCAGAATCCTGCTGGTAATACCGCTCAGCGCGCTCGACGTCCTCTTGCTCACTCAACCACTGAAACAGTAGTTCCACACCGACTTTGTGAGGTGTCTTTTCTCCGAGATCGCCTGTCCCGGCTTCAGCCGTGAGCGTCTCGCCAAGCAGTTCCCGGCCCTCGGGAAGCACTGTATAATACGGTCGGCGGTCGACTTTCGATTTCTCGAGGAGGTTCTGTTCGATCAAGACGGTAGTGTCGAGCCCATCAAGCCCCTCTTTGAGCTCGTCCATCCCATTTAACAGAGAGTAATCGTCTAACTCCCGGTTCATCGCAGCCAGAACACGTTTCAGGAACCTTACGTCATCGCGAGAGAGGCCCCGTGCTCGAAGCGTCTCGTCGTCGATCGCGCTGGTATCCGTCTCCTCATCGCGACCCCCGAAGAACGAACTCCCCGCTGCCTCCTCCGGCGACTCGTCGTCACTCTCGCTGTCATCATCTCCCGAGTTGGCGTCTTCGTTGTCCCCGATCCCCTCGAACGTCGTCTGTTCCGGCGGGTCGTCCTTCTCATCACCTGCGTCTGCGCCCTCAGACGAAGCCGCCGGCGTGTCCGACTCGGGATCCGGCTCTGCATTGAGCCCCGGTGTCCCCGCTTGCTCTGGTTCGGACTCTGAGTTTGCTTCCGGTGTCGGTCCCGATGTGTCGTCTGGTGCTGGCGGCGGTCCAACGCTGCGTTCGCCTTTGGCATCGCCCCACCGCGACCACTCCAGGGTATCCTCGTGTTTCGGCACGTCAAGGCCGTACGTCTCGTCAGTCCGTTCGATGACCTCCGGCAGTATCTCCTCGTCGAAGCGTTCCTGCTCGGCCTCAGACAGCGGGTCGTCGCTCTCGGGATGGCCGCTGATGATCGGCAGCGAGTGCAACGTCAGTGGCGCTGGTCGCTCCTCGCCGAACTGCGGGCTCGCGAGCTTCGTGAACCACTCGCCCGACGCGATCCGATTGTTCCGATTGCGAACGTCTTCAACCGATAGGTCGTCGTGGGTGAACGTTTTCGCAAACCGATCCGTGATCGAGATATCACCCACGAGCTTCGTATGCACCTCGGTCAGCAGTTCCTCGTACGCCCCGTTACCATCATCCCAGCTTCGGACCTGTTCGGGATACTGCATCACGAATCCCATGCTCAACCCCGACGACCGGCCTTTCGGGAGGAGTTGATCGGCAACCAGTTCGGTCGCGATGAACGGTGCTGCTTCCTCGATAATGACGTTCACCACGTGGTCGGACGACGGCCGCTGTCGGTGCTGAATCGAGTGCCACAGATCACTCAGCAGGATAGTTGTCAACCCCCGCTGGGCGTCGAGCGTGAGGTCGCCGGTATCGAACAAGACCGTCACGTCCTCCTCGAGAATATCGCGGAAATCGAAATGGACGTCCTGTTCGTGAAAGCCATAGAGAGGATCACTATCGGCCTCTCGGCCGGGTTTGTGTCGCAGCATCCAGTGGAGGTGCCGGTCCTCTTTCAGCCGGTTGAGTCGATTGAGCACCGCACCCATTGTCGTGTGGAACTGGTGATCCTCTTTTTTGAACTGATTGGCTAACGACTTGTGGATATCTCCGTTGATCTCCGAAACGTCCGGTAGTTCTCGATTCTGCTGCATTCGCGTTGCGGCATTGACTAGATCGTCCAGCCCGAACACGTCATCACCGTGGACGGGATCGAACAGTGCATAGATGAGGAACGTCAGCACTTCGTTCGCGACGAACGCCTGTTCGTGACGGTCCGCCCCCATGATCATCCGCATCAGCGCGTGGAAGTGGTCGGCCTTCTCCTTGACTGCCGTCTCCCGATCGTAGCCGGCATCGAGCGCGGGTCGAAGGTCGAAAAACGAGACCGCTGGGAGTATTTCAGGCTCGCGGAAGTAGTAGACGTCTTCGAGGCTCCCGTACTTCTTGTAGTGGCCCATCAGGTAGTTAGTACACATCCCGTCGCCTTTCGGCTCGAAGAGGATGTTCGGCCCCGGCGTCGTCTCGGTGAGCGAGAGTAACATCCGGTTGACGAGTTGGCTTTTCCCCGCCCCAGTCGTCGCGCAAATGAGCCAGTGGCGCGTCTGGAGAGCTGGCGGTAATCGAAGCGGCCCATCAACGGAACTGGTGGGGTCCTCGCCAAGTGCCATCCCCGTCGTGTACTGGCGGCGCTGAGCAGCATCTAGACCGGGAAGTGTGGTCCGACTTTCGGGATTCGCGTGGGTTTCCTTAGTGGCCTCATCAGTGAGATGTTCGGTACTCGGCACGATGATCGTGTTACAGAGTTCGTTCGGATCGAGATGGAGATCAGGCGTCGAGCGACCGAGACGCTTGCCGGTCACCACGTCGCGATCGAGAAGCCGATTGAAACAGCGCCGCGAGTACGTCTGGCTGCGGCGGGCAACCAACCCTTTGTCGTACAGGTTCTCGCTCTCGATCGAGTAGAACTCTCCTTCCAGGGGGTCAAACACCGTGCTAATGGTTCGGAGCGACTGTTTGAGTTTAGATGTATCGCTGCTGGCTGATTTCGGCGGGACGGTCACCGCTCGCAGGTTGACCGTGAACCTATGGCCCCAATCCTCGGCGTCAAGCTCCTCGATGAAATCCTGATCGGCTTTCGAGATCGGTTGGGATTCCCGGCGGCGGCGCTCCTCTTCGGGTTCGGGGCCATAGATGGCGTCGTTGATTGCGTCGTTGAGGCCCCGACTAATTTTCTCCCCCCACGTCTCACGCTCGCCTTTAATCAGTTCGACACGTTTGTTTCCACGATGAGTCGCATCCGGCTCACCTTCGAAGGCGGCTTGGAAGACGATGGGGTGGTCAGTCGTTGCGAAGTGGTCGATCAGCACGGTCAGCGGCGCATGTGAGAAGTCTTTCGTGAAGTCCTCGTCGCCCAAATCCTCGTTGAAGCGCCTGATCGGCGTCATCGGATCGCCACTGCCCGTCCATCGCAGGCTATACGGTTCGCCCTCGTCCGGGTGGGGTCGGGCGAGAACGCCCTCACCAGTATCAACGGGCGTCTCGAGGCCGAACGTGAGTGATCCCCGATCGCGGTTCTCCGCGTCCTCTCGCGCACGCAACGCATCAAGATCGACACGCGGGAGCTGCATCCCGAGGGGCGTTGCGCTCCCGGTTGTCCCCGTCCCCATATCAGTATCGTCACCACTGACGTAGCCACGGATCACGCCGCCGTCAGCGGCGGCTGGCTGATCCCCATTGCCGTGAGCGCGAGCGAGTGCATCGGCTTCCTCGGGCGTACACTGGACCGTGCCGTTCGCGAGCGCGGTCTCGAACTCGTCGTACGTATACTGCTGGGGAGTGACGAGTTTTTCGGCGAGATCGACCGTCACCCGCTCGAGTTCGACCGTCTCTGGATATACGGCTTTGAGACGGTCGTAGAGCGTCCCGAAGTGTTGATCAGTCGTATAGTAGAACTCGATCGGTGCGTCAGTCCCATTGCTGTAGATGGTGAACTCAAACGTAAGCGGGTCGGAATTGGAAAACGGATTCACTCGCTGCCAGCGGGAGCCGCCCTTGCGATCGAGATTGTGCAACGTACTGATCTGGCTCACGATATCCGCTGGGACCCGTTCGCCCGTCGATGGAACGACCCGCACGTACTCCTGTCTGCGATCGAGCGGGGAGTCAGTGCTCACCTCGAGGTCGAGGACGATACCGTGAACCGCCGTCGGATCCGGAATCCCTCGGCAGTAGACTTCTGGGATATTTGATATGAGCGTGCTGAACGTGACAGTTCCATATGAGAGCAGCCGACCGATGATCGATTGCTGGCAGGCCGTGTCGACAACCCGCTCGAGTGAGAGTTCGGTGAATCCATCCTTTCGGATGCTCCATTTCCGAACGTAGAGTTTCTCGGTAGTAAGAACGTAGTCGGTCCGAAGCGCTCGGACGGCCGGAAGTGCTCCGATCGTGACACCCGTGAGGCCTATGAGAAGCGGGATCACGCTAAGCCACCACAGCGGGATCACTGCAGTGTCCACTATCAGCCCGATCTCGACCGGCGCGAGCCCAACGAGGTTCGGCCCGGTTGAGTAGCCAGCGATGCTGGTGGTTGCGAGTGCGACTGCAAGCCCGACGACAAGGACCGCGGCTGCGTACGCCCAGAGCCCACCCCGGATCAGCGGGCTTCCAGTCCACTGGACGTTTAGCTCGTCAACCGCTGCGATATCGTTATCTTCCTCAACGATCCATCCGAGCTGAGCAGTGTCGGCAGCCCCATCCACAGGTTCGTCGTCAGTCGCTGACTCGTGCTCTGTGTCGTCTTCGTCGGACGGGTCAGTCTTCGAGCCGGATTCGATGTTGGTGTCAACGGTCGTGCGGTCTGGGGTCGATCGGTCGTCGACTGGTGGATTGCTCATGTTTCTTTCACCTCATCGGCGGAGGGAGCGTCGTGGTGGCGACGCTGCTCTTGCAAATAGTCGGCAAGCGGCCCGTCGTCGGAGTGCCGATAGTCGAGGATAGTCCGTTCACGCGGAGTGATCTCGACTGACAACTCCCGCCATTGGCGATACTGTCTCGAGATTCCCTCCGCTCCTGGCAATGCGAGAAGGCACTCTATAGTAGGGTCTCTGGGTGTTGGGTCGGCGAGAAGTCCAGCTCGTGCAGCATCGTGTTCTTCGAACCCCATGAACTCTAATGCTGCTGGTGGGACGCGTGCCGAACGGAATGCCTGGATCGTCCCACACAACCGCATGACTTGACTCATGTGGATGGCTCTGTTCTCGATGGTCGCAACAGCCTGGGGCTCGGCCACAAGCCAGAACACCGTCTTCGAGGTAGGCACTTGATCAAGCAGTCTGCGCAACGGGAGTTCAAGCGACGAGTTCAACAGAAAGTCATTCACGTCATCCATTATGACCAGTGTCTCCCCACTGGTGTTCCGGAACGTCCGTCGCAGCTTACTCATGAGCCACTCACCGATAGCGATCCCAGTGAGCCCTCTGGGCCGGGGAGCGATGTCAATATGAATCACCCGTGGCTCACACTCACCAGTAGTGAAGCGCCACCGAGCCGGGATCGGACTGACAAACGATTCGAGGCGTCGAACCCCGAGAACCGAACTGAGCGGCAGCGCAAGGCGGGTGTACAACGACCGACCCACCCCCGGCCAGAGATACCGTCCTTCGTACAATTCGGTGATACCACGATAGTCGATACTCCGTGATGGGCTTCCGCCAGTATAACAGATGACAACTGACCGAGACGAATCACCACCGAGCCACTCAGCTGCCGCCCGTGCAACACCAGTCGTCTTCCCCGACTTCTCATCGCCGATTGTCAGGATATGTGAATTATTCTCACCCCCCTGTCGACTGAACGGATCAACACGAACAACCTCGCCAGTATGCGGGTCGGTCCCAAAGTTGATTCCTCGCCCCGACGTCGAACGATCTGGGTCAGCACGCGAGCGATCCGTGTGAAACGCAGCCCTGTATCTCTCACGCAACACGCGCCACAGAGCCTCGTCTGTCCCCATTCGCTCCCGACCTAGATCTCCATCACTCTCGAAGTTGGGTTCAGACTCGGTGTTGGTGTTAGTCGTTGTGCGGTCTGGGTTCGATCGGTCGTCATCTGCGGAACCAGTCATGGATGAATCACCTCGTGTTGTCGAGTTTCTGAACACCGTTGTCGAGTGGACGAACGGCGTCTCGTCCAGACGGCGGTTTTAGTCGTCATCGGACACCCCCTCCACCGCGTCAGCTTCGTCTGATGAACTGGCGCTGGAGATTGACTGATCGTCGCTGTCAGTGTTGGATCGCTCGCGAGCAGCATCGATCCACTTCTCGAGAAGCGTCGAAGCGATGAGCACCTCCCCCTCGAGAGAGTTGCGATCGGCTGTGGCAAGATCCTCTACGGTTTCGATCCCGGCTTCACGAAGCGTACTGCTGTAGGAGTCCCCAATTCCGGTGAGTGTGGTGAGCTCCTCGCCCTCGTCTTCACGCTCCTCCTCGTCTTCTTTTTCTGGTGCCTCGACGTCCTCACCCTCGTCTTCGTTGTTGTCCACTGTAGCCTCGTCGTCCGGTTTCATCTCAGACGCCTCAGGGTCAGCTTCCTGTGACTCGTCTCCGTCGCTCTCTCCTCTTTCGTCTTCATGGTCCTCCTCAGCCGTCTCACTCTCAGAATCTGTCCCGATCGTCTCACCCTCTATTTCGACCGCTTCAGCGTCATCCGTGGTGATAGTCTCAGTCGGATTCGCTGTTTCAGAGGCTGCTTCAGCCTTGGTAGGGCTATTGTCGTCTGACTGGCTGGGCGACTGACGCTCCTCATGAAGTGCGGCGAGAGCAGACTCCAGCGGTCCTGGACCGTCGCTCGTTTCTTCGGACTCCTCCTCGTCCGTCGGCGTATCAGGGCGTTCGGCGTCGTCGATCTCGTCCGTGCGACCGTCGGATTCCCGACTGTCCACCGCCTCGTCCTCGGTCGGCGCCTGATCACTGCTGTCCTCCGTGGAGTCTGTGAAGGCCCGATCAAGGGCACCGGGATCACTCACATACGAGCGGATATACTGCTGGAACGCACCGTGTGTGTCCGGATCGTAACTCAGCAGGGCATCCTCGAACGACCCAGCAGACACTTCGAACGTGTACCACTCTTCCTCGTCACTGAATCCGACGATCCCGGTCGAGTATCCTACATCAGCCTCTCCCGTCACCGCCTCGCTCGTGGCGAAATTATACTGGCTCTCGTTTAGCCCGAACGCGTCAGCGACCGTCCGATCGAGGTCCTTCACCCGGAAGAACTCGGTCGTCGTACACTGCCCACGAATGGCGTCTTTGTGGCCGGCCTCGTCGTCGTCGCCGCTGATGAACTCATCCGGGCGGTGCGAGAGGAACCACAGCCCCGCGTCGTAGTGGCGCCAGTGACGAGCGGCCTGTTGCAGCCACGGCAGCATCTCCTCGCTATGCAAGAGGTAGTGAGCTTCGTCGATAACGAAAATCGTCTCTTCGGGGGCCCGTTTCACCATCTCGTAGACGTTGCGCAGCAGGAGTTGGAGCATCGTGGACTTGTCCGCCGTACCTAGCGCTTCGATCTGCTGCAAGTCCAGATAGTTGACCTCGCCCTCCTCGAGCTTCACCTCACTCTTTCCGATCAAATGCTGGTAGCGCCCGTGCTTCTTGAAGCCGACCAGCTTGCGGAGGAACTGGCGCACCTCCTGTTTGACTTCCTCGCCCTCGATATCGTGCCCGGAGAGCGTGTATTCCGTTGGGTTCTCGAGCATGGTGGTCGTCTGCTCGATGAAGTCGTCCATTGTCGGGCTTTCTCGGCTGTGCGTCTCCGGCTGACCGGGGTAGATCCCGGCATCGCGGTAGGTCTCCGTGACGATCTCACTGACAAGATGTTTGAAGTCGTCCGGATCCCCGCCTTGGGCCTTGATGATCGACAGGATCCAGCTCACTGCCGAGTCGCGAGCCATCCCGAACGGATCGACGTCTTTCGTCTCCATCACCGTCTCAGGGGTCTCCTGAATCAGCAGTGGGTTGATCGTCGTGTTCCCGTCGACGACGATTCGATTGCCGTTGACCGCCTCCGTGTGCTGGTAGAATTCGCCCATCGTATCGAGGAAGATCACCGTTCGGCCCTCCTTTGCGAGCCACCAGCGAAGCGCGTGCTTGCCCCCGTGGTACGTCTTCCCCGAGCCCGAGTCCCCCAGCGTGAGCTTGTGACCAGCCCCGCCTCTTTCGAACTGGCTCGCGATGAGTGCCTGCCCGTGATGTTGAGAGCGACCGTACTCGACGCCCTCGGCGTCCTGGACGGTCGAGCGAGCGAACGGGAACAGCGTGCCGAGCGCGCCGTCGAGCACCATCGTATAGTGGTCTTTCCAGGACAATTCGTTGTAGTGGTCGCGCGCACCCGGAGCACCCGATTTGAACAGTTCGTCTGCTCGTGATGACGAGATTGGCGTGAGTTCCGCAGGCGTGTCTTCGACCGCGTTCAAGACGTGCTCTTCGGCTTCCTCGAGCGCGCGTCGTTTCGCAACGTCAAGCGAGAGCGTCTCCGGGGATTCGTAGCCCTGCTCGATCTGTGTTTCAGCGAGATCCAGTGCCTGCTTCGATCCGGCTCGGACCGTGAGATACCCGTTGAGCTCGAACGGCCGGACCGTCGTCTGCTTCAGCAGTTTGTACATCCCCTGGTAGTAGTGGACGTCCTCAGTCATCACCGAGGACTCGATATCATGAACCTGCTGTCTGTCGCTGATATCCGCGTCAATATCCTTGATCTTCGGTTTGAGTCGGTCGATCGCATCAGCCTTCTCGACCGGGCGTACGCGGAGTCGCAGGTCGAAATCAACACCTGTGAGCGTCTGCAACGACTGGAGGAAGTTCGGCGATGGGCGCTTTCGCCACCCGGTCAGCCAATACGTGCGGGCATACTGATCGCCGACCTCCACATAGTCACCGTGAACGTCGAACGTTCCAGGGGAGAGAGCGTCCTGAAGAGGTGAAGACGCCACGTCACGGCCGCTGTCCGTCTCCGAATCCGAAAGTGGATGGAACAGCCCTTCCCGAATCCGAGCCAGTGTGGTTGTCTTCGATGCTGTCTCCGTATCCTCGAATACGTCCTCGGCTGGTCCGGCCTCGATAGGCGATTGGAGCAACTGCGTGACGACGTTATCTGTGGGCTCCAAGCCGGTCGCTCCGCCGTCACTCGCGACCTCGGCTTCATTGACGCCCGCGACTGCATCGAGCGAGATCCGTCCGTCAGATACTTCATCGAGGTCGTTCGCTTCGGAAGTCGTCTCAGCACTGGCCCGGGCATACTCATCGAGATGGGCGTCGACCGCTCCTGGTCGGTGGCTATCCATCTTCGCGCCCTCATGCTCGTGGGCGTCTGATTCAGTCGATTTGATATCGGGCCACACCGCGAGGTTCGTCGTCTGCGACGCCGAGTCATCGGTGAACTGTCGGTGCTCGACTCCAGCCCAGTATTTTGCGAGCAGGAGGGCGTGCTCAGCCGGATCGACTAGTTCGCCCGAACAACCGCTCACCGAACCCGCGACCGCCTTCGCGGAGGCAACCCGATCACGCAGTCGCCGCCGTATCTGCGTGCGCTGGTTCCCGTCCGGCTCACCTCCACCACCGAACGACAAGAGCGAGCCACCGTCTGACCGATGGCGCTCATCGAGCTCTCTCGGATCGACTTCGACGACGATGTACGATCGGAGTTCGCGAGCCTCCCACGTCTCGTCTTCCCGCTCTTCGTAGAGGACGTAGTCCTCGAGGAGATCGCGGGCGATGATCCACTCATCGCCACCGAACCGCTCGCTATGGCGTTGCTCACGGTACTTCTCCGTGATCTCGTCGACGTCAGTGTCGAACGTCGTCATGAAGAAATCGAACGGGCCGTCCATCTCCCGGCGGAGCGCGAACGTCAGATCCTGCACCATGTCGTTCGCCGCCGACCGAGACTGCCGCTCGGTATGTCGGCCCTCGACGCGTACGAGCGCGATGTAGCGTCCGTCCTCCATCTCGGCGAAGCCGTTTGCAAAGATCCGCTTGAAACCGTGGATCGGCTCGACTGACGACTCGAGGTGAGTCTGCGGGTACTGCCAGCGGAGGGTCATCGACCGAAAGCCCGCACGAGCACGGTCGATTCCGGTCGTCGTCTCGTAATCAGTGGTGTAGGAGACAGCCATTCCGATCATGGCCAGCGGGATCCCAAGTGCGACTGTCAGCCAGAGGAGACCAGAGCCACTGGTGAACGGCGAGGTGAAAATGCCGAAGAACAAGATGATGCCGCCGGGTGCACCGTAGAACACGTGTTTGAGCTTGTACCCTCGCACTTTGATCGACGAATCGATGTACGGGAGGGCAAGCTGTGACGGATTTCGATCAGTCGTCTCCGACTCGGTTGGTGATGCGTTGGTTGTCATTGTGATGTGATGGTTGTGTTATGAGTTGACTTCCCGATCGATCCGATCTTTTCGCATCTCACTGAACGTCTGTTTCTTGCGCAATTCGAGGGGCTGCCGGCGGTTCTCAGGGTTGGAATTACCACCCTGAGTGGACTCGTCAGGACTCGCGCTGGAGCCACCGTTGCCTTCGCTGGGAGCGCTGTCACTACTCGTGCTGGATCCCCCACTCTCACTACCCCCGCCCTTGGATCCGCTGCTGGGACTGGCCTCGCTCGATACACTATTGCTACCGCCGCTAGATCCACCGCTGGCAGTGGAATTCTCGTTACCGTTCATTTTCTGTCGAACTCCCTGCCTGTAGTGACGAGCGAGGTGATGCACCTCGGCTGGTGCGTTCTGCATCACGCGCTCGGTCGGCTCCCGGCCAAGCTTGAGCGCGGCGGCGATCTGTGCCTTCTCCATCAACTTCCAGGGGAGGTAGACGAGAGCAAATCCGATCCCGAAGACGATCAAAATGAGCGAACCAGCCGTCCCAGCGATCGACTCACCAAGCGGGAGGCGCACGAGGAATCGCAAGATGAGAGACTGAATAGTCGACAGTGCGAGGAGGACCCCGAGAATATACAATCCGAAACTGCCGTACGCGCGTGCCTGGCCGTGCGACGCCCATGCGGCCCAGCTGAGCGGCCAAAACAGTACAGAGAGGTACGTCAGAAAATGCATCGCGATGACAGCGACCAGTGCCGCGACGACGACGACCCCCTTGGCGACGAGCAATCCCAGCAAGAGAAGGACACCAAGGCCGAATCGGACTCCACCTTCGGGGGTGGCGAACTCTTCGCCATCGGGGTAAATCTCCGCAGCGAGTTCGGCAAACAAATGCAAGAGTGCGGGCGCGAACGCGAAGGTCCCGAATACCATCAGCCCTGCAAAGGCGACACGCTTCCATCCTCGCCGGCGTTTCTCGGCGCTCTCATAGGAGAACGAAATACCGAACTGTGCGATCAACCACATGACTGCGATGACGATCGGCCACGAAATCACCGCAAAGACCGTCTGCCACTGCTCGCTCTCGGGCTCGGTCCAACTCGAAGGATCGGTTGCCTCCCCCGGTGCTGGGACCTGGACGGCGATTTCGTGGATCGCATTGATCACGACGACGATCTCGCTCAACAGTGCCGAGACTGCCCACACCACGAGGCTGTGGAACCACTCGCCTGGGGACTGGCGCATTGCGTTCGCAGTGTCTGAGATCGTTTCTTCTGCGGCTTGAGCTGAGTCATAGATGTTCCCGATTGATTCGGCTCCGGGGACATGCTCTTCAGAAAAGTCTCGTACCCCACTTAGTTTCTCATCCCTAGCATTTTCCACTCCATCCATCGAGGGGATAATCCCACCACTTTCCTCTTCATCCACAGATTCGGTTTCGTTTGAGTTGGTTTCTTCATCTTCTTCGACAGAAATTTCATCCCCATCGACACCAGAAGCAGTTGACTGATTCTCCCCGCCAAAATCAATTGAGACACTTCCTCCCTCGTTAGGGTCAGCTCCAAATCCGTCGTCGGTAGTCTCGTTGCTCTCGTTTTCCTGTGCGTCGACGACCCCAATACCCAACCCCCCAAACAGCGCCACAGTCAGCAAGAGAGCCCCTGCAAGCGCAACCAGCAACCACCTCCGATCAACCGAAACCTGGGGTCTCATACTGGACGGTCAGAACATGAAGGGCATGATGACCAATATCTCCCCGCCCTGAAGGCAGCCATCGAGGTTGATCCCAAGGTAGTCGAGGACCGCGCTCATGCTCCCCAGGAACAGCCCTCCAACAAGTGTGATGAATCCGTTAATTATGTTGTTGCGCTCACCCCGACGACCACCTCCGCCACCGCCCGTCCCGACGAAGCCGAGCCCAATTTGGGCCAGCCCGACGAGAATAAGGATCAGTGTCAACAGCCCAAAGCCGAGGAAAACCATCTGTCCGAGCGCGCCCGAGCAAGCGACATCGCCGGCTTCCTCGAGCGCCGATTGGGCAACCACTGGCTGGATCAGCACCACCACCGCCGCAACGAACACTGAAATCTGGACTGCTGTGACGCTCTGTCGCCCCAGAACGCGTTTCGTTGCTTGAATCACTCGCTGCAGTACCTTGTCATTTGGCACCATGTGAACATCCCACTATCTCATACGATAAATAATTTATGGAATACTAACTAATCTAATGCCTGAGGATAGAATAAAAATTAATACAAATAGCCTACGGATATTTCACTGTTGAAACCGTGCTATGTTTGATGTATAGAACCTCAATTGATAGTATATTATTCTATCATACATTATGGAAATTATGAGTTAATATAAAGAGGGTGGTTAACAAGACACACATGATTAAGAGGAGAAACTGTGTGACGTCCCCTACGCTGACTCGTCGAAACCTCTTAGCAGGGATCGGGGCGACAGCGAGTGCAACAGCTCTTGCTGGCTGCGGTGGGCACAGTCAGACCATGTCAGTCGGTGATGGAGACATTCCTACTGCACTCCCACCTGATCAGTATGCCCCACGGTTTTCCGAGGTCGTCAATCTCGTCGACGATTTCGGTGCGGATCCATCGGGAGAACATCCGATCGACGCCCCGCTCCGACAGGCGTGGGACAACGACCGGCTCATCGTGCTCCCGGAGGGCGAATACAAGATGAATCGGCCGTTCCGACGGACGAGTACCTCGAACGTTGGGTTGATCGGCCAGAACGCGCTCATCCGACACGGCCGCGTCGAGGCGATCGAGGGTCACACAGTCGATCAGGGAGAATACACTGGCTCCACGATGATGTTCCGGATCGGGACCTCAACGAACCCGCATGGCGATCTCGTCTTCGGTGGCCTCATTTTCGACTGGGGGTGGCACGCGAACGCAGGAATGCAGGGTCTCAATGCGTTCATCGACGGAGAGGCTGAGATCCGAAATATCGTCTTCCACGGAACGCATTCACTCGGGTCATTCGCCAATTTACGCGTCGCAACCGCCGAGCCCGACTCCGTTGCTCTCGTTGATTCAGTCGATATGCGCGGCGGCGGACTCCACTACATCGATACGATCAACACCCGAGAAGAGCGTCGGTACGATGAGGGACCCGAGCATCCCGACTTCGGTCAGTCGTGGGGCTCAACGGGGTTTACGGGCCATCCCGATCAACAGGGGACGACAGTCATCCGCAACATGATCTGTGGACCCTGGCCCGATAACACGATCTACCCTCGCGGGGGATCCGGCCGAAAGATCGTCTCGGGATGCATCGTTTGGGACGGCGGAGGGTCCCAGATCCGGACCAACGGAGGCGACGACTGGGAGCCTGTTGAATGGCTTGACGGCACTGACAACAAAGATGAAGCTCTCGACGGGCCGTATCCCGGCTCTGTCATCGAACAATGCCATGTTGTGATAGAGACCAACCCGGATGGGGTCTACATCAATCCTCGTGGAATCCTGCTCCAAGACGGCCCACAACTCGTTCGTGACTGTGAAATCGAGATTGCGTATGCTGAGGGCGGCGGCGCTGGAGGGACGTATGGTTTCGGGACGCGCGGAGAAGGCGGGGAGTCACCGGCCGGCCCGGCCGTCGTCGAGAACTCGAGGATCACGCTCTACGAAAACGCCAATGCGATCTATGTCTCGCCGTACACGAATTCGATCGAATTCCATGACATCGAGATCAACACAGTCGGCTGGGAAGCTGGTCTCAATCGCCTCGTCGGTGGCACAGGTGCCGATCAACTCGAGAACGTTATCGTGAACGCTCCGTGATCGTCTCGAGCTTTGAGAACGGTGTCGGAAGCTAACGAAGAGCAACCGTCGCAAGGATTTCCTCCGCTAACTGCGCGTACTCCTCGGTGTATACTGACCGCGAGACAACTACGGCAGTTCTGTACTGGTAGCCAGTGGCCTGGGCGATCAGTTCGTGAGCGAAGATGTTTCTCTCCCGTTCGGTCATCTCAATGATGAACCGATGGCCCTCCTCACCGCTCGAGAGTGTCACCGGGTCGTCTGCATGGATTTCAACACTCGGATCGGGTTCGAAGTCCTTGCGGAAATGGCGAACTTCTCGGTCGAGGTCAGTGCGAACCTCCCTAATTTCGATCCAAAGCCACGCAGTCTCGTCGTCATTATGGATTTTGACGTAGTCGTCGCCCTCATCAACCACCCAGTTGGCGGGATGGTCGACTTGGTAGGGCGACTCCTTGATTCTGTACTGCTCGAAGCGAACGTCCTCATCGCTTTCTTCTTCTCCAGAGTCCTTTTCGGCTTGATCGCTCTTCGGGTCGTCCTCGTCAGTGCCGTCATCAGATCCGTTCTCGTCCGCCTCATCCCCCGAGTCGTCTTGATCTTGGGGATCCTCAGTGGTTTCGTTGTCATGACTCTCATCTGCGGTGCCATTCTCTCTGTCCGCATCATTCGTTTCGTGTTCAGAATCGGGATCAGTCGTATTGCCTTCGCCATCATCATTTTCCTCACGGTCCAGGTCTTCCGTTGTGTCGTCGTCTTCACTCTCGCCCTCTCCATTTTCGTCGTCATCCGCCTCCTCCGCCGCGACCTCGGCCTCAGACTCGTTCTCAGCAACGTCATCGGGTGACTCCGTCTCGTCATCATCATTTCCCTCACCATCCGGGTCTCCTGATGTACCGTCTTCTGCACTTTCGTCCCCAGAGTTATTATCGTCCGTCTCGTTCCCTAATTCCTCAGTCTGCTGGTCGTCATCACCCAACCCTAGACATCCCGCAATCCCACCGAGGACTGCGATACTCCCAGCGCCTAAGAGAAAATCTCGCCGCGTAACAACGCCAGCAAGATCTGACGAGTTACCGCGTTCCATTGTTAGTCGCTGCTGTCGCCGCTATCGTCATCGCTGCTATCGTCGATTCTATTATCATCAAATTCGTCACTAATTTCGACCGTTTCTTCGATCCGATCTCCATACTCTTCATCGGACATTTCGCCGGCATAAAACGCTCGAGCCCATTCACCTTCAATATAGTAGGATCCTTGCTCAACGTCGTTGTAATCCACGATTGTGACGTGAAGCCTCTCCGTCCGCTCTACGAATACACTTTCATACTCTTCCGTCATTTCGTTTTGCAGAATGTCATCATACGCGGTATAGTGTTCGGCGAAATTGGTTATTTCACCATCTATTTCAGCCCGATCTTCTGCATACGTCCGATATTCGATATACATGACCCCATCCTCCATTCTTCCATCCGTGACCTCGTACCCTTCATCTGTCAACATTTCTTGAAATGCTTCAAGCGTGTTCTCTTCCCTCTCCTCTTCCGATATCTCCTCCTGTGGATCGCTCTCGCCAATGAATTCTCCTCCATCGAATCCATTACTGTCGGTGTCATCAGCATCATCCTCCCCCTCGTCATCACCAACTGGCGTATCGTCGCCTTCGATCCCACTATCATCTTCGGTCGGAATGTCAGAGCCGCCGTTGTCACCCAGCACTAAGAACGGTGCAACACTGAGGCTCGCAATCACCGAAATCGTTACCAATAGTGCGACGAGTGTCACTGCTGCTGGTTTCGCTCCACCCCCAGGAGTGAACCCTGGCGTGTTGCGCATCGCGAGTCGGTCCGAGATCCGATTATAGTTCGAGAACACTGCATACGCGAAGATGAACGGCACCACCGGGAAACACACGAGATACACTCCGAGAACGACGAGATTGCGTTGGGTTCGGCCCGGTGCCATCCCAGGGATATACGTTATGAGTGTCATTGTCTCTCTAGCCGTTTTATAGTAATAGATACTTATCAGTATTAAAATTTCCCCTGACGTGAAAACTCACGGTCACGTCAGTGCAGGTGACCTCGCCACAGTGCCCACACCCCGATCAAGATTGGGGGCCACACTAATAGCGCCGTTGACAGCAGTTCGATACTCACCCCGACACCCTGCAAGACGATCGCTGTAATCCCTGCAGCACCCAGTCCGAGAACCGTTGTGACGAATAGCGGCTTTGAAAGAAGGACTGCTAACACGATCACTGTCGGGATACCGACCCAGACTGTCTCATCCTCGAGCGAGCCAAACTGAATGCCTCCTCCATAGGCGAGCAAGCGACCAAACAGTCCGACCCAAACCGACATGATGAGCGCAGCGAGACCCCCTCGCAGGCTCGCTCGAGCTGGCCCGATCCGATACACCCTCGGCCCGTCGCCGACCCAGCCGTCCTGGAAGATATCGTGGTCGTGGTTGTTCTGGTGACACGGTTCGCACAGCGTCTCGAGGTTCGACAGGCGATTCGACCCACCGTCTGCACGCGCCTGGATGTGATGAGCGTGGAGACGCTCGCCGTCGTCACCAGCGTAAGGTCCGCTCTGTCGTCCGCAGTTCTGGCACGTCCAGTCGTCGCGTCGATAGACGGCCTTACGTCGGGCTTCCCAATCCGGGGGGTTTCGCCCCGAATAGGTCTCTGGGTCGTCGTACCGCGGATTGATCTCGGACTCGTACTGACTCATTCGATTTCAACCTCCACGAGCTGTGTCTCCTCGAAATACCACAGGTTCGACTCCCGCGAGAGCTCGCCCCCGAACGCGACCGTAAGGGTCGCGAACAGTTCCGTCGCAGGAAAGATCGCGACCACCAGCGTTGCCTCGATCTCCTCGCCCACCCACTCCGCAACCTCGTCCTCAGTAAAGGTCTCCTCGGGGAACGCAAACGGAGAATACGCGGTGATGGCGCTAGTCGTCTCGTCAACGCCAACGACAGCATGGCCGACCGTCGAGACCAGTCCATATCGGTCATCGTTGAGTGGAATGAGTCTCGCTCCATCGGGGGTAGAGTCGTCGCGGTTCGGCGGAGCGACGCGTGGGTTCGGAACGTTCTCACCCGCAACGCCTGACTCGAAGATGAGCCCTGGAGCGTTCCCATCGTTTTCGAGAGCGATTACTGGGGCTGTCGTCGAGGCGCCGTGAAGATCGGTGAGCGGTCCTGTGCCGGGATCGTCCCCAACGTCCGTCTGCCCGAAAATGTCGATATCGGCGAGTTCGACAGCCGGCTCGAGTGTGATCGACCGTTCGTGGCGCTCGTCGTCGGCATCTACGGCCACGAGCGTGTACTCCTCTCCCCGTCTGTACATCGCTTGGGCCTCGCCGGAACCGTACTCGATGAGTGAGAGTGCAATGCGGCGCTGTCCCAACTCAAGAGTGGCCCCGTTGAAGACATCGCCGTCAGGGTTTACAAGACTGATTTCTTCGATCTGCGACCCCTCAGCGAACGTAACCACGAGGTTCCAGCTCGAACCCGTGATCTCTTTGAAGACGCTTTCCTCGGAACTCGAGAGGCATCCCGCTAGACTCACGCCAGCGAGAGTAGCACCCGAGGCGGTGAGCAGCCGCCGTCGATGCATAGTACCACATCTTATATTATCATACATAAGTATTCGCCAGAGCTAAAAGAACTGATTGGGAGTTACCCCACGGGAACTATTAGTCTGGATCTCGTGGGGTAACTACGAGGACGATGACTGAAGACCAGCCAGACCCACCGGACCTCCCAAAGACACTCCTCAAGCCTCTCGAACGCCAGTCACCCGATCGCCTCGACGACGTGAGCGCGTACGCCCGTGAACTCGCTCGGTGGAAGCGTGCCGAACGCGAACGGGAACTCGCCGAAGCTCGGAAACGAGAGTCGATCACTGACGGTGAAGAGATCGATCTCAGAGAACGCGGAATCTCGGCTGATTCCCACGAGTATGAGGATGTTCCCACCAGCGGTGCCTACATTACGATCAAAGAAACCAAGCCCGGCTACGAGTATTATTACTGGCAGTGGCGGGAGGGCAACTCGTGGAAAAACAAGTACATTGCACCCGTTGATCCGAAGAATACGACCAAGAACTGAGAGCGGTTCTGTAGACATCCGTTCGTACGCCAGAAAGCATCTCCAGAACGAGGTTCATCTTCTTGGTGACCAACCGTCTCACGAAGGGAGCCTCTATGAAATCCGCTCTAAGAGATTTCACACCTCCATATTTACATGAGCCATTGGGTTTTGAGAGTATACCCGGGCAGAACTCCTGTTTCGAGTTCAGGTTCACAAGTGGTATGAACCAGGCTTACTGAGAGCCATATCTGTGAACGGCACTAGCGTAGCAATCCAGAGTCAATTACAATAATACGCTTGTAACACAATCTCAGAACTGTGTTCGTGCTGTCTTTTCCTAAAAGATGAGAAGGGGACACGTTGTAAGGATGAAATGCCAATAGTGATTACCAATAGCTAATACGAGGTGTTGATCAACTTGTTTACCCTCAACCACAGTCGAGCAGACAGATTATAAGCCCACACCGGCTGGCTCCACCATGTCGGCCGAAGAAATAGGCCCAACTCGGGAAGAAGTTGCTTATCAGGATGCGTCGATTGACCAGTGTTGCGTGATTCGTTGTTCGATCGCAGCGAGTACCAGTGACACGATATCCAATGGGTGCACTGACGAGACTGTGAGATCCTCAACTTTGTCACCGGTTGGCGGCTGATGGAAATGGAGGCGCGCGTTGTGTGAATTAGGGTGGCGGTCCCATCGACACTCCCACTGGTCGCCGTTTGCATGGGTTTCGATATAGTGAATCGAGAAGTCTCCTCTCGTGAACCAGCGAATATCCAAACGGGCAGTCTCGATTGCGGGCGGATATTGGTCCACACCAACCAGTGCACGGAGAAGGATCGGCTCGTAGCTGTCGGGTTCGAACTCGGTTGTGGTGACCACCGATTCGTCTGCGAGGATACGTTCGAGAAGGCGGAGAGTCTGTCGATCGGGTGGGCCTGTCGATGCCGGATCGTCATCTGGTGACGGACTCATCTACGCTGGCAGGAGGTGGCCATCGTTTTGGGCGAGCTGGCGTGCGAGGTCATACAGGCGAATATCCCGGTCGATGGACTCCCACTCGCTGATGGCGTCCATCCGCTCGTGAATTAAGTCATGATCGTCCTGATCGAAGACCGATACCGACGCTGGATCCGTTGTCTCGAACCGCTCCTCGAACTCGTCTTGACGATCTTCGAGTTGCCGAACGCGTTCGATAATCTCCTCGAGGCTCAGTTCTTGTGCGAGGCGACTCGCCTCCTGCCACTCGAGGTAGCCATCGTTGCGTTCGTACCGAGCGGGACGGCTTTCGCGATCGGCGTGCACGATGCCCATTTCTGCAAGACGTTCTAAGTGCTTTTTCGCTGCGTTCGGAGAGCAGTCCGCGATCTCCGCGATTTCGGAGTAGGGCGTTGGGTCTGTAATTCCGAGGATGGTATCATAGACACGGCCGAACGTGTCAGTACTCTCGTGCCAGCGGTGTCGGACCTCGTCGACGGCCTCTGCCGGTGGAGTGGGGTCGAAGTCGGACATAGCTCTTCCTACGTACTACTCCGCAATATATCTTTAGAATTCGCAGATATTTGATTAGGGAAGTTCCGGCAGTCGATATACCATCATGCAGTTTATTATCTGGAGTTATTAGTTGGGGCGATATTGTGTTGTTATGGTTTTCTGAACTGGAAAACCACACCACACAAGATATAAGTATATCAAGGGTAACGCTCTACCCACCGAGAACAACCAGCTTAGAATCACCGGTGCACACAGCGAGTCGCCTTCCGTAACGCGATTTCACCGGCCACCTGCAAAGCTCGAAAACAAGAGAATTCGACTCCACACCACCGCGTCATCAATGTCCGCCGACACTACCACCGACTCACCACGCTACAGCACGATGGACCTCAAGGACTGCGAAGCCTTCTATCACGAGGAAATTACCCGAGAGATGCAGGCTGATGGCCTCGATCCCGACCACGAGACACCGACCTACGCCTGGCTGAGTGACCGCTATCGGGGCTTTATCGCACGTCTCTCCCGGACCTTCGACCTCTCGCCCGGGGACTTCTATGACGAGATCGGCGTTCCGCCACACGACGGAACCGAAGAGAGCCCGTTCGCGTTCGTCAACGATCAAGACACCCGTCAGGCCCTCGAATCCTACCTGCATGAGCTCAGGGACCGACAGGGGCGGGCTGAATCGACAATCGCAACTCGGCGCTCGGTACTTCGCCGCTATGTTGAAACTTACCAGCAGGTGAACGACACTGATGACCTGCTCTCTCCCCTCCAGTCTGAGCAGGACAGTTCCGAGGAGAAAACCCGTGTCGCGGATACATTCGACGTCCTAAGACGACTCGACGAGACGCTGAATACGCACGCATCACGGCTCAAGTACGTCCAGGAGGTCAGGCAATTCTACCAACACCGCGTCGACTTCGGGAAAGCCGATTACGATCCGACGACACGGCTCGAACGGCGATTTGGATGGGATTCAACGCCTGACTGGGACAATCCCGCACTCGATGCAGATGAGATTCAGTCGCTCTACCAGACCGCTGAGACGCCAGCTGACCGCCTTCTCGTCATCGGAGTCTGTGGATGGGGACTACGGCCGAGCGAGGTCTGTGCTCTCCATAGGCGCCAGCTCACGCTGACTCCCGACGAGGATGATCCCGAGGGTCCGGATCCGTACATCGACTTTGGCGAGAACGAACGCAAGAACGGGCCGGGGGCTGTTGCGTTGCTAGTCGGTGTCGAGGAGCTCGAATCGCGAATCAATACCCTCCACGACGAACATGGCGGCGACTGGAACGGCTACCTGTTGCCATCATCCTCCTCAAAGTCCGGTCACATCTCCACTGAGACCGCCCGCCGGCACTTTCAAAAACTCGCTGAGGAGGCAGGAGTGACCGTTGACGGATCGACGCCAACCCCAAAGATGGGGCGCCGATACTGGTATACGGCCTATGGAGCGGCGGTCAAACGGGTGGCTGAGCGGTTCGAGGATATCGCAGAAGAACAGGGATCGAAATCAGCCGACGTCGTCCTCGATAACTACCTCTCGAAGGCGGAAAAGCGAGGGCACCGCCGCGAGGAGATGCGTGGCGACTTGGAAGGTCTCTTTACAGTCGTCGATTCGTAGCGACTCGATATATTCTCTGAGCCAGGCGACAGCCAGATCAACGGTATCCCTACGAAGTGTACTTGCCGAAAGCAGTATCAATCGTTTCTGAAAAAAGGAATCCAGCAGAGGGTCCTGAAGATTGGGTTCTTACTCGATTTCGAGCTCTTCTTTCAGCTGCGGGCTCTCGAGACCAGCCCGGAAGACGGCATTGAAGAAATCCTTATTCTTGGAGAGATCTTCGCCGTGAGCTGCATAATATTCTGTATCAAGTTCCTTGAACTTCGTCCGCATATCGTGGTAAACGCTCTCGAAGAGATAGACGTTTACGTTGTGGAGGTCACGAACAGCGAGCCCCTTGTTTTCTGCATCTATCGCCATCTGTCGGACGGTTTCGCCGTGAGCCTGCAACGCCGGGTCCTCCTCGACTTTGACAGATGTGTCTTCAGTATCTGAGGTATCTGAGAGGTCTGAAGGCTCTGACGTATCTGGAGAATCTTTTATTTTGGATTCCGTCGTGGCAGACGCTCCATCCGCTGTATCTTCTGTATCCGAATCGTATGAGGAATTGGCTTCATCATCCGATCCGGGTGGGACTGAGGTATCTTCCCTCACCTCAGCCTCTTCAGAATCCGCTGTCGCTGAACCTCCGCCACTTCTCACCTCATCCATACTCCAAAGTTCGCCCTTTCGCTCGTCAAGATCATCTTGGTCATCCTCACTGCTCATGCTTTCACCTCTGTCGTATGGCGTTCGAGCATTGCCGCGATTTCGGTATAGGCCTCACGAGCATCTTCGGTTTTCGCGGTATCCTCGTGAGTGAAGATGGAGACACCACTATTCCAGGCACGCCGGATAGCGACTCGGTTCGGAACCTGAAATACGTCGTATGGTGCATCATTAAAGAACTCGATCATCTGCTTGGTATCGTTGTTCTGGACGCTCTCGACGGAGTTTATGACGATTCCGAGGATATCAATGGCCTTGATCTGACCAGGGAAGCTATTCGTAAGATAATCGATCTCCTCGTTCATCTTCTCAATGGCACGGATAGATCGCCGAGTTGGCTCAACAGGGATAAGAACTGACTCGGCCGCGAGGAGAGCGTTGTCCAGAATTTGACTGAGATCAGGTGGGCAGTCTATAAGGATGAAGTCGTAGTCGTGCGTGAGCTCGTTGATAGCGATTTTGAGCCGCATCTCGCTGTTCGCGACCTGTGTGACCAGCATGTCCTTGAGGCCGTCCATCGCCTTGTTAGCTGGGATGACATCGAATTCATCATGATGCTGGACGATATCGTTGATTTCTTCGGTCCGTGAAGGATCGACCATCACTTGGTGGAGTGACGGAATCTTCTGGTCGTAGAGGTCGCGAAATCCCGTGCCCTCGGTTAGGGTTCCTTGCGGGTCAGCATCGATTAAGAGAACGTCGTGCCCTTCGTTGGCGAGCGCACCACCGAGATTGATCGTGGTAGTGGTCTTCCCGACCCCACCTGCTTGATTCGAGATGGCGATGATCTGTGTCATGTGTCTATTGTATCTGAGGTACCTGATATAATTGTTTGTCAGACGTGTCTGTGGTATCTGATGTGTCTGATAGATCTGATCGAGACCGATTACGATACTGAAAACTTAGTGGGGTGTATCTGGAATACATGAGAAGACTGGTCGAACTGTGGCCCAATCTCCCAATCGTTCCGATTCACCTGTTGTGTCTGATATTACTGAGCAATAGATCGTACGTGAATAACTGGCATGACTGACCTGTCTGGTATATCTGAGGTCAGTTACTAAACGCAGATTTGTTCAGCTTTGAGGCTGCAATCGTATCTGAAGTATCTGAGGCCAATGCTTTGGGTAGGGCCAGAATCTCTCCCCACCTGTGTATCTGATGTGTCTGAGGTAGCTGAGGATACTCGTCACCTGTTTGTCCGGATACGCGGGTTCTACCGAGATACCGATTTCCGGGGAGTGACAACCAAAAAGAGTATTGAAGGAGTTATGACTGCACTCCCTCCCCCCGTCATCGATGTGTAAAATCATGAGATGAGGAAGGAGGTAACGACATAAGAAGGTCAAAACTGCCGATAAGGCCGTAGACGCCGAGAAGGAGGATTCAGAAGCAAGAATTCCATACTCATGAGAAAAGCATATTGTCTGACGAAGTTTTATGTATGAGCCTTCACAACCAAAACCGTACTAGAACCAAGTACGAAAGTTAGGAGGAGAAAACTTCGACTAACTGAACGACGGTGATCTCTGAAATCTCCATCCTCTCTTCTCCTCTTCCGGGTGTTCTTGGCTATCTCACGTCCTTATGATGATGTATACCATTTCCCTTAGTGAAATCATCTCCTCTCTCCCCCGTTGTTTACACTTCGATGACGGGGGGTGGGGGTTACGAGATTGTCTATCCTGGTGGTTCTCGTGTAATCTGAGTGGAATACAAGGTGTGGAACGTTTTTTTGTCTCTAAACTCGGTCGACTGAGACTTCGATCCTCTCTCACCTCCTTACCTCGGTCACCTCGGCTTTACACATCGAACACGGGGGGAGTGTAATCCAAAATGAGCCTCCACACCTTTCACTGATTGTGGAATTCTTTTAGCTGAGCGTTTACGACTGAGCTGAGGAGTTCCTCCTGCTCAGCTATACCCTCAAGACGAGTGTCATCGATAATCCGGGTCATCATCGCTTCTGGGTCACCTGTGAACGTGAATTCCATATACATCCCGCCACCTCGTCCTCGGCTCTTTCGAGATGCCGAAATCAACCCATACGTCGAGAGTTCCTTGACGTATTTGACGTACGTTTCACGGGTCATCTGGTCAGCATCGAGTTCATTCGTCACCCACTGGTAGACCTTGAATCCGACCGGACTTGGGACGGAACTGCCTGTCCAGTTCGAATAGTGAGCAACTGCTGCAGTCGCATATAGTGAAATTTTCTTTTGTGTTGTGAGCCCCTCAACGAGTTTCAGCGACCGGTCTTTGTCGATCTCTTCTTGGGACTCTCGGACGTGGTCCTCTGTGACTCCTTCATCTCCACGTTCGTCTGCGAGGTCCCCGGCCCCGCGGAACAGGTCGATAGCTTTTCGTGCGTCACCATGACTCTGCGCAGCGAACGCTGCTACGAGCGGAATCACGTCATCTTTGAGGGCATCTTGACGGAAGGCATCACGACGATTTTGGAGAATTTTGCGCAACTGATTCGCGTCGTAGTCTGGAAAGTAGACATCACGGGGGTTGAATGAACTCTCGGCACGCCCATCGATGTCTTCCATGAATTTTGGATCGTTTGTTAGTGCTGCTACGGACACGCGGCCTTCGATCTCGTTGGTGTTGCTCGCTCGTGACAACTGATACAGAAGTTTCGAGTATGCGGGTTCGTCGTTTTCGCGCCGGCCGACCAAGAGATCAATCTCATCAAGAATAAAGATGACAGAGTCATAATGTTCGTTGATAAGTTCGTACAGGCGTCGGTACTTGCGCTTCGTCGACACGCCTGTTTCTGGTACGCCGATTTCCGTACCGATGTCCTGGGTAACGGTTTGGACGAGTTCGTAGACGGCCTGATCAAGAGTATTGATCGGCTGACAGTTAATATCGACAACTCCGAAGCGTTCGCCCTTTGATTGGCAGAGTTCGATGATCTGCTGTGTGACTGCCCCGATGATGAGTGACTTACCTGTTCCAGCGGGACCGTACAGCAACATATTCGGCGGCCGATTTCCTTGAAGTGTCGGCTTCAGAAACGAAACAACGGACTCAAGCTGGTCGTCACGACCGACGATCCGCTCCTCATCGATAATCGTGTCTGGCTCGACAAGGTCACGGTTTACGAAGACTGATGCTCCCCCCTCATCGTCGAGCATATCACGGATTGACCGCTGAGTGCTCTCTTCAGTAGATTCCTGATTCGAGCTCGCGTCTCCGGCAGCATCCTTGCGGGCGGCTTCTATTTGCTGTCCACCCTCTGTAGAACTAGTTCCTTCATCAAGCGTGGATTGATCCGCCCCATCTGGATCATTACCGGCCATATTTCCCATGTACACCGGAGCATTAAAAAGTTTGACCTCCGTCGATGTTTATTCAGTCTCTGTAGCCAATATAATGCCTAAATTCTACGGTCTAATGGACATAGGTTCGAACCGGCACCGAAGTATATCTGGCACGAACCCCCCGTCATCGATGTGTAACACAGAGCCGTCGCAATTCCTATAAACTTGAATATGTGTGTCGAAAAACACCATCCCCCCATGATCGAAGTGTAAATACTAGGCCGTACACTCCCCGTCATCGATGTGAAAACCGGTCTAGTCTCTCTTCCTTGTTGGTGTGGCTCAATGATTTGGTCGCGTCGCACACTACTTCCGAGGAATACGTCTGCCGAACAGCTATCGTCTCAGCAATCCGTGAGAGACACGATCAGTCATGTCGTCCGTTCTTCCGCACAATAACGTCGCTGCTCGCAACTT
>NZ_JAIWHV010000036.1 GCF_020177375.1 Saliphagus infecundisoli | reverse complement strand
TGTTGCTGATCTTGATCGTATCGGATAAAATTGAACGTCACGGATGAATCCTTACGCTATACAGGAGTTTCTGCTAGATAAGGTCTACGTCATGTGAGTTCTCTGTCGATGTTTCTTGGACAGGCTCTGAACGCCCCGTCAATGGCCTCGCCTGGAACTCGCTTCAGAAATCCTGTGATAACACTCGCCTTCTCGCCTGGTAATTCCGAGGGCAGGTATTGGTCTCTTCGTCATAGTTCACGACAGCAGTCACGGAGTGATCTGTCGCAAAGAGTTCTCCGATGAATCCAAGTCTCCACCTCGTCCGACCTTGTGCAACGAACGTCCGTAGTGGAGGCTCAGATGTTGCACAAGGCCTCCCAAATCGAGTTCCGATGGGGGGATTCCTCTCTCAATACAGCAGAAAGGAGGTGTCTCGAGGACTGGTCCGGATCCCTGCCCCGATAAGTTACACCACGCAAGAAGAACTTTCAGTCCCCAATAGGATTCCATCCGTATGGCCGAACACCGTCGGATGACGACGGATCGCTTCTTCGGGGGCGTTGCAAAGCGACTCGAGAACCTCCAGTCCATGCTCACTTTCGTCGCCGAGACAACTCCCGACAAATCTGCACTCCGGAACTGGCTCACATCCAATACCGCTGCAGAGAGCGATTCAACGATCACAACGTACGTCGGCTTCCAGCGCTCGATTGGTCTCCTCACCCTCCAAGACGCCCAGTATCAACCCACAGCTCGTGGCGCAGCGTTTGCAGAGACCGGTGATCCGGAACTCGTCTTTGAGGCGCTTCTCGAGAACGTCGCCGGCTTCGAAACGATTCTCGAGACTCTCGACGCCCAACCGGCTACGGCGACGGAAATCCAAACAGCCCTCCGAGAAGCATACCCCGAGTATCAACTCCCGGAGGCAGTCGTTGGCAGACATCTCGAATGGCTCCGTGCACTCGGTGCGATCGAACAAACCCAACAGAGTGACCACTACGAACTGACGCCGTTCGGAACCCAACTCCTCCGCGAAACGATCGACCAGACACCGACCCTCGACGAGCTCGAGATCGGCAGCACATACGACCGCGTCGACCTTCACGACACGTACGGTGGGACACGATATCGTGGGATTGCCCCCTCTGCCGAGCAGCCCTACCTCTTCTTATTCACAGGCGACTCCGGAACGGAGCACGGGTACAAGGACGAATTTCGCGGTGATACGTTCATCTACACCGGTGAGGGCAGGACAGGCGATATGGAGATGACGGGTGGGAACAAAGCGATCCGTGACCACCAGGAGGACGGCCGTGAGCTCCACCTCTTCGAGAACAACAACGCAGCCTGGAGCGTCACCTACCTCGGACAGTTCGAGTGCGTCGATTGGTTCGAGGAGCAGCTTCCAGATACCGATGGGAACCGCCGCAGAGCGATCCGATTCAAACTCGAACCGGTCGAGAATACGATCGAAGTCACAGGCACCGATCTCGACGAAATCGAGACCGAGGAGCTCTACGAGAGGGCTACGGGAGCAACGACATCCACCGGAGAAACCACCCCACAGACCACTACCGAATCGACACGAACCAGCTACACCAGATCGGAGGCGGTCAGAGCATACGCCCTTCACGTTGCTGAAGGCGTGTGCCAGGGCTGTGGGAATGAGGCACCATTTCTCGGTACTGACGGTGAGCCATTCTTAGAGGTACATCATCTCTATCGCCGTAGTGATGGTGGCCCTGATCATCCCGACAACGTGGTTGCTCTGTGTCCGAATTGTCACCGTCGAGTCCACCACGGGGATAATGGCGACAAATTCAATCAGGAGCTCATCTCACGGACGGACAGCGGAGTGTGACTGGCTACGGGACAGGTTGATTTACACTGAACATCCATCACCTCTCAAATGTCCTTGCGGTACTCTTCGAGATCGTCATCTCGGAGGTCTTGACTCATGATTACGTACGCTCGGTTTGTGCTCGGCGTGTATTTGATCAGTCTGTAGGAAACTCCTTTTCAAACCCGCGGAACTCTGTTCGATGGGCTTCCTCATCAGCGAGGATGGTAACTGCAACGTCCTCCGAAAGAGGGTCGTTGGCCTCTCCAGACGCCTCATACAGTGCTTGATAGGTTTCAATTGCGTCCTCTTCGGCCTCAAGAACACCTTCAATTACTGACTGAACATCAGTCGTATCTTCAGGCGGTTGGAGGCTTGATTGACGCGCTTCAAACTCTTCAGAGCCTGGCGGGGACTCATCGAGTTGCTTCAGTCGCTCACCGAGCATACGCGCATGTTCAAGTTCTTCCTGAACATCAGCCTCAAGGCTTTCTTTGACTTCCTCGGCATGAACACCGTCCAAGACGATCGAGTTCGTCAAATAATTCATTACTGTCTCGAGTTCATCGATATACGCCTTTGCTAATAGGTCGGTGATCTCATTGGATGTCATAGCGTGCCAGCCGTATCACGGAAGGCTCCATAAAGATAACACCTTACGGTACAGGCTTCCCTCGCGCAGTCTGTGAGCGTGCAGAACGAGATGATCTCTTCACTCAAACGTGCAGGGTAGCCGTCCGTCATGGGATTAGGAAACCGACCCTGTACGTACTCGGTCCGGGCGGGATCCTGACCACCCGCTCGGCCTGTCGCTTCGCCGCGCGCGTCTCCGGCACCTACCTGCTTTTGTCCTCTCGGTCCACAAGAGACAATCGCACGGCCGTCGCGTATCAAGTCATACCACGGTCGTGCTGCCTGACAGAGGCATACCGAGACGGGCGGATCCTGTCCCCCCGCCCGGTTCTCTCGCGACGGCATGGACCTCGAGTTGAACCCGTGGGGAGACTCTGGTCCCGTATGGGACGTTATCGTTGCCGAGTCCCGGATCCCCACAGCAGTCGGTATCGGTTCCCGAAGTAGTGGACATGGTATCAAGCCCTGAGAAACCACTCTTAAATCGTGCTACCAGTAATGCGTGCTCGAACGCGAAGCAAATAGATGAGCGCAGAGTCGCGAGTTACGCCCGCTCGAAGTCGATTCGAGCCATCGAGTACGAAGGAAGGTCGAATACTGCACCGTCACTAGCAGTGATTGTTTCGACGTCCGATGTCACCTTCTCCGGCTCCTCGCGAGTATTCTCGTCGTATAGTTCATCACTCTCGAGTGTGGTGAGCGTTGCTTCGCTCTCCGGCTCGAACCCATCTATCTCTAGGTTCACTGATATTGAATCGTCCTGGCTCGTACGATTCACGACGACTACGTTGAGGGTCCCGTGATTAATGGTTGCCATCGCATCAACTGCAGGCACGTCGACGGGCTGGATCTCACGGAAGGTCGACTCGGTTGTGATCGAGCCACACTCGAGTTCGACAGCGACTGGAGTCGCACCCGCCTGAATTGTCCCGAGCGAGCGCCCGTAGTGACATGGATCCGCCCAGACACGCTCGCCTTCTTTCTGCAGCCCGCCGCCGTGATTAACCGTCGCTGAGTGGGTGAGAAGTTCAGCGAACTCACCGAGTCGGATCAGATCGTGGCGCATACAGGCGTCGTAGATCGCCTCACTGATCGTCGTCGGTGTCGGCATCGTCTCTGGCGTGAGCGCGCCCCCCTCATCGCTGGAACCGTCGCCGCCCCCGCGCCCAACACCCTCCGAACTAGCGCTGAAACTAGCGAACAGTTGGAGTTCCGTGACGTCAAGTTTCGGATCCTCAATACCCGCCTCGTGCATCCGTGCTTTCAGGTCTGCGTACTGGTCCGTGAGCTGGTCGGAATAGCCCATGAACGCGTGGTACAGCTCGTTCGGATCGGTCTCCTCATCGACTTCTCCTCCAGCAAGTGGGTGCGAGGAGATGGCGCGGACGTCTTCGCCGCATTCGTCCAATAAAACCTGGTTCCATGGGCGGTTCTCATTGGCCACGACACCACAGGCCGTGACGAGGATATCGGAATCGGCCTCAAGCATGGCTTCGCGGAACCGTCGGTAACGGTCGGCATTACCATTTGGCGTCGTCCAGCGGACTTGCCACTCACCCCAGAGTTCGTTACCGATCTCCCAGTAGGTGATATCGAATGGCTCGGGGTGGCCGTGTTCGGCGCGGAGTTGGCCCATCTCTGTATCCGTCGAGCCGTTGCAGTACTCGACCCACTTTGCGGCTTCCTCGGGGGTCCCGTCGCCCGCGTTCACACAGATAGAGGGTTCACAACCGACATGCTCGCAGAAGGTGACGAACTCGGCGGTACCGAAGAGATTCGGTTCAAGCCCGTCCCAGGCCGGATTGATACGTTCCGGTCGGTCTTCAACAGGCCCGATCCCATCACGCCAGTCGTAGCCAGAGACGAAGTTGCCGCCAGGCCATCGCAGCAGCGGAAGATCCGACTCCTGTAAGTATGTGACGACCTCAGGGTCAGCATAGTCGATGTGGTCGCTGGGGTAGAGTAACAGCCGTTCGACGACGAGGTCGGTCGTGTCGTCGGCGGTGAGTAACACCTCGTAGACGGCATCAGGACCGACATCGTCTGGCACTTCGAGCGTCCCCTCCATCGTCTCCCATGCCGTGCCGACATCGAGTGTTGACTCGTCACAGACGGCCTCATCGGTTCGGATGGAGACGCGAGCAGTGGTGGGTGCTGTGGCCCGGATCTGCGTCCTGAACTCGTACTCGCTCACCCGGTGCAGAGGGAGTCGCGTCTCCTGAAATACACCGGTACCGGTCTCATCGACCTGGATCCGCTGGGCACGGTTACCGTTCGGGCCAGTGTCGGGACTGGTCAGTACATCACCTTCGGGCTGCCAGCCGAAAGCCAGTGCGTCCTCATAGGCCCTGAGCAGCGCGTCAGGATCGGACTCGGGTGGATACGCCAGGGGCCTGCCGTGGTCTCGGACCCGTTCTTCGATCCGTTCTCGGTCGCTCTCGCTGACGAAGCCTCCACTGGGTCGGCGCTCGACACCCCGGAAGTGCCATTCGCCGAACGTTGGGTTGAACAAGATCTGGGCTTCCATCCCCTGGTATATGTTATTGCCGAGGTGCTCACAGAACTTTCCGTAGAGCTTCGGCTCGACATCAAAATCGGCTTGTTGGTTTGCATTGACGGTGATACGGGCTGTCGATGGGTCGTCGGTCTCAGAGTGGACTAACAGGTCGCTATCAACCATAGATATCACTCGTCGTTAATGGTGAAAGAGATTTTCCTGATGGGCCTACTGATCGAGCACAATTGCTCCTTCTCCTCGTAATTGGAAGCCAAATTCTCCTTCAGCGACGGGATATCTGATACTGATTCGCTCTGTACTGACTCCTCGCCACCAGGAACAACGATCTTCCGAACTCGCAGCGGCGATCAACGCCGCCTTTGACCGATTCTTGATTCCGGAGTTGAGCAAGTAGTTCTAATATCTACGATCGCTCTTGTGGCGGAGATTGTTGGTGACTCATAACGCTGTTTCGAGGATGGTTTTGAGCGCTTCTTCTCCCGGTTTTCGCAAGACTTGACGGCGGAGCTGGAACGCTCGGAGATACGGCGTGAGCTTGTCCTTGGAGATACCTCGATGGGGCGAGAGCCATGGATCGCTGGCGCGATCCTGGCTCTCGCAGGTATTGACGTGAACGTCTTCAGCGACGTATTCATCATCACTGTGAACGACGTATTCGCGGTCGAATGCGTCGTCATCTTCGAGCGGTTCGTACGCCCGAAAGCCGTCGGTGTAGACGGTTAGCGACTCCTCTGTGCGGTCAGCAAGCAGGAGTCGAATCGTCGATTTATCGGCGGCTTTCGCTGCCAGCATATAGCGGTTGCCGGTGCCGCGATCAGCCAGAATAAACACGGGTGGTTTGTCCTGTTCGTACGTGCCACGTCCGCGCGTGGAGAGGCCACGCGAGCGCGACCATCCGTCGCGCTCGCGGCCCTTGAGCCCGGCTTTCACGTATAGTTCGTCGATCTCGACTGGGCCTTCGAGTTGTGGCCGAGGCGCGTCCAGCGCTCGCAGAAAGCGCTGGACGCGGCGGTACACCGTCTTGTAAGAGACATCGATTTCTACGTCTAACTGCCGAAAACTGGTGTTGAATCGGATATACGTGTAGAGAGCGAGGAACCATTTCCTGAGTTCGACCGCAGAGTGTTCGAAGACAGTCCCGGTCTGATCGTTGAATGTGCGGTCACAATTCTTACAGAGATACTGCTGAAACATCCGATAGCTGCCGTACCGAATCGGTAATTCGGTACGACAGTGCGGGCAGTAGACGCCGTCACGCCAGCGAATCTGCGCCAACAGATTCGCGGCACGACGCTCCGAGACGAACGTCTTGAGTGGAATCATGCTTCGTCGGGTGGCGCGACTGCGCCACCCTTGCCCGCTACGACTTTCAGCTACCGCTGAATCGTCACCAACAATCCTCTACCCAAGAGCGACGATCTTAGACGACCGCTTGCCGATCAGTACTAGAACGAGATGTCGCGCTCGTCTTCAGATCGTTTTGATGCGTCCACAGTCTGTTGGCCCCGGTCGTCATAGAATTTCCGCCCGATATACTCCTCGTTGAGGTTACCGATGATGGTTGTGTATAACTCATCTGCCGAGCCGTACGTTTCGTCCGTGAGTGGGTGGATAATGGTGGAGATCGTTTCAGAATCGTCCTGGTCTGGGGCTTCAACCTCGACTTCGCCGAGTTGCTCAATGACAGTTGCTCTGTCCGCTGGATACGTGAGTTGCTCGTCGAAATACCCAGCCAGATTCTGTATCTGCATGATTATTCACATCGGTTCCGTCTGTATAACTCTTTGCGCGCATTTGCGGGGAAATCAACCACTCCGGTAGAGTGAGCCGAGGGGGCGGACTGGTACGTTCCCTATCGTCGCTTAGGCCTGTTTCCGCCACCGGACGCCGATATGCCGTTTGATGGGGACATTTTAAGGTGAACAGATAATGTAGTGAAATAAATACGATCGATGTCGCCCAACAGAAAAAAATCGACCGGACCTACTGAGGGTTACTGACTGTCCACCTATTCAGCGTTCTTCTAGGCCGTCCCTGGATAGCGGAGACGGTCATCGAGGTGCTCGATCTGGCCCTCTCGAATCAAGACGCTCATCTCCTTCACCTCGAGAGTCCGATCTCTGCCCCGAATCGGAAGGTCGTTAGTCAGACGCTTAGCAGACGTACGTCAGACGGGGCCTTTCGAGTGGAACAAGTGGAGATACTGTTTCCCGTGGAACACGTAGAGAATCATGCATGATAGAACACGAGAGGTCTGACGCCTGTGCGACGTATTTCGAGTGGAGAATGCCAGACGGTAGCGTGATCCGTGACCTGTCGGAAACTACGGCTCCCCGGTGTCCTCGGGAACGACGGTGAATCCGAGGGTCCGAAAATCACTGTCGAACGCAAAGACGTGCTCGACGTCACGCTCGGTGGCGAGCACGCCGGTGAGGTGATTGACGAGTGTTATCGCATGATCGTCGTAGCGAGCGAATGCCTCACGTGCATCAGTGAACGCGGACGGGTCCGCCCGAACGATGTTGAAGCTTGATCCCCCGAGGATGGTTTCAAGAGCACGTGTGGCGGTCGCATGATCGACCTTGTACAACAGTAATGTGGCGAGCTCGGTGAGGACGAAGCGTGTGGTATAGAGCGGCGAATAGACGAGTTCACCGGACCGGATTGCCTGAAAGAGCGCACGGGCAGTGTCGTGGTGTTCATCACGGTCGTTATAGTAAGCGAAGAACGCCCCAGTGTCGATGAACAACGGCGTCGCGCGAACGTCAGTGGCGGTCGCTGGCGCCGAGGAGGGGGCGTCTGTCGCATCCGTACCGGTGCCGGCCCCGGCGCTATTCATCCGCGAGGGCGTCGGCGAGGTACTCGTCGGCCTTCGCGGCGTCCGTCGGTTTTGCGGAGGATCCCGGCTGCGCGTTCCAGAAGCCGTCATCGGGATCGATCCCCGTCACGGCCGATTCATCGTCAGGGAGCCACCACACGACTGAGCGTCCACCGACCTCCTTTCGACGGACATCGCCGCGATCATGTAACCTGTTCAGTTTATTGAGTGCTGCACGGTTGGAGATCTCGAAGCGGTCTCCGAGCTCCGTGCCGGTCATCGGTTCGTCGACCCGCCGTAGCTCCCCGAGGACGTCCTCGAGCGTCACCTGTTCAACGAACTGTCCGCGGTCGTCACGCTCGTTGCTCATGCGCTGGAATACGCGGTCGAGAGTCTTAAACCTCTTCACTCGTGTGACGCCGATAGATTTAATACGGGTACACACGTATGAACTGGTAGAGACAGGCCCGTTCCTCGGGACATTCTGATCGTAGGAATGCCCGGGTGCTGGTACACCCGAGCGGGGCTGTCTTGCTCTGACCAAGCCCATGACGACCAACGCACTCGCAGACCTTGACGTTGACGCACCGACCGCCAAACGCGCCCAGTACGAAGCCTTCGAGTTCGATCTCGAAGCGCCTGGCCTCCTTCAGGTGACCAACGGGAGCTACGGCGACGACGAAAAACACGAGCACACCTACCGCGTGAACATCGAGAACGGCGTACCCGTCGCGTGTGAGTGTCCCTCCGACACCTACCAGGATGGCGCCTGCAAACACCGCGTGGCCGTCGCGATCCGTGCGCCCGTTCTCGAGGCTGCGACCGCGGATGACTCCCAGGAGCGTGTCGCCACCGACGGCGGGGAGCTCGTCGTCGCCGGCGACGAAGGAGCAGTCCTCGAGACTGACGACGTCGTCGAGACGACTGCCGAAACCGAGGACTGTGCCTGTTCGACGCTCCCTGGCGACTATCCCTGTGGCGCGTGCTACATCGACGGAGACGCGGAGTGGCCCGATGAGGAGGACGACACCCACAGGAGCTGATAATCAGCGTCCGGCGAGCGAATCCGCTCTTCGGACGTCTCTCTGTCGAGTGAGAACGGAAGCAAACCGGACCGAACGTCTCTCGTATCTTCACCTTGTCGCCAGAAATACTTAAAGGCGAAAAGTGCGGAGGGTACGACGGCGTCACCACCTTGTGCAACAGCCGGCCGCCAACTCAGAAAGATGTTGCACAAGGTGGCGCGACTTACGTATCGGCGCTAGCGACCTCGACCACCCATACAGCGGAAACACGGTGTCTCATACGCGCCACTATCCTCGACATGAGCTCTCTCCCTCACAGTGATCACCGAATACGCTTTTGCTCGAGTCGTTAGTGAGACGACTGGACACAGAACCCATTCCCTTCGGGATCACGCATGACAGTCCAGGTCTCCGTCACTGGACCGGTCGTCCCTGTTTTCGTCTCGACGACGATCGCACAGAGTTGGGTGAGCTACTAGACGTACTCTTCCCGGTCGTCGGTATTGCTATTGAGACTGATTGGAATGTATTCGGGTGGCTATCGTGGCATCTTCTTGGAGAACAGTCGCAGACCATCCCCCACTGGATCAACCGCGGCAGCGGTTGCGTTGAGATCACAGTGAATCCCCTCTTCGAACGGCGTCGCAGCGACCCGTTCGAGGCCCGTTCGTCGGTGTACGGGCGAAAAACAAGACTAATTCAATATTCTGAACTAGGATTCAAAAAGATAATAGTGCTGGAGGTCTGAACGACGTGTATGAGCGACTCAGGAACCACGGATCACATGGCAAAGGTCTCCCGGATTCGGGAGGTTGCGATGACGGTTCGTGAACCAAAAAACGCGGGAGAGATCGCCGATTCCGCTGGTGTTGCTCGAAACACGGCTGAAAAGTATCTCACGCAACTCGTTGAGGCGGATAAACTTGAAACGGTCCAGCGTGGCCGCGAGACCTGTTACTATCCCGACCCAATTACACAGTATTTCGATCAGATCCGTGACTTCGTCAACGAGTATCAAAAGGATGAGCTTACGGCTGAATTAGGTGCCATCCGAGATGATATCGACGAGTGGAAGGACGCCTACGACGTGGAGTCCGCTGACGAACTCCGGACAACCGTCGGTGATGATGTTTCGGCATCCGAACGCCGACAGCGACGTCACGACGCAGAGGATTGGGAGTACTACGAACACCAGGCCACGCTCATCAAGCAAGCAATTCAACTCTACGATACGATCGAGGCAACCCGCGAGAGTGGTCTCGCATCTGCTCACTGATTCAGGGCTCGCGAATGGGAAATTCACCGACTCCTGGAGACACACACCTCCATCGATATGAAGTCCACAAACGAGTCGTAGCTCGACTTCGACGAGAAGCTGGCATAACGGCCGTGGACGCGGATCCAAGTCCGATGCGTCCAGTCCGTCTGAAAGCGACTTTCGATCGTGCAGTCTTCATCGATCAGAATTTGGACGCTGGCGACGCGACGCTTGAATTCGAGTGGCGTCCACATCCCGAGCGCGACGAATTCCGTATCCAGTACAACGAGCCGGGTACTCCGTGGTCATGCGGCTGGCATCAAGACGAAACCCACGAGAACTTGGGTCCGAGTCATTTTCAAGTTGACCATGACGAGTGGTCAACACCTCACCGTGAATCCGCATCGTTCACAGATTCGAATCCGATGGCAATTCTCGAAACCTGTCTCAGTGAACTTCGAGATAGTGTCCCGAATCTGCCCGACAGTGTCGGCCCGAATCGATAAACCGTCGCGAACCGGCGATAACCTAGCTGGCAGGAATCGTTATACAAGTCCTCGAGAGAATTCCACCTACTACGTCTCTCAATGACAGTTATTGACGGTATCTCACGTGAGGTGACGGCCCTCTGGGGTGGTGGAAAGGGACGATCGCTTCTTGTCGTTGCAAGTGGCTGGGGGATCTTACTCGGCGCACGCATGATCTATCCGGTGCTCCTCCCCTATCTGCGTACATCGTTTAACCTGAGTCTCACCGTTGCAGGCTTCCTCGTTACGATCCTCTGGCTGGGATCAGCGCTTGGGCAACTCCCAGGCGGCATTCTCGCTGATCGGTACAGCGAACGCCTCATCATGACTGTGGGGACGATCACCGTCGCCGGAGCCCTTGTGGGGGTGTTGATTGCGCCGACACCATTCCTTTTGTTCGCTGCCACTGCCGTAGTTGGTCTCGGCCAGTCACTGTATCCAATTGCACGGATTACCATCCTCTCGGACATCTATCCCGACAGGATCGGAAGCGCCCTCGGTGTGACGATGGCGACGGGTGATCTCGGTCAGACCATTTTCCCACCCATTGCGGGGGTGCTCGCCGCAGCGATCGCCTGGCAGGCTGGGTTGGGATTTCTCATCCCGTTGCTCCTGCTGGTCGGCATCGTCTTGTGGGTCGTGCTGCCGGCTCAACCACCAACCGAACCTGACGCTGATTCGATTTCAGTGGGGGATCTCCCGTCGATCGTCGCGCGGTTGCGCCGCGAAAACTTGTTGTTTGTCGCGTTTATTCTCTTTCTGTATATCCTCATTTGGCAATCGTTTACAGGACTGTATCCGACCTATCTTGTCGATCAGAAGGGGTTATCTTCCTCGGCCGCTGGGCTCTTGTTTAGCGTCTTCTTCGCGTTTGGCGTCATCGTCAAACCGCTGGCCGGAGCTGCGTACGACCGGATCGGTATGCGCCGATCCCTTGTTCTCGTCCTGGTCGGCCCCGTTGCTGGGCTCACGCTCTTACCCATCATCGAGGGGTTCTGGCTTCTTGGGGCAGTGACAGCGCTCGTGAGTTCGATGCTTGGCTCAGGAGCGATCACGCAGTCGTTCCTCTCCGATGCGATTCCCGATGACATCCAGGGAACTGGTCTTGGAGTCGTTCGAACCACGTCAGCGACGCTCGGTGCAGCAGGCCCGGTTCTATTCGGGGGCATCGCTGACCGCGGATACTTTGATGAAGGCTATGTCCTGTTAGCTGCGGTACTCGTCGTCGTGATCCTCCTTACACTCCGGCTTCCCGAATCGACAACTGGAACGGCCACTGGAGGACACTGATTCCTGAGGTGAGCACTGGAGGACGTAACGCGTCCAGCACATGCCCTCGTGCAAGAAGTGATCGAGGATTCTGTCGGACCGTGCCATACCGTCACACTCTGTGCCATTCATTTCCGTGCGCCCGACACTCATCCTTCCATCTGTCTGACCTCTGTGGGCTCGATCGAAATGATGACTCGTTCACTTTCGATGGGATTGGGATATTCATCCTCCCCCATATATCGCTGTGCCAGTTCGTCGATATGCTCTCGCGCCCCGTCTGTGGTGATCTCATCGACCTCACCCGTGACCGAAAGCATCCGATAGGGATTATCCGGATCAGTCATACTGACCGCAACACGGGGATCGTTTCGGGCGTTTTTCGTCTTTCGGCGCTCGCGCTCAGTGTTGACCAATAATCGGTCCGCCTCCGCGTCGTAATCAATCCACACGGCCGTCGAGTGCAGTGTCTCGTCGGGGAGGATGGTCGTCACGTGAGCAAACGTCTGCTTCTCGAATAAATCCTCGAAATCGTCCGGTATCGATGCCATACCCTCCATACACGAGACCCACCCTAAGAACTGTGCCCCGCGTTCGCAACCATTCGTCGAGATACGAGCGACCACGTCCAACACGACCTAAGGAACGCCCTCGAAGTTCAGGTGCGACGACTCCCAGGATCGCGTCGCAACCGACGGTGGGGAGCTCGTCGCTAGAAGCGACAAAGAGGCAGTCCTCGAGACCGACGACGTCGACGAGACGACTGCCGAAACCGAGGACTGTGCGTGCTCGACGCTTCCCGGCGACTATTCCTGTGCCGCGTGCTATATCGACGGAGACGCCGAGTGGCCGGACGAGGAGGGCGACACCCACAAGAGCCACTAATCGGCGTTCGGCGAGCGAATCCTCTCTTCGGACGTCTCCCTGTCGAGTGAGAACGGAAGCAAACCGGATCGAACGTGCCTCGTATCTTCACCTTGTCACCAGAGATACGTAAAGGCGGAACGGGTGGGTGGTTCGACAACGTCATCACCTTGTGCAACAGTCGGCCGCCCACTCGGAAAGATGTTGCACAAGGTGGTGCGACTCCAGTGTCCGCACTAGCGACCTCGATTACCCCATACAGCGGAAACACGGTGTCCTATACGCGCCTGTAGCCCCTCGATAGGAAGATCGGCCCGCAGGTCGCCCGGCGAAACGCCGGCAACCTGCGGAGCCTCGCGGCTGATCGCGGGTACGACGCGAGAGCGTTCCGCGACGAACTTCGTGAACACGGCGTCCGACCCCTCATCAAACACCACATCATGAACCCACTCGATCACGCCCACAACGCCCGCATGGACAGTGATCGGTACCACCAGCGCTCCATGTCAGAAACCGTCTTCTCGTCGATCAAGCGCACGCTCGGCGCTGCCGTGAGTGCGCGAAGTTGGTGGCTCGAGTTCCGTGAAATGCTGCTCAAAGCTACCGTCTACAACCTCCGTCGTACCGTCCGATACCCATGAAATCCGCCGCTGTGTACCGGAACTACAGAGCCAAAATTTCGGAGTCGTCATCGATTTTCCGGAACCAATCAGATGAGACAATGGTGATTCGTCTCCCTCTGTCGCCGCCTACGAGACAAATTCCTTGATAATCTTACTTTCAGCTCGATGGAGGACACCACTAACCGCCGATTGATTGACATCCATTGTTTCTGCAAGTCCGACGAGCGTACAGCCTCGAGGGCTATCGTAGTACCCTCGTTCAACCGCTTTAGTGATGACCTCCCGCTGGCGCTCAGTCAGAAGTCCGTTCGAGTCGTACGATTGGGTCAACGATAGTATCTCGTACGGGATGTCAGCCGCCGCTAACTCGGTCGTTAACTCCGATAATTGCTCCTGTGAAGTCACTTGTTCGCCGGATGCCCACCCGTCTCGGATGCTGATCGGAAATCGCGGAAGGATCCCCTTCGAACGCCTCGCCTCATACGTTGACGGCATCGGAAATTCTAATTGGACCAGTACCAGCCCGTCGTCGGAATGGAGTACATCGAATGAGCGCGCCTCCGACGCGTCGTCGAACCGACGAACGATGGCATCCACATCCGACGTCGTTACTTCGATCAGTTCGAGCACGCCATCGTCTACGGGCTGGCTCGTCAGGATCGTGAACTCGGCGTCCGGAAAGTCGGTCGAGACACCAGCTAGCCAGTTGTCGTCATCTACCCCGATTTCGACCTGCAGGCGTACACGGACCATATCACCGGGGTTGGCTGGCGAGTGGTTTAACAGGAGTCCTATCACCTTAAAAAGGTGAATATATTCACGAGTGAATCCGTAGTCTCACCACGTGTAGGAGATCCATGCCTCTCGCCGGAGACAGGCACAGATCGCTATGAACGAACACTCGCCCGAATCCCGTGAGGCAAGTCGACTATGAGTACAATTGAAACGGCTCTCCCTCTCATGCAGGGGTTGCTCGGATTCATCATGCTGGCTGCGGGCAGTGCGAAGCTATTCGGTATTGACCTCGTGGTGGAGGATTTTGATCGATATGACTATCCCGAGTGGTTTCGATTCATTACCGGTGTCATCGAGGTATTTGGGGGGCTCGGCTTACTCGTCGGTCTCGTATTTGCACCGACTCTCGCTGTTCTCGGCGGACTGCTAACAGTCGCTACGATGGCTGGGGCCATCCTGACACATCTCTTCCGGGTTGACGACCCGCTCTGGAGATTTGTCGGCCCATCGGTCTATCTTACCATCGGACTCTTCGTAACGGCATTCCACCTGTTATCGTTTTAGCCAGTGAAGTGCGAGCAACAGTATGTGCTCCGATTGTGGGTGGGACGGGTGTCGTAGGCACGATTCAAGCGGGATGGTTGCCTGATACCTACGCGGGAGTAGATTGGATAGCTCCACGCGACTGAATCAATAGACGGATTCTCGCCGGTTCAACGCTCGTGATTTTTGAAAGAAGCGAGTCACGAACGCACATCGTTGGGTATGTCGTCTTTAGCTGGAGCGCTATTCGACGACTCTAACGTCGAACTTCCCGCACCAGCGGTATCGTCGGCCACCCCAGACGAACGTCCGGCGAACAAGTGCATAGAAAACCAGGGGTACGAATACGAACAATGCCGGGTAGGCCAATATGGCCGTCCATCGGCGGACGCCCAGAATTTCGTTGACGGCGAGGTGAGCTGCCGTCAGAAGGATCACCATGTACAGCGGGACCAGAATCGCCATTGCAAGGACGAGCAGTGAAACGAGACAGGTCCCGGCGACGGTACCGGGGAAATGCCACCGGAGAATCTTCGTCCACCGGACCGGACGCTCGATCGCTTCACGAATGGTTCCACCGATCGGGACGATCCGTGTCCGTCCGACCGTCGTCACCACGAGGTACTCCATGAGGAGGCCGTCGTCGCTGACGGTCTGTCGAAGCTCATCGAGAAACGCTGCCTCGTCGATGTCGTCACGCTCGAACATGACCGCTCCGCCCCAGATCTGATTGCCGAGATAGAGACCCAGCGAGCCAGCCGAGGCGTACAGCGGCTCGAGCAGCACCGATAGGGGATCGCGACCGACGAAGTAGGGGACCTCCGATACCGGGCCGTACTCCGCATAATCCGATTTCATCTCCCCCAGCCAGTCCGAGGGATGATGGAAGTCGTCGTCCGTCCAGACGAGTCGGTCGTGGCGTGCAGCCTCCATCCCGGCAGCGATGGCGTTTGCCTTCCCCGAACAACCGTCTGGCTCGCCCGCAGCGATGAGCCGGACACCTTCGGGGGAATCTTCCCGCTCGGTGACGGGGTCATCCTCATTGTCGTGGATGATAACCAACTCGTCGTCATCTCCAAGTTGGGTAGCCAGCTCCGTGCACGCGGTGGTCCACTTCGTCGTCGGCAAGAGGATACTCACCGGCGGGTCGTCAGACATGGGCATATGGGTGCACCTTTTCGCTCAGAACCGATGAGCGCAGTGCCGGTGATCCCTGGAAGTTTATTGTCCGTGGGTGGGGGCTGTGTCGCATACACTTCATAGACAGTCAACATACGAGGTTCGTAGTGACATTCTATGAGTTACTCACGACTCCTGCAGTCATTCTTTTCCAGAGCGATGGTACCCATCGAGTAAGCAAGAGACCGATTCTCGTCGTTCTATCCGGCGTGATCACCGGCTGGGTCGAATGAATCTTATCGGCCAGCTTGCGGCCGACTTCCTCAGGTCCAATCGTCATCCACTCCGGATATTCGAGGCTGGCAGTCATCTGTGTGTTCACTGATGGCGGAATCATCAACGTACAGGAGACGTCCGTACCTCGAAGTTCGAGTTGCAATGAACAAACGAGCCCCTTGATAGCGCCTTTCGTTGCGGAATACCCGGACAGGCCAGGGTGCCCGGTGTCTGCCGTCCCAGAGCCCATATTGTGGATGATACCACCCCCCTGTGCGAGCATGTGCGGGAGGACCGCCTGAACCAGACGATAATAGCCGAAGAAGTTGACCTCGAACTCATGGCGTGTATCAGATAGCGACCGCTCCTGGAACGAAGCGACCCGGGCCACACCTGCGTTGTTGACGACGATATCGATTCGACCCCACTGTCCGATGATTTCGCTTACTACCGTCGTCACATCATCGGTGTCAGTGACATCGCATTCGTAGTATTGAACTCGGGCGACAACGTCGTCTTGGAGGTCACGAACGTTGTCTCCGTTGATATCGAGTGCGGCGATCCGACGATGATCCTCAGCTAAAGCTGTCAGCAAGTAATAGCCGATTCCTTCGTTCGCGCCAGTGAGGATGATTACCTCCTCATCGGTCGATCTGGTCATACACTCGATGAGATCCGATTGGAGGTCTGGCGAGAACCATGGAGAGGGAGTGCTTGCTCCTGCCCAGTGATCGAGTCGAAGCCCCAAATTTTTGTAATTGCTCTTTGGAGATCCATTAGATGATTCTCTTCGTCCGATGGCTATGAGCGTGCTGCCGGTGATCCATGGACGCTTATGCTGAACGTCTTTGTCGGTTGCGGTCAATCACGAATCTATGCGCTATGTCACCTTCGTGGCGTATCCCGAAAGCGGTGGGATCAATCGGCTCGACCGACAAGTCAACGAGGTGGGACTCGAGTACCGGGCCACGCATCGTATGGAACTCCTCGACGACGACACCGTTGCGATGTTCGCCGAAGGTCGTGGGGATATCGATAGGCTTCGGCGAGTATTAGCGGAGTTGCCAGAGGTCTTCGACTTCTCACTCTCCGGCGACGATACTGGATTCTTCTCTTATACACGGTATGCAGCGGACGACCTGACCCGGTTGCTCATGGAGGACCGGCGAGAGTCTTCGTACCTGATGGATATGCCGATCGAACATACCGATGACGGCGGGCTTCGGGTGACGTACATCGGAACGGAGGCGGCCTTTGCCGACGCACTCTCCGAACAACCTGACGATATAAGGATCGAAATCGAGCGGACCGGCTCGTATACGCCTGGACCTCGGCACGTCGTCTCTCAGTTGACTGAACGCCAGAGGGAGGTGCTCAAAACAGCAGTCGATCTCGGCTACTACCAGGAACCGCGTAAAACGACCCACGATGAGATCGCAATGGCCACCGAGCTGTCTGAGACGACTGTCGGCGAGCACCTCCGGAAGATCGAAGCGGCCGTGTTCTCTTCGCTCCACGTCGGCGCCGCTAAGCGCTGAAACTGCTCCCCGGTCTTAATATGGAGACTGAACGCAGAACCCGTTCCCTTCGGGATCGCGCATGACAGTCCAGGTTTCCGTCACTGGACCGGTCGTTCCTGTTTTCGTCTCGACGACGGTCGCTCCGAGTTCGGTGAGTCGCTCTACCTCTTCCTCACGCTCGTCGGCGTTGAGATCGAGATGAATCGGGATGTGCTCGGGTGAGGATCGCGGCATCTTCTTGAAGAACAACCGTGGGCCGTCCTCTGCTGGATCGACCGCTGCAGCGGCTGCGTTGAGATCACCTCCTTCGGCTTCGATCGCCTCGATGATCTCCGGTGGCGGCTCTTCGAGGTCGTACTCGAGTGCGCCTGCCCAAAACTCGGCGAGTGCCCGTGGATCCTCGCAAGCGAACGTGATGTTTCCCAGTGTAGCCATGCAGGCGCGACCATGTTCCCACGCAAAACTGTTTCCCCGCCGGTCTGAGGGTCGACCTCGGGACGAACTCTACTCAGGATTCACCGAACACCAGAGCCCTCGTTGTAGACCGGTGCTCATCATCAAATGGTCCGAACCTCACGTCCGTCGGCGTATCGCACGCTCAATCTGACTCTTCGGGAGCCACTCCTCGGCAAGCCCCACGGCGTCCTCCCGTTGGTCGAACGACTCGCGGTTGTCCGCTAGGCGGTCTTCCAGCCATTCCCGACGAGAATCATCATCGCCAGCGTTGTTGATTCCTTTCTCGAGTTGGTGGATCCGATGGGCGAGCTTCAGCAGTGGTGGAACGGCCGCTGCATCACTGAATCGGATGGCGTCGTCCGTATCACGAGTGATCCGCCCGACGAACGCTGTCGGGGTTGCGCCATCGACGAACCCGACCTTCTGCTCGGCGAGCCATTCGGGGAGGTGGATCAGGAGCTCGTCATCCTTGAGTTGGCCCAAGAGCTGCCAGACCTGCCGTGTTGTGACGTCGTCATCTGCCCAGTCTTGGGCGAACCGCTCGTAGTCACGGTACTCGTGGATCTCCACCTCGGTCATGGCTCGTTCTACGAGGGAGAGCAAAAAGAGATACTGGGACGAGTCAATCCTGATCAGGAGTACAGGCCTGGTGGGTCAGCCAGCGTTCTCGCCATGCGCAATCGAACAGCGGAAACGGTGGTGTGTTCTTTCAGTTGGCCGGACGTCTCAGGCGCCGTACGTGGCGAATCCCAGAGCAGAACAGGATCCAATCAACAGATCAATGATCGGGTTCCTCGGCCGGGGCGACCATATCATCGATGCGGAGGATGAGAATATTGTCCGTATCGTCTTTCCCGTCGACGCTCCCTTCGATCTTGAGCTTCGAGAGCGGGGTCGGGCCCACAGTAACAGAATCGTCCTCGTGGAAGGCGTCAATCGCCCCCTGGATGTGGACCTCTGCCCGGCAGAGCTCGGGGTGGTGAACGCTCGAGAGGTCGATCTCCTCGACGATGACGTCCTCAGCGTCCTCGCCCTCGTGTGTAAGCGGGACCGACGCTGGGTCGTCCATCTGCTGGATCTCTAAGGCCTCGTAGGCTGTCGCCGTCGGCTTGTATCCGCCCTTTGGTCCGGGCACGCCCTCGACAAGCTGGAGGGCTTTCAGGCTCTGCATCTGGTTACGGATCGTCCCCGGGTTGCGGTCGACCTGCTCGGCGATGTCCTCGCCTTTGATCGTGTCCTCAGAGTCCTTGTGAAGGGTCGTTAGGGTACGCAGAATGTTCTTCTGACTCGGCGTGAGTTCGATTGATGACATAGGTAATCTTCGCGGTTGATATTCTTAAATCCAGTGGGTTGGCCACTCAATGGGAACTGAGTACTGCTGGTGAGTCGAATCGCCTATTCCTCTGATGGCACTCTTCGCTATCCAAGCGAGACATTGTGGGAGACATCGCTCTCAATCACTCGAACTCGACGTACAGTCCGACAACGCTACGACGCGTTTCTGAAGCAGAAAACGCGTATTGGGCGTTTTCACGTACTCTGTACGACCACTTCTGAGTCGGTGAGTTGAACCAGGTATCCATACGCCGTGAACGAAATCGTGACTTCCCTACTCTCACTAACGAGAGCATCAAGCGATTGTGGATCGACGTACTCATAGAGCGGGGAGAGTTCCATAACATCTCTCTCTTCGAGATCAGCGATCGTGTAGGCAACTGCGACGCTTGGTTGCGTTTGTGCCCAGTCACACTCCTGTCTATACAACTGGCTCTGGTTTTGACTGTCTGAAGGACTCATGCGGTGGGGGCCACCTCTGAGGGTAAATTACTTTCGGTGAAAAAGACACTCTCCATCATCAATAGTAATTTCACATTAGATAGTATGAGAGTCACTATGGACGAGAGGACGCTCCGTCTCATCTCGCACCCCATTCGTCGCCGAATAATTTGTGCACTTCGTGATGGAGAGACACCGATCGAGTGCCCGCTCAACATCGCGGATCTCGATTCTGGTATCGTCCACAAAGAAGTGGCTCAACGCCGTCAAATCGAACTATTTCACATCCACTTGCCGAAACTCGACGATGCGGACGTCATTGCGTGGGATCGCGATCACGAGAACGTCGCTAAGGGATCCAATTTTGATAAATGTCGTATCTTACTTGATGAAATCACTACTCATGACGAGAGCGAAGTCGATCATTGATCTTTGAGCGAGGGTTCTATTTCTAAGATGACTGGAATAGAGATACTCTGTAATAATATTTCATTATGCTGTGTTGGACCCCAATACTAATTTCCGGTGGCCGGGTTGATAGTGATGTCGGCCTCTCAACCACGTTGGCCGACCATCGCATAACGCATCCGTGCCCTGCCCCACCCCACTGTGCATCCAGGGCCACGAATTTTTATGAAATACACAATTTCGAGAGTAGACGAGCGGGCGGTGGCAGCCCGCCCGTGTGCCTCTGACTGGCAGCACGACCCTCTGGTCCCGTGTGCCTTCAGATTGGGTCGTGCATGTAGAGACCATTGACGTGGATCAATAGGTGTGTGGTTTGCAAGACTCTCCTCCTGTGAAACCAATCGAACCAAGATGGACGATCCAGCCCGATCGTCTGGTCCAGTCCACAGTTCTGGATGAGTTATCCGGAGATCGCACTTGGCTGTGCTCAACACTCAGAGGGAGTTAGATGCACTCGAGACCACGGAACACACCATCATTACTGAACAAGTCCATCGCTCTCTAGCTTGTCGAACTGTTCGCTGGCGAGGACCTTGTTCGCTCGGCGAAGCCGTTCGGACAACGCCTGATGAGATACGTCAAGTTCAGCTGCTAACTCTTCGAGCGAAAGCTGGCGGGGAACATCGTAGTACCCTCGTTCGTACGCTTCGCGAATCGCGTTCTCCTGGGCCTCTGTAAGGGTCATGGCTCCAAGATCCGTATTGCGGTCAGCACCGATCATCCGCGTAATCTCGATCTGGAGTCCGTGGTCCTCGAGTTGCGGAATGGCCTCCGAAAGGAGCCCCCGGTCGGAGAATAGCAGGTGAAAGGTCCAGGCATCGGCCGAACATTCTGCGTCAAGAATCGTCCCGTTATTGGTGAAGACTGCCGAAAACAGGGCCTCAAGATCAGCTGTATACTCGAGACGATAGAGCCACTCCGACGCGTCATGCTCGAGCAAGGACGTGAACTCCTTAATCGAGGAGTCGTCCGAGAGCGCGTTTCTGATCTGCCGTTTGGAGGCGCCAGTGATCCATACCAGCGGCATCGTCTGGTGAGGCCCGTCAGCGGCGACGGTCTTAACTCGGACGTCGAGCTCCGGCAATGCGGCGAACGTCTCCGAGAGCATGACGTCCTCGGTGGGGACGACGAGCTGGGCGACCGTCGTCATACACTCTCACTCTCTGTCCTGATTGATAAACAATACGACAATGATATCCGGACAACGCGGTCCGACCACGTATTACTGACCGTGATTAGAAGAGATGACGTGGATGGAACCCTGGCAATTCGGCTAGAAACACCCACACACCACCCTGCAAGTGTTTTTGTTGTATATAGAAAGAGCCGTCTGTGGAACTATGGCCACTCGAAAACTATCCTTTTAAACGAGCCCATAAAATTATAATGAAATATCTCCACCTTGCCGCCAGAAGCACGTCAAGTAGAACCGGCGAGGATCCGAGTTCCCGTCGACGCTCTCCCCTTGTACGATATTGATCGTTCACGGTAAGAAGGGGGTTGCACCGGGAAACGATTACCCGAATGTGGCTGTGATGTTTCAAATTCAGCAATCAATTATCGGAAGGTATTACCACCCGGGAGATGGAGTTTCGATGCCGGCCTGGCGACCGAAACTGGTACCGCGGGCTGGTAAGCCACTTTCACGTGACCTCGTCGTCCCTGATCCCCCACCACCGGGACGACGAGGGGCGGTATGCCCCAGAGCGTGTTCTCGATCACCGCTGAACTGGAATCCCCAACACCTATATCAGTCTCCCAGATAATCCTCATTCGCACGGCCCACTCTGAAGGCACACCAGTTTGGGGGTCGTGCTGCCTGTCAGAGGCACATCCAGTCACGGGCGATCGGGGGACCCGCCCGTGCTGTTGGCAGAACCGACGAGTTGACCGCACGTTCTCACCTTGTGCAACATCGTCGACCCCGTGAACGGCGAATCGTTGCACAAGGTACGCGATTTTCTACCGGTACGATTATGGTCGTCAATGCAAGACAATCACGCGCACAGCCGTGGTGAGCGAATCGTCATGGATGTGCGGCTGTGCCCGTACGCACTCGGGCGGGAGTGGGGACCCCCGCCTGTTTTGCTCAATTGGATGTAGCGACGCGAACGGATTCACTGAGTCGGGCTTACAGGATCAATCTGGATCGGCTCTTCGAGAGGGTGTTACCATTAGTTATTTACGTCTGACGAGCGTCTGACGGAGGGCGGATAGATTGAGAGGAAAACCCAGATATGCATCACCTCATTCACCATGAGACGGTAGACAAAGCGTTAGAGATCCTTGCAGACCAATACTGCCGCTCCACGTTGCTGTGTTTTCAAGAGGCGACAGAAGACGCACTCCCGATACGCGATCTCGCAACCAGGGTCGTCCCGGGGGAGAGAAAGAACGAAACGGTAGTCCGTCTTCATCATTCAACGCTTCCTCGACTTGCAGATGCCGGGCTCATTGAGTACGATTCCAGAAGCAGTACCGTGCGATATCATGGAGACCAAGACATTGAGGAGCTATTAGCTACGCTCACTGACTGTTTCGCAGGAGAAGAACAGTTCTGTGAAGTGGGCCCTTGAGTTGGAAACCTGCAGGTCGTGTTTCGAATCGGACTCAGCAGTGTCAGGATCGTTGCCGTTCTCATTCCACCAGTAATTCGATCAATTCAATTAAACTGAATTAGCTACTAACTCGATTCAGACTAAGACTTCGATGTGGATGGTCGATTCGTCATGGGTGTCTCATTAGCGGCTAGAATCGTCAACGACCGTCCGCTCAGAAAGCGATTGCACAAGGCAGCGCGCATCGAGCGTCGGTGTCCGTGAACTCGACTATCAATACAGCGGAAACGCGGTGTCTCATGATCGTCGATAGCGTATCTTAACCCCACGCTGAGGTTAGTGAAAAGACTGAACGCAGAACCCGTTCCCTTCGGGATCGCGCATCACAGTCCAGGTCTCCGTCACTGGACCGGTCGTTCCTGTTTTCGTCTCGACGACGCTCGCTCCGAGTTCAGCGAGCCGTTCGACCTCTTCCTCGCGATCCTCTGCATCGAGGTCGAGATGGATCGGGATATGCTCGGGTGAGGATCGCGGCATTTTCTTGAAGAACAACCGTGGGCCGTCCTCTGTTGGATCAACCGCTGCAGCGACTGCATTGAGATCACCTCCCTCGGCTTCGATCGCCTCAATGATCTCCGGTGGCGGCTCTTCGAGGTCGTATTCGAGCGCCTCTGCCCAAAACTCCGCAAGCGAACGCGGATCCTTACTTGCGAACGTGATGTTGCCCAGTGACGCCATACGGGCGCGATCCACGTTTCCACGCAAAACTGTTTGCACCACGTGTTCGATCCCTCGTTTGGGCTCAGAACCCGCCTGCGGCTCACAGAACGCTGTCCCTCTCATGAATTATCTGTAAAATACACAAAACTAACACAATGTACAAAATCTAAATAATGTATGTTATGGAGTTGCGGGAAATTGCTGGCTAGGTAGTTGTGATCGAGCGTCGAGAAGCCCACATTATGTACGAAATTTACATAGCCCACCGAATTCGTCTGACGCAGAATTAAGGGTGAGGCGCTTTATTGGCCGGGTATGAGTGCAACAAAACACACATTGCCTACAATTTCCACAGTACCTCAAAAACTCACACAATGTAAATTATCCACAAAATGTACAAAATTCTCTTTCCGTGGAGGTGCTGATCGATGAGTACGGGAGAGTTCGAAGGCCTTCCCGGCGTAGCAGTCTCACTGCTGAAGGGTGGAGTGGGCAAGTCGACGATCGCGCTTAATATCGCAGATCGCCTTGCAGCCCGAGGTCATGAGACGGTTCTGATCGATCTCGATAAGGATGGGCATATGACGAGTCAGCTAGGTTACGACGATGCGTACGACAGGGAGGCGAATCTCGGCGATGCACTCATCGACGGCGGTGATCCCAACGAGTTGCTAATCGAGACGGAGTTTGGAGTGCATCTTCTCCCCTCGAGTGACGAACTAGAGAACGTGGAGACGCGACTGAAGGACGAACGATTCGCCGACGTGAAGCTCCGCCGGAACGTCATTGAACCACTCATCACCAACGGATACGATTACGTCGTTATTGACGCCGCGGGTGGCCGCGGTAAGCTTTCTGACAACGCGCTCATCGCTGTCCAGCGTGTAATCATCCCCCTCATTCCGCGTGCCGGGTCCATCAACGGACTCAACAAGATGATCAGCCGCCAGATCTCTCCGATCCGGGAGAACATCGGCCTCGATATCCTCGCCGTCACGCCTAATATGATTCGTGAAACGATGGGGCAACACAACGAGCATCGGACGCTGGTCGAAAACCTCAATCGAGAGTTCGGATCGTTTGTCCCCGAGTATGCACGGATTGACCCGGAAATCTTCGATGCACTCGATGACTCGAGACAAAGTGTCGACGAAATCCCGAAGCCTGGAATTCGGGAACGGACAGCGATCTCTCGAGCCTTCAAACAGGGAATGCCGGTCGCAGCATTTGATGAAGACTGCGATCAAATCCAGAATTTCGACCACCTAGCGGATCTCGTGGAGGATCAGAACCATGCCTAATGAGGACAATCGCTTCGGCGACGTTGCTGAACAGCTCAAACAAACAGGGGAAGGTGAAGAACCGGCTGACGAGGACAACGGGTCCACAAGGGAGGAGGCCCGATCGTCTGCAGCGAAAAGCCAACAGGAGACGGACAACGAGGTTGACCCAACGCAGCAACCAGACGAATTAGATGAGGATGAACCGTCTGGTGGACCGGCGTTTCCCTTCGATGAGACCGACATGCATGGATTCTACGTCCGGGATGAGACGTGGGATGGCATTACTCGAATGCGGTCGTCAGTGACTGCTGCCTGCTCAATGTTCGATGTTTCTGAATTCGAAGGGAGGGAGTTTCAGGACGCGTGTCTTCGAGTCGTAGCGAATCACGGTGATGAGGTAGCCCTGCAAATCCTCCGCGAGCGGGGTATTGAAGCGGATGAGGAACGGGTCCAAGAAGTAGTCGAGATGTTAAGCAGCCAAGCGGAAAACGACTAATTTGGCTGTGCAATTATCATTATCCTCACCATTCACACAATCTACATTACCTGGATTATGGACATAATGTGGGATATGGGATTGATGAACGCTCTCTCCGTCTGCGGGTTTTGCGGTAACTTTGGCTAGTTCCCTCGGAGGAGCCCGAATCTGATTTGCTTCAAGTAAGGTGTTTTCCCGTCCTTACGAACGAGTGGGCAGAATCCGGATGTGGCCCAAGGGCTGGGCTCTAAGGGGTTTGCTATTCATCGAGGAGGTCATCGACTTGCTGGGCTGTCTCTGCAGCCTGGATATCGGAGTACGATTCATGCGTGGTTTCGATACTCGCGTGCCTGAGCGCTGATTGAGCCAGCTCGGCGTGGCCACTCGCGTAGAGTTCGTGTCCAAGACCTCGACGAGCGCCGTGTGGTTTCAGGTAGTCACCGTCGACGTCGATATCAGCGGCCTCACAGAGGCGCTGCATCAGGTTTCGAGCGCCATTCGTCGAAAGGGCGGGTGGAACCACGTTTCGGTCTCGTAGGACCGTCTCGACGTCGTTTCGGTCTAGAATCTCCTCAATCTCGTCCTCTGAGAGCCCGTCGTCAGCTATAGGGATTAGCTGAAGTCTTCGTACTATCCAATATCACAAATCTGTTATCTGTTAAAATCCGCGTGCAAGATACAGGGCGCATATCTTGCACATCTGAAGTCGGCTAGGTAGATTGTTCATGCATAGATCTCTTCGGAAATTTGTGCTGCCGGGATGGGCTTTGGGTTCCGTGTCTCTGAAAACACCCATCTACAACCTCCACCATTTAATCCCGAGGCGCAACAACCGGGCGAATATGACGGAGCAACTGGATAATGGTATCCGTGTGTGGTTGGTTGAACGCACCTACTCCGACGATGAGCAGAATTTGATCATCCTCACCTACGCAACTCCCGATGGTGAGCAGTACTACCGCAAAGAACGAGCACTAACCTCCTTTACCGATGTTCGCGACACCACGGCGGCTGTCGACGCTGACCCGAACAATCTTGGCTCCGTCGACGATACCGACCTTCAAGAGCAATACGCTACCGAAGCACAGCGGATGCAGGAAACTCACGATCACGACGATGTGATCTAACCCCAGTAACCAAATCCGGGCGGTCTAAAGCCATGTATTATGCCTCCGAGCCAGCTATAGTAGTGTATGCGCGAGCTCGTCTTCGCTCTCGAATACGAACCTAAGTGCAACAGGGTGGCAGATACTCTCGCTGACTATCCAGACGCTTGGATTCGATCGCTCTCGCTGCACGTCACTGAGGACCGTCTCTGGCGCGTCGATCACGCTACTGGGACACCCGATGCTCTCGCTGATATCGAAGACGCCTTTCTCAACAGCGACTACTATGCGGACTGTCTCGCAACCGAGGACTGTGATGCTACCCAGACTACACAGATCCTTGACCAGACTGATGACACGCTCGTTCTCTACTCGTACTGGGAGCGCACCCCTCTTTGCTCGTCCATCCCCCACATCGCACGCGACCACCTCGGCGATGGTCTACTGTTCGACACGCGCCACGAGAGTCGTCACTACACCTGGCGCATCATCCATTCCGGCGAGGGCGACGTGAGTGCGTTCTTCGATGAGCTCGCAACTGCCGTCGGCGACTGTGCCCGAACGGAAATACTCCGAACGGCCGCCACCTCGACCTCGACAAACAATACGAACGACAGAACAACCCGGCTCTCGCCAGAACAAGAGGCTGCTCTTCAGGCTGCCGTCGAACACGGCTATTACGAGTCGCCTCGAGAGATCGACGTAGGTGGACTAGCAGAGCACCTCAACGTGCCTCGGTCGACGCTCACCTACCGACTTCGACGGGCGGAAGAACACCTTGCGAAGGAGCACGTTGCTCACGAAAATCTCCCTTCGGAGCCGTCGATATCACCCTGACCTGACTTCCCGTTTGGAACATTCCAACTAAGGCTTATCGAGTTGACTCCCCTATCTCACGGTGATGACCGAGAACGTGGATGCAGTGGAACAGACGGGCGACAGTAAGCAGGCGCGAGAACTGTCCGTCCGGCTTGCCGTTCCGGAGATGGACTGTCCCTCGTGCGCGCAGAAGGTCGGTAAGGCACTCCAACGCGTCGACGGGATCACTGACACGACCCTCCAGCCGACCACTGGCACGGCTACGGTGACCTATAATTCTGACCGTGTGACCGAGGCCGACGTGGTTGCAGCCATTGAGGGTGCGGGCTACGACGTCGTCGGCGATGAAAGCGATTCTCGTGAGGAATCGACCGGAGGAGTGGAAATCGCGCCTCCCTCGGAGATCTGGACGAGTTCGCGCGCCATCAAAACCTGGATCGGAGCAGGGTTTCTCGTGTTCGGTCTCCTCTTCGAGTTCGTACTCACTGGGCAAAACATCGAGGCTGCAACCGTCCTCGACTATCCGCTCACACTCGCGGACGGGCTATTTCTCGTCGCAATCGCCGTCAGCGGCTATCCCGTCGTTCGCGGAGGCTACTACTCCGCGAAGAACCTGAGTCTCGACATCGACTTCCTGATGGGGACGGCGATCATCGCCGCCACCGGCATCGGCTACTTCGTCGAAGCCGCGACACTAGCCGTCCTGTTCAGCATCGCGGAGTTGCTTGAAGATTACGCGATGGATAGAGCACGCAACTCGCTGCGTGAACTGATGGAACTCTCGCCGGATGAGGCCACGGTCCGCCGGAATGGCGATGAGGTGACTGTAGCGGCCGAGGACGTGGACGTAGGCGAAACCGTCATCGTCCGTCCCGGCGAGAAGATCCCACTCGACGGCTCAGTTGTCGAGGGCGAGAGTGCGGTCGATGAGTCTTCAATCACCGGAGAGAGCGTACCTATCGACAAATCTTCCGGCGATGAAGTGTTTGCCGGAAGTATCAACGCGGAAGGCTATCTCGAAGTAGAGGTCACCTCAACGGCGGGTGATTCGACGCTCTCGAAAATCATCGAGATGGTGCAGGGAGCACAGGAGAAGAAAACCGAAAAGGAGCAGTTCGTCGATCGCTTTTCGGGCTACTACACGCCGATAGTGGTCGTGCTGGCAATTCTCACCGCTGCCGTGCCGCCACTCGCGTTCGGATGGCCGTGGCAGACGTGGTTCATCCGTGGTCTCACCCTACTTGTGATCGCGTGCCCGTGCGCATTCGTCATCTCGACGCCCGTTTCGGTCGTTTCCGGGATTACGAGTGCCGCGAAGAACGGCGTGCTCATCAAAGGAGGAAATCACCTCGAAGCAATGGGCGAAATCGACGCTATCGCGATGGACAAAACCGGGACGCTCACGAAGGGTGAACTCACGGTCACCGACGTGATTCCGTTCGGAGACTACAGTGAGCCAGATGTGCTCCGATACGGTGCCGGGTTAGAACAGCGGAGTGAACATCCGATTGCTGAGGCGATTCTCACCCATACTGAGGACTCTGAGGGAACCGATCTTCCTCCTGTCTCGAATTTCGAGAGCCTGACTGGAAAGGGCATTCAAGCTACTATCGACGGTGAGACGTACTATGCAGGCAAACCAGCACTATTCGAGGAACTCGGCTTCGACCTCCCCCAAGCTCGCAGCGTAACTGACGGTGGGGTCGTACCGGAGGAGGTCACTGAGAATTCTAGTCCCGAAGAGGCGGAGAAGGAGTACGCTGACCATGTGTTGGCCGGACTTGAGGAGGAGGGACGAACGGTCGTCCTCATTGGAACGGAAACGGAGTTGCTGGGTGGCATCGCAATTGCTGATGAGGTACGTCCGATCTCACAACGCGCTGTCGAGCGCCTGCATGAGTTGGGTATCGGTCATGTTGTAATGCTCACGGGCGACAATGAGGGAACGGCCCAGGCGATTGCCGAGCAGGTCGGCGTTGACGAGTACCACGCGGAACTCCTCCCTGACCAGAAGGTCGAAGCAATCGATGAGTTGAGTGATGAATACGGCGACGTTGCGATGGTTGGCGACGGCGTGAACGATGCGCCAGCGCTTGCGACCGCGACTGTCGGGATTGCGATGGGGGCTGCCGGAACGGATACAGCGCTTGAAACTGCTGATATCGCACTTATGGGTGACGATCTCTCGAAACTGCCGTACCTCTACGAGCTGTCGGACAAAGCAGGAAACGTGATTCAACAGAACATCTGGACGAGTCTCGGCGCGAAGGCACTGCTCGCGATCGGCGTCCCGCTCGGCTACGTCAGCGTTGCGGTGGCCGTGGTTGTCGGCGATATGGGTATGAGCCTCGGTGTCACTGGCAATGCGATGCGTCTCTCGCGGATGGTTCCCGACACGCTACGGGGAGGCGACTCCTCGAAATGAGTAGCGAGCGGCGCGCTCACGAGCACAGTCTCAACGACAACCGATGGTTACAACTCGCCGGTATCGCGCTCGGGATGGTAGTGGTCGCTTCGGCACCTGTAGTCGTTTCAGGAATGGCAGCGGCCCAAGGAAGTCAAACGTTCATCGTCGAGCAGGGTTCACAGTGCGTGCAGATCACGCCCCTTGGCGACGGCACACAATCCGTTGAGGAGTTCTACGATTATAAAGTGTTGAATGATACGGCGAATTATAGTTCGCTCGGAACTACTGATATCCAACTCGACCAGACCATTCAGGTATTCGTTTACCGAGGTTCTGATGGGCTAAGTCTCGTCTTCCTCAACGACAAGATCGATGAACCAGGCGGTTACGTCGCCACAGCCGATATCTCAGGTCTTCCGGCGGATGGTCAGTGGGTGGTTGAGGACGACAACTACACCAACCGCGACGACACTTTCAGCTACAACGATACAGGCGCACATATCGAATGGAGCGCCAACGGAAGGCGTACGGATGGAGCCGCCTTCCGCGGACTCGAAAGTTCGAACTATCGTACTATCACTGTGGACATCAAGTTCAACGACGAAACAGACCGCTATCCGTTTGAGGAATGGAGTGGATCACCCGAGCAGAACGAAATCGAGAGCTGGGTCGCTCGCTCCGGAACGGGCGAAACGACCGAACTCAACATGAGTCAACCAGTCGACCTCAGTCCAGGCACCTGCAGCGGCGGCGTGAGTACGTTTACTGCCACGTCAAGTAGCGCGGGCAACGCTACAACCGAAACAGCGAGAGCGACCGAGACGACCACGACCCAGACTGCAACTGCAACAACTACGACGCAGAGCGAGGCAACAGCCTCGACTGCGACGCAGACTACCGAGATACCGACCACGACGGCAACACAGACCGCAACGGCAACAAGGACACCAATTACCACGACAACCCGATCCCCGGTGGACGAAACGAGTAAGTCGACGAGTGGTGTAGGCGGAACGACTAAGCAAATTGACGATGACGGAAACGGGAGCGGGGCGTTCGGGCCGGGCTTCGGTGTCGGAGTCGCGCTCGTCGCTGTCCTGGTCCTTGCGGCGGCTGTGGTTGCACGCCGAGGCAACTAACTAAGATACTATAGTTGTTTTGACAATCAAGGACAGAAGATGGGGATGGATACATCACAGGATGGTTCGCCGGGTGACGGTTTCTATATGGAAACTGATTGGTCGCGTCGCAGAATCCTTTGGTCGCGTCGCAAAGTCCTCTAGACTTTGCTCCCGGTCTCAGAAAGGCACTTTATCCGAGCACCCATTCTTCCGTTAGAGTCGTCGTGAACGTGGTATGTGGGGTTTGAAGAAAAGCGGTGGTAAACATCAGCCGCGAGAACGCGAAACTCTAGACCGCTTTGCGCACTACTTCCGAGGGTTATTCTCGATGGGAAAGCTGATCCCGCCGATTAGGCGGGATCTGCGCTCGTTCAACCGAACCAAATAGAGCCGGACTGTCACATTCGATTTCGATGAGTCAACCGGTTCGA
>NZ_JAIWHV010000035.1 GCF_020177375.1 Saliphagus infecundisoli | reverse complement strand
GACGTATCTCTTGGTTCTGGGTCTATTTGCTCGCATCAGGTTGAGCTTGCGCAGTCTACACACCCCTTTCCAGTGCCCCTCGCAGTGGTCTCGCTCTCCCCAGCTTTATCAACTCAGAACGCAACAGTCCTAAGTTGCTTGACACCGAGATACAAAAGCATTTACGGTCGAATATTGTTCTATTAGGCTCTGTAGTTTCGCTAGGCGAGGACTCTACGATCGCGTTATTGCCGTAGAAAGCGAAGAAACGGATCAGTGTGACATCTGAAATCCGCCTCTTCACCCGTATTCCGGTCGCCAAGTCTAAATCAGTCGCTCTTGCGCAACGTAGCGAATAGCTCTCGATGAAATTAGGGCATCCCGCCGAATGCAGGCGATTATGCTCGATCACCTCAACACGCACAATCCGGCCGGCTTCTACCAGTTCTTCCCGCCAGATCAGGCTCAAGCATATCTCGACCGGTTCGAGTTTCACTACGTTCCCAAAAACGGGAGTTGGCTGAACATGGCCGAGATTGAGCTGGGTGTCCTCAAACGAGAGTGTCTCGATCGTCGTATCTATCACGCAGCGACCTCCGACCGGAGGGTCGCTGCGTGGCAGGAGCACCGAAATGCGGCTGACCGGCTCATCGACTGGCAGTTCACCACCGACGACGCACGGATCAAGTTACATCAACTCTATCCGGTCGAACTCGAAACGGACTCGCAAGAGTACAGTTGAAGCTACACTTAGTAGGCTTTCATCCCATCAGTGTCGATCAGAGTATATCTAACACGCACCCATATGCGAAATGTTCCAGTTGCCATTTGTATAGACTGACTGAATGGAGGGCGTTGAATGTCTGACTTTTTCAATTTCGTTGTGTGTGAAATCTTCTGTATATCCACTTTCCAAATTCATATACCGACTCCGCTTATCTTCGATATAGTAACTGCACGGATATAATTCTGCCAGAGATTGACCATTCTCCCGGAAATGGGGTGGTGCACGTATATCGTTGTGAATCTCCTTGGATCGTTCGATCTCTTCATCTGTTGATAGGACCAGTTCCGCAAATCGCCGTTCATTCCGTTCAAGCGTGACAGTATTTCCATCTGTTTTATGGTCGTAGTACCACTGCCAAGTTTGCAGACCGCTATCGGTCGAATACGAATTTCCGTCTATCATCCAAGGCGATCGATACATCCCTCCAATTGAACCAAATGTGGCAATGATGAGAATAATTGCAACAAGGACAGCGGCGACCGGTCGGACTGAATCATTGTCTATCCTCTCATACAAGAATGCACGGTGTAAAAATAGCCCAGCAAAGATGGGTGAGAGAATTACGGCCGGCCGTAGGACACGCAACCAATTTATCGATGGGATTATACCAACAGTCAACTCTGCGAGTGACCAGACAATACTAACCCCGACAGCCATCGCCGGAATAGTCGGCTGATCAAGGTGCGCTCGATTCTGGTAGAGATAGATAGTGATTCCAAGAGTCCCGAGTCCGAGCAATACACCCCAGCTCCCAAACCGTTTGAGGGCAAGAATTACGACATCGACAATAGTGAATCCAAGTTCTGAGAACAGGCGGCTAATGCCACCGCCGGGTTCATACTGAGTCTTAAATGAATATGCCCCAATCAGTTGTGTTATCACTAAGGCCCCTCGCTGGAGAAGTTGTGTCTGGAGAATTGCGACCCATACCATGCCAAACACCGTGAATATGAGGACGTATCCCGGTGGCGGAGATTCCATACCACCGCCTTGTAGAATTGAGAATCCAGAGGCAGCTAAATAGGAGCTGATGACAACGCCGAGAAGAAGCGCGGCGACGAATAAGTGCTGAATCCAGATCCCTACTGTAAAGCAACAAAAGACGGTGAATAGCTGCCAACTGGCCATTTCTGGGCGAGTTTCAAGAAGATACACAAGAAGCAGAAATGTCGTGAGATAGGCAACACCCGAGGGAGTAACGCTCCGGAGTGGGAGCAGCCACATCAGTGGAATGAAAAGCAGTGGATATGTCGATGGAATCTGGTACCAGCGCCCGAGTAACAGGACAACAATTAGGGCTAAAGACCCAAAAAGAAGGGGCACAAGTGCAATAAGTACGTATTCCGGCATACCGAGAATGAAGGCCATCATGGCGAGGTGAATATGAAAGTGAGGATATGTTCGGGCACCGAACATTCCGCCGGGAAGACTACCGGTACGAACTATATCGAGAATATTCCCAAGATGGATCATCGCATCAGCATACTTTATGATATATCCTAACAGGTAGGGGCCAAGGAGTGCGACGAAGAGGACGGCATACAGTGGCAGTAGTAGGCGCCAGTCTGGACGACCGATAGAGATGCTATACATTGTTGTTGATATACCCAGGATGATAAGAACACCTCCAAGGAGCATCACCGCAGCTGGGGCCTGTGTAAACATCGACACCTGATAGCCAGCAGGCGCCATTTGAAGGGCTCCAATCCCGCCCGAGAGAAACAGGCACGCTAGTATTCCTGCGACTTTTGCATACCTGTCTCCCTGATGCATAGTTCGATGGATGCCAGTTTGGCATTTAACAACTCTGGTCTGAGACCCAACGTCCCACTACGCTATCTAAAGTTCAGTCGATCACATCGGGTTAGAGTAAGCGTCTGCTTGGGGAGTGTGTGCAGCACGACCAAGCAGACAGCGAGTTAGAGGAAGAGCACCTGCTTAATTTTGTCGCCAACAGCCTTGGAGACGAGCTCCCGATTGACCTCGGTGAGAACGTAGAGGTCTCCGCTGATGAGTTGTACGAGATCCTCGCCGGCGCCAGCGCCGACGGGACCTCGATCAATCACATCTGCGAGACGACCGACGAGTCGCCCCACGCCAACACCGTCCGTGACCATCTCACCGATCAGTTCGACCTGGACGCTGTTGAGGCGGTCGGGAACACGCTCCTTCAACGGGATGCCCTCGAGACGCTTCCCGATCGACCGGTGGAGGTCGGCGACGACCTCCACCTCAATCGCTACTACGGTGACGAGGACGAGACGGAGGCGCTGTACTTCTCGCAGGCCAAACGAGGAACCACGGCGTTTCACGCCTATGTCACGCTCTACGCGCGGGTACGCAACAAGCGGTATACGCTGGCGGTCCGCCAGCTGGTCGCTGGCGAGACCACAAGCGAAGTCCTCGCGGAGTTTCTGACGCTGCTCGACAGCCTTGACCTGTACGCGTCAAGGCCGTTTACCTCGACCGCGGCTTCTACAACAGCGGCTGCCTCGAATTGCTGTACGCACACAACTACGCCTTCATCATACCGATCGTCAAATGGGGTGAGACGATTCAAGACGAACTCAGCAGCGGCTGGAGCCGGGTGATCGAGCACGAACTCGCCGGGCGGGTGACGTTCCCTGTGTTCATCGACTGCGTCTACCAGCGAGGTCGCTACGACGAACACGGGGTGGCGCGTCACGGCTACGCCGCTGACGCGCCGTTCATCGACACCCCACGAGAAGCCCGAGAACACTACAGCAAGCGTTTCGGCAACGAATCAAGCTACCGGTTAGCCAAGCAGAGCCTTGCTCTGACCAGTTCTCGGGACGCTGGGCTTCGGCTCTTGCTGTTCGGTACGACGCGAGAGCGTTCCGCGACGAACTCCGTGAAAACGGCGTCCGACCCCTCATCAAACACCGTATCATGAATCCGCTCGATCACGCCCATAACGCCCGCATGGACAGTGATCGGTACCATCAGCGCTCCATGTCAGAAACCGTCTTCTCGTCGATCAAGCGCACGCTCGGCGCTGACGTGCGTGCGCGAAGCTGGTGGCTCGAGTTCCGTGAAATGCTGCGCAAATCCACCGTCTACAACCTTCCCCCCAGCGTCCGATATCCATGAAATCCGCCGCCGTGTACCGAAACTACAGAGCCCAAGTATCTAATCATAGAACCAAAATATTGATATTACGGCCCCATGATTGTTTGGCTAAATGTTTCGAACAAACACCGTATCTATCGTATTCGGGAAACAAAGCCATCTATGTCAAATATAGCCTTAGTTGTCCTCGATACCCTCCGAAAAGACGCTTTCGATATGCACTTTGACTGGCTTCCAGGGCGTAAATTCGAAAATGCGTTCTCGACTGCGAACTGGACATCTCCGGCCAACGGGTCGATGTTTACTGGAGAATATCCGTCAGAGATTGGGGTACACGCTAAGTCTCCATCGTTAGATGTTGATGGGAATGTACTACCGGAGCAACTCCAGAAGGGAGGATACCGTACGCGGTGTTGGACTGCGAATCCGAACATCTCTCCTAATCGCCAATGGGATCGTGGATTCAACGAATTTATTGGAGCAAGCAAATTGATGACCGGTGATGAAGACATTGTTGATTGGAGTAAATTCAGTTACTCTGACAATAAGTTGACTACACGTGTTGGAAAGTATTGGAGCGCGCTGTCGAAGTGTTACCATTCGGAGTATGATACATGGCAGTCACTTTGGAACGGGATCGCTTATGCACGAGGTGGTACTGAGGCAATAAACAACGTCCCGGATAGTGGTGCATCGGTAATAGAGGATCTGGTCTCACAGAGAAGTTTTGGAACAGACGAGTTTCTATATTTGAATTTGATGGAAGCTCACACGCCCTACTACACACCAATTGGCTTTGACGGTCCGAATCCTGACGACAAAATCACGGTCACGATAAAAGACTCGCTCGGCATCGATAGTCCACGCGATGGGACGGTACAAGCGTACTACGATACCTGTAAATATCTATCTACAGTGTACAGAGAGATATTTAAGGAATTGTCTTCATCCTTCGACTACGTCATCACGGTAGCTGACCATGGAGAGATGCTAGGGGAATCGGATGTCTGGAACCATACTTATGGACTCTTTCCCGAAATTACGCACGTTCCGCTCGTCATCTCAGGTAAAGACCTGACCGGCCGGACAGATGCAATGGTAAGCCATCTTGACATTTACCAAACAGTATTGGCTATGGCCGACATTAATGGTCAGTCACGGGGTAGAAATCTATTAGAACTGGGAGAGGGAAAACCGGTGCTTACAGAATACCATGGGCTTATCCCAGTAGCAGTCCAACGACTTGAAAAAGAAAATATCTCTCAAAAATTGATCGATACATATGATTTACGACTATCCGGCATTGGGGTTCCACCAAGATACTACGGTCATGAAACGATAGACGGTTATTCTGGCGAAGGCAAACCAGTACAGAGCCCAAAGGACGTTTTAGCAGAAATCAAAAAATCCATATCGGAAAGAAAAATTACTGAAAACGACCATGAAATGAGTGAGGAAGTAGTGGACCGGCTTGACGATCTTGGATATGTGTGATAACAATATCGTATGAACAAAACATTAAAACACACATATAATAACTAGTTATTACAGAAATATGAACCTAAAAAAGCTGGTTTCAGATTTAGACGTTGATAATGTCTTTATATATGTTGCAGATGCTGTAAGGTGGGATGGGCTTCCCGATAGTATCTCAAAGAGAGGGGTCGTCGCAAAAACAGTTGCCGGTTCGATCCACTCCCCAACATCGTTTGCTACAATTGTCACCGCAAAATATATGATAACACACGGTGTTACCGATTTTGATTGTCGCGTTCCCGATTCCATCCCAACGCTGTTTGATCTTCAGGATCATCAAACCCGTTTTGTCAATTCAATCGGTGTTTCAGGCTCTGAAGATCCTATCTATTCAGTGCTTGACCAACCTGCAAGAGATACGAATGACCCATTCAAGTCTATCTCACCACCGTTTGTCGTGATGGAACGCGGACAGGGAGGACACGCCCCCTATGGGAACTTTGAAGGGACGGTGACCGAATATTTCGATGCGCGAAAAGAACGTACTGTTGAAGAAATCAAAAACGAGTACTATGTCGGCATTGAAAGTGACGCAAAGACGTTCAGTCAACGGATTGAAGAACTTGAATCAGAGGGATTGCTAGACGATACGTTTGTGATCTATACCTCAGATCACGGTGAACTCCTCGGAGAGGGAGGGATGTTTGGTCATAATGGTCCCATCCGACCGGAACTAGTGTATGTACCTACCGTATTCATGCATCCAAACCTTCCAGAGAAAAGTGTTGACAACCATATTAGTCATGTAGAATTACTACCTCTAATCATTGATTTACTTGATGTGGAAGTCAATCAAGGGCCGATCGATGACACACCGACTACATCAGCCGATGTTAGCTTTTCATTCTACGAAAAACAACACGATATACCGTACGTTCCGATTACAGGAAAAACAAGGTACGAGAGTGTCTGGGATGCTAATGGCGGATACGTGTATCCACGTGCATCGTTCCGAGAGCGATCACCCGGGTTCATCGGCGACCTATTCTTTGCGCCATCGAAGCGTTTGGCACGGAAGCGGGCAGTTCGAGGGTTAAAATCTTACATCTCTGGTCGCGAACAGTTTGGAGATCCGCCTGGCAAAGCGGAGGAATTCGATGAAACTCTCGGAAAATGGATAAATTCCACCACTACACAAAGTAGCCATGTTTCGCTGGGCGAAACCGCAAAAGACCGTCTAGAAGAGCTTGGATACCTCAAATAGATGCAGTGTACGCCTGGACCAATTCACTGACGTGATGATCGAACGTCCGATTTTTCGCCCATTGATATGCATTAGAGCGTAAATCACGTAAGTTAGCTTCCTGCGTTAGTTCGATAATTCGATTAGCGAGTTCTTCAGCATCTTTCGGGGTGAATAATCGCCCCCGACTGCGGTTCACTAGTTCAGGGATGCCACCGATGTCAGCGCCAATAACTGGGAGAGCGTTAGCGAAACTTTCATAGATCGTCAGCGGAGAATTTTCCATCCATACTGAAGGTACAACAGCAGCAGAAACCTTATGGCGTAATTCACGAAGGCGTTCATCGGACACGAACCCGTGGTATTCAACGTTAGCTCGGTTTTCTGCGACCGCTCTGGATCGATCGTCGTATGGTCCGGTCCCACACAGATGAAATCTCACATTAGGCAAAAGCCTAGCAGCTTCGAACAGTGTCTCAAGGCCTTTGGCACGAAGGTGCTTACCCACGTATAGAACCGATTGACAAGACCCCTTGGGGAGTGAACTTGCGAAATCCTCAATACCGTGTTGTATACGTGTTGTCTTGGTGTTTTTGAAAAAACCGTGTTTCTCGTGTATGTCAATTACGTGCTGACTCGGGCCGACTATGATATCTGGCTCGCCGATCATCCGTCGTTTTGCACCAGCGTACATACGACACGGTATCGGCGGAGAATCACAGACTGCGACGTCATTATCTGGGGCGGTCATCTCTCTAAGCAGATTGCTTTTTGGGCAGATGAGACTGTAGTCGTGGAGTGTATGAACGTACCGGACGTCAGCGTCAGATATTGCTTTTCCCGCCGACGCAGTAATACCCATAAAGTTGTTGGAGTGGACGATATCTGGCTGGTACGTGGATAGAAAATCGCTCACCACCCGCTTTGCGTGTGGGTTGATGGTATCAAATTGATGCCAGAGCGCCTGGGTAGCTAGGTTGCCACCTGTTCCGTCGCTCCTATGTGAGAAATTAAGCGGATAGAAGCGAAAAACCGGAATTCCGTTTCGGAATTCCTTTTTTACACTAAGCGTCTCCTGAGAGGCATTTCTAGTCGTGGTCAAAATAGACACGTCGTGGCCGCGTTTTTTCAGCGCGTGTGCTGTCCTCTGGACATAGTTTTCCGCGCCCCCAAAATCATCGGGTGGATAAACACCGTTAACCAGACAGATCTTGGCCATATTGAGTTGAATATCTTGCCGGGGCGTGCTAAGCGTTCCGAAAAGAAAAACAATATTACGGATGAGTCACGTCAGTCAGATATGTTTCGTGTCAGCAGTAGTTTATCCATACAATAAAAATGAAAATAATTCTCGCATCCCATTATTTTTCACCCCACATTGGTGGGATCGAATCGGTCGTCGAGTCACACGCTAAACGACTGGCAAATCGAGGACACGAGGTCATAGTAGTTTGTAGTGATATCGACGCCGAATCGATGGATATTATGCGTGATGGGTACAGAGTCCATCGTTACAAGGCGTGGAACCCTGCCGAGAAACTTGGCGCCCCGTACCCTATACCGAATCCAGTTAACGCACGAAAGCGCATCGTAGAAATCTTCACGAATTCGAAAATCGATATCGTACATGTTCATGGGATGAACTATCTGACGACTACAGCCATTCTACGATATACACCCATAGAGTGCCCAGTGGTCCTCCACCAGCATACACCGTTCGTCGAATATCCAGTACCGTTCGAGTTGATAGAGAAAGCCAATGACCGAACCGTTGGACTCTGGAACCTTCGGCAGGCGGACCATGTGTTCTGTGTCAGCCGTAATGTCCGGCAGTACGTCTCCCGAATAGATCACAGTCTAAACCCCGAGATACTAGTAAACGGAATCAATACTGACGAGTACCATCCAGACAATGGTACCAAACAGGACGTATTTGACTGCGACCCGGACACTCCAGTTCTATTCTCTCTATCTCGACTTTCTGAAAAGAAGGGGCTCAGTGTGTTACTTGACGCATTACGCATCTTAGATCGGCGTGGACAGGAGGTACACGTCGTCATTGCAGGGGATGGACCGATGCGGTCTGTGGTTGAGATGGCCGCTAACACGTTGGACTGTCTAGAATTTTACGGCAAGGTGACTGATAGTAAACTAAAGAGGTACTATGCAGCTGCAGATGGGTTCCTCTTCACCTCAAAGAGTGGAGAGGCGTTCCCGACGCTGACGATAATGGAAGCATGTGCATCCGGAACGCCAGTTATCGCCTCTAAGCTCTCTGAGAAGGCTCCTGGAATGACTGACGGTGAAAACTGTGTACTCGTAGAGCCAGGCGATGCCGATGAGTTAGTTGAAGGGATTGTAGAGTGTGCTAATAACCCGAAGAAAGTCGCAATAATGAGCCAGAAAGCGCGTGAGAGTGCAGAACAGCATTTCGCGATAGAGTCTCGAATCGATCGATTGGAAGAGTGCTATCGATCAGTTTCCGGGACGGTTGAGAGTAAGAGTTCTTCAAGTTGATCGGTAGATGTTTCCCAAGTATGTTTCTCTGCCCAATTTCGTGCATTCTCACCAACTTCTCTCCTCAGTCGGGTGTCCTCCAGAAGTCGGTATACCGCTTTCGCAAATTCGTTTGGATCGGCGCCATCCACTAATAGTCCGGTTTCGTTGTGTCGAATTGAGTCACGGAGACCGCTTACGTTGCGCCCGACTGCAGGCGTACCGCAGGCATTCGCTTCTAATACCGCAATTCCCCATCCTTCCACTCGGCTGGGAGCAATAAACACCCATGCAGACTGAAGAAGATCGATCTTTTTTTCCAAAGACACGAACCCGTGATAGTGTGCATCGCTTGTCGATGAGCAATATTCGGCGATAGTATCCTTTACCGGACCATCCCGACCAGCGACGTCAAGCCGAATAGAAGTGCCACTAATCTCTTGTACCATCTCATGGATTTCGGGAATGCGGTCCACTCCTTTGTACCGCTCAAGTCCGCCGATATACACTATACGAGGGGTAGAGGACTCTGTTCCGGGACGATATCGTTCCACGTCAAGACCATTTCGAATCTCGTAAACGGTCTCCGGACTGTGCCCTCGGTTAACTAGTTCCTCGGTCGTACTCGGACTAACGCTTATTGTCAAATTCTGTCGCTCACGAAACACACCGAACGACTGAGAGACGTAACCTAAGACGTTCTGAGGGAACGGGTGTGTTTCGAAGAACGAGTTGATCGCGATATGGTGAAAGATAGAGACTCGCGGCTTCCGGGTAACCACTGGCCAAGGTAGCGGCGTATTTACAGTATAGACGACGTCAGGAGATAATTTGTATAAATACCAGTAAAAATACAATGAGATCGTAAGGTACGAGATTACAACGTCCCAAGGTGCGGGCACCTTCTCGTCGAATCCGACTCGATGAATGAATACAGAGTCGTCGAGTTCCGTCCGCGGTCGGCCTCCATCAGAGCCGGTCAGAAGGTGAACCTCGTGCTCGCGCTGTGCAAGACGTTTCGTAGTTTCCTCCAGGTTTAGTTCAGAACCGCCGGCCGAAGAATGGTGCCAGCTCCGCTTGTTCAGAGCTAGAACCCGAAGACTTGGGTTTAATTCCTCGCCGGTTGAAGAATTTTGATCAGCCACTTTAGATAGCATATCTCATCAATTCAAATATACCCTTCGAGAAACCAGGATCGGAAACAGCGCAGTTTTTTGATTGGCGAACATATTGATCCTATATCTATGGGAAACGGGAGAGCAAATATCGTGCTCGTCGTAATGGATACAGCACGTGAAAGCGATACGAGCTATGTTCGGAACACGATCAGGGATTCGTGCTTAGAGGAGTTAGCCGCTACGGGAGCAGCGTATAGTAACACCTTCACAAATGCTCCTTGGACCCTCCCATCTCACACGTCGATGTTCACTGGGACCTATACCTCTAAACATGGAACACACGCAGGTAGCAAGTTCTACGACGGACAATTCCCGACTATTGCTGATTTGCTCTCTGATGACGGGTATCAGACTGTCGGTTTTACCAATAATGCGTGGGTGACTGGCGAATTTGGTCTGAATAGTGGGTTTGACGAAATGTTCAAAGTGTGGCAGTACATACAATCTGAAACGGACTTTGGTAAGATTAAACTCACATCAGACGGAGGAGAGCTAATTAGAGAAGGCCTCTCAGAGCTTGTTAGTGGGGAAATATTTGCAAACTTTATAAATGCGATCTATGGTCAGTTTTTCTATCGCCAAAGTGATTACGGGGCGAAACGAACGAACTCGCTGGTTGAAAAGTGGATTCAAAATAGAGATCAGGACGCGCCCTTCTTTATGTTCATCAATTATCTTGAACCCCACTTAGACTATCAGCCGCCAAAAAGACTCGTGAAGAAGTTCTTGCCAGAAGGCAGTACGTATCGTGAAGCGATGGCAGTCCCTCAGAAACCGTGGGAGTACAGCGCAGGTGTCCTTGAGATGACCAACCTTGATTTCGAACTATTACGGGCATTATATCGTGCAGAGATAGCGTATCTTGACGAACAAATACGGGAATTACGATCAGTATTTGAACGGTATGGAGAATGGGATGATACAGTTTTCATCATTGTTGGAGATCACGGTGAAAACATCGGCGACCATGGGCTGATGGATCACCAATATTCCGTACACGATACTCTTCTTCATGTGCCCCTAATCATTCATGGTGGGCGGTTCAATCAGGTTGGGGATTCAGATAAGCGGATTCAAACGCTGGATTTGTTCCCGACGATTTTGGATATTGCAGGACTCACGATCCCGGAGCAAGCACAGGGGACTTCCTTCCATCCAAATTCGTCTACAGCGTCGCGTGACCAAGCCATTGCAGAATACCTCTCTCCGCAACCGAGTATAGCGAGTTTGAGTGATCAGACGGGCATACCTGAAGAAGAACTTGATGAATTTGGTCGATCCATGAGAACGATCAGGACAGAGGAGTACAAACTGATCAGAGGGTCTGAAGGGGATATTTCCCTCTATAATATCGAAGATGACCCTAATGAGCAGACGGATAAATCAAGCGAAGAGCCCGGTGTTAGGGACGAACTGATCAATCGCCTTGATGCATGGTTAGAGTCTTTTGAACAGACTACAGCGAGGGAGAGAGACCAAGAGATGAGTAAGGGAACGAAACAGAGACTGGAGGATTTAGGCTATATTTGAAACGTGTGGTTTCTGAATTCTCTTCCGATTGCTCAGATCAACTCACGGGCATTGATTCGGCTAGAAACCGGATAGATGTCGTTTCCAACGATCGACGTCGAACGGATCCGTGACGCCGACCCCCTCCGGCGCGGGGTCGGCGTGCTGTACGCCGGCCGACTAGAGCACAAGAACGTAGACCTGCTCCTTGAGGCGTTCGACCGCGACGTGCCGGTGGCCGGCGCTCGTCGCGATCGTGGTCGCACTCGCGAGGACCTACGTCCGGACTCGGATCTGGCCCGACCCGACCGAGTAGCACGGCCTGCTTCTCACCCACGAAGACATCATCGCCACAAATCCCTTCACCGCACCGATACTTCGGTCCTGTCGAACCTCGAAACAGCCAATTCCCACCCAACTCGCCCCTACTCCCGAGTGAACCGTGGCGAAACGACCAACACGAAGACGAGCATCGAGAGCACGCCATACTTCTTGAGAAAGGCATACGTCCCAGGGCCACCGCGCCCACCGGGGACCGGTCGCGGCTCCTGAATCGCAACGGAGAGCAACTCCCCCTGGATCACGATCGGCCACTCGCCACCTAGGACGACATCGCCCGGATACCCCAGCTGGATCCCCGTCTCGAGAAGCGGCGCGAACAGCATCACGAAGTTCCCGTCAATAATATCGATCAACAGATGACTGTACAACAGCGCAACCGCGACGGGCGCGTACCGAAGCCGCCCCGACACCCCCCGCTCGACACCCACCACGACCAGTGCGATCGGAACCAGCGTCACCGCCGAATGGAGCCCGCCCGGCACGGCCACGATCTTGTCGGCGTCGGGGAGGATCGCAAAGCCGGCCAGCGCGAACGCGAGCGGGTGTTCGAACAACTCCGAGCGAAGGACGTAGACGACAGCGATCGGCAAGAACAGATGCGTGAAGAAATCCATCATCCGCCCGGTTTCCCGCCACACTCATAATCACACTGCCTCGACTACGCCCAACCGAGCAGCCCCACCAAACGCTCGTTGCCGTCCGAGCTGCTACCGACCCTAGTAAAACGCCTAGCCCTAGAAGATGGTTGCTCGAACCGACAGCCTAGATCCACTAGTGGCGTGTCGGCGACCACCACACGGATCGAGCAGAACGGTCGCGTCGAGAATCGTCAGGGCGTGTCGTCAGCTCATCGCACAGTCGACGCGTCCGTGTGTCTATCGGATTCTGCCGACCCTCGTGCGCTCACTCAACCTCGTCGTCGGACCGCCGGCTGAACCCCTCGGCGAAGTCGTCGGTGGTCTAACCAGCGAGAAGAACCTCGACAACGTCGAGAGAGACAGCGCACATTCGATACCGAATCCACCTCAGAGTCGCCGTGCAGCGATCACCGCACTTGCCGTGGCAACCCGGCAGGCTATTCCATCGAAACAGATAATTGCTGTATGACGTACCAAACCACAGTAGGCTGGTCGCTTCTTTCGTCAGGAATCGTCACGCTGATTCTGTATGTACTGCCCGGTGATTCGCTCTGGTGGGGAGTAGGCCTATTACTCGCGGGGCTCGGCATTCTCTATATCAGGCGTGATGACGTTTCTGACGCTGTACAGGCGATGTCCTGACGGGACGTAGCACCACCAGTAGGAGAAGAAGTCACCACTCCCGCGATTGGAGTGAGGCGCTGCACCGATCCGCCACGTCCTGTACGGTGAGCGCAGTAGCGCTATGATCTGCCACACAGGAAACGCGAGAGCCGACGCTAAGCCTTAGTCCGACCAAGTAACCCCTCCAAAATTCGCAACTCCTCGTCCTCGGAGATCGCCTCCGACTGCAGACAGGCGTGGGCGACCTTGTGAACCAAATCGGGGTCGAGAGCCACGCCACCGCTCGCCGACCGGTCCTCGAACTGTTGGTCGAGCCGGTCAACCCGGGCGGAGAGCACGTCGAGCTGGTCGGCAAGAGCGGGTGCTTCCTGAACCGTGGCCTCGTCACCGGATTCACTGGGAGTCCCACCCGATTCGTCTCCGACCGCCTCCACCGCATCCCCGCCACCGGTCCCGGCCCCCTCGACCCCGGTCGCCGTACCACCGTCGGGTTCGGCCGCCACCGCCCCCTCACTACCCCCAGCGGGCGCCCCGAACACCGTCTCGGTGAACGCCTGCCGATCCGGCCAGTCGAGCCCCTCGATCGAGGCGACCCGTTGGCTGATCGAGGCGCTCGTGACGTCGAACTCGGCGGCCAGCTCCGCCTGGGTCGCCTCCGGCTGGGCGTGGATCGCCCGCAGCGTCGTCAGTTGTGTCTCGGTGAACGCCTCGGGATCCGGGCTCACGGGCTCATCAGTCGTCCCCGTAGGCTCACCGTCCGCCCCCGTAGCGGGCCCGCCGTCGCTCGCTACCACGGCCTGCGCGTCGTTACCCTCGCTCCCCACTCCGGCGTCTTCATCGGCTTCGGGCTCGTCGTCGTCCTGATCGGGCGACCCACCGCCAGTCTCCTCGGTGGCCGTCTCCGCCGGATCGCCGTACTCCTCGAGCACCTGCTCGACGAGTGCGGTGGTCGCCCCGCTCACTTCGTCGGCGATGGCCTCCATCGCCGCCTCCGGCCGCGACGCAGCGACATCCAGGATCTGTTTGTGAACGATCGCTCGTGGGCTCTCGGTACTCGGCGTCCGTCTTTGGTCCGCTGTCGTGTGTCCTCGATTACTCATAGCTCCCCCACATGGTCCCCTCGACCGGCTGAACGGCACGCACCACCAGCGTCCTCGCGTCAGGTCATCTCATGCACGCTAATAGAACCATTGGCCATATCCAGAAAGTCAGTCTATATAATATAAAGAGTATGTACACTGATCCCTGCCTCAGCCCCCTCGTACTCGTCGAGATGCTCGCCGGGGACGCGCTCGGAGCGTGCGAGAACCCTAGTCCTCGTCGATCACTATGGTGATCACACAGCACTGTCGTGCCCACAGGTGACGACCCTTCCCCGATCCATCACACGTCACGGGACCCACTAGCGATCGTTCCAAATACTGTCATATATGAACTGTTTTGAAGCCTGACCTGAACGGGACTGTATGGACGCCATCGTCCTCGCAGGGGGCTACGCCACGCGACTCTGGCCGATCACCGTCGACCGGCCCAAGATGTTCCTTCCGGTCGGCGACACCACCGTCATCGACGACGTCCTCACGGACCTCGAGGCCGACGACCGGATCGAGACGGTCTACATCTCGACGAACGAGCGCTTCGCCGACGCCTTCGAGGCCCACCTCCATCGAGAGGACTACGACAAGCCCGAACTCTCGATCGAGGATACGAGTGACGAAGACGAGAAGTTCGGCGTCATCGGCGCCCTCGCCCAGCTCGTCGAGCGCGAGGGTCTCGAGGACGATACGATCATCGTCGCGGGCGACAACCTCATCAGCTTCGAGATGAGCGACTTCATCGACTACTTCGAGGACCGCCACCGCCCGATCCTCGCGGCCTACGACGTCGCCAGTACCGAGCGTGCCACCTCGTATGGCGTTCTCGACGTCGGCGACGACCACGAGATCCGCAACTTCCAGGAGAAACCCGACGACCCGCCGAGCACGCTCGTCTCGGTCGCCTGCTATGGCTTTCGCGCAAGCGATCTCGCCTCCCTCGACACCTACCTCGCGGGCGAGAACAACCCCGACGAACCGGGCTGGTTCGTCCAGTGGCTCGTCGAGCGCGACCGCGTCGACGCCTTCACGTTCGACGGCGCCTGGTTCGACATCGGCACCCCCGAGAGCTACCTCGAGGCGGTCGCCTGGCGTCTCGAGGGCGAGAGCTACGTCCATTCCGGAGCGACGATCGACGACGCCACGATCGGTGCGAACGCCTACGTCATGGACGGCGCTCACATCGCGGACGCGACCGTCCGGGAGAGCGTCGTCTTCCCAGACGCCACCGTCTCGGGGTGTACGCTCACGGCGTCGATCGTCGATACTGGTGCCGAGGTCCACGAGATGGACGTCGACTCGGCGCTGATCGGCCCGGAACAGACCGTCGATGGCGCGTCGATCGATCGTTGACGAAGCGCCGGACTCTCACGAACGAACTGTACTGAGCGACCACAGCAGGGGCTCTGTCTCCCGTACCAGCCAGTGATCGACAGCGTAAGGGACAAGTATGTGACCCGTTGGGACTGTCCATCGAAAGAACCGGGGCGAACGTGGTGGGGGAACACCCCGGTCTTTCACACGGTCCCGGGGGCGCACAACCACTGAACGCGACCGTGCAGGGCTGTATCGAGTATGCTGAAATAAATCTCTACTGCTTAGTTCGAACTAGGGATGCGACTAGAGGCGACAGAACGGAGGCCACAAGGCACCCGCCCCTAGCCGGCACAAGAAGGGTGATTACGAACGAGATGGTCTTGTGGCATTCGGCCCGTCACGAGAGACCCCTCGTCAAGGCAGGGTCTCGACTGACGGCGAGAGACGAATCGAGAGAACGATATAGCACTCCAAAATCGCATATTCTCGTACTGAGAGCGGTGTGTCCTTCAATATCAGCAGTTCAGTCCCCAATGCTTATGTCTATAGCAGACGGGTTGGAAACCAAGATGCAACAACTCGATGAAGAGTCACCCGAGCTAGAGCCAGTGCTCGCTGCCCTCGAGGGCGACGACTGTACCCACTGTGACTCGGGGACGCTCACACGCGACGTCTACAAGGGCGACGACGCCGTCGTCTGCGAGGCGTGTGGCGTTCCCGGTGCGCGGAGCCTGTGAGGAGCCGCCGGGACCACAGATCCGGTTCTCCTGGGTTCCCGTGTCGTGTATCCATGTAGCCTCGACTGTCCGTCCTCTGTGAACTCCAGCGGTCGGTCCGATTCGGACCGAGCGACCGTACTCGAGACACGCCAGAACCTGGAACCAACGGGAATTATCACGGTCGCTGAATAGCCACCGGGTATGCAGAACCAACGTGTGCTCGTCACGGGCGGGGCGGGCTTCATCGGCTCGAACCTCGCGACCCACCTCGCAAGCGACAACGACGTCATCGCGATCGACGACGAATATCTGGGCACCCCCGAGAACCTCACCGACGCCGTCGACTACCGTCCGGTGGGCGTCCTCGAGGACGATCTTCCCACCGATGTCGACGTGGTCTTTCACCTCGCCGCGCTCTCCTCGTATGCGATGCACGAGGAGGATCCCACGCGGGGGGCTCGCGTCAACGTCGAAGGGTTCGTCAACACCGTCGACCAGGCCCGACAGGACGGCTGTGACACCGTCGTCTACGCCTCGACGTCCTCGATTTACGGCAGTCGCACCGAGCCCTCCCCCGAGGAGATGCCCGTCGCCGTGAACACGGGCTACGAGGCGTCGAAGCTCGGTCGCGAGCGCTATGCTGAGTACTTCCACAACCACTACGACATCGCCACCGCCGGCATGCGCTTCTTTTCGGTGTATCAGGGCTACGACGGCGCCGAAGGCCACAAGGGCGAATACGCCAACGTCATCGCCCAGTTCGCCGACGACATCGCTCACGGCCGTTCGCCCGAACTGTACGGCGACGGCACCCAAACAAGAGACTTTACCCACGTCGACGACATCGTCCGCGGGCTCGAGGCCGCCGCCGACAACCGACTCACCGACGTCTACAACCTCGGCACCGAAGAGCCCTACAGCTTCAACGAGATCGTTGACCGGCTCAACGACCACCTCGACGCCGACATCGAGCCCGAGTACGTCGAGAATCCGATCCCCGAGGACGTCTACGTCCACGACACCTGTGCCGATATCACCAAAATCCGTGACGAGGCCGGCTGGAAACCCCAGATCGACCTCGAAGAGGGCCTCGAACGCGTCTGTCGACCGTATACGTAGCTGAGACCGAGTTCTCGGCACTCGTATCGAAGATGCTCGCCGACGACATCCATGAGTCTCTCATCGAACGGACCCGTGCGGCGTCCGTCCGATGGCCGGATCGGAGGCTGGCCACTGGGCGAATCCGCGAGGGCACAGACGCTACCTCCCCCTGGGCGGACAACCAGTTCCTGGTCACCATCGCGGGCAACTGGGTGGCTTTCGAGACTCGACCGACGCTCGGCTGGGCCGCGACGGTCGATCATGGACTCCGTCGACAGGTGGCGAGAGCACGTACCACAGGTTCACTGACGCCAACGAACGCGAGTGGAAGAACTGAGTGGCATAGGTCTACGGCAATAGACACCTGCTGAGACATCGAATCCAACCATATGTGGTGAACTCCATAGATTTATTCGGATAGAGGTACTACCGGCAGACGACGGATGGCCGCCTATACGACGGTCGAGGATTGGCAGGACGTCCAAGAGGGCTACGTCGTGAGCGTTACCATCCGCCAGACCGAGGACGACAAGTACCCGAGCGGGTGGGATTACAGCCTCCACGTCGGGGAAATCGGCGGCGACACCGTCCTTCGGTACGACAACGCCCACGAACGAACGAAGGGCCACGAGCGCCACACCGGGACGACCGTCGAAGTCATCGACTTCCCGGGGATGCTGGCGCTCTACGAGCGGTTCAAACGGGAAGTAGACGAGCAGACACCCGTTTCATCGAACTGGTCGACGTAACACTCCCAAGAGGTCACCCATGCCAACACTCAAAATCACAGTCGGCGAACGGACGCGCCTCGATCAGCGGACACGCCAGCGGATCAGTGCCGCCCAAGAGGGGGCGGCCCTCGACGACGTACAACCCGTGTTGAACGTCGGGTCGTACGCGGAACTGAGCCGGCTCCTCAGCCCGACAAATCTCGAGCTCCTCGAAGCGATTACCGAACACGAGCCTGCAAGCATTCGCGACGCTGCCGAGGTCGTCGATCGTGATTACAAACAGGTCCATCGGAACCTCTCCGAACTCGAGGACATCGGCATCATCGACTTCGACGGGGGCGGCGCTGGCCAGGCAAAGAAACCACAACTGGCCTACGACGGTCTCGAAATCGACCTTCCTTTTGCTGGCCCGGGTGGAAACGCTGACACAGCACACTCCTAAACGAACATCCGACTAGCAACTGCCCCCGCCGACAGACGTCGCCACTGCTGGAGCGTACCCCTACGAGGGTCGTCGACGGGAATCAAACCCGGATGGCTCGGTGCGAACATCGTGGTACGACCGACTGCATATGTCGTGCTACACAGATATATCTCGACGAGGGCCGAATCGAAGCGTATGCCCCCTGCAAGTCATCCCGATACCACCGACGCAGTCGAGGCGGAACGCCAGCGATGGGATCGGGATGCCTCGACGCGCGATCGGGTCTACGAGACCGCGATCCAGTTCTACGAGCCGGCGACCGCCGCCGAGGTCGCCGAGCGAGCACGCTGCTCGCCGGATGGGGCACGCGAGCAGTTGGAGTGGCTCGACGATCGGGGAATCGTCGAACCGATCGACGGCCGTCCGAAGCGCTATCAGCGAAACAACGCCTACGTCGAGTGGGCTCGCGCGAACGAGCTCCGGCGAGAGCGCACCGATAGCGAGCTCGAAACCACCCTTCGGGAGCTCCTCGCGGAACACCATGCCTTTCAGGAACAGTACGGCGTTGATGCGCCCTACGAGGTCGATGCACTCGAAGAGGAATCGATCGAGACGGCCTGGGAGGAGATCGGGGAATGGAAGACGATTCGTCGTGACATCCGGCGGATCGAACGTGCCCGCAAGGACCGGGACGTGGTTCGTGAGACGGGACGCGCGGATTGACCCGCCGTTCGAGATCGGGATCAGCTGCCAACTCCCGAGCCAGAACCGGTTGGAGCACCTCCGGCCGAGCCCCGTCGAGTTCCTCCTCGATACCGCTCAGATCTCCATATCCGAGAACGTCCAGTCCTCGGGAAGGCGCCGGTGAAATCCCTCGTCCTCGATCGTGTCTCGCAGCCGCTCTCTCACCGACTCGTCCCACTCGAACCGGTAGTCCAGTTCCTCGTGAAGATTCCAGTAGCGGGGGGTTTGCGTTACGTACCCCTGTTCGAGGTCGCAGAGAGCAGACGCCAGTAGATATCGATCCTCGTAGTCGATGCGATCCGCGGTGAGCAAGGCCTCGAGCAGGTCGGCCGCGGCATACTGATCGGCATAAAACGCGTGCGGGAGCACCCCTCGCACCCAGAACAGTTCTTCAGTGGCGACGTCGTGGAGGCGATCCGCGACCGAGTGGTCAGGATGGCCGATCCCCCAGCCGTACGCGAACGACTCTTCACCACTGACGTCGCCCATCGACTCCCAGAACGAGCCGAGATACGCGAGTGCCTCGACCGGGATCGCCTCGACGCCGTCGCCCAGCCGTCTCCGGATGACGTGTCGCCCGACGACGTTCTCGATCACCGGACTCGAATAGGGTTCATCCGTGTTGCTCTCGCGTGGATAGGCATCGACCAGATCCGCCAGGAAGTCCCAGCCCTCGCGGGTGGCGATCTCGTCGAGGGCTTCCGTGATCGGTTCGTAAAACGCCCAGAGGAGTCCACGATACGTGTCGTAGTCCTCGGCGTCGTAGTACTCCCGGAGTTCTCGTTCGTACTGGGCAATCAATCCGACCGCGGCGTCGTCGTCTCCCTGGGCGACCGACTCAAGGGTCGTTTTCAATGTCTCGCTCGCGGCGTCGAGTCCCCGTTTCTCACGCTGTTGTATGTTTTGCTGCATGTCGGCTTCGAGCGCGTCCGAAATCGAATCGAGGAACCCGCCGAACGAAGAGAGGGAATTCTGGCTTGTAGGCTCCGCTGCCGGGCAGTCGTGCAGGCGAAGGCGGCTCAGCGTCGAAAACGTCTCACCGCAGGCATCACACTCGTGGGGCATCGTTCGTGTGAGAGCGGACGGGGACGACACATATCTTTGTTCTGGGCCTGTTTGCTGTCGGGACTGTTTTCGATAGATTCGAGTGGCGTTTCCAGCCACCAATGAGACACACCCGATGGGGCGACTGTCCTTGGCGTTTCCAGCCACTAATGAGACACGTACTACGGGCCGGTTATTCACACTCAAGATTCGATCTGTTTCGAGAGCGTGGCTGTCTCATTCTCAATAAAAAGCTCAACCACACCGAAGTTTCAACCTCTGTAGAGAACGTGCCGGTCTCATTCGCAATGAAACCCACACGAGTCTCTTTCGATCGCATCTCGCAGTTCAGGGTAAAGTCCAGGACGCTGGGTCATCGAGCAATCGCTCGATATCAGTCAACGTAGTTCGTTCCCGGATCGAGGGATTCGGGTCGGTCGTCAGCCGGATAGACGACGGTTTGTGTACCACACTCCTCACACCGGTACCGCTCTGGGTGCCTGCTCTCGTCGGTGTGTTGCCCGTGTCCCACGCTGAAACAGCCGTTCGGGCAGGCATGGACGAGTCGTGGTTCCTGCCAGGGGATGCTCGCCACGTGACAGCGTCCGGGGGCGAGGTCGATCGGGTGGTCGTCGATATCGCAACTGAGGAGCGTCTCTTCACACTCGGGGCAGCTATACAGCCACGGGTTCTTGATCCGTTTCGTGCGGCGCTGATACGGCCAGGTTGTACAGCCGTTCGAACAGGCAAGCAGGTATCGAGCGGAACTGTGCCGGTCGTCGCCATCGTCCCGATCGCTCCGGGTTCGCCACGGGAGGCTCGCCATGTAACAGGTTCCCGGATCGGGGTCGACTGGTCGCTCACCGACGTCATAGCTGATCGGCTGTGTCCCACACCCATCGCAGGTGTACTGCCATGGCTGTTTGACTCGATCGGTGCGTTGCAGGTACCCGCGTTCGAAACAGCCGTTCGGGCACGCGAGGACGTACGTCGCGTCGACGGTTTCGTCGCCCTCGCAGCGGGCGACCGGATCCGCACCCGCTCGTCGCGCCGCCGCTTTCCACTCGTCGCCGTGTGGTTGTGCGTGGGAGCCGACCGTGTCGAGAACGTACGCGTGGGCGACCTCGTGGCGAACCGTGTCCCGCCACGTATCGTCGTCGTCGCCCTCGAACAAGCGGCGGGCAATGCGGATCTCGTAGTCCCCCGTCGGTTCGCCGTCCGACGATGCGACCGCACGACACTCGCCGAGTTTCCGACCGAACGAGTCCGTGATCTCAACGCTGACCGCTTCGGGATACAACTGTTCGAACCCGGCCCGGGTGATCGTGGCCTCGATCTCTTCGCGGGCAAGCGAGTCGTACCCGGTCATGCGTCCTCGCCGGCGGGACCGTAGTCGTCTGCGGCTCGGCGGAGGTCGATCCGGTAGGAGTCGTCGAAGCGCCGAAGCCGGTCGGGATGGATGGAGTCGCCGACGACGGCGAGGAGGCGTTCGTAGACGTCATCGGAGAGGTCAACGTCGTATTCGAGTTCAGTCTCTGGGTCCCAGAACTGTGGGAACTCGGGGAAGCCCGTCTCTTCGACCGGTCCCAGACGATCAACGAACAGGAGGTCCTCGACGACGTCCGGCGACTGGAGGAGTCGATCCAGAAGGTCGACGCCGGCATCGGGATCGGCGAACGTGACGTGTTTCAACACGCCCATGACCCACGACTCGTCGCCGCTTTCGGCGCGTTCGAGTGTTCGATCCAGGACTGCGACCTCCGAATGACCGACCGCCCAACCGAACGCGCCGGTTGACTCCCAGGCCCACTCCCCGTCGTCGTCCATCGTGACGTCGGCGAGGTATTCAAGCGCCCACGTCGGGATCGCGTCGGCACCGTCGCGAACGCGCGTCCGGATCACACAACGGGCGACGACATTGGCTACGACCGACGAGCAGTGATGATCGCCGACGCCGGGCGGATATGTATCGACACACTCCTGAAGACACTCCCAGTCGATCCCCTCGGCCTCGGTCGCCACAGCAGCGTCGACGAGGTCGATCACCTCGTCGAGATACTGGCGCATCACCTCCCGAAATCGAGTCCCCCCGCCACGTTCGAGTGCGGTTTCGATCGATTGGTCCCAGGCCGCGAGCACCCCGTACACGTCATGCTGGTTGCCACGAGTCGCGTCATCGAGCGCGCGGGTCAGGGGTGTACTGTCGCGAGGCATGGCGTATGCTATCGACTGCACCCATGTGAAGATGCTTGGCACTCCGTGGCATCGAAAAAATCCTCCTTGAGATGGGGGAGTCGGCGGACGCCGTCACGCGGATATCTACGCGGCACTCGAAACCGAATCCCAGTAAGACACAAGGTCGACACGCCGACAAGCGGCTGTCACGGAAAACAGGACTACGTCCCGGATCGCCCGCTCGTCCGGAACGCACCCCTGGCACGGTCGACATGGTGGGGGAAAGACCGTGCATGCTATCCTCACCCGCGATAACCATAACTATTCCGACCATCTTCGCCTCGATGTCCACCTAGAGAGCACACTAGTGAGGGTATGATCCCTCCAAGCCGCCATCAGTGTCGGATGTCGCAAGCCACTCACAACCGCACCGCTCTCGAGATGGCACAGGCGTGGCCGTCCACGCGAACCTACTCGTCGAGTTCGATGTCCGAACTCCCACAGGTCGCACAGACGTCGTCCTGCCAACTGACGGTCTTGTATATCGGGCGCTCGGCCTGGCACCGATTGCAGTACCCCTCGACCGTGGTATCGCTCATCCCCTGGATCCCCCTCCTGTGACACGAATGAACGGTCGAGCGCATAAGTCCTGCTGTGGGACCGATCGAGGACCATTCGATGATCTACAAAACGAGCCGCACAGAGACACAGTACGCCGATCTCCGTCTACGACGGACAGGCTAGTGACACGGAACGCGATCGGACAGTCACGAACCGAGGACTAGCCTAGAGCGGCGCGGCTGGTGGCGTCACTGACGACGGGTCAGCGGCCACACCCTCATCCGAATCGGTATGGAACGCCCGGATGTGGTGTTTCATCGGCCGGTAGTCGGATTCCCCAATCTCGAACACACGGTCACAGAATGGACACGTCTGGTACATCCTTCCCCATGAGGATGTATTTCATGGATTCGTTTCACTCTTTCGTCCCTTACGAATTCGGCTGGAATCGAGTACGGACTCGGACGGAAGCTGAAACCATCCCGCTTGAACCGCGTGTGGCGAGCCGTGTGCGTCGTCGTTCCTAACGACGAGCCTGTCCTACTGTTAGAATCGCACTCAGGCGAGCGCCTGGAGGACGGTCCACTCCTCGCCCGTCGAGACGACGAGCGCGGGATCGCCATCACCGGTTGGATCCCAGCCATCCCCATCGGCAAGGACGATCCGCCCGAGCGTGCCCTCTGGGGGCTCACTCTGGGGCTCGAAATCGACGTGAGTGAGGTCGTTTAACCCACCGCCGTAGCGATCACCCTGGTACGTCTGGACGGTCGTCGATGGCCACCGTCGCGTCGAGCCGTCAACGTACACCGCGCTGTCGTCGATCTCGGCGATTCGTTCGACGGCCCCAGCCACGAACGGGTTGTGGAAGTACGTCCCCTGATCAGAGACGTCGGGAAACCGCTCGTCCTCGTTGTCGATCTGCTGAGTGAACGCGGTCCCGAAAACGTTCGCGAAGTAGGCGTTCTGGAAGACGTTCCCGATGGCTCGGGCATCCTCGATGTGAATGCCGTCGTAGGTGGCTTCGATATTGAGATACGAAAACAGGTTCCCGAAGGAGTACTCCTCGACGTTGAGCGCGACGTCACCCTCGTTCTCGCCGGAGCTGAAGCTCCCTTCGAGACCCGAAAACTGGACCCGCCGGAGCTCGAGCCCGGTACCACCCGCCGAGTTGTGGACGCCGTAGTGATAGGTATTGAGCGCGAAATTGATCTGGCAGGCGCCGTCTCCGTCCGGATTGTCGTTCGCAGTCGCAAACCGAGTGAAACAGCTATTGTACGGATCGCGAAGGTCCTCGGAGCCCCAGACGAACGTGTACCCGTCATTGTCGCCCTCGAACCGGACACCGACGATCTCGATGTAGAACATGTCGGTGCCATCTGAATCCCGGATCTGGATCCCGGCCCCATCGTCACTGCCGGCACGAATGCGCGACGATTCGAGCCCATCACCGTATATCGCCCAGTTGTTGCGAAGGCTCTCGTACTCCGCGAGATCGATCTCCCACGACGTGGTCCCGTCACCGTAGAACCCGCTCGGATAATAGACCACACCGCCGCCGAGGTCGTTCAATCGGTCGAACGCCTCGCGCATTCCCGCCGTTCCGGACGGCGAGATATACGGATCGTCCGGCGTGCCGGCACCAGAGACGCTTGGGAGCTCCGAGACGTACACGACTCGGTTTTGCTGTGCTGCCGAAAGCCGGTCGACGATGAGCGAGTCGACTGGCTTAGCTTCACCAAGCCGGTTCGTTCCTCCTCGTTCCCCGCTGTGGTCGTAGTCCGCCGGTGCAAAGGGACGCCGGCCGCTTTGGGCGTTCGCACCTTGGGTGCCCGCAAACAGCGCGCCCGTGCCAAGTCCCGTGAGGGAGCCGAGTAGCGTCCGCCGACTGTGTGAGGCATCACTGCTCGGTGATCGCGTATTGTCTCCTGACATCGAGTGACAACTGGCGTCTCCGTACGAAAAGGTAAGTGTCTAGTAGTATTGTATCGATTATCTCGGAGAAAGTCTCGATATATTGCAGTACCATCAACGATATTTGAGTATAATAAAATCATCGTTTGGAGACTTTGGTTCCGTGACTCATCCTCTCTCGGTCGTTCTGGACCCTGAGGAGCTCCAGTGGCTAAGAGAATCTTCTATCGTTTGGAGAGTATGAATCGCAGCGAAACAGATATTTGGTAGGTAGCGAGGGTGATTCCATGAGAATCCCGCTGAAATACCTGAAGCGTGAAGTATGCCATGGAGTCACCCTCTCTCAGTAGCTAAACCACCGCCCTGTATCGAGCACGAGATTCGGTCAGGAACCTGCTGGAATTGAAATGCATACGATGTTCACTGCAGATGCGAACGCGAAGGCACACACGTTGTGACCGGCGACCAAAGGCGGATGGTGGCGCCTTCTACGGCACGTCCAGTATTGATTAGTGTATGGATTTTTACCGAGTAGGGTGGGGTAGTTCACTCTATCTTCTTATCTGACCTTCTCGATTTTGACTCCCCCACAAGAATTACACGTAGTGATTTCACTTTCCGTATAGTATTTCTTGCCACAGGTCTCACAAATATAGGTTGGGTCCGCTTTAACTGTATCTCCCGTTATGGTGACGGGATGGTTAGCCTCGAGTGTCACGGTTTGGCTGACGCTGCCAAAAATGAGCGAGCCAAGCTTCGAGCGTTTACGGCCACCCAGAATGATATTGTCCGCGTTGAGTTCGTCTGCCGCTTCGACGATTTCTGAGGCTGGATCGCCGTATCTGCTTTCAGTGTGGACAGAAACCCCTTGATCGGAAAGATAGTTGGCAACTCGATTTCCGACCTCGAGTTGGGTTACCGACGTCGTTTCCGCCCTGTCACGATCATCAAAGACGTGAAGCAAGGTAGCTTGAATTTCGCTTCCCTCACGATGTAACGCTGCAGCCGCTCGAGCCTGTGACAGTGCGCGGTCTTCGTTCGTGTCAATTGGCACTAACACATGATACATGTCAACGCCTACCTTGAGCACTGGCATAACTGTATGCCTTGAAAAATAATGTAGTTTTCAATCGAAACTGGCCGCCGTATTACTCGTGCATCTATATGTGGCACTATAGTCGCCTGGAAATAACTCGAAATACTCTTTGTGACGAGTTCTACAAAGACACTGCGGGAGAGCCTCGGGGTCAAGCCCCGAGGCACTCGGCTTGCTCCGCCTGTAGACGACGCTCTCCTCGCCGAGGATCTGCATCGTGATCGATTCGGGGTCGTCCGCCAGGCGGTTTCGAACGTTCCCAAGGTACCGTCCTCGAAGCGGAGCACGGCGACGGCAGTGTCCTCGACCTCCGTGTCCATCGAGAGGGTATCGCTGTACCCCATCAGTTCGGTCACGTCGCCGAAGAGATGGTTGGTCAGATCGGCGTTGTGGATGCCGATATCGATGAGCGCGCCGCCGCCCGAAGCCTCGGCGTCGGTGAACCACGTCGACCGGGGCGACCACCCCCCTGGACCGGGAGGACTGAAGCGACTCCGGACGTGGTGGACCTTGCCGACGATATCCTGATCGAGCAGATCCTTCGTCTTCTCATGAACTGGGCCCCACGCAGCGTTTTGGAAGGTGCAATGGTCGGTTCGATCCCGAGCGCGAATGGGGAACCCTCGCCGGTTACGGCGAGGAGGATGTCATCCAGTTCCGTATCGCTCGGCGAGCATCTCGGCCCAGCGCCGGTTCGCATGACGGGTTCGACCGGCGACGTGGGGCGTGTGGACGACGTTCTCGCGGCCGACCAGTGGGTCGTCCAGCGGGATCGGTTCGCCGGCGAGCCCGTCGAACACGTCCGCCGCGAGCGCGAGGTCGTCCGCGAGCACGCGTCGGCGGAGCGCGTCGCCGTCGACGATCCCCGCCCGCGTGGCGAGCACGACGAGCGCACCCTCGGGGAGGGCGTCAACCAGATGAGCGTCGATCAGCCCCTCGGTCTCGTCCGTTTTGGGGACCATCGGCGCGAAGATATCGGCGTCGGAGACGAGGTCATCGAGCGAGTGGACGCGGTCGGTGCCCGCTCGGTGGAAGCACGGCTCGTCCGCGTATGGGTCATACGCGGCGACGTTCGCACCCAGCGACGAGGTCACGTCGGCGTACCGGGATCCGATGTTGCCGACGCCGACGACCCGAACACGCTTGCCGGCGATCGTCCCGTGGACGTGGTCCGGCGGCTCACCAACGTACTGGTAGCCGCCCATCCCTGGCTCCTCGCTCGCCCACTCCTCCCGGTCCCAGTCGTCGTGGGACTTGGTGACCGAGGCGTGTTTCTGGGGGATTTGCCGCAGGGCCGCGATCGTGAGCCCGAGCGCGTGTTCGGCGACCGACGGCGCCCAGAACCCTTCGCTCCCGTGCCAGCGGTGGGTCACACCTCGAGACTCGACCATCGAAACGACGTCCGGATCCGGCGCGTATGCGTTGTCCGTCAGCACCGTGGCCTCCCGCAGGTCCTCGAACACATCGAGGCAGGCCCCGGTGACGGGAACGCCGAAACTTCCCAGCCGGGTTACCCCCTTGGGGTCGTCGACGATTTCGCCGAGCCGCCGGTCGTCACCCGGTTCGAGGTCAACGTATTCGGTTGGGCTCTTCTCGGCCCAGAGTCGGTGCAGTTCCTCCGCGGCGAACGGCCAGACTCCCTCGAAGGTGGGATGAACGACGACGAGGCTGCGCATGGCGGGGGATCGCGCGATCGGGACAAAACCATATCGGCAGAGGTGGTCTGGCTCCGCCCCGATCGGAGACCGAAGGGAGACGAGTCCCAGACCCCCTACCAGTCCTGGCATCTAAGGGCCCCTCTCACGCCGGGACGAGTTCTAAACAAAATACCGCCGGACCGACGCCAGAGAAACGCCAGCACTGTTGGACCTCCCTTGAGGGCTGTCGACTGAGATCCACCCTTAGATGATCGAACAGTCAGCGTGAGCACTGTGTTACGAACGGCTGCATATATCGTGCTGCAAAGATATATGTCGACGAGTCCCGAATCGAAGCGTATGTGCCCTGCAGGTCATCCCGAGACCACCGACGCAGTCGAGGCAGAGCGCCAGCGATGGGACCGGGATGCCTCGACGCGCGATCGGGTCTACGAGACGGCGATCCAGCTCTACGAGCCGGCAAGCGCCGCCGAGGTCGCCGAGCGAGCACGCTGCTCGCCGGATGGCGCACGCGAGCAGTTGGAGTGGCTCGCCGACCGGGGAATCGTCGAACCGATCGACGGCCGTCCGAAGCGCTATCAACGAAACAACGCTTATATCGAGTGGGCTCGCGCGAACGAACTCCGGCGGGAGCGCACCGATAGCGAGCTCGAAACCACCCTTCGGGAGCTCCTCGCGGAACACCGTGCCTTTCAGGAACAGTACGGCGTCGATACGCCCCACGAGGTCGATGCACTCGAAGAGGAATCGATCGAGACGACCTGGGAGGAGATCGGGGAATGGAAGACGGTTCGTCGTGACATCCGGCGGATCGAACGTGCCCGCAAGGACCGGGACGTGTTTCGTGAGACGGGACGCGCCGATTGAATGGACGAGACAACGACTGGACCGCTGGACGAGGAAGTGTGTCGTTCGATCCACGACCGACTGACGGGAGATGATCGATTCGAGACGGTCACGTTCGAGCCCACGTCCGATCGGATCCGAACGGTCGTCGCCACCTATGATCGCTCGCTGTTCCCCGACGACGTACAGTCAGCCCAGCTCGATGTCCGATGGTACGTTGGGGGCGATTTTTCGATCCACTACTCCGAACGGTGGGCGGACGGCTCACCGTGGGAGTGTCGGTGGGATCGACACCCGAAAGCCGTCGGCCGAGCCCATTTTCATCCACCCCCGGACGCTGGCTCTGCCGCGGCGACCGACTTCCCACGCGATTATCGCGACGTGTGGTCGATCGTCACCGCCTACGTCTCGGAGCGAATCGAAACACTGTGGGCGGAGACGTGACGGCCGTCTCGGGCACGGTAACACGAATGAAGAGTGAGCCGCATAAGTCCTGCCGTGAGAGTAATCAAGGACCATTCGATGAGGCGAAATAAACGAGCCCCACAGGCACAGTCGACACCGATCTCCGTCGACGAGCAGGCCAGTGACTACCGGAACGCAGTGGACAGCCACGACCCTAGTACTAGTGCGGCTTCAGCCTTGAGCTGCTAGATGCGAACTAGAGGCGCTGTAGGCTCTGAATCTAGCGATTCACTATTGAAGCGGTATTAGCCTAGAGCGGTGCGGCTGGTGGCGTCGGTGACGACCGATCAACGACATCCTCATCCGAGTCCGAGTCCGAATCGATATGAAACGCTCGGATGTGATGTTTCATCGGCCGGTAGTCGGATTCCCCGATCTCGAACACACGGTCACAGAACGGACATGTCTGGTACATCCCTTCCCCCATGAGAGCATCACTCATGGATTGATTTCACTCTTTCGTCCCTTACCAAATCGGCTGGAATCGAGTACGGGCGCGGATGGCGGCTGAAATCACCGGCGCACCCCAGAGTTCTCTTGCAGCGATCATTTTGCTTGCCGTGGCAACCCGGCAGGCTATTCAATCGAACCGGATAGTGGCTGTATGACGTGTCAGACAACCATCGGCTGGTCGCTTCTTTCGTCAGGAATCGTCACCCTGCTTCTGTATGCACTGCCCGGTGATTCGCTCTGGTGGGGAATCGGCCTGTTGCTCGCAGGGCTTGTCGTCCTCTATCTCAGGCGTGATGACGTTTCCGACGCTGTACAGGCAATGTCCTGACGGGACATGATCGGTACGGGCGACCCCTACAGCTTCAACGAGATCGTCGACCGACTCAACGACCAGCTCAACGCCGACATCGGCCCCGAGTACGTCGAAAATCCGATCCCCGAGGACGTCTACGTCCACGATACCTGTGCGGACAGGACGATACCTACGAAGAGGCAACGGAACTCGACGAGAGCGCCCTCGACGGGGGCAGTATCGGCCGACGAACGTTCTTGAGCGTCGCGGCCGCGACCGGGGCCACGCTCACCCTCCTGGAGAGAGCCTCCACCGGTTCCACTGGAAGTGGACTCTCCACCGGTTCCACTCGAAACGCTCCGTCTGACGTATGGCTGCCGTTCGTCTGACGGAGCCGCTGGCTGCGACGAAGGCCCCTCGGGTGGAGAGCCCGACTACGGAAATTCCATCAGCCGCCTAGGGGCTAGCGCGTATTCGGCGCGAGCAGACGGTCGGCGGCTGTTCGGCCGCTTCGAACGGCTCGGATCGGAACGCAGCCGGCTCGCGATCGCGGTACCACGACCCTCGGAAGGGTTATCCGCGAGTCGGCCATACATTTGTTCGTAATGGCAAACGGTAAGGTTGATTTCTTCAACGACACAGGCGGTTACGGTTTCATCGAGACTGACGACGCGGACGACGACGTGTTTTTCCACATGGAAGACGTTGGCGGTCCGGACCTCGAGGAAGGAACTGAGATCGAATTCGACATCGAACAGGCCCCCAAAGGCCCCCGCGCGACGAACGTCGTCCGCAACTAAGCTGCGTTCACTGTCGCCTCGAGCGACACTGATCGACGATTCATTTCTGTGGAGCCGACCGATGAGCCGTTAGTCCTTGTCGTGTTGTGGAGTACAGGCGGACCATCTCCCACTGCGCAACTGCGTTCGATATCGCTTGGGTTCCACCACAGACGATACTCACGTTCGTTGACAGCGGCCCAGGAAACACCGATACGGTAGTTTCCTGGTCTGCTCGAAGGGGCCGACGCTGATGAGCGACCAAATCGTTATCCGAATCACTTGATGAAGTGCTCGTCCCGACCGACGACCAAACGTTCGATTCTGCTGATGACGCTCGAAGCCGGATACAGGGACTAGTACACCGTTGATGAGACGCAACCCACACATCTATTGATCTCGAGTATCGTCTCTCCGAATGCACGACCCGATCTGAAGGCACATCGGATCGGAGGGTCGTGCTGCCTGTCAGAGGCCCACTTTCGGGCGGGCTGATCCCCTTCCCCCATCGCCCGCTCGCTTTCCTGAACCGTTCGCGAGCAGCGATGCGTGTGAACCAATAGAATATCTACCAGCGAACAGTAATTCGGCAGGCAGCATTCGACACCGGAAGGCCACCGAATTAAGGAGAGTCTGTGCGAATTCTGGGATCCAGCATCAGCCTTATCCATGTGTAGGCTCTACACATGATTATGACGTCAGAGGAGAAAACCCGGGTCGATTTCAACGCTCCCGCTTCACTGGTCGACCAAGCGGACGTGGTCGCTGAGCTTCTCGATGTCTCTCGGACCCAACTCCTCATTGAGGCGCTTCGGGACGAAATTGAAGAACTTGCCACCGATGACGGATTCCGGCGGATGATCAGCGACGCGTACTATTCCGGAGAGAGTGACTTCGAGACCGTCGAATCGATCCTCGGGACAGAAGAAGCGATGCGGATGAAACTCTTGCGAGCGTCGTTGAACCGCGATCCACCCGAACCGCAGATCGAGAGCGAGCTCCCACCACCAGCGGAATTTTACGACGGTGACGTTCCCGAGTGGACTCCTCAGGACGAAGCGGACGATCCGGAGTCACGCGCATAGCGATGGGCGAACGGGCCGTTATCGTCGTCGATACGAACGTTCTCCTCAACCTTGCAACACCAGTGGTTGACGGACGCTCTCGGGCTCCGACTGGTGAAGACCCACTCAAAACGGTGCTCACGGGATACGACGTCCACGTCCCGTCGAGTGTCCTTGGCGAAATAAGCGAGGCACGGGGAAGCGACGATCTACTGTCAGCAGCTGCGGATCTGGTGTTCCAAGCGTCGCATCATCTGACCACGCACGACGTCAGTGCCAAAATTGACGATCCGCTCGACTTTGGTCTTGACCGGGGTGAATCGCATGGAATTTGGCTTGCAAACGAACTGTCCGCTGCGATGTTCGTCACGGACGAATTCAATACAACGAGCTATCTCTTCGTCTCCTTGGCCCTCGATGACCGAAACATCTTGTTCACGACCCCACATATCCTGTGCGTACTGGCCGATCGCGGACTCTTTGCTCCCCAGTACGTCGATACTGCACTGACGTACTACGTCGAGACGAAACAGTGGGATCGGCAGTACGTCGACCAACTGCGAACCACCTATCTCACCGATCGACATCCTTCACACGACTGAAGTCGTGGATTTCCGCGCTAAGGTTCGTATGACCGGCCTCGCTAGCGCTGTCCATCAGTTCGCAGTGAACCAGATACGGGAAGGGCGTCTGTCTGTGTGACTGACTACATCAGACACCCCAAGAGAGTACTGTTGACCCTGATGTTCATCCCTTATTAATTCGGCTGGAATCGAGTACGGACGCGGACGACGGGCAACCGATCCCAGAGATGTCCCTCGGTCCGCGAAGCGCAGTGATCCAGACGCCCCCGAACTGATTTGTTGCTCCGGTTGCGAGGTCCTCCTCGATGAGTGAGCAGACGCAGCTCCCCCAACACTGGGAACGCGGATTCGTCGAGGCGAACGGCATCGAACTCCACTACTGTCGCACCGGCGGGTCGGGTCCGCCGTTCGTCATCTCCCACGGCTTCACCGACGACGGCTACTGTCGGCTCGACCTCGCCCGTGAACTCGGAGACGACTTCGACGTCGTGTTGTACGACGCTCGCGGCCACGGCCGTTCCGACGCCCCCGATGCGGAGTACGGCGCGCCCGAGCGGGCGGCGGACCTGCTCGGTCTACTCGACGTGCTCGCGCTCGACGACCCGATCCTGTTCGGGCACTCGATGGGTGCGGACACTGTCACGGCGGCCGCGGCCCGCCAACCAGACCGGCCGCGGGCCGTCGTCCTCGAAGACCCCGTCTGGCGACTCGAGGGAGTCAACGACGACCTGATCGAGGACAGAT
>NZ_JAIWHV010000034.1 GCF_020177375.1 Saliphagus infecundisoli | reverse complement strand
CCGTGCGAGGAGAACTTCAACAGCGATACGACAATCCGGTTGTTGGACGCTCTTCAGACAGAATTTGGCGAGAAAATCTGCGTCGTATTGGACAACGCGTCGTATTTCACGGCGAACGCAGTCCTAGAGTTCGTCGAGGATACGCCGATAGAACTGTGTTACCTGCCGCGGGGTTCACCGGAGCTGAACCCCGCGGAGGACTGCTGGAAGAAGCTCAATCAGGTACTCGGTAACCGCCTCTTCGACTCACTGGACGAACTTCAGGATGCCGCGCTCGCTGCACTCGACAGCATCAATCCGCCAAATATCTTTACGTATTTATGTCCGTAAGTATCAAGGAGCTGGTTGGATGATGGTAAAATAGAAGATTTCAGTATGGAGATACCTGAAGCGTTGCTCTGTTTGCTCAGTGCCGAGGTCGAGGCCGATGGCGACTCGTATCGAATCGAGATTCCTGCTCGAGAGGTCACGGATGGGGATCTCCAACCAGGAGAGGTCTATCAGGTCGCACTGCTTGCATCTGATTCTGATTCTGGCTCATCAGCCCGTGAGACGTCCGGGCAGTCATCCGAATCCAGTGGACGTAACCCACCGATTGCAGAGGGTGATCGTCGGATCGTCGATATCGACGATATTGGTAAGCGAGGAGATGGCATCGCCCGTGTCGAGCGGGGTTACGTCGTCATCGTCCCGGAGACTGAGATCGGCGACCGGGTCAAGATCGAAATCGAGAACGTCCAGGAAACGCTCGCCTTTGGCGAAGTCATCGAACACGTTGACCCCACCGTCCACGAGTGACTGATGCGGCTTCCAAGCTAGCGAATCTTCTCGGCTAGCGAGGAGTCCACCACTGAGGTTCACAGATGCTACTCGAGCAATCCGAGATCGTCTAATCGTGCGTGAACCGCAGTAATCGCATCCTCGGCATCGCTTGCTTGAGTTCCACCGGTGATGACGAGTTTCCCACTGCCGAACAGCAAGACGACGACGTCCAGTTCGTCGGCCCGATAGACGAGTCCGGGGAACTGTTCGGGTTCGTACTCGACGGCCTCCAATCCGAAGCCGATCGCGATTGCGTTGAGATTGAGTGACGTGCCGAGATCGCCACTCGTCACGATGTTCTGGACTGTGACGTCCGGCTCTTCTGGGACATCAAGACCCAATCGACGAAGTTTATCGAACGTCAGCCCGACTGCTGTCGTCAAGTCCTCGACTGATGAGGCCCCGGTACAGACGATCTTCCCTGAGCGGAAGATCAGTGACGCAGCCTTGGGATCGGTCGTTCGCGTGATGACGCCCGGGAACTGATCTGGCTCGAACGAGGCGCCGTCGAGATCGTCCGCAAGCGATTCGAGATCGAGTTCCTGGTCGATGCTAGTCGACCCGACAACGTTCTCCGTCGAAAGTGTGTGTAGAAGGTCTCCCATCCCTTTTGATAGGGCTGCCTGGCACCGATATATAATACTGCTGTTGTACGGTAACGGCGTTCCCGCTCGGTCTGCAAGATGTGGCTTGGTGATACACTCCGTTGTGGGAGATAGTCAGTTGAATTCAGTCGAATTTGCCTAATCTGACGGTCAAAATCGAGTGTATTTATTGGCAGGAGAACTGAGTCGCGAGTATGTTGGCTGATCTGACCGGGTTTCAGCGTGACCTCTTGTTCGTCCTCAGCGGGATGGGGACGCCGAGTGGAAGCGAACTCATGAGCGAGGTCGAACAATCGCAGGATCGACCGGTCCTCCATGGGCGCCTCTACTCGAACTTAGATGAACTCGTCGAGGCAGGATACATCGAGAAGGGGGAGCTCGACGGACGGACGAACTACTATGCACTCACCGATGAGGGGTACGAGAAGCTCCGGGCTCGCCACGAGTGGGAGCAGGAGCATCTCGAGGCACGGCCAGCTGCTGACGCCGAGTGACGAATACAGCCCTGTTGTCGTCCCTTGAACGATATCAAAATTCTCGTAGAGGGCCTCAGCTTTGGGTTGACCACTGGGGGCGAGCAAATTGACTCGAGGACGCGACTGGAAACACCAGTGCCCCGTAAAGTAGTCGTGACCGATCGAAGGGGAGTGGTGATGACTTTCCCTGATAGGGGAATGCCATAAGATATACATATTTCCGTATCTAAACTTCACTCATGAGACTCCGCCAGCCGACAGACTTCCTGATCCTGGAAGCACTCGAAGAGACGGGCCGAAACGTCGCAACCAACCTGCAATCACATACCGAGAAGAGTCGCAAGAACATCAACACGCGGCTGCCAGTGCTCGAAGACTACGGCCTCGTTCGGAAGATCGGGCCAGCAAAACGCTCGGGACTGTACGAAATCACTTCGGATGGGAAAGCTGCCCTGGTCTATCAAGATCAGTACGGCGAGGTCGACGATTTCGACGCATTGCTCGATGGCCCGACCCCAGAGCCGGACCAGTCCGGTGCGGCGGCCGAAACCGCGTTCGTTCGCGGAGACGGTGACGACCCTGAATCCGACGACGAGTAACTCCATTCGTAGCGTCGACCCCAGTGGAGTCCGCTATTCCTGGCTCGATATCGAGACGTGAGGTGCGTACACTGAGCGAGGGCTACGAGCGTGAGCCGACCTCCGTTCCCGGACTGAACTCGGTGAGGTCCTCGATCCGCTGTTCGAGTTCGTCGACTTCCTCGCGGAGGTCTTCGGCTTCAGGCTCGTCGCTCAATGCGAGTTGATCTTTCAGGCCTTGGAGCCGACTCTCTTTGGTCTCCTCGTCAACGTCGGCTTTGCGGACGTACTCTCGCTCGTCGATCTCGTAGACGGCCGAGTCGGACAGTTCGGTGACGTCGAGGGCTTCGTCGACTTTCTCTCGATCGACGGCCATGACACGCTCACGGGGAATACCCTCGTCTTCGAGGACGCGGAGCACTTCGCCGTCGTCTTTGAGCGAGCGATTTCGGCGGGTCGTCCGCTGGACCGAGCCATACTGGCCGTGGACCGGCTGGTCGTGGTGAAGGCGGTCGAGGAGGATCTCTCGGACCTCTGTGCGGAGGTCGCCTGCGTTGCGTTGGACGTCCGAGAGCAGCGTATAGAGGTTGATGAGCACTGGGGTGTCCCACTCGTCGAAGGTAGCGGGATCGTGGCGCTCGAGCGTATCGATCAGCAAGAGCATATCGGCGTAGACGTCGAGATCCGGTTCGCTTCGATCCCGGTCGTCATCACTTGATGGGGTGGCTCCGGTAATGAGCTGGGAGGTGGTCGGCTCGTCGGTTTCGGTGAGTGTCCCCGCTCGCGTGTCACACTCGTAGCGAGGATGGAGGCTCAGCACGGCAGCGTAGGGTTCGGCATCGGGCGGAAGACGCTGGAGTTGGAAGGTGCCGCCAGCGTCGGAGATTCGGTCTGCGAGGGTCGCGAACTGGTCGCGTTGGAGGGGCTCTGTGTCGCCTGTCTTGGTTTCCGTGATCACGATGCGGTGCTCTTGAACATTGGTGATCCTGAACTCGGTCTCCGTGAGTGGGGTGACGAGCGTCGCCTCGTCGTCGAGGGCGTCGCACTCGTCGAGGAGCGTATGCCAGCTCGTTCCAAACGGCATAGCGGAGGGTCGGTCTCGGGGACCAAAACATCTTACCCGTCCGGATGAGTGGACCATGTTCTACCCCTCGATGGTACCTCTCTTTCCGTTTGATGAGCGTCATCAGCTTTACTGTAAAGCGCGTCGTGGAAACAGGACGCCCCACCCTCGAGCGCGAGCCGAAAGGCGAGCGGTAGGGTGGGGAGGAAGTCACTGCCGAACGATAGATTGACAATAGGACGCCAGAAGTGTATCGTCATGACCGGGCCCGTCCGGAGCATCATCGAACGAACGGGCTATCTGGTAGCCGTCGTCGCGGTGCTGGCGTTTGGTGCGTACGAAGGGATCCAGCGGGAGGCGATTTCTCTCGATCTTTACTGGGTAATCGTTCGGATCATCGCTATTGATGCCATTACAGCGACGGTCGTCTTCTCGACGCTTGTGACGATGAGCGGGTTGCTGCTCACTCGTGAAGTCTATAGCGAACGCAATCGTGCTGAGCGCGTTCTGGAGGGGCCCCGCATCACTGCGATCGTCCCTGCCTACCAAGACGCTCCCGTAATCGGTGAGAGCGTCGAGACACTGCTTGCCTCAAACTATCTAAATCTCGATGTTTCTATTGTAGTGGAACCGGACGACGAACCAACGTTATCGGTCGCTCGCGAGTATAGTGAACACCCAGATGTCCAAGTATTGGTCAATCGGAATCCTGGTTCCAAGGCCGGCGCGATCAACGACGCTGTAGAACGTCTGGACACTGACTATTTCGCAGTATTCGACGCGGACGAGCGGATTGATCCGGAGTTCGTCTCCATTGCCGTTCACTATCTCACTAACGCTGACGTTGACGTTTTTCAGGCCCGGCGTGTCCCCCGCGTAACTGGGCCGGTTGAGGCGTTGGCCTATTGCGAGCGTCTGCTCTTTCACGCTGGCTACAAACTCGTCGAACCGCTAGGGTTCACCTATTGCCGGAGTTCCTCCTCAGCTTTCACTCGCGAAGCTTTCGAGGCAGTCGATGGATTAGACGATTTGTTGACGGAAGATCTTGACTTTGCCCACAAGTGCTTCAGGGCAGGCCTCTCCGTACACCAATCACGGAATATTACGAACGAGATGGAAGCACCGCACACTCTTTGGGATCTTTGGGGGCAGCGCAAGCGGTGGCGACTGGGCCATATCGAGGTCTTCCTCAAAGCGATTACGAGCGGATATGAGCGTGGTGGGCTTCGCGGCGCCCTATCGACGCTTCGAATCATTTCCAGTCTCGCGGCCAGCGTCTTCCTCGTTGCGCTCTCTGCGAAGGTCGTCCTACTACTCCTGCTTGAGCTCGAGTTGATCTTCTTGCTGCCATTCGTAGCGATCGGTCTAACAGTCACCCCCGTCCTTAAACACGATGTACGGCAAGGCCATGTCCTCGAGATATCACCCGCATTGGCCTTGGTTCCCCTTGTATACCCTGCTTTCGGACTGTTGACTATTCGGAGTGCGTTCGAGTACTTCCTCAGCTGGGACGGTGAATGGTACCGAGTCGAGAAAGTCGGTGCGTAGATGGTCACTCGAAGAGATACATAGCAACCTATTCTGGATGATTGCCTTCTAAATACGCACGCATAGAGGCCATAGTGCACTTGTTACCCGGATCGGCTGTACGTAACACGAGAATCATCCCGCCTGGCAGGAAAAAGACGACGTTTCACCCAGAAGTTGGACGCCTAGAACCTGACCCCACTTCTCTCATATCTCTACCTCGTCGCCAGAGACACGTAAAGCGAGAATCGGGCCCGATCTGAGTTATCCCACTCTTGGATTCGCATCTATATCTGTGGGTGACGCGGATACTGTCACTGCCGGCATGACTATTACCCAGGACGAGTGACACATGTCTGCACGGCCCGCTTGTCGGACAGACTCGCTCGAGGCCGTGCCGCTACCAGAGCACTTCATGGGCGGGACCCCCCTTCCCGCCCGCTCATGCTCTCTGCTGATCGCGAGCAGCGGCACCGCCGGTCTGCTCAGGGGGGCATATCATGACTTAGATAATCCGATCGTTATATTGAACGTGCGTATCTTGCACATCGGGCCCGACACTCATACTGTCGGCTAAAAATTCATGTATCTCCAGACACGAGGAACGGTATGGCGACGCTGGAGGACGTCTCCGTCGAAGACCTCCGCCAAATCTTGGCGGAGGTCGATGATGCCGACGCGGCAAAGCGGCTCATGGCCGCGATCACTTACAAGGAAATAGACGACCTCACACAGGCAGACGCTGCTGCTCTCTATGGGTTTTCGAGCAGTTGGGCCTCGAAATGGTTCACCCGACTCGAACGGCTCGCCGACGAGCCGTTCGAGGAAGTCGTCTACGATAACCCACGTTCGGGTCGACCAGCTGAGCTCTCGGACGAACAGCACGACCAGTTCGTTGAAGCACTTCATGACTCTCCCCAAGAAGCTGGGTTCGACGCACCCGCGTGGTCTGTCCCCATTGCCAGCGCGTACCTTCGTCAACAGTTCGACGTAGAGTACTGTGACCGCCATGTCCGTCGATTGATGTCTGAGGCCGGGCTGTCCTGGAAGACAGCCCGGCCGGAGTTCCACAAGTCCGACGAACGGGCCCAAGAAGCCTGGCAGGACGGCTTCAAAAAAAGCGCAACAACGTGGACGACGAATACACGATCCTCGCAATAGATCAAACGCGTCAGGTCCTCTCGACCCTGATTCATGCCTGGTTTCCCGAAGGAGAGCGCCCGTCACTGCCGGTGACGGGCGCGTGGGACAGCATCAAGCTGCTCGGTGCAGTCAGTGATACCAACGAGACGTTCTTTCTCCCGTGTGAAGAGAATTTCAACAGCGATACCACGATTCGGCTGTTGGACGCACTCCAGACCGAGTTCGGCGAGAAAATCTGCGTTGTCCTGGATAACGCCTCGTATTTCACAGCGAACAGGGTGCAGGAATTCGCCGAAGACACACCGATCGAATTGTGTTACCTCCCGCGGGGTTCACCGGAGCTGAACCCCGCGGAGGAGTGCTGGCGACAACTCGATCAAGCACTCGGCAACCGCCCGTTCGAAACACTAGACGACCTCCGTGATGCCGCACTTACCGCGCTTGACAGCATCGAGATACCAGATGTCTTCGCGTACTTGTGTCCGTGAGTATCAATGACAAGAACTGATGTGCGAAGTCAGAATCTGCGGGATCGTGACGCCCAACCGTGTGCAGACGCGTTCAAATCTCGCTTTAGAGCCTTCGTGCTCATGCTTATCCGCTAACTCTGGGAAAACCTACACAAACGGGGAGTACAGACGGGCTATGAAATCTCTGTGGACAGCATTCTCCGTCTTTCAATAAACTGCGTAAGGAAGAACAGCGCACCGCTAGCGACAGCTATGGCAATACCAAACCCAATCACAAGCGGCGTCAGCGTAGTGGGATCATGTACCATCTGGAATGTGTATATGTCGCCCTGATATCGAACAGCGTTGTTAGCGAAGGTAGTTAGCGTAGTACCTTCAACAGGTGCCGCTTGGCCCGTATTCAGCCGATCAAATACGGATTTCTCTGCCGACGAAAGATCAGCATACGGAACTGGCGAGTCAGTTGTGGATGACTCCACCTGATCCATTTGAACCATATACGGTGTTGACTGCGCCTCACCGTATGCAGCAGAACCAGTAATAGCGAGTCCAAGAACAAACAGACCAATAGCGCTCACGTACACTGCAGGCCGTAACCACGACCGAAGATCCATGCTGTTTTATATCACACACCTTTTGCATAAACCTGTTTATTCACTATTAATTACGGTTGATTTCATCAATATGCAAACACACTGTATTTAACGGCTGTTTCAGTCACACATTCGACTAAAAGAAGTCAGCTCGATGACTCCGGTCGACCGGTTTACAGATCGCAAGCCTGGACCGTTTTTCGGTCGGTGTCTTCGGCTCACTGGACGGTATCCTCGAGTAACTCCGCAACCTCCTGGTCGAGCGCATCGTAGAAGTCCGACGCAACGTTGTGGTTGTCGAGTTGGTCCTTCGCTGGCGATTGGATGATGAGCTCCGCCGTACGACGCTCACGAGTACATATCTATTTGAAACGGATCCTCTGGCTTGCAAGCGCCCAAAATTACGTATAGACGGTCCTTGGTTGTCGATTACGGACCTCGTCTTCGATTCAGATGCCCGACCCCCTCGCCCCAAGTGCGGAAGTCACGGCCATCGACAACGGCGAAGAGCAGTTCGTCCGCGACTTCGCCCATGCCTTGCATGACTGATGAGGGTGGACTCCTTCGATCTCGCAACCCGTGCCAGCCGTCGCGTGACCCGCTTGCTCGATCCTGACTTTGGCTCAGGACGCGGGTTCGTACAGTGTGAACGTATCGTCCTGCCCGATGGAGCCAACCCACAACAAACCATCCGGGCCCGCTTCGACGACGATTGGAATTCCGTCCGGTTCGATGATACTCGGCTCTGGGCGGAGAAACTCCGGCACGCATACGCCGTCCTCGCCCCGTCCGATCGGGACGAACGCTATCTTGTTGGCGAGTGCCACGACGATACCGTCCTCAGCGCCGAGCTTGTCCATCGTTTCGACGCCAGTCGACTGGACGCCATCCAGAATCCACAATGGATCCGTCACGTCTTCACCGGACGGACTTGAACCGAACGTGCCGTACTCGGGATAACCGAAGTCTGCGCCGTCGGTGATGTGGAGGAGTGACTCCCAGACTTTCGATCGCATCGACATCCCGTCGTTGTTCGCGCCGAACAGGTTGCCATCTTGGTCGAACGTGAGGTCGTAGACGTTCCGTAGTCCGGTGGCCACGATCTCGACGTTCGAGCCATCTGGATCGAAGGAAATCACGGTCCCGAGATACTCATGATTGGGATGGTCCGCATCGCTCGGCTCGTAGTTCTTCCCGTCAAACATCTCGGGGTACTTCCGCCCGCCAAGGTGTCCAATGGAGAGGTGCAGTCTTCCGTCTGGCCCGGTCTCGATCTGGTGAAGTGCGTGGTCGCTATTCACGACGGGGAGGTTCGAAAGGATCGTGCGCCGATTACTGAGTGAGCCGTCAGATTCGATATCAAAGGCGAGCACCTTGCCGTTCGACTCCTGTAACACGTTATATCCGTTCTCCGCATCGTACTTGCCGCTGGCCGCACTTCCATTGTCGACGGTATAAAGGGTGTCACCGGACACCTCGACGCCCTGGGGATACTGGATGTCGGAGGCGACCTTCGTGAAGTTGAGCGACTCCTGGTCGGACGAGGGCTGTTCAAATCTGAATATCCCCTCCTCAAGCGATGCCACGTACCCATAGCCTTGCTCGCTGAAGTCTAAGGCCGCGGGAAAGTAGGGCGCCTCGAACGTCGCACGCTGTCGGAACTCCGAAATCCCGTTTGCCCCGCCATTCCGTGATTGCAGGAACCCGTCCAACAACGTAAACCCGCCCGTGAAACCCGCCGTGGCGATTCCCAAGCTCACGCCGAACACCGATCGTCGTGTTCTCTCGATACCACTTTCGGCGGTCCCGATGGATCCGTTTCGAGCCATGAGACGCCGGACGCCGGCGGTCACTGCCGGAATGAGCCGCCGCAACAGGTAATCCATCGTGACGACACCGGCGACCATTGCCAGAAGGAGGTACGATCGTGCCGCGACCGGCCCATGAGTTAGCCCGCGGACGAGTGAATCAGTCACTCCCCCGAACTGAAACAGGAGCAGATACAGCCCCACGATTAACCCGGCCCCAACTTGTAAAATGCCGATGAGACTGTCGGATTGACGGCTGTGGTCAGCGGTGCCGTATGCCAGTAAGGAGACCGCCACCGCTGAGATATATGCTATAGCAACCGTATATATTCCATATGCGGCGGGCATATCAAAAGAAGCCGAGTAATCGGATTATTGTCAATTCTTCGCTTTGAATAGCGAATCTATCTGCCGTTGACGCCATCGTCGTATCGTGATGTTGGAGTGCGGATTCTGATATTATATTGCCAAAGGTGATACGCTCATTTCGATACATTGTAACACAGCAGTTTCTCGAACCAATCATCCGGTGAGTTAACTTTCAGGCGGAGGATGCTGAGATATTTCTGGAGATGGTGCTTCGGGACGCCCCTGAACTTCGCAAGCGACTGGCGAAGGAAGCTATCGCGGTTCTCGCGGGTGTTTGTGTGAGCGTCACCAATCACGTAGGTATTGGCGTGGGTGACGGCCGGACGACCGTCCACCGTCTCCGTCTCCTTGATGTCGTCGTAAATCGTGTAGTCGTCAGTGCAGAGGATCACACTTCCGTCGCCGTATTCAACGATGTCTTCGTCAACGTCTTTTAGATCTTCACAGACGAGAAACCGCACTCGGACGTCATCCCGATGGACGAGTGTCAATACGGGTGATTTGTTTGACAGACCTCATGGCATTCGGTAATCGCTCTGGGACCTGTTTCCTCCGCACGTAACACGAACTTCGAGGTGTAACACGGGCCCTCAGTCTTGAGTGCTGAGCCACCATCTCTATGTGTCATGAGTACAGTGAATCTGTATGTTCACCTTTGACACGAAGGAGGGAGACACAGTCGAAATAGAAGGTCCTGATCAGTGGCACCGGAACGATCTCTATGTTGAACACTCTGATGGAAGTGATGTCCATGGTATGATATTTCCTAGAGAAGGGAGTCAGCTTGAAATTAGTCGGTATATGATGAGAGACCCTCCGATGATATTCGAGATGAAACTAACCAAGGCAGATGAATCGACAACGAACCATTTGACTGGGTGCCGCTTTGGAAATTCAAACGGCCAATTCAAAGCGGATTTTGTCAACGTGAAATAGCACGAATAGCAATCGGTTCGTACTGGTTGGAGCGTTGCATCATTAGATATCGATATTGAAGTTCGTGTTATCGACTTGGGTCGTCCCTCCATCTAAGTTGCGCCCCTGCACGCGTAACCCCAGAATTTGTGTTGGATCACCAATCTCGAACTCTGTCCATCCCGACCACTTGTTCACACCAGCTGCTGTATTAGATACGTCTATGCCTAATGACTTCGAGGTGACCCCGTCGGACCACCTGATTTGTTTTGTCCCGTCGTCGGAGCCTCTGCCAACCCGAACAACGTGAGCGAACCAGATCTTATCGGGATCCGGAACGGGTGCTTCCGAAACCAATCCGATTTGACCGCGCTAAATGGATCAGTCCACGCCGACCCTTCCACCTCTGTTAGCTGTTCTTGTGAACTACCCCTCAAACCACAGACGATGAGTGGTATTTACACGGACGAGAAAATAGTTATTTCACCTTCCCGAAATTTTTTCTCCTCACACTCAGAACGAGATGCCATGGATCGTCGCCGTTTTCTCGCAACGATTGGGAGCAGCACACCCATTTTTCTTGCTGGATGCACGTCAATTGGGAGTTCTCCTGCAAACTCCTCAGAGGACGAGTCATTCCAGCGGCGCTCTGTGTCAGTTACCTCCACCGGCGAGATACCTGATTCTGTTTCTGTTTCACTGTCTGTTGAAGCGACCACAAGTCGGGTGACTCCTGATCAGACGGTCGCGTTTCGATTTACACTCACTAATGAAGCAGATACCGTCCAACAATTTGATGTTGGAAGCATTCCTGTCCCGAACCTACTCGTAGAATCGAGTGAGCCGCCTAACTACGTTCTTTTACAGCCATCCTCGTGGACGACAGATGATCGACGATCAGACTGTTGGGAGAATGCGGACCCCGACAATAATCCCTATCGGGTAGCTCGTGAGGAAAACCAAATAGAGCTCAAACCGAGCGAATCGTACTCAGGTGACGCCGCGCTGTGGGGAGGCGTAGAGGATGATGTCTGCTGGCCTGAGGGAGAGTTTACATTTGGAAATTCTGTGACTATTGATGGACAAACATTCACGTGGGGCTTCCAATTCGAAGTAACGAAACAGTAAGTCCCTACATCCGCCGATTGCTGTCAATGAATACAGTGGTTCTTCCTTGACCTACTCATCCTGTATGTAACGCCAGACCAGGGGATCTAGTCGGTGACATCTCACCACTACGGTGCATGCAGGAAATTCACCGAACGACAGTAACTGGAACGGGAGACCGACGAAAGACCGTCTCGGCAACATTCCCCATAAGGAGTCGATCAGCTAACGAGCCTCCATGTGGGCCGATCACAACGGTATCGAATCCCTCAGCCGCATTCAGAATCGCACGTGTCGGATGGCCTACTTGCACGTCCGTCGCAATTTCTCGATCGTACTCGTCGGCAATCGCTCGAGCGTCATCGAAAACGTCCGAGGCGTGTTCTTCGGCGGCTTGACCGATATCGTCCGCGAGTGCGAGACTGGCTGCTTCACCCCATAATGCCGACGGTTCGCCAACGACGTGGAAGACGGTAATCTCGGCATCCGGAAACGCCTCAAGCGCGTATCTGAGCGCGTGTTCGGCCATCTCGGACTTGTCCATTGGAACGAGGACACGGGAAATCATACCCTTATCTACGACGCACGCATGAATAAGCGTCCTGACGATACTACCCGACGAACGGGAACGCAACGAAAAACGCGTACGAGAGGCCGAGTGAGACCGTCGGTCCGATGATCCACATTGAAACGTATTTGATCACTGCCCGGGGATTGAACAGATCACTCGCCTCTCGAACTTCCCGAGGTTCCTCCTCGCCGATTTGGCGAACAGGCGTATTTGGGTCTGCAGTAAGCGCACCGGGTTCGATCTCGGCAGTTTCGTCTCCTCGGATGACGTCACGAACGTCACGGACTCTGACCGGCCGGGTCGCACGCCCCCAGCCGAGCCCGACGATCGTCATCACCATCGCCATGACGAGGCTGATCGGGATGCCGATGGCTGAGAGGGCGGTCGTGATCGTCGCGGCCGTCAGCATCACGATGAGCGCGGCGAGCAATGGAATGTCGCTGAGTTCGGTTCCAACTGACTCCATCGTCCGGCGGGCGATCGTGAAGCCGCCGACTCCGATCGCGACGGTCGCAATGGCAATCGCCGTGTTGACCTCCAACGCGCCGCTGCTGACAAGTGGTGCGACCGCGTTGGGAACGTTGCTTGCGCCGGCGCTGAACGCCATGTAACAGCCGATAATCAGAACGAGGACTGTAGTGAGGAGTTCCCTCCGGGTCGTGTTCGGACCAAGTGTGGGAGTCGGAACGGTTCCACGTCGGTCGAGGGCCAGCAGTGGGCCCTCCGAGGTGGTGATCTCGAATCGTCGGTTGAGCTCTGGGTAGAGGTAGCGACCGATCACGCCTCCGACCCAGAAGCCGATAATCGGCGTGACGACCCACCAGGAAACGATCCACCCGATCGTTTCGAAGTTGAGCGTTCCGGTCGCGAGTCCGAGCCCGGCGATCGAACCAACGGTTGTCATTGAAGTCGGCACGGGGACGCCGAAGACGTTCGCGATGAGAATCCCCAGCCCGATGAAAAAGAGCACGGCAACGCCCGATTCAAGCGAAATCGGGATCGTGATGATGTCTCCAGCTAGTGTGTCCATGACGTTCCGGCCGACTGTCCAGCCGCCCAGAAAGACGAAGAAGGTCATCAGCCCGGCAGCGAGCGTTTTCGAGATAATCCCAGCCCCGACTGCAGGTCCCCACGCGATCCCCGTGGAGGAGCCGCCGATATTCAATCCAACAAAGATCGACGCAACGATACCGACAACTAAGACCGTCGTAAGAGACATCCAATAAGGTATGGGAGAAGTAGTCGTAAGTATCTACCGACCCACGAAAATAATCCTCATAAGTTATAAATTACCCTGATCAGAACCGCAAAGCTCGTCAGGAATGTAGGAAGCCCTGTCCTCACGAAACGAGCGAGGAGAGTGAGGCAGGTCGCCCGTACTATCTCAGATCAAAAGAGATAGGATTAGGGGCACCACGAGGTCCCCTAATGTTGAATCGGTTCCGGCATCCCCTGGTCGCGGTCGCTTTCGCCTTCGTCTTGACCCTCCCGTGGATCGTCACGTTCGCTTCCTACGGTGGCTACATGACGGTCCATCCAGGCGAGAACATCGCGCCGTTAACGACGGTCATCGTCGCCGGGCTTGCCGTGCTCGGCGCGGCCTTCCTCCTGGCGTGGGGAGCTGAAACCGCCGAGAAAGACGTCCCACGGGCATTTGCTATCGCGGTGCTCGCAGTACTCGCGGTCGCGCCCGAATACGCCGTCGATGCGCTGTATGCGTGGAACGCCGGGGCATTGGAGGGGACTGCCGAGGGCATGGATAACGCCAATCTCGCGGTTGCCAACATGACCGGCGCGAACCGCATCCTGATCGGAATCGGCTGGGCGGCGATTGCACTGTTCACGGTGTATCGAGCGCGAACCCACACCGACCCCGCTGTCGAACGCCGCTCGGGCGTTCTCGCGGACGTGGTCACCCTCGACCGTGACCTCGCCGTTGAGATTACATTCCTGCTCGCCGCGACTCTGTTCGCCTTTCTGGTCCCGTTGAGTGGGGCCACGTTGAGTGGCGGCGGTCCCGTTGGTGGCATCGGTCTGCTTGACACGCTGGTCCTCGTTGGGCTGTATGTGATGTATCTCGCCATCATCATCCGTGGCGACGTTGACGAAGAGGAGGTGCACGTCGGCGTCCCTGCGTATCTTCAATCGTGGTCGAAGGGACCACGCATCGCCAGCGTCCTGTTCTTGTTCGCCTTTTCGGGTGTACTGATCTTTATCGCAGTGGAGCCGTTCGCCACCGGCCTCGAAGAACTGGGCCTCCAGTACGGCATTCCCGAGTTCTTCATGATCCAGTGGCTCGCGCCGCTTGCTTCTGAGAGCCCCGAGCTCATCGTCGTCGCCTATCTCGTCAATAAGGCACGCTCGACCGCCGGATTCAACGCTCTGATCTCCTCGAAACTCAATCAGTGGACACTGCTGATCGGAACGCTCGCGGTGGTCTACTCGATCGCTGCAGGCCATCTTGGAGGATTGCCGTTCGACCAGAAACAGATCGCCGAGATCTGGATCACCGCCGCCCAGAGCTTCTTCGCGATTGCACTCCTAACGAACTTCGAGATCAGCATGCGCGAGGCGGTCGGGCTGCTCGTCCTCTTCCTTTCACAGGTCGGCATCGAATTCGCCATTATCCAAACGGTCTCCGAACCGCAGGCGACGGCGCTCAGTATCGACGTATTGTACGCTTATACGGCCATCTATCTCATCATCGGAGCGTGGCTCTTTTACACCCGCCGTGAGGCCCTTCGGGATCTCCTCTCGCGAACCATGGGGAGTATCCGAAAGACCACTCGATCAGGTAGTGCGCAACCCGAACAGGCTGACTGAGTCCCAGCAGTCGATCTCCGCTGGACAGAATTCGGTGGTTTCCCGCCGGTCACTCGGTCGATGGGATGATTAGCACTGGTTTCTCGCTCTCACGGAGAGTTTGATCTGCGATGCTTCCGAGTAGTTGGCCGGTCAGGCCGGATTCGCCTTGTGAGGCCATCACGACGAGATCGATATCGTTCTCGACGGCATACTCGTCTATTTCTTCAGACGTCGTGCCTCGAACAACCGCTTTGTGGATATTCACATCAGTCGGTGTCTCTGTGGCTGTTTGGCCGCCATGCTCGATGTATTGATTGATAAAGTCGTGACCACGCTCCTCGAGTCGCTCGAAGAATTCCTCGGAGCCGCCGCCCGCACTGAAGATGCCTTCAAACCGCGGGTCGATGACGTTGAGGACGTGAAGCGTTGCGTCGTGGTGCTTGGCGATATCCGTGCTGTATGGTGCTGCCTGTTCGGCGGTCTCGCTGCCGTCCGTCGGAGCGAGAATGCGATCAAACCTGCTGTCATCACCACTGACGGGCTCGCCGCTCGGGACAACCAGCACGGGGACATCAGTATTACGGAGGACCCGGTCAGTGACGCTTCCAAGGACCTGCTCACTGATGCCTGACCGGCCTTGGCGCCCCATAACGATGAGATCTGCGTTCGACTCGTTCGCTTGATTGACGATGACCTCTGGTGGTTTCCCCTCGATGGCATGCGTCTCACCGGTGACGCCGACGTCGGTAGCTCTCTCGGAGATGCCTGTGAGGATGTCGTCGGTGCCCTGATGATCCTGATTTCTGTTTTCTGTACTGGTCGTCGAGGAAGCGTCTTCGACGGCGTGAACCACATCGATGTCGGCGCCATACGCTGTCGCGAACGCAAGGCCGACCATTGCAGCCCGTCGCGAATGGTCGCTCTCGTCCACTGCGATCAGAACCCGGTCGAACATAGTACTCCGTGAGTCGTACTCACGGACCACAGGTGTACCTGTTCGTTGCATGGCTCGATGGGTCGTAACCCAGAACTCATCCTATGCCTACTCTGACGGGTGAGTTATCGAGAGACTCGTTGGCTGATCAGGTCCGTACACTTAATCCCTCTTCGTCCCAACCCTCAGATATGGTAGCTCGCCACTGGCTGTACTTCGGTGGCTTTGTCGTAACAGCGATTGCGATCGTCGGCGCAGGGTTGATGGGAGTCTTCGAAGGACTCTCCGTCCTTTCTGGTGGTGTCCCTGGGAGCGAGGAACTGGCGGTCCTGACCATGCTTAGTGCAGCCGCAGAGTGGATTGTAATCGTGCTCGTGCTCGGACTGATCGCACTGGTGTTTCTGACTGCCGCCATCGTCTCGATCCTCCGAAACGCATCGCTTCCGCGTGACGATCGCCTCGTCACTCTCGTTACAGAACTTGAACGCCATTTCCCGCTGCTCCGGCGATTCGATGTATCCGCAGTGGTCGAACCAACGACTGAAGATCGAAAACGAGAACTCCGAGAGCAATACGTGACGGGCGAAATTAGCGAGTCCACATTCGAACAGAAGTTGGCTGAACTGATGGATGAGACACCTTCAGAGCGAGGAACGCAGGCAGAATCCCAGGTTAGTGTCACTACTGAGGACCGCTCACGGAAATAAAATCTCAGCTCTAGGTACCGTGGTCAGTGAACTTCGCTGAGTAAACTACTGAGCTATCAGTATGTAGAAGTCGTATAGGTGAACGGTTGAGAATTAACTTTGACGATATCTCCTAAGAACAACTCCGATTGTAAGAAGAGACAGTGCTCCGACTGCAGTGAGGGCTGGTCTGTCGATGACGGAACTGACTGCTGCCCTAAACAGGGGCTGTTGTCGGCCGAAGTAAACGAGTGCTCCCGTGGCCGCGTAAAATCCAACGGTGCCGATCGCCGTGAAGACGCCAAATCGCATCGATCTCATTCTGGCCAGACCAGCCGGGATGGAGATCACGGACCGCAACACAGGGAGAAATCGTCCCCAGAGAACTGACGACTGCCCCCACTCCTGGAACCATTCCCGCCCTCGGTTAGTGTTCTCTTCTGAGACGGTAATGCGATCCTTGATCCAGCCAACCCCACCCGATCGGGTCGCATGAAAGACGTAGTACGGAACGAATGCTCCGACCGTTCCGCCGACGCCGGCTGCCAATATGAACACGAGAAACGACGTGGCGTCGGTGATGAGTATCGCAGCGGCGCCCGGGACAACGACTTCGCTCGGAAGAAAGGGGAACAGCATCGACATTTCGAGGAACGTGAAAATGACCAATATGAGAGGGCCATACAGGCGGATAAAGTGGAGTGTGGCCTCCGTCAAATCCATTATATCTGGCCTAGGGAGAGGCGTCGAAATACCCTTCGGACGGCTATCGGTAATGAGAGGGCAACAGGGCGTAAGTACGGTCCTTGCCCCCAAGCGAATGAGGAAAGCAAGCGGGCGATGGGGAAAGGGAATCAGCCCGCCGGTGTGCCTCTGACAGGCAGCACGACCCCATTGATGTGCCTTCAGATCAGGTCGTGCACTCAGGAAGGCCGCACTGTAGATCAATAGATGTATGGCTTTCAGACTTCGCTCCCGTGAAAGTGATCGGGCCGGGAGAGTGGGGAGTTAGCCCGATCGAACGCGCTTGCAGGTAGCACAACCTGGGGGGAACGGTCCGAATGGGGAACCAGGCCGTGCAAATGGGTCGCATGCGTGCTGAATTATAGGCTTGATGGTTCTTGTACGGATGACGGAGAGCCGTGCTGGTTACTGTCCGTGAACGAGTTACCTGCCAGGAAACGGGCAGGGGCCGGGAAAGACACCCTGCCCGAACGGATGTCCGTTAACTGGTAGCACGGTCCCGATTGTCAGATGGTCCCCTGTAGACCGTGCAGTCTACCCTCAGAGATCCGAGGGAAATAGGTCTGTGGATAGGGGATATGCTTGCAGGGCGATGGGTGGGAGCTGAGCTGGACGGTTCAATTGAGCAGTATCCGGAGGAACGTTATGCCTAGGAGATTATCCACCGGATCAATCGGGGTCAAATTTCGTCAACGATGGAAGCAAAGTCATCCATGTTTTGGATCTCCATCGTGTGTGTAGAGAGTCCATGCTCACGCAATGTTAGCGCTGCCTTCGTCGCCCCGTCACCATCAGGAACCTCGAAGATGATGAGGAAGTCGTGTGTCCCGAGCATTGCATAGGAGTCGATGAGCTCAGCATCATGATCGGTAAATCCGTTTTGAAGCTCGCCCCAGATCACTGCTAGCTCCTGGACGGTCTGAATGTCTTCGCTTGTAGCGTCAACGAGTGATGCGTACGTAGTCATAGAATTGATTGTCTTCCTCCCTATTCAAAGTGTCTGTTACTTCATGAATATTGATAATCCCAAACTGACTCGGTGAGGACGATACCGATGACAACCCTTCCAATATTACATCAGGGTGCGAATATGTGATGTGATATTTCGATATTTATTGTTTCACACCAACAAAATAACCGAGAGAATGAGTAGTTCGAGAGTAGATTTGGTTCAATCACTGTGGTTCCTTCAGCCTCTGTCGGCGATTCAAAGTGGCAGGCAATTCTAATTCTTCACTTGACCAAACTATTCAAGACCGGTCAAGGAGACTGTCGACGAGTCTCGTGAATCGATCAATGAACCGATCGGGGACTGTTGGCCTTACCTCTGACAGCAACGGGCCAATTTGGTCTGGCTGAGCCAGATGAAGTGTGACTTGATTTCGTATACCATATTCCTTTTTCACTACTTCTTGCTCAATGAGGTGGTTAACGTGATACTCAAGAGTGCTTCGGGCAATTCCAAGCGCCTCAGCGGTTTCGGTGGGGCTGGCTGGTTCGTGTTCAATGAGATGGACGACGATTTCTCGGGCAGTTTCACGACGGAACAACGCTAGTGCTCCCCGCTCCCACTCGTCGTATCCAGGAGGATAGTAGTGGGTTTGGCCGTAGAATTCACATCGGACGAGGGCGTCTTCATTGATCAAGCGCCGAATATGATACTGGATCTGGCCTGGCGCAAATTCAGAGGCTCTAACGAGCTCGTTAAAATGTATACCCGCACTCTCGTGGACGTGTGTTCGGATCTGCTGCCGTGTTCCTGTCATTGAGATCGCCTGGGTCGGGTTGCAGGGAAACTGATACCGGAGATACCAAGCAGAGACAATAGTGCCTTTCGCCGATTCCTGGGAAGTGGGAAGTGATGATGACCTGTCTTCCGAGTTCCCCCTGACGGCTGGGCCGAGTCCGATGGATGGTCCCTTCACGGAGGAGCCGTGTCAAAGCCCATAGATAGTTTATGCTCCACTCACCAGTATCACCCATGTTCGCTGTGAGTTTTCGAGGGAGCGAATGGCTGGATCCGCAATTGGCTCCTGTTCTCGTCCTTATAATCGGTCTTGCGGTGGTCGGGACGATTCTCCTGTTCGGAATCAGCCTGATCGCGTATTCACGGCGGCAAACCGTCCGCTATTTGTTGATTACGTTCGTCTTGGGGATACTCGTGGCTCGCTCCGTTGTTGGGCTTGGAACAGTCCTTGGACTCGTTCCAATGACTGTCCATCATCTCGTTGAACACGGCGCGGACGTCTTTATTTCAATTACTCTTCTCTATATGATCTATCGCAGCGGCTCGCCAACAGCCACTCGTTCCATCGAAACGAACAGACATCAATAGTTTCCCAGCAGATCTCTTCTCTCGGCGTGTTCGAATGAAATTGATCGGCCCGAATGGATCCCTGCAGTACCTACACGCGAGAAATCGCTATCAACGAGGTTCTCCGTTACAGCAGCCTTTGTGCAGAGCGGAAGAGAGACGCTGATCTGCTCGTGTGCGGGGCTCCGCGATCGTTAACCGACTCATTGGACTGAGAGGAAACGGTGATCGTGTCCGTTCCAGCGTACCCGTGTTCGCCAGTCTCATCGCGTTCCCAGAGGAGTTTGCCAGTTGTCTCGTCGCCCTCGAATCCCATGTCCTCGATCGGGAACTGGAGAACGAGCGTCCCTTCATCGGTACATTCCCCATCGTGAACGGGGCGTGCGCCACCGCCATTCTCTACAGTGGCGGGCGCACCGAATCGATACCGCACGGCCCGCTCCGTCGGATCGAAGGTAACGGTCTCTCCGTTCTCGTCGACGAACTCCGTTGAGAGGACAGCAACTGGGATGTCGCCGTCATTCTGCACGTCAAGAGGGTTGTCCGTACAGCCAGGTTTGACATCGATTACGAGCTGATCCGGAAAATGGGCAGCTGCAGTTCCAGTTAATACTGACACAGCGCCTGTGGCCGCGACCACACCGGCGCTCGTTTTGAGAACACGACGTCTTGTTGATGAATGGGTGCTCTTCTCCGTACGATCGGTCGGGGAGCGCGAGTTGGGTGCCATACGACAGGCGAAAATATACCGAGAGATGATCTATCGCTTCGGGTTTGATTGTCGAATCACAGCACCCATCATCCACCTCTCATTGAGATAATACAAATTAGGTGGCTTGACATCTACCATTACCCGTATTCGATCTATTGGTCTAGAGAAGTCAAGTTTGTATAGATGTACTGTCAGGCTCACCGAGACGGTCGCCAAAGCCCAGTGATCAGCGTTCGGGACTACTGCTGGGATTCGAACCGCCGTAGCGGATGAACGCGTATGCTAGGGACAGCGTCGCGAGCATCCCTGCGACGGTTGCGATGACGAGCGTCCAGGCCGCGTCGGGGACGAGCTGGATCGGGCCTTCTGCTGTCGTCCCTGCATCGGGACTGACGGTGACGGTGCCGACCATCCCGAGACTCGCGTGGGGGTCGCACTGGTACTCGTACTCGCCTTCTACGTCGAACGTGGACTGGAAGGAGAAGTCCCCGCTTTCCAAGGGCATGTGACCTTCCCAATTGGCTTCACCAGGCTGAGACGTCGGGTGGACGTTGTGCTGGGCCTGCGTTCCCTGCCAGGCCCACTGGACGGTCGTTCCCGGTTCGATCGCGAGTTCCTCGGGCTCAAATGCATTGTCCACAACGTTGACCGTCTCCGTCGCTCCACCTCCATCACCGCCGGTCTCGTTACCGGTGCTCTCGTTGCCACCACCAGTTCCGTTGCCAGTCGCTTCCCCGCCACCCTCTTCGCCGCCGCTCTCGTTTGCGTTCTCCTGGGCTCCGGCGGGGGCCATCGCAGTCGTAGCAACGCCGGCACCGAGCACGCCGCTGACCGCTTTGAGCAGTTCCCGTCTGTACATACATCATCGTCCGGGCAAGATTTTCATAGGCCTTGTGCCCTTTTCGACAATCAAACCAGATCTGGGTTATACGCGTCTTCAATAGTGTCATACATGGACCGGCGTTCATATCTTCGCAGTACTGCGGCCGTCGGATCGATTCTTGGAGCAGGGTGTCTCAGTACGTTTCGCGATTCTGGCCCGACGGTCCTTGACAAGCCCGAGTGGCGACGAGCGGAGAGCGAGGCCCTCTCGTTTCCGGCGTTCGAGCAGCAGCTTCCCGAGGTGACGCTCCCATCGCCGTTGCACAATCGCGAGGTGACGACGACGGAGTTCGACAGCGAGCGGCACGTCCTCCTCACGTTCGTCTTTACCCGCTGTATGGGCCCCTGTCCGGTACTCACCAGCAATTTAGCACAGATCCAAGTGGACGCCACCGAAAACGGGTACGGAGACGAGATCGCTCTCCTTCCGATCACCTTCGATCCCCAGTTCGATACTGCCGAGCGCCTCCGGACGTTCAGTGCGGATCGAGGTGCCGATCCCGCGGCCGACAACTGGCAGTTCCTCCGTCCGCCGTCGTTCGACCGCGCGATCGACGTCGTCAACGGGACCTTCGGCGTCGGCGTCGAGAAGACCGAGACGTATGACCAGGACCCTCGAAAGGGCCACAGCGATACTCAAACGGACGGTGACCAGCAGAGTACGGGGCACGACGGCAGCAACGCACCGTTCGTCCACGTCGTCCTGACGCTGCTCGTCAACCGGGACGGATACGTCGAACGCGCCTACGACGGGAGCAACACGCCGACGCCGGCGGCACTCATCGGCGATCTCGAGACTGTGCGGAATGGCTTTGATTAACTGTCGCTGCAAATAGCCGCCGAAGACTCCATAGCGTCTTCGACTCTCTCGAAAACGACCGCTTGAACTTGCTCTCAATGCACCTTTGTCGCGAAATGTGTGATTATCGTTCCGCTATCTGCTTCCCCTGTATGTAACACCCGTTTCAGTCACAGATCCGGCTAAAAGAAGTCAGATCGATGATCCCGGTCGACCGGTCTACAGATCGCGAGCCTGGACTGTTTTCCGGTTGTTGTCTTCGGCTCGCTGGGCGGCATCCTCGAGTAACTCTGCAACCTCTTCGTCGACGGCATCGTAGAAGTCCGATGCAACGTTGTGGTTGTCGAGGTGGTCCTTCACTGCCGATTGGACGATGAGGTCTGCCATACGACACTCACCAATACATACCTCCTCGAGAAGTAGTCTTCGGCTTGCGAGCGTCCAAATCGGCGTCCATACGGCCTTGACACGGCGATCACATCACTGCCTTGTGCAACATCTTTAACGGAGAGGCGGTCAATTGTTGCACAAGGCCGATGGCCCCACCCACCGCACCGACGTCACTCCCCGATTACGTTGCCGACGGGCTCCCGAAACAAGACGACGAGACGCTTCGCGACACACAGGAGTACATCGATCAGCTACTCGCCGATCGCGAACGACGTCGCGAGGAACCGGTCACTGAAGACGAACTCCCTGATGACGCCGACGTCGTTGAGGAAGGTTCGGACGGAACCGTCTACCATGAGTACCGGACCTGTAGCGACGACAGCTGTCAATGCATGACAGGCGGACCGAAACACGGCCCGTACGCGTATCGAGCGTATCGCGACGGCGATACGGTTCGCCGGGAGTATCTCGGCAAGGCCGAATCGGAGTGAGGCTTCGTTTCACTCGGCACATGGGGTGCTCTGTGGCCGTCAGCTGCGGGACTCCGCCTTCGATACAACCTGACGTCGGCTAGGTAGCTGATTAATGCACGGATCAGGCGTTCGTTTCGTCCGATTATTATTACACTCCCAACTGGTCATCAGTCTAGTTCTGGCAATGTAAATCAACAATGGAACTGATATATAATACCATAACCACTATAAATATTCATAAGTATATGAAAGTGCTATTCCCAAATGGGTTTATTAGATGCCACCACTATTTGTTTAGTGAATGTGAATAGACACCGTGGCACAAAATACTCGCGCCCGTTGCAATATCAATAGGCGAATATAATTCGCCCATGGATTTCATTCCCAATAAGGTTATCCGACTTCTCCGTCCGAACAGATACATACTAGCTATATTTTTGTTTTTTGCTCTTTTCCCAATCTTTCTCGATATAATTACCACGGGTGCAGTTTCCGGGTATGCTGGTGGAATTGTCGATGCACAAGGCGAGACAATATCGAGATATGAGGGTGGCAGTGCACCTCTGTATCAATGGTATTACCCAATTTTATACCCATTCATGCTTATTTGGTATATTTTTGTGTCGATATTTGATATATTCGATATAGTAATACCAGACATTTCTTTAGTCTACTATTCAGCCCGGCTTGTGTATTTTTATATAATTGCGGTTATTTTCGGTAACGGGATAAGACTCATTATCCTTTTCGTTAGACAAGGCATTTCTAGTACAGACCCGTGAATATCTACCAAAGATTAGCAAGGCAAATTTATCATCCAGGAAATCTGTGGAATTTATCTTGCTAATGGAGATCCCGAACTTGGTTGTGCATAAGCAATCTACCTGCTTGACTCCAGATACAACGGAAACGCGGTGTCCGGCTGAGTACCTCGAGCTTCTGAAGCGTGCCATCTCAACACGTTCGCTTAAAGGCATTACTGCCGATCGCGAAGCCGGTCGTACTCCCCCTTCGACGTCGCCCATTTGTATTCGGCACTTGGGACGGGGTTGCCGATCCACTCAAGGAGCCGGGGGACGTCAGGCACGTCGATCGAGACTCGACGCGAGCCTACGCGGGGCGTGATCTCGATTTCGAGTCGTGGGAGTGTGTGCGCCAAGTCTTCACGATAGCCGTCGTCAACGGTCGGAACGTCATCCGTAGGTGTTCATTGCCACCGAACGTGAGTGAGCCGTCGTAGGCGACGAACATGCGCGTCGACAGCGGCCGGAGTCGGATGTGCTCAGGGATACACTTCTCGCCGTCCCGATGCAGTCTCGGTAGTGGTTGAACTCAGGATGGGCGATCGTCGAGACGCGATAGACGTTGTGGTCGGGATCGTCCTGTGGAAACCGTCGGACGCTCCCAGCAGCCATGCCGAACTGCTCGTAGAGCCACAGCGCGAACGCTCGAGTCGTCGTCTCGACGCGGAGCTTGGCCCGTTCGCGTCCCTCGAGCGATCCGTCGCCCATGAGCGCACCAGTGGCGATCTCGTGGATATGTAGGTTGAGCGTGGGGTAGTCGCAGTTCGAGCTCTGGTTCCAGTGTTGCGGATACGATGTCTTCGTCTCGCTACACTGGGGGCAGGCATTGAGACCTGGCCCCCGGATCTGGTCACCCATTTTGTCGATCTCCCATCGTAGTGTCCGCAGACGTCCCTTTCGCCTGTCATTAGATCCGCTGGAAGTGGTCGTACTCACGCTCAGTCGTCAAGATAGAAGAATGGCGGAGTCGGTTCCGGACGTGATATAGTCGATTGTCCTCCTCAGCCCGGAGCATCCGCCAGGCGACGCTGTGCCGGAGCGTGTGCGACGAGACAACGTCGGCCGACCGACGACCCTCATAGGAGTAGGGACGGATCTCCGCGCGGCGTGCGGCCCGCTGCACGACGTCGTTGATACCCTTCGGTGTCATCCGCGACCCCTTCTGACTCGGGAACAACGCCGCCGAGTCGTCGCGATCGTCGAGATACTCCTCGATCGCGTCAACCGTCCCCAGGACGCCCGCCGCGTCCAGCTCGAACGTCGCCGGGTCCGGGGTCCGATCGTTGGGGTAGTCCTTCTGGATCCGCGTCGGGATCCGGAGGTCGCCGTCCTCGAGGTCGACCATCGCACGATCGAGCTGTGAGAGCTCCGCTCGCCGGAGTCCCGTGTCGTACATGAGAACGATCAGGGCGTCGTCCCGGAGCGAGTGGCGTCCGTCGCGAGCAGCGGCGCGCATGGCTTCGACCTGTTCGGGTTTCAGCCAGCACTTGTCGTCCGACGCCATTACTCACCCGAGGACAGTCGCCGTTCAAGTAATGTTCGATTCTACTAACGGAGTCGAACATTTTTGATCAGCGTTCTACTCTCAGAAACAGATGACGGTAGTTGCGACTGAGGTTCTCAATGTATGAGCGAAGCATTCGCCATGACACTGTTGCCACTCAGTTCGTAGAGACCTCGTCAATCGCAGTAATGCAGTCCTCTGTGTGCTGTGACCCTACGAGAACGTCACTAGCGTTCGGCCGTTGGATCCAGACGCCCCGGTTGCCGCTGATGTTGTACGCACGCTTGCCCGGTGTCCAGCGAATCCCCCAGCCACCGAACTCACGAAGAGGTCTGTACGTTCTTGCCTCATACTGGTCGATCTCCGACCAGGCAATTCGACGGAACGACCGATGAAGCGGCCACATCTTGAAATAGACCCCATCAAGTCTGACCTCCGTTTCGAGGCGAAAACTGTAGACGAACGCGGCGACGGCCCCAACGATGACGAGTCCGGGCCACGAGACGGGCCCGAACACGAGCATGATCAGCGCTGTCCCGCCGAGTAGGGCCCAGAGCCACCGCTGACGAAACTGCTGCACTTCACGATATATTGGGTCTGTGTCCACGGTAGGTTGCTTCGAACGAGACGCTCTTCGGTATTGGGAGTACCGGTAGAATGTGACCGAGATGGGCGCAAATCTTCGCCTCTCCCTCGATCATACAGGGATCACGGAGCGGTACCGGGCGGTCAAGGTGTTACGCCGGCGCTTCGACGAGGCCCTCTGGGAGCTGACGGAATGGGTACAAGAGAACGAGAGGGAACTGGAGCCTCCAGTTGAGGAAGACGGCCTCCGGAAACAGCCCTGGCAGTACAGTAGACTTGGAGAGAGAAGGGAGGCGTCAGGTGTCGGAGAACCGGTCGGGCCCGATCCGTGACAACCGCATCGCGTTCCCAGTGACGCCGAGACTCATCCCCATGTCGCCGACCACGACTGCAAGTGCGACGCTCACCAGTCCCAGCGGAACGCCCAGCGCGAGCAGGAACTTCACACCGAGGCTCGCCCAGATGTTTTGCCGGATGACGCCGTTGGCCGTGTGCGACAGGTCGTAGAGGTACGGCAGCTTCCCGACGTCGTCGCCCATCAACGCGATGTCAGCCGTCTCGAGGGCGGTATCGGTGCCGGCCGCGCCCATCGCGATGCCGACCTCCGCGGTGGCGAGCGCGGGCGCGTCGTTGATGCCGTCGCCGACCATTGCCACCTCGCCGTACTCCGACTGCAGTTCCTCGACAGCGTCGACCTTCTCCTCCGGCAGGAGTTCGGCGCGGTACTCGTCGACGCCAACCTCCTCCGCAATGGCCCGCGCGGTGCCCTCGTTGTCGCCAGTCAGCATCACGACGCGCTCGACACCAAGCTCCTGCAGACGCTGGACGGCCTGCTTCGAGGCAGAGCGCACCTCGTCAGCGATGGCGATGACGCCCAGCAGCTCCGATTCCGTTCCGACGAGGACGACCGTCTTGCCCTCCTGCTCCAGCGCGACGAGTGTATCCCCGGCGAACGACCCGTCGTTGGACTCGGCCGCATCTTCTTCCACGACGCCGCCGTCCGTCTCGCGGCGTGCCCGAGGGAGGTCGAAGCCAAGCTCCTCGAAGAGCGCGGGCTTGCCCGCGTAGTACGTCTCGCCGTCGATCTCCCCGCGGATGCCCTTCCCAGTGAGGCTCTCGAAGCCAGTCAGATCGGGCAGATCTCCCACGCCCGACTTATCGGCGTGGGCGAGAATCGCCGCGGCGATGGGATGCTCGCTGCGTCGCTCCAGGCCAGCGGCGTGGCGGAGCAGATCGTCCTCCGAGGTGTCACCGACCGGGATGATGTCGGTGACGGCGAGTTCGCCCTTCGTGAGCGTCCCCGTCTTGTCGAGGGCGACGGCGTCGACCTCGCCCATCGCCTCGAGGTAGTTGCCGCCCTTGATCAGGACGCCATTCTTCGCAGCACTCGTTATCCCCGACACCACGGAGACGGGCGTCGAGATAACGAACGCACAGGGGCAGGCGATCACCAGCAGGGTGAGTCCACGAATGAACCACGTCTGCCAGTCGCTGGCGAAGGTGAACCCGTACCCGGCCACGTCCACCGACACGGGGTCGGCGATGACCAACGGTGGAATGGCGGCAGTCAGGATCGCCAGCACGACCACTAACGGTGTGTAGTAGCCCGAGAAGCGGTCGACGAACTGCTCTGTGTCAGTCTTCTTCGCCTGTGCGCCCTGCACCATCTCGATGATGCGCGAGAGTGTCGAGTCGCCCGCCGTCGACGTGACATCTATCTCGAGGTAGCCCTCCTCGTTGATGGCGCCGGCGTACACCTCGTCGCCGGCGGTCTTGTCGACGGGGACGCTCTCGCCGGTGATCGGCGACTGATCGACCGCGCTCTCGCCCTCGACGACCGTGCCGTCCAGCGGAATCTTGTCACCGGGGCGGACGACCACGGTCTCGCCCACCTCGACCTCGTCGGCGGGCACCGTGACTTCCTCGCCGTCGCGCAGGACGGTGGCCTCGTCGGGCGACAGCTCCATCAGCTCGCGCAGAGAGTCCCGCGCCCTGTCCATCGCATAGTCCTCGAGCAACTCGGCGATGCTGAACAGGACGGCCAGCGTCGCCGCCTCGACGAAGTAGCCGATACCGGTCGCCGCAATGATCGCCGTCCCCATCAGCAGGTCGATGTCCAAACTTCGATTCTTCGCGGAGTAGTATCCACTCCGGATAACGGGGACGCCACTGGCGGCGACGGCGCCGAGAAACAGGACATCAGCGATGTGGAGCGGGTAGTCGAGGACGCTCGCCACCGCGATGTTCTGTGCCGTCAGGAGGAATTCGAAGAGAAGGCCGAGCGTGACGAGCGCCGCGCCGATCCACGTCTTCTTCGCGCGGGGACTCGTCCAGACTTCCGACGGCGGCGCGATGTCGACACCATCGGTCGCCGCCTCTGGCTCATCGTCGTCGGAATCCGACCCTCCGACGACCTCGTAGCCGGCGGCCTCGATCGCCTCAACCACGTCGGCCTCGCTGGTGCGGTCTGGGTCGTACGTGATGTTGGCTGTGCCGGTGGTCGGCTGGAGCGTGGCCTCGACGATGCCGTCGACGCGCTGGAGGCTCTTGTCGACCTTCTGGGCGCAGGACGGACAGTCCATCTCGGGGACGACGAGGCGAGCGGTCAGTTCCCGTCGCTGCCCGCCCCCGCTCGTCTGGTCCGCTGCATCCGGATTCTCTGCCATTACCTCACGGTAGGGGCGTCAGTTCGATAAGTCTTTGTTGGAATATTCCAAACTGGAGTCAGCGTGTTGCTGGGGGTTCTTCCAGCACTCGCTCGCCGGCGACGTGCTGCTTCGCCAAGTGTTCCTCCGCTCGGCGGAGTCGGTAGGTAAGCGTCGACCGTGGCACATCGAGATGCTCGGCCAGTTCGCCGACGTCGAGTTCGCGTGGTGACTCGTAGTACCCGTGTTCGACGGCTGCCCGGAGTGCTGCCTCCTGCTCTGGAGACAGGTCACGTTGCGTCTCGTCGACTCCCCCCGCTGACGTCGTCGTGTCTGCTGTTCGGAGCATCTCCATTTGGGCGCAGTCCCCGACAGCGGCTTCGAGGGCGTCGAAGAACGCCGCCACGTCGCCCTCACCGGAGTGGATGAGCCGCCACGTGTAGTAACGCCCTTCGTGACGTGTCTCGAATAGCACGCCGTCGCCGAGGTGGTCGCGGGCGATATGAGGAACGGACGCGCAGGTGGGCGTGCGTTCCCAGTCGGAGTAGAGGACGAGCGTGTCATCCGTGCGGTCGAGGACGTTGGTGGTTTGGGTGGCGTTGCAGTCCTCGGTAGCGAGACAGTCAGCGTAGTAGTCGCTAGTGAGAAAGGCGTCCTCGATGGCATCGAGTGCGTCGGGAGTTCCGGTGGCGTGATCGACTCGCCAGAGCTGCTTGGCAGTAGCGTGCAACGAGAGTGAGCGGACGCGGGCATCGGGGTGGTCGGCGAGGGCGTCCGCCACCCTGTTGCACCCCGGCTCGTATTCAAGGGCGAAGACGAGTTCGCGCATACCACGCATAGGGAGTGCCTGGATATAACACGTCGCTCGGTGCTGCCATCGTGTTGACCGGAGTCAAATTACGTCGTCGGGGTCGTGTCCCTCCTGCATTCGCTGGGCCTCGGCGGCGTACTGCTCCTGCAGATCGGAGTCATTGACCGAACCGAGATTGTCTGGGTCGGCATCGACGGCGGCCGTCGTGTCGCGGACATCGGTGAAGGAAGTGAGCGCCCGCTCCTTGCGGTAGTACTGCTCGCCATCCGGGGTCGCGTAGGTAAGGATGATGAGGTTTTGCTCGTCGTCGGAGTACGTCCGCTCGACGAGCCAGACGCGGACACCATTCGAGTCGGAATCGCTGGGCATAGTTGCTCGTTCTCTCTCGGGTCGGAAATGGGTAATGCTGGAAATGCAGTCGCCGGCAACTTGCTTGCGGCGAATTCTATGATATTCATCGTCGGTATCACCTCTACATTTTGTCTCGAATACAAGTATCAGCTCAAGCATGAAAAGCGGCGAACAGTGACGAGGGGATACGGGTTCGGACTGATAGAGCCCAAAGTCAATCGATTGGTAGCGTTCTACTTTCTGAAACTGTGTATCGATCGACCCTGGCTAGAAGTTGAGATTGGAACACTCAATACATACGTATTGAACTCACCCCAAATAGAGGAGAATATTACTTCACCAAAGAACTATACTCCTCTGTCTCGGTAGTGAAGGCATGGGCGACACAACTCTACCAGACGAATTTGAGGACATCAACGAGGTGGTTAGCGACGAGTGGGTGTCTGAGACGACTCCCTACGAGCGTGTTCGTCACGTTATTGCCCATACCTACTCGCCCGTATCAGCTGATACTGTCGCTGAAGACGCGCAGACCTCACCGAAGACAGCCCGGAAACATCTGAACGCCCTCGCTGATGAGGGCTTCGTCGGCACTACAACCGGGGAACATGGTGGGACGACCTATCAGCGGTCGTCGGAATCGCTCGTCGTTGAGCAGGCAGCAGACATCCTCGAACACGTCTCGACCGACGAGCTCGTCACACGAATTTCGGAGATGAGGGATCAGCTCAACACCTACCGGGAAGAATATGGAGTCGATTCACCCGAGGAGGTGACCATTGAGCAGACAAACCAACTTCTCTCCGAGACTGACTCCAACCAATCCGATATCGACGCTGAGACACTCCAAAACTGGCAGACGACGCGCCGAAATCTTGCTTTCGCGAATGCTGCACTCTCGATTGCGAACGCCGAGCGGTTTGTTGACGACGAGTCACGGACAACCGACGGTAATATTCCTGTCTGAGAGATGGTGAAGAGAGATGAGACAGATGAGTCCCATTCACTCCGAGGACCGATCGATCGGCCAGCGCTCCTCACGATTCGTGACATCATCGATAGAGAAGAACCGCTTGCAGCGCCATCGCTAGATGACTATCTCAATCCGACAGTTCTGGAAGTTCCGCTCGAGGATGGACTCTGTCATGCTGAATCCGCCCGGATTGATGTTCAATGGACGACCCGAGCAGACTACAAATTTCACTACACCGACGCTGATGGCGTGAACTTCCGCTGGGGGAAGCATTCTCATGACGGAGACTACATCCATGTTCCGGGAAATGAGCACTATCACCCACCTCCTGATGCCACCGCTGATCCTGACGACGTTGAAGAGTCCTGCATCAAGCAGTCTGTCGAAGCACTCGTCACTCGTGCTGTTCTCAAGCTATGGCGTATTGCGTATCATGCAGGCTCCTACGACCCGTTGAACGCCGCGAGTAATCCACCATAGAAAGTACAGAAGGCTATACTGGCTGCAGTCTCATCTTCCTTCCAAACTCTCTCCTGGAGTTACGAACGACAGGATCTATGCACGGATCGGATGGACGAGAGGGATTCGGATGCCTGACTCAACGTGAGTGAGCAGTCGCGGGGGTGGTCACAGACAACACAGATCGGGTCGGTGCTGCCGCGGGCAGCGCCGACCCACGACCGGATGATCAACGCACAGATATCGACCCGCTTGCTGGCGGACAGCTGCTGTTGACACAGCAGGCCGCAGAAATCATCGACGATACGACCACTTCGGTCGAGGTGGTCGGCCACCTCGACCTCTCCTCATATGCACGAGACGATCCGTATCCAGAATGGCATGACTCGAAACCGTTCGAGCCAATGCTTCGAGCTATCCTTCTAGGCGAACTCGACGACGCGTCCGATGCCGCCGTGCATCGGACGCTCGAATCCGAACCAGAAACGGCTGCTGACCTGGGATTTGATCCAGACGACGTCCCCGATCAAAGCACGCTCTCACGTGCTCGGCGTCGTCGGTTCGCAGAGCTCGAGCGAACAATTGAGACGAGTAGCCGCCAGATCCGGGCGCTCGCCGCTCGTCACGGAAGTCCAATCGGGGCACCGACGGCTGAGAGCGCTTCGGAGGCGCCGACTGGCGCCTCCAAGCGCACGGTCAACCGTCTCATCCGCGGGAAGACTCGCGAGGTACTGGACGAACTCACCACGGTCGTCTTCCCGGCGATCGAGTTCGACCGTCCTGATGGCGTGATCTACGATGACGACGAGCTGCTGGTGCTGGAAACGTTACTCGGGGTCACAGGCACCGCCGCCAACGGCGGTGCCGAGACCTACGGCGATTACGTTAATCCAGAGCCGGATATCTCCGACCCGTTTTTCGCTGATGGACCGTCCGGAGAAACGCTGTTGGAGGCGATCAAGGGGTTGGAGATCAACGACATCACCGCGATGGTCAACCGGGGCGCGGCCCGCGTCTTGACGCGGGCCAAGCCCGCCATCGAGTTCGAGCGACCGGTGATGCTCGCGATCGACATGACGTACGTCGCGTACTACGGTGACCGCGATGAACTCGTTCGCGTGCAAGGCGCACCCGAGAACAAGTCCTACAACTGGTGTCACAAGGTCGCGACAGCGAGTATTGTCGGCGATAACGTCCTGTTCACTGCAGCGATGCTGCCGATCGGTGACGCCGATGACCACGATCCGGATGCGTACGCGGACGACGAGAAATCGTATCGAGCCGGCGGCGTCGTCCGCCGGCTCGTCGATATCGTCGAAGAGCGTGCTAACCTGAGCGTTCGCCGTGTCTTCGCTGATCGGGAGTTTCACGCCGCCGACGTCGTGGCTGCGCTCGAACAGCGAAACCTGTTCTACGTGATTCCGGCCAGGCGCGATGACCGCGTCAAGCGGTTCATCGCGCGTATGGACGAGGACAGAGACGGAAACAAGCAGGTGACGGTCAAAGACGAGCACGGGTTCTACGGGCCGGTCAAAGATAGTAGGCGATTAACCAGAGTCGAGACAACGTTAGTTGGATTTCCGCCGGACGAAGATTACGACGGAGAGCAGGTATTCTTGACGAATCTCGCCGTTGACGACGAGATTCGTCTGGATCGGCGTCAAACGCACCGGAAGATCAAACGCTACACCCGCCGCGGTGGGATCGAAAGCTCGTACGGCAGTATCAAGCAGTTTGCACCGTGGACGACATCCAAAGAGTACGCGGTGCGGTTGTTCCACTTCGGGTTCGCGATGCTGCTGTACGACATGTGGCTGCTCGTTGATCTCCTCGTCCAACGATCGCTCGGCGTCGTCGAGTTTCGCACGAAACCGCGGGTCATCGCCCCGCGGTTTCGTGGCTTCCTGAGACGGAGGGTGGTCACATTGCTGTAGAATCCATTCCGTGTTCGCCCGGCGAGAGAGGCATCGCTATCAGACGATCGAATTTCCCGCCTAAGTCGTGGCCAACTGCCATTCAGCTCGGTGAGTGGCAGTTTCTAGTCGTTCAATTGGGCCTCCATTCAGCGATGATACCGCGCTCAGCGCGAATCCCGTGCATAGATATACCGGCATTCGCAACGCACGCCTCTGGGATGTAAAGCGTCTACAAACGAATCGCGGTAGAATCAGATGAAATCTGAGGCGAATTCTGTCGAATCTACGTGACAATCTGTGATTCGGTGAGCAAGATGTGCTGAGTGGCGTGCA
>NZ_JAIWHV010000033.1 GCF_020177375.1 Saliphagus infecundisoli | reverse complement strand
AAGTTGCGAGCAGCGACGTTATTGTGCGGAAGAACGGACGACATGACTGATCGTGTCTCTCACGGATTGCTGAGACGATAGCTGTTCGGCAGACGTATTCCTCGGAAGTAGTGTGCGACGCGACCAACTACTTAACCGTCAGTGCCAGTTTCTCCAGTACCCTCTCCGGTGTTGCCAATAATCTAAATAACACATGCCTGTCTTGATTTGCAAACTCCCTTGTTGATAGCAATCAAAAACGCGCTGTTGTACCCCGTTTTACTGGCAATAATGGTGTGTCTAACCCATTTTCAATATATTGATGTATTCAAGCGGAGATCGGGCGAGTAGGCGACGAGGTCTGTGGGGAGTTCAGCTTTGAGCATCAAGCGGAAGATCGTGTGTGCTGAGTCTCGAACGCGTCAGCGAGTCGCTTTCGCATAAACTCTCGACGATACTGACGGCGTTCTTCTTCTGAGAGGTAATTTTTCAGGACGACGCTGGGATCGGAGCTGCCTTGATCGTCTGCAATTGCATCGAGATTCTCGAGAAGGTCTGTTTGCGAGTCGAGATACGTCGTGTACCAGAATCGCCGTCCCATTTTCGACGTGGGCGCCTGTCCACGCACTCGGACGTCAGCACGCTCTGCGAGCCGCTGGAAGCGTGCTTGGACGGTTTCACCGACAATGTGGCCGCTTGCGGCTGCCGTCGAGGGGAACAGGTGCCCGTTCCAGTCGCGATCGGACGCACCTAGTGTGTCGAGGCGATTGGCGAGTGTCTCGTGACCGTAGATCAAGGCGACCGTTCCTGGTCCGTTCTTTCGCTCGTCAAAGTGGATGTGCGGATCATCTGTTTCGAGGACTAGTTGTGAGTTGTGCAACGCCGCGACTTCGTTCCGACGGAGCCCCCAGGCACACAGTGCGAGGACGAGGAGTTCGTCACTCGTGTTGTCGGCGACGTCGTAGATCTGCCGCACGTGGTGGCTCGAGAGGGCCGCGTTATCTGGTTCGGGGCGTTGCCAGCCGTACTCCATCTCGATGGTCCCCGCAGGGTTGTAGGTAGCTTTCCCTCGTCGTTGGAGATGCTCGTAGAACTGTGAGACGTCGCCGAGGTAGCGGAGTTTCGACGCGTCACTCTCTAAGTCGTGGTCGAGTGTGTCGAAGACGGTCAGCACCCGCTCGATCTCGTCGGGTTGGGCGTCAAGATCGGTGAGCGGGTCGATGAGATCAGCATGACCATGTGCGTCTTGATACGTGCGTGCGTAGGTGGCGAGTCGGGATCGCTTGGTAGAGATTGTTGACTCAGCAAGGTTCCGTCGCTGTTCGAGCGTTCGAATGTATGCTTCAAGCTCGTCGATGGTGGTTTCGTTGTCAATCTTCCAGGAGTTGGAATTCGGTGGTGAGTTCTCGCTGTAACCGATGGTAGTGAGGAATTCTGAGAGCGTGAGACCGTGGTGTTCGCGAAGGGTGTAGGCGATCCCTCCGTAGCCGACGTTGAGTAGCTGTTGGTAGGTTGGTCGTGACTGGAGGTCGTGGCCTGCGCGTTCGAGGGCGGGTTCGATTGTGATGGTCCAGGTCTGTTGCAGTTCGTCGAGTGACTGTCGCGACCAATTGATTTGCTCAGGCATGGAAATTTTCGCCGAGTAGGCGCTGTCCTTGGTCCTGGGTCGATTCTAAGGGGTGCATTGGTGGCTGGTTCGGCGTTTGTGTTAGTACTCCTAATATTTTGTGTAGTGGGTTGTCGGCATGGGACAACCAACATATACAATTTAGCCGCCCGCCCAATGAAGAATAATGATAAATCACATAATGATATATCATTCTCCACCGGCTTTATTGAATTATTTTTCCCAATTGAATATAACTCTCTAGATGCCGTCTATCGTCTCTATTATCTGCAAAAGTACGATATTCGCTACTGAGAGGATCGATCAGGGGCTGCAAGGAGTTCTTCCACAAATCCAGTGAGGAGGGTCTCGTAATCATCAGTAGTTCCTGCTGCTGGAGGCTCCCAGAGTTCGACATCGAATGCCTGTGCTGTCGTTGCAGATCCCTCTGTGGCAGTTACCATGAGAATTGACTGTTGGTAGATCACGACCGTTCGATCCTCATCGACGTCGAGAAATTCGATTGCAGCCGATTCAAGCGCGGTACGAAGGTCGAGTGGTGTATCGAGAGAGCGATGATAGACCGTCTCATCGTCGTCTGTCATGGTGTTTTCTTCTCCCTACACGTACAAATATACCTGGCTGCCGCTCTTTCCTGACGGGTTCGTTCAGCGTCATTCGGAAGAGAGCGTCTGATCACAAGGAGCGAGCATCGCGAGCGTCGACTAGAACTGTGAATTCTATCGTCTCAGGAATCAACTCACATCCTACCTTGTGCAACAAACGTTCTCACTCACAAAGCTATGTTGCACAAGGTAACAACACGAGTTTGAGACGTCCCTCGTCTATTAGACTGAGCCGACAAGCTCCTTGATCAATTTGAACGCTAGCACGATTTCGGTAGTAAATGGTTCTAAGACGCGCTACTCCTCGTCCGCATCTTCGACGAGGTGGAACTCTAAATCCTCGATATCAGGGATCTGACCGTCGTACTCGAAGTCTTCGACGGGCCGACCCGTGAGATCTGCGAGTACTTCCGCAGTATCCCGCCCGTTACTGCGAGTGGGACGTTCAAGGCTCATATGAATATGTACTGTCCGGTGCTCGATAAAGGCCACGGGAGAACTGGTGACCAGCCATTGTGGCGATCGTTTAGTTGAGTTTCCGTGTTTGTTATAAATCTGAAAACTCCCCAAATCATCTCCACAGAGGCGTCCCCGCCTCGATTGAGGTGGGGCCCGTCAACGGAATAGGTGGGATATCAAACAATCTAATCTAAGAATCTTAGATTAATATCTTGGATACGTATCTTAGACAAGTTTCTGGCATACCTAACTTAATCATCATACTAATTCATGATACGTAGACATGTGTCTGACGTACTTTCATGTCTCTGTGGATTTTAACAGAGTGCATGCTTTCATACACGGTGTACTCGGAAGCTGGGGGAGTTGGCAAGACATCGTTAGCCGCGAACCTCGCTGCTGCACATGCTCGAGCAGGGCTCGACGTGTTGGTTGTTCCACTCGATCCACAAGACGGCGACCTTAGCAGACTACTGGGCGTCGACAATGATCGAACGGACCGAGAGGCCGATAACCTCGTCCGCCACATGGTTCAAAGCGGCAAGGGTGCACTTGATGATCTCGTGCGCACTTCTGAAAATGTCGACATTCTCCCTGAACACAACATGCTCTCGGATCTACAGGATCATCTCGCTCGAGAGCAGCAGAAGGCCGAACAACTCGGTGACTCCTACAATATCTATGCACAACTGCAGCGGGTTCTTGCTGAAGCTGATATCGCCGAGGCGTACGACGTCTTGATTTGTGACCCTCCAGCCACCGAATCCGTCCATCTCTACAACGCGATCTATGCGACGCGAAACCTAGTCCTTCCAGTTGAACCGAGCGCAAAAGGCCAAGCGTCGGTCGATGGCCTTGAGGAACTCGCGAGTAACTTCGCAGAGCAGATGGGTATTGAGGTTGGTGTTCTTGCAGCGGTCCCAAACGGGTTCAAGCGAACCAATGATCAGGAAGAGCTCATTGATACTATCTCGTTCCCCACCCCTGAGATCATCCCTGACCGAACCTCCCTGATGGAAGGATGCTGGAAACAACAGTGCTCGGCATTCGAGTACGTTCGTACACACCGCGATCGGCGACGTGAGTACGAAATCGAAACACTGGCTCAGTTTGATCGACTGGCTCGGTATCTCGAGGCACAGGCCGATATCGAGGCACCGAACCCACCTGAGCCCGGTGCGCTTAAGGAGGATGTTCCAGCATGAACGGATTCAAAAGCGGTGCCAGCAGTGACGACCCTTTCGGAGGGGCTGGTACTGATGATGGGTCGGAACCAGAGTCTGTGCCCGCCGAAATAGACAAACGCGATGACGATACAGACAACGAACAGCCGACGTCTCGAAGCCTTCCTTGGATCTACGCTCGTGATAGTATTACGGATGGGCGGTCTAAAACGGTACAGCTCCATCTCCAAGAATCAACGATCGAAGACCAACGCGAGGCGAAAACAGCTGTCGAGAACGAACTTGGAGATTCCATTAAGAAAGCCGATCTTCGTGAGGCAGCACTTCTCGTCGGACTAGCTCATGTAGATGAGGTTGCAGATCTTCTTCGGGAATGGGGATACGATATTAAATAGGCGTATCAAATCTCGTCGGACGCACGTCAGCCACTCGTCAGACGGAGCCTTTCGAGTGGGACAAGTGGAGATACTGTTTCGTGTGGATCATGTGGAGAATAGTGTAGAACCGAGAATAGGGGGTCTGACGTCTGTGCGACGTGTTTCGAGTGGAGAACGGCAGACGGTGGCGGGGTCCCGTGCGCGTCAGTCGAGCGCGTCGAACACGTCTCGATTCTCGTCCATGATTTTCCGGATACGCTCCCGATACTCCTCGCGATCGTCGGTTTCTTCACTTGCCATCGGCGCCCTTGTCGTGGTTATGGATAAGGGTGGTATCCCCTTCGTCGAGAAGGATGTCCGGGTCGTCCTCGCTCGCTTGGAGGAGTGCCGCCGCTAACTGCTGTGCGTCTTCGGGTTCGAGGGTGATATGGCAGTGGCCACCGGCGTCGTCATACTTGTCGTCTTCGGGACCGGCGTGGATCGAGATGTAGGTCGGCCCATCTTCAGCCACTTTCTTCGGTCCCTGGACCCGCAAATCGGTTTCGCCGAAGGTTTCGAGCACCGTTCGCCGATCCCACACTTCGAGCGAGGCGCCCGCTTCAATCGGCGCGTCATCGTGGTCGTCCGGAGATAGGTCGCGGCCCATAATTCAGGCTTCGATGGGGTCGGTGATGAACTTGGCAGGGTCCTTTCGGAGGTCGACCGCCAGGTGAACCGCCGAGAGGGAGAGGTCACGCGGGACGTCTCGGTACTCGGGGAGTCCGTCCTCGCTCACACCGACGTCGATACCGTGGGCCTCGAGGGTGCCCTCGAGATCGTCCTCGTCGATGAGCTCGCCGTCCGCGTCGTAGACGACGCTTCGGGCTACAGCGATACGCTCCTCTCGGGTCGGACGCTCCTCGTCGGGGCCGATGTCGGTTTCGGACCGATCCTGTGTCATGGTTCACCCGAGGTCGTAACTCAACTATGCGTCGTCAAGAACAGTCGCTTCTTCGGGGGGCGCGATCTCGATTTCGGCGGCGCCCTGTTCGATCTCTTCGGGGGTCGTGCCCGTCGCATCGGCGAGGATCTCCGACAGTTCCTCTAGTGAAAGCGCGTCTTCGGCGGACGATCCCTGGCTCATACTCTTCTCTAGAGGGCTCAGAGGGATAAACGTACGTGTTGACTCTCCCCCATCGGGCCATCGAGGCGGCCGTCCGGGCGGTCGCCGCTCCTCGAAAACGTCGATAAAGTACTCGGCTTCGCGTTGGAAGTAGCCGGCACAGCTTCGGATCACCTTTCCCCGATTCGTGGGGAGTGAGGAGTGTCTGAGTCCGAGGTGGACCGTCTCGCTCGAGCGTCGATCAATGTCGACATGGAGGCCTTCGCGATACACGTCATGGCCCGTAGCGGACGTTTCGTTGTGATCCATCCGGGCAATCGCCTGCCACCGGACTGGATCGGTCGTCGCCTGGAAATGGAGCTGTACAAGGAACCGGGGAATGTGGGTCCCCTCACGGTCGAATCCGACCGTGATATGACAGTCCGACCGCCCGGCGTGAGCGTGCTTTGAAACGTCGTATCCGGCCGGGGGAGATGCCCCCATAGATCAGTCGTCCTCACAGATCACGTCGCGGAGCTCCTCGCCTAGAGAGTCATGATTCTCGTCGAGTACCTCCAGGTCCTCCTCGAGCCGATCGAAACGCCGGCGGATTCGGCTGATAGTCTGGTAGCGATAATCGTCCGAGACGTCAATCCCTTTGATAATCTCGCGTTCGCGGTCCGTGAGAATCGCGCGGGGCTCACTCATACCGTCCGTTGGCTGTTCGCCCATACAATACTTTGTATAAATGCCCGAATAAGAGTTGCTCCTATAGGTGGAACGTTGGCAATATATAGTACATGTATGAGGTTGAGTCTATACCGTATAGTTAGAGACAGGCCGGCTCCTCGCGGCGCCGTTCGCGATCGGCGAGCAACTGATCGATGTACTCCTGTGTGTCGCGAAGCGTCTCATCATCTTGTTTGGGGAGTCCTTCGGCGATATAATCGGGAAGTGACGCCGGTGCGGTGGGTGGAGTCATCGACCTTGTGCAACAATGGGGCGCATTTCCAAAAAGCGTGTTGCACAAGGCAGCAATGTAGTTGCCTCTTTTTCGACTCCTTCTCTGATTACCGAGTGAGGATTGTCTTGACGTCGTCTTGGACGCTAGAAAGCCGAAGACTACTTCTTGAAGAGGTATGTACTGATGAGTGTCGTATGGCAGACCTCATCGTTAAATCGGCAGTGAAGGACCAACTCGACGACCAGAACGTGGCAGCGGATTTCTACGATGCCCTCGACGAGGAGGTCGCGGAGTTGCTCGAAGATGCTGCCCAGCGGGCCGAAGATAACGACCGGCGAACTGTCCACGCCCGCGATCTGTAGACAGTCGATCGAAGGAATGAGGATTACTTCTTTCGTCCGGGTGTGGGCCTGAAACAGCTGTTACGTACAGAGGTAGCGAGGAACATCCACAGCCCTAACCCAGCGTAGCTCCGAATCGAGGGTGGATGGAGCTCGTCGAGAAGTATCAGACCGTGTTCGTCCTCGTCGCCATCGTCGGCGGGCTTGCACTGGGTCAGATTGGGGGTGTCCCTGCCGTCGCGGATCGGCTGATCCTCCCGTTTCTGATGGTGATGTTATTCGCCGCGTTCGCCGGTGTTTCGTTCTCCCGGCTCCGTGCGGCGTTCGGGAACCGGCGTGTCGTGGGGTCGAGCCTCCTGGTTAACTTCATCTGGAGTCCGCTGTTGGCTGTCGGCCTCGGTGCCCTCTTTCTTCGTGATCACCCGGCGCTCTGGGTCGGTCTCATCATGTTGCTGGTCACGCCCTGTACGGACTGGTATCTCATTTTCACGGACGTCGCCGACGGGGACGTCCCGCTTGCGACGTCGATTCTGCCGTACAACCTCGTCTTGCAGTTGGTGCTGCTTCCAGTGTACTCAGCTTTGCACGTTAGCGTCGGTGGTTGAGTGAACGAAGAGGTGGTCGATCTCAGTCATGAGGTCATCGACGCCGCGATCATCGTTATTCCGAACCCACGAGAGGAGGTCGTAGATAGCTTCCTTCAGGGAATGTTCGAGGTTCGCTCGAAGCGATGACGCTTTCGAGCGAACCGTCCCCAAGGCGCTCGAATCGGGATCAAGACGAACGAGACTGTAGGCAGCCATCAGAAGGTGCCAGTGGCGACTGGTACCTTCGTCGGTCTGCATCTCGCAGTCTCCCAAGCCGAGATCCTGTTTCGAGTCCTCGAAGAACGTCTCGATGCGCCAGCGCATCCCGTAGGAGCGAATAATGTGCTCGGTCGGTGCGTCGATTTTGTTCGTGACGAGGTACTTGACCGGATTCTTCTTGTCGTCTTCGTCGGTTTCTTTCTCGGCGATAACCAGCTTCACGTCTCCCAGTTGGGAGACGGGAAGCTTCTTTGTCCAGATGTGGTAGGTCTCGTCGTCGATATTGCGCTCGACCGTGTCGATGCGCTCTTCCAGCGCATCGACGCGGATCTCTTCGCCGCCGTAGGTCACCTGTCGGTTGCTCCGGAGCGGGCCGATCCAGTCCTTGCCGTAGGATTCGATGTGTTCAGGAAGGCCAGAATCGTGGGCGAACCACGAGTCGAAGAGGTAGGTGGCCGCAGGGACACCTACCTCTTCTTCGAGTTCGGTGACGATCTCGCGGGCGAGATCGTACTTGGTGTCGTGGTCTTGATCGTCCTCGTCTTGTTTTTCGTAGAGGCGGAAGGTGAGTGGGTAGGCGGTTTTGTCGTCGGCGTAGAAGGCGTAGATGAGGTCTTGACCCCAGACGGTGTCACCTTCGGCATGATCGTAGAAGTGGCCGACGCCGGGGACTTCGTCCCCGGCTTTCTCAGTGATCGTGTCGTCGAGGATGATGTAGCCATCCTTTGACCAGCGTGTTTCACCGTGATTTTGGAGTTCTTCAAGGCGTTCATGGTTGAATTGCTGTTCGTCCCAGTCGTACTCGGTGAGGAACTTGTTGAGAGCGCGTTTGCCTTGGGCCGGAAGAACTTCGCGTGCGATACCCGCCACGGTCTTGTTGCTGGCCGCAACAAGACCGGTGGCGTAGGTTTTCGCATGATGGCGGTGTGCCGGTGACAGCGACTCGAACTCGTCGAACACGTGCGTGCACGACAAGAAGTCAGTAATCGGCATCATCCGTCCTGCTACCGCCTACGTCATGCTCCTACTTCAACGTGCAAAGCCGAGCTAACTAGCCGAAGCGTTATCGCCAACTCCTATTGACGGTGGACATTCTGTGGGACCATGAGCAGCGACAAAGAACAAATGCTGAGTGGGGACCTGTACGATCCAACTGATCCCGAACTCGTGGCTGACCGGAACCGTGCGCATGAACTCACGGGGCGTTACAACAACACGATGCCAGATGACCAAGCCGACCGTGAGGAGTTGGTAGAAGCTCTCTTTGGCTCAGTGGGCGATGAGTGTCAGATAGAGCCCCCATTTCGATGTGATTACGGGTACAATATCCACGTTGGGGGGAATTTCTATGCGAACTTTGATTGCGTCATCTTGGATGCGGGCCGCGTAGAGATCGGTCAGAATTGCATGATTGCACCTGGTGTCCACATCTACACGGCGACGCATCCGCTTGACGCATCCAAACGAACCGAAGGCCGAGAGTACGCGAAGCCAGTCTCAGTTGGTGACAACGTCTGGATCGGTGGACAGGCTGTGGTCAATCCCGGTGTGACTGTTGGCGACGACAGCGTCATCGCGTCCGGCGCGGTCGTGACTGAAGATGTTCCCACAGAGGTCGTCGTACAAGGCAATCCAGCGACCGTCGTCAAGGAACTGGGCACAAATTGATATTTCGAGAATCCCTCCGTGGTGAGACGCTTACTATCAGTGCGGACGTGTTGGGTCCACTGTCTCCCCTCTTGGTCCAAATCCCCACATCTATCCGTCTTCGCGGCTGATGGCCATCCGCACGGCTGACGCTTATCAGCCATACACGGCGTCCCAGCCGTGCCCTGTACGTACTCGGTCAGGTGAGTCCCATACCTCACCCGTTCCTGTCCATTAGATCGACGACGAGTGAGTATCATATCCACAGACCTATTTTCCTCGAAAGTTCATAATCGGAGGGCACGGTTCTCAAGGGGACCGTCTGGCATGACGGGACCATGCCCTCTCTCAGCGGACATCCGATCGGGCAGGGTGTCGTTCTTGACTCCTACCTGTTTCGACCAAGTGCGATCAACGACAGTCATACCCCCTACTGTCCGATGGGAAACATCAGATCTATACTCCCGCACGTGTGTTATTTGCTTGCACGGCCTGGGTTAGCCTGTCCAACCGTTCCCCGGGCTGTGCCACCTGCAAGGGCTTTAGATCGGGCTGAATCCCAACCCAGCCCGATCGGATTTACCAGACTCAGATCTTGCATCTCATAGCTCGGACCGGCAGCGTCGGTAGTCGTCCACTCTGGCTCAACACGCTGACTCAACAGCTACCCAACTGATAGGCCGCCCCCGGCGTTCTCCGTTGAAATCGGATCTATCGATATATGCTGCTCTCTACCCACATGCAGTACAGTTCGATTCGGATAGTCGATACAGATTCTGTCGCGCATCTCGAATGTAGATGTCTTCTTCAACCAGCCCAGTTGATTCGAGCTGCTGCAATGCATACCGAATCGTACGTTTTGAAAGCCGCGTCTCTTCAGCCAGTTTCTTCTGGGTCAATGCTTCCTCGTGTTGCAGTACGATATACACAAGCTTGGAACTCGGAGGCATCTCTGCTAACTTCTGCTTCGACTCTTGCATATGAGTTAGTATAGTATTCTTTTCCCACGATACTGCAAGTCAATTCCGATCTCGAGACAGTCGCCAAGTTGTGTTAGATCCATTTAGATCGCCGTGGTAACTATATCTTACTCTAAATGGTCACTTCAGTTCGTTTGTTCGGACCCATTACTAATGGGCATTGGAGATATGGGTATAGTGTCGGCCTTGGAACCACTCGGGTCGGCATCGCATATCGCACTCGTTGCCCCACCCACCCCCTATGTGCATCCGGGGCGACGAGTTTCCGTGGTTCTGACTGCTTCCAGAAAACGAGCGGGCGGTGGTGGCCCGCCCGTCGGTGGTGTGCCTCTGAATGGCAGCACGACCCTCTGGTCCCGTGTGCCTTCAGATCGGGTCGTGCGCTCAGGGAGTAACCAGGGGAAAGTAATAGATGTGTGGGTTATATGGCTACCTCTCCCGTTGGACCGGCCAAGTCAGATAGAGGTTTAGCTCCATTGAGGCCGCTTGCAGGTGATAAGGCGCCCTGTTCGTTCTGCATTGAATTCGTAACAGTTTTAATTAATTGACAATAAGAAAACATGTTATTATCCATTGGTTATTACTTTCCCAGGAAGGCCCGTATACAAGCATCTGGAGAGAATTACGCGCTCTATGGATGGACCGGTGCAACTCACACTCGCGACCGTCGGCCGGAACGGGACGCGAATCGCGGACCAACTGATCGACCACACGTCCGGTCTTACCGTCAAGACGATCACTAGCTTTGCCCCCCATCCCGATCCCGACGCTGTCACTAACGGAGACTGTGTCGTCGCGATCGTCGCAGAGGAGGTCGCTGATGCACCCACGTTGTACGAGGAGTTTCGGCAGTCCCACCCCACTCACCCGCTCGTCATGGTGACGGGAACCGACGAGCCGGCATTTATCGAATCACTGCTTGACGACGAATACGGCGAGTATGTCTATCTTCCCGCAGACGATATGCCGGTTGGACTCATCTCTATCCGTTGCAAGCGACTCGTTGAACAGACGAGTATGATGTGCTGAGGCGCTCCGATCGCAGGTAGTGCACCCCCAGTACTGTCTCCACGGGCACTACACGATGTGTGGTTGATGAGTTCGGCACATTTTCTTCCACTCGTAGTAGAGATATCGACGCTTGTTCTCGAATTGAGCCCCGTGTTATGACGATTCCACCGATTCGGTAGTAACAATCCATAAACCGATCGTCTTCGGAATATCGCCGTACGGATGGTGTATCTCGACAATCTCGGACTCTTTGCCGGGGCGATTGCTCTCGGGGCGGTCCACGGAGTCGAACCCGGACACGGATGGCCCGTGGCTGCCTCGTATGCGCTCGACCAGACGAACAAGTGGCTCTACGGCTTTGCTGCGAGTTTCATCATCGGCGTCGGCCACCTCGTCAGTAGCATCGCGATGGTGGCAGTGTTCTTTTACGCGAAATCCTATTTCAACCTCACACAGGTCAACGAACCGGTCGTGCTCTTCGGAGACGTCCGAATCGGCGGGCCAGTCAGTCTCGTCGCTGGCGTGTTACTCATCGCGCTCGGAATCCGTGAATACTTCCACGGCCACTCACACGGTCACGACGATCATTCCCACGAACACAGTGGCGAGCACGAGCATGATCACGAGGACGAACACCAGCACTCACATGAGCACAACGATAAGAGTCGATTCAGTCGGCTCACCGTGTGGATTCCGTTTCTCGGCGGGCACGAGCACTCCCACGATACGCTTGACGATTCGGCGGACCGCGGCCTCCTCGGGATCGCGTGGTTCGCGTTCGTTCTCGGATTCGCCCACGAAGAAGAGTTTGAAATCATCGCCCTCTGCGCTGGCTCGCCATACTGCCTCGAACTGATGACCGCCTATGCACTTACGGTTATCCTCGGAATCGTTGGCCTGACGATGTTATTGATCGCGGGCTACGAACACTCCGAAGAACGAGTCGAGCGGTACACGCCCTATCTTCCCATGTTCTCCGCCGTCGTCCTCACTATCATGGGCCTCGGATTCATTATCGGGCTCTTCTGACGGAGATACCCGAAGATCGCTATGTCGCCACCTGCGCACCCAAATGTAACGCGAGATCTGTCTCAAAAGAGGACGGAACACTCCCCGACGAAATCGAGTGGTCAGATCAGCCACTCTACCGTCACAAGCAAGATGTTTTGGTCCCCAGACCCCACACTCTGCTATGCCGTTTGGAACGAGCTGGCATACGCTCCTCGACGAGTGCGACGCCCTCGACGACGAGGCGACCCTCGTCACCCCGCTCACAGAGACCGAGTTCAGGATCACCGACGTCCAGGAGCACCGCATCGTGATTACGGAAACCAAGGCAGGCGACAAAGAACCCCTCAAACGCGACCAGTTCGCAACGCTGGCCGACCGGATCTCCGACGCCAGCGGCACCTTCCAACTCCAGCGTCTTCCGCCCGATGCCGAACCCTACGCTGCCGTCTTGAGCCTTCATCCTCGCTACGAGTGTGACACGCGAGCCGAGACGCTCACCGAAACCGACGAGCCGACCACCTCCCAGCTCATCACCGGGGCCACCCCGTCGAGTGATGGCGACCAGGATCGGACCGAACCGGATCTCGACGTCTACGCCGACATGCTCTTGCTGATCGATACGCTCGAACGTCATGACCCCGCTGCGTTCGACGAGTGGGAGACGCCCGTACTCATCAACCTCTACACGCTGCTCTCGGACGTCCAACGCAACGCAGGCGATCTCCGCACAGAGGTCCGAGAGATCCTCCTCGACCGGCTGCACCATGACCAGCCGGTTCACGGCCAGTACGGGTCGGTTCAGCGGACGACCCGTCGAAATCGTTCGCTCAAGGACGATGACAAAGTGCTCCGCGTCCTCGAGGAGGAAGGTATCGCTCGCGAACGCGTCATGGCCGTCGACCGAGAGAAGGTCGACGAAGCACTCGACGTGACCGAACTGTCCGACTCGGCCGTCTACGAGATCGACGAGCGAGAGTACGTCCGCAAAGCCGACGTCGACGAGGAAACCAAACAGAGCCGGCTCCAAGGACTCAAAGACCAGCTCGCATTGAGCGACGAGCCTGAAGCTGAGGACCTCCGTGAGGAAGTCGACGAGCTCGAACAGCGGATTGAGCAGCTAACCGAGTTCAGTCCGGGAACGGAGATCGGGACCTCGTAGTCACCAGCCAGTCACAGCCCCTGCCGTTTTGACACCCTTCAACAGGTGGTAACAGGGCTGTGTTCGTTAGTCGGCGTCAGCAGTTGACGGCGCCTCGAGATGCTCCTGCTCCCACTCGTGGCGAGCCCGGAGCTTCTCGTACCCCTCATCGGTGAGTGCATAGTAGTTCGTCCGTCCGTCGAGCTCCCCCTTCTCGATGTATCCTGCCTCGACAAGGTCGTCTAGATTTGAGTAGAGGCGCCCATGGAGGACCGGTCGATCCTGCGATTGTTCGACCTTGCTCATGAGTTCGCTTCCACTCGGCGTCCCCAACCCGCTGAGGACGAACAAGAGGTCACGCTGAAACCCGGTCAGATCGGCCAACATACTCGCGACTCAGTTCTCCTACCAATAAATACACTCGATCTTGACCGTCAGATTAGCCAAATTCACCTGAATTCAGCTGACTATCTCCCACAACGGAGTGTTTCACCAAGCCACATCTTGCGGACCGAGCGGGAACGCGGTTACCGTACAACAGCAGATTAATATCGGTTCCAGGCAGCCCTATCAAAAGGGATGGGAGACCTTACAGAGACACTTTCGACGGAGAACGTCGTCGGGTCGACGAGCATCGACCAGGAACTCGATCTCGAGTCGCTTGCGGACGATCTCGACGGCGCCTCGTTCGAGCCAGATCAATTCCCAGGGGTTGTCTCGCGAACGACCGATCCGAAAGCTGCATCACTGATCTTCCGCTCAGGGAAGATCGTCTGTACCGGTGCTTCGTCAGTCGAGGACTTGTCGACAGCAGTCGGGCAGACGTTCGAGAAACTTCGTCGATTGGGTCTTAATGTCCCAGAGGAGCCAGACGTTACGGTCCAGAACATCGTGACAAGCGGTGATCTCGGCACGTCGCTCAATCTCAACGCAGTCGCGATCGGCTTCGGATTGGAGGCCGTCGAGTACGAACCCGAACAGTTCCCCGGACTCGTCTATCGGGCCGACGAACTGGACGTCGTCGTCTTGCTGTTCGGCAGTGGGAAACTCGTCATCACCGGTGGAACTCAGCCAAGCGATGCCGAGGATGCGATTACTGCGGTTCACGCACGATTAGACGATCTTGGATTGCTCGAGTAGCATCTGTGAACTCGGAGATGGACTCCTCGCTAGCCGAGAGGGTTCGCTAGCTTGGAAGCCCCATCAGTCACTCGTGGACGGTGGGGTCAACATGTTCGATGACCTCGCCGAAGGCGAGCGTTTCCTGGACGTTCTCGATTTCAATCTTGACCCGGTCGCCGATCTCGGTCTCCGGAACGATGACCACGTAGCCCCGCTCGACACGGGCGATACCATCCCCTCGCTTGCCGATATCGTCGATATCGACGATCCGGCGATCACCCTCTGCAATCGGTGGATCACGTGCACTGGATTCGGATGATTGCCCGGTCGTCTCATGGGCTGATGAGCCAGAATCAGAATCAGATGCAAGCAGTGCGACGCGATAGGCCTCTCCTAGTTGGAGATCACCCTCGGTGACCTCTCGAGCAGGAATCTCGATTCGATACGAGTCGCCATCGGCCTCAACCTCGGCACTGAACAGACAGAGCAACTCTTCAGGTACCTCCATACTGAAATCTTCCATTCGATTCTCATCCAACCATCACCTTGAGTCTACTGGTGACCACAGGGCGTCATCTCGGAAACCGAACCATTGCGGAGGTCGGTCGATACAGCTCCACCTCTTGGACACTAACGAACGCAGTTCAGAGATGATCAGCAGCAAAAACAGGCGGATGGCTTAGGTCCGCCTGTAGGGTGCACGGTAGTGTGTGAATGCGACGCAACTTGTGGATCCGTGCATGTAAATAACAGTCATGAAAGGTAATAAGTCTGTCGGGTACAGTAAATCACTGTTCTCTCTCGCATCCCGGGCCAGATGCCACAAAGCGGAGTTATACAGAAGTCGTTCCCTTATCAAAGGAAGTCAGGATTCGATGATCAAATCACACTCGCGAAACTGAGCCTCTACGCAGTTCTTGATGAACATATACTGAAACCGGTATCAACCGCAACTGGTCCAGAGTGTTAATCACAGAGGTCGACATCGCATAACGTGTTCGTCGTCCCGTCCCACCCCCTATGTGAACCAGGGGCGACGTTTTTGATACTGCCGCTGCTCGCGATCAACTAGAGAGCATGGGGTGGGACGGGAGGGGAGATCCCGCCCCGAGTACGTACAGGACACGCCCCTAGATTACCATGACGACCAGGGACGCGCATGTAGGTGACTCACGTGGAGGGTTATAGTCGTGGCGATAGCGCCCTCCAGAGTTAACCCATAATCTTGGCGTTTTCACCCGCTAATGAGACACGTACGACGGACCGACTATCTACACCGGAGTTTCATCTGTGTCGGAACGGTGCTCATCTCTTTCTCAATGAAAACCTCAATCTCAGCTTTTCACGGTAGATGACCTACAGTTCAACTTGTCGAACCAGGAGTAGACTCGCTGTTGAACAGGTATCTCGAGGTCACGTGAGCAACCGACCACTTCGACGACGCGCTGACCGCTGCGAAAATACAGGAGACTCACTCCTGCGAAGAACAGCTCGTTGGTTCCCTACTGAGAAACCTCATCAATAGACGTCCTCTCGGGGATGTTTAGACGGGGAATCTGTCGTCAGATCAACGTGCAAAGCTGAGCACCAACACGAGACCTGGAAGGCTCTGTAGCCGCGAGTACTAAAAGCGAGAATCGTCCTCCGGTCTGAGTTGCCCTACGGTGGCAGCCCGACCTAGATTCGTGGGAAATTCGGCGGGTCGCCATCAACACTACTATGACTGATGGTATCTATCATCTACGTGCACGACCTACTCCTGCATCTAACACCAGGGGTCATCCGTCTTTAGCTAAGCGAAGAACCGCATGACAGCGGCAGCTTATCGGGACATCTTTTCGGAAGGAATGAGGAGGCGATAGCTGTGTACACCAAAGCCTCCTCACGTCATATTGAACGTCGTCTCACTAACCTCCTTCCTTCTGAAGCGCTCGAAGACCACGCCGATTCGGTCGGCGTGGTCGAGCGCGAGGGGAAGCTTCAGATCCCACCACTTGTCTGGTCGTTCGCGTTCGGCTTCGCCACGGGCGAAAGCCGAACGCTTGCAGCCTTCAGACGCAGCTACAACTCCACTGCCGACGAGTCGCTCTCTCCGGGAGGGTTCTATCAGCGGTTGACGCCGACACTCGCAGAGTACCTCCGCGACCTCGTCGAGTACGGCTTCGACGAGGTCGCTGTCCCTCACACTGTTTCTAAGGAGTTCGACCGTTTTCGAGACGTGATGATCGCTGATGGAACTGTTCTCCGGTTGCACGAGTTGCTCTCCGAGGAGTACACAGCACGTCATGAGGAGCAGGCTGGAGCGTCGCTCCACCTGCTCCATAACGTCACCGACCAGACGGTCGAACGCTTCAGCGTCACAGACGAGAAAACGCACGACAGTACAGAGTTTGAGACGGGATCGTGGCTGGAAGGACGGCTAGCGATCTTCGATCTTGCGTACTTCAAGTACCGACGCTTCGCGTTGATCGACGAGAACGACGGCTACTTCGTGAGCCGGTTGAAACGGAGCGCAAACCCGGTTGTGACGGATGAACTACGAGGATGGCGCGGTCGCGCCATCCCCTTGGAGGGCGAGAAAATCTTCGACATCGTAGACGATCTCTCACGCACGTACATCGACGTAGAAGTCGAGGTTGAGTTCGATCGGAGGGAGTACGAGGGGACGCAGTCACGGGATACGAAACGGTTCCGCGTCGTCGGCGTCCGCAACGAGGACGCCGACGACTACCATCTGTACATCACGAACCTCTCTCGAGACGAGTTTTACCCAGCTGATCTCGCGACGATCTACCGGTGTCGATGGCAGGTAGAGTTGCTGTTCCGCGAACTCAAGACACAGTACGGACTGGATGAGTTCGACACGACGAAGAAGCATATCGTGGAGATTCTGCTGTACGCAGCGTTGTTATCGTTGGTCGTGAGCCGTGATTTGCTTGGTCTGGTCAGAGAACACGCTGATGAAGGGACGGTGTTCCCGCCGGAGCGCTGGGCGGCGACCTTCCGGTCGCACGCCCAGCTCATCCTCCGTGAACTGAGGGAATATCTCGCCTACTCACCGCCACCACTGCTACAGCGACTGATCGACGACGCTCAGAAGATCCACCAGCAACGACCAATCCTCCAGGAACAGCTCGCTACCACCATCCAACCGACTGTTGAGGCTTAGCTAAAGACCAATGGGCACTCAACCAAGACACGGTCAAGAATTGCTCGCACAACGGGCATCTAACCGGGAATGGCTCGAGCAGTTAGTCCAGGATTACGGCACGTGGATTGATGAGAATGAGACGGTGATCGCGGGCTACGCTACGTTCCTCCTAGTAACGCAATTACTGCTCATTGTCGGGCTCTGTCTCCTCGCAATCGGGCTCTCGATTGGATTCATCTGGTGAACCGACCCGGTACTTATACCGCCAGGTCACTAACTGGCAGCTACCAATCGAGAGCCCTACAATGGCAACTCACACTGATCAAGACACTGAACGAGAACAAATCGAAGGATCGCGACTGCGTTCTGGCCCACAATGGTGGACAGAATTCTGGAGCGATATTGCACGACGCGTCGGTACCCGCCGTAGCGACGACGACTAAACCCATTCCGGCCGGGAAATCGGGTCCATTGATAGGGTCGGTCACAAGTCATTACACCGTCGATCGCAACACGGTGACGCGACCGAACGGTAAATCGTTGTAACCGACCCTATGAATCACTAAGCGGTGTCGAGGTACGGCAGTAGATCAAAGGAGTTGAAGCGGGATAGTGGCGATTGGTATGAACGTCACCACCCGTTTCGCAGAGGAGTGGGTCGCGTCGCAAAGTTCAGTTAGGATAAAGCAGCACTGTACTTTTCACGAGATCGACTGACACCGTAGGGACTCAACCACTTCACTCGACGTTTCGACCACTGTAGACAGAGAGCCGACAAGAAGCGAAAACCACTCCGTAGGGCGGTGGAGTGATATTCACCTGAGATCACGAGTGACCTATGGCAGCACGTTGTGATCAGTGCGGGACCCAAGTTGAACGCGTTTGAAAAAGGCAGGCGGGAGAAGACACCCAGTGGCTCTGTGAAAAGTGCCATCCAGATCTCGACTAGGATACTCCCTCAGCAGACACGCCGATTCGTGTCTCGAGGACACCAACATTATCGGCTCTACCTATGGTTAGCGTCCCGAGAACAGGCTTTTCACTTATGGAGTTGCCCGTTCTACTCGTGAGTGAGTCATTTCGAATTACCGCCACGACTATAACCTTCGGCGTTGACACACATGCGCACAGTCCTTCCCGGGGCCACTGGTGGGGGAGGCGGACTGTGCCCTGCAGGAGATGGGGGCTATCGCTGCCTGTCATGTTCTCTGCCGATCGCGAGCAGCGGCGTCGCGCCGGGCCACTGAGGTGGGCTTACTGCGAGAAATCCGATCGTTACATCGGAGTGCATATGTTACGCGGTGGATCAACTAACTGACCTGCGTTCTGGATCTTCTCATAGTCCCGTAATATACCCAATTCCGTAGTATGTACCCGCTGTGAGCAGAATCGTCCACAGAGCGATAGCACCAGTCATCCACACTGCGACGGAGCGTTTCCTCGATCCAACAGTAAGGGCGAGAGCCGCAGCCAAATGGACGCCGGTCGCGACTGGCGAGACGAGCGCAAGACCAGGAAGACCATAGCGGTTCCACAACACCAGTGCTCGTTTTTTCTGCTTTGATGGATCAGAGCGCGAGCCAGTCCAGTCCTCCCACCACGTCTTCAGCCGTTCGTAGAGAACAATAATTCCGTAAATTGGGAGCACATTCCCAAGAAAGGCGAATGCAGCTACTGCAAAAGGATTCAACCCAAGCCCGATCCCGATGGGAATCACAATGAGAATTTCGAGTACGGGTACTGCTGCCATTACGAAAATCATGATGTACTGCACGTTCCCGTCGGCTTGGCGAATGAACTCGCTTACATTCTCGGATTCGAGCGTAGGGAGAGTGAGCAAATCAGTGCTTGCAGCAACAGCAAGAGTAATCAGCAAACCAATTCCAATCGCGAGCCCCCAGGGTAACGGGTGTACTGGGACGAATCGACGCCAGAGGTCAGTGAGCTGTTCTCGGTTCATAAGTGCATCTACCGATACGCTTTCACCACATATATCACCACCCAAATACTAGGACACTTCCTAAATATTTATTTACTATTTCTATTTGTGGTTAGTGCCGATCGGGCCCAGGGAACTGAGATCTACTATGATAGCCCAAGGTGGGGGAGAAACAATACCATCATTTATTTAGCTCACCCACCTCTGCTCAGTATGGTATCGCTTCGGGATCTCGGGTTATCAAGCTACGAGGAAAGGGTCTATAGAGCACTGCTTAACGTGAGAACAGCTACTGCCGAGGAATTATCTAATGAAAGCGGCGTCCCGATGGGACGGATCTATGATGTGCTAAATGGACTCGAGTCGCGCGATTTCGTCCACTGCAATCCGGAAAGCCATCCGCGAGTCTACTCACCAATCGACTCCGAGATGGCGATCGATCGTCTACTACGTAACCGAAAACGAGACCTCGAGATCGAACGAACTCGTTACGAGAACGTCGCAGCGGAACTTCATTCACAACTTGGCAATCAGCCACCGACCGATGGACGGTTTTGGGAAACTAGATCGCATGACACCGAAATTGAGTTCGTCCACGCTCAAATCGAGCGTTTTTCGGATGCCACTGATGAAGTATTGATTGTCGGTGATTCGGTATTAGCCCACCAATTTCTAAACGTTACAGAGCCCCTCCAAAGCTGGTTGGATTCATTAGAGAATGGCTCGATTGACGTTCAGATTCTCCTGTCCGAGGGATTGTCCGGCGAGGGAGAGCAACTACTGGAATTATTACGTGACACTGATCAAACGACCCCGGTCGAAACGCGGATCCATTCAGCTGTCACAGCAAACTTTGATCTGATCGATCAGCGTGACCTGTACCTGTACGTAACTGATCCATTTGCGCGGTCACGGCCCCTCGGAACGATTCATATAAACGAAAACATTCTTATTGAAGAGTTGAAAGACGAATTCACGAGGTATTGGCGGGAGGCTGAGCCGCTTCCAGAAACGATGTAACTCACTAGCTTCTTCGCTCATGGGAAGCACGTTGTTGATTTTCAGAGCGCAGCGTCAAGAGCATGCTTGAGTGCTTCGTCACCTGGTTTTCTATAGAGTTCACGACGAAGTTGAAAGGCTCTGAGATAGGGTGTTAGCTTGTCTTTCGAGATACCTCGGTGGGGCGAGAGCCACCGTCGCGTCAGCGACGCGTGGCTCTCGCAGCCGTTGACGTGTACCTCGCCATCAGCGTACTCACCGTCACTATGGACGACGTACTCGCGGTCGAAGTTGTCGTCGTCCTCTAGCGGGTCGTACGCCCGAAATCCGTCGGTATATACGGTCAGCGACTCCTGGTTATGGTCGGTAAGCAGGAGTCGCACAGTCGATTCGTCGGCGGATTTCGCTGGAACGATGTGTCGATCGTCCGAGCCACGATCGACCAACGTGAACACCGGTGGCTTGTCGCCGTCGTACGATCCTCGTCCGCGTGTGGACAGGCCACGCGAGCGCGACTCCTGGTCGCGCTCGCGACCCTTGAGGCCGGCAGACACGTATACTTCGTCGATTTCGACTGGTCCGGACAGTTTGATCGAAGGCGCGTCGAGCGCTCTGGCGAAGCGCTCGACACGCCGTCTCACCGTCCTGTACGACAAATCAAGTTCAGCTTCGATCTGGCGAATACTCGTGTTGAACCGTAAGAACACGTAGATCGTGAAGTACCACTCTGTGAGCGTGAGCTTCGAGTGGGCGAAGATCGTCCCAGTCTTGTCGTTAAACGTTCGACCGCAATTCTTACACAGATACCGCTGATACACCCGGTAGCTGCCGTTTCTGACCTGGCGGTCAGAACGGCAGCGGGGGCATTCGACGCCATCACGCCAGCGAACCTGTTGGAGCAGGTCCGCTGCAGCCGATTCCGACACGAACCGGCTTATTGGGAACATATCGGGCACCGCTGGCGCGGTGCCCTTGCCCTCTTCGACTTTCAGTCACAACTCTTGCCGTCAACAATCTCCGTCACAAGAGCGAGCTTCTTTATCTCGTACCTTTACACTGTCTACCCGTTATTTCACTGCTTGTGAATTAGAACAAGTAAAGAATATGATAGTCCCATCTCTTTAATGGATGAGTAGCATGGATTGGTTCGAAGTCGTCGCGGCCTCTCGTTTTCAGCGGTGAACAAGACTGCTAACGCCCCGTAACGAGTAGGGTGTTCCCAGAATGCATGGCCTGAAAAACCCGCACCTACCTCCTGTTCGGGTCACTAGCCCTTACGACGAGGTTCGTGAATCAGTCTCAGTACCTCACAAAGCGTCCTCAGCTCACTGCCGCTGAAGCGTGAGTTACCGACGAATCTGAGCTGGACATGTGCTCCAGCGATCCATCTCGGCGTCAGGAGACGAGGAAGCGTCGCAGTCGGCGGCGGTCAGCCGCCGACGCGACGGTGTTGTCACTGATCGGCAGGGCGGGCTCGGTCACCAGTTATCGGTGGAATCGGTCATCCGGTGGGCGGTTTGCGGGGACGGCCCGACGCGCTGCGAGGGCCGTCCACGCCGCCCGAATTACCATATCGACGAACTCCTCAAAGGGCCACCACCAGAGGCGACGCCCGCCACGGCGGGGCGTCGCCACGTACTCCCAGGGAGGAACCGCCAGACGTTTTGGATCAGCAGGCTGACCACGACGAACAACAGCCGTCTCATCGGATCTTTCGTCGTTGTCGAGATCAGCGTTGACTCCGAAAGCCGATAGCTCGCTTCGATCCCGAACCGTTTGCTGTAATGGGATCGAGCCTGTCGTGGTTCGTCGACAAACGGCGCGTCGACGGCGTGAGTGGTTGGCGTAACCTTTGAGCGTTCCAGATGTGCAAACTCCCTCTCGTCATCCCTTGGGCCCCGGTCTCCGTGACTGGATGTTCAAACGTTGCGCAGAGCACTCTAGCCGTGACGCGCCACCCCGTTCTCATCGTATCGTCCGTTCTTGTACGTACAATCGATCATCACGGGGAATTCGACAGTCCACTCGTGGTCTCCATAGGACGTCGTGAGATCGTGAGAGATCTCACGACTCCACCCTTGGTTGAGTTCGGCCTCGATCTTGCTGCCCCATTTGATGATCGGGACGATGTACGCGAAATTGTGCGCTTGAAGCAACGTGAGACACTTGCCGTCGTAGAAGCCGCTGTCGAGATAGACCGCTTTGACGTCGAACTCGAAGCTGTTGAGCAGTCCAAGGAACTCCGCGAGAACGTCGCTGGCGGTATCGCCGTCGGTGAGACGGCGCACCGCCAGCGTGTAGCGTTTGTTGTTCACGCGTGCATAGAGGGTATAGCATAGGCGTGGAATGCAGTCGTTCCACGCTTGGCCTCGGAGTGATACAGACCGTCCGTTTCGTCTTCATCACCGTAGTAGGGCCGCAGGTGGAGGTCAGCGACGACCTCCACCTGCTCGGGAAGCGTCTCGAGGACATCCTGTTGAAGGGGCGTGTTGCCTGTCGATTCGACGGTTTCGAGGTCGAACTTGGTGCGTAGATGGTGGAGGACGTCGTTACCGGAGGGTGACCCGTCGGTCTTCTTGCAGAGTGAGGAGATCGAGGTCCCGTCGGCGGTCGCGCCGACGAGGACCTCGAAGATCTCTTCAGAATCAATCTCAGCGTTCTCGCCGAGTTCGAGCGAGAACGCGCCGGCGAGAACGTTGACGAGAAAGTTAAGAAGCTGGTCCTCGTGGATTTCACCGTCTGCTTGCTGTGGGTTCTTAGGCCATCGGTGTTCGGTTAAGCTGAGAAACCAAGAGACTCCGCTCTGTTGATGACGTTATCGTTGTAGACCGCGTGGGAAGAGGTTGTGCTAACGGAACTCTCCCCAGACCTCATTCGACGGCGGTTGACTTCTCTCTTTCCAGCAGAGCTTATCGAAGACATCGCGCACGAGCGAGATGTCGTTCAGCGCAAACGCACAATCGACATCACGGTGCTCGTCTGGACGCTGATCATGGGCTTCGCCGTCGACGGCGAAGCCCGTACCATCGCCGGATTTCAGCGAGCCTACTCCGCAGCGACCAACCAGACTGTTGCTCGCTCCAGCTTCTACGACCGCTTCACACCAGCACTTGCGACATTGTTGAGCGACCTCCTCGAGCACGCTCTCGAGGAGGTCGCGGTTCCTCACACGATCGCTCCACGGTTCGAGTTGTTCCGCGAAGTGCTGATCGCCGATGCAACCATCTTCCGGTTGCATCGGCTCCTCAGCGAGTTTCCCGCGACTCACTCCGATCAGTCCGGCGCAAAGCTTCATCTCGTCCATAACGCCACTACACAGAGCCTCGAACAGTTCCAGCTCACCGATGAGCGCACTCAGGAGAGCAGCCAGCTCCGTACGGGGAGCTGGCTGCGAGGCCGGTTGTTGCTGTTCGACCTCGGCTTCTACAGTTTCCGCCGATTCGCGTTGATCGAGGAAAACGGCGGAGTCTTTCTGACGCGGTTGAAGTCGAACGCGAATCCATTGATCGTCGGAGAGCGGCGGAAATGGCGTGGTCGCGCCATTTCCTTGCCAAACCGCCGTCTCCAGGACGTTCTGGGAGATCTCAGACGTGAGATCGTGGACGTGACTGTGGAGATCACGTTCAAGCGACGGGCGTACGCTGGGAACCAATCAACCGGCACGATGGAATTCCGCGTCGTCGGTGTCCGCAACGAGGACACCGACGACTACCATCTGTACGTGACGAATCTGCCCGATGAGTTCACTCCACGGCAGGTTGCAGCGTTGTATGGGTTGCGGTGGGAGGTGGAGTTGCTGTTTCGGGAGTTGAAATCAGTGTACGGGCTGGAGAAGTTCCAGACAAGCGATCCAGCGATCGTGGAACTGCTGGTTGTGGCGGCTCTGCTGACGCTTGTGGTCAGCAGAGCCTTGCTTGGCATGTTTCAGGAGTTGTTTCCCGAGACGGTGTTTCCGCGGGAACGCTGGGCGAGGACCTTGCGGTCTCTCGCCCAGCTCATCCTCGAAGATTTGGCCCAGTCGTTCGGACATCCACCGCCGAACCTGTCGGAATTGATGTTCCGTGACGCTCGTCAACCAGAGAAATCACGCCTCTTACTCAGCGAACGAGTGGCTGAAGCCTTCACGAGACCACCCAGTGCTTAACCGAACACCGATGGTTCTTAGGCACAACGTCAGCAAGCAGACGTCTCAACTAACCGGCTTCGTGAAGTACTGAGTCTGAAACGCCAGTCTTGCCCAACCGCCGAGATAGTAAAAGGAGCGTTCAAACCAGTAAATTGATAAGCGATTTCTGAAGAATACCCTCATGAACCGGATTCGGTCTGGCCTTTCTTTCATCCTTTTGGGTTTATTATGGGGGAGTTCATTCGTTGCAATTGAGGCAGGACTTCCCTACTTTCCACCAATTATATTCGCAGCACTCCGATACTACGTTGCTGGAGCAGCGATCCTTGTGTTTGCTATGATAACTACCGAATACTGGCGACCTCGCTCTCACCAAGATTGGCTCGTTATTCTGATTGCAGGTGCGTTCATCATCGGAGGCCATCATGCGTTTTTGTATATTGGGCAACAATATATTTCTGGAACCATGGCAGCAATTATCATCAGTTTGGGGCCTATTCTTACCATGATGTTCGCGACACTCCTATTGGATGAATCCTTGACTGTGAGGCGTATCGTTGGATTGATCCTTGGGTTCATTGGTGTAACTCTAATAGCTGGCCCGGCTGATTTGCTTATGATTACAACTAGTGTGCTTGGGAGCGGTTTAGTATTCCTTGCAGCATCGGCTTTTGCGTTAGGCTCCGTTCTTACTCGTCCTTATCGAACCACGATGCCAGTTCAGAGTATGCAAGCATGGGCGATGCTTCTGGGTGCAGGACTGCTCCATATTGTTGGGGTCGGAACAGGTGAACATTTGGAAGCGATTCAATGGACACCCTCTGCGGTCGTTTCACTGGCCCATCTTAGTCTTATTTCTGGAGCAGTTGCGTTTCTCCTTTATTTCCAGTTACTGGATCAGCATGGTCCAGCAGAAATTAATCTCATCGGCTATTTCGAGCCCGTTGCTGCGGCGCTCTTGAGTTGGGTGATTTTCGGTCGGCTAGTAGATCTCCCAACTGCCACCGGTTTTATCGCGATATTCGGTGGGTTTCTCCTTATCAAACAGAAATTGGTGAAACAATTAATTCCAATCATGAGAAGAATGTGATCATATTTTAAATTATAGATGGTGGCACGAAGAAGAGTACGACACCGACGAACTCCAGGCTGCACTGGCTGATGCCAGCTTCGACAGTCAGGACAACCGTGAGTTCTGGCAAAACCGACTTTACTGCCCGTTTCTGACGTTGTCCAATCCCCGCAGATCGTCGCCGGTAGCGACGATCAAGGACCTTATCAAAGACCACCGCGAGGAGATCGACACTCTCTACGACGCGCTGGAACGGCTTCCATAAGAGCAGCTCTCTGATAGGGTCGGATGTAAGTCATTGCACTGCCGATCGCAATACGGTCGTACGATCGATCGGTAAATAGTTACATCCGACCCTATGAGTATATGCTGTCACTGGCGTGATCGGCTAAACTTCGGGCTATTCAAATTGGCAGATGCAAGATGGTGAATGTGACCAAAGACGATACTCACGATCAAGTCGTTCCTGGGAGCGACGAGACTATCGATGCCCCTGACGTCCGGGGCTACGACTTCCGTGGCCCCTTCGATTTTGGGGACTTACTGGAATCGTACGCCACGACCGGGTTTCAAGCTACTCAGCTGGCAGAGGCGATCGACATCGCCGAACGAATGCAGGATGCAGATGCGACGATCTATCTCACGTTCACCTCGAACATTGTTTCCTCTGGACTGCGAGAAGTCGTCGCCTACTTGGTGAGCGAAGGATTTGTTGACGTCCTTATTACGACATCTGGGTCGCTAACGGAGGATGTCATCAAAACAGCAAAGCCGTTTAAGATGGGCGAATGGAACGCAGACGAGAGTGATCTTCGAGAGCGAGGAATCAACCGCTTAGGGAATATTTTCGTTCCATCAGATCGATACGTCTGGCTTGAGGAATATCTGTATGAATTCTTTGAGGAATTCTTCTCAGAGAAGAAGATTCGTACGCCAACGGCATTTGCCCGCGAACTAGGACATACGCTTGACGACAAAGACTCGGTGTTAAAGCAGGCGGCGGACAACAACGTTCCCGTCTATTGCCCGGCCCTGACTGATGCTGAAGTGGGGAATTTCCTTTATTACTACCGTCAGAGTCACGATTCTGAGGTCGGTATCGAGATTCTGGATGATTACGACTCGCTCATTGAAAACGGACTGCTCGCAGACGAGACCGGGCTCTTCGCAGTAGGTGGTGGAGTTCCAAAGCATCACGCTATTATGACAAACCTGTTCAGGGGCGGTGCGGATTACGTCGTATACATTTCGACCGGTGTCGAGGGTGATGGATCACTATCGGGTGCGCCACCGAACGAGGCAGTGTCGTGGGGAAAAATCAAAGATAATGATACGAACTACACGCAAGTTGAAGCGGAAGCGACACTCGTATTTCCGCTAATCGTCGCTAATGCCTTCAAACAATGAGGTCGTGTCGCAGAGTTTTCTAGACGTTGCTCCCGACGTCAAAAACATGCTTCAGCCGATCTCCAACTACGCTGTTTAAACGCCGTGCACCCGGTGCATACGATGTTGGAGGAGAGAGGCGGATACCAGTCGCTACTGAGTCTGTCCAAAAATAATAATTTTGTTGGTGAATTGGGATAATAAATGCTATAATCGCTTCTAAGGCCGTGGAATCCGGCCCAATATTGTTTTTCGAACAGGATCTACAACACGACGCTCACCTCGATAGATCGTAACACCAATTCCGCTGGCGGATCACATACCGACCAACGATGGACGAGGTGTCTGCCCGGGTCTTCCTTCCACCACGTGATCGATGCTTTGAACGTCTCCGTCTCGCCCGTTTCGGCGAGACGGTGACGTGTGTCCATTGCGGGGAAGATGCTGTCGTCAAACGCGGGACGACCGACAAGGACGCTCAGCAGTACTGGTGCAAGGCGTGTGAGACATACTTCAGCGACCTCACGAAGACGATTTTCTGGCAGCATCGCTTCGGACTCGAAGAGATGTTCTACATCGTCAAGGAGATGCGATCTGAGCCGACCGCTCAGATCGCTCGGGACCTCGATCGAGACTACGAAGCCGTTCTCAACTTCGTCCACAAAGTCCAGGACGTCAGCGGTGATATCGACGAGTTCGACCTTTACGACGTGTGCGAAGCTGACGAGGTCTACGTCACAGCTGGTGAGAAAGGACTCGAAGACGAGGATGGGAGTCCGCGCGAGCGCGGACTCTCAAAAAGGGGCGCGGAACCTTCGAATCAGACAAACCGCCAGTACTGACACTCGTCCGTCGCTCCGGCGGATGAGTTCGGTTTCTCGTCTGTGAAGATCTGCAAGACGCTGACGAGGATATCGCCGAGTACGGCGATGGAAGCGTCATCCTCTGTACTGACGACTACGCGATCTACGACGATATCAGGAGACGGAGGGGGTGGACGGTCATCTGGCCGTCACCCACTCCGATACCTACGTGATCGGTGACGCCCACATAATACCATCCGATACCTATTCTTCTCTGGACAATTATCATGATAATTTATTGTAAATTGCTGATAGACGGAATTATTATTCACTTGGCCAAAAGAAATTTATTTAGGGGTGTGGCCGAACTAATATGGATTCTTCAGGCAATCAGAGTCAGGTATATCAAAAGGAATTCAACTGGGAACAAACACTTCCAAGTGTCGCGGTCGCCTATACGATTGCAGCCCTCGAGAACACAGACGTAAAGGCCATACCCCCGCTCTATGAGTACCTCGATCCCCAATCTCTCGATTCGCTTGTTACAGATAGTGTAGAAGCCAGAATTTCATTTACAGCATATGGATATACGATCGACCTCGTTGATTCAACAGTGGTAGTCAAGGATTCGTGAACTACCGTTCTCACGGATGTCAGCCGGGTGTGGTTCCTCGCAGTCATTTTTGATCTGTCGCAAAGCAGTCTATAGTTTCGTGTTGTAGCGACTGGTGTCCGTCCTCTCACTCCTTCAAAATCGTATGCAACGGGTGCACGACGTTTAAACAGCGTCGTAGGACATCGGCTAAAGCATGTTTCTGGCATCGGGAGCAAAATCTAGCGGACTTTGCGACGCGACCAATGACTTGTGACCGGCCCTATGAATACATAGCTCCATTAGGTATTGATCGGCCGATGATTATCAGAAAGAGACGCTTGCCGGAAAAGGGGTATTGACTCAGGAGAAGAGGCCTCATGTATGCAGTCCTGTTCGTTTCTACTAGTCGTTGACCGATGACTTCCGGGGGCCCAGCAAAGAGCGGGGTAACCATCCGGCTGAAGACGAGCCAAGTGCAACCTACCGATTTATTGTTCGAACTAAGAGACGAGCCCCATGGACCGCCAGTCGGCCGTATCACAGGCGAAAATGGCCAAAACAGTGTTCAGTGAGAAAAATGTCACGTTCCTCGCGGGGAGCATTGCCTACAGCGCGTTCGTCTCGCTCGTCCCGTTGATCATGTTCGTACTTCTCGTCGTTTCGTTCGGCGCCCCCGAACTTCAACAAGAAGTGATCGATATTACGACCGATAGCGTCTCTCCATCGGTTGGTGGCGTCATTGAGGTGATGATCGAACAACAGTCGGATGCTGGTTCTGGATCGACCGTCACTGCCTCCATTATCGGAGTCCTCACGCTCGTCTGGGGTTCTCTCAAAGTGTTTCGGGGGATCGATACCGCGTTCTCGGAGATCTACGAGACGGTCGCTCATGACTCGTTCGTTGGTCAGATCAAAAAAGGGCTGTTGATGCTGCTGACACTGACGCTTGGAATTGTTGCGATGGTCGCGGCGACCAGCGTTGTTGCGCTCTTTTCATTCGTTTCGTTCATCGGAGCTGTCGTACCGCTTTTGCTCGTCGTTGGTCTCATCGTGGCGTTCTTCCCGATGTACTATCTGTTCCCGGATATTGACGTCGAGCCACGAGACGTGCTTCCGGGGACACTCGTCGGAGCCATCGGGTGGGCAGTCTTGCAGGTACTTTTCCAAGTGTATGTCTCCCTCAGCGGTGATTCGAGTAATCTGATCGCGAGTATCCTCTTGTTGGTCACATGGTTATATTTCAGCGGGGTTATCCTCCTTCTGGGCGCAGTCGTGAACGCTGTCGTCATCGACCGGGCAAGCGATATCGTTCGCACTCCGGTTGAGCCGACACTACTGGATGCAGAGATGAGTCGCGATGAACTCGCGGCCTATCTCCAGCAGCTCCAGACCGACCTTACCGGCCACTCTGGGGAGATCGGACAACTGGACGAAACGATGGCCGGCCCCCGGACGACGCCTCAAGAGACAATTTCCGTTGCCGAAGGCGTTCGAGACGGTGAGGAGGAGACAACGCATGAGGTCCGACTCAGGTGGCACTCGGAGAGCTCAACTCATAGGGATTAGCAGACTAGTTCATAGCTCCCTCATCGTACGGTTTTCCTAGTAGGCCGTTTTCCTCATGAGAACCTCCGAATATCCACGCGGATCCCTATCAGCAGTCATAAGAGGCGTGAACGGGCCGTTCAGGCGATAGACCCACCCCTTTCCAAACGACCATGTGGGAGTCCATCCTATCAGCACTCATGAGGCAGGCCGTTATCGTTGCGCTTGTTGCGGTGTTGTTACTGTTCGCCGGTTGTGCGGATAGCGCCGGCCAGGATGCGACACCCCAAACTGATGAGGGAGACACCGGTACTCCTCCTGACTCTACCGAAACTACCGAGACAGAGGAAGCAAATACGACTTCTACTCCTGCTGAGTCTAACGACAACGAGTCTTTAAACGAGACGCCATCGTCAGAGAATGAGACACACCTTTCAGAGAACGAAACCGCTCCCTCGGACGAAGTCAATGGTGAACTCGAAATCCATCATATCGACGTGGGGCAAGCCGATGCAACACTGATCATCGAACCCTCTGGGGAGACGATGCTGATCGATTCCGGCGACTGGCGACAAGGGGGCGAAGACGTCATTGCGTATCTCGAGAATCAGAACGTCAAGCGAATCGATCATCTCGTCTCGACCCATGCGGACGCCGATCATATCGGCGGTCACGACGCGATCATCGAGTACTACGAAACCGAACGAGAAGGGATCGGGGCCGTCTATGATTCAGGAGTGACCGCAACGAGCCAAACGTACGAGCGCTATCTCGATGCCATCGAGGAACACGACGTCGAGTTACTGACTGTCGACGAGAACGATAGTTTTGTGTTTGGTGACACGACTGTTGATGTCTTGAATCCACCAGCAGGCGACTCGGGATCGGACAAACAGTACAACAGTATCTCACTCACAATCGAGTTTGGCGAGTTCTCATATCTCACCACTGGCGATGCGGAGGCTGATGCCGAAGAACGGATGGCCGACGAGTATGGGGCCGCACTCGAATCCGATGTGTATCAAGCAGGCCACCACGGCTCATCGACATCCTCAACAGAGCCGTTCATGAATCAGGTCAACCCGGACGTAGCTATCATTTCGAGTGCCTACGACTCCCAGTACGGCCATCCCTCGGAATCGGTCCTCGAAGACTACGCGGCCCGGGAGATCGAGACATACTGGACCGGCGTTCACGGAACGATCGTGCTCACGAGCGATGGAGGAGACTACACGCTCGAAACCGAACACGAGTTTTCGACTGACGCCGAGGATCTCCTCGAGGAGAAACCAGCTGAAGAATCCCAAGAGCAGATCGCACCCCCGATTCATATGGATGCACCACCAGTAACACCCTAATGAGTGAGACATACACCGCCACCCTGGATCGCATCGAAGATGGACAGATAGCAGTGCTGCTACTGGAAGAAGACGGCGAGACTGTCGAGCAATTGGATGTCAATATCGAGCGACTTCCAGAGGATGGCCAACAGGAAGGAGCCGTTTTAGAAGTTTCAGTAGAAGAGGGGTCGCTTCAGACCGCGGAGTATCTGCCTGATGTGACCCAATCTCGGCGGAAATCCATCCAAGACCGATTTGATCGTCTTTCGTCGGACTTCTCTGAGCGGGAGTGAGGGCGCAATTTTGTTCGGATGCAGCTGACGAACAGGTCTTTCTATACCCCTCGAATGAAAGATAGTGGTGATTGGATAGAAAATACACAATATCACAATAACGATTAAGCGCCTCGGTATCGTCTCGCGAGAGTGGAGGTTTCACCAATGAGCTCAAATTTACCAGATCCCCAAGAGGTCAACGTCGACGACCTACAGACCCTGATCGAGAACATGCCGGAAGAAAAACGCCAACAGCTGATTTCGCAGCTCGATCTGGGCGATCTGGGTAGCGGCAACATCGGGCTGTAGTCCGACCCTATCGTTCCCAACGTCTTCTTTCCGGTCGCTACGAGAGAGGAGTAGCAGCGCGGTCGAAAGCGGTGGATGAGAAATTGAGAGAAGTGTGGGTGCTATCGATCCTTCGTCGGCCCTTTTGTTCTATCAGTCGTCAGTGGGTCCAGATGAGTCAAACTCATCGTTCGGCCCAGTGTCCGGTTCGTTGTTGAGCTCCGAGACACTTCCCCGTGCGTTTGCGACCCATCGGTCGATGTTCTCGGCGACGTAGTCTTTGCTTCCCCAGCCGACTCCGATCCCAATGCCGAGTGCGAGCGCTACACCCAGTGCACCGAAGAACGCTGTAACTGCTGCGGTGAAGAACGTTGTGAGGACGCCCGTCGCAAACCCGACTGTGTCGAGAGCGATCGTGATGGTGATGTAGTAGACGAACAACTTCACTCCGAGTCCAGCCAGCGATGTCAGACGGCTCCGATCCGTATTCGCCACGATCTCCTCGAGACGGTCAGCGAGAAAGACACCCACAATCAGGACAAGGATGCCCCCGATTAATGCCGGAATGAAGGCAGCAAAGTCGTTCAGCAACTCAGATAGCGCGGGTATCTGGACGATGTCCGCGACAGCAAGTGCTGTGAGGAAATAAATGAAGTACTCGACGAGACTCCCGATCGCGTTGCCAATCCCACCGGCGGACCGCGTGATATCCTCGAGAGGAGTTCCTCGTGCGTACGTCGAGAATCCAAACCCATCGACGATCTGTGCAACGAGATCACCAACGGTTCGCCCGATAATGAACCCGATGACGAGGACGATCGCTGCCGAAAAAATGAGCGGCAGAAATGCTCCGATCTCCGAGAACAATTCCGATAGTATCGAAATGCCCAGCACATCCGCCGCCGCGAGTGCGGCATAGAAATACACGATATACGCGATCAATGTCCCTATTGCGCTCGCGATCCCACCGTCTCGATCTACCGGCGTATTACGCGTATAGGTCGAGAGACCAATCCGCTCGAGAACCCGGGTCACGACCCGCCCGAGAATGCGCCCGAGTATCCACCCGATCAACAGGATGAGGATCGCACCGACAATCGCTGGGATGAACCCGACGATATCAGCCACGGTGTCTTGAAGATAATCCGGCACTTGGATTTGCAACACGGTGCGACTAGCTACTGCGATTGATGGTGTCGGTGATGTCATGTCTTCTCCGTACCACCCACCTGTTAGGTTAACCTGTGGTGGGTGCAATTGGAACGTCCATACCAACTATAGTAAAGACTATGGTGATTAACCAACATATATCTCGTTCTATCGGTATCATTCACTCTGAAATACGCCCGACTATATCGACGTGGGAAGGAATTGCAATCGAGCGAAGGATATGAAAATAACCGACAGCTAACTTATTGACCGGAAATTCGCTTCGTCAGTCGCCAGCAGACGTTTCAATCGTGCTTGAGTCTGTGACGGTAATGTCTCCGGTGAGCTCGGTGTTGGGATAGGGCATGTCGAGGCCTTCGGTATCGAAGCGTTGTTTGACTGCTTCGACAAAGCGAGCGCGGACGGCACCATAACTACTCTGATTGGTATCAATCCAAATCCGGCCCTGGAGCACGACTGCAGAGTCACCCAGTTCGGTCACAGGAGCTGTCGGGACGGGATCGGCGAGCACCCCCTCGGTCAGCTTCCCCTCGTCGATAATTGCCCGACGGGCTTGTTCGATATCGTCGTCATAGCCGATTCCAAATCCGACCGAGATACGGCGTGTGTCGTTCGCCTCGTTGTTGACCAGGGCTGCATTCGCAAGGTCACTGTTGGGTACCGTGACAAGCTGGTTGTCGAACGTATCGAGTTTCGTTACCCGGAGCTGGACCTCTCGCACCACACCCGAATTCCCATCCCACTCGATCCAATCACCAGTCGTGAACGGTTCATCCTGAATAATGAACACACCAGAGCCTGTCCAAGAAACATCGACAGAGAACTCACATGACGTAGACCTTATCTAGCAGAAACTCCTGTATAGCGTAAGGATTCATCCGTGACGTTCAATTTTATCCGATACGATCAAGATCAGCAACA
>NZ_JAIWHV010000032.1 GCF_020177375.1 Saliphagus infecundisoli | reverse complement strand
TTTCGACAGAATTGATGTTGTTGGCATCCGTTTCACCCGATGACGGCCTATCTGATGACGTGGAAATCACAGACATCAGGCCGTCACTACCGGCTCACGCCGGTTTTAAATAGTCGAAACGCCACAGCAATATATGCAAGTTGGAGTACTAACGGTCCTTCTTGGCGACCAGCCACTGGAAGATGCGCTCAAATATCTTGATGAAATCGGTGTCGATGCCGTTGAGATCGCCTGTGGTGGGTTCGTCGGCGATGACCACTTGTCGACTGATGAGTATCTGGGAGACGAGGAGGCTCAAGCTAAGCTTCTAGAAGGATTAGCGGGGTACGACATGGATTTGGCTGCACTCGCGACGCACAACAATCCAATCCATCCCGATCGCGAGCGTGCCGAAGCCGACAACCGCCAACTCAGGAACGCCATTAAACTAGCGAGTCAGTTAGGCGTCGATACAGTGGTCGGATTTTCTGGACTCCCAGGCGGGTCTCCGAGTGCCCAGGTCCCGAACTGGATCACCGCGCCGTGGCCGACCGAACATGCGGAAGCACTTGAGTACCAATGGGACATCGCTATCGATTACTGGTCTGATCTCGCGGAGTTCGCCGACGACCACGAGATCAACGTCGCAGTAGAGATGCACCCAAATATGCTTGTTCACGAGCCTCATGGCCTACTCAAGCTCCGTGAGGCAACTAATGATCGGATTGGTGCAAACGTCGACCCATCCCACCTCTATTGGCAAGGAATTTCAATTCCTGACACAATTCGTCTGCTCGGCGAGGAGAATGCGATCCATCACTTCCATGCTAAAGACACGAAAGTATACGACGAGCAAGTGCGAACGCACGGTGTCCTCGATACTCAATCGTATGCGGACGTAGCCGAGCGCTCCTGGATATTTCGGTCAGTCGGGTATGGCCACAGTGAAGAGCACTGGAAGGATTTAGTTAGCGTTCTCCGCATGGTTGGGTATGATGGCGTCCTCTCAATTGAACATGAGGACGCCCTTGCAAGTCCAAATGAAGGCTTGGAAAAAGCAGTCGACATCCTCCAGCGTGCGGCGTTCCGCGAGTCCCCAGGAGATGCGTACTGGACTTAAGCCGTTACTCCCCTTTGTCAGATAGCCGCCGGGTATGACAATACATAGATAATTACGATTCAGGGGAACAAGATTTATACCAAAAAAGAATTGCTATCTACGCATGGGATCCCTTCGTTTACAGAACGTTACCAAAGAGTATGACGACGTCATCGCAGTCGACGATATGAACCTCGATATCAACGACAGCGAGTTCATCTGTCTTGTTGGCCCATCAGGCTGTGGGAAGTCAACGACCCTTGAGATGATCGGCGGGCTCACAATGCCGACGGAAGGAAAAGTCTTCATCGACGATAATGACGTCACCAATCTTCCTCCTAAGGACCGCGGATTGGCGATGGTCTTCCAAAACATCGCCTTGTTCCCCCATATGGATGTTTACGACAATATCAGCTACGGTCTTCGCCTTCGGGATATTTCCAAAGAAGAGATCGACCAAAAGGTCGATGAGGCCGCAGAGATCCTCCAGCTCGAGGGAATGTTAGACCGAATGCCTAGTGAGCTTTCGGGTGGACAGCGACAACGAGTTGCCATTGGGCGCGCCATTGTCCGCGATCCAGAGGTATTCCTGATGGACGAGCCCCTAGCCAATCTTGACGCGAAACTGCGAGTCCACATGCGTACGGAACTCCAGCGACTCCAGCGTCAACTAGACGTGACGACCATCTACGTCACGCACGATCAAGAAGAGGCGATGACTATGAGCGATCGAATCGCAATCATTAACCAAGGTGTGCTCCAGCAGATTGCACCACCGTTGGTTTGTTACAATGAACCTGCGAATCTATTTGTCGCTGGCTTTATCGGTTCGCCCAGTATGAACTTTCTCGAGGGAGAGATCAACGGAGATCGACTTCGGTTTGATTCTTTCAACGTAGACATTTCATCTGTAGAGGTTCCCGATGATGTTGACCGGCTCACCCTGGGAATCAGACTCGAAGACGTGTATCCGGTCAGTGAATCCTCGGCGATCGTAGACCCCTCACAAGAAGTTTCGACGACCGTCGACGTGCTCGAACCGGTTGGTGAACAAATTTACGTATATCTTGACACCGAAGAGAGTGCTGCGGATATTCCGGTTGACGCCCAAGAAGATGATGACATAGCAGGCTCCGACGAATCTCTTCTGATGAGCCTCGATCCTGACTATCAAATTGAGGAAGGCGAAAAAATGGACGTGGTCTTCGACCGATCGAAGATTCATCTCTTCGAAACTCCATCCGGAGAGGCTATTGCACATGGCCTCACCACAAGGGAGGTCGCAGGGGACCACCCTCAAACTGATTGACACAAGCAGATCGATTAGTGGGTATATAGTTCGGCTTCCGATCACATCTATATTACCTTGGACTTTATTTCCGGCGGGTGAGCCTAGTTCGTAACCGATTAACACCTACAAAACCTCCTGAGAGGTCTTTATCCAACGTCAGAAATTAAAGATTGTTTTTCGGCCACTATTGCATCATCATGTAGAAAGGGCAGCACCGTCTCCATTACCTGAAAAGGAGACTCAATAATCAGAACTAATCGAAAACGGCATTCAAGCGAAAAGCCTTTACATCATGAACGTGAGGGGGTGCTTGTGTATGCCTGCCAAGAACAATGATGATGATAAGCGATCGATCGAGCGACGTCATTTCATCGGAGCTATTGCTGGAACAGGAGTCGCAACAGGCTTGAGCGGGTGTTCAGGCGATAGCAATAGTGGGAACGGGAACACGAGTGGGAATGGTAATGGAAGTAACGGAGGCAACGGCAATAGTACCGGTGGTAATGGTGGTGGGAGCGGGACGGTTGTCGAAATGATTGCCCATGACGAGTGGGCAGACGTACAGGACGAAGTCAATACTATGCTACATCAGCATGGTATGTCCGAGGATATCACCATTGAGATGAACACTGTCGGGCAGACCACTGATGACCAGCAGTCCCAGTACCGACAGTGGCTCGGTGCCGGCCGGTCAACGCCGGACATCATGATATTTGACAGCGGGTGGACAATTCCGTTTATCGTTCGCGACCAACTGCTTAATCTGGAGGAAACGCTTCCGCAAGACCTCCTTGACCGAGTCCATAACGATTATTTTGAGGCGAGCGTTAATTCTGCGACAGGACCCAACGGTGATCTGTACGGGTTTCCGATCTACCCGGACTTCCCGACGATCCAATATCGCAGGGATCTAGTCCAAGACGCCGGGTACGATTGGGAACAATATGCAACTGAACCAATGTCGTGGGAACAATTTTCAAATGAATTGAAAGATGTCTATGAGCAGTCTGATGTTGAATACGGTTTCAACACTCAACATGTCGCTGCGGAGCAGTTGTCATGTTGTGTGTTTAATGAGTATCTCACTTCCCACGGTGGCGCATTCTTTGGGAATCCCGAGGAAAATCTTTACCAAAATATAGGCGAGCGCCCGGTGACAATCAATGAGGAACCGGTTGTGCAGTCTCTGGAGATGGCTCGAACGTTTATTCATGGATCTGACGCTCCCAATACGAACGGAGACTACGGGGGCAATATTTCACCCGAAGCAGTCGCCCAATGGGACGTCGAAGAGGCACGCGCACCGTTCACAAACGGAAATGCCGTAGCGCTACGCAATTGGCCCTACTCTATCGCCATCAGCGGGACTGAAGACAATCTCGGTGAAAACCAGGGTGTCATGCCCATGCCCTATGGTGTCCCTGAAGGCGAGGGAGAATACTCTGGAACTGGCGGCTCAATCGCGGCACTTGGTGGCTGGCACGTCGGCGTTAATCCCAATTCCGAGAAGATTGACGCGGTCATCGAGATGCTGCAAGCCATGCAAAACGATGAGTTCCAGAAGGAGAACTTCGGCTTGACGGGTTGGATGCCTCCTGTCCCGGAAGTCCTAGAAGACTCAACGGACGTCGAGATCATGGGGAATTACGTCGAAACTCTCGCTTATGCAGGCGAACATTCCATCGCACGCCCCGTAACGCCCCTCTGGCCCCAGGAGTCGGATGCAATCGCACAGTCAGCAAACGAGGCCCTCCAAAGCGGCGGTAACCCGGCCGAGCAGATGGACCAGCTCGCCGACCGCCTGGAGGCCATTGAGAACGACTTTGAGGGATGAAATGGCGGGCGAACGGCGCACCTCACGACGGGCCTTCCGCCCGGACTTAGCGCTGCTAAATCGTATTGAGCGGCTCAGCGACACGCAGTTTGTCTACTTGATGTTGACCCCCGTGTTCGTGTTGCTCGGGTCAATGGCAATATGGCCGCTTATCGACACCTTTCAGTTGTCGTTACACGCCGATAGCATTACCACTAGCGGCGCGACAGGGGACTTCACCGGGTTAGAGAATTATATTGAAATGCTAACAGGGAACGCCAATACCCTACTCCCCCGCCCGTTCCTTGACATTAGCGAGCCATTTACTAGCGCCGTATCAGTGACGCTCATCTTCACTGTGGTGGCGGTCTTATTCGAGACTGCTCTTGGATTTGGGATGGCATTGGTGCTCGATAAGCAGTTCACGGGCCGTCGCTGGGTTAGGGTCGCTATTATCCTGCCCTGGGCGGTCCCCATCGTCATCCAGGGGATGATCTTCTACCTCATCTTCACCCCTGGCGTTGGCTTTGCGGCTGGCCCCCTGGCGGATCTCGGACTTATTTCCCAGGCTCCGCTAGCAAACTCACAGGACTCGCTCTTAGTCGTCATCCTATCGGACATCTGGAAGCAGTCAGCCTTCATGGCATTATTGATCCTTGCTGGCCTCCAGAGCATCGACCGCGACCTCTACAACGTCGCAAAGGTCACTGGAGCTTCCAAAATCCAGGAGTTCTGGACGATTACCTTCCCACTCGTACTACCGACACTGTTGATCGCCTTGCTCTTCCGGACGATCGCGGCGTTAAAAGTGTATGGAGCAATCGTGACGGTCACAAACTGTAACACGCTACCATCGCTGACCTGTTTGGTTGTCTCGACATGGAATGCCAACCGATACGCGTCGGCCGCGACCATTGCCTTCATCATGGCGGCGGTCATCGCCCTCGCGCTGATCGGATACCTCTGGAAGCTCAGAGACCTCGATTACGGAGGGGTCTAAGATGGCCAAAAAAACCGGACGAGTTGCGTTCGACTCAGAGCCGTCAAACGTCATTGAGGCGTTTGCTCAGCGGATGATGTCGCGGCCACAGTCGGTTTATCAGGTGCTATTCTACATTGCAGTGGGGTTCTTTCTACTAATCTCACTGTTCCCCCTCTATTGGCTAATGATCCTCTCACTTACGCCCCAAAGCAATATCGCTGGGATGAACGCGCTCACACCCAACGGCTTCAATCCCGGGGTATATATGCAGATTTTCGAAGAAGTCCCCTTCCACCTCTATATTATGAATAGCCTGATAATTGCAGCGATCACTACCTTCGTGGTTTTACTGATTGGGAGTATTGGCGGGTATGTATTCGGGCGCTACGAGTTCCCTGGGCGGACTCCTCTGATGCTTGGCGTACTCGTCATCTCTTATTTCCCCCCCGCAGCGTTCCTTATCCCGCTTTTTCAGCTATTCACTGGGAACATAGATCTGTTCGGCTTGGGAATCAGTTACCCCGAGCTATACAACACTCCGGGAGCTGTGACGCTCCCGCTAAGTGCACTGGTAATGCCACTAGTAATCTTCATCCTTGCGACATTCTACGGGCAAATCCCTGATGGGTTAGAAGATGCGGCTCGGATCGAGGGATCGACTCGTATCGGCGCCCTGTTCAAGATCATTGTGCCGCTGTCGGCACCTGGTGTTGCAACGGCAGGCGTACTCACGTTCATTATTGTCTATAATGAGTTCTTCTTCTCGTTCCTCATGCTTGAGGGGAACCCCCAAGAGTGGGGTGTCCTGCTACACGGCATTTTCCGTTACCAAGGGACACGCTCACAAGCGCACAATTTGATGGCTGCTGCAAGCCTTGTTGGGGTGATCCCGATGGCGGCTATCGTCGCACTCGCTCAAGACAAGATCGTAAGCGGTCTGACTCAGGGTGCACTCAAGGAATAGCGACCGAAGACACTTTTTTGATTGCCCCTTCTCTAAGACACACCTATGGATGCTTTGATCGGAACACCTTCTAATCCACCTTGCGCTAATCAGCGGCCCGTGTATACAACTATCAAGCATCCAGCGGTGCGCTTCGTGACCGGGGAGAACCAATGATCAACAGTGCCCTCTTGTACTTCTTGATCGGGACAATTCTGTTTTTCTTTTGGATCTACGGGATCGTCTCCTTTCTCGTCGACATACGACGGCAGGTTGTACCCAGAATCCGCGCCCGGTGGAAGACAAATAGTAGTGAGCCACCACGCATAGACGATGAACCGAATCCCGAGACCGAAAAACTGCGAGAAATGTATGGCGAACCTGACGACGAGAGCTAACGAACGCCACGCATTTGACCCAGATCAATCCCGGACACCCCCTATCTCGTTCTAATAGCTCGTCGCAACGCTTACCAAGACGCGGTTAGTCGGTTGTTAGTCCTACACCTTCAGAAAAACTTACGCTGCCGCTTGTTCAGAGACTAATGGATGCCTCATCGAGTTATACAAGTCGGAACTGGCGGGCAGGGTGCACACTGGTGTTCAGATTATCTCCCCCCGAACATCGAAGAAGGGCTGATTGAAATCGTCGCTGCAGTTGATGTAGACGAGGATGCCCACGAGAATGCAAAGGAGCACTTAGACCTATCATCTGACGAGTGTTATACGGATGTAGCAGAAGCGTTTTCTAACCACACGGCCGACTTCTGTACCGTCGTCGTCCCACCGTGGATTCATGAGAATATTGTGGACGAGGCGCTCAAACACGATCTGGATATCCTTTCAGAGAAACCGATCGCCGACACACTCGAAGCATCCTGCCGAATTGCTGAGAAGGTCGATCAGGCTGGAGCGAAGATGGGTGTGACAATGAGCCATCGATTCGACCGGGATAAAACGACTCTTCGCCGTCATCTACGAAGCGGCGATCCTGGGCCGATCGATTATATTGTTGGCCGATTCACCTGCAACGCACGCTCGTACGGAGCTTGGGGAGCGTTCCGTCATGAGATGGACAACGTACTCATGATTGAAGGAGCGGTACACCAGCTTGACTTCATTGCCGATATGGTCGACAGCCGCTGTGATACCATCTATGCGGATACATGGTTACCTGAGTGGGGAGAGTACGACGGCGACGTCCAGGCGAATGTCCAGATGCGCTTCGAGAATGGCAGTCGGGCAATGTGGGAAGGGGCCAAGACAAACGCTGTCACACTGAACGGCTGGTACAGCGATTACCTCCGCGCTGAATGTCGCGACGAGACCCTCGTCCTCAACGACCGGGAACTGTGCCGGCACTCTTACGATGAGGAGGAGGAGACTGTCATTGGGGGAACCCACGAATACGACGGCGAATCAATCCCCCTCGACAAGCAGGATAAGTGGGCCAACACGTGGCTTATCGAGCAGTTCGTTGAGTGGCTTGATGGCGGAGACCCGATGGCGACGAAGGTTTCTGACAATCTCCAATCGGTGGCACTCATCGAGGCCGCGATCCAGAGCAGCGAGACCGGCGAACCAGTAAAGGTACAAAATCTACTCGAAGAGACACGCGAGCAAATCGAGGTATGAAGCAAGGCAAATCGGCCCAACAGATCAAGAAATTATAAGATATTTCTAAGTGGCACTGATGGGATGAAAGCCTGCTAAGTCCCAGAGCACGGAGAAAGACTGGGGTGGCAAAGGCTGACGACTAAACCTGAGTTCTCGTGCGGCCCACCAGAACTAGAAGAGTTCCGAGGACGGCGAAGCCGTCGCGGGTCGCCGTTGACGAAACCGCGGTAATGATCGGAGCAGAGCGACAGTGGTTGTACGCCGCGAACGACATGGAAACGAAACTTCTGCTGGATATCTGGCTCTCTCCACAATGGGGAACGGAGCCAGCGGCCGAGTTTCTCGGCCGAGAGTGATCACTCTAACACCTGAATATCGGAGAGACGCGCGTCGATCTCGCTCACAACGTGGCTCACACGCTTGCTTACTCGAAAGTCCTTGCTGTGAGAAGCACTCTACGAAGCCTTTTGGAGCGTATTCATCCGTTGCGCTGATCACCCCTGGCCGAGAAACACGACCTCTCGGAAGCGACGTTTCTCGTTAACGGAATGGGCTACCTGACCGGCCTTGCACGGTGCGATCTCCGCGGTCACCTGGATTACGTCATTCGGGATCTCATTAAGAAATGGTTCCAGACGTTCGTGATGCGGATCGACCGGGTTCATAGGACATGGATGGGCGGCGAGCAGCGCCCAGCGCTGACTCACCGCCTTCGCCCACTATTACGATCGAAACCGACCAAATCAAGCGCTCAATAACTGCACCCGGCCGAAGAAGTGATTGGCTGATGATGGGACACTGCCTCTGACACACTCAAGAAGTTTTCCCTACATATCAGAAGAGAATGTATTCACAACTATGGATAAGGTACTGAAAGTCGGGTCCAGCCGAGATATGTCAGAAGTTCATAATTCAGCAGCACTAAACTGAGTACTCTTTATGAGGTACTGTTGCTAAGTTAACGTACTGAAACGAAGAACTATGGTATCCGAGGCTGACCATTGGGTATGTCTGAGACAGTCGTCGTCACCGGCGCGCTCGGTGGCGCGGGCAGTTGGATCGCTGAGCAACTGCGCGGCGAATATGACGTCGTCGCCGTCGACCTGGAGCTCCCGGACGACCAGGACGTCGAAGGTGTTGACTTCCGCTCGGTCGACCTGACCGAGCAGGGACCGACGCTGGAACTTGTGTTGGAGGCGGACCCGACTGCTGTAGTCCACTTCGGCAATATCCCTCACGAGTTCGACCACACTGGCGGTCACGTCTTCGAGAACAACGCCGTCGCCACCTTCCACGCTCTGGAAGCCGCCGGTCGGGCCGACGCCGACGTCGTCTGGGCCTCCAGCGAGACGGTCTACGGCACCCACTGGAAAAAACCCGAACTTCCGGACTACCTCCCGGTTGACGTCGACCACCCTGCCAGACCGTACAACGGCTACGAGACGTCGAAACTCGCCCGCGAGGCAGCCGCCGAACGAGTCGTCAACCGCTTCGATGTCTCTATCGCCTCCATCAGGCCCTCATGGATCCAGTACCCTGGCCGCTACAAGATCACCCCCATCCGGGAGATGTTCGACCTTGAGAGTGCCGAGCGGTTCGGCAACCTCTGGTCATACGTTGACGTCCGGGACGTAGTCTCGCTGACCCGGGCCGCAATAGAGGCAGACTTCGATGGCCACGAGGTGTTCAACGCCTTCGCCGCGGACAACTTCCTTGGCGTCGACACCGCCGCGGCCATCGAGGCCGGGTTCGGCGGCCTCCCCGAGGAGTGTGCCCTCTCGGGCGAGGAGTCTGGGTTCTCGACGGTCAACGCCGCGAGCGTGCTGGGCTGGGAGCCCGAACACTCCTGGAGGGATGCCGAGAAGGAGGATGTCGCGGGCCCGGACTTCGTCTGAGGCCGGTCGGGGACTGCCAGCGGGACTGTCTCAGGGCCGGTCGAGGCGGTGCCAGACCTGCATTGCGCCGGCCTCGCGATTGTCCCACGCGTAGTAGGGCACGAATTCGAGGCGATCGAACTCGGTTCCCGTCTGCTCGACCGGGCGGTAGAGCCGTTTCTCCCACCCGTCGTAGTCGGGGACCGCGGCCTCTGTTTCGACGACGGTCACGCCGTCCAACAGGTCGTCGCGGTGGGCGGCCGACGCGTCGGCGCCCTCGGGGACCGCGTACTGGTGGAGCGGGCGATCGTTGTCAACCGCCTCAGCGCAGTAGACGAGCGGCGGGCGGGCGACTGCGACCCGGCCGGCGTCGGCCTCGACATCGGGGTGGGCCGCCAGCAGTTCGACCGTCTGGTCGAGTCGGATCTCGATGGTCTCGCCGCCCCAGTCACGCTCGACGCGGACGAACCCGGTGCCGCCGTATTCAACCGGTCCACTGGAAGATTCGCTACGCTCGACGTCCGAACTCCTGTTCCCGTCGCTCACGGGGACGCCGTCGACGATGACCGTCGCACCGTCGGCCCAGTCGGGAATACGAAGGTTGATTGGGACGGTGCCGTCAGCCTCAATCTCGAGGGTGATCTCGCCGTCCCAGGGAAGCGCGCTCTCCTGTTCGAGGTCGACGTTCACCCCGCCGACCGTCGTCGAGAGGGTGCTCCCGACGTACTGATTGATATAGAGTTCGCCGTCCCGTTCGGAGTAGAGGTACGCCCCGAGCGACGCGAACAGGCGCGCGGCGTTGGGCGGGCAGCACGCGCAGGTGAACCAGCCCTTCCGGTGGTGGTCGCCAGAACTCGCCAGCGGGTTCACGTAGAAGAACTGTCGCCCGTCCAAGCCGACGCCCGCGAGGAACCCGTTGTAGAGTGTCTCCTCGATGAGGTCGGCGTACTTCGCCTCGCCGGTATACTCTAGGAGTCTCTGATTCCAAAAGATGCTCCCGATGGCCGCACAGGTCTCGGCGTAGGCCGTCTCGTTGGGCAGCTCGTAGTCCTCGGTGAACCCCTCATGGGCGTGTTCCGGGCCGATTCCACCGGTTATGTACATCTGCTTGGTCGTCATATTCTCCCAGAGGAGCTCGGTCGCGGCCCAAAGCGCCTCGTCGCCGGTCTCTGCGACGAGGTCCGCGACGGCCGCGAGGAGGTACATCGCCCGGACAGAGTGGCCCTCAACGGTGTCCTGCTCACGGACGGGTTCGTGGGCCTGGGCGTAGGAGCCGTCGTACTCGCTGTCCTCAAGGAAGAGATTCCCTGCGACGTCCATGAGGTCGTCTCCGCGACCCTCCGGCAGGTCCGCATACGCGTGGCCGCCGATCTCGTCTAGGTGCGTGGCCTCCCAGCCGAGCCTGTCGTTATGACCCCGTAGGTCCACAAAGTACTCGGCACGCTCTAGGTAGCGCTCCTTGCCGGTGACGTGATACAGCCTGATCAACGCAAGTTCAATTTCCTCGTGCCCAGGGACACCGTCTAGCTCGTCGCCGAACACGTCGTCGACGTGGTCGGCGAATCCGGTGGCGATGTCCAACAGCGACCGCTCGCGTGTCGCCTGGTAGTGGGCGACGGCGGCCTCGATCAGGTGGCCTCCACAATACAGTTCGTGCATCAGGTGGAGGTTCGTCCATTTCTTCTCGGGTTCGACCAACTGGAAGTACGTGTTAACGTAGCCGTCCTCGCGCTGGGCCGCGGCGACTAAGTCAATCACCTCGTTGACCCGTTCGCGCAGATCGGGGTCGTCTCGCTTGGCGAGTTCGTAGCTGGCCCCTTCCAGCCACTTGTAGGCGTCACTGTCCTGAAACCACATCCCTTGGAACCCGCCGGACTCGCCATCGCGTGCCCGTCGGAAATTCTCCAGCGTGCCCGACTCCTCGAGTTGCTCGTACTGGTACTCGATAGTGACCTCGCGGTTGCGCTCGATCCACGGCGACCAGAACTCGTCGTCGACGCTGACGTCGGCCACGCCTATCGATGACTGTGGGCTGACCATTGCGTTCCCACAATGTGGCGACGCCGAATTAACTGTGCGGGTGGCGTTAACTTAACGAAAGGAGTGGGAAGATTCGGCCCGTATCGGGGCATGCAGTTGAACCCCTCTGAAGGAGATCGATGAACTCCGTTATCCGCTGTTGGATAGTCAACGGATGAAAGTTCGCTTGGAACTTGAAATGACGAGCAGCCGCATGGGTTTCAGCGACTGAAGCCCAGTGCTGTAGTATGTCTTGATAGAGTGGTTCGAGTGTACTGTTCGCCGAAGTATCCTCCGAGACGCGTCGGTACCCAGAGTACGACGAAGATTCCGGTTTCCTTGTCGCCTTTCACGTAGAAGTTGTACCACGAGTAGACCACCGACATCGCCGCCGCCGCGGTAATCGGATCGCCCATCGACATCGGTGCGTTCTCAAGTGTGCCACTCAAGAGTTCGGTTTCATCGTCGTCGGTGTTTTGGAACAGCGTTATGCACTCTTCAGAGTGTAGCGCTGGCTATCCCACTACTGCAAGTCCACAAAAGTATTGACAACCCCCGGTACTCGCAAGTGCGACCACTGACGTTCCAGAGAACGGACTTCTTGTGTATTCACACATAGTAAAGATTCTGCGCTGTATAGACATCGTCAATGTCGATGCTACATACTGTCGACGTAGACGGGCTTCTCACACTCATGAATCCGGCAGATGATCCGATCCTTGAACGGATGGAAGACCAAGCCAACCGCGAGGGGTTCCCGACGGTCGGACACGAAGTCGGGGCGTTCTTTCGACTCTGTGCCCGGCTCATGGATGCGGAGTCAGTCTTCGAGTTCGGCTCGGGATTCGGCTATTCGGCCTACTGGATGGCACCCGCGATCGGGCCTGCAGGGCAGATTGTCCTCACGGAGGTAGACGAGGACGAACTCGACCAGGCACGTGCGTACTTCGAGCAGGGTGGCTACGCTGATCGTGCCGTTTTCGAGCGCGGTGATGCCCTCGAGGTGATCGACCGATACGATGGCCCGTTCGATCTCGTCCATCTCGACCACGAGAACGAGCGGTATCTCGATGGGTTCGAGACCGTACGCGAGAAGGTCTCTCAGGGTGGGGTGATCGTCGCTGACAACGTCCTTCATTCGGGGGAGGCGATGTCCCCTGCTGACCTGCGAGCCGTACTGGACGGAGCACGCACTCCTGATGAGGGGTCATCGCTTGCAGGGATCGCCGAGTACTACACTCATGTTACCAACGATCCGGAGTTCGAAACGAGCGTTATTCCAGTCGGTGAGGGCATCTTCGCTTCCGTGCGAACGTGAGCACTATCCCACGAGGTTAAGACGCGATTAGAACTGTTTCTCACTGGCAAAGAGGAAATAAGCCTAGGGTTCCGGAAACGCTCACGGCGACTGGCCGGGCGAGGGGAAGGATTCGCTCGGACCACGTACGCGCAGGGTCGGTTCCCCGATCCCATGACGGACGACCTCCCCTGCACTTGGAGAGCACACGGAGGGAGAGTAAATACTCGTATTGAGTCCGAGACGGGCTCTCGGTGATTGTGGACCGTCTCGGAGCCCTTGCGAGCAGGATACGAACGCAACTGGCGGCAATCGTCAGCACCCAGGCCTTGTGCAACACTCGAGGAGTATACGACCGGAAATGTTGCACAAGGTTCGTGGGCGTTCCAGAGGAGCTACTCGGAGTGATCACGTCAACCTGGACTACTCACAAGAGCACACCATCGACGGGTTCGGGATCAGTTGTTCACTGAGTCCCCGAACTCCTTCTGAAACCCTTCGAGGAGCCGGCCGAACCCCGACTGAAGGAAGAACTCGGCGTCCGCTTTCGCGTCGAGGAGGTGTTCCCGTCGCTTGTCGGAATACTCGGTTGCCATCTCCTCGAGTTCGACTGCGAGTGCTTCGATCGTTTCCTCGTCTTCGAGCGAATCGTACGTCCTGAACACGTCTTTCAGTCCCCGTTTGGCGGAGTTCCTGACTCGACCATCGTCGTCCGTCATCGCCTCCAAAAGGAGGCCAGTCGCGTCGTCGGTCTGTTGACGAACGTCCTCGAGGTCGAGGGTCAGAGAGTGGTCGTCGTCTGCCACCGCGAAAATCAGCCCTATTCCGGGCACGAGCCGTTCTGCTACGCGGACGGTCGACTGTCGGATGTACCCGTCATCGCTCTCGGCGTAGAGGTCGGTCAGATCGTCGAAGCAGACCTCGAACAGTCGGCTCCGTTCGTCGAGATCCATTTCTTTGATCTCTTCGATGACTTCGTTGACTCGATCCGACTCCCCTGACTCGAGTGCGTCTTCGAAATCGTTCCATCGATCGTCCATGGTGATGGTCGAGCAAACACGATCACAGTCGGAAACGATTTCGGTCGAGTTGTGCGAAGAGTACTACTGGCGAGTTCCAAGTCGTTGGGAGGGTCCGGATAGAGGTGTCGAGTGTTCGATTTCCGGGGGCTTTCGGTGGAGTACAGTCGCCGCCAATATGACAGAAGGCGAGATATCTACTGCTGACTTGTACGCCCTCACGCGTCTTTCCAGCGACCGCTCCTAGAAATGATACGCACTCACTGCACTAGGCTTACATCGTTCGACAATCCATATGCGAATATGAGCCTCGAAGAGACGGTTGATTACCTCGCCGAGGAACTTGACCTTGAGCGAAGTAACCACGTCCGAAAGGTCGGTCAATCGGTCGCAGAGCTTCGCGACTGATCAAAACAGATCCCTGAAATCTCGTTTGACGAGTCCTGACGCCAGATAGTCGATAAACTTCTGCAGTGTCGGCCCGGCCTGATTGAGAAGATCGTCTCGTCCTGCACGCTCACAGACTTCACGAGCAAAGTCCCTACAGTGGGCTTCATGCTGAGTAGCATACGTCGAGAGAGCCTCACTCCAGTGCATATCCAACTCGAAGTCAGCCAATCGAATCTGAATGCCGTCTTTGCGCTCCACACGATCAACATCCAACTCTTCAAGCTGTTTGAAGCGGATGTTGTTCCGACGGACGGTAAGAACCAGATTCTCACAGAACTCGATCGAGACCTCGACAATGCGACGATGCTCGACGTACACACGCTTCTCTATGTATTCGATAGGGAACACGCCAATAGTTGAGTCATGTAGAGCTGTGCCCCTATCGGAACCAGTCACTATTCGTACCGTATCTTTATTTGAGTTGTCGAGCGGATAAGAGCATGGAGCGGGTCTGGGTCACAAACGGGAGCACCAGTGTCGCACCGATCGTTAATCCGCTGAACGCGGCCTGTCGGGAAGGCTTCGAACCGACGGATGTCTACGTTCTCGACAACCCGTTCATCGAAGAAGTTACGGACCGAGCGATCTCGATGATCAAAACGATCGTCACCGCCCACGGGGGGAAAGAGCCAACTGTGACCGTCGAAACGATCGATGAGGAACGCGACTTCGAGGCCATCGTCGAGTACCTCCAGACGGCGATCGAAGCCGGCCAAGACGTCGGCGCCGAAATCGCAGTTGACGTTACGCCTGGACGCAAGTTCTGGTCGATCATCAGCTTCCAGGCCGGGCGCAAGTTCGACGTCGATCACCTCTACTACGTCCACCTCGACGGGGACTACTTCGGTGAGAGCTACCCCGTGATTCCCCGGACGGCCATCGAACTGATCGACTTCACGGAGGTCTTCTGATGCGGATCCAACGCTCCCATCTCACGCTATTGCTGAATCGGCTCTACGACCGGGGTGACGACCGCTTCACGGTCTCGCATCCCTCAAGCGAGATCGGCGACTTGGTCACGATCGAACTCGGTGAACCTGAGGACTGTACGGTCCGCTTCGAGACACGACGCGACGATTATGCGAGTGCCTGCGACGAACTCCGTCGGACGGTCCCCGAAAGCGTCGCGAAGGATCTGCCAGCTCCTAATGAATACGTGAAGTCGGCGATGGCCAGCGGGATCATCCCCATCGAGAATCTGGACGAGATTCGATCCTTCCTCGATCGGTACGGTGATCCAGATCTGTTGTCGGGTCACCCACCCGTATTCGCGGGCTTCGACACGAATCTGTTGCCCTGGCGTATCGATCGGATCCTCGGGTTGCGTGATCCGGAGGAAGGAGCGGGATACGTCAACGGGTTCGTGCTCACTACAGGGGTCCGGGACGAACTCGACTGGGATTTCAAATGCCACGAGACGCGTCCGTTCGTCGAGACATTCGGCGACGAGTACGAGGAGTACTGGAACCAGCCCCTTGGGTCGGCACGGATCGGCCGGCTCGGGCTGCTCGCCTACCGGAACATCCGCGATACACAGCAGGCCGACGAGATCGATTGTGAGAGAGGCGACGAACAGATCATCCCCGCGTACGACGACTACACGTCCAACCACCGAAGTGAGGTCCTCCTCTTTAGCAACGATCGCACGTTCATCGAACGGGCCCACAGCCATACGCTGCTCGCCCAGCACGTCGAGCTCCCCGCCGACCTTCCGCGAAAGGCGTCGGCGACGTGGCGGGAAGTCGAGCTGCTGTTGTATACGCTGACGCTCCTCTTCGGCGTCGTGACCCTGCCTGGTGTCACGCTTCACGGGGTATGGCGCGGGAAGGACGGGCTTGACTGGCAACACGAGCGGCTGAAGATCGACTGTCGAAGCACGACCCTCGAGCCACAGCTCGAGGCCGATCTCTCGATCGTCGAATCCTTCGAATAGGGGGTGAGTAGGGTGGTCAGACTCTCTGTTGTTCGATACAGGACTACATATTTGAGTGACAACGGTGACTCGGTGACGAACGAACGCTTTTGTCATCGGAGACAGTACTGACAGCCATGCCAATAGACATCGAGACGTTCACTGAGGGCACCAGCGATGATCTCACTGAGGTCACGAACGCTGAGAAGGTCGTTCGCTTTCTCGTTCGGAACAACGACAAGGCGTTCACGCCATCTGAGATCGCCGACGGAACCGGTGTCAAGAAGAACTCGATCAGTACCGTCCTTCGTCGTCTCGAAGATCGCGAGTTCGTCCAGCACAAGGGCGATTACTGGGCGATCGGAGACGAAGAGCGGGTCCGCGATGCGTATCGATTCCATCAGCAACTGAACGAGCTGGACGATCAGTTCGGGGAGGAAGACGTCGAGGAGTGGAAGGCCCACGCTGCCGACGGCACGGATGAATGACTTTGGAACGTGGTGACGTCGTGTTCGCGGCGGACCCGTTCAAAGACGGGGACGCGAGGCGGCCGTTCGTAGTCATCAGCCGGAGGAAGATGCCGTTTCATGGCGAACAGTATCTTACGCTGGCGCTGACAACTCGGACTTGGCACGATGAACGACTCCCTCTCTCGAACGACCTGTGGATCGATGGTGGTGCGCCGAAATCGAGTTCGATCCTCCCATGGTCGGTGAACTCGATCAAGACCGAATGGATCACGTATCGCCAAGGAACGCTCCACGAGGACGTCGTCGATCAAGCTGTTGCACAACTGCGGGAGTACATCGAGTAGCTGTAGAGGGGGTCCAGGATGGTATGAAGGCTAGTTACGCCTCGATATCGAGGAGTTGAGAGGCAAGCGTATCGAGTTCGTTTCCCACAGCGAGGGAGTCGAGCCAGCGTTCAGGGAGAGCATCCACACCGAAGCGTGTCCCGGCTACGGCACCGGCGACTGCCCCGATCGTATCGGTGTCCCCACCCATCATCACTGCATTAACGATCGCCTCTTCGGCGCTGTCGGCCGTGAGCCCGTGGTAGAGTCCAGCCTGTAGCGTGGTGACGACGTAGCCCGATTTCTCGAGATCGAGAGTGTCTCGCGGTCCATGACGTGAATCGAGGACTAGTTCAATCACCTCGTTGACTTCTTCAGGGAGCTCGCTTTCGAGAGCCGTTTTGGCTGTTTCCAGCGGCCGATCTTCGTCAGCCAAGAGATTCGCGAGGGTTCGGTTGAACAGCGCACAACTCGCCGATCACGTCACTCGGAACGTCGAGAGTGCGTCCCAGGTGACGCGATCACGACTCCTCACGCCGATTCCACTCTCACGAGAGGGTACAGACGAACTCGCAACGCCGGTGCTGACCCCGGAGCAGGTCGAGGGTACCTCGAGTGACGTTCGTGAGCAGGTTCGACAGCTCCGCGAACAAGTGGCTGCATTGAGTGAGGAGCTCGCCACCGCCCGGAACGAATCCACGCTGTCGGAGGCAGACGTTCGAGCCATCGTTCACGATGAACAAGGCGAGCAGTCTGAGTAATACACGATCACCTGCCGGGTTGAGCGCCCGCCAATGCCCGAAACAACGCTGTCAACGCGGGCATTGTACGTGACACTCCCACCGGGACTCGAACGGTTGATGCAGACGATGTCCGGGTCGTTCGAGGGCAGACTCCACGCCGCCCAGCACGCTCTCGTCGCCACGTTTCCGCTTGTCATTCTCTGTGACCGGCGTGATGTCGGGAGCGTCTCGACGACGGACCATCCACAGGCAGAGACGAGTGCGCTGTTCATCTACGATAGCTACCGCGGTGGTGTCGGACTGGCCAGGAACGGATACGACCACATCGAGGGCCCTTTCAACACACGTGGGAACTGCTCGCCGATTTCGGGTGTTCGAACGGCTGTCCGGCCTGTATCCAGTCTCCCCACTGTGGCCGGGCAAACGAACCGCTCGACAAGCGCCTCGCGGCAACGCTCACGATGGCACTGGCCGATCCAAGCCGGCAGGCCGACGATGCGACACCGAAATCTCGTTAGGCCACCGTTGCGAACGACGGAGTATGAACGTCGACGAGAAGACGATCCGGGATCGGAGCACGGATGCAGTGTTCGAGCGCGGGCAAAACTACCGCGATGAAGGGAGGATTCAACGCCTCGATCGGTTCGATAATCTCGTTACCGCGGCTGTCCGCGGATCGAACCTCTACGACGTGACTGTCGAGTTCGGTGGCCGGAGCCTCGACACGCAGTGTACCTGCCCGTACGACGGTGGTGGCGACTGCAAGCACGTCGTCGCGGTGTTGTTGGACATCGCTGCGAACCCGCCACAGGACGAAAGTGAGGCCATCGAGACGGTTCTCGAAGACGTGTCTGCAGACGACCTGCGTGGATTCGTCCGTGACGCACTCGCTGGACACGCAGAGTTGCGCGAACAGTTTCTCGCACGCTTTGGTGACGACCACAAATCAGTCGAGGAATACCGAGAGGAGATCGCGCAACTGTTCGAGCAGCACGCTGACCCTGGCGTGTACGACGCTATCGACTTCTCCCGGTTTTTCGAGATTGCCAAGCAGTACCGTAACCGCGACCGGTATCTAGCGGCTGCGACCGTCTATCGGGCCGTGTTCGAGGAAGTCGACGAAAAATATAATTGGGTCGACGGGGCGTATGACCACTACGCACGGACCATCCAGACCGCGATCGAAGGCTACGCCGACTGTATCCTTGCAACCGACCCAACTCCCGAGGAGTTCGACACGTACGCGGGCGTGCTGGAAGCGCGGGCAACGTCGGAGCCGCCGATTAACAGCGATCAGTTCTGGCGCGAACTCGATAACTTGGAGGACCGATACAATAAGTGAATCGACAGAGCGATTTGTGATCGAGATTGGGAGTGGAACAGTGGCACACATCATCGATATGGATGCGGGTGCGTTGGAGGACGACGATCGCTTCTCGCTTAGCCCTAGCGCTCCCGGTGAGAAGATGTGTAGTAGAAGCAGCCGGCACCCGCGATACCGACGAGTCCCGCTTTCGGAATTCGTCACCCAGAACGAAATCGACAAAGAGGGGTTCGAGGGCGACGCACCGGGCGAAATCTGCTCGTATTGCTGGTCGAATACACGCGACGCACTGGCGGACGAACAGGAACGAGCTGACGACGACGTATCCGAGCGGATCGGAACCATCGGGTATCGGCTCCGCTGGAAGCAGAAAGGTCGTGCGCGAGACGAGTGGTACGATATCGTCGTGGGACCCGAGACGACGATGGCAGAACTGGACAGACTCGTGTGTCGGTTCACCACGCTCGACGATTTCCACCTCCGGATGTACGGCCTCGAAGACGAGTATCTGGATTCCAGCATCAACATGCTTCCCGACCACCAGTACGAGCAAGCAGGTGACCGATCGGACACGAAAGCCAGCGAGATGACGGTTGGAGAGGTCGCCGAGCGTGGCGCACTCTGGGAAGGCGACAGACTCAGTCTGGTTTACGACTTCGGCACGCCATCGCACTACTACTGTATCGTCAAGGAGGTGTACGAGCCTGACGAACTTGACGGGGTTCTCGACGATATCGACGTGATCGCATCGACCGAGACGGCCGCGATTGTCAGGGAGAAACGACCACAATGACCGGGGAAACAGACGAAGAGCGAAACAAACGCATTCGGAGAGAGATACTCACCGACGCCTACACCGCAGATGAGCAGGCGATCAGCTGGTGCTATTACCTCGAACGCGAGATGACCGTTCCATTTCAGGCGCGATGTATCGAGGAACGAACAATCTCACCGCTGCGAGAGGGCGAAGAAGCGCGTGTCGTCGGAATGACGGATGAGGTCGTCAGCAGCAGGGAGATGTTCGTCCTCGTGGAGTGGATGGACCGGGAATTCGGTGTGCCACTATCACAGCTTGAGGTGCTCGACGTGGATCAGAATACACGGGACGCAGTCGACGACTGGCACTACTGGAACGGCGACGGTGGGCGACTGGGCTGAATATGCGAGTAGCGCCACGTTTTCAGGGACCAGCACGGTAGTCGTCGACAACACATGGACTACCCGACCCGCGAAGAAATTCGGTCGCTCTGTACCGAACAGTCCTTCGAGCGGGGTGTGAACTACTACCACCAGGAGCGTGTTCAGGAACTCGACATCGACGGCGGGGAGGTCAGGGCCACCGTTCGTGGCTCGAACTACTACGAGGTGGCTGTCGACATTGCGGACGATACTGTTCGCACCCGCTGTAGTTGTCCGTACGACTACGCGGGTGACTGCAAACACATCGTTGCGGTTCTGCTGGCCGTCGAGGACCGCGATACCGACACGGACAGTGCGACTGACGCCAGTCCAGATAGCGCTCTGTCGGAGACGGTAGACATCGAAGCAGTGGTCGAGGACATGGCAGCCGACGAGCTTCGATCCTTCCTGCTGGAGATTATCGAGGACGACCGCGACATCCGCGACCGCCTCGTCGCGTTCGCGGGTGAAGACACGGGCAAAACCGTCTACGACTACAAACAGGAGATCGGCCAACTATTCGACAGTGCTGCCGGCCGCGGTGGGCTGATCGACTACGACACGCACATCGATTTCTCGCAGTATTACGACCTCGCCGAGACACACCGCGAGCGTGGTAACGTCGAGACGGCGACGGACATCTACCGGGCGATTACCGAAGCGATTCGTGAGAACCTGAACCGGATCGACGACAGCGGCGGGTATCACGGTCGGGAGATTGAACGAGCCATCGACTCGTATGTCGAGACAGTCGCGGAAAATCTCGACAGCCACGAACAGAAGCGACCGTACATCGAGTACCTCTGCGAAGGGTTCGTCGAGGCCGATCACGGCTTCGCCAGCGATTATTACGACGACGCACTGCGAACACTCTGTACGACGACCGACGACCTTGAATACTGGCTGGACGCACTGGACGAGCGTGTCTCTAACATCAGTCTCGATGCAGTAGCTGGGGGCGAACTGACATCCGCTGGGGCTGGCGGCCGACAAGACGCATCCGCCAGCGATGACCCTGTCGAAGTATCGGCAGACGAACAATCGATGGAAGAACCCACGGAACACCACCGTGAGCGAACGGACGACGTTCTCTATACTTCTGATTTCACCGACGGCCCGCTCACCCCCGACGACTTCACTGGTGGGACGCTCGACATCCAACACCTAGCGGTCGGGACCCTAAAACTGGAGTACTTCGTCGGCGATGCCTTCGAGAGACTGCGTATCGACGACCCGACAACTGACGAGACACACACCGCAGATGTCGACCCGACCGAGTCGACTGCTGGAGAGACAGAAATATCCTCATCGCTTCGCGTACGGAGTCTCATCTCGACGTACATCTATATCCTCAGGGAACTCGGCGAGGAAGCGGCGCTGCCGTCACTGTACGAGGAGGTCTATCTCGAAAGCACCCGCTTCTGTAAACAGTACGCCGAGCGGTTGATCGAGGAGGGGAACGAAGACCGTGCAATCGAGGTTCTCGAAGATGGAATCGAGACATTCCGGTCGACGACTGACCTTCGCTGGCTCGCTGCCGACCTCTACCGCGAGCGTGACACAGAGGCGTACCGTCGCACGCTGAAACAGTTGTTTCTCGATCATACCGAGTGGGCAGCCTACGACGATATGAAAGACATCTGTGATGACCAAGAGTGGCAGTCACTCTACGAGGAATTCGAGCGACAGTTCGCGGACAACCGGCAGAAACTCATCGCCATGTACGTCCACGAAGCCGACCTCGAAAACGGGTTTGCGGAACTGAAAGACAGCGAAAATCTCTCGTTAGTTCGCCAGTATCGGGATCCAGTCGCAACTTTCGCTCCGGCCGAGTACTTCGAGTTCTACCGCGAACTGGTCGTCCCGTTCGCCGCTGGTGAGACGGGGCGGCGTCACTACCGAACGGTCGCTGACCACCTCGAAGAGATGCAGCAACTCGTCCCCGAAGAGCGATTCGATGAGTTTCTCGACTTCCTGAAAGACAAGCACTCGAACCGCCCGGCGTTTCTCGACGAACTGGAAAAGGCCGGGTTTTGAGCGATTCGTACTGTACGCCGAACGTTTACCCGTGATACCAGACCCAGGCCTGATCGATGACCGAGTGGCGAGATGGGCCCGATTCCGACGACTTGCGGACACCTCGTAGTCACGCACTGTCACCTGGCACGATATCGGTCGGAGTGAACAGTGACACGTCGTCACGTTCCGCAGCCACCTGTTGGAGACCATCGGAAAACCCGGAGCGACAGAAACAGCAGTACTGCTCGGTCCGGTCACTTTCGTTGGGTGGCGTCCACTGGACCGCGGATGCCGCCCGTTCGAGGTCGGCCAGGTCGCCCTCGGTCATCTTCCTGCTGGTGTACTTGCACTCGCCTGCGACGAGTGTACCGTCGCTCCCGAGACCGACAACATCGAGTTCGTGTTGCTTGTGCCACCAGTAACCGACCCCCTGGTACGTCTTCGGAATTAACGAGGGTAGTACGTTCTGACAGACTTGCTCGAACATCGTTCCCATATAATCGGTGAAGGTCGGTTCGACCAGCTGATCGTAGGCGTCGTCGCTAAGCTGGACGAGTTGGCCCTGTTGGCCATAGACATACCGGAACCAGAACCGGAAGAGTGGTTCCTTCAGCCGGTAGCGGCTCTTTCGTGTCGAGTTGGGATCTGCTGTCACCGGAATGTCGCGTTCGACAAGGCGGAGCCGCCGGAGCTTCGAGAGATACGAACCCAGTGCATTTGAGTCAACACCGGCGAAGCCAGCAATCTCGTTGGCAGCCCGCTTGCCGGTCGCAATCGCCCGAAGAATCGTGTAGTAGGTCTGTGGCTCTCGAATCCCGAACTCCGTCCGCAACAGGAATTCAGGTTCGTTGTGGAGGACACCATGTTCCGAGAGGATCTGCGACTGGATGTTTGCGGCCAATGAACGAGACGAGTCGAGTGCCTGGAGATAGTACGGCGTGCCACCAAACACACTCCAGGCCTGAATAACGTCGTCCGGGTCGTCACTGGGATAGAACCGTTGTGCGTCTGCAAGCTCGAGCGGTGGCAGGTCGACCGTCGCCGTCCGGCGACCGTACAGCGGACTGCCGCCGCTGAGGACCTTGTCCTCCATGATACTAATCGATGACCCGACGAGTACCAGCGTCGCGGCCGTCTCTTCGAGATGTGTGTCCCAGACCCGCTGCACCTTCGAGGGGAGCGCCTCGTCGGACTCGATGAGATATGGAAACTCGTCGAGAACGACGATCGCGTCTTCTCGCCCCAGCGCTCGAAAGATCGCTTCCCAGTCGCGCTGGATGTCCTCCAGAATGGGAACCGTTTCACTGGCGGTGTCGACAAAGTTCGTGAGTTGTGCCTCGGGCGTCTCCTCAGTCGCCTGCCAGTAGATCGCGTTCTCTCGCTCTCGGACTGCCTCACGCACGAGCGCACTCTTGCCGAGCCGTCGTCGACCGTAGACAACGATCAACTCGGCTGACTCACTCTCGAACCTCGCGTCCAACAATTCCAGTTCGTTCTCACGGTCGACAAAACGCGGGTGAGTCATACATTCGATTCGTTCGCAACAGTTATTATGCTTCTGGTTATCTAAATCACGATTTTACTAACTACGATATTATTATTTCCCAGCGGGCAACCTGAACGGTCACTGGTGTTTGGCTCACCTGAACGTGATTGGTACAAGACACACCGGCTGATGTCTTATCAGTCGATCACATCAGTGACCGCCCGACTTCATCCGGTACGTGCTGAACCGGCCTGATCCGTGCCTGGACAGTCTCGAAGAATCGATGAAGCCGATGAATAACTCTGGACAGTCGCTGTCGGCGGCGGATCACCGCCGACGCGACAGTGTTTCCACTCACGAGGGGTGCCCTCTCGCGAGGACACTTTACCGGACGCTCTTGTGTAGACTGGCGGAATGGCATGTTAACGATGAACAATCCACAGGAGAGATGGTCTGTATGACGGGAATCCAAGCGAATTAGGAGCCAATCAGTCTCTCGTTTCTCTGGTTCCGCTGTACTACGGAAGAGCGACTATAGTTGCAGTCCGACACGGCGCCGCTCAAAAACCTGAGTGTGATATTCGACTGTCCACTACTATGGGTGAGTTACTCACACCCAGACTGGTTTTAATACAATTGCCACGATAGTCCAGGTTGACGTCCGATATACCCCTCAAACTGGGAGAGTTCAACACGATGATCATCACTCGCCTCATCCCGCGGCGTGCTCGTTCTCGCTTAGCCGCGGGTCCCGTGTTCGGCGAGTGCCTACAAGATCAGCGTCCGAAGAGCCCGGGCGCAAACCGCCGGATCCACGTCGGCTTCGAATACGAAAGTTCGACGCAATCCGGCAACGGCCGGACACTCTCACCCGCATAACTCGGCCCCCATACGGACTACCCGTCAGGGGTCGGGAAACACGGGATTGCCGCCTGCCTGTGCCCAGTACTCGCTCAGTACACAGCCTGATGCGCGTGTGGGGTGCCAGGTTCGCGGCTGATTGGTTTCCGTTCGTTCCGAAACAGGGGCGAACGGACTCCGTCCGCGCTGAGCGCACCGAAGTCGTTAGCCAACAGCCCCGCAGCGATAGCTGCGCCTACGTAGAGCCCCGGAGTCTCCGCTGGCGAGGGACGCCGGACTTTGAATCCGGAGGTCGCCGGTTCGATTCCGGCCGGGGCGACTACGGTGCCGACGTGGTGTAACCCGACGAGCATACGGCCCTGTCGCGGTCGTGATCCGGGTTCGAATCCCGGCGTCGGCGTGGATGCGTGGCGTGGCCACGTGGGGATACCCATCGAGGTAGGCAGCCCGTTGGTGCGATCAACTGGATCGTTCCTACGGTGCTGGGCCCAGCAGGGTCTGCAACCTACATGAGCCGGTGTGGTATTCCCGGGAGCACCCGAAGTACGCCCCCGCGATGAGACGCGCAACCACGACTACTCGGTCGCGGTTGCACAGTTGGAAACAGTCGTACAGATAGCGAATCAGCTGCCGAACGCTCGGCAGTCCAGTGAGCCGATGGTCCAGCGGACGACGATCTGTGCCTTGGGCGCACAGGACCGAGGTTCGAATCCTCGTCGGCTCACTGTGCCGCGACTGGGTATTGGGGAACCCAGCGGCCTGCTATGCCGTGGCCGTCTGCTATCGGTCTCCCGGTTCGAATCCGGGTCGCGGCGTCATGACAACGAATGTCTGCCCCGCCTGCGAGGAGGAAGCGTTCCGTCACGTCCCGCTCGGTGAAACAACGTCTATCGACACAATTGGAAGCGTGGAAATCTGCGTCACCGAGGACGGCGCATACTTCCACGGAACGAGGTGACCGCCATCCATCCCTGCCGTGACTGGGTGCTGATGAGCACATTCGCCTCGGTAGTAAGGGTCAGAAGCGGAGTAATGCGCGTCTTCCGGTGTCCCGGTGAGAAACGCGAGGCGGGCTTGTCGGAGCAAGTTCCGACGGAGATGGTGAGACATCGGGATAGGCGACCGCGCTCGGTTTGAAACCGAGAGCCGCGAGGCTTCGGAGGTCGACTCTCCGTCTCACCGTTGGCGGGGTTTCCTTAGCTTGGTCAAGGGACTGCGTTGGAACCGCAGCGTCCGCAAGGATACGAGTGTTCAAATCGCTCTCCCGCCGCTGCGTGCCGAAGTGATTCGCAGAGTCGCTGGCGATTCTCGAATTGCGCTGCCATGCCAGAGAGGTCGAACGGACACGATCGAGACCCGTGTGGTTAGTCCTTCCCAGGTTCGAATCCTGGTGGCGGCATCCGGCCATCGTGCCGGTAGATAATTCCCGCTTCAACGTTACGTCGCCGTACTCAAGTGGCCAACAGGAAGCGGTTCAGAACCGCTGGCGTAGGTCCTGCCGAGGTTCGAATCCTCGCGGCGACATTTTCTCCCTGTGGTCTAGCGGCTACGATGCCTCCCTGTAGAGGAGGAGACGCACGTTCGAGTCGTGCCGGGGAGACTGCGGGACGGTGGAAGAGCCTGGCATTCACACACTCTCGCCGAATTTTCACCGGAGACCCGGTGCGACGGTGAGAGTTCCTTCATCTCACTTATAACGAGAACACGCAGGTTCGAATCCTGCCCGTCCCACTGGCCGATGATCCTTTCCAGACGAGGCCAACCCGCTCCAGTGGAGTAGCGGCCAAACTCACGGCCCTCTCAGGGCCGAACCCCCGGTTCGAATCCGGGCTGGAGCATTCTCCAACAGTCCGAGACCTCTCACTTCCAGACGACTAGACTGAGGGACGGACAGCTGTGGAGAAATGAGAGATGCCCCTGAGTGAGTTCCGGATTGTGGTGCTGCGGGATAGGATAATGGCAGTCCACGGGGCTCATATCCCCGAGATCCAGGTTCGACTCCTGGTCCCGCAATGAAGGACAACAATGGGACTATTCGATACAGTCGAACTCTACGACGACGTCCACCTACCGGAGTACCCCGAAGGGATTACTCCTGCCGAGGACGTCGACTGGCAGACGAAAGGCATCGGTCGACCCACCATGACCACATTTCGGATTACGGCGGATGGTCATCTCTTCGAAGAGGAGTGGCACACCGAAGCGGTCCCGCCGGAAGACCGACCATACGCGAGCCGTGACGACGTCGACGAGGAAGATCTCCTCTATATGGCCGGCTGTCGGAACCGAGTCCACGACGGCTGGATCGAACGAGACGACTACCACGGCCGCTTCGAGCTCACACACTCCTTCGAGAATCTCGATACACTCGTCACGTATCGAGTGACGTTTACGCACGGGCAACTCGAGGGTTTCGAACGCCGGCGATAATCCGTGCGTGTCCGCCGTAACTCGGTGCTTGATTTCTTCCCTACAGCGCTCCCGGAGTCTCCGTTGGCGAGAGACGCCACCCTTTCAAGGTGGAGGCCAGGGGTTCGATTCCCCTCGGGAGCACTCGGGGGGCTGGCCCTGACAACGTTTTCCGTGTCTGACATAGCGGGCAGCCACGGATCCGTGACGCTGTCACGGTCGGCTTTCCCCAAGCGTGTGGTCGTCGAGGTGGTGCGTTTCTTCGCCCGCAAAGCACACCAACGGGAGTCATAGCCCGTCGCACCACCGGTTGCCCGACTGCACGTGGCGACCGTCGAGTCGGAGCATTGCTTCGCCAGGAACTCGCAGGTTCAAATCCTGTCGGTGGCGTAGTCCATCGAGAACATCCCGGACAAAGAGAGTACGAGGGTACTCTCGACACCGGTCGCGCTCCGACGGTTTTCCGGTTGCCGTGTCACCAGTGGCCGTCGATCTGGAGCGATACGTCGATGGCACTCTACGGGTTCGAATCCCGTCTTTCGCTCCAGAAATTGTCCGGCCACTCGTGTTCCCGTAGCTCAGCCAGGACAGAGCACCGGCCTTCGAAGCCGGGATGTCGCACGTTCGAATCGTGCCGGGAACGTCCAGCCGAGCGATGCGAGGCTGGTTCGGGAAGTTTCTCTCCCGATACTCGCTGGTCACAGAGCGTGTGAGCAGCACCGGTATTGGAGTCGCCTGTTGCGACTCCGGGTGATAGTATGGAATTCAACACGCCAAAGCAAACGGTCGCGGAGGCAACGCGGACCACCAACTACGAAGGTGGGGAAGCGTTCGAGCCTGCCGACCCCCGACTCGCACTGTACAAGCGCACGATCAACCAACTGCTGGAGGGCTCGTTCTACGAGACCGATGACGAACAGCTCGCTGCTGTCGTTCGCCAGTTCGATGCCGCCGCAAACGACAACCCGGAGTTCGTCCTGAAGCTCGCGGCCTATGCGCGCCAGGAGCTCTACTTACGGGACATCCCACAAGTGCTGCTCGTACTGGCAGCCAACGACGACCGATTCAAGGACGACTCCCCCGAGTCGCTCATCCGCGAATGGGCGCCGGCGATCATCCAGCGGATGGACGAGACGGCCACCGCGCTCGCGGTCCACGATCAGCTGTTCGGCGGGACTGCGCCGTGGCCGCTTCGACGCGGGATCGAGGACGCGCTGGTGGAGATGGCCGACGCCTACACGCTGGGCAAGTACGAGCTGTCGCGGCGTGAGGTGACGCTGCACGACGTCTTCAACCGCGTCCACCCCACGCCCGTCGACGCCGAGCAGGAAGCGCTCTTCGAGCGGTTCATGCGCGGCGGCCTCGACGACTATCCCGACGTCGACCCCTTGCCGGCGCCGAACACGTGGGAGACGGTCATCTCCGACCGCGGCAACACCCAAGCCGCCTGGGAACTGCTCATCGAGGACGACGAGTACACGCTGCCCATCTTCGCGTCGATTCGGAACCTCCGGAACATGCTCGAAGCCGGCGTTCCGGAGGACACCGTCGTGAATCACCTCGACCTAGAGGCAGTCCGACACGCGCCGCTGTATCCGTTCCGGTACTACCAGGCCTACACCGCGCTGCAAGACGCAGATGTCCAGGCACCGACGGTCGAGCCTTGGCTCGAAGACGCAATAGATGTCGCGGTCGAGACGGTGCCTGGCGGATTCGGCGATACCTTTGTCGCGGTCGACCTGTCGGGATCGATGGATCATCCGCTGTCCACGAACAGCACGCTCCGACTGAAGGAGATCGGTGCGTTGTTCGGTGCGATCCTGGCCAACCAGGGTGCCGACGTCGGCGGGTTCGGCGACGACTTCCAGACAGTTCCGATGCACGTCGACACGCCAGTACTGCAGCGCCAATCGGCGGTGTTGGCGATCGACGAGGACGTCGGGAACTCGACGAACGGCTGGAAGGCGATCAAGCACCTCCACGACCGAGGGGATGCTGTTGAACGTATCGTCGTCTTCACCGATATGCAGATCTGGGACAACACGCCGTTCACAGCCCGCGATTCCCAGACGGTCAAAGACGCGTTCGATACGTATCGGGACAAGGTGTCTGCGGACACCGCGCTGTATCTCGTCGATCTCGCGGCCTACGGCGACCTGGTGACGCCAGAAGGCTACAAGAACGTCTACAACATCTCGGGGTGGTCGGAGAACGTCCTCTCGTTCATCGAACACGCCGAGAATCCGAAGCAGATCATCGATGAGATCGAGGCGTTCAAGCCGACCTAGCCCCGTCCGTATCTTTTCTTTGAGGATGCGCGAGTAGTGGAGTTTGGCAATACGCGGTCGTGCCACGACCGAGACGGGCGTTCGAATCGTCCCTCGCGCACTCGGAGTGCAGTTGCCGAACATCTGGCCCGTGAGACGTGCCTCAACGGAGCGGTTGACATCCTCCACGCCGTAAACGACGTGGAATCCCGACCGCCGTTGGGATATTACGGTTTACAGTCCACGACCTGTTCTTGCGGGGCGAAACTGCCCTCGCTACAATCGAACAGATGGACTGACGGCTGTGCCAACCAGCCGTTACTCCTATCCTCCGTCTCCGCAGGACTTGGAGTTACTTTTTGCCGAATGTTCTCTGCTCCGTTCACGTCGCGTTAGCGACCAGCCCATACGACTCGCAGAGGTATAGGCCACACTCACTTCGCCTTCCAGTCATCCGCGGCGGGAAACAGATGGCTGAGAAACTCGATACGACGATCTCCTACTGGACGGAGTACGTGATGTACGAGGGGGAACTACGCTTCCCGCTCGCGGTCTGTGTCTCCTACCAACAGGGCAACCGAGGCAAACACGGCTTGCTCGTGCGGTCGTACGTGCGTGCGATTTGGCCGATCGCACGCCGAAGGAAGTCGAAGCCCTCTACCAGAAACGCGTGACGTCTCAAGAAAGGTCTGTGGTCAGCGAGAGCCGTCTCGGTCGTGGGAGTGGTGATATACGGCGCTACCTCCAACAGATGGGTACTTCAATTCGCGTGATCGGACCACTCTGATATCGGATATTTCTCAGACGTGTACTCATCAAAGGCCCCGCCAAGGAGGCCATCAAGCCGTTGATCCTGGGCATCAGTACTAAGAGACTGACCGGTCTATGACGAGATGCAGAATATGTATGAGGACGACCGCCCTCCATTGCCTGACTGGATTCTTGACGTCTATGAGACGGTTCTAGAGCACGTGACAGACCAGCGCGAATCTACCCCAAACGGACAGCCATCCGCCCCGACACTGTCACGTGACCAGCTCACGGAGGTAGTCCTCACGACTGATCTCGAACTCGAACCACAGGACGTTGATCACGCCGTTGACCGCCTTCATGATCGTGGGTACCTCTACGAAGTGGATGAGGGACTTCGCGTGACAGACGTTTCATACGAGTGATGAGCGATTGACGTATCGGTGTGACTGATGTCGATCCGGATCACTGGGAGAAGGCTCCGCTAGACACGGTTATTCAAACAGTTCGTCGACGTACTGTGACTCCCACTCTCGACGATCCTCGATCTCTCGTCGCCCACGACGCGTCACCGAGTAGAGATTCGTTCGTCGATCCTTCTCCCCTTTCTCGACAAGTCCCTTGTCGACGATGGTGTCGAGGTTCGGATACAGACGCCCGTGGTGGATCTCGACTTCGTAGTACTTCTCGAGTTCGTCTTTGATCGCGAGCCCGTGGGGCTCATCCAATCCTGCAGCAACGTACAGGAGATCGCGTTGGAAGCCGGTCAGATCGTACATATGAAACCCTACTAACTAGATTGGTTTAACTGTTTGGAATTATACCCATTTCCGCTGAAAGGCGTCTACGTACACGGCTTTCCCCTGTGAGAAAAGTATAGATTTTCATAGAACGTCTGGAGCTGTAAGCGGAACTGAATTGCCCGGAATCACCACTGCTCACGGAGAGTATGGGGAGGGGCAGGAAGGGGAGTCCCGCCCCGAGTACGTACAGGCCACAGTCCAGTCATCCATGATTGGCTCGCCGCGTGGACTGTGCACGTGAGTGTCTTGCATCACCGAATATAATCGTTCCGATGGCTTGCCTTGTGCAACATTTGGCCTCTCACAGAAAGCCGCCGTTGCACAAGGCTAACCGACGAGTTCGGCGGGACAAACTTCCCACTCATTCACGCCATGCACCAAGGGCCCCGAATCGTCCCGACACCCCGGCTCATCTGCAACTACGCACGGAACGCCCACATGACTCACGACGAGGCGAGAACGCTACTGAGCGCGATCAGTCCTCATCGGAACTGGGACAAAGCTCATACGTCGCCCAGCTGGTGGCACTCCTGAAGAAATAGGTTCACTCAGCCTTGAGGTCGCGAACGTCGAGTTCACCACCGAGATACTGGTTCCCCTCGCGAGTAATATCGTAGACTCCGTTGCCAAGGTGAACGAGGAGCCCATACGTGACGAGTATCTTGCAGCGTGCGTTGATGTGTTGCCGAGAGAATCGGACTCGATCGCTCTCAGCCATTTCCTTGGGGGTATCAGGCCCAGCGTCAGTAAGATGCTCCAGAATCCGATCATCAGCACGCGACATCCAGTCATCGTCAAAGCGCATGCCCAACTCTGCTTGCGCCGACCCTATCCGAAGCGCGCTAAGGAAACCATAGGATCTTCAAGCAACTGTGGTTGACCCAACAACCTTAACACGCAGCCTATCCTAATCTTTGGGAGTTCACATGGACAGCTCACCATCACGAAGGGGCGGACCATCACCTCCGCTCGTCGTTTAAATCGTGGATCGACTGGAAACATGTGGTCTTGATAAGGACGACTACCAGTTGTACGACGCTGTTGATGTCGAGGCACTCGAGCAATTATTGACCTCTGCGAACGAGGATATTGAGGTTCAATTGACCGTCAAAGGTGTTCGACTTGCTCTCACACCAGATGGCGTTAACAGGGTATTCGCCGACTCAACCGATTCAGCAGACCAGTAGCCAACGCCATGCCAGACAACGTTGTTGAGCAGGAGGGATCCCATCTCATACCTATGCTTCACGGTTGTCGTTCCCGACGAAGGTAGCTGAATCTAGATTACCCAACGGAGCGGGCTTCCGCTTCCATCTCATTAGATGACTCAGCCAGCATCCGCTCTCCAGCACAAGGCTAAAGCGAGTGCGTTCCATAGTTTATGTGTAGAACGCAGTTATGAACCCCATAGAAGACGCGCAAAATAAACGGGGTGGACTTTCGACGCGAGAGAGTCGTCTGCTGTCGAGATTGGCTTCAGAGGGTCATCAAATCATCTCGATTGACGACATCGAAACGGCACTCGAGGTCGCTCCGAATACTGCCCGGGAGATCGCCTCTCGACTGGCCGAGAAAAGCTGGCTTGACCGACTTCTTCCAGGGACGTATCTTATCATCCCGCTTGCCGCTGGCGAGGACGCCATCTATACGACCCACGAGTACCTCATCGCAGCACACGTCGCCGAGCCGATGTATATCGGCTACTACAGCGCGCTCAGCCACCACGGGCTAACCGAACAAGTGCCCCGGACGGTGTACGTCGTGACGCCGACGCGCGCGCAGAGCCGCGAGATTCACGGCGTTCCGTACCGCGTAACGACGGTCACCGAAAGGAAGTTCTTCGGCTCCGAATCAACCTCCATTGAGGGGACGACCGTCCACGTCAGTGACCTCGAAAAGACGCTCGTCGACTGTGCCGACCACCCGGAGTTCTGTGGCGGCCTCCAAGAGCTCGCGATCGCGATGCGAACCGCCGACGAGCAGGGTTGTTCTTGGAGGACCATCGGCAAGTACCTCGAGCGCCTCGATAACGGCGCCGCGACTAAGCGAATCGTCTACCTCGCCGACCAGCTCGGAATCAATCTCCCCACCCGCGAGGAACTCGTCGCGTCGTTCACGAGTGGCTATTCCCCAGTGGACCCGACGCGGCCCGACACCGGATCGACCGACAGTACGTATCGCCTCCGGATCAACGTCGAGCCAGCGACGCTGGAGCCGGCGGAGTCCTGATTGCGATGATCAGTCAAGATCGGCTTCGGATCCTCGCCCGGGAACTTGGCGTCCGCCAAGGGTACGCCGAGAAAAACTATGTCAACTCGTGGCTCCTCTGGGGGATCTTCACGAGCGACTATGGTGACAATCTGCTGTTCAAGGGCGGCACGGCGCTGAGCAAACTGTACTTTCCGCAGTCGTGGCGCTTCTCCGAGGACCTCGACTTCGGTGTCACAGGCCAGTATCAGGGGTCAAAGAGAGAGTTGAGAGCGCTGCTCGATACGGTCGCCGATCGCTCTGGGATCGAGTTCTCGATTCGAGAGCACCACGAATCCCAACAGGAGCACTACCCGACCCACTACGTCGACATCAGTATCCAGTACCGTGCCGTATTCGGCCACCCCAATACGACCAGCATCGACGTAATGGTCGACGAGCATGTCGCCTTCGACCCGGTTCAGCATACCCACGCGTACGAGGACATCCCCGAATTCAACCTCCACGCGTACAGCGTCGAGGAGATTTTCGCCGAAAAGCTCCGTGCGATCTACCAGCGCGGGGCTGCCCGTGACTACTATGACCTCTACCAACTACTCGAAACCGGTTCGGTCACGATTGACTTTGCCGACGTGGCGCCCGCATTCGAAGCGAAGTGCGAACACGACGGGCTCACCGTCGATCTGGCGACCGGGCTTCCGGAGGACCAGCAGGACGTAATTCGCCAGCAGTGGGACACAACGCTCCCAGATCTTACAGGAAATCCGCCAGCGTTCGAGACCGTCTGGGAACGATTGGATGCGGCAATTTCTCAACAGGGGTCGCCCTAGTCAACGACGGTTATCAGTATTGCAAATCAACGTAGTTAGATTTGGAACTGAGGTCTTAACCAACGTTTCCCAGAAAGAGAATAATGTTGGTTAATAGAGCACAACCTGCTCGCAGCCGAAAAGACGCTCCAGCAGATCTACGAGACCATCCCCGACAAGCCCGAGAAGATGGTCAAATACGAGAACGCCCCCGTCCAACGACGCGTGATCGGTCAAGCTCGGTGACGTCGAAATACAAAAGTCCAGTCAATCCGGACGAATAGGAGAATTTCGGTAACGAAACGTTGTTTTTCTATCAATTTGACACCCCGTCTTCGAAGTGAAAATCATTGGTCGCGTCGCACACTACTTCCGAGGGTTATTCTCGATGGGAAAGCTGATCCCGCCGATTAGGCGGGATCTGCGCTCGTTCAACCGAACCAAATAGAGCCGGACTGTCACATTCGATTTCGATGAGTCAACCGGTTCGA
>NZ_JAIWHV010000031.1 GCF_020177375.1 Saliphagus infecundisoli | reverse complement strand
TCTCGCGGCTTCTCCCCTTCCGTTTGCTCACGCACTTCGTGGAGTTCTTCTAGAGTAATATCGTCGAACCGACCCATTTCATCGGACTTCTATCTTGGTCGGTAAGTATCTTTAGCCGACCCTATGAGTCTGCGGTTTCTCTCCCACGGCACCCATCTGCGCCGGGAGTTCGAGATCTACGAGGTCGCCGGCCCCGAACTCGCTTCGCTCGCGGAGGCGACCGGCGAGGTCGCGAGCCTCGGGATCGAGGAGGGCGGCGAGCGGGTCCTCCTCGACAAGGTCGAGGGGGAGAACGCGGTCTACGACAAGGCGCCGACGGGCGAGTTCACCCGCATGCACTGGACCTCGCTGGGGAAGACGATCCTCGCCCACCTCCCCGAAGAGCGCGTCCACGGGATCGTCGACGATCACGGCCTGCCGGGGGCGACCGAGCGGACGATCACCGATCGCGACGAATTGTTCGCCGAGCTCGAGTCGATCCGGGAGAGCGGCTACGCGATCGAGGACGAGGAGCGCCGGGAGAACATCCGGGCGGTTGCCGTGCCGGTCTTCACCGACGGCGCGGTCGCCGGCTCGATCTCGGTCTCGGGTCCCGTCTCGCGCTTTTCGGACGCCCGAATCGGAGCCGAGCTGGTCGCCGCCCTCGAGGACCGCGCAAATGTAATCGAAGACCGGCTTCGCCACTAGTAACTGGCCGTCAAGTGGGTTAGGTGATAGATCGAGACGGGACTTAGCAAGGGGTTCATGCCACCAGTGTCAGTCACTCGACCTCACCAGCATTCTTGGGTTTCAGAGAACTATTATATTCTTCGAAGAGAAAAAGTATTTTGTTTAGGTAGGAGAAGAACTGGTATGGAAGTCCAATCGATTAGAGCGATTCCGCTAGAGCACTCACTAAGTCCAGGTAGCGCTTTCGGTGGGACCCGCGGCGTGACGGAGACACGAACCGCGACGCTAATTAAGCTCGTATCAGATGATGGGACCGTCGGGTGGGGAGAAGCGTTCGCACCGCCGCGAACGGTGGCACAACTGATAGACGAAGAGTTTGCCGAGGCTGTCATCGGGTTGACTCCGTGGGATGCCGAATCGCTCGCTGATGACGTGTACACCGGAACGATCGGTGGGTACCATTTCGGACGGGGCCCGTTTGTCCAGTCTGCCCTCACGGGAATCGAAGTCGCGCTCTGGGATCTCCGAGGAAAGCTCTTAGGGAAACCGATTCACGAACTCCTTGGTGGTCGATCGAGATCGTCTGTCACACCGTACGCCTCAACGATGTATATCACTGAGTGGGATCAAGATCCAGCTTCTCCGATGCAGGAGGCTGTCGAGGAGGAATTCACCGCAGCGAAAATCAAAATCGGTCGTTCCGTCGAAGATGATCGTGAACGGGTCCGGATTGCTCGCGAAATACTGGGCGACGACGCTCCGCTCATGGTCGACTACAACGGGAACTACACCGTTTCAGGGGCGCTTGAATCGATCCGGGCTATCAGCGAGTTCGACATCACATGGGTTGAGGAACCCCTCCCTCCAGAAGACACGGAGGGATACCGGGAACTCGGCCAAAAAATCGATGTGCCGTTAGCTGCCGGCGAAGCGCATTTCGGTCGTTTCGAGTTTACAGACCTGATTCGGAGCGGAGCGATCGACGTGGTCCAGCCGAACCTCGGCCGCTGTGGCGGGTTCGCTCAGGCTGAGTACATCGCACAGGTCGCGACGACGAACAATGTTAAAGTACGGCCTCATGTCTGGAACAGCGCAGTCGGCGTTGCAGCGGCACTCCAGTTCACTGCAACGGTACCAGACTATCCTCAACGAGCGGACCTGGCTAATGAGGCAACACTTTTCGAGTTCGATCGCAGTGAAAACCCCCTTCGAGACGAGCTGCTCACGGATTCGCTTGATCCGTCCGATGGAACGCTATCGGTTCCGACCGAACCTGGGCTTGGTATCGAAATCGACGAATCAGCCGTAGAACGATTCGCTGTTGATTATTGAAGATAGGGCCTAAACGTTGCGAATTACAACCGATTGCGTTACACATGATGGATTCTCTTCTCTCGATGTGATTCGGTATGGCATCGCTATGAATCGTGTGGATGAATTATGATCGTGGCTTCTGGCATTCGGAGACCAAGAGATGTGTATAGATATTAGCTAGCCATCAAGAGTGTAGACGTAGCTCTGGAGAGATCGCTTCTAACTCTATGATTTGTGCGTACAGACTTCCCTATGGGGTCAGGGCAAGCTCCTCAGCTGGGACTAACATTGTTGGTCGATCCATAGAGACGTTCAGTAGTGGATACTCCCAACGACGGCAAGAAAATAAGGTGAATCCCCCGTCAACGATCACACCGACATGGAATAGGGAAGTCATTCAGCATATCGCGAATCGCTATGCGGCGAACCTTTCAACCCACATCAGACGGAAAAATCTGCCACCGATGTTCTTATTCGGACGTTTCAAATCATATTTGGATTATTAAATGTTGATTGCCGCTGATTTTGAGGCGCCGATCCAACGGCTGCTCCGTTCTAACGATATTGTAAGACTGAAGAATAGCGCTAGCATACCCTGTGTTACAATCATATGGTCGTAATCCTTAAAGACGGCTGTACCAAGTGGCCGTCAGTAGTGCTTGTACTGAAGTTCAATGACGTTTGCCGTGTTCCGCAGTTCGGGAAGTAACTCATCCTGGATCCTATCGTCACTGAATCGATGTTTGGGTCCTGCAACAGAGATAGCTATATTTTTCAATTGTTCGCCGCTCTCGATCGGAATAGAGAGAGCTCGGACCCCGCTTGTTCGCTCCTCATCTTCTAGTGAATATCCCTGAGAACGGATCGTATCTATTTCTTGGAGAAGTTCCTCGATCTCGGTGATTGTCTGCTCAGTTCCTTTAGGTAGGCCCGATTCCTCAACGATAGCGCGGATTTCGTCATCTGATCGCTGGGATAATAATGCCTTCCCCACTGCTGTCCAATGCATTTCGGTGAACTCACCAGTAGTGGCGTTGTCTGCAACAGCGTCATGAGGTTCTGAGATATAAAGCAATACCCTCTGACCATTTTCTTCATACCCGATAGTCCCTATCTCACCAGTTTTGTGAGACAATTCATCGATCTCTCCTCGAGCTACGTTATATATGTCCATTTCTCGTCGAATATTTCCACCGACTTCAAGAAATCGTAAACTAAGCCTATATGTTCCATCCTCATTAATGACATATCCTAAATCCTGAAGCGTCCTGAGATAGATGTATGCTGTGCTTTTCGGAATATCAAGGTGGTCCGAGAGATCGGTAGCAGTGTGTGGCCCCTCGTTTCTGAGCACGTTAATGATTTTAAATGCGCGTTCAACGGCGCTAATTCGATTTTTTGAAGATGAATCGGAACCATTTCCATTATTATTCATAGGAGGTTGTTTTGGGTGCACACTCTTAATAGTACCCTCTCCAGTTGTGTACAGATAATGTAGTATAATAATATTAGACGCGGATGGATTGGGGCGTCTGTTACGGTCGCCTGAATATCAGTTCGCTATCGGTCGCTACCTCAACTAGGCCGAACGCCAATTCAATTCCTTCGCCTCTACGTTAAACGAGGCACTTGTGGCGTAGAGTGTTGGTGAGTTAAAGCGCAGTTTTGAGTGTTTCTTGTCCCGATTTTCGATAGCACGACAAGAACGTGTCATACAAGGGTTCTCAACACCTATCATTCACAAGGTGTGGTGTGAATAGAACTCCCAACTGCCGAGATTAGCGGAGTCAGACACGATATGGAGACCGTATAATCGCCGGGTAGAGGGTGTGAAACGGATTCTATGACACGCTGCGACAATAAAGCTGAAACACACTGAGATACGGTGTGAGCTGGCCTTGGAAACGCCTCGATGGGGCGGGAGCCAGGATTGCGCCAACGATCGGCGTTCGCAGGTATTGACGTGATCGCCTCCGCCTGCGTATTCGTCATCATCGTAGACGGCGTATTCATGGTCGAATGCGTCGTCCTCGTCGAGCGGTTCGTACGCCCAAGAGCCGTCGGTGTAGACGATCAGCGACTTCTCTCTACAGTCAGCGAACAAGGGTCGAATCGTCGATTCGTCGGTGGCTTTCGCTGGCACCACAGAGCAGTCATCGGTGGCGCGATCAGCGAATGATCCGAAAACGGGGTTCTGCCGCTGCCACAACGGTTTTCAACGCGCAAAAGGTGGATGATAAATTAGATCGACCGGAGAACTTCTGCGCCGGTCTCGATCGATGCCGCGGGGTCCTCGGGCTCGTCGTGTTCGTAGATGAGCCACTCGACGTCCACCTCGCTTGCAGCCTCCGCACACGCCGCCATGTCGACGTCGCCCTCGCCGATCTCCCGGAAGCCCCGTTTCTCGTCGGCGACCATATCCTTCATGTGCAGGAGGTCGATCCGATCGCCGTAGCGCTCGATTAGCTCCACGGGATCCTCGCCCCCGACGAGCGCCCAGCCGACGTCGAGTTCGAGTCCGACCTCCGGAGCGAGGTCGGCCAGCCGCTCGAAGGAAGTCTCCCCGCCGACATCGACGAACTCGTGGGCATGGTTGTGGTAGTGGATCGGCCAACCGTACTCCTCAGCATCGTCGGCGAGATCACTCAGCCGCTCTGCGGTCTCGCCGACGGCCGCCTCGCTCTCGAAGTGTTCGTCGCCGAGGTAGGGAACGACCGCGCTCGCACATCCCAACCGGTCGCCGTAGAGGCCGTAGCTCCCTGCAAGGTCGGACTCGAGGTCGTCGATGCCGACGTGGGCACCGGTCGTCTCCAGGCCCGTCTCGGCGAGTTTCTCGACGACATCCTCGGGTTCTGCATCGCGGAGCCCGCCGGAGAACTGGACGCCGTCGTAGCCCGCGTCGGCGACCCGATCGAGGATGTCGAGCATCGGTTCGTCGAGCTCGCGCACGCTGTAGAGGTTGATCGCGGTTCGTGCCATGGGTCGGGGTCACACCCCTCCCATATTTGTGTTGTGGTGCCGGATCGAGATCATTCTTCCTCGTCCCCGCTCTCATTGTCGTCCTCGCTTGCGACCGGCGCGAGCTCTCCTGTTTCGACCATTTCGGTGAGCGCGTTTCCGCCCTCCTCGAGGGGAAGCTCAATCCGGCCCCGGCGGCGTGCGGACGCCCAGGCCGCGAAGATGATCTCGGTCGCCCGAAGCGCGTGATCGGCGGAGATGACTGGCTCCTCGCCCGACTCGAGACAGTCGATCGCATGGGAGATCGCGCGCTCGATCGCGGGGGCGCCCTCCGTATCGATCTCCTCCCAACCCCCGCCCGTATCGGTCTTGTACCGAACGTCGGCTTCGTTCTCGTCGGAGGCGACTTCGATGACACCCTCGGTGCCGAGGATTCGGTGGTGGGCGCCGATGGCATCCGCGCCCGAGCCGTAGCCTGTCGAGGCCAGTCCGAAGACGCCCTCGCCGTACGACCACATCGCCAGCCCCTGGTTCTCGTTGTGGACGCCGTAGCGGACGTCCTCCTCGTCGTAGTGGACCTGTCCGAGCACCCACTCCGCCTCGCGTTCGCCGACGAAGTGGTTGCAGAGGTCGATCAGGTGCGAACCGAAGTCGTAGAGGTTCTTCCCACCCATCTCGACACGCTCGACCTCGCCGATCACGCCATCGGAGACGAGCCTGGAAGCCTCCTGCCAGGTCGGGTCGAAGCGACGCTGGTGGTTGAAGGTGAGTTGAACGTCGTTTTCCTCTGCGGCACGGGCCATCCGTTTCGATCCCTCCCAGGTGTCGGCCATCGGCTTCTCGCAGTGGATCGCGCCCGGTACCTCGGTCTCGGCGGCCCCGACCACCAGGTCGGCGTGGGTCGGCACGGGCGTACAGACGCTGACGATATCGGGTTCGGTCTCGAAAAGCATTTCCTCGAACTCCTCGAACACCCGGCCGTCGTCGATCTCGAACTCGTCGGCGAACGCCTCGGCGTTCTCGCGGACGATGTCCGCACAGGCGACCAACTCGCAGCCTTCGATCTCGCGGTAGGCTTCGCCGTGTCGGTAGGCCATCGCTGCGCTCTCGCCCCAGACGATGTTGTCCGGTTCTGGTCCCGTGCCGATCACGGCTGCGGTAACACGTGTCATCCGGTCCGGAATTTACCCCGGAGGGGATTAACCTTAACGCAGGCGCTAATTCCCCTTCCTCACCGGGCGCGTCAGCGCGAAGTCGGGCGGGGAGAAGTCACACCGTTCGTCACCGGCAGTCCAGTCGGTCGGTAGCTATTTGGCGCCGAAGCGGCCTGGAGGAGGTATGACCGAGAACCACCGGATCGCGATTGCGGGAATCGGGTCGGTCGCCGAGATGCACGCCCTCTCGATTGGCGACATCGAGGAGACGACGCTCGTTGCGGGTTCCTGTCGGACCGACTCCCGCGGCCGGGCGTTCGCCGACGAGTACGGCTGTGCGTGGTTTTCCGACACGGAGACGATGCTCGATGAGACTGAGTCCGACGTCTTGATCGTCTGTACGCCCAGCGGCGCCCATCTCGAGCCGACGCTGGCGGCCGCCGAGCGCGGGATCGACGTGCTCTGTGAGAAACCCCTCGAGATCACGACCGAGCGGATCGACCGCATGGCCGCGGCCTGCGAGGACGCCGGCGTCACACTGGGCGGGGTCTTCCAGCAGCGCTTTACCGATATCTTTCGGGAGGTCCACAGCGCCGCGGAGGCGGGCCGCTTCGGTAACCTCTCGGTCGCAAACGCCTACGTCCCCTGGTGGCGCGACGACGGCTACTACGAGGGCGCCTGGCAGGGGACCGAGGAACTCGACGGCGGCGGTGCGACCATGAACCAGTCGATCCACGCGATCGACGCCGTTCAGTGGCTCGCCGGGACCGCTATCGGCACCGACCGCGACGAGAATCCCGTGGGCGAGGTCTTCGCGTATACGGACCGGCTGGCCCACGACGAGGACCTGATGGAGGTCGAGGACACCGCCGTCGCCGTTGTTCGCTATCGCGACGGCACGCTCGGCCAGCTCCTGGGTGCGACGTCGATGTATCCCGGCTCCCTCCGGCGGGTCCAGCTTGCCGGCCGGGACGGCACCGCCGAGGTCCTCGAGGACGAACTCGTCACCTGGCACTTTCGCGACGAACGCGAGGACGACGAGACGATCCGCGAGCGCTTCGGCGAGGGAGAGGCCAGCGGCGGCGCCGCCGATCCGATGGACATCGACTACACCGACCACCGCCGGAACATCGAGGCCTTTCTCGCCTCCCTCAAGAGTGACGATCCCTACCCGCTGGACGCGAGCGAGGCTCGCAAGTCCGTCGCGATCATCGAGGCGATATACGACTCCGCCGAGCGCGGCGAACCCGTCTCGCCGAGCTGACTGCCGCGACCGAGGATTCCAGACATCTCATATGAACCCGATCCCCGAAACCGACCCCGAGATGCCCTGGACACGAAGCGATGTCCGGGAGCTGGTTCGCCGGCTCGTCGCGCCACTCGAAGCACACGCGAGCCCCGGCGGCGCCCGGGTTCGCCCCGGCGAGACCGGCGCATCGTTTCCCGACCGGGACGCGGAGCTCGAGGGCTTCGCCAGGCCGCTATGGGGGCTTGCACCGCTGGCCGCCGGCGGAGGTGAGTTCGAGCACTGGGATCGCTATCGCGAGGGACTGCGTCACGGGACCGATCCCACCCATTCCGAGTACTGGGAACCGATTTCGGATTATTCCCAAGCGGTCGTCGAGCTCGCCCCGATCGGGGTCGCGCTCGCGCTCGCCCCCGACAAACTGTGGGAGCCCCTTTCTGCGGACGATCGTGATCGGATCACGGACTGGATCCGCGGGGTCGAGGACGTCGAGATACCCGATTCGAACTGGAGATGGTTCCGGGTGCTCGCGCTTGCGGGGCTCCGATCGGTCGGCGTCGAAGTCAAGTGGAGCGTCGCCCAAACCGATCTGGACCGGCTCGAATCGTTCGGGCGCGCGGACGGCTGGTACGTCGACGGCCCCGACGGCGCGTGTGACTACTACGCGGCCTGGGAACTTCACACGGACGCGTTGTTGTACGCGACCCTCGCCGGCGAACGGGGAGTCGTGGACGCCCCCAACGAGGATCGACTCGCGGGATTCTCCGATCGCGCGGACCGCTTCGCCGAGGACTTTCGCCACTGGTTCGCCGACGACGGCTCGGCGCTGCCCTACGGCCGGAGCCTGACTTACCGGTTCGCCCAGGCTGCCTTCTGGGGCGGTCTTGCCGTCGCCGGTCGGAATCCCCTCCCCTGGGCCGAGATCCGCGAGCTCTGGGAGCGCACCCTCCGGTGGTGGCTCGACCAGCCGATTTTCACCGACGGCGGCGTCCTCTCGCTTGGCTACCGCTACCCGACACTGAAGACGACCGAGACCTACAACTCCCCGAGTTCGCCCTACTGGGCGATGAAGGCCTTTCTCCCGCTCGCCCTCCCCGAGAGCCATCCGTTCTGGCGGGCCGAGCCGGACCTCTCGCCTGCCGATAAGAAGGAATCAGTGCTCGGCCGAGATCTCGACCACGAACGGACGATGGAGACGCCGGCGATGGTCGTCACCCGCTCTGCGGGCGAGGTGACGGCGCTGGTCGCCGGCACGGATACCCATTATTCCCACAAGTACGACAAGTTCGCGTACTCGACGGCGTTCGGCTTCGGCGTCGGCAGCGACCTGCGAGGAGTCGCAAGTGCGGGCATCGACGGCACGCTCGGGCTCGGCGAGGACGGAGAACACCTCCGAGTCCGCGGGAACGTCGAGGGCTGGCTCGAAGACGGCCTCCCCCGCTCGCGATGGGAGCCCTGGCCGGACGTGAGCGTCGAGAGCTGGCTCGTCCCGGCGACGCCCTGGCACGTCCGGGTTCATCGCCTCGAGACCGACCGCCCGCTCCACAGCGTCGAGGGCGGATTCCCGGTCGCTCGACCCGGCGAGGCCGACGCCGGACGCCGCGAGGAGGAAGCCGCCGCAGTCGTGCGATATCCAGCTGGCCACAGCGTGATTCGTGACCTCTCCGGGGACCGCGAGGGCGAGGTGATCGACCAGGACCCGAACACGAACGTCCTCCATCCCCGGACGGCCGTCCCGGTTCTCCGAGGGAGACACGAGTCGGGCACCTCCTGGCTCGTCACGGCCGTTCTCGGGGCTACGGAGCTCGAGGACTCCGTCCGGGATCGGCCGCCGGTTCTCATCGATGACGGCCTTCAGATCAAATCCGCCGATGGCAAGGTTCTCTTTGAGCGGGAATGAACGGTGCCAGGAGACACCCATTCATGCATTCTGAATCGGTAGCAATCCTGAGGATGGGTTACTGTATGAGAACAGTCCATGTCTACGGCGAGTACAACTCCTCAGAATGTCCTAATTTGGTTTCAGCATGTTAGCGACTCGGCGGACGCAGTCGTCGGGGTCTGCGTCCGGCGATGGGGTGAACTCGCAGCCAACGTAGCCGTCGTAGCCAGCCTCTCCAAGCGCCGTGAGGACGTTCTCGTAGTTCAGTTCGCCGGTCCCGGGCTCGTGGCGACCCGGGACGTCGGCGACGTGAACGTGACCGATCAGGTCGACGTGTTCGGTCAGGTTGGCGGTAATATTGCCCTCCGTGATCTGCTGGTGGTAGATGTCGAATAGGAGTTTGACGTGGTCGCTACCGACTTCCCGTATGATCTCGTAGCCCTCGTAGGAGGAACTCAAGAAGGCGTCCGGGTGGTCAACAGCAGTGTTCAACGGTTCTATGGCGAGTGTGACGCCTGCCTCCTCGGCGGTCGGCGCGACTGCCTCGATGACCTCGATAGTATTCTCGAGTTGGGCCTCCCGACCCAGTCCCGCCTGTGCGGGCCCCGGCGAGAGATTGATGGTCGGACAGCCGACTGCCGCAGCACGCTCGACCGAGCGGTTCCCTTCCTTGATCGCCTCTGCGGTCCGGCCTGGATCTGTGAGTGGGGTCTTGCTCCCGGAAAGATAGGCGAGATCGAGCCCATGGTCCGTACAAGCACCGGCGATCTTCTCAAGTTCGTCGCCGTGCCAAGGGCGGTACTCTATCGCATCGGCACCCGCGGACGCAGCCCGTTCGACCTGCTCGACGAGCGTTCCTTCCTCGTAGGTTGGGTTAAGATAGACCGAGAGCCCATGCATCGTTATCGATCTACCCCCTCGTTGCACCAATTCCAGGCGACTGGAATGGTGACCATACACACATATCGGGTTGGTACACTTCTACACACTCCACTGTGTGCCATTATATTATGATCGGTTTTCTTCCCTTGGCATAAATTGTCCGGATCAGGTGATTCGAATCGTTCTCCCCGTTCATCGAGAACGTCGTTTCGACGACAAATACCTCTCTGAAGCAGTTTATCTGATCATTCCAGGTAACCGTCCCTATTGACTCAATACGCTCATGGAGTCACGGCGGAAAGAAGTCATCCCTCGTCTCGTCGTCTGGCATAGTTACTAATATCTCCATATTATCCCATCCAGCATCGAGAAGAATAAACATATCTTCTTATGAATCAGGTTCTCAAACGAGCACAGACGGCGATTACGGGCCGACCGTGGCGAGATACGTTGCATCTGCGCGGACGGCCGCTTCGTACGGCAGCTCTTGGTCAACGAACTCGACCTCGGCGTAACCCTCGAAGCCAACATCGTCGAACACTTCAAGCACCGTACTGACATCGAAATACGCTTCCGAGAGTCGACACCGCGTCGTACCACCTTGTTCGCGCGTCGCCTGCAAATGGACGTTGTTCGACAGTGGCGCGAGCGTTTCCGCTTCAGCGAGGATTTCCTCACCGTCCATGAAGAATAGGGGTTGCCAGTTGAGTCCGACCGCCGGCGAATCGACGGCCTGGATAAGCTGGCGTGCACCTTCGGTCCGGTTCGTGAGCGTGCCCTCGTGTTTCTCAACAGTAATGGCAAGATCCCGGTCGGCGGCACGCTGGCCAGCGAGTTGTAGATCCGTGACGACGGTGTCCCAGTGATCGGTATCGTGGTCACCGTACTCTTGGTCGCCAGGCCAGACTCGGACGAGATTCGCGTGGAGGGCCGTCGCCGCATCGAGTTCGGCAGTCAGGTTCTCGCGGAAGCCGTTCTTCCCCGGTCGAAGATATGACCCGTATACCGGCACTGCCAGACCCAGATCCGCTGCCAAGTCGGCGATCGTTCGACAGATGCTCATATTAGGTGATTCGGGACCCCCGGCGTTGCCCACGTGATTGCCGCCCCACACTTCGACGCCATCGAAGCCCACATTGGCGGCAAGTCCAAGCACGTCCTCAATCGACCACTCCTTGTTGGAAATTGTACAGAGGCCGTAGTCCATATTAGGTCGGTTGAACGACTCAATTGTTAAATTTGCCTACCCGACAGTAGTATGGATGATCGATGCAGAGGAGTTAACAAGGATGCCCGGGATCACACGTCTGTGTACACGCTCAGCGGGTTTGCAGACGAAATCGCCGACGATCTTGAGACGCAACTCGACGTTCTCAACGAGGTGGGAATCGATCACCTCGACCTCCGGAGTGTCGACGGGACGAACGTGCTCGACTTCGACGACGACGAAGCGGAATTGATCCGGAGGTCGCTTGAGAAACGGGGGTTTTCTGTGGCCGCCATCGGGTCACCGATCGGGAAAATCGGCATTGAAGACGACTTTGAGCCCCACAAGGACCGGTTCGAGCGCGCGCTAGAGCTGTCCGAGTTTTTCGGGGCCGACTACATTAGGTTGTTCTCATACTGGATGCCAGAGGACAACGACCCTACTGAGTACCGCGATGAAGTCATGTATCGTATGCGTTGGAAAGCAGATCGCGCCGAGGCGGCGGGAGTAACGATCCTCCATGAGAACGAAAAGGACATCTACGGAGATACACCCGAGAGGTGTCGGGACCTTGTCGAGACAGTCGATTCGTCGGCCTTCGGGCTCATCTTCGATCCCGCCAACTTCCTTGAAATCGGCGTGCGACCATATCCGGAGGCGTTCGTTCAGCTCGTCGAGCACGTGGAGGCCCTCCACATCAAAGACGCAGTCTACGGCGAGCGTGGCAATATCAGGCCCGCCGGTGAGGGCGACGGCGAAATTCCGGCGACGGTCGAAGCTCTGGCCAAACGTGGATTCGTTGGCTATACGTCGCTGGAACCTCACCTCGCAGAGGCCTTCGAGACAGGCGGGTACTCTGGTCCCAAGGCATTCAAACTCGCAGCGAACGCGTTCGTCGACATTTTGGAGGAACAGAACCTGGCCTACCAATAATAGCGCATCGGCGCAGATGCTTCACTAGCGTGGGTCACTTATCGATTGTCTCAGATTGGTGTCATCCAATCCTTACCGTAGGAGTTAGTCTGGGTGAGAAGATCTGAGGTGAACCCGAACCACAATTCAATGGCAGACGAGCCATACCCGACCCACGCGACTCGATACCGCCCAATCGCTTGGACATACCGTTATAGATATAATAAAACTGAGATGAAGTAGGAAGTACCAGAAAAGACTAATTAGATCCCAAAGAAACAGTGCACGAACCACCGAACAAAGCCAGGATCAACGCACCGGCGTGGACGCCGGCACTCGTCCAGCAATATCGTACCGACACGTAGATGTCGAGTACTCGGTCCCGAGTTGTCGATAGTTGCTCAACGAAGCGGGATTGAGCCATCAAAAGCCATGCCGAACAGCCATCGAACCCGATTCACAGGACCAAGAGACTGTCTAGAAGAACCGCAAAAAACCGCTGCGGGAGACGGATGCCACAGTAGCGTGCATTGCGTGCCGCGTGGCATACGGCCGTCTGTTGAATTATTCGGTCACCAGAACTAGAGGTGCCCCTGACGCACGATCACCGTCCTCGGTGAGTGCTTGTTCCCCCAGTTCGAAGAACACATAACCGACGATATAAAAATTCTCTTACCACCACACAAATAAATCAAATTTAATATGTCATTATACTCGATGGCTTCTTAAACACGGCAACAGATGTCGACTATTGAGGCGAAAGAAGTGACTATCTCGTTCTCGGGTAGCCGGTCGAAAGTTGCGCCACGCTAGCCTAAAGCGGTGCGACTGGCGGCGTCGGTGACGACCGATCAACGGCACCCTCATCCGAGTCCGAGTCAGCGTGGAACGCTCGGATATGGTGTTTCATCGGCCGGTAGTCGGATTCCCCGATCTCGAACACGCGGTCACAGAACGGACACGTCTGATACATCCTTCCCCGTGAGGACATAACGCATGGAACGGTTTCACACTTGGGTTTCTCAGGGTATGGGGGTAACTCATGCCGTCACCACTCGCGAGGAAGTCTCCATCTGCAGTGAACACGAATACCACAACCGCGGCCGGCACACGAGAGGAGCACACCTATTCCTCCGGACCCCCTCCGCCAGCCGTGGTCACCAACGAAGACGATCGCTCATCGAGCGATTCGACGGATCCCACGGACGCCGACGATGACGACCCGTTCGTGGGCGGAGAGACCGAAGACCAAGCGGTGAACGCGTCGGCCAAAGAGGAGGCCGCCCTGCAGCGTGTCCGGCGGGTCAGCACGCTTCTGGACGAGGCCTTCCGGGTCCCGGGGACCAACTATCGGATCGGGATCGACCCGCTCATCGGCATCCTCCCCGGTGCTGGCGACGCCGTCACCACGGTCCTCTCGCTGTATCCGGTCCTCGAGGCCTACCGGCTCGGCGTCTCCAGGGGGACGCTCGCGAAGATGGTCGCCCGGGTCGCCATCGATGGGGTTACGGGCTCGATTCCGGTGCTCGGCACGCTGTTCGACGCGGTCTGGAAGGCCAACAAGTGGAACGTCCGGACGGTCGAACAGCACCTTCAGCAGAAATAACGACAGAAGAGCGCGCACAGGTCGGCAATCACGATTGAGGGCCACCATCCCGTAAACTACCCCGCCCTACTCGCTCCCTCCCGCCTTGCGGCGGTCGGTCACTCCTTGAGGGCGGGGCTTTACCGCAACGACATTGTACCCCGCAACCCCATGCAAGGGCGCGGCCCGGCTTCCTCTTCCCGTCCACGGGCGGACGGCGGGTCGGAGTTGTTGCTGCGACCCGCCTACCGGATCCGTTCCGTGGATTGTCCCGCCGATTTAATTCCCGGTGTTCTCTCACTCTACCCCAACACTGGGGACGGGGATCGAACCCGTTCGCGGTCGTCGTTCCCGAGTATAGGGTGCGACGGCCACGCCGTCGCACCACGGGAGCCAGTTTACTCGTGGCTCCTACCGACCCCGGCTTGTGCGAGGACGGCAGTATCTCACATAACGGGCGGAGACGGCCTAAGCCTTGCGGTTTCGTCCAGCTTCGCAACGCGATTCCTCTCCACCCTACTCGCTCCCGTCGATCGCTCGTTGAGGAAGGAGGCTCCTCGCTACCGTTTGCTGAAAACGTGAAGCCCCATGGAGTTGCCGTCGAGGCGAGTCACTCGAGCGCGTCGTGACGAACGAGCGTCTCGTCGGCAAGGTAGCGATCGAGGACGTGTGCGTCAGCTTCGAGCGTTTGCAGATGGGCCCGCAGGAGTTCGCTCGTCGCCTGATCGCCGAGCCGGTCCGCCAGCTCGATGTGGTCGCGCCACAACACCGCGAGCGTCGCGTACCCATCGAGGTCCCGTGCGAGGGATGTGCGGACATCGTAGTGGTGGGCTTCCTCGATGAATAGGGGCGCGTGTTGGCGGATCCCCATCGGCCCACAGGCCGGAACACCGCCGAGCGCGGTGATTCGAATCGCGATGTCGTCGGTCATCTCCGAGAGCCGGTCGGCAGCGCCCTCGAGGAACTCCCCAAGTGGTCTCGATTCGGCCCCCTCGACGAGCCAGTAGTGCTTTCGCACCTGATTGAAGAGGATATACAGCCCCGAGACGTCGGTGTTCAGGGCTGTGACCAGCCGTTCGGCCACGTCCTCATCGAGACGGAGCGCGTTGTCGGCGACCGTGTTCCACTCCTGGCGGAGATGAGACGAGTCGGGTCGGCGGAGATGTGGGCTACTCTTGACATCCCCCACACGACTAAAGTCGTGGGATTCCTCGCGCTCGGGGCCGGTCACGCTGACCACCCCGACGGAGGCAACTTCCCAACCCCAGTGGTTGGTTCCGGTTTGTAGGCAGTGCGTCGAGGCGATGAACGCATGGCAACGTCAGTCCGAACGCGTTCGGACTGCCTCGCTAACACCCTACGGGCGGTGCCATCAGCCACACTCAATCGGGCAGGGTTGCTTTTTGTTGATGGGGACCCCAATCCAACCCCAGTTTTCCCAGTCGAGTTAGACACATAAACAGCCCCAGAGTGCCTAAGTCTTGCGGTTTCGAGTCTCTGCCTACCGCTTAGACCCACGACTGAAGTCGTGGGCTTCCGCTTAATTCGTGTCATCGGTCAGCCAGCACCTCCGCCCGAACGAGAGTATCGGCCTCGAGTAGTTGCTCGATGACGTGGGCGTCCGCTTCGAGGGCTTCGAGGTGGTCACGGAGTAGTTCGGCCGTGCCCGGATCGCCCCGTCGTTCGGCGAGCGCAATGTGGTCGCGCAGACTGACGATCAGGGTCGCATACCCCAGGAGATCGCCGTCCAACGACGCACGAAGGTCGTAGAGGTTCTCGGCCTCGAGATGGACGTCGGCCCGTTCCTGAATCGTCGGCGGCGTGTTCGGCGGAATCCCTCCGAGTTGGACGATTCGAATCGCGAGGTCGTCGTTGATCTCCCGCACACGTTTGTAGGCCTCTTCGAGGAAGTCGGCGACCGCCTCGTGTTCGGCGCCCGCAGCAGTCCAGTAATGCTTGCGAAGCAGGTAGAACAGGTTGAACGATCCGGTGTGGTCGACGCTCAACGCCTCGATGAGCGCTTCGGCGACGGCGGGTTCGATCCGGAGCGGGTTCTCCACGATAGTGCCCCACTCCTGACGGCGCCCGCTCGCACCGGTCTCCCGGACGAGCGGGCCGTGTTTCTGTGGCATTCAACTCACCCGTTTAGTGGGTCGCTTCCTCGAGGGTGAGCGTGTCGTCCTCGAGGTAGTGTTCGAAGTGGTGGCCGTCCTCTTCGAGGGTGACGAGGATCTCCCGGAGGATCTCGGCGGTGGCGTAGTCGCCGAGGTTCTCGGCGAGTTCGATGCTCCCGCGCAGCGATTCGATGATGTCGCCGTACATTTCGAGGTCGTTCTGGAACATCGTCCGGACGTCGTAGACGTCCTCGCCCTCGAACTCCACCGTTGCCCGGTCCTCCTGGTTCGAGGGCCCCGAGACGGGGACGCCGCCCAGCGCCTGGGCGCGCTCGGCGATGACGTCCGCGTCCTCCTCGACGTGCTCGTAGGACTCCTCGAGGAACTCGTGAAGGGGAAGGAACTCCGAGCCCTCGACCACCCAGTGGTGTTTCTTGAGCTGGTGGTAGAGCACGTACGAGTTCGCGAGCTCGGTGTTGAGCGCGTCGACGACCTGTTCGGCTTTCTCCTGATCGAGCCGCAGTTCGTTCTCCTCGACGCTGCCGGCCTGCTGACGGACGGTCGTCTGTTGAGAATGTATCACGGACGGAAGTGGTCGCTCCACCGTCTTATACCTTTCAGGTACTGCACATTTTTGGGATGCCTAAATCGGTGTGTAGAGCTGCTCGGTACCCAACGTTCAGAAGTGACACAGACCTCTCCACGACGGCGTAGGTCCTGCCATCCGCCGATTAAATGGTCACTTATTCCTGTCAGTCTATCCATTACAAGGTAAGACATTCTCGTCGGGCCGAGTGCGTCATGGTAGAGAAAGACGCGGACTATGTCACGATGAATCGACGGGGCTATCTCAAAGGGCTCGCAGCAAGCAGCGCTGGCGCTGGCGCACTGTCGGTCGCGACCGGCAGCGCACGTGCGGGCTCGGACGATGAACAATCAGCGGAGGACACACACGACCTCGACGGCGACGAACTATACCTGGTCTTCGGTGCCGACTCATCCGAACGAGATCTCGACGGCTGGGTCGACGATCACTGTGCGGAGATCAACGGGAACGGTCAGGAGTCGCTCGCGAGCGTCATCCAGTATCAGGACGTCTCCCAGCTCAACGTCACCCAGCAGGGCTACGCCGTCAGTATCGCGATCGACGGCGGCGAGGCGACGGCGATCCAGGAGGCCGAACAGAGCAACGTCAACACACAGGAGGGCACTGCAGAATCGATCGCGATCGACGAAGAGACCCGAGACGAGACGTTCACCGATCCGACCACCGTATACGTCGTCTTCGCCGAAGAGACGGGGACCCGAACGTTCACCGGCTGGGTCGCCAAGGAGGACAGCTACCAGAACGAACAGTCCGCTCGGGCGACGATCGACCAGGATCAGAAGGTCGACCAGCTGAATTACAGCAGCCAAAGCGCTGCGGTTGCGCTCGCCGAAGACTGTAGCCACGCACAGGCCTACCAGCAGAGCTGGCAGACCAACGAGAACTACCAGCACGCCGACGCCGTTGCCGCCGCCATCGGCGACGCCGACGAACAGACGGCCGATGCCGAGGTCGAACAGGCCCAGGAGGTCGGACAGCTCAACGTCAGCGAACAGGGCGTCGCCATCGCGATCGCCGTCGGGAAAGACAGCGTCGCCGAGGCCTATCAGCAGAGTTCACAGACCAACCTGAACGAACAGGTCGCCGAAGCAGCGGCGATCGCCTTCGATGCGAGATCGATCACCGACGTTCTCGACTGTGGCGATATGGTCGGTGAGCTGCCGGAGGACGTGCTCTCGCGGTCGGACACCTGTAAGAACCAGTCGAACACACAGGAGGCGTCCGCTGATATCGTTCAGGGCCAGCAGGTCGGCCAGGAGAACATCAACCTGCAGAACGCGGCGGTCGCGGCTGCCACCGACGACAGCTCCGCGACGGCCCGGCAGGTGAGCTACCAGGCCAACTTCAACGCGCAGGTCGCGTCAGCCGAGGCCCTCACCGTCGAAGAGGGCAGCGCCAACGGCCGCGCGGTGCTCAACGGGGCGAACGCCAGCGAGGATCAGGCCTGGGCCCTCGCCTACGAGAACGGGGACGTCGACCAGCAGACCGCTGCTGCCGAGATCTCCCAACTCCAGTTCGTCCAGCAGCTGAACGTCAACGAACAGCTCACGGCAATCGCGATCGCCGGCGATTCCGGCGAGGCGACCGCAGAACAAGTGAGCTACGAGACCAACGAGAACATCCAGCTCGCCGAGGCACGGGCAGCCAGCGTCGGGAGCGGTGACAGCGGCTGTGACAAGAATAATAACGGGAAAGGCAAGGACGGGAAGGATAAGAAGGACAAAGACAAGGATGGGAAAGATGGGAAAGGTAAGAACGGGAAAGACAAGAACGGAGAGAACAACAAGAGTGAAAACGATGCGAAGAGCTGGGTTCGACAGACGGCCGGGAGAAACATGCCCTATCACTCAATGAGGTGACAGACACTCGACGCAACCAGCCATAGCTTTCACATACTTGTTAGTATGGTTGGTTCTCGGTAAAAAAAGGGCAACCGGTCGGGCGACTTACTGCTTCTGGTTGCTGTCCTGGTCGACGTCAGCGATGTTCGTGCTGACGGCGGTTGCACTCTGGGAGTTGGCGTTGATTTGCGTCACGCTGTTCGAAGCGTCCGCGAAGCCCTGGTAGCTCAGCGCGACGGCGGTCTGGTCGCCATCGTTTACGTTAGCCTGTGCGCTATACTGGGTCTGGGTCACTTCAGCATTGGACTGCTGAAAGACCGCAGCACCCTGCTCGGACTCCTGTTTTTCGTCGTCTTTGTCGTGGTGATCGTGGGCAGCCGCCGTGCCGGCCAGGCCCCCGAACACGAGGGTCCCGAGCAGTGCAAGGGTCAGGAGTGCGGTGAATGTTCGTTTCATGGATCCGCACGACCATCCACCTCGAGCACGTATTTAATTCCCTTTTGCACTCGCTTGTTTAATCACGCCTCTTAATAAATAATATGCGCTTGAATAACCCCACGTGAAGTACCTCGGGGACAAGCCCCGAGGCACTCTCGCTGTGATACTGTAGAGTCGGTCGAACGGCCCTGCGCTCCAGGCGTTCCACACGAAACACTGCCCTTTTCCGTATATAGCGGTCTCAATTACTTCCCAGACCTCCGGAGAGACCGCTCCGAACGCCACGGACCGACTGCAGCCAACGAACCCAAGTAGCCGACTCCCCGAGGGAGGCCATGAGCTGGACCGAAGCGGACGTCCCCGCCCAACATGACCGCACGGTCGTCGTCACCGGGGCCAACAGCGGGATCGGCTACGAGACGGCGCGAGTCCTCGCCGAGCGCGGCGCGACCGTGATCATGGCGTGTCGAAGCACCGACCGGGGTCGGGAAGCCGCCAAACGAGTTCAGTCGACGGACGTCCCCGGCACGCTCGTCGTCGCCGGCCTCGACCTCGCGGACCTCGAATCGGTCCGGACGTTCCCGGATCGACTCGCCGACGCCTCGATCGGTGGCGCGTCCGTCCCCACGATCGACTGTCTGATCAACAACGCGGGCGTGATGGCGATCCCCCGCTCGGAGACCGCGGACGGTTTCGAGACGCAGTTCGGGGTCAACCATCTCGGTCACTTCGCGCTCACGGGAGTGCTCCTCGGCCATCTCGCCGCGGACGCCCGCGTCGTGACCGTCTCGAGCAAGGCCCACGAGGGCGGCGAGATCGACTTCGCGGACCTCAATCACGAGGACTCCTACGACAAGTGGGGCGCGTACGCCCAGTCGAAGCTCGCGAACCTCCTCTTTGCGTACGAACTCGACCGTCGGCTCGAGGCCGCGGGGATGGACGTCACGAGCGTCGCCTGTCACCCGGGGTATGCCGACACGAACCTCCAGGCCCGCGGCCCGAAAGCGGCCGGCTCGAAGCTCCGGCTGGCCGCGATGGGCGCGATCAACGCTCTCGTCGCCCAGTCGGCCGCCGACGGGGCGCTCCCGACGCTGTACGCCGCGACTCACCCGGAGGTCGAGGGCGGCGCCTACTACGGCCCCGGTGGACTCTTCGGGATGCGCGGGGCGCCCGAACGCCAGGAGTCGACGGAGCGCTCTCACGACCGGGAGACCGCACGCGCCCTCTGGACCGTCTCCGAGGAGCTTACCGGCGTCGAGATCGAGATCCCGCCCCGAACGGAGGGCTGGAGCGTGCCGGGACTCGGCGCCCTCCGTCGATGACGAACGGCCGCTAGCCGCGGGCGCGAGCCCGATACTCCCGTCACGGGTCCCTTCTCGCGTCCCCGAGCGTCGCTGTCGTGAGCTTCCTCGAGAGACTGAACATCGCGTCCGCCTGGTATCATAGGGACGGTTACAACGATTTACCGTTCGATCGCAGTGCTGTATTGCGATCGACGGTGCAATGACTCGTAACCGACCCTATCAGGCCTCGGAACGCACGTGACCGAACGGTCGCCGTAGTCAGGGCCAGCCGTTCTCCGCGGCCCTGCTCGGCGAGCCCGTGGAGCCGGCGTTTCTCGTCCACGGAGCGATCGTGGCGCTCAAGGCATCCCTCGTGGGTGTCGAACGAGGAGAGCATCCGATCACCGGCGATCACTACTCCTACCCGGCTCTTTATCTCGGTCGCCGAGCGCGCTCCCGGATATGGACAGCAGACGAATCGGATCGCCAGTGGCCCGGGTCCGGACCGCGTTCGACCGACGGCCGACCGCGTCCGTGAGCCACGAGTGAGAGGGTCCAACGGCGGCTCCGAACGCCCGGACGCGGCAGGCGACGCTTTCGACGAACCCCGACTACCCCACAGGCTGTCGAGCTGGAGGAACCGATAGCATGGGTGCTGGAGGGACACAGTCCCAGCTCCGGCTGTTTCGGAATCCAGGGTTTGCCGCGCTCGCGGTGATGAACTTCGTACGGGGGATGGCGTTCGCGACGATCATCGTCGCACTCGCGCTCTACGCCGATCTCTTCGAGACGTCCGGGTTCGTCGCGGGACTTTTCGGCACCGCCTACGCGTTCGTTCGGCTCGTTCTCGTCGTCCCCGTCGGGCGCTGGATCGACGTGCGAGACGCCAAACGGCTCCTCGTGATCGGGTTGGTTCTCCAGGTCGTCGTGCTGGCCGGCTACGTGTTCGTCGAGTCGGCGCTCCAGCTCGTGGGCGTTCGGGCCTTCCAGGGGGTCAGTTCGATCACGGTCTATCTCGCCGGGACGGCGATCGTGGGGAGTCTCGGCCCCGAGGGCGACCGGGGACTCTGGGTCGGCACCTACCAGAACGTCACCGCGTTCTCGAAGCTGTCGGGCGACCTGCTCGGGGCCGGCCTCCTGTTTTTCGTCGGCTTCGAGTCGACGTGGGCGATCTTCGTGGTCCTCTCGACGCTGTCGGTCGGCTACGTGCTCAAACATCTGCCCGCGGAGCCGGTTCCGAGCGACGACTCGAGTTCCACTGCCGGGAAACTCCTCGGACTCCTGAAACGGCGGGCAATCATGGCGCTGGTCGCGTTTCGGTTCTCGTTCAGCTTCTGCAAGGAGGCTGTACTCATCTTTCTCCCGGTCTTCGCGCGCCTCGAGTTCGGGATGAACGCGCTCCTGATCGGGGGCATCCTCGCCGGGGGACGGTTCACGAAGTCGATCTCACAGGGCTACATCGGCCAACTCGGGGATCGGGTCGGCCGGCTCCACTGGTTCATCCTGGTGGGGATCGTGCTGTATGCGATCGGAACGGCGATGATCCCGCTGGCCGTCCACGCCGACGAGTTCATCGACCCGGTGGCGCTGACGGTCGCCGGACGCGAGGAAACCATCCCCGGCGCCTTTTTCGTGCTCTTCTTCTGTTACGTGCTGCTCGGTATCGCGGACAGCCTGCGGATCCCGACGAGCGTGACGATGTTCGTTCGGGAAGGCGAGTATCAGGACGCCGTCGGGAGCAGCATCTCGCTGCGGAGCCTCTCCTGGCAGATCGGGGCCACGATCGGCCCGGTCGCCGTCGGCGTGATGACGGACGTCCTCTCGTATACGGCCGCGTTCTGGGCCGCGGCTACCCTCGCGCTCTGTGCCGGCGTGCTGTTCGCCACGTTGTATCGGGACGAACCGCCTCCGGAGTGAACGAGCGCATGCGAACCAGGCGATACCTCGGTCGAACCGCGACCCGCATGAGCAGAGACTGAGAGATTGCGGCCGAGTCAGCGGTGATCGTTTCGATCGGAGACCCCGTAATCGACATGAACGAAGGGTGTACTCGGTGACTCTGGTGCTGGAGTCCCGTTCCAATCGACGAGATGTACGTTCGCCATCTCTCCCGAGAAGCGGAATCGCTGGACGCCAGTCTCGATCACTCCTTCGGCCGCCCGTCCGGAGACGATCGTTCCGTCTTTACGGGATTCGGTGTCGATCTCCTCGATGGCTCCATCGATGCTAATTTCGTAGTTTGCTGGGACTCCGCGACCGATGATTGTAACCTGATTTGGAAGCTTGCTATTGGATGCCATGCTCCGACGAGCCCACCCCGCCACCATAATGCTTCCTGTTGACAGATTAGTTGAATGAGAGGACGGTATCGAGCGGGTGAATCTGCGGCTCCGTCACATCTCAACGTACTGCTCTTCCCACTGTCGCCGTTCCTGGATCGCCTCTTCGCCTGCCTCCGTGATGGTGTAGTAGTTCGTCCGTCGGTCGAGTTGGCCTTTCTCGACGAGGTCTTTGTTGACGACCGTATCGAGATTCGGATAGAGGCGTCCGTGATTGATCTCCGTCTCGTAGTACTCCTGGAGTTCCTCGCCGATCGATTGGCCGGAAGGCTGGTCGAATCCGTTGATGACGTACAGGAGATCGCGTTGGAAGCCGGTGAGATCGTGCATGATACGCTGTTGTCCCGCTGTCGAGATATTGTTATGTACTAGCAAATACGCTGTCAGCGACGCATATTACTCCTCTAGGCGGAGAATACTACTCAACAGGGGTACCGTTCGCCAGTCCCCACCCATCCGTCACGGGGTTGTCTGGAGAGAGCGATCGGAGTCATCGTGAAAACAGTCTGTGCTCGAGAAGGTGCCGCCCTCGACGACGTACGACCCGTTCGAGAACCAGTCGCTGTCCACCCGTTGGCCCGCGCCGTCAGGTCGTAAGTCCCGAGGATGTCAAGTCGGCCGTATACCGCCCCACACCGTCCGCGTTACCCGCCCCGTCGGTCCACCACTCCCCGAAGACGAGGTCGGCGGAGACGCCAGACGCCGGTTTGGGCGACCGGTCGGCCCGGAACAGCGGCGCGTTCTCGTGCCAGCGGACCTCGTTTCAAATTCTACACATGACTGAGGCACGGGGTGGCTGAATACGGTCTACAGAAACCGACGGAGGTACGCCGGCTCCATGGCCTCGGTCCACCCCTCGCCCCAGGTGTCGTACTCGGTGATCACGATTGAGGGGACGAGGGCGGCAAAGCGATCGAGCACTGTGCTCGAGCGGACAGCGATATTACTATCCCAGCCGATGGACAGTACCCGCGTATGCAGGACCAACGCGTGCTCGTCACGGGCGGCGCGGGCTTCATCGGCTCGAACCTCGCGACCCATCTCGCCACGGACAACGACGTCATCGCCATCGATGACGAGTACCTCGGCACCCCCGACAATCTCACGAGCGACGTCGACTACCGCCCGGTGGGCGTCCTCGACGACGACCTTCCCACCGATGTCGACGTGGTCTTTCACCTCGCCGCGCTCTCCTCGTATGCAATGCACGAGGAAGATCCCACGCGGGGTGCCCGCGTCAACGTCGAGGGGTTCGTCAACACTGTCGACCAGGCGAGACAAGACGGCTGTGACACGGTCGTGTATGCCTCGACCTCCTCGATCTACGGCAGCCGAACGGAGCCCTCCCCCGAGGAGATGCCCGTCGCCGTGAACACGGGCTACGAGGCCTCGAAACTTGCCCGAGAACGATACGCCGAGTACTTCCACAATCACTACGACATCGCCACCGCCGGCATGCGCTTCTTTTCGGTGTATCAGGGCTACGACGGCGCCGAGGGCCACAAGGGCGAGTATGCGAACGTCATCGCCCAGTTCGCCGACGACATCGCTCACGGGCGCTCCCCAGAGCTGTATGGCGACGGCACCCAGACACGCGATTTCACCTACATCACAGATATCGTCCGCGGGCTCGAGGCCGCCGCCGAGAACCGACTCACTGGTGTCTACAACCTCGGCACCGAAGAGCCCTACAGCTTCAACGAGCTCGTCGACCGGCTGAACGACCACCTCGACACGAATGTCGAGCCCGAGTACGTCGAGAATCCAATCCCCGAGGACGTCTACGTCCACGACACCTGTGCGGATATCGAGAAAATTCGCGACGACACCGGCTGGGAACCCCAGATCCGCCTCGAAGAGGGTCTCGAACGAGTCTGTGCACCCTACCGGTAAGATGAAGAACCGCTCCGGAGCCGATCAACCACAGAACTATCCCGCTGGGAAGCCACCATTCAGAGATGGCAGACGACAAGCGTGGCCGAGAGAAGCAAGCGCGCGACGCTGACAGACGCCAGCGACAGCGCGACATTGCCGCGGACCTGGAACGAGGAGACGAAACAGAGCCGCCGGTTGACTCGGACGAGTTCGCCGATCTCGGTTCGGAACTCGAATCGCTGACATTCCCGGCAGCGGGGTCGGAGGTCGTCGCGGTGATCGGCGACCGCGAAGTCAATTCGGGCGATAGGGGCTACACTGTCGAGGAACTGGTTCCGGAGACGGATGCAGTGATGTTCGACTCTCCGTCTGCCGTCCGAGCGCGAGTCCAGCGGCCGACGGTCGCCGCGGCCATGAAACGAGTCGTGGAAGCCAGCGAGACGCTTCCGGACGCAGATCTCAGTGAGTCACAGCGTGAAGCCTACGAGAAGACGTTTCGGGAACTCAAAGCGATCGACGCCGATGACGACGATGAGGGAGTCCACGTCATCAGCGACTGGATCGTCGAGCGAATCCGTGACAAAGAACAACTCCCGGGGTCCCGATCGGTACGCCGGGAAGCGGCGAAGTTCTGCCGGACGAACGGGTACGAGATCCGAAACGACGAGTGGCTCGGCATCTAGACGGCCTGCGGGCACCCGCCAGAGTCGAGAACCGACAGAACCCGACACACAAAACGCTCGAACACGTCCATCCGCATATGGATCTCGACGAAGCCACCGTTCGGGAGCGGTGTACCGACGCCGTCTTCGAGCGCGGCCGGAACTACCGGACGGAAGGGCGGATCCAGCGCTGCGAGCGGTTCGAGGACGTCGTCACCGCCGTCGTCCGGGGGTCGAGTGCCTACGACGTTCGCGTCGACCTCGAGGAACCGATCGAGACGCGGTGTACCTGCCCTTACGAGGGTGCGGGCGCGTGCAAACACGTCGTCGCGACCCTGCTCGAGGTCATCGCCGACCCGCCCGCCGACGAGAGCGAGGGGATCGAGACCCTCCTGATGACCGTCCCGGCCGACGACCTGCGGGCGTTCCTCGACGACGTGCTTGCAGCGAACCCGGAGATACGCGAGCGGTTTCGTGCTCGGTTCGGCGACGACAGCCCGTCGGTCGAGGAGCACCGCGAGGCGGTCGAAGCACTGTTCGACGAGCACACCCGGGAGTACCCCGTCGTCACGGAGGCCATCGACTTCTCGCACCTCTTCGAGCTGGCCGACCAGTACCGCGAGCGCGAGCGCTACCTAGCTGCTGCAACCGTCTATCGTGCGGTCTTCGAAGGGATCGACGACAACGAGTATCGCATCGATGCCGCCTACGACCACTACGCCCAGCGCCTTCGGGGTGCACTCGAGGGCTACGTCGACTGCGTGCTGGCGGCCGACCCCGATCCCGACACGATCGACGAGTACGCAGGGGTCCTCGCGGAGCAGGCCTCGGTGGAGCCGTCGGTCAACGCCGAGCAGTTCCGAGGGGCACTCGAGGAGCTCGACGACCGGCGGTGAGTCGGCGACAGCGAACGGGATCGAGACCGCCCCCGACCCCTATCCCGGAGTCCCAAGGAGACGCGAGTCGGGACCGACACCTGTTCCCTCTGTTGGTCTCCACTCGAAACACGTCGCACGGGCGTCAGACGGTTCTCGATTTGGCAGTTTCTCCACGTGTTCCACGGGAACCGTGATCTCCAGTCGTCCCACTCGAAACGGACCGTCTGACGGGCGACAGCCAGGCGTCTGACGAATCGCGTCGAGACGAGGACCGACGCCGGCACGGCCACGACCACTCCAGGACGAGTTCGTCGATCAATCGGCTCGTTCGGGCGTCGGTGACGTCCCGAACGCGTCTTTAACGGTTACGGCCGTATGCCCCAAGAGTTCGCGAAGACTTCCCGAGCGAGAGGCGAACAGCCCGAGTCCGAGGACGATGTAGACGGCCGTGAACGCATACAGGAGAAACAGGCTGAGCGTTGCTTCAGTCGCGCCGGCGTACGCCTGGATGACGTAGAACTCGGCGGCGACCTGCGAGACGAACAGGACGAGCAACACCACCGCTTCACGGGCGCTGATCTCGAAATTCATCAGGATGGCGATGGCGAAGAAGCTCTGTGCGGCGGTGATCCAGATCTCGGCGGCTTGCTTCTGATCGAACGAGAGCGTCCCGATATGACCCACCGCGAGCGAATAGACGACGGCGAGCGTCCCGATCAGGAGTGTCCACTGGTTGAGCTTCGAGGAGATGAGCGCGTTGAAGCCGGCGGTCGAGCGCGCCTTGTTGACGAGATAGATGACGACGATGAGCTCGGGGCTCTCACTGGCCAGGGGCGCGAGCCACTGGATCATGAAAAACGGCGGGATCCCGAGGCCCGTTCCCAGCTCCTCGAGGCCCAGTGCAAACGGGTGGACCGCCTCGAAGATCACCAGCCCCGAAAAGGCAAATAGACCCAGTACGACCGCGATCCGGGGCGCCTTCGGGTACGTCTGGAAGTACGCCGGGACGCCGACGTGGGCGTCGCCCTCCTCGACGTCACCACGAACGACGATGCCGAGATAGAGCACATAGAGGCCCACGAGGACGACCGTATCGACGACCCCGATCCCGCCCCCCAGCGGGATGAACAGCGCGTAGACCGTCGCGGCGAGCAGGAAGACGATTTCGAGGGAGATGTCGCGGTCGATCCGGACTGCATCCGCGAGGAGTCCGGGACGTTGAACCACGGCCGAGTCGCGCACCTGGTTCGCTCGGTAGATCGTCAGCAGCGCGATCCCGGCCCAGCCGATCCCGATAAGGATCCGATTTGCGCCGGTCATGTTCGCGATCGCGAGGTTGGCCGCCTCGACTCCGCGCTCGGTTCCCTCGAACGCCCCGGCCTCCCACGCGTAGAGGGCGTCGACGGCGTACTCCGGTGCGACGGCGAGGACGGCGAGGACGGCGATCGCGAACGCCGTCGGGACGTCCTTCTCCGCTGTTTCCGCACCCCATGCGAGCAGAAACGCCGCGCCGAGAATCGCGAGCCCACCGACGAGAACGGCAGTGAGCGGGACGACGTTCGCCGTCGGATCGAGATGCAAGCCGCGGGTGACGAACAGCGCAATGAACGGAAGCGTCAGCAGACAGGCGCCAGCGACCGCGACGAGCGGGTGACGGAGCCGCTCAGACATCGCTCCTCCAAGGAAGGGGATCGGCCATGAGCTCGGTCGGGTCGGCCCGGGGCCAGAGAGAGGGCTTGACATCCTCCACACGAGTGAAGTCGTGGGATTCCTCGCGCTCGGGGCCGGTCACGCTGACCACCCCGACGGAGGCAACTTCCCAACCCCAGTGGTTGGTCCCGGTTTGGAGGCAGTGCGTCGAGGCGATGAACGCATGGCAACGTCAGTCCGAACGCGTTCGGACTGCCTCGCTAACACCCTACGGGCGGTGCCATCAGCCACACTCAATCGGGCAGGGTTGCTTTTTGTTGATGGGGACCCCAATCCAACCCCAGTTTTCCCAGTCGAGTTAGACACATAAACGGCCCCAGAGTGCCTAAGTCTTGCGTTTTCGAGTCTCTGCCTACCGCTTAGACCCACGACTGAAGTCGTGGGCTTCCGCTTAATTCGTGTCATCAGTGGTGTTCGAACACATCCGACGCCCACCCAAAAAGCACAAGATAACGCACAACCCGCCCAGACTGCCGGCGAGGAGCGCCGTGTCGGTCGTCTACACGATTCGGCGGGGAGAGGCGAGATCGGGCCCGAGATCGCCTGACGAACGCGTTTCGAGCGGGTAGCGGGGTAACGAGGTGTTCGACGACGTCCGACGCCGTCGGCGACGAGCACTCGAAGCGGGATCGCCTGTACCGGATCGGACGCAGACCGGACCCGACCACGCCGTGGTGGGCGGGAACGGCATCACTCCGGCCGGATCACTCCGATACGACGATCTCCGCATCCGGAGCGCTGGCTTTCACGCTCCGAATCCCCCGCTGAGCCCCCTGTTTCGAGGCGTATCCCTCCCCGCTGTCCGCAATGATGTTGCCGTTCGAGACGACGAGTCGCCACCGCCACTCGTCGGCCGTGTCCCGATACAGTTCGAACCTCGCCTTGCGCGACATAGCCATCAGTTGGAACCGAGAGGTAGTGACTTCTTCCCCACCCTACTCGCTCACGGCAGACGCCGTTCGCTCCATGAGGGTGGGGCTTCCTGTTTCCACGACGCGCTTTGCAGTAAACGGTGGCCGTATGCTCTCGCCCGCTCTCGACCGAACGATGACGAGATCACCGATCGCGATCCCCACAGGCACACTCTCGGTCGGCTCGAGCGGGGATATCAAGATTCATATCGCGCCCCCCGGTGGTCACTACTACTCCGTCTCGCCACGCCACCCATCGGTATCCCTGTACCCCACTCTCATGGTCGACATCGGACCCCTCACTGAAGTCAGCATCCCGCTGAGTGACCAGCCGTGGGTACTCGTTGCGGGAATCCTGCTCGGATCGGTGCTCCTCTCTCGAGCCCTCGAGTGGGGTGGGGCCTACCTCCTCGGTCGCTCCCCGCGATGGTCGGAGACGTCGATCAGCCACGTCTTCATCGACGAGATACGGATCCCGCTGCACGTGTCGATCGTCGTCGGTGGGATCCTGCTCAGTTTGACCGTCCTCGAGAGCATTTCGTCGACCCCTATTCTCGTGAAGGTCCTCTCGTCTCTGGTCGTCGTCCTCTGGATGCGGGCACTCGTCCGGCTCGGCGGCGAGTGGATCGACGTCGTGAACGCGGCCGACAACGAGTACGAGTTCTCGCCGATCTTCAAGAACTCCTGGACGATCCTGCTCGTCCTCGTCACCGTCAGCATGCTGCTCGTCATCTGGGAGGTCGACATCACGCCGATTCTGGCCTCCGCCGGGGTGCTCAGTATCGTCCTGGGGCTGGCCGCACAGGATGCTATCGGAAATCTGATCGGTGGCATCTCACTCTACTTTGATGATACGTACAATACGGGAGACGTCATCGTGCTCGAGGACGGACAACGCGGCGCCGTCACCGACATCGGAATCAGGAGTACGACGATCCTCACGCGGGACAACATCGTTGTTACGGTTCCTAACTCGGTGCTCAACTCGGCATCCGTAATCAACGAATCCGCCCCACAGCGTCGGAAACGAATCAGAGTTCCGATCACTGTCGCCTACGGAACCGATCACGAGGAGGTCGAAGCGATCCTGCTCGAGCTCTGTGAGGACATTCCGCTGGTCTTGGAGAGTCCGAGACCCCAGGTGATGTTCCAGGAGTTCGGTGATTCCGCCCTCCGCTTCGAACTTTGGGCGTACGTCGGGCATCCGTTCAGCGAGCCACGCGCGGCCGATCACATCAACCGGCGGGTCTACGAGCGGTTCGACGACGCCGATATCACCATCCCGTTCCCCCAGCGCGAGATCAGTTATCTCTCGGCGGAGGACGAACGGACGGACGAGCCCCCGCTCCAGGATGGAGACCGGGTGGCCGAGTACGTCGAGGATCGGGATCGCGGGTGAAGTACCGTTCCCGGCTCCACGGCTCAGACCGCGTATCCCTCGCTCCGTAACGCGATTTCGACTGCGCGCGTGAACTTCTCCCGGAGGTCGTCGTCGAACGTCTCGACTTTCGGATCGGAGCGAGCGAGCTTGAGTCGTCGGTCCGACGTCTCGCCGTCGTCGGCCGGAGCAAACGTTTGCTGGAACCGCTGGCCGTTGTTGCCGTATATCGTCACGGATACCTCCGATGGGGCGTTCCCGGAGTCGATCTCTGCCCGTTGAGGGACGTCGGCACGCTCGAAATCGGTGAGATCCGTACTGAGCGTGCCGTCGGCGAGTTCCTGCTCGAGCGATTCGCGGTCCCATTCGTTCGGATCGTCCGTGTCGACGTTCGATCCGCGGACGCGCTCGGCCGTGATCTCATCGACTCGCCACGCCCGGAGTGTCGGCGAGTCGAGATCGCTGCCGTCACGCGTTCGGATATCACCTTCGCGAACGAGTTCCCCTTCAACGACCCGAATGTAGTCCTGGCCCGTGGCCGGAATATCGAGGAAGATCTCGTCGGCTTCCGTGCTTACGAGGACCTCCGTCCCCCCGATCGTCCGGGGTTCCAACGAGCGGATGGGTTCGTCAGTCATGGTGCTCTCGTCCGTGGCTCGAACATGCCCCGCCCTAAGAACACCGACGCTCCGCGGTCGTTAACGCGGATTCGTGAGGATTTCACGGCGTTCCGTACGGGCACGATATCGTGACCGTCGGGATGCTCGAGTGACCGGGAGAAACCGGATCATACTGCGGTCACGACGACCCGCCTCTCGCCGATCATCGATCACCGATAGGATTCGTTCCGGACGCGACGGAGACGTGGGTCCGATGGCGCCATCCGACGGTTCGGACGGATGGGGGGCCGTCCGAACAGGGCTATGGGACCGACGCCCCGTGTCACACGAGGTGACGGAAGTGGGGGAAGGGGAACGGTCCCGAGGTGGGTGCCAGTGTGGCTGGCGATCCAGCCATGCGACCGGCGAGTTGGCATACCGAGGAAGCGAATAAAGTCACCGCTCATCGTTCACCGAATCGAGCCGAATCTAGACCGAAATGTGTGTCCTAATTCGCTGAAAGTGCGTTTGAACCGGGATGAATATTCCCTCCCCTCACCGTGGATGGGGCGCTCGTCGGCTCTTTGGGCCTCTCGCGTCAGAACCGGTTCGTCGCCGTGAACGATCCCGCCCTATAAACTTCGGAGACAGTCAGGACCACACTACCCAGAGGACGATCGTATCAATGAGTACCCGTGATCCGAGTGGCTGTGCAACGATGATCCGGTCGCTCCCCTCCGGTCCCAGGGTCCCTGTGGCCGAACGGCGACATGCTCCCTCGCGTGCATACGTCCCATCCGTCGGAACGGGAGGAGAGATCGTATGACAATGGTGACCAAGTTCAGCGTTCCCATCGAAGACGTGATGCTCTCGGAGACGTTTTCGCGACTCCCCGACCTTCAGATCCGAGTCAAACGCATCGTTGCCGACGGCTCCACCCGGATTCTGCCGCTCGTCTGGCTCACCGGTGGCTCCAAACGGGAGATCGAAGCCGCACTGACCGACGACACGTCGGTCGAGGGGTTCAGGTGTCTGCTTCAGGGCGACGAGGACTCGGAGTGGCTCTACCACCTCGAGTACGGGGCCGACAGCGAAACGCTGTTCTCGACGATCTTCGCCAACGACGGGACGATCCTCGACGCGGCGTGTTCGGCGAGCAACTGGACGTTCCGACTCCTGTTTCCCGACCGATCCCTCCTTTCAGAAACCGTCCCCACGCTCGAATCCCAGGGGCTGCGCGTCGATATCACACGACTGATGGAGGCCGAGCGCAAGATCGATCTCATGACGACGACGCTGACCGAGGCCCAAGAGGAAGCGATCCGCGCGGCCTACGAGTTGGGCTACTACGACGTCCCGCGTCGGATCTCCCTCGAGGATCTCGCGACCGAACTCGAGATCTCTCACCAGGCGTTGTCCGAACGACTTCGCCGGGCGAACAAGGTCCTCGCGAGCGAACGGATCGACGAGCCGAGTCAGAACGACATCGTTCACTGACGAACGCCTTCCCACCGCTATCCAGCGACCGCCTTCCAAACCGGCGTACCGGCCCCGATTCTACGGGAGTGCGCTCTCGGGCCCGTGCCTCGGCATGGTGTGGCCGTCGGTAGGGAACGCTACGGGACGAGACCGGAGTGGGGCTCGCATGTCCTGCAACCCATACATCTATTGAGCTACAGTGAGTTCTCCCGATCGCACGACCCAATCTGAAGGCACATCAGTTCGGGGTCGTGCTGCCCGTCAGCTTTGGCGGATAGCGCGGCGCCCCCTTCCTCACCGAGCGGTGAAGCCGCGAGTAGGGAGGGGAGGAGCGCGTTGCGAAGTTGGGCGAAATCACAAGTTTTAGACACTTTCCGCCCTATATGCCAGGTACTTCTCTCCCGGCACAAGTCCGGGAGGGGAGGAGCCACCAGTAAACTGGCTCCCGTGGTGCGAGGACGCGTCCTCGCACCCTATACTCGGGAACGACGACCGCGAACGGGTTCGACTCCCGTCCCTCATTTGAGGGGAAAGCGTGAGAACACCGGGAATTGAATCGGCGGGAACAATCCACGCGGACGGTCGAAGGCGGGCCTGAAAGCCCCCGCCCGAAGCGTGGACGGGAAGAGGAAGCCGAGCCACGTCCATGCATGGGTCGCGGGGCACAATGTCGCTTCGATAAAACCCCGCCCCCAAGGAGTGACCGACCGCCCCAAGGCGGGAGGGAGCGAGTAGGGCGGGGTAGTTTACAGGTACACCACCTACGGGCGGGCTCTCGTTGCTCACCCGTGTTGCGACCACGTCCGTAGCGACGAGAAAAGTAAACCGCCTCGGGGTCAAGCCCCGATGCACTCTGCCTGCTCCGCCTGTAGATTCGGTGCCGGCTCTCCGCTGGATCCCCTGCGTACGCTCTCGAGTGCCGAGAAATAATCCCTCCTTACTTCGTGTTTGGCACCATTACTAATTGCCCTTCGTAACCAAGAGAGGGTGTCGGTCCCGTCTCACGGAGGCCGACTATCGCAGAACGCGTCCGTTGCCCCGCCCCACCCCCTATGTGCATCCGGGGTAACGGATTTCGCGGACACGGACGCCGAACCCCCGATTCATCGCTGTACGTAACCCGGCCTCGCCACGTAACGTCGTCGGGGAATCCTCCGCCGACATCTACACCAGAGTTTTTGGTGAGTGTTAGTAGCCATCAGATGGACATGTATGGGTATTTTTTCTGTGCGATAAGTTATTAGAGACATATATAAATCGAACCTTCAAGATCGTTCTAGCTTCCGCGACGGCCGGCCCGGAGATCAGATCTGAATCCAGTACAACGTTGTTAGAGGAGTTTAGTCGTGACAGCTGGGGGAAATATGGTGTCGGAGTCTTCCCAAATACCAGGGATGATATATACCTTTATAGCTTATTAGTAGGGCTATCATGGTTGAACGAACACTAAGCCACGGAGGAGTTAATATTAACTAGTAGTTGCTAGAGTACCAATATCGCATATCAGTTTCTAACATACTATATCATGAATCACCAGTTCCAATTTGTGATAACCCTACTCATGAATGGCTTGTTCGACTCGTGGCTTCGGTTCCATCATATCTTACGAGCGCATCACAAAGTGGAGGTACATTTAGTACGCCTGAAGCAGAGACGGTGATATGAAGGGACGATACGAGGAGCGACAACGACGAGCACAGCAGCGACTCAAGGACAGAGGTGCCGACGCGGCGATCGTTTATCCCGGTCCGAACCTGCAATACTTCACGGGTTTTCGCGGGGAACCGGTCGACCGGTTTCATGCCCTCTATCTGCCCACGGACGGCGACGTGACGCTCATCACGCCGGCCCAGTATCTGACACAGGCACGGCGCAACGTCACGGCGGACGCGTTCTGTCGGGTCGATGGAAACGATCCGGCGACCGTTGGCGACGCGATCGTCTCGTTGCTTCCGTCCGCGCCCGAGGGACTCCTCGTCGACGACCGCACCCCCCATGCGCTGACAGCACATCTATACGACGCCCTCGAGAGCGGGACGATCGGATCGGCAGCGCCCGTCTGTGAGGCGATGCGTCGCCGCAAGGACGACGACGAGCTCGCAGCCCTCCAGCGATCGGCCGATATCGCCGATGCCGTCAGCGAGGAGATCCGATTGCTCGGCGCGAGCGCGATTGGACTGACCGAAGCCGAACTCGCCACGAAGATCCGGACGAAACTCCACTCGTACGGGGCGACGGCCGTCTCCTTCGACGTCGTCGTGGGCGCCGGCCCTAACGGTGCGGATCCGGCACTGCGCCACTCCGACCGGGAGATCCGAACCGGCGACCCGGTCGTCATCGATTTCGGCTGTTTCCGTGAGGGGTACGCCAGCGATCAGACGCGAACCGTCGTGTTCGACGATGAGCCTCCGACGACCCCGGCGGAGTTCGATTCCGTTCACGAGGCGGTGCATGCCGCACTCGAGGCCGGCATCGCCGCCGTCGAACCCGGCGTAAGCGCCGGCGACGTGGATCGTGCGGCACGCGACACCCTCGAGGAGTACGGTTACGCGGAGCGGTTCACCCATGGTACGGGCCACGGCGTCGGCCTGGCCGCCCACGAGGACCTCGTAATCGGCCCCGGGGCGACGACGACGCTCGAGGAGGGTATGGTGTTCAGTGTCGAACCGGGCGTCTACTTCGAAGGCGAGTGGGGGGTTCGCATCGAGGACCTCGTTGCAGTCACCCAGAGCGGGTGCATCCGGCTGAACGACTCGTCTCGGGCGTGGAAACCATAATTGCCTGTCACGAAACGGTGACGTCGCATCCGTTCTCTTGGCGATAGAATACCAAGTAAACTCCCATCGTAGTTGGATAGCGACCTTCCGTCAGACCGATTTCGTAGCAGTCTCATGAGTGGTCTCTCAATGGTGAACCAACTGTGGCGCTGGGGATTGGCGGATCGCCGGAATCGATAGATTCCGCGATCCGTA
>NZ_JAIWHV010000030.1 GCF_020177375.1 Saliphagus infecundisoli | reverse complement strand
ACTCACCACGTATTAACATAACTGTATCATCAAACTCCTCAGTATGCTCTCCAACACTCTTAGTGCGCTTAAGATAATTCACTCGATCAATCAAAGTCTCCCCAAGAAACTCCCGATCGGTCGTGAATAGACGACTGTTCAACCTATCAAAGGAAAGATATATTTCCTGTATTTCACCGTCCGGACTGTCGTCTAACCGTTCAACATCCATATCAAGGATCTCGATATCCCGGATGAAAATTCTCTGAGTTCCCTTCAAACTGTGGACAGCATCATCAGCAAAATCGGTGTCAGGATCAATCTGACGAAGAGTAATCAATTTAATTCCTGTGCCCTCCGCGCGCTTAACCGCACCGGACCGAAAACCGCTTCTTGAAACAACTAAGCCTCTTTCCGCATCGCTCCTGATAACCTGATTACTAACCTCATCCACAACCCCGGCAGAGATCGGTGTGTTCTCGAATTTGCACTCGATAAGATGAATAGAATTGAATAACTCACTCTCATCCCAGACCACAACATCAATCTCCTTCTCACCAGCACCAGGAAGGGAATAGTCATACTCAACCTCTACTCTGTTCTCTTCATTAGCGAAAATCCCTGCCACCAATTCCTGATACGACTTCCAGTCAAAATCATCCCAATACACGTTATCTAAATCCATACTGTTGGGCAAGAGGACAGCCACCGACCTTAAATTACTGACCAGGAACTCGTTCCACCACCGTTCTGTTGGATCATGTCACCGACACTAGTACAGGCAGAGTTAGCGGCTGTCCTTTACTGGTTCCTACCCCTTCCTCTCAAGAGGGTACGATACGTTCCACCTGTAGTGAAATGACAGAGGAAGTTAAGGCAGCACTCGACTGCATACGATATTGGTCCTATGAAGGGGCAACGCATGTGGACCACGGTCGTCAAAAAGAATTCCGCCGCCACGTCTTAAATATCATTGATTCTGAAACAAGCTATGATGGCCATGAAGATCGGCTAACAAAACAAACGCTGCTAATCGCTACCCACGAATTACTTATTGAGGTTAAAGAAGAGACACACGAAAACCCGAACAAAGACCCAATATCGATCTTTGAGGGATTGAAGGCCCAGATGCTTCGAGAAACACTTGGTAAAGACCTCACTACGTATACGATAGCGTTCCCGCTCAATATTCAGCGCATCAGGCATTTCCCTTCTTCTTTCTCTGTCCCAGAAACAACGATCAAAAATATATCCCGAGACACCTGGAAGAACGAGTACGAATCTGTAGCCTGGGACGATGAGTCGTTCGAACGGTTTCTACAGAGAGAGTCACCCAATTCGCTTGAAAAGGATAACTTTGGTAATTCGAAATTCACGTTCTGGACCGCTGATTTTGACGCGCGGGACGGCTACTACGCACTGTTCCAGATGCAAGACATCGTCAGACTATTTATTTCAAAGCTGAACTACGCACTTCATAAGCAGCAACGCGCCCGTTCACAGCCAGCTAACAAGACTCGACCGTCAAATGTTCGATGGTCTCCGTTACGGCAACCGTTCTTCTACTTTATTTTCGACGGTGCAGAGTACGTTGACTTTCATCCGATGAATTTCGATTATCGTCGGAGAGCCTATTTCCCGCCCAACAATATCGATGAGCTTGTAGACGACTATCTTGCGTTACCAGATCTGCCGGCAACCCCTCACGGTGAAGCAACGCCTAATGAGGATGAAGAAGACAACCGGGATCGACTCGACAAAATACTGGAAGATGCGTTGCTGGCCTATCAAGATGGAATAACTGCTGCGACCCCTCAGCAATCGTTCTTCAGCTTTTGGCGAGGGATAGATAGTCTCACACACGTAGAACGTGACCAGCCTTCAAAAGTGGCGTTAAAGCGAGCGCGAGTAGTCTTCGAAAAACGGTCAAAAGGAGAGTATATTACGCGTGAAGAGCGGGAAGCCATTGATGAATTATGGAGTAAACGGAATGACATTGCCCATATCGGTTCTCATGTACGGATTGACGAACCATACCGGACGATTACAAAACGGATGCTGGACAAACTCATCCAACTCCACTTCGATCATTACCAAGAATACAATACAGGAGATTTCCAGACGTATCTGAAGCACCACGATAAGCAACTGGAGTCCAAAAAGGAGCAGCTGAAAACGAATAAGCGGAAAACACGTGTCCTGATTGATATGCTATGCGAGGAATTAGACGAGGACGATGATCCGCTTTTCGTAAAAGCAGGCAACTGATGTCCTATGCGTTTTTCACCAGTATCTCCGTAACTGTATCCCTGTCCCCAGGGTTCGATGACCTGGTACCGTGATCACGGCGGATCACCTTTCTACCACTGATCCGTTGCCACAAGTACTAACTAGGTGAGAACCTTCAAATACGCGATATCGGGATGATTCCCACAGACTCCCAAGACGGCTTCTCCATACTATTGAGGATTCAGAATCTAGAGTGGAGTACTTGGTTTCTTGTATTTGCAGTATCTCTCCTAACCGCAGTAATTTCGCACTCTGGCATCCTCACAACCTATCTTCCGACGATCACTCTAACACCATACAATATCCAGAACGGACTTCGGTTGACTGGATTGGTTATCGGACCTATCGCGGGGCTCATTACAATATTCACCTTTTTCCGCAGGAGAAACCAGCCTACAGAACAATTCAAATCTATTCAGAATGAGTTAGAGGACAAACCCAATCAGGAAGACATGGCGGAAATGATCGACAAGTTCTCACAGCGCGAGGACCCGCTTGAGAGCATGGAAACACTGGTCACGTTTCTCATCCCCCCGGAAATTCTTGGAGAGATGGACACCGTTTACTCTCAGAATCGCGACCAAATCCTCGAAGTTGCAGATAATCTCTGCCCTTCCCCCGATGACTATATGGACTATCACCATCCAGCGCCGCTTGCCTTTCTCATTGGAACAACAGTTACAGGAGTGATACGAGAAGCCATCAACGAGGGGGTCCAAGGAGATGTGCTATCAGGAGCAACCCATTACCTTACCTGTGTATATTTCGGAGTTCGTGCGATGGAGGACGCAAATATATCCATCAACTCAGACGTACACCAGATGGATGAATCTGAACGCTAATTCTTCCAAGCACTCAATCTTCTCTATTTAGTCTCTGATTCCTTCCAACTATCCTCTTTACAGATCAATAGATGTTCTCAGGACTCGACGGCGAGTTCATCAGCCAAATCGTCGAAGAACGCAGCCATATCCTCCGCACGGACGGCGTCCATTGGGAACCGGAACCCACCGTTATCCCCCTCGATATAGATGATCAGCTCATCCCCTGACAGCTCAGCCCCTTCCACCACGTTGAACGACCGTACCGTACCTATGTTCGGCATCGCCTCCTGGATACGCTGAAAATCTTCCGGATCCATACCACCCTCTACGACGTGGACATACTTCAACAGACAACATAATCACCTCCCCAGTACCCTCTCACCGAAACTCTCCCTGAATTGAATAAAACATTGTTATCATATCGGTAACGAACAACATCCAATGTCGTTCTCACTCCTGACACTTCCCTCCATCAACTGGGTAGCAGTCGGTTCCCTCGGCACCCTCGGCCTCCTCTTTCTCGGTCTATACAGGTACAAAGTCGGGAAACTGGATTTCGAACACGACCGCGAACAACGCCTCCGCGATCTCGAGGGCAAGGCCGTCAGAGAGGGCGAGTTCGTTACTGAAGCACATACAATCGAATTCCGTGAATCTAGTGACACAGCATACCGATTGAAACGATACGCACTCCGGCCGATAGACGGCACTACCTACCTCACAGTCATCATCCACGACATCAGTATCGGTGAAGACCTGTGGGACGCCGTAGACGTACTGTTCGAGGAACAGGATTTCCACGCTGAATACCTAGATTCATAGATCATCCAGAAGGGGACAGCTGTTCGATTCAAGTTAGAGACTGCTGACTACGATGATCTCGCAGTGTTCTTCCAAGGCCTCGGGAAAACCTTTGGCGTCCTCCAGGAAAACGGTAAACTCGCCTACGTGAGACGGTGACCGGCTGCCGCTTTCGCTGATCTAGACCGGTAACCGGCGGGGCGGCTCGAAGCTGAACGGGTTGAACGTGAAATTATCCTCGACCTGCATCACGAACTCGCTGCCCTCCGGCGTCGCACATAGGGGCAAAAATACCGGAGGCCGCCTTCCTTTTCCTCGAGGTCCTCCGTATCCCAGCACCGGTTCCCACAGTTCCGGCACTCGTAGACGTACATCGTCTCTGCGAACGACTGCTGGATCTAGACCACCTCTCTACACTCCTCGTCCGGATGGTGGTAGTAGCCGCAGTAGATGCACAGTTCCCGGCCATCCTTCACCGCGGATCACCGCCCACGATCTCGATCTCCAGGGTGTAGTCAGAAACCACCGACCGACTTCCTTATCGCAGCAAGCTCGCGGCCGACAGGCCGGGAGGACGTGCCCACCATTCAAACATCCATATAATTCATACTAATCGAACGCTTAACGTGGGACGACCGTGTTCCTCAGTGACCTCACTAAGGAGACAGCCGAGGAAATCATGGCTAATCCACCTCCTGAATTCAACCCAGAATCCACCACTGTCGTCTTCCTCGACCAGAACAAATGGGGAACCCTCCACAACGCACGCCACAACCCAGAATCTCCTCATCAAGACAGCTACGAAACTATCCTCAGCTCTGCCAACAACGGGTCCGCCACCTACCCATTCAGCCTGCCACGACAATTAGAAACCGACGAACACTCCGACCTCACCTTCCGTCGTCAACTCTACGAACTGATGCTCGACCTCTCACACAACATCTGCTTCAAAAACTTCTTCCTCGTCACCAAAGCCGAACGCATCGCCTACCTCAAAAACTGCTTCCCCGGCCACACTGAACCGGGCCCAATCAACGAAGTATTCGACCACGGACTCATCGCGCCACTCGGCATGCCGAGCTTCCCAGGTTTTTCCAGCAAGGACAACCAGAAAATCCGCCGATTTTTCCGATCCGAACGCTTCGCTCGGATGCTAATCCAAGACGACGACTACCTCGCAGAGGCCGCAGAATACCAACAGCAAACAGATCACATAGACCTCCAGAAACGCGAGAACGCCCGGCAACGATCCCGAGAACTCGCCGACACCGACGAAGAGCGGTGGGATATCCTGCTCGCCAGAGACCTCGCCCAACACCTCCTCCCCCTCCTCACCCAGCATGCCCAAGGAGTCAATTTCAATATCCAGCCCCATATCCACAACGACCTCCAGAACCACGACTTCAACATCGAGGAATTCCTCACTCAGTTCCCTACCTACTACTGCCAGATCGTGCTCTCCCACGGCCGCGACTTCCACTGGGACCGTAAAATCGAAGCCAACGACCTCCTCGACATCATGTCTCTCGCCGTCGCCATCCCCTACAGCGACATCGTCGTCACCGAACAATTCTTCGCGGGAGTCGCCTACAAACACGACCTCCACGAACGCTTCGACACCCAGATCCTCACCGGCATCACCGACCTTAGTGACCGCCTCCCCAAACAGTAACTCCCTCTATTCACCGATCCACCCAGCAGCTAGTCGTAGTAGCTCAACCGCTCAGTCACCTCCGCAAACGCAACGGTCGGCCGCACCGTCTCAATCTCCACCTCCACACGCTCACCCTTCTCCGTATCCGGCACGATCACAACGAACCCGCGCTCCACCCGAGCAATCCCATCACCTTGCTCACCCACTCCCTCGATCTCCACCGTCCGCACCTCACCCTCCTCCACAGGCGGCTCCTCACCACTGCCATCACGTTCCTCACCACCACCCGCTTCGTCCACAGTCCCACGGCCTCCGGTCTCTACCGCCGCATCATCCGGTCCGGAACTCGTCGATAACAACGCCACCCGGTATGTCCCCGTCTCTTCAACGTCACCGATCTGTACCTCCCGTTCCGGTACCTCAACCACATACGATCCATCCCGCTGTTCAACCCGGCCAGAAAACAGGCACAACAACCCATCAGTACCCGCCATCAACTGAATACCTCATATCCGCGAACACTACTGGCCGGACCCTTGGATCTACCGGCACCGCCAAAACACACACTCTCACAAATACGGTAGTTCCCATCAATCCTGATTGTTGACTTGATTTCTAGAGCAAAACGAACGAGATCAGAGTAACCGATTCATTGAGTCGAGCAAAGACGGCGCTCTCACTGGCGTGAGACCGCCGTCACCCGAGAGATAATCCACAGCGGTCGCTCATTCACAGGACTGGCGCTGGACGCGGGCGGGCTCAGCCCGCGTCCAGCTGGCTGTAGGTCGCCGGGATGCCGACACCGTTGGTCGGTGCTTCCCACTTCCGGCACAACGTGTCGTCGAGTACGTGATCAATCCATTCACGGAACACCTCGAAGCGAAACCAGACAGGCAGTGCTCGCCCGCCGCGCCGCGGTGTGGCGAGCACGCCCCAGCGAACGATCAGCCAGAGATTCCGCAGCAGGAAGCTCACGAGGACGAACAACAACCGAACGGTTGGATCAGTCGTGCTTGTCCGCGCACGCGCTTCGCGCATCGTCCGGAACGCTGTCTCGATGGCTGAGCGTTTCTGGTAGAGGGCTTCGACTTCTTTCGGCGTGCGATCTGGCGGATCGCACGCCACGTACGCCCGGACAAGCAAGCCGTGTTTGCCTCGGTTACCCTGTTGGTAGGAGACACAGACCGCGAGCGGGAAGCGCAGTTCCCGCTCGCTCCCCTCGTACATCACGTACTCCGTCCAGTAGGGGTCGTCGTGTCCAGTTTCGCGGCCATCTGTTTCCCACGGCGGATGATCGGGAGAGCGACTGGTGCCAGGGCGCCCAGTCGCTCGATTGACGCACCGTTGTAGAACCCATGGTCGGCGAGGAGCCCGGCGACATCAAACGGAAGGGCCGCGACGTGGTCGAGCAATCGCTCGACCGCGTCGCTCTTTGGTTCATCACCAGGGACAGGCGTCACGGCGACGATCAACGGCTTCGCTCGACAGAGGACGAATCCAGCGAGGTAGCGAAGGCACTGGGAGGTGACATCGCGGGGTTTTGTATGGCAGAGTTCGCCAGCCTCAGCGTGTGGACAGCCGTGGTAGTGGATATCGACGAAGTCGAGGCAAATGATCTTCGGACCGGGGCCGAGGATCATCGCCGCCTGCTGGACAAAGAGATCATTGACGAGTGCTTCCAGTTCAGCAGGCGAAACGGTGTGAAGCTGTGTAAGCGTGTAGTCGTCGGAGTACGTTTTCCGGGTAGTGTCGGTACAGCTTTGATCGACTTCTGATCGACAGCGGCTTGGAGGAGCGTCTCTCGGACGATCCCAGAGTCGAAGCCGCAGCCTTCGACTCCGGGGATCGGTACCTCTGCGAGCAGACCCAGCGCTAACGTTTCAAGCTCAGAGGCCGTAAGAACGGTGTCTGGATGATAGAGAAATTCCATACACCCATCCAGACGCTCTCTGAGAATCTAATTTCATCAGTCCTGACTACGTTCTGATTCGATGTGAACTACCGAATGTACCCAATAAATTCACGGGTGCTCTACCGATCCGAATTTTTGCTGGCCCAGCGAAAACATACAGCAACATATGGTTTATTACGGTTCCTAACGATAAGAACGTGATTGTTGTATATATTAGTTGTCCACGGCGGACAAACGACTACACAAAATATTAGGCAAATGAACACGACTGCTGAACCAGCCAGTGATGCAACTCTTAGAATCCACCCAGACCAGATCAATCCTCCTTCTCGACCTTCTCAGCGGTGATTGGCGTGCCTGAGCACATCAACTGGTCACAGAAATCACTCGACGAACTGCAACATGTCTGGACCGTCGATATTGAACCAGCACTCGAACGCGCGGGCTATGATCTCGATTCGCGACCGACCTACCAGCAGCTGCTCGACGTCGGATATGGTGGTATCTGTTACACGCTTCGCGAACATCACGAGCTCACACTCTTGGAGTTCCTCGCAAGAGTCGGCTACGATGAAGATCCGTCTTCGGATTCCAATCCCTGGGATATCGACGACGAAACCACCATCAACGAACTGAACGCGTATATTCGAACACTCGACCAGCGACGGAACCTTGCCGAGTCAACGATCACCACCAAGCGGTCTCGGCTCGCGACCTACGCGCGCCTGTATCACGATATCCACGGCAGCGCTGATCTCGTCAGCCGACTCACCGATCTCGAGTCCCAACCTGACGAGATCGAACGGATACTCGCAGTCTTTGACGAACTCGATCGCGACCTCGAAAGTGACGCCTCGAAGCTCCGGTACCTCGGCGACGTCTCGCAGTTTTATGAACACCTCCAGCGGCGAGGGAAGGCTGCATACAACCCGGCAGCGACCATCGAGATGGAATACGGCTGGCAACGCCCTGAACCTGATAACGCAGCCCTCTCGAGCGACCAAGTGCGGCAGATCTACGACGCCGTCGACGAATCGAGTGACGAACTTCTCATCCTTGCACTGTGTGCATGGGGGCTCCGTCGGAACGAGGTTGCCGCATTGCACGTCTCTCAACTCGTTCTTGAAAGCGAAGACCCGCATATCCACTTCGAGGAGCGCAAGAACGGACCGGGGACGGTCGCACTGATCTACGGCCGCAAGACACTCGTCGATCGTCTCGATGTGTTAGGAGCGTCCGATCGAGAGTGGAATGGGTACTTGTTCCCATCGACGGCGGCCGCAAGCGGCCATATCGTCGGTGAAACTGTTCAATCCCGGTTTCAGCGGCTTGCAGAGCATGCCGACGTCTATGTTCGCGGGAAGACGCCCACATCGAAGATGGGGCGCCGATTCTGGTACACGACGTATCTTGAGTCCCAAACAGATCTCCTCGAGAATCTGGATGCGATCGCGGCCGATCAGGGGAGTTCCGATCCCAGCGTCGTATTGAAAAACTACCTGTCAGAAGAAGAGCGACGCCAATATCGGCGTGAGTTCATGCGCAACCGCTTGGCGGCTGCCTTCGATAGCAACGAGGAGTGTTTATGTTGATTATTCTTTTTTACCGATATTCAGAATTCTGGATAGTTGAAGGCGAAGATAGCTTTCCTAGCCTTCCCACTCTCCAAGGTTCGTGATTGCTGGGAGGTTACTTGGATCAGGAACGTATTGAGTCACTTGATCTACACGGTCAGCAATTTCATAGCTGGTGAGGGTATCATCCGAGTAGTAGAAGATAGCGATGTCCTTCCTGTATTCGGGGAGTAGAAAATCATCATCATGCGTAAGGATGACGTACCTATGTTCATGGGCATACTTTGAAATAGATCTGTCATCAGCTCCCTCTTTTAGAGCGTCATGTATGTGGATTGCGTCATGACCTCTGCCACGAAGTGTCTCAGCAACTCGAGGGCTCGTATTTTCATCAACCAGAATCCGGTACCCCATCCGACCCCTCGTTTCGCTCCTGCCGTATCTCGTTTACTGTCTTGCCATCTGCTTCTCGGGCCTTCTTTTCTCGCTTCCGCTGCTTCTGTTCTGCTTGGTCAATTTCTTCCGAGTGAGTATGATAGTACTGGAGTGCAGCATAGATATCCGCCACATCAAGCTCAAGCTGTTTGGCAACTTCGGTAGCAGGCGTACCCGCACCCTCAACAAGGCCCTGAATACGTCGGACGGTCACACGCCGGCCTTCAATATGGGGCTCATCATGGAGTTCAGTCACGATTCGACGAGACGCCTGTGCCATAACTGTATGTTAGAAGGCCTACTGTAAAACTCTATTCTTCGATGTGCCCCGGAATTCTACTCCTCGTCGATGTCGGTGCCAAGAGATGCCGTGAGGGGTAACCATCTGCCGTCGGATGTGGGTGGTACGGCCAGCAGCTACCTTTACTGCCTACCGTCCTCGGGCCGGCCTGCCGATAGGGCTCCTCACTCAAAGCTCCGGATCGGCCAGTTCCGTTTGTTGCTGACTGCAACTACGACGAGCAGCTCTTGGACATCTACACTATCGAACGTCGGGGTGGAGCGTACAAACCCGGTGACAATTGAGGGTGCAATAGCAGTGCTTCGCGACCGCTGCTCCGACGAGCACCTTCGAGAGCTTCCTGCTCTCCGCCCACACCTCGCGGCGAGAGATGCGTGACTCTGGCAACACCCGGTAGCGTGCCACTGGGAGATGGATACGTTCAAGTGAGTTTCCGGTGATGAACGACGTGTATGTCGGATTTGATCGTCAAATCGGCGGTGAAAGAACAGCTTGAGGACCAGAACGTTGCCGCAGACTTCTACGATGCGCTCAACGAAAACGTGGCAGATCTGCTGGAGACTGCCGCACAACGAGCCGAGGACAACGATCGCAAAACCGTCCAAGCACGAGATTTGTAAGCCTGGAGGTCTCGTCAGGGCCACGAGCACCAGCTGGGTCACAGCTTGGAGGATGTCAATGCGTCACATCTATAGTAGAGCTTCTATTCTTCCTTCAGCAGTGAAGCACCCGCCCGATCATTACGGGTTGTAATAAACGCTTCAGCGACATCCTCAGCTGTCAGCATCTCAGCGGCTGCGCAGAGGAGAGCGTTATGTAATTCGCGCTTCTGGACCGCCTCGTAACCGTCGCGACGGAGGGATATTTCAGCCTCGAAGAGCAGGCTGGACGCGCCGTCGATAGAGTCCCACGTGTCTGGTAGACAGTACACAGAGTGTTGTGTTTGTGCCTTTGCGGTTGGGAACGCGGGTTCTGTCTGTGGATCGTACTCTGGTGACCCGTTGTTTGTCTCTGCTGTGTCGGATGACGACCCGGAACCATCGCCAGACGGTGATTCCTCGGAGAGTGTCCCAGCGAGTTCATCAAGAGCCTTATTGTCCGAGTCAGGCTGGTCTTCCTGGTCGTTGGAAAGGTCTTCAAACGGCATTATCGAACAACCCTCCCTTGCTCGACGATTTGTGCGAGTTCCTCGTAGCACTTGAGTTGATCACACTCCGAGTCGAAGTCCCGGAGTGGTTTCCGCGCTCGATGGGCCTTGTCGATACTCCCCCGATGGCGGATGCCCGGTAAATCACCGTCGTACTCGTTGGTATCGATAGCCTCCCAGTCAGATTCGGAGAGATGTGCAAAGTTCGGGACATACGGTTCAAGTTCCTTGCGACTGTTAATGGCTCGCAGCAGGTTCCGGTCACGTGTGCTCTGGTCTAAGCGTTCGCTCAGATCAGTCGGAACGAGTGCAAGGAGTTCCAACTCAAAGTACTGTCGTGCCTCCTGAATCAGGCGCTTGTTCGTCTGTGTGATCCCTGACTCCCAGCCACTCTCGGGTCGGAGTGGGACAATCAGGTTCTTCGTCGCGAACAATGCATTGTCATTGATTTTTCCCCTGTTCGCCGGCGTATCGACGACAATATAGTCGTATACATCGCCGAGAAGAGGGTCCACAACGTTTCGGGAGAGACGTTGGCTTGACGCCATTGCCGACTTCAGATTCGTCTCAACCTCCTCAAGTGCCTCGTGCGATGGAAAGAGATCAAGCCCATCAGTGACTGAAACGATGTAATTTTGCGGATCTGCACCATTAAGGAGGACGTCCTGAACGTGGTTTTCACCCTCGTACCGATCCCGATATCCAAGGTTAAACGTCGTGTGACCGTTATCATCAAGATCAACGAGAAGTGCCTGACCGTTGCGCTCTGCAAGTTCGCGCGCGAGATTAATCCCCGTCGTTGATTTGCCGAATCCTCCTTTTAAAACATTGACTGCAACCGCCCGTGGTGTCCTGTTGGATGCGCTTCCCATAGGTCCCTCCACACTCTACTACACTATAAAATGTGCCAACGTTCGAGAAACTATAGGATGTGATGCACTTCAACACGGTCTATACGTGCATTAAAGTCTGGACTTTCTATAATGTACAGATAGAATAGATAGCACGGGTAAACGATAGGGCACGATGCACTCCAGTAGGCCCTATACATTCATTAGAGTTAGTACTTTCTATAATGTATGGATAGAATAGTTAGCATGGCTGGTGGACAATAGTGTTTGCTCATCTCGATAGATCAGACACGACGGCACTGTTAAATCGAACGAGAATCGGGGTAAGGAAGCGACTTGAGTGGTACTTCTTACGGAAAACGCAGCAATGATTGTTCTGATACTGACACAGGTGAACCGATCATTCAGCCGAAATCGGCTGGTTGAGAAAAACCGTTAGCAAAGTTACTGCTTTGGCACTCTGGGAAACCTATACGCAGTCATGCGATTTTTCTCGGTTTAACAGTGCCGACACGACTAATGGCCAATCTCGTCAATCAGATGATCGTCCGAGAGCGGTACTGAGAACGCCAGTCTAGATTGTAGGTTTCTGATGCTGCGCGATGTTCCGACCTATCGCGAAGAACACGCCACTGGCGATTGCGAGCACGATCGTGTATCGAGACGGCCGCCCGGACCATTGCACTCGCTCACCCTCGGTAAGATGGAGCCAGTCTGCGTCTTGGACGTTCTCTCGTGGCCTCACCAGTGCTTTCAGGGCATCGTCTCCCCTACTCTGTGGATCTGGATGTGGTTGTGGATGGGTCTGGATTCTGTCGCCAGTTGAGGACACCACGTCGGCGCGTCCAGTATTGTATTCGCTTTCGTGTTACCATTTGTCATCTTCCCTCCTCTCTCATGCTCTTATCCAAAACCAAATATGTGTAATGGCGATTCCGCCTCAGGGCAATACGTATCGTGCACTCACCGATTCACGCTCACTGACACACCTCGAACTGTGACGAGATAAGACGCAGCTCTCGGACGATCCCACTGTGCTTGCACTGTGTGGTGAGGTCGGAAGACAACCTTTCCATCGAGTTCGACCGCTGTCAACAATCCCTCCTCGACGTACCAGTCAAGGACGTCAGCCAGTTGAACATGCCGCCCGGTCGTTCGCCGCAGCTGCTCAGTGGTGCTTCAGCCCTCGATTTGTGAGTGTTGTCATCCGTGTAATGGCGATAGAACTGTGAACCGACAGTAACGGCGTGCAAGACTTAGAGGGTGTAGTCAGCAAACCCCTGATTGCACTGAGGCGACTATTCCCCGTTTGTCAGGAGTCTGTCGAGCCGTTCGGTTTCGCTCAGGTCGATGAGGGCGCGATTCAACAGTTCGCGGAGGACGAACTCCTCGTAATGTTGGGTTTCGCAGTACTCGCAGGGCTTCATCTCGCGGGCGACCCTTTCGATCTCGTTGCCATGCTCCTCGTACAGCGTCTCGACCAGCGACTCCAGCTCTCCAGTCGCGGTCGCCTGCATCCCCGCGAGTGTCTCGTCGGCCCCCTCCGGGAGGTCATACGAGAAGACGCGCGTGTTCGACTTGTAGTACTTCCGCGTGCCGCCGTCGGCCTCTTCGAGCCGGGCGAGTTCGACCATGTCGGCGTCCTTCAAGACGTTCACGTGGTGGCGGACAGTCGTCTCGGCCTTCTCCTCGCCGCGCCGCTGTAGTTCCTCGTGAATCCCCTCAATCGTCATCTCCACCTCGGCAAGCATATCTAGGATCTTCGCTCGCACGTCGTTCTCGAGAGCCTTCGCCTTCTCGGGATCAGTCGTGACGACCTCGCGGATCGGAACGTCGGATTCGAGCAGGGCCATTTCCTTGCCGCCGGTTAGGGGACAATGACGGTAAGAGTAACGCCACGCATCCGACTTCGGTGTGAAATGTTTGATACCGCTATAATACTCATCATAGCGGTTATAGGCCTCACGCGGCAAGAACGAACCACGATGGGGACAACACAGAAACAGTTCAACGTCGGCGGGATGTCCTGCTCGTTCTGCGCCGAGAGCATCGAGAAGGCCTACGACAGGACTGGCGGTGTCGAGGACGTGGACGTGAGTCTCGCCCACGAGGAGGTGCTCGTCCAGTACAACGACGACCGAATCAGCGAGGTCGAAGTGAAAGATACCCTCCGCGACCTCGGTTACACCATCCGTGATCCGGACAAGGAGAAGCGGTACGAGGAACAGCAGGCCGAACTCGCCGAGGGCAAGCGCCGCCTCGTTCTCGCGGGGAGCGCGTCCGTCATCGTTGCCGCGCTAATGGGCTGGATGATCTTCGGGGTGGGGAGCTTCGAGTCGGAGTCGCTGGCGATGGATCTCGTCACGCTCGCGCTGGCACTCGGGACGATGCTCGCCCCCGGCCGCTACATCAAGGAGAAGGCCTTCCAGAGTTTCCAGCGCGGCATCTTCAACCAGCACGTCCTGTTGGAGGCGGGCGCGTTCGCCGGTCTACTCGGTGGCTTCCTCGGAATGTTCGTCTTCCCGCGTTTCCCGACCGTCCACTTCTTCGCCGTCTCCGTGTTCATCACCACCTACCACATCCTCTCGGAGTACACCAGCCTCGTCGTCCGCACGCGGGCCTCGCAGGCCGTCCAGAGCCTCCTGGACCTCCAACCCGACACGGCACGCCGCGTCACCGACGGCGAGGCGCGAAGCGCCTCGGAACGGGCGAGCGGAGAACGGAGCGACCCGCGAGACGACGGTGGTATCGAGGAAGTACCGGTAGATGACCTCGAAGTCGGTGACCGTGTTCGCGTCAAGCCCGGCGAGAACATCCCTGTCGACGGCAAAGTTATCGAAGGCGAGTCGACGGTCGACCGGTCGGTCGCCACCGGCGAGTCCATCCCCGAAGGGAAGGCCGAAGGCGACGACGTGATTGGCGGCAGCGTCAACGAGACCGGCACGCTCCTCGTCGAAGTGACCGCCACGGACGAGGACGCGTTCCTGAATCAGGTCGCCCGCGAGATCGAGGAAGCGCGGGCGATGAAGCCCGGCATCATCCAGCTCGCCGACCGCGTCCTCAAGTACTTCGTCCCGGCCGTCCTGACCATCGCGGCGCTGGCCTTCGCGTTCTGGCTGGTCGCGCCGCTCGCGTGGGGCCGCGACCCGAACGTCCAGCGCGGAGCGTTTGCGGCACTTGCCGTCCTCGTCCTCGGGTATCCCTGTGCGCTGGGGATGGCGACGCCACTGGCCCTGATCCGGGGCGGCGGGAAGGCGGCGAACCGCGGCATCCTGATGCGCTCTGGGGACGCCTTCCAGATCTTCCCCGATGTCGACCACATCGTCCTCGACAAGACTGGAACGATCACCGTTGGCGAACCCACCGTCAGCGAGGTCGTTGGGTTGGACAGCGAGACGAAACGCGCCTCGGGAGAATTAAGTAGCGCGGAACTCCGTTCCGCGGAGAGTCGAGCGGCGAAGCCGCGAGACGACGGTGAGCAAAGCGACCCGCGAGACGACGAGAAAAGCGGCGTGCTGGCGACAGCGGCAAGCGCGGAGTCGTTCTCCGAACACCCGCTCGCCGACGCGATCCTCGAATGTGCCGACGAGCGGGGCGTGGAGTACGCCGACCCCGAGACGTTCGATTCGGTGACCGGCAAGGGCGTCCGGGCGACCATCGACGGTGACGACGTGTCCGTCGGCAAACCGGACTGGCTCGCCGACGAGGGGGTCAACCTCTCAGAAGCCGGCGACGACATCGAGCGGCTCCAGCACCGCGGTCTCACCGTCTCCGGGGTGGTCCGTGACGGCGACCTCATCGGCCTGATCGGCATCGGCGACGAGATCAAGGACGACGCCGCCGCGACCGTCCGGCGGATGACGGACGCGGGCATCACGCCTGTGATAATCACCGGGGACAACGAGCGAACGGCCCACGCGGTCGCCGACCAGGTCGACATCAATCGTGTGATGGCCGATGTACTCCCTGATGAGAAGCGCGAGGAGATTGGCCGATTGCAGGATGAAAGCCACCGTGTTGCAATGGTCGGAGACGGCATCAACGACGCTCCCGCTCTCACACAGGCCGACATCGGCATCGCCATCAGCGCTGGCACCGACATCGCCATCGAATCTGCCGATATCGTCCTAATGGGTGACCGGCTGGGTGGCGTGATGGATGCCTACGAGATTGGCCAAGAGAGCTACCGGAAAACGCGCCAGAACCTCGTCGCCGCCTTCTCATTCAACGGAATTGGTGTCACCGTCGCGACAACCGGGCTCGTTCATCCAGTGTTCGCGATGATTGCGATGGTCCTATCCGTCTCGGTTGTCCTCGCCAACAGTTTCGCCGGCCAACTTCTCTCCGGTGAGCGAGTCAACACCGAGTTCACCGTTGAGAAGGGCGACGGAGGTGGAGCCGGGAGAGGACCTGCGACCCCGGATTAGACCGCCACGTCGTATCCGGCCCGCTCAATGGCGGTGTGAAGATCGTCGTCGGCCACGTCGTCCTCAACAATTATCTCGACGGTGTCGCCCTCATGGTCGGCGTCAACGCGAGTCACCCCGTCAATGTGTTGCAGCGCGTTCTCGACGTTCTGCTCGCAGCCGTTACAGGACATACCGGTGACGGAGAGGATTTCACGTTTCACATTGGTTGGTTATCGCTCAACGTCAATGGCCGTTACGATGGATATCATAGCGTATGTGGGTGAATGAAGCCGGCCACACGATCTTAGTTATCTCTCTGTCTGAATGGATTTTACGTGACCGATATGCGCTGTATATCTCGCACGACTGCAGAAAATGAGTTTAGTTTGGCAGTTTGACCGGGGGGCGATGTACTCGCACGTCCACGGTTGAAGCAACACTCAGGCGCAAGATCGCGCTCGTTGCACAACTCGCGTGCCGTCGTAAACAAATGCTCGTAGAGTTCGTCTGCCATCTCCTCCTCAAGTTTCGTGAACACGCGAGCGTAGGCAGCGTCCCGGCCCCAGCTCAACACTCAAGTTCGACCATGGCGTCACTCAGGCAGTCTCACCTGCATTTTAGTCTGCCTTCGCCTTCGGAAGCCGCTCGAGTTCCTGGTCGAGCGTGTCGATCAGCTCTTGAGCCGTGTTGCTAATCCGACCCAGCCGCTCTGTGATCACGTCGGCATCGTCGTCGGTCCATGCGGCGAGGTAGAACACCGACCCGCTCATATCCAACTCGAAATATCGCCCGACGACGTAGGCGACGGCTTCAGCCTCGAGTTCTCGTTTCGAGCGCTCGGTCTCATCCTCGACGTCGAAATGAAGCAGCGCATGAGCGTACTCGTGAATGAATGTCCCTGCAAGATCGGCCTGATTCTCTCTGTCTTTCACTTCGACCCTGGGATGCATCGTCATCGGACACCGCTGTTTGCAGACGCCCTTCGCTTCCCCGTAGCTCCACTTCTCAGGAGGGACGATCTGAGGCTCGATATCCAACTGGTCTGCACTCTCGAGGAGGGCCGGGACCAGCTCACCGAGATCGCCGGTTGCTTCGGTCTCGAGGTCGGGCAGGGGTTCTCCTTCGGTCTGGGAGATGTCGAAGACGGAAGCGGGCTTGAACCCAACGAGCCCTTTCGGCCACTCTTCGGGTGGCGTCTCGTCGTACTCACAGTCGCTGTTCTCGTGATATGACGGAGAGTTTTCGCACTCGGGACACTGCTTGGTGATGATCGGCGCCCAGATCCAGATAGCGCTCTCGCCTTCCTGGACGTGGCGGTCGAACTCGTTTCGCCATGTGTTGTAGCCCGCAACGCGGCTCGCTTCCGGGCACTGGAGTTTGATGAGTAGGGTATTTCGATGGGAGTAGTCGTGGAAGCGACTCTGGACGTCGAGCCACTCTTGGAATTCCGCACTGGACACCGCCTCGTCGACGTCGGTGGCAAGGTCTTTGACCCATTCTTCAATGGTGCTGTTCATCTGGTCGCTGCGCGTCTCGGTGTCGTCGAACGAGACTGCTTGCTCTGTGGTCACAGACATTGGAATCACTCGTGTCGACGCTCTCGCCTGCTCGAAAGCGCCTCACCCCTCTCAGGGGCACACCAACACCACGATCGGAACACACCGGATTTCGAGTGAAAAACCGGCTCACGGTGGGATGAAGACGCTGCGTTCGTCGACGGCTTCCTCAAGGCGGTTCTGCGTCCGGTGCTCGAAGTAACAGTCGTGTGAGCAGTAGCCACAGACCTCACCCGTATCATACTCGGCAACGGCCGGGCCACGATTGGTTGTCCAAACGTTCGCTTCGCAGACTGCACACGCCGCGCTCTCGAGGTCGCTCGGCGTTGGTCCCTCGTACTGAAGGGGTACACTTTGGTCGTGGGGTTCGGTCTCAGGCCAGATGCCGTGTGCTTGCCAGAAGGCTTTGATCTGGCCCAAGCTGTGACGCACCAATTTTCGGACGGTGACGTGATCGGCGTCGCGTCCGCTGGCGTCCCAGCCGTCGGCGGTCCAGAACTCGCCGAACTGTGCACCACGATGGAGGCCGTTCCAATCAATGCCGACGATCTGTGCCGGTGGGTCTCCGGCGAGCGTGGGCCAAGTGAGCTGCTCGATCGCGTGAAGTTGTTTACGTGGACTGCCGCCGAGGATGTGGACGCGCCGCCCGCGCCAGTCTGCGGGATCGGAGAACTCGTGAGCGAGGAGGTCTGCGGCCCCACACGAGTAACCAAGGGTGATATCTTCAGAGATGACATCTTTTAGACAGAACTGCTTCTCGACAGACTTCTGCCCAGGTGGTGAAACAGTATCATCCATACCAAGACAAGTAATACAATCATCATCCTACTATAATACTTCAAATCCAGCGAAAATCGCACCACAGCAGTAAGATAGAAGGTTGTAACTGTCGCTATTGATGTACCTCATAACACGATAATGATATTATATTTCCGTTCAAAGAGCCGATTCTAGCCACTTGAATAATTGATTTAATCCTATAAATAGTGACAGAAAGAAACCCTCTTCCTTCTTCTGGTTTTCTCGATTTAACAGTGACCCTATAGCGATTCGACTCGTCATACACCCATCGGAAAGGGTTATTAGCTCGAATAGCATGCTATATCATAGCATATATGACCGTCTATTACGCACGACGTTCCTCCAGAATAGAGCCAGAAACGAGCTGTTCTGCGATTGAGTGTACGATTATGAGTGGAATCACTGACGTGGCTCTCTTTATTGTTATTAGTGGATTCGTGATGGTGTTAGGGGCATTATTCTTTCTTCCTCAGGTTCGCGATATTTGCGCAGAAGAATCGACTCGTACTTCGAGAGAGACTCAAGCATTCGATCGCTTCGTGAACCGGGTGAAGAACATAGAGACCGCTCCGGTCTCAACTGCACCACCCCAAACTACTACCGGCCATGCTACGGCTCCGGTCGTAGCCTCACCGATGGAGAGTGGGCTGGACGAGATTCGGGAGGCGTACCGTGACACGGTGATGGCCGTACCTCACTATGAGGAAGATTATGGTGAGTCACTTGTGGATAATGTCAGTGAGGAATTCAGCTCTGAGATAGCAACAGTTCTGACGGATGGCGGGCAGTTGACCCCTCCGGTACAACGTGCCATTATCACCCAAGCATGTGAATCGCGCGAAAATCGAAACCAGTTCGCTGAGATCATCTCTGAGGAAGAACAGTCACTTAAAACAGCAGATCGGGACCTTACCTCGATTCTCTCGGATCTCGACCACCTTACTGACCGGTCTTTCCCGGATCAGTCGTACACCGACTTGGAGACAATGTGGCAGCAGTCGCGAGGCCTCGAAGACCGGATTGAAGCCGTGCTTGCGGACCGGCAAGCAGCTATTCGATCGATTGCCACTGGTACTCGGTTCACTGATCACTCGGCGCTGTCCGAATATCTCTATCACTCGTTATCAACAACCCAGCCGGTCCTCGAAGATTGTGCACGAGTGGCGACCCAGGTGAAGACAGCGCAATCGGTAGTGATTGATTCACTCACACGACGGGTCTGAACACCAATAATATCATCGTTGGTCTTCGTAGTCCTCAAGCACGACTTTGAGGGCCTCTTGGAGGAATTTGCAGAGTGCTGGCGTGAACCATTCACGAGGATTCTCCAGTCAACTACCCCGTCCTGAGCGCCTTCGTCGCTCTGAGGAGGGGGCTTGCGTGGCATCGGTCGGGTGTTGTGGTCCCGGGCCGACTTATGTGCCGGTGCGGTCAGTCGGCAGAGGCAATTTAATTGGACGTGCCTCGGCAACTTCGTGGCAAGACGAGCTTGCTCGGAGCGGTCGCGTCGTCGGTCCGTTCTTCGGGGCCGGTTGACGGCGGCCCGTCCTCGGCGAGGGAACCAAACCTTCCCCGCCCGCAACAGTGTTCGGCACCCTTCGCAGGGTTGTCTGAAGCCCGCCGCAGGACTACGTAGGACGACGAGCCGGGCGGTCCAGCTTCGCCACGCGCTCCTCTCCTCCCTACTCGCGGCTTCGAAGAGTGAACACACTCGAGTAGCCGAGTCGTCGTGTGAACGCAACCTCGCGAAGATGGAATCGTAAACTAGGAACGGATGGAAACGACAACGCAGACTGGCCTCGACACCCTCAAGAGAAAAATTAAAGCTGACTCCGTCTGTTCTCCATAGTATGGCAGATCTGATTGTCAAAGCGGGCGTGAAGGACTCCCTCGACGAGTACAACGTTTCGGGTGATTTCTACGACGCACTTGACGACGAAGTCACCGAGTTGCTCGCCGATGCTGCCGAGCGAGCCGAAGACAACGACCGGAAGACTGTCCAGCCTCGCGACCTGTAACCTGCCGAATCTCGTCCTCTTCGGGAGCGATCGAGGAAAACACTCGCCAACCGATAGAACTGAGCTGGTTACTCGAGGAGTCCGAGCTCGGTTAATTCTGTCTGAACAGCTTCAGTAGCGTCTTCAGCATCTGACGGACGTTCCCCGCCAGTAATAACGAATTTGCCGGTCCCGAATAATAACACAACGACACTCAGCTCGTCCGCTCGGTAGACCAATCCGGGGAACTGTTCGGGTTCGTACTCGACGGCTTCTAACCCAAGCCCGATTGCGATTGCAGTGAGGTTAAGTTCAGTACCCAGATCGCCACTTGTAACGATATTCTGGACCGTTACGTCTGGCTCAGGAGGAATATCGAGTCCCAATGTTCGAAGTTTCTCGAACGCCATCTCAACCGCAGTGGTCATGTCTGCAATCGATGATGCACCCGTACAGACGAGTTTGCCCGACCGAAAGATCAGTGCTGCTGCCTTCGGATCCTGCGTTCGGAAGATGAGCCCTGGAAATCGTTCCGGATCGTATGAGACATCATCGAGATCGTCTGCGAGAGCGTCGAGATCGATCTCTTGTTCAAGGTTTGCTGACCCGACGACGTTTTCGATCGAAAGCGTCTCTCTGGGGATTACCATTCCTTTCTAGCACATCAGAGAGCCATCTATATATGTGATTCCACGACTGGGCCGTACTCACTCGGCAGTCTTGCGCTCTAAGCTTCAGTCTCCGACCAGTCGTACTCACTCTAGAGGAGCCTGGAATCGCTCTCGCAGTGCTTCTTCATGGCTCTCGAACTGCTGGACAGTTGCCTGGAGGTCGTCGCTGACCTGCTCGATTCGCGCTACCCCGCCCTCTCCCTCAAGGGTTTCCTGCACGCTGTCGTCTGCCGCCATCTGCGCTTCGTAGGCCCGCTCGACCTGCTCGATCGTTCTGCTCGCACCGGTGGGACAGTAGGTTAGTCTTCGGCGATAGCGGAGAGGATTCGGGCTTCGATCTTTCGGAGATGTTCGGAAGCCGTGCTTGGCGCACACCCAACGGCTGCAGCGACATCGTCAGCAGTCCCACGGCGAGGAACGTCGTAGTAGCCCACAGTGGCTGCCGCGTCGAGGATATCACGCTGGCGCTCGGTCAGTTTCGAACTCGGTGTTGTTGCCTGTGGTGAATACTCGCTCACTCGTTCGATCGAGGTCTGTCGACGAATATCATCGGGCAGCGCGTCGAATCCGTGTTGGACGTCCGATTCACGGCCGATGATCTCGATCGTGCAGCCAGTGTCATCAAAGAGAATCGGGAACATAATCATCAGCCGATAGTTGTTTAACAGTTGAAAGAGTTCCCACGCCTGTCCGGTTGGCTGACAGTGTTGGTAGACGTACCAGTGATCCTCTTGGGCCTCCACCGCTTCGTAAGCAAACCGTTCCGTACTGGTGGTTGTTTCTATCTCACTGAGAAGCTCCTCAGGATCCGCACGAACAAGCGCCAACTCAAGTATCGTTTCATCAGGCAGGAGCTGGATGTTGAGGAGGCGCCCTTCGGTTACTAGTGAAGCAGGAGCGATGATCTCCTGCGAGACGGTCATACGGAGATATTTCATGACTAGGAGAACGATACAGTTGGTTATGAATGGATGCGGTAATGGTTCACTCGGAATCCGAACGACGCTCGCCCGCACCAGAAAGTGTTTCATCTGGGTAGACACGGGATGTCCGGCCGTACGCTTTCCCGGTAGAGCAACCCGTGTTTTTCGAGATCGGTCACAGTCTAGCCGATTTTCACTCTATTGAAAATGGGCGATTGCGCAGCGATTGATCCTAATCGGAAGAGGCAATGGAGGATATTTCCAATCTGAATGTCAGGACAATTTGTCTATTTTACCGTAATCTTGTCTCACTCCAGGAACTACGGCTACGCTATGCACACACTGACTGGCAACTCATCAGCCAGAGCAGCCTTCAAAGAATGCTATCACCAAAACATCGGAAGACATCCATTCTCCCCGACCTCGAACCCTCGATCCCGATGCTGTACCACATTTTCAATAGAGCATCTATAGCCCTCTCGAAACACTCCTCAGGGATTCGACGCTCAACGGGATGCCGTTCGCGGACATCGTGTTCGGCGAGATCCGCCAGTACCGAGCCGGCGGCGAAGTCCACAGGGACATCATATTCGACGGCCTCGAAGCAACGCTGCCTGGGGCCGATCGCGAGCCAATCACGATGGCCGTCACTTCGGGGTGCGATTTATTCGGTGGTCACGCGGTGTACGTCGAAGGTTTCGCTCAGGACGGCACGTGTTCGAACTCGATGCGATCGTTGACGGACAAGCAGATTGTCAAACACGTCGGCGGTGTCCGCGACTTCCAGGAGTGATGGAAACAGATCCTCACCCAGCTCGAACTGGTTGACGATGACCTCGTGGGCTTCATCGAGGACGTCCAGAAGATCAACCTCGGCTTCACAAACCTCTCGCTCACGATCGAGGAGTTCTACACGCTGCTGGAGTTCCCCGACTATCTCGCCGAGCGAGCAGCTGACGATGCGCTGGCCAACGCTGACGATCCGTGCCTCATCGACCTATGGACACTGCACTCGGGAGCGACCTACGCGCTCACGCACTTCTTCCGTGGCGGAGAGGGCGGCTCCCTCGATGGCTACGTGCGGACAGCGAATGATATCCTGTTCAATCCCGAGGACACTCCCTCTTCCCAGAATCCATGCCTTAAACCATCATAGATACCTTGCACTGCTGTTTACCCTCGGTCAGGCATTCAACGCATATGAGCACTGACTTCACGACCGAGGAAATCAAGCAGAAATACGATGAATCCGCCAGCAAATACGCTCTCATGGAGCGTGTGCAGGAATTTATCGGCGTGAGGCGGCTCAGGCGGCGGCTGTTGCGGCGGGTGTCGGGGACAGTGCTGGAGGTTGCATGTGGGACAGGCGCGAACTTCCCCTACTATCCAGACGGGTGTGAGATTACTGCCGTCGACGTGAGTCCGGAGATGATGGATATCGCTAAACAGCGGGCCGAGAAACTGGGGTTGGATATCGATTTTCAGCTTATGGACGCAGAAACGCTCGCGTTTCCCGACGAGCACTTCGACACGGTGGTGTCGACATTGACGGTGTGCACCTACCCTGATCCCATCGCAGCACTCTGTGAGATGGAACGGGTCTGTCGGGAGGGTGGCCGGGTCCTCCTGTTAGAACACGGCCGGAGCGACAATCGGTTAGTCGGGCGTTTCCAGGACGTTCGAGAGCAAGCGCACGCGAAACAGCTCGGCTGTCACTGGAATCGGGAACCCCTCGAACTCGTAGAGCAGGCCGGATTGTGCCCGATCGCTACGAGACGAACGTTTCTGGGCATCTTCCACGAAATAGAGGCGAAGTGACACCACATCATATCTTCATGAATTCTCCTCTCTTGAAAATGAGGTGCGGTGGCGGGATGAGTGGATTTTGAGCCGAGAGACCACGCATTTCGACCGAGGAGGGGCGTAACGTTCCCACTATTTCCGATTGTGCTTAATGTAATTGCCCCTCCACGAGTATATTCTGGTTATAATAGAGTGTATTTTACTAACAGAAATATAGAATTTGCTGAATTATTATACCATCGTTCATTTTCAATAGAGCACTATAGACGGTCTGTGGGTTGAGGATCGTGTACGAGTCCGAAGGAACGTGGAAAGTGGATCGACTGGCTCCTCGGTGGGGGTGTCCACGGAGCCACCGTCAGACCGTGTATGGTCACGGAGTCGCGATGGTTCGACGATGGCATTGAATCGAGCGGTTTCAACCCACTCGCCAGTCACTGGGTTATTGTAGGCGACCTAGGTGTCGATCGCTCGAGGAAGTTCGCGGATGGCTTCGACAAACGATGGTGAGGTTGTTACTGATGTCGTGGCTGCTCGCGTACCAATCGGGAAGCTGTGCGTCTGACCGGCCATTGAGGCCGGCGAAGATCGCACTCGTGTCTGGTTGATTCATTGGTGTCACTTTGGACATTGATTCTTCACTCGCCAACTGTTCTCGTTTGCCCTGCACCCCTCTCGGGGCAAAACAACACCACAAGCGGGAGGCTACCGTATTATCTTTAATCAAGGGCGCTAAGACCCCTTCCTCAGCGAGCGGCGAAGACGCGAGCAGAGAGGGGATACAGCGCCCGTACGTCTCGCTTTCGGGCAAATCGGAACTCTTACTACCTCCGTGGACGAAGGGGGTAGTAAGATACTCACCGCGCTTCCGGCGTTGTTCAAACGCGACAAAAAGCGTGCATCGCCGGTTGTGGTCGAGTGTCGATTCGGTAGGAACGGGACACTCCGAACCGCCCGTAAAGGGAAATCGCCTGCGAAGTCTGGAACCGCTGTGGGTTCTGTTCCTATATGTTCCGACACAGAAACAGGAAGCCCCGTCCTCAACAAGCGAGGGTCGGGCAGGCCCGAGCGCGGTAGGTCGGGGTAGTTCACTATAGCCCTCTCAGTGCTGGGAGTGAGACTTTGCTGTGAGGGCGCTTGGAACGGGACCGTGTCGAGCTGTCCCACATCGTGTGCACTTCCAGACAGGGTCGTCCTCCCATGCTGGATTTGGAACTGCGTTGAAACCATCGAAGCGGTGTCGGGTTTCCTCGGTACACTCGCAACATTCGAGGAAGCAGTGCGTCAGGCTGTCACGGGACTGATCGTAAGTAGAGTCGGACACAGACTCGTGTTCGAGGGCAATCGCAGGGACGATCCAGGTCCGAGTTGGCTCGTCACCGGAGTCGCTCGTATCCCACTCGGGGCGGGTTCGCTTGAGCGTGCCTCCAGCGATGAGCTGGCCGATCGCTTCGATATCGGTGATGGGCTCGCCGTCGGCGTCGAACAGCACGGGATCGAGCGTCGGACGGTTATCCGCAGCAGTGTCGGTACTGTTGTCCTTCGCGACGAGGTAGTCGTGGCCGGCGTTCTGTCGGATCGTGTCGAGCTGGCGCTGGCCGGCAGTCGAATCAACCGGGGTGGCACCGGGCAGTTGGCCCCACTCTCGGGCGAACCGATCCACGAGATCATCCTCGAGCGTGGCAACGAGTTCGCACTCGTCGATCCCGTCGACCGACGAGGTGGGTGGATCACCAGTCAGCCCGTCGAAGACGGTTTGGGCGGCGCACACGGCGTTGGCTTCGCTCGTCGCGTCGACGAGGACGTGAATCAGGCCCGTGACTTCGCGGTTCGTATCGGATTTGTCAGGGGTGTCGTCGTAGTCGAGGTCGTTCGTGAGGCAGAAGTCGCACTTCGATCTGCCGGGATCGAGCGGGACACCACACTCACAGTGGTGCTCAGCCCGTTCGTCACCCCCATATGAGTCCGGTCCAGGTTTATCCGGATAGCCCATGTGGTCGTCCTCGAGCGAGTCTTCGCCACGTTCGTAGCTGCCATCATCGATAGCGGTCGAATCGGTTGGATCGGGCTCAATTCGTCCTTCGCCTTCGAGATTGAAATCCCAGCGGTCGTCGTCGTAGTAGCTCATAGTATAGGTCGAATGGCGTGTTGAAGCCTAGTTAATCTCCGGAAAGCACAATGGAAGTAAAACTCCGCAGCCAGCAGCTTGGCGAGTCTGTGTAAAGCCAACTGTTGCACAAGGTTTGGACGCACGTCTCCGCTGGGCGCCCAGTGAGCTCGAGCCTGTTCGCCAATTCTGGAAATAGGAATGGCCCGCCCGATTCGACGCAACCCAATGAGGGACCCTCAATTATGTAGGGAGCATGCAGCGGGTGAGTAGCGGCTCCCACCGCCTGATGCACATAGGGTGCGTGGGGAGGCAGTGGGAGCCAGATATACTGTCCTCGATCAGTAGATATAGTTAATGGCCCCTATTACGGTCGGATTTTTGTCGTTCTTTCCGGTAAGTGATATTTGATTTAAATTTGTTGAGTTGTTCGCGACTCGCCGACGAGTAGAATGGGGAACTCCACGAGTAGAAGGATATTCTCCGGGCGCGAATCCCCGAGGGAAAGTGCCGGAGAGAGCTAATTCAATCTGAGCCTTGTGCAACACCGGGCCTCTTGTCCAAAGGAATGTTGCACAAGGTCTCGGTCCTATTTCCTTTTAAGTGTCTCTGGCGACAAAGTAAAGATATGAGAGAAGTGTGGTCCAGTTCTATCTGTTCCCGGGTGATACAGTCCCATAGTCTCAGCATATTTCGTCCAGCGAAGAAACAACACTGCTATTGTGATAGTTCCATATTTTACATTCGGCGTTTGCCCTCTCGTCATAATGCGATAAAAAGAGTTCTTTCATAGCATGCTGAATAACTCAAATAATCCGGAAGCGTGATTAGAGTTGGAGATTCTTTTCATTGCTGATAAGCCTGACCGGCTTAGGAATCGATATCGAGTGTGTACAGCTGCCGGCGGGCATCCATGACCGAAAATCTGGACGAGATGGTGTTCTCCTCATCGAGTCGGCTTAGAGCACATCCGTCTTTAGCTAAGAGACGAACCGCGTGACAGCGGCGGCTCATCGAGGCTACTTTTCGAGAGGAGTGAGGAGGCATCCGCTGTGCACACAGAAGCCTCCTCATCGAGAATTATGCGTCGGCTCACTACATTGTTTCCCTCCGAGTTCCTCGAAGAGCGCGCCGAGGAACTCGGCGTGGTCGAACGCAATCGCAAGCTCCAGATTCCCGCCTTCGTCTGGGCGTTCGTGTTCGGCTTCGCCGCAGGCGAGAGCCGAACACTCGCTGGCTTCCGACGCAGCTACAACTCCACAGCCGACGAACCGATCTCGCCTGGTGGCTTCTATCACCGGTTGACGCCCTCGCTCGCGGAGTACCTCCGCGACCTCGTCGAGCGCGGTCTCGACGAGGTCGCTGTTCCCGACGCTGTCGACGCAGATATCGACCGGTTCAGAGATGTGATGATCGCGGATGGAACAGTTCTGCGGTTGCACGAATTTCTCTCCGATGAATACCAGGCCCGCCACGAGGAGCAGGCTGGAGCGACGCTCCACCTGCTCCACAATGCCACCGATCAGACGATCGAACGGCTCGACGTGACTGACGAGAAAACGCACGACAGCACGTTGTTCAACACGGGTTCGTGGTTGCACGGACGGCTCGTTCTCCTCGACCTGGCGTACTTCAAGTACCGCCGCTTCGCGTTGATCGATGAGAACGATGGCTACTTCGTGAGTCGGTTGAAGAAAAGCGCAAACCCGGTGATAACGGCGGAATTACGGGGATGGCGCGGTCGCGCCATCCCCCTGGAGGGCGAGCAGATCCACGATATCGTGGACGATCTTCACCGCGAGTACATCGACGTGGAGGTCGAAGCGGAATTCAATCGAGGGCCGTACGATGGAACGCGGTCGCTGGATACGAAGCGGTTCCGCGTCGTCGGCGTCCGCAACGAGGATGCCGACGACTACCATCTCTACATCACGAATCTACCCAGAGAGGAGTTCCTCCCGACTGATCTTGCAACGCTGTACCGGTGTCGGTGGGAGGTGGAGTTGCTGTTCCGGGAGCTGAAGACGCAGTACGAACTCGACGAGTTCGACACGAGCAACCCGGAGGTTGTCGAGATTCTGCTGTACGCAGCGTTGCTGTCACTGCTGGTGAGCCGTGATCTGCTGGATCTGGTCACCGAGGAGGCTGACGATGAGATCGTGTTCCCGCCCGAGCGCTGGGCGGCGACCTTCCGGTCGCACGCCCAGCTCATCCTCCACGAACTCGGCGAACACCTCGGCTATTCGCCACCGCCGCTGTTGGAGCGATTGATCGAAGACGCACAGAAAATTCACCAGCAACGACCGATCCTTCAAGAGACGCTCGCTACCGCTACGCAACCGAGGTGTGAGGTCTAACTAAAGACGGATGGCTTAGAGCATATCTGACAGTCCGATCGGGTAAGAGCGTCTCCTCTGCAATCGTTTGTTGAGTCATCGTCTCATTATGGTCGAGAACTTTCGCGACCAGTTTCGCACTCGGCGGTAGTTCTTTGATATCATCCCATGTCCCACTGGGATGAGTGTCCTGGCGTACTGACTCTGAATCAGTCATCGCAATCCAGACTATTGCATGCAGGATGATAATATTTATCTCTTAAAACATACCTTATGGTAATGGAACCAGCCGCGGAATCGGTCAGTGGTGTCCTGAAAATGACGATCAGACTGCTCTGTTGAATAGGGGTAGGGCGTTGGGATAGGTGTGCTAAGAACACTTCCGAGGAGTTGTACGGCAGACTCTTTCCAATCACTCTTCCATCTGTCCCGCGCAGTAGATTAGTACACTATCAAAGGAATTTCAGAAATCCTCCTACGCTACAATTTACTTCATCCTAATCCCTGAAAAAAGTCTATTCAATAGAGCAGATCAGACCAATGGAGGACCTTTCTTCGCGACCTATTCGGTGGTCTCGGTGATACTGTCAATCTTCATCTCTTGAAGTATCTCCACGATGCCAATGAATTTCTCATCGAGATCGGTGACAGATGTCATAGTACGATCGGTTGTAATTGCACCCTGGCTTGACGGTTCGATCGGATCTTCCTCTTCTAAGATACGCAACGAATAGCGGACCTTATGGTGGAGATAGCCGGTTTCATTGGACCCTACTTTCAGTACCTGCTCAACTCAATCTCATTATTTTCCTGTCTGGCGTTTTTCATTAGATAATAGTTTTTCACACATTTTGATTTCGGGGCCTCACAGAGGAAATTCGCCTTTGGTAGGAGCTTGGCCACCGTAGCCAAAGCAGTATAACCCTGGCCCCCACGACTGATACTGGTGGAATTCGGTTTGATATCCTCTCCATGCGTGACAGTCTACGCATCGTCTACTAACTTGATTGATGATGAATGAAGAAATCGCCAGACGGAAAATCGATTGATCCGTCGACTTGAGATACTGAAAGGGGGTCGAACACAGGATTCTCCGGTCGTCAAAGTGGAAGTACGAGCTCGGATACGTTCCTCGCCCGTTCCCGAGGGCCTTCGAACGCGAACATTGTGTGCCTGAGGTCGACCCGCGCATCCACTTCGCGCTAACCGTGGTGCCGAGAGCTGTCCGCCGATTACTGCATACACAGCGAGTAGTCTCGGCAGTGAACTCGACACGAGTACAAGCGATCGTTTCTCCAACAATCATCGACGTACGACCGTGACGCCGGCGAGGTCTGGATCACGCGGCTCTTTCTTTCCTCTCGTGGGGACTTCGGCAGGCGACGTGGCATCTACAAGTTCCTCGAACTGTACGACGTCATTGACGAAAGGGACCATCTACGCGTCCGGTACGAGCAGTACGATTGGACGCTCCACAAGGGAATGTATCGAAACGGGGGCGACTAATATACCCTTCACAGTCGTTGGTGCTATTGATGGCACGAATCGGACTGACGGGCGCAGCGGGGAACGTCGGTCGAGAGCTATTGGGCGCGTTCGATGATGAAGAGCACGATATCGTTCTATTCACCCACTCGGAGCACGAGGATGTGGACAGTGAGACCCTCGACGTCACGGATCCCGACGAAGTGCGAGAAAAACTCGACAACGTCGATACGGTCATTCACCTCGCCGGTGCGTCCTCGCCAGACACCGACTGGGACACCGTCGTCGATCTCACCGTCCAGGGAACGAAGAACGTTCTCGACGCGGCAGTCGAGAATGGAATCGACCGCGTCGTGTTCGTAAGTTCGAACCATGCAGTCGGCACGTACAACGCTGCCGATCCAACCAATCCCAAGAGTATGACCATCGGTGACGCTCGTACGGTCGATCCCGATGATCCGACGCGACCGGACTCCTTCTACGGCGTCAGTAAGATCGCCTGTGAAGGACTGGCGAACTACTATCTTTAATCAGCGAGAGAGTCTCGCCGTTCACGGCCGTCCTCAGAACGCGTGCGTTCTGATGGGCATTGCAAATCGAAGATTTGCTCACGGGCGTGAATCGCGTACGCTTCGTGTCGCAACCGCACGGAGGCCTTCTAGTCTCGGTTATGAGTCTCCCTCGTTCGGGAAACGTGGAGGAGATTCGGCGTTCCTCCGTCATCACAAACGCGAGCCTGCCCGATGCGAGACTCGGATTGGCGTCCGAGTCGGGTCGATGGCACGGCCTGTGCGGTGCAAGCGGATACCCATGCATCTAACGCCTCTCAGAGGCCCGACGTATCACGCACAAACCCGGTACCGTCCGACCGCCGGGCGGGACGTTGCCTTCGAGGACGTCGGGATCGGCCCGACGCCCCACGAAGGAATTCTCGTCGTTCACGACGATGAGGATGTCAAGCTGACGTCCACAGCCTCGAAGTCTTCAACGTCCGCAATCGGCTGGTACATGGACGAGAACGATCTCCGTGACAACACAGGAGAGGATGTCGAGCCGAGTAAAGCCGGTTCGCTCGATCGACATGGCTGAGCCCCCGCAACTGCCAGGATATCCATCGGAAAGCGGCGACAGTCGACCTATCGGAATCCTCAGTGACGGTTAACGCGGTATCGCGAAACGACGAACAGTTTTATTCGATAACCGAGACGATGCGAGCGATTGGCTACGAACCACGCGATAACGCGGCGGAGACGCTCGCTGAGTAGTCCACTTTACAAAACCTTGTCCCATCTCACAACAACGGCCACGTAACTGAGATAGAGCCAGCTGAGACCAATGAATCAGTGCCGCCGGTTCGAACACGCGACTCCGCGCGATGAGGGATCAACCTCCATAGTGCCCGTCCGCGACCTATCGAGTGTGTGGAATCGGGCAGTGGGACTTATTGGCTGTGACGTTGATATACGAACTATGCCGGTGGTGAGAGGGTAAACCCACCGGACGGGCCGCGGCACAACAGCAATTGCATCTGGAACACGAACATGACTATGAACTCAGAACTCGGCATCATCGGACTTGGATCGATCGGCGGCAATCTGGCGAAACAGGCCGTCGAAAAGGACATCGAGGTTGTCGGGGTGAACCGGAGCGACCGCCCGGAACTAGCGGAAATGGGGGTGACCGTCCTGGATGGCGGCGCATACGAAACCCTCGCAGCAAAGCTCGACCCGCCACGGGTGATTTACCTCTCACTCCCCGCGGGCTCTCTCATCGATGACGAACTGGCAAACCTGAAAGACCACCTCGACGAGGGCGATGTCGTTATGGACGGCGGCAACTCCTTCTGGCGAGACTCGATGCGCCGCGAGGAGCGGCTGTGGGAGGAGGGGATTTACTTCCTCGATACCGGAACCAGTGGCGGCCCCCCCGGTGCGCGAGACGGTGCTGCGTTTATGGTTGGCGGGCGAAACGACGGCTTCGAGACCGCCGAACCGATACTTGATGAACTTTCTGTCGACGACGGACTCCTCCATACGGGGCCGCCGGGAAGCGGTCACTTCGTGAAGCTGGTGCACAACGGCGTCGAGTTCGGGATGCTCCAGTCGATCGCCGAGGGCGTCGAACTCTTGGAGGCGGGCGACTTCGAACTCGACCTCGGCGACGTGTTCACCAACTGGTCGAACGGGACGGTCATCCGGAGCTGGCTCGTCGAGCTGATGCGCGACCAGTTACATGAGCAGGACTTCGAGGGGATTCCCAATTACATCGAGGACACCGGCGAGGTCAACTGGTTGGTCCAGGAGGCGTTCAAGGGTGAAACACCTATCCCGGTAATCTCGCAGTCAGTGATCGAGTTGTTCAAATCCAGAGGAAATCAGCAACACGCCTACAAAGCCATCGCGGCCATGCGCCACGGCTTCGGAACCCATCCCTTTGGTGAGGACGAACATATCCGAGAAGAGCGCAGAACCGGCCGGGTAACGAACGAATCGAGACGGACGCTCGAACGGGAAGACGACCACATGGACACAGTCGGGTCCGTGGATGACGAAGACTGACATCATACGAGACGACTATGGCCAAACAGTTCCAGTACATTGACGGCGACCACGACATCAGTGTGTGGGCAGAAGACGAGAACGACGTCGTTGAGAAAGCGACGAACGAACTCGCGGAGCACAACATCTCGCTCAGCGAGGATGAAATCAGGGATCACGTTCGGGTGATTCCGTCTCCGCAACGGATCAAGAGTTCTATGGAGGACGTGCTCATGGACACGCGACGGCGAGGCGGCAACGCGGCCGCTGATGTTGTCGAGTCCGGAATGGACGTCGGACTCGGCACCGGCAGTACGACCGCCTGGGCCATTGCCGCAATCGGTTGGAAACTCAACACGGGAGAGCTCGAGAACGTCCGTGGTGTCGCGACGTCCCTCCAGTCACACGAACTCGCGAAGGAGGTGGACATTCCGCTCGTCAACCTCGACGAGATCACAACACTCGACGTGGCGATCGACGGGGCCGACCAGTACAACCCGTATGCACCTCACGTCGTGAAAGGCGGCGGCGCATCCCACGCCCGCGAGAAAGTTATCGACACTGCAGCCGAGCGGCTCGTCATCGCGACCGACGAGAACAAGGCTGCTGATCCACTTGACCATCCGATTCCGCTCTCGGTGCTGCCCGAATCCCGGACGGTGGCGAAACAGTGGGTCATGGACCAAGGCGGTGAGCCATCGCTGCGCTACGCGGAGACGAAGGACGGCCCGCTGTTCACGGCCAACGGCAACCTCATATTGGATTGCGACTTCGGGAACATCGACGAACCGGTCGAGCGTGCCGAAGCGCTGGCAAGGATTCCTGGCGCTCAGGAGCACGGGCTATTCGTCGACTTAGTCGACAAGATATACATCGGGATCGAGGACGAGGTCGAGACGATCCAGTTGTAGCTATGTCCGCACATGAATGGGCTCGGAGCGTCACATCGATTTCTGATGACCGTGCTCCATCACGGCAGGATAGGTAGTGTATCCGCCTCTGCGTCCTACGTTAGCACCGTTTCGACGTCGTTCGTGAGCGTTCCGATGTCCTCGATTTCGATCACCGTTCGGTCTCCATCCTGACTCGATGGGAAAATCTGCTACCTTAGCCGGGTGAAGGCAAAGCATGGGGCACGAGAGACCGAGCACGCTTCGGTGGTTTCGACCGCGCGAAACTGACTGGTCCAAGTGCGAAGGAAGCCGAGAGTGGGGCGTCCCAGCCTGGCTGGCGCTCGCGGCGCCAGCCAGGAAAGCCCGAATACGTGAATCTCATCCAACGCACCGGTGCCCCGGAGTGAGAGCAGATGTTCTTAGGAATCGACATCCACAAGCGGGAGGCTCAGGTAGCCGTCCGCAACGACGACGGAGACGTGATTGAAGAGGTCCGTGTCATAATGGACGAGAGAAGATTTGAAAGTTAATTCGCGGAAGAGAAATCACACTCTAAGAGAGCCGTACACCGAGTGCACGGCGATTTAAGCAAGTCTACTGTTTACTGTAATAATTACCGTAATTTCGTTCGTTGAATCAGTGATTACTGAATTCACCCATTACACACCTGAATACGGCTGTTTTGATCCTTATCATATAAACCCCGGTCCACCGGTTTCACGCTTCCTGAGGACCGCCAGCAACGGTCTTCTAACCATATATCTCTGAGCGAGCTTTCAGAGCGTGTCTGAATCATTAGAACACGGACCTCGAAGAGATTGCCCAGCAATACGCTGGCGGCAAAGCCTTGCTGGAAGCCACGACGAATTACTTCTACATCTACGATATGCTGTCTGAGTATCTGGACGTGGTTGTCGGACACCCGCCGAAGCTGAAGGCGATCGCTCAGACCGACAAGAAGACCGATCGGATCGACGCCAAGGAACTGTCTCGACTGCTTTGGTTGGGTTCAGTTCCCGAGAGCTACGTTCCACCCAACGAGATCCGGGAGTGCCGCGCACTTGTGCGCGGCCGGATCAGCCTGCTCGAAGAGCGAACAAGCTTCGTCAATAAGATCCATTCGGTCCTGCTGGATAATGGCATCACCGACGAGGTGAAGCCGTTGAACGTGAGGGGTTGTGAGTTCCTTGCTGAGCTGTCGCTTCCGGCACCGTGGGACGAGCTGTTGTCGTCGTATCTTGCGGTGATCGATACGTTGACCGAGGAGATCGAGCAGCTCGACGATCAGATCCAAGAACGCGCTGGGTCTCTGGAGGAGACCCAGCTGCTGATGACAATTCCGGGTATCGCGCAGTACTCGGCGCTGGTGGTCTACGCGGAGATCGGCGAGATTGAGCGGTTCGACAGAGCCAAGGAGGTAGTGCGGTACGTGGGATTGAATCCAGTGATCCGCGAGTCTGGCGACTCGCGGTTCGAGGGAAGCATCTCGAAGAAGGGTCCTGGGAAGGTACGGTGGCTGCTGGTCCAAGCAGTCCACTCAGCGGTTCATACGGTCGGTGACGAGTACCTGAGTCGGTTCTATCACCGGATTGAGCGCCGAAAGAACAAACAGAAGGCGGCGGTGGCGACCGCTCGGAAGCTGCTGGTGTCAATCTACCATATGCTCGATCGTGGAGAAGTGTACGATCCACCCGGTGTGACAGCCTAATCAGCTGACTCCGCCGGTTGGTGGCGGTCTGAGCGACAGCTACCGCAATAAGATACCTTCCGCCTAGCGGTGGTGAAGAGAAAATCGGTTCGCTGTCGGTTGGTTTCTACTGAGAGAAGCCGATCGATTGGGTGGGCGAAAGAATCAAGCGTCCTGGTTGGCTTCGTTTAGGTAGCAGATTTTCCCATACGTGAAGCGTGAACTCCTCGGGCGGCACGAGACCGGTTCCGGTCAGCAGGACGGCCACCTCCGAAACCGCGTTGCAACGAGTAAGATACGACGTTAGTTCCTCGCACGTCCGCACTATCTTTGACATCGAGGTCGTATCGTCGAATACGAGGTCGCCATCACGTTCGATTGTCATCGGTGAGAAATAATGCGTCTTGAAATTGGCATTCACAAGCAGCACGCACAGGTGGCAGTAATGGACGAAGCTGGCGGGATCTTGAAGCGCGGCTCACGATAGTTAGTTACGTTGGATCTCGTCCAGTGTGTGCAGTCAGATTCCATACATGCAAAGACGCGTATCTGAGCCGGTTCTACGAACGGTTAGTGGAAAAGATAGGCTCACGGAAAACGATCGTCGCAACTGCTCGCAAGTTGATAGTGTCAATCTATCGAATACCTGTCCGAGAGGTGGTGAATGGCCCACTAGGTTGAGTGCCGGACTGGCGGCAGTCAGTGGCCGGGTCGCGAGCCACATCAGCGACAGCTACCGCATACGATGCCTCCCGCCTGCCGCTGACTAAGAATAGAATCAACCTCAAGTTTAGTGATCTCCTCG
>NZ_JAIWHV010000002.1 GCF_020177375.1 Saliphagus infecundisoli | reverse complement strand
TGATAGCCACGTGGAAACGGCGAGGACTCGATCCACCTGAACAGCTCCAGTCTATCCTCGGTGGAGAACTCAGATCAGGATCAGAGACATCACTAGCCGGTGAGTTCTGATCACGCTATCCAACTACAATAATATCAAGCCGTACAGCACGTTGTGTGAGGCCCCTACACTGAGCACGAGATTCGGTTCAGACAGGTCGAAAACGATTCTGTAGGAACGATTCTATGGCGTCCTAAGCGTGTAACCGGAAGCCAGCACTCCGTCGGGAACCCGAACGGATCAGTGGAAGTCGAACTCCAGAGCCACGTCGTCGCCCGCCGAGAGCCCGAAGAACGTCTCGCCGCGGCCGTCGTTGACGTCGAGTTCGACGTAGCCGTGGCTGCCGACGGTCGCCAGCCCCTCGCTTTCCGGGACCGCCGCGAACGTCTCGACTGCCGGAACGCGTTTCCCCGCGGCCTCGACCCGCTCGACGCCCGCCAAGGCGCTCCCGGGAACGTTCGTGACGACGTTCCCGAAGCCGTCGACGACGAGTACCTCGCCGGTCGCCCGGCCGTCCTCGAGGGTCGCCTCCGGGAACCGGCAGTCGGTGACGTCGTCGGCGGGCTCGAGGGCGGAGAGGGTCTCCATCTCCTCGATGCCGGCCTCGTGGACCGCCGCCGCGGCGGGCGCGAAGACGTCCCGTCCGTGGAAGGTCGTGCTCGCCGAGCCGCCTGCCGGATGGCCGACCCGCCCGGAGATCGACTCGTCCACGACGAACGGTTCGACCTCCCCGAGCCGGCGGGCGGCCGGCAGGAGCAGGCCGTTGTCCGGTCCCACGAGTGCGTGGTCGCCCGCCCGGACGGCGAGCGCCGCCCGGTCGGTGCCGACGCCAGGGTCGACGACCGCGAGGTGGGCCGCTGGTGGGAAGTAGGGCAGCACTTCCCGGAGCCAGAACGCCGCGGTCCGAACGTCTCCGCGGGGAAAGTCGTGGGCCACGTCGACCAACCGCGGTTGCGGGTCTGTTTCCGCGAGGAGTACCCCCTTCATCGCCGCCGGGTACGGCGAGCCGAAATCCGAAGCGAGCGTGATCATGGCCGTCTGTTGACTCCCGGACGGCAAAATCGACCCGGTCGCCCCGTCGACCCGATTGCCGCGGCCGGAACGACCGCGTTTTCTCGACGGGTTCCGTCCTGCTGGTGGGGATCATGGCCGGGCTGCTGGTGGGGTTTCGAGTTCTCGACCGGCCGCCGAGGACGGCTCGCCGGGAGCACCGACGGCCCGAACGCAAAACCGGTTACCCGTCGCCGTTGGCGTCCGTCCGGTTTATCATCTCCATCCGTTCTAACCCGTCGATCTCGGAGACGACGGAGACGACGGCGTCGGGGACCAGCGACTCCCAGTCGTCGTCGGCGACCATCCGTTCTCTGATCTGGGTCCCCTCGAAGGTGTCGCGGTTGAACATCGGCGACTGGCGGACCTCGACGCCGGCTTCTCGAAAGAGCTGGATCACCAGCGGGTTGTTCGAGTAGGCGATCTCGAAGTCGGGGCTCATGCTCCGGACGTGGCTCACCCACACCGAGTTCCGTTCTAAGTCCTCGATGGGGACGACGTAGGTGACGAGGTCGACGTCGATGAGCGCCTTCGAGATCATCATCACGCGTTCGCCGGCGGTGAAGGGGTTTCGCCTCGTGTGGGAGTCGCCCGCGCTCCCGATGCCGACGACGAGTTCGTCGACGTCCTCCGCGATCCGTTCGACCATGCTCAGGTGGCCGTTGTGGAAGGGCTGGAACCGGCCGATGAGAAACCCCCGCGTCATGACCCGGCTATCGGGGCTCGTACTCTTAAGCATGGCGAGACGTCCGTTCGACCGGAAGTCCCGAAATCAGTCGTTTTGGACCCCGAGGAGGCCGGAGGACCGTTTCGGAAGGGAGAAAGTATATCAGTCACAGTCCCCTCGAAACGGGTACCGAACCACGTTCTATGAGCAACGATACGAACCGCGAGGAGGCCCCCGAGGACGACCCGCCGGAGCCGTCGGCACCCGCCGGCACGGACGACGGGTCGGCCGAGGGTTCCGACGCCGACCGCGAGCGGGCCGACGAGGAGTCCCCCGGTCCGTCCGAGGACGCGCCGGAGCCGGTCGATCCGCTGACGGACGGCCCCGTCGACGAGCGCGTCGATCCGGACCCCTCTGCGGAGACGACCGAAGACGGGAGTACCGACGCCGACGAGGCCGATGAGACCGGCGAGACCGGCGGATTCGACGGCGCCGAGGACGTCGAGACCGTCGAGGACCTGGGAAGCTCGGTCGATGTCGATCCCGGCGTCGAGATCGACGAAGAGGAAGAGGAGGGTCTGCTCGGCGGGCTCAAGATCACCTCGACGGCCGACATCGAGGTCCCCGACCGGCTGGTCGATCAGGTCATCGGCCAGGACGAGGCCCGCGACATCATCATCAAGGCCGCCAAACAGCGCCGCCACGTGATGATGATCGGCTCGCCGGGGACCGGGAAGTCGATGCTGGCGAAGGCGATGAGCCAGCTGCTCCCCCAGGAGGATCTCCAGGACGTCCTGGTCTATCACAACCCGGACGACGGCAACGAGCCGAAAGTTCGGACGGTGCCCGCCGGAAAGGGCGACCAGATCATCGACGCGCACAAGGAGGAAGCCCGGAAGCGAAACCAGATGCGCTCGATCCTGATGTGGATCATCATCGCGATCATCATCGGCTACGCGCTGATCATGCGCAACATCCTCCTGGGGATCCTCGCCGCGGGGATCATCTGGCTCATCTTCCGGTACACCTCCCGGGGAACCGACGCGATGGTGCCGAACATGATCGTCGACAACGGCGACAAGCGCCAGGCCCCCTTCGAGGACGCTACCGGCGCCCACGCCGGCGCGCTGCTGGGCGACGTCCGCCACGACCCGTTCCAGTCGGGCGGAATGGAGACCCCGAGCCACGACCGCGTGGAACCCGGCTCGATCCACAAGTCCAACAAGGGCGTGTTGTTCGTCGACGAGATCAACACCTTGGACATCCGGACCCAGCAGAAGCTGATGACCGCGATCCAGGAGGGCGAGTTCTCCATTACGGGCCAGTCCGAACGGTCCTCGGGCGCGATGGTCCAGACAGAGCCCGTCCCCTGTGACTTCATCATGATCGCGGCCGGCAACTTGGACGCGATGGAGAACATGCATCCGGCGCTTCGCAACCGGATCAAGGGCTACGGCTACGAGGTGTACATGGAGGACACCATCGAGGACTCCCCCGAGATGCGCCGGAAGTACGCCCGCTTCGTCGCCCAGGAGGTCGAACGCGACGGCCGGCTCCCCCACTTCACCGACGAGGCCGTCGAGGAGCTGATCCTCGAGGCCAAGCGCCGGTCGGGCCGGAAGAATCACTTAACGCTTCACTTCCGGACGCTGGGCGGACTCGTCCGGGTCGCGGGCGACATCGCCCGCGCCGAGGACGCCGAGCTCACCACCCGCGAGCACGTCCTCCAGGCGAAGAAACGGTCGCGCTCGATCGAACAACAGCTCGCCGACGACTACATCGAGCGCCGGAAGGACTACGAACTGCAGGTCAACGAGGGCGGCGTCGAGGGCCGGGTCAACGGCCTCGCGGTCATGGGCGAGGACAGCGGCATCATGCTCCCCGTCATGGCCGAGATCGTCCCCGCCCAGGGCCAGGGCCAGGTGATCGCGACCGGCCAGTTGAAGGAGATGGCCGAGGAGTCGGTCCAGAACGTCTCGGCGATCATCAAGAAGTTCTCCGACGTCAACCTCTCGGAGAAGGACGTCCACATCCAGTTCGTCCAGGCCGGCCAGCAGGGCGTCGACGGCGATTCGGCCTCCATTACCGTGGCGACCGCCGTCATCAGCGCCTTGGAGGACATCCCGATCGACCAGACCGTCGCCATGACCGGCTCGCTCTCCGTGCGCGGCGACGTGCTTCCCGTCGGCGGGGTGACCCACAAGATCGAGGCGGCCGCGAAGGCCGGCTGCAAGACGGTCATCATCCCGGCGGCCAACGAACAGGACGTGATGATCGAGGACGAGTACGAGGAGATGATCGAGATCGTTCCGTGCTCGAACATCAGCGAGGTCCTCGAGGTCGCCCTGATGGGCGAGCCACAGAAGGACTCGCTGGTCGATCGCCTCAAACAGATCACCGGCTCCGCGCTCGAACACCAGACGGTCGGGGCCGGCGGCTCGAACCCGAGCCCCCAGTAGATGACCCAGTGGGCGACGTTCGTCGGCCTGACGGGCGTCGTCACCGTTCTTCTTCTCGCGCTCTCCCGTGCGACCGAGAGTGCCCTCATCGAGCCCACCGAGCGAGACGCCGGCTCTCGAGCCGATAGGGCCGAGGGAGCCGGCGTGGCTACGCCGCCGCTCGAGCCCGCCGTCGAGGAGCGGGGGGTCGACGACGGGCGGGCGCCGGTCGTGGGCCACGAAGAGGAGCCCAACCCGGGAGACACGCTCGCCGACTCGATGTCCACCGGCACCCTGCTCGCGAACGTCGCGCTCTCACAGGGGCTGTTCGCGGCCCTGCTGGTCGGTGCGGCTCTCTACGCCGCGATCCCGCCCGAGGCCCTGGGACTCGACCTCTCTCGAGCGTACGTCACGGAGGGAGTCCTCTACGGCACCGTCGCGGGGATGGTCCTCTACGCCGCCAACGAGGCCGGCGCGGCCGGCGCGCGGCGGGCGGGAATCGACCACGACGAGGGGCTCCGGGAGTTGCTCGCGCCCGACTCGGCGGGCGGGTGGCTCGTCCTCCTGGTCGGCGTGCTCCCGCTGATCGCGATTTTCGAGGAACTGCTCTTCCGGGCGGCGCTGATCGGGGCCGTCTCGGCGGGCTACGGGCTCTCGCCGTGGCCTCTCGCCATCGGCTCCTCGATCGCCTTTGCGCTGGGCCACGGAATCCAGGGCACCGCGGGGATCGTCGTCACCGGACTGCTGGGCTTTGCCCTCGCGGCGCTTTTCATCGCGACGGGGAGCCTGCTCGCGGTCGTCGTCGCCCACTACCTCGTCAACGCCCTCGAGTTCGTCGTCCACGAGGGGATCGGGCTCGAGCCGGGCGGGGCCGAAACCGCTTAAGCCCGCCCGGCCCCACGTTCGGGTATGTCGGCCTCGCTCGACGGATCTGACCGTGCCCGCCGGTGGCTCCTCGGCGGGGTCGTCGCCTACTTCCTCCTGCTTGGCTACGCCGTCGTCGCGAACGACCCGATCGCACGACTGACCGCCTACGCGCTGTTCGGGGTCATCGCGGTCGCGATCGGCGTCGCCTTGCTCGCCCAGGGGCCGACCGACCCGATCGGGGCCGCGGGGGCCTCGTTCGCAAGCGGCGGGGTCGCCCAGTTCGTCTGGATCGCGACGGGCGATCCCGCCTTCGAACTCCTCTCGACGGTCGGCGTCTTCGCGGGGATCGGGCTCTACGTCTACGCGACCCGCTACAGGAGGTGAACGTAGTCGTCGAGTTCGAGCGCGAACTCGCGGCCGGCGGTCGAGGAGAGGTCGAGCCAGGTGAAGTCGTACTCGGTGCCGCGTTCCTCGCCCTCGCCGGTGACGACGTGGGTCCACCGGTCTCTGGGCTCGTGGACGGTCGCGTGAAAGAAGTGGCGGACGTAGCGTTTCGGCGGCGAGTTCCGGCGGGTCCAGACGTCGCTCGCGAGGTGGCGGGTCTTCCCGAGCGCCGAGAGCCCGCTCTCCTCTAGGACCTCCCGGAACAGCGCGCTCCGGGGGTCCTCGCCGGCCTCGATCGTTCCCTTGGGGATCTGGAGTCCGTCGTGTTCCGGGCCACGGAACACGAGGAGCTCTCCCTCCCCGCGGGTCACGTAGGCACAGGCCTTCTGGACGTGCGTGATCTGGGCGGCCATCCTCCCGCATATAACCACGGGGGTAGATAAAAAGCTTTCAGGGAAGGAATACCGCCCGTCCTTAAAGAATGAATATCAATCAGATCCCCTCTAGGGACCGCAGGCGGGCCTCGACGGCGGCCGGCGCCGCGCTCGGCCCGTCTGGGACCCGATGGTCGGGAATCAGGATCGGAAGCGGGTTCTCCCGCAGGGCCGCCCGAACCGTCTCGCCGTCCTCGTCGTCGAGATCCGGGACCGACCGCGCGATCGAGGCGACGTCGCGCTCGCGGCCGTAGGGGATCGTCCGGACCTCCTCCAACACCCCCCGATGGGGCGTCGGAACCGTGAGCGCGACGGTGACGTCCCCGAAGTCGTCCTCCTCGCCATCGAGGGCGGCGAGGAGTCGCTCGAGGACCGGATGATCCTCGGCGGCGTCGGCAGGGACCTCCTCGGGAAAGGAAACGGAGATCACCCGGCCGCTCGCGGCGCCCAGTTGGACGACTCGGTCGATGGCGGGCGACTCGCGCGCGTAGATTCCGGTGATCGCCTCGTCCATACCCGACGGTCGGCCCGGACCGACTTCAAAACGCCGCCGATGGCGCAAGGCTTTTGTACATATGAGTACGTCGATGTACAACAATGGAGCAAGAAACGGAGCTCGCACCCCCGGTGCGCTCGATCCTCGAGACCGCCCGGGACAGGCCGGGCGGCGACCGCGTGGCCGTCGCGGAGCGGCGGTCGCTGCCGGCGGCACTCGCGGAGGCCGCCGCCGAGGGTCGCGTCCCGGTGATCGCGGAAGTGAAGCCGACCAGCCCGACGACCGACGGGGAGCGCCGGGAGGACCCCGTCGAACTCGCCGAGGCGATGGTCGAGGGCGGCGCGGCGGCGCTGTCGGTGCTGACCGAACCCACACACTTCGGGGGGTCGCCCGACGCGCTCGAGCGGGTCCGGGCGGCCGTTTCCGTCCCCGTGCTCCGGAAGGACTTCCTTCTCGAGGAATCGCACCTCGACGTCGTCGAGGCCGACCTCGTCCTCCTGATCGCGCGCTTTCTCGAGGACGTCGAGGGAATGGTCGAAGCCGCCCGCGACCGGGGGTTCGAGCCGCTGGTCGAGGTCCACAGCGAGGACGAACTCGAGACGGCTATCGGTGCGGGGGCCGAACTCGTCGGCGTGAACAACCGCGACCTGGCGGGACTCGACGTGGACCTGGAGACGTTCGAGACCGTGGCGCCCCACGCGCCCGAGGACGTCACCCTGATCGCCGAGAGCGGGATCTCCTCTCGCGCCGACGTCGCCCGGATGCGCGCGGCCGGCGCCGACGGCCTCCTGATCGGGAGCGCGATCATGGCCGGCGACGTCGAGGACCGCACCCGGGAGCTGACGACGCCGACTGCCAGCGAGACCGGGACCGGAGGGACCGCATGAGCGAGGCGACCTTCGGCGAGTACGGCGGCCAGTACGTCCCCGAGGCGCTGATGCCCGCGCTCGCCGAACTCGAGGATGCCTACGAGCGGTACGTCCGCAACAACGAGGAGGGGTTCATGCACGAGTTCCGCGAGCGGATGGCCGACTTCGGCGGCCGACCGACCCCCCTCCAGCGCGCGGACAGACTGAGCGAGCGCTACGACAGGGAGATCTACCTCAAACGCGAGGACCTGCTCCACGGGGGCGCCCACAAGCTGAACAACGCGCTCGGGCAGGTCCTCCTCGCGAAGTACATGGGAAAGGAGCGGATCATCGCCGAGACCGGTGCCGGCCAGCACGGCACCGCGACGGCGATGGCGGCTGCCCACCTCGACATGCCCTGTGAGATCTACATGGGCCGGACCGACGTCAACCGCCAGCGGCCCAACGTCTACCGGATGCGGATGAACGGCGCCGAGGTGACCCCCGTCGAGGCCGGTCGGGGTACCCTGAAAGAGGCGATCAACGCCACGATGCGCGACTGGGCGACGACCGTCGAGAACACCCACTACGTGATCGGGAGCGTCGTGGGGCCCCACCCGTTTCCGACGATGGTCCGGGACTTTCAGTCGGTGATCGGCCGGGAGGCCAGAGACCAGATCCGGGAGAAGGCGGGCCGGCTGCCCGATAGCGTGCTCGCGTGTGCGGGCGGCGGCTCGAACACGATGGGGTCGTTCCACGCGTTCGTCCCCGACAGCGTCGAGCAACGCTCCGCGAAGGATTCGAGCGGGCAACGCCCGCGAGACGGAGTCTCCCTCTACGCGGTCGAGGCCGGCGGCTCGAGCCTCGAGATCGACGAGGAGGAGGGGCTGGCCCCGAACTCCGCGACCCTTTCGACGGGGACCGACGGCGTCCTCCACGGCGCGATGACGAAACTCCTCCAGAGTACCGACGGCCAGATCATGGAGTCCCACAGCGTCAGCGCCGGCCTCGACTACGCCGGCGTCGGTCCCGAGCTCTCCCACCTCGTCGCTGAGGGCCGGGTGACGCCCGCGAGCGTCGGCGACGACGCCGCCCTCGAGGCGTTCCATCGGCTCTCGAGACTCGAAGGGATCATCCCCGCCCTCGAGTCGGCCCACGCGCTTGGCTACCTGGAGCGAGTCGCGGGACCCGACGCGGGGGAGTACGACGTCGAGGCGGATCTCGGGGATCTCGTCGTCGTCACCGTCTCGGGACGGGGCGACAAGGACCTGGAGACCGTCCTCGAGGAGACCGAGAAACGCGACATCGAGGCCGCGCCCGACGTGGAGGTGTTCGGCCAATGAACGCCGGCACGGACTCAGAGATCGAACGGACGATCCGGGAGAACCACCCGGCGCTGATCGCTTACATCACTGCGGGCGATCCCTCGCTGGAGGAAACCCGCGAATACGTCGAGGCCCTAGATCGGGGCGGGGCGGACCTGATCGAACTCGGACTGCCGTTCTCGGAGCCGATCGCGGAGGGGCCGACGATCCAGGCCGCGATCAACCGCTCGCTGGAGGCCGGAACCACTCCTGGAGCGTTCTTCGATCTCGTGGCAGGTCTCGAGACGGAGGCACCGCTGCTGGTGATGACGTACTACAACATGATCCTCCAACACGGCCCCGATGCGGATCCGGAGCCGTTCGTTTCCCGTGCGGCGGAGGCCGGCCTCGCGGGAATCATCGTCCCCGACCTGCCCGCAGAGGAGAGCGGGCCCCTTCGAAAAGCGTGCGAGGCCCACGGGCTCGACCTGGTCTTCATCGTCGCGCCGACGACCGACGACGAGCGCCTCGACTCGATCATGGAGCGGACGGCGGGCTTCGCCTACGTCCAGGCCCGGCTTGGGACGACCGGCGCGCGTGCGGACGTCTCGGGGGCGACCCACGACAGTCTCGCGCGCCTTGACGAGTACCCGATCCCGAAGGCGGTCGGCTTCGGCGTCAGCGAGGGCGACCACGCCGCCGAGATCGTTTCGGCGGGTGCCGACGGCGTCATCGTCGGCAGCGCGCTCGTGGATCTGATCGCCGAGAGCGAAGATCCCGTGGCGGCCCTCGAGTCGAAGGCACGAGAGTTGAAGGCGGGCGCCGAACGCGGCGTGCCCGAACCAGAACAGCCATAACCGAACGTTTGCTACACACTCACAACATGACTTCCGGTATGACGGGAACCGAGGCGCGTCTCGAGCGGATCGGGACGGACGGACGCTACGTCGTCGTTCCGATGGACCACGGGATCACACTCGGCGCGGTCGAGGGGCTGGTCGACATCGAGGGGACGATCGACGCGGTCACGCGGGGGGGCGCCGACGCCGTCCTCACCCAGAAGGGGATCGCCCCGCGGGTCCACCCCAACAAGAACGGAAAAGGGTACGTCGTCCACCTGAACGCCTCGACGACGATCGGTCCCGACGAGAACGACAAGCGGCTCACGGGAACCGTCGAGGAGGCCATCCGGGCGGGGGCCGACGCCGTCTCCTTTCACATCAACGTCGGCTCGGACCACGAACCCGACCAGCTCTCCCAGCTCGCCGACCTCACTGGCGAGGCGGCCCGCTTCGGCATCCCCGTGCTCGCGATGGCCTACGCCCGGGGCCCCGGCGTCGAGGGCGACGACCCCGAGGCACTGGCCCACGCCGTCCGCCTCGCCGAGGAACTCGGCGCCGACCTCGTCAAGACGGGTTACAGCGGCGACGGCGACAGCTTCGAGCGCGTCGTCGAGGCGACCGCCAAGCCGGTCGTGATCGCCGGCGGCTCGCGGGGCACGGACCGGGAGACGGTGGAGATGGTCCGGGGAGCGATGGACGCGGGCGCCGCGGGCGTCTCGATGGGCCGGTCGGTCTTCCAGCACGAGGAGCCCGAATCGATCGCCCGCGCGGTCGCCGGCGTCGTCCACGACGACCGGACCGCCGAGGAGGCCCTGCAGAGCGCGGGACTCGCCCTCGAAGCCTGACCCGGCTCCGTGAGCGACGCCACTCCGACCGTCGAGGAGGCGATCGTCGCCCAGGCGCGGGTCCACGCCCGCGAGGTCGCAGACGAGATCGGGGTCGATCTCGCGAGCGTCGACTGGGCGGTGTCGGCGCGGGCGAAGCGGCGTGCGGGGGTCTGTCGGTACGACCACGAACGGGAGGTTGCGACCGTCGTCCTCTCGCGGCGGGCCTATCGCTCGTACGACTCCGGCGAGTTCGAGGCGATCGTCCGCCACGAACTCGTCCACGCCTGGGAGTTCCAGACCCACGGCGAGTCGGGCCACGGCTCTCGGTTCCGAGAACGGGCGGCGGCCGTCGATGCGCCCCGCCACTGCGAGCCGTTTTCGGAGCCCAGATACCGCCTCGTCTGTTCCGACTGTGGTTGGGAGGGAAAGCGCCACCGGGCGTCGAACCCCGTGAAGGCGCCCGACCAGTATCGATGCGGGGACTGCGGGGGTGGCTATCGGGTCGAACACGTCGAGAGCGGCCGGACGTGGACGACCGCGGGCGGCTACGGCGCCGCGAGGGCCGCCCTCGGCGACGACTGGTAGGCAAACCCTACCTCTGTCTCCGTTCCCCGGGCCGTATCCGCCAATAGATGCACGATCGGAAAGCTATATACGTATACACGAGCCATTCATCCACCGAGAGGAAATACAGATGTCCGAACGCACGGATTACAGTAGTTCCGAACCGGTCGACCCCGGAACCGCCCAGCTCGAGCACGCGATCGTCGTCGAGGACGATCGGTCCGAGTGTACGATCTTCCCGCGGGCGTGTCCCGAGGAGGCGATCCTCACCCGCTGGATCACCGCCGACGAGACCTCCCACGTCCCGCTGACGAACTGCCGGTAGCGAACGCTGCGGGTTTCGCCACGTTCAAGCCCGTTCCGACGGACCCTCGACCATGACCGGAGACGTCTGGATCAAGGCCGACGACACCGTCGGCGACTGGGAGGAGCGTCGCGCACGGATCACGGCCGCCCTCGAGGCCGGCGCCGACTGGGTGCTGGTCGAGAGCGAGGACGTCGAACGGGTCCGCGAACTCGGCGAGATATCCATCGCCGCCTTTCGGACCGACGGCGACGTCTCGCTGATCGACGACGCAGAGAGCGACGACCCCGTCCACCCCGACGCCTACGTCGTCGGCAAGAACGGGGAGGGCGACGGGACGGTCGATCTCCCCGCGGACTTCTCGGGATCGGCCGATCTCTCGACGCTCCGCCGGGACGACGGGCTCACGACCGGCGCCTACGTCCGTATTCTGGGATCGGAGTACGAGTCCTTCGCCGAGGCCGCCGCCGACGCGGCCGACCACACCATCGTCGTCGGCGAGGACTGGACGATCATCCCCCTTGAGAACCTGATCGCCCGGATCGGCGAGGAGACCGACTTGATCGCGGGCGTCACGAGTGCCGAGGAGGCCCGCACGGCCTTCGAGACCCTGGAGATCGGCGCCGACAGCGTCCTCCTCGACAGCTCGGACCCCGACGAGATCCGCCGGACCGTCGAGGTCCGCGATGACGCCGGCCGCGAATCCCTCGACCTCACGTGGGGGGAGGTCATCGAGATCGAGCAGATCGGCAGCGCCGACCGGGTCTGTGTCGACACCGGCTCCCTGCTCGAGGACGACGAGGGGATGCTCGTCGGCTCGATGTCGCGGGGCCTGGTCTTCGTCCACGCCGAGACCGCTCAGTCGCCCTACGTCGCCTCCCGGCCGTTCCGGGTCAACGCGGGCGCGGTCCACGCCTACGTCCGCACGCCCGACGGCGGCACGAAGTACCTCTCGGAACTGGGAAGCGGCGACGAGGTCTGTGTCGTAGACACGGAGGGCAACACCCGCGAGGCGGTCGTCGGCCGGGTCAAGATCGAGCAGCGGCCGATGTTCCGGGTCGCCATCGAGGCCGACGACGGTGACCGGATCGAGACCCTCCTCCAGAACGCCGAGACGATCAAGGTCGCCACCCGCGAGGGCCGGAAAGCCGTCACTGACCTCGCCGCTGGCGACGAACTCCGCTTCTACCACGAGGAGACCGCCCGCCACTTCGGCGAGGAGGTCGAGGAGAGCATCATCGAGAAATAGTTAGTCGGTGTTGGCGGGTTCTGGCTCCTCCCACTCGATGCGGGTCGTACACCAGTGACAGAACTCGAGGTCGGTGTCGAGTTCGCGCCCACAGCTCGGACAGGCCGGCCCGTCGGTGGTGGCCGACCGCGAGCCCGGCGGGAACCCCAGCGCGCGGAAGCCGGCGTCCGCGGCCGCGAAGACGAGCATGAACCCGAGGACGAACTGCGTCGTCCGGGGCTCGGCCAGCAGGATCGCCTCGACCTCCGAGATCGAGCCGGCCGCGGCTAGCGGATCGACGGGGAGCAAGAGCGCGACCGCGGTCGTAAACAGGCCGGCGAAAAGCAGGGCGCGGATCCAGTCCCGAAGCAGGACGTGGCCGGCGCCGGGGAACAGAAGGGAGAGCCCGGCGGCGACGATCGCGCGGATCCAGATCGTGACCATGATCTCGTTCCTCACCGATCCGGGTTAATTCTCCCGTTTTCTCTCTCCCAGAGCGCCGACGAGTTCCCGCAGCGTCGCCAGGTCGTACTGGCCCGGCGCGGTCGCCCGGGCCGGATCGACGGGCGCGTAGCCGATCCGCGAGCCGTAGACGGGCGCCACCGCCCGGGTGTGTCTGCCGACCTCGCCCATCGCCATCGTCGCGACCCGGTCGCCCTGGCGACTCAGCTGCTCGGTCGCCGACAGCAGTGTGAGTGTGTCGGCTCGTGACTCCGCCGTGACCGCCAGCTTCGCGACGTCGCCGTGTTTGCCCGCCTCGGTCAGCGTTCGGACGAGCTCCGGGCGCGAGGGCGTCCCCTCGAAGTCGTGGGCGGAGACGATCGCTCGAACGTCGTTCGCGCTGGCGGCCTCGAGAACGCCGTTGGCTTCTCCCTCGAGAACGGAGGCGAGTTCGACGTCGATCGCCTCGACGGCCTCGGTTCGAGCCGCCTCCGCGAGGTCCTCCAGACGGTTCTCGTCGTCGGCCTCGCCGCCCTCCCACGCCGCGCGGTTGGTCGCGATGAGGGGGAGGTCGCCGTCGTAGGCCGAGAGCGCGTCGAGGGAGTCCTCGGCGAGGTCCATCCGGAACTCGAGGCAGTCGGCGTCGGCGCGCGCGGCGGGCTCCTCGCTCAGATCGGCGGTCGCGGCCGCGAGAACGAACTCGTCGAACGTGGGGTCCATGCGTCGGCCACGCAGCCGTCGGGCAAAAAGGTCGTGTCCGCTCAGGCGACGCCGATCGACTCCTCGGCCTCCAGCAGTTCGTGATACCGGTTCCGGATCGTCACCTCGGAGATGTCGGCGACCTCGCTGACGGCGGCCTGGGTCGTCTTCTCGTTCGTGAGGAGGGCCGCGGCGTACACCGCGGCGGCCGCCAGCCCGACGGGCGACTTTCCGGAGTGGACGCCCTGTTCTTTCGCGTTCTGGAGCAGGGAGCGCGCGCGGTGTTCGGCCTCGTCCGAGAGGTCGAGTCCCGACGCGAAGCGGGGGACGTAGCTCTCGGGGTCTGCGGGCTGGACCTCGAGGCCGAGTTCGCGGACGACGTAGCGGTAGGTGCGGGCGATCTCGTTTTTCTCGACCCGCGAGACGTCGGCGATCTCGTCCAAGCTCCGGGGAACGCCGGCCTGGCGGGCGGCGGCGTAGACGCAGGCGGTGGAGACGCCCTCGATCGAGCGCCCGGGGAGGAGGTCCTCGTCCAGCGCGCGCCGGTAGACGACGCTCGCGGTCTCGCGGACGTTCGTCGGGAGGCCGACGGCGCTCGCCATCCGGTCGATCTCTCCGAGCGCCTGTTTCAGGTTTCGCTCCTTGCTGTCGCGGGTCCGGAAGCGCTCGTTCCACTTGCGGAGGCGCTGCATCTTCTCGCGCTGGCGGCTCCCCAGAGAGTTGCCGTAGGCGTCCTTGTTGCGCCAGTCGATGTTCGTCGACAGCCCCTTGTCGTGCATCGTGTTCGTCGTCGGGGCGCCGACTCGAGATTTCTCGTTTTTCTCGCTGGCGTCGAATGCGCGCCACTCGGGGCCGCGATCGACGGAGTTCTCGTCGACGACGAGCCCGCAGTCGGCACAGACGGTCTCGCCGTGTTCGTCGTCGGTGACGAGCTGGCCGGAACACTCCGGACACCGGAGGTCGTTGTCCTCGGTTTCGGTCTCCGTCTCCTCCTCTCGTTCGGTACGCCGTACTCGGGTGGTCGATGATGCGTTAGTCATGACGAAGGGGCCGGCCGAACGCCACAGAAGTCCGGACGGGTTCAGTGTCTACCCGGTTCAGAGAGGCCACATATAGCCCTTTCGGATCACTTCACCTCGGAGGGGCGAGACAGCGGTAGCAACCGATAATTCCAACCAGTAGCGTTCCATTGATATACGACACCATGGACGCGCCCCGCGTCGCCGTCGGCAGCACCAACCCCGTCAAGGAGGCGGCCGTCCACACCGGTCTCTCGAGGCTCGAGCCCTCGACCTCGACCCACGACGTCGAGTCGGGAGTGAGCGAACAGCCCCGCTCGGTCGCGGCGACCGTCGCGGGCGCCGAGACCCGCGCCGAACGGGCGCTCGCCGCCGCACGGGCCGAGGGGATCGACGCCGACTACGGTGCCGGGCTCGAGGGCGGCGTGGCCCGCCTCGAGGGGACACCCGGCCTCCACCTGATCATGTGGGCGGCGATAGTCGACGGCGAGCGGACGGGCCGGGCGAGCGGCCCGAGCCTCCGGCTCCCCGATCCCGTCGCCGACCGTCTCGAGGCCGGCGAGGAACTCGGGCCCGTGATGGACGACCGACTGGGCCGGGAGGGCGTCGCCGAGAGCGAGGGCGCCGTCGGCGTTCTCACCGGGGGCCTCCTGACTCGGGAGGCGGCCCTCGCCGCCGCGGTGTCCTGTGCGTTCGCGCCGTTTTCCGACGGGGGTCAGTCCGAGCCGTAGCCGTCCCCGGGCGCGACGTCCCCGCTCTCCTCGACGGCGGCCGAAAGCGAGACGTCGAGAACGACCGTCGCGCCCAGCCCGCCGACGACGGTCACCAGGTTCTTGATGGCGTGATCGACGACCGCGGCCGCGAGCGCGACCGCGGGCGAGACCGGCCCGAGCGCGACGACCAGTACGGTGAAGGCGCCCTCGTAGAGCCCGATCCCACCCGGCGTTAGCGGCAACACCTTGGCGAGGTTGCCGACGCTGACGGCCAGCACGCAGACCGAGAGCACGGCCGGGAGCGGGAGTCCGGCCCCGAGCGCCTGGAGGACGGCCGCGGCGACGACGGCATCGACGATCCAGATGGCGAGGCTCGAGGCGCCGACGACGGCGAACGCCCGCCGGTCGGTCGCCACCGTCTGGACGTCGCCGGCGAAGCCCGCCAGGAGGTCACCGATCCGGACCGCGTAGGCGTCGTCACCCAGCCGGGCGACTCCCTCGCGAAGGATCGACCGCTCCGAGCGGGCCGTGGCGACGATCCCGACCAGTGCGGCGAGGGTGGCCGCGGCGACGACGGCCGCGACGGCGACCGCGACCCGGCCGCTGCGGGCGAGGCCGTCGCCCACGCCGGCGCCGTCGACTGCCGCCCGGAGCCCCTCCGTCGCGCCCGTCAGGAAAAAGCCCGCGAGGACGACGGCGGCGAGTGCCAGGACGGTCAGGAGGTCGAACACCCGCTCGACCGCCAGCGAGGCGAAGCCCGTCGGATACGGAACCGCCCGCCTGGCCTTCAGGACGTACGCCCGGACCGCGTCACCCGCCCGCGCCGGAGCGACGAGGTTCCCGGTCTGGCTCACGAAGATCGCGGCCGTGAGGAATCCGACCCCCTCGCGGTGTCCGAGGCGCGCGAGGATATCGCGGTAGCGAACCCCCCGGACCGGCCACGAGCAGGCATAGAGGACCGTCGCGGCTCCGAGAACGGCCGGGTCGGCGCCGGCCATCGTCTCGATGACCGCGAGGTCGAAGGAAGCCGCCAGGACGGCGACCGCGAGGACGACCAACAGCGAGCCCGCGAGCAGGCGGCTCCGTCGGCCGATGCGGGGTTCGACCGCCCGCTGCCACCAGGTCCGGGCCAGTTGCCCCCCCATCCCGAAGCCGTCCCGGAGGAGGTCGACGTCGGTGTCTCCCCTGGGGGTCCACTCGACGGGAAACTCCCGGACGCGGTAGCCCGCGCCCTGGGCGGCCACCAGCACCTCGGTGTCCCAGAACCAGTGGCCGTCCTCGACCGCCGGGAGCACGTCCTCCAGGACCGCGCGGTCGAACGCCTTGAACCCACACTGGTGGTCCCGCAGCTCCGACCCGAGCGCGAGTCGGACCAGCCCGTTGTAGACGGCACTCGGCAGGCGCCGCTTCGCGGGCCGGTCGGCCCGCCGCCCCGAGAGCCGGCGCGAGCCCGTCGCGACGTCTACCTCACCCGACCGGACCGACTCGACGAGCTCCTCCAGGTGCGAGAGGTCGGTCGCGAGATCGCAATCGAAGTAGACCAGCGTCTCCCCGTCGGCCGCCCGGAACGAACGTTCCAGGGCCCGCCCGCGGCCCAGGCGCTCCCCGCTGTGGACGTGACGGACCCGGTCGTCGCCGGCGGCGAGTTCGCGGGCGATCTCGGGGGTCCGGTCCGTACAGCCGTCCTCGGCGACGATCACCTCGAAGCTCCCCGCCGGCAGGAAGGAAGCGAGGGCCTCGAGAGTGGCACCGACGGTCTCTTGGAGTCGCCCTGCCTCGTCGTGGGCGGGGAGGACGACGCTCACGGAGGCCGGGCGGCTCATCGGTTCCACTGGGTGACCGACGGCCAAGAACGTTCTGCCGGAAACCGCACTGTCAGGGGATCCTGAACGTTGAGAGCCGACGTCGGTTCGCGAACGCGGCGGTTAACTGCCCGTACCAACACCCCCCTGGGGCGCCACCCCACGCCGGAATACGGAGGTTACTGACGGGAAAACCGCTATCGGGCACCGGGTTAACCTGACGTACCAAACCCCCTAAGGCCGATTCGACCGACTACCCGATATGGCCACGACGCTGGCACCCGACCTCACGAGCAAACAGCGACGGATCCTCCGATACCTCCGGGAGAACGCGGCGACCAAGACCTACTTCAAGTCCAGGCTCATCGGCAACGAACTCGACATGACCCCCAAGGAGGTCGGCTCGAACATCACCGCCCTCCAGGAGGGCAACTATGGAGTGGACGTCGAGAAGTGGGGCTACTCCTCGAGCACCACCTGGAAAGTGAGCGTCTAGCCGTCGTAACGCACCAGTCCGTCGGCCTCGGCCGCGAGCGTCCGCGCACGGTCCCCGAAGGAGTCGGCGTGGGCCACGAGGAGCAGGAGGATCGTTTCGGGGCGCTCGACCGCGTAGCCGTCGGCCCGCGAGAGCAGCCCCGCCTCCTCTAGCTCGCCGGCGTACTTGCTGACCGTCGGCGCCGACACCCCCAGACTGGTCGCGAGTTCGCTCGCGGTCGCCTCCGGGCGGGCCAGTAGTTCGATCAGCATTCCCCGGGGCGTTTCCCGCCGGAGGTAGCCGAGCGCCTGCTTCTCGAAGGCGTCGAACCGACCGGCGGCGACGAAGCGCTTGTAGTCGCCGTCCCGGAACCGCTCGACGACGCCCTCCTCCTCGAGCCGGCGGAGGTGGTGTTGGGTCTCGCCGGTGCCGAGTTTGAGGTCGTCCCTGATCTTCGAGAAGTGGGCGCCGGGGGTCGTCGAGAGGTAGCCGGCGATCGCGTCGCGGGCCTCGCTGCCGCCCGTCTCGGACCCCTCGTCGGACTCCGAGAGGCGTGCCAGCGGCGAGGCCGCCCCGACGGCGGCGAACCTGCGGAGCGTCGCCCGTTTGCGTTCGTCGACGCCGTCGGTTCCCTGGCCCGCCATGCTGTCTTACCCTTCCGAACGTGCCCCGGCGTAAAACGCGTTTCGCTCGGGCCGCCCCGCGAACGCCGCGGGGATCGTGGCTACTCGTCGGGTTCGGGCTCGGGAGCCTCCTCGAACTCCTGGCCCATGTCCGCGATCACGTCGTCGGAGTTCGAGATGTCCCCCGCTCCCTTCCCCTCCTTGATCGCCTGGGCCTGTTGTTCGAGTTCCTCTAGGTCCATCTCGGCTTCCTCGTCGATCTCGCCGATGATCTCGGCGATGTCGTCGAGCCCGATCAGCTCGCGGGTCTCCTCGTCGAACTCGAGGCTCTCCAGACTTCCGTCGCCCTCGCTGACGTCGCTGCCCGTGAGGTGTTTGCCGTAGCGCCCGACCATCGAGGACAGCTCCTGGGGCAGGACGAATGTCGTCGACTCGGACTGGCCGATCTCCGAGAGCGTCTCCATCCCCTGGTCGATGATCGCGCGCTCGCCCATCGATTCGGCCGAGCGCGCACGGAGGACCGTCGAGATCGCATCCCCCTGGGCCTCTAAAATCTGGCTCTGTTTTTCACCCTGGGCGCGGATGATTTCGGACTGCTTGTCACCCTCCGCTTTCTCGACGGCACTGCGGCGTTCGCCCTGTGCCTCGAGGATCATCGCACGCCGTTTGCGCTCGGCGGAGGTCTGTTGCTCCATCGCGCGCTGGACGTCCTGGGAGGGGTTCACTTCCCTCACTTCGACGCTCTCGACCCGAATGCCCCACTCGTCGGTCGGCTCGTCGAGTTCCGTGCGAATGCGGGTGTTGATCTCCTCGCGCTTCGAGAGGGTGTCGTCGAGTTCCATGTCGCCCAGCACCGCCCGCAGCGTCGTCTGTGCGAGGTTCGAGACCGCGCGTTTGTAGTCGTCGACCTCGAGGAACGCCTTCTTGGCGTCCATCACCTTGATGTAGACGACGGCGTCGGCGGTGACCGGCGAGTTGTCCCGCGTGATCGCTTCCTGACGGGGAACGTCGAGCGTCTGTGTCCGCATGTCGAACTTGTAGGTGTTCGAGACGAACGGCGGGATCACGTTGATCCCGGGCTCGAGCAGCTTTCGGTACTCCCCGAAGACGGTCAGCGCTCGCTTCTCGTAGGCGTTGACGATCTCGATCGCGCTCAGCAGGGCGGCGAGCACGACGACCAGTACGAGCGCGCCGATCGCCAGCCCGACCTCGGCCTGGAGGACGATTGGTTCGAATGCCATACGAGCGACTTGTAGCTGTAGCGTAAAAAGCGTTCCCTTGGGAGAGTGACAGGTCCGGCCTCAGCCCGACCTCTCGGTTTCGGTGGCACGGTCGGTCCCCCGCTCGCTCTCCCGGCTCGCGGCCTCGCGGGCGAGCGCCCGGTCGATCTCGTCGTCCCCGAGTCCGCCGAGGGGGGCGACGGTGAGGACGTTCCCTCCGCCCGGATCGAGGACGATCACCTCCTCGCCCTCGGGGATCGGCTCGTCGGCCGTCCGCGCGCTGTAGTGGGGGCTAAAACCGCCCTCCTCAAGTTTGACCTCGCCGCTTCGGTTCGTGACTCGCTCGGTGACGTAGCCAGTCCGTCCCGAAAGCGAGTCCGAGTCGCTGGTCTGGGCGGTGCCTTTTCCGCCGTAGAAGTCGAACTCGCGGTAGATCCAGGTCGCGGCCGCGCCGAACAGCAGGGTGAGCGCGGCCATCACGAGCGGCCCCGCGATCGGGGGGAAGAGCACGCCGATCAGGCCCGCCCCGACCAGCGCGACGCCGACCACGATCAGGTGCGCGCCGGGGGAGACCGCCTCGAGGACCATGAGGACGAGCCCCGCCCCGAGAAGGGCGAGGGGCAGGTTCTCGACGAGGAATTCGACCATGACGGCGACTAAGGTCTCGGCACGATTAAAGGTTTACCGCCCCTCGATCTCAGATCCCGAACCCGGCAGCGACGAGGCGGACGAGGACGCCGACCATCACGAGCGCGCCCAGGAGGACGAACGCGGCGTTCTCGGCCGACGGGCTCCCCCGGACGACCGACGCGGAGTTCGGTTCGGGCGCGCGCGGCCCCCCCTCGCCGTCCCCGCGGTCGTCGTCGTTTCCCGCCGCCCGCTCCTCTATGTCCGCCAGCGAGAACTCCCACTCTTCGTCCTCGTCGGACTCCTCCGGGCCGGCGTCGGAGGTGGCGGCGAACTCGCCGTCCTCGCCACCGCCCGACTGCTCGCCTGCCGGGTCCTCGCTCATGGGGCCGCGTACGGCCTCGAGGATCAAAAGCCCGCCGACGGCCGGGGCGGCGGCGCGTTTAAGGGCGTTCCCCCGGTATCCCTCCGCATGAAGGGGTTCCGGATCGGGTCGCTGTTTGGCATTCCGATCAAGCTCGACCTGACGTTCCTGCTCGTCCTTCCGCTGTTTGCCTACCTCATCGGCGTCCAGATCGAGCCGACCGCCGAGATTCTCAACGAGCTCTGGGGCGCCGAGATCGCCGTCGAACCGCTGACCGCCGGGACGATGCCCTGGGTGTTGGGGCTCGTCGCCGCCGTCGGCCTCTTCGTCGGCGTCGTCGCACACGAACTCGGTCACTCGCTTACCGCCCAACGCTACGGATTCCCGATCGAGTCGATCACGCTCTGGCTGTTCGGCGGGATCGCCTCGCTGTCGGAGATGCCCGAGGACTGGCGCCAGGAGTTCGCCATTGCCATCGCCGGTCCGATCGTCAGCGTCCTCGTCGGCGCCGTCTCCTACGTCGCCTTCCTCGCGACCCCCGGCGTCCTCGAGGGGACCCTCTCCTCGGGAGCCGTAGACGGCATCCGGTTCGTGCTCGGCTACCTCGCCGTCCTCAACATTGCGCTCGCGATCTTCAACATGGTGCCCGCGTTCCCGATGGACGGCGGCCGGATCCTCCGGGCGCTGCTGGCCCGGTCTCGGCCGTACGCACGCGCGACCCAGCAGGCCGCCAGCGTCGGGAAGACGTTCGCCGTCCTGATGGGGCTGTTCGGCCTGCTGGCCTGGAACGTGATTCTGATCGGCGTCGCGCTGTTCGTCTACATCGGCGCCGCAAGCGAGTCCCAGCAGGTGACGATGAAAGCCGCCTTCGAGGGCGTCACCGTCGCCGACATCATGACCCCCGCCTCCGACCTCCACACCGTCACCCCGGAGACGACCGTCGCCGAACTCGTCTCGCGGATGTTCCGCGAGCGCCACACCGGCTACCCGGTCATAGAGAACGACCGCCTGGTCGGCCTCGTCACGCTCGACGACGCCCGCGAGGTGCGGGAGGTCGAACGCGACGCCTACACCGTCGAGGAGGTGATGTCGACCGACCTGAAGACGATCACCGCCGACGCGGGCGCGATGACCGCGATCGAACGCATCCAGGGGGAAGGGATCGGCCGGCTGCTCGTCGTCGACGACGAGGCGGCCCGGGATCCCGACCTCGTCGGCTTGATCTCCCGGACCGACCTCATGACCGCGTTCAACGTCATACAGCAGAGCGGCGCGGCCGGCGCCGCCGGACGCCAGCCCGCCGACTGACACCGGGTCAGTCGCCGGCCGCGTCCTTCGGGGTATCGCCGTCGTCGGACGAGCCGACCGCGCTTGCGAGCCCGTCGACCGGCCGGTCGGGAACGAGTTCGCGGTGCTCTTCGTGCAGGCCGAGCTGGTACTCTCCTTCACCCTCCCGGACCGTCGTCCGACCGCGGTGGACCGAGACGTCGCCGTTCAGGTGGAGCCGGACCGCCTCGAGCAGGGCATCGGCCTCGAGGGGCTGGCCGCGGCGTTTCATCTCGCCCAGGTCGGCGTCGTCAGGGACGTCGAACGCCCGCTGGGTGATGATCGGCCCCTGATCAAGATCCGTGGTGACGTAGTGGGCGGTGACCCCTGCGACCCGGACCCCCTCTTCGACGGCCTGGCGGTAGGCCTCGGCGCCGGGGAACGCCGGCAGCAAGGAGGGGTGGACGTTGATGATGCGGTCCTCGTACCGGAAGACGACGTTCGGGCTGAGGATCCGCATGTAGCGCGCCAGCACGATCAGGTCGGCGTCGTACTCGGCGAGCAGCGAGAGGAGGCGCTCCTCGTTCTGGGCGCCGCTCTCGGACCCGATGTCGTGGAAGGGGACGTCGTAGTGTTCGGCGAGGGGCCGGAGGTCGTCGTGGTTGGCGATGACGACGCCGATGTCCGCCCCGAGGTCGCCGTTGGCCCACGCCTCGAACAGCGCCTCAAGACAGTGGCTCTCCTTGGTCGCGAGGACGGCGATCTGCTGGCTCTCGCGGTCGGCCGGAAAGCGGACCTGGACGTCGAGTCCGAGGTCGTCGCCGAGTTCCTGGAGGTCGGCCCGGAGCGTGTCCTCCGTACAGACCATGTCGGAGGTGTCGACCGCGAGGTACATCCGGAAGACGCCCTCCCTGACCGCCTGATCCAGGTCCTCGATGTTGATCCCGCGCTCGAAGAGGAGGCTCGTCACTCGGGCGATCAGTCCCGTGTCGTCGTCCCCGATGACCGTGATCTCGGTCACGTCGGTCGTCATCGCTCCCACCTCCCGCGGGTCGTTCGAACCATTACCAGCGGGGAGACGACGGGCAGATAAAAGGGTTCAGGTCCTCGTTCGCGACTCACTCGACGATCTCGATCGCCGGCCGACCGGGTTCGGCGTCACCGGCGTCGGGGTCGGCGTCGACGACACGGACGGGCGCGTCGAACTCGCGTTCGATCAGCCAGGCCGCCGACTCGAGGGCTGCGCGTTCCTCCTCTCGTGCGAGCGTCGGCTCTAAGGCCTCGCGTCCCGCCTGGAGGTCCTGGCCGTAGTCGGCGGCCGCGTCGCCGTGTTCGCGGATCTCCTCGACTCCCATCAGGTCGCCGATCAGGTTCGGCGACTCCGACTCGAGGGCGACCTCGAGGGCACGGTACGTCCAGTCGGGCGCGACCGCGAGTTCGATCCGTTCGGGGTCGTCGATGCCGGCGACCTCGATTATGTCGCGGACGTCCCCGCGGGTGTTCTCGACGAGGCGACGCCGGTGCTCTGCGTGCTCGCGGTCGGCGTCGCTGTCGGGCCAGTCGGCCTCGGCGACGAATCCCTCCCCGCCGAGTTCGTCGTGGAGCTCCTCGGTCAGATGGGGGGCGACGGGCGCGAGCAGCCGGACGACGGCGGCGAGCCCGCGCTCGTAGGTCTCCGCGTGGGGTTCGGTGTAGTCGGCGTACTGGCGCAGCGTTCGAACCAGGTCCTGGGCCTCCCGGGTCGCCCGGTTGAACGTCAGTTCCTCGTACTCCTCGGTGGCGATGGCGACCGTCGCCGCTATCTCGCTTTCGACGTAGCTTGCGACCGCGTCGTCGTCCCCGTCGGGGTCGTCCTCCACGAACGACTCGACCATCCCGCGCAACCGATTCAGGAAGGCGTGCGTCGAGCGGACGCCCTCCTCGCTCCAGTCGAAGTCGCGCTCCGGCTGGGCGGCCTGCATCATGAACAGCCGGGCGGTGTCGGCGCCGTACTCCGCAACGATCTCCTGGGGAGAGACGACGTTTCCCTTCGACTTCGACATCTTCGACCCGTCGAGCAGCACCATCCCCTGGGCGAGATAGTCCGTGAAGGGCTCCCGATGTTCGAGACCCTCGTGGTCGGCGAGCACCTTCGTGAAAAAGCGCGAGTACAGCAGATGCATCACAGCGTGTTCGATCCCGCCGACGTACTGATCGACGGGCATCCAGTCGTTGGCCCGTTCGACGTCGAAGGGGGCGCTCTCTATGTCGGGCGAGACGTACCTGAGGAAATACCACGAAGAGTCGACGAACGTGTCCATCGTGTCGGTCTCCCGTTCGGCCTCCGCCCCGCAGTCGGGACAGGTCGTTTCCTTCCACTCCTCGGCCGCGTCGAGGGGATTCCCGGTGGTGTTGACGAACTCGGGCAACTCGACGGGCAGGTCCTCGTCGGGAACCATCACGGGACCGCACGACTCGCAGTGGACGACCGGAATCGGCGTCCCCCAGTAGCGCTGGCGGGAGATCCCCCAGTCCCGGAGCCGGTACTGGGTCGCCTCCTCGGCGCCCTCGGTGTCGGCGGTGATCCGTTCGCGGGCCGCCTCGCTCTCGAGGCCGATGTACTCCTCGGAGTTCACCAGCACGCCGTCGTCGGTGAACGCGGACTCGCTCACGTCGGGCGCGTCGGGCACGGTTCCCGAATCGGGGTTCCAGTCGTCGGGTACGGGAGCCACCACGGGCTCGATGGGAACGTCCCTCTTCTCGGCGAAGGCGTGGTCGCGGTCGTCGTGGCCCGGGACGCCCATCAGGGCGCCCGTCCCGACGTCCGAGAGGACGAAGTCGGCGACGAACACCGGAAGCTCCTCGCCGGTGACGGGGTTCGTCGCCGTCAGATCAGTCCGGACGCCGTTGGGTTCGTCCCCTTCGGGGTCGGCCTCCTCCTCGACGAACCGGCGAACCTCGGGGTCGTCCTCGGCGACCGTCTCGCTGATCGGGTGGTCGGGCGCCAGCGCGAAGAACGTCGCGCCGAAGACGGTGTCCGCGCGGGTCGTAAACGCCTCGACGGTGCCGTACTCCGTGCTCCCCGTATCATCCTCGTCCGAGGCGCCGGGCGCCTCGCCGATCTCGAACGGCAGGCGGGTGCCGTACTGGCGGCCGATCCAGTTTCGCTGCATCCCCCGAACCGGGTCGGGCCACCCCTCGAGGCCGTCGATGGCGTCCAGGAGTTCGTCGGCGTACCGGGTGATCTCGAGGAACCACTGGGAGAGTTCCCGCTGGGTGACGGGCGTATCACACCGCCAGCAGATCTCGACCCCGTCCTCGAGTTCGACCTGCTCGTCGGCGAGGACGGTTTCACAGCTCGGACACCAGTTGACCTCGGCGTCCCGCCGGGAGACCAGCCCCTCCTCGTGAAAGCGCGAGAACAGCCACTGGTTCCACCGGAAGTAGTCGGGTTCGCAGGTCGTGATCTCCCGCTCCCAGTCGTAGCCAAAGCCCATCGACTCCATCTGACCTTTCATGCGAGCGATGCACTCCTCGGTCCACTCGCGGGGGTTCGTGTCGCGTTCTTTCGCGGCGTTTTCGGCGGGTAATCCGAAGGCGTCCCACCCCATCGGGTGGAGCACCTCCTCGCCGGACATCCGGAGGTAGCGGGCGTAGGCGTCGGTGATGGTGTAGTTGCGGACGTGGCCCATGTGGAGTTCGCCGGAGGGGTAGGGGTACATCCCGAGGACGTAGGCGGGGTCCGTCGCGTCGTCGGGCGTCCGGTAGACGTCGGCGTCGGCCCACGCCTCCTGCCAGCGTCGCTCGACCGTCTCGTGGTCGTAGCCGTCGGCGCTCATTGCCTAGTCCTGGTCGGATGAGACCCCTATACCTTTCGAAGGGGTGAGCCCGCGACCCACGGACCGCCGTGCCCGACTACGGGCAAGTATTGCCCCGTCGTCTCCGGACGAGGGAGCCCGTTCGCGGGGATCCTGCCCGATCCGTCGCCTCTCGAAGGGCCCGGGACCGGACGGGGCGACGATACCGGCACCGATTGCCGGTGTATCCCAGTCACGTCAGTGTTCGCCCCTTTGCGCGCCCGTATAGGTCGTGGAGCGTACTACACCTCTAAGATGGATCTACCGACCGCCCAGTCGATCGATTCCGAAACGGCCATCCCCGCCGAGGGGGGAGACAATCCATGAACGCCGGAAGAGCGGGCGCTTTCGAGCCCACGCGAACAGGGTGGTTCGCGTGAACACGGTCGAGCAACACAAACAGGAGAAACATCCCCTCGACGTCATCGAGGACCTCCAGGGGTACGCCGACGAGGGCCTCTCGTTCGCCGAGATCGAGGAGGAGGCCGGCGGCGGCGAGTGGGAGCGCCTGAAGTGGGCCGGGATGTACACCCAGAAACAGGACGACTTCTTCATGGTCCGCACGAAGGTCCCCGGTGGATACCTCACGCCCGAACAGGCCGAGGTCATCGGCGAGGTCACCGACGACCTCGCTACCGCGCCCGAGGAACACGGCGGCGCCGAACAGAACGAACTCTGGGGCGACGCCTACCTCGACATCACGACCCGCCAGGACATCCAGAAACACTGGATCGAGGTCGAGGACGTCCCCGAGATGTGGGAGCGATACGAGGAGGTCGGGCTGACGACGATCCAGGGCTGTGGCGATTCGGCGAGAAACGTGCTCGGCTGTCCCGCCGCCGGCCTCGACGACCACGAGTGTTTCGACGCCCAGCCCGTCATCGACGCCGTCTCGGAGTTCTTCACCGAGAATCGGGAGTACGCCAACCTCCCCCGCAAGTTCAAGATGACGATCACGGGCTGTACCCACGACTGCGCCCAGTCCCAGATCAACGACGTCGGGCTGGTCCCCGCTCGCAAGGAGATCGACGGCCAGCAGTACTACGGCTTCCACGCCCGCCTCGGCGGCGGGCTGTCCGACGGTCCACGAATGGCCTCGAACGTCGACGTCTTCATCCCACCCGAGGACACGGTGGAGTTCTGTCGTGCGGTCGCCCAGACGTTCAAGGAACTCGGCGACCGGCACAACCGCGGCGTCTGTCGAATGCGCTACCTCGTCGAGCAGGTCGGCCCCGAGAAGTTCGAGGAGGCCGTCCGCGACCGCTGTACCGTCGATCTCCCGACCGCGGGCGAGGGGCTGACGACGGGCTACCGGGGCGACCACGTCGGCGTCCACGACCAGAAAGAGGAGGGGCTGCAGTACGTCGGCTTCAACGTGATCGCCGGCCGGATGGGCGGCGACGAGTTCGCCGAGGCCGCCCGCGCCGCAAAGAAGTACGGCACCGACGAGGCATCGGTCCGGCTCGCGACGGATCAGAACTTCCTCATCACGCACATCCCCGAGGAGAACGTCGAGGACCTCCTGGCGGAGCCGTTCGCCCGGGAGTACCAGCCCGACCCCGGCCCGTTTTCGAGAGGTGCCGTCGGCTGTACGGGCAACGAGTTCTGTAACTACGCGATCATCGAGACCAAAAAGCGGACCAAGCGCTGGGCCCGCGAACTCGACGAGCGCATCGACGTCCCCGACGAGATCGACGTCGTCCGGACCCACATGTCGGGCTGTTCGGCCTCCTGTGCCCAGCCACAGATCGCCGACATCGGCTTCCGAGGGGAGACGGTCAAGCTGGAAGACGAACACAGCCCCAATGCCGAGGGCGACAACATCGTCGAGGGAATGGACTTCGGGCTGGGCGGCGCGCTCGGCGCGGACAACGAGTTCCTCGACTGGGTCGAGACCGCCGTCCCCGCCGGTGCCGTCATCCCGGCAATCGAGCAGCTCTTCGAGGCGTATGCCGACGAGCGGACCGAGGGCGAACGCTTCTACGAGTGGTGTCGGCGAGTGGACAACGACCGGCTCCGGGACGTGATGCGCCAGGCAGACGCCCCCGTTACGCGAGGTGTTGCCCATGGGGACTGATAGCGAGGGCGAACGCAGTGAGCCCTCGAAGGAAGCGAGCGGCGGAGCCGCGAGCCGCGAGGACGAGCGCAGCGAGTCCTCGGAAGAGCGAGCGTTCCCCGGCGTTCCTGACGTCGGAGAGGACGACGAGAACGTGAGCGTACCGCCGACCCAGAGTGCGCGCAGCCACGACCACCAGGGCGCCGACGCGCCGTCGAAGGCGTTCGACGCCCAGCAGGGCGGTCACGGTGGCCACGATCACGGACACGATCACGCTGACGACGAGAGCGAGAGCTGCTCGCCCCAGACCTGCACCTGTGGAGCCCAAACCGAGCAGAAGCAGCCCGTCACGGACGGCGGCGGCGTCGCCAACGTCGACGAGAACGGCTCGCTGGGTGACCTCAAATTCACCGAACCCGCCGCCGAGGGGACGAGTCAGGACATCGAGGGGACGGACCCGACGCCCCGCATCGGCGTTCCCGAGGGCGTCTCCCTCGACACCCCCGACTACTCGATCCGGTCGCAGATGAACGACATCGAGACGCCCGACGAGAAGACCTGGTTCATGGAACTCGACGAGGCCGTCATCGACGAGGGCCGGTGTATCCAGTGTGGGACCTGCGTCGCAGCCTGTCCCTCCGACTCGATCGGGATCGGCGACGACGACCTGCCCGAGTTAGTGAAAATGTGTACCGGCTGTTCGCTCTGTTGGGACTTCTGTCCCCGTGGCGGACTCCGGTACGAGCGCCAGTGGAAGATCACCGGCGGCGACGACAACGTCAAGGGCGCGGGCGATCCGATCACGGAGTTCTCAGCGAAGGTCGAGGACGACTGGACCGACGGGGCTCAGGACGGCGGCGTCGTCACCGGCGTGCTCTCGACGCTGCTCGAGAAGGGCGAGATCGACGGCGCCCTGATCGCGACCGAGAGCGACGAGGAGGCCTGGAAGGCCGAGAGCTACCTCGCGACGAGCCACGAGGACCTGATCGAGAACGCCGGCACCATCTACAACCAGACGATGGCGCTTGGCAACCTCGACCTCTCGAAGTGGGAGCACAAGCTCCCCGACAAGTCCTGGGACGAGATGAGCCTCGCGCTCGTGGGCACCCCCTGTGAGATCGAGGGGATCCGCGCGCTCCAGGACTTCGAGTGGGACTACCAGAAACAGAACGAGGGCGTTCGTGCCGTCGATTATACGATCGCGCTGATGTGTACGAAGAACTTCAACTACCACAGCCTGATGGGCGAGATGTTAGAGGAGCAACGCGGCATCTCTCCCGACGAGATCGGCAAGATGGACGTCCTCCACGGGAAGATGATGGTCTACGGCCACGACGGCGAGATGATCGTAGAGGAGGACATCGAGAACTTCCACGACGCCGCCCTCAAGGGCTGTGACGAGTGTGCGGACTTCACGGGCTACGCCGCCGACATCACCGTTGGCTCCGTCGGCTCCTCGGACGAGTACTCGAGCGTGATCGTCCGAACCGAGCAAGGAATGAACGCCTGGGAGCTCACCGAGCCGAACCTGGACTACCACGACCTGGAGGACCGCGGCGCGATCGGCGGCCTCCAGAGCTGGGACAAGAAGAAGGCCTTCGAGAGCCTGCAGCGGCCGTTCGACCCCGACGCGCCGCGGTTCATCGACTACACCGACCACGCCGAGAACTACGGGACCGCGCTCAATCCCCACGATACGGGGCACTGAGCGCTCGTCGATCGGAGTCCACTCACGCCGTGGCACCAGTCGAGTTCTCCCTCGTACAGGTACGGATCCATCAATCGGCTTCTCGCCCGTTGTGAGCGGCGGTGAGAAGCCAGATAGCGTGAGTTTCCAAACACTTTTCCAAAGATAATTCAAATAGTAGAACATGAACTGGACGGGCTGGGTGCTGTCCGGGATCCCGGAGAGGCCGCCGACGTGGACGGAGGTCATTATCGGCCTTCTCATCGCTATTACAACTACCCTAAATCTTCTCTCCCCGTCGACGATGTCGATCCCTGGGGTAGGTATCGGATTTCTTACGTTTGCCGTCGCGCTCGGCCCGGCATCCACGACGGCGTTAGGCACCCGAATCGGACAGTGGTTCAGAGAGATCGGCGCTGCTGGGCGAGCAACTGCCATTATTCTGTTTGCTATCGGAGTCGCGATCACATACCGGATAGAGGCAGTCCCGAACTCCCTCCTTCATGGCATTGGAACCGGCGGACTCCTGGCTACTCTTCTGTACATGACCGCACACATCATATCGGCAGGTGAAGTATCCGGCTGGAAACCAAACCGGAAGTGGACTGAGTGAAAGCGAGGATAGTCACCGACCCCACCCTACTCGCGTCCTTCGGACGCTCGCTGAGGGTGGGGCTTGCATGGCGGACGTTGGAGGCTTTGTGGCGTCCTTCGCCCTTGTGTGCCGGTGCGGTCGGCCGGCAGCGGCAATGTAATTGGACGTGACCTCGGGTTCTATCCCCAAAGCGGGGAACGGAGAGGCTCGTGGCATCACGTTCACCGTCGTTGGTCCGTCCTTCACGGACCGGACGAGTCCGGTCCGCTGGGCACGGTGACCGGTGCCCGCCACCGCCGAGATAACCCGTCCTTGGCCGCACCGAAACGTGGCCGGGCACCCCTTGCGGGGCTGTCTGTAGCCCGTCGGTGGCTATGTGGTAACACGGATTATGGCGGCCTAAGTCTTGCGTTTTCGGTGTATGTGCCCAGCTATACGAACGCGCTCCTCCCCGCCCTACTCGCTCCCGTCGGTCGCACCTTGAGGACGGGGACTCCGCGCTACCGCCCCAGTTGAATATCGTATCTTGTCGAAATAGGGATATCCAAGTCAATCCACCTATGGGAACAACGATGACTTCAACGAACTTGTTATCCGAGTTTCCGTACTAAGCACGAGATCCAATCACAAAGCGACCATACTAAAGAAATACATTGGCTCACTTCAGGGGCCAACCTTTTGCGCTGCGCTCCCTCGCGGTGCTCGGTCGCTCGGCAAAAGGTTGATCAAAAGCACTCTTCCCTCCCCGTTGGGTCGGTCGTCGGCCCGCTCGCTCACTCCGTTCGTTCGCGGGTGCCGTGCTTGTCCTACAGCCTCAACTGAGCAAGCTATTCCATCGACCGCAGGCGTCGCTGTCGGGACGAAACCACGAAAAACCGGTCGAACGCGAACGTGAGCGTCAGTCCGATTTCCGGCCGAGGCCGAGCAGCGCGAGCGCCGCGCCCAGCAACGCCGTGTTCTTCAGGAACTGGATCAGCTCCTGCTGGTAGCCCTCTTCGTCCTCCTCGTTCCAGAAGTCGTGCATCACGGGGGTGACGCCGGCAAGGAAGCCGACGACGCCGGCGGCAGCAGCGGACGGGAGCCGCCAGAGGGCGATCCCGACGCTACCGGCGAGGAGTCCGCCGCTGATCGCGGGGACCGAGATATCGGGACGGGGCGCGCCTTTCGCCTCGGCATAGGCGATCCGACCCTCCAGATTGCGGAGGTTGTCGATGGCGTTGTACGCGAGGACGCCCCCGAACAGGAGCCGGCCGAGGCGGAACAGCGGCGCCGTCTCGACGGCCCCTTCGGCGGCGTCCTCTCGTGGTTCCGGTTCGACTTCGGGATCGGGCTCCGAGCCCGATCGGAACTCGTTCGCGCGTCGCTCGAGCGATTTCGATAGTCGACTCATCGCTCGGAAATCGGCCCTCGAACGGGGTATGTCTTCGGGATCCGGAGTGGGTCGAGTGGTATTCCCTCCCTCGGTTTGAGCGATTCCGGAAAGAGCGGCCGGCTTCCGAAGGGCGAGGGCCGTCGGGCGTCGAGCGAGAGCGTGCGCTGGCGCTACCGGGAGACCGTTCTCGCGCTGTGTACGGCCGCGCTGTTCGTGACGATGGCCGGCCGGCTGGCGATCAGCCCGGTCGTTCCCGAGATCGCCGCCGACTTCTCGGTCTCGAACGGGGTCCTGGGTGCGGCGCTGTCCGGAATGTGGGTCGCCTACGCGCTCGCGCAGTTTCCCAGCGGCGTGCTTGCCGACCGGATCGGCGAGCGCCCCGTCATCCTCGCCTCGATCGGCGGAACGGGGATCGCGGCCGTCGTGATCGCGCTCTCGCCGGGCCTGCCCACGTTCGTGGTCGGGACGATACTGCTGGGCGGGCTCGCGGGACTGCACTACAGCGTCGCGACCTCCTTGCTGACCCGGACATACGACGGGATCGGGACCGCGATCGGGATCCACAACGGCGGGGCGCCGCTCGCGGGGGTCGTGACCCCGGTCGTCGTCGCCTGGGTCGCCGTCGCCGCCGGCTGGCGGGTCGCCGTCGGGCTCGCGGGGCTCGTCGCCGTCCCGGTCTTCGCGCTCTTCGCCTGGCGGGTGCGCCCGACCGAGCCCCGCCGGCCCGACGAGCCGATGCGCGCCCGGCTCGAGCCGGGGACGATCCGGGAGCTGCTCACCCGGCGCTCGATCGTCTTCACGGGGATCATCGCGGTCATCTGTGACTTCACCTGGCAGGCGCTCGCCTCCTTTCTCCCGACCTTCTTCGTCGCCTACCACGACTACTCGGCGACGTTCGCTGGGACGCTGTTCGCCGTCTACTTCCTCGCCCAGGGGGTGTTGCAGATCGGTGTGGGCATGCTGGCCGACCGCGTCGGACGGGACGCGACGACCGCGGGCTGTATGGTCGCCGGAATCGCCGGGCTGGGCGCGCTCGTCCTCGCGCCCGGCCTCTGGACCATCGTCGCCGGCCTCCTCTCGCTCGCGGTGGGGATGGGGTGGGCCGCCGCCGTCTTCCCCCGGTTCATGGACCTCCTCTCGGCCGACGAGCAGGGGGCGGGCTTCGGGCTGATCCGGACGGCCTACATGATCGTCGCCGCCTCGGGGTCGGTCGTCGTCGGCTCGCTGGCCGACGCCTTCGGCTGGGCCGTCGCCTTCGGCTTCCCGACCGCGCTCCTGGGCGTCGTCTGCCTGCTGTTGGTCGCGAACTGGACCGTCGGACTCGAGTAGCGCGGTGTAGGCTCCGGTTTCGCGCGTGCAGGCCGATCCTACGCCCGTTTCATCGGGGAAACGCCGCGACGATCGGCGAAACCGACTGCACCGTATTTCCCCCGTCCCGTCCCCGCTTCACCCGCAACCATGACGACGACACGACGATCCACGCTCGCGGCGATCGGTGGTATCGGCGCTCTGGCGGCGGCCGGTCCCGTCCTCGGGATCGGCGACCACGCGGACGACGAGCGCGACGACGCCAACGAGACCGACGACACGAACGGAACGGACGACGCCGGCGAAGAGTCGGCCCCGACCGCGGCGGTCCGGGTCGCACACTTCTCGCCGGACGCGCCGAACGTCGACGTCTACGTCGACGACGAGCAGGTGCTCGCGGACGTCGCCTACGACACCATCTCCCCGTACCTCGAGATCGCACCCGGCAGCTACCAGGTGAAGATTACGGCCGCTGGTGACCCCGAAACCGTCGTCTTCGACGAGGAGGTCCCCGTCAGCCGGGCGTTCTATACGATCGCTGCGGTCGGCGAACTCGGAGCCGGCACGTTCCGGGCGATGGTCCTGACTGACGCCGGCTCGGCGCTGATCCGGCTGGTCCACGCCTCGCCGGACGCCCCTGCGGTCGACGTCGTCGGCAGCGACAGCCCCCTGGCGCTGTTCGAGAACGTCGCCTTCGGCGAGATGACGAACTACGTCGCGCTCCCGGCGGCGACGTACTCTCTGGACGTCCGCCCGGCCGCTGGCGATGGGGAGTCGGCGGGGATGACGACGGAGACCGACGACGCCAACGAGACCGGGTGGAACGAGACGGACAGCAACGAAACGGTCGGCAACGAGACCGACACCAACGAGACCGACGGGGCCGACGACGCGGGAGCCGACGATGCCGTTGCGAGCGTCGAGGTCACCCTCGAGACGGGAACGGCCTACACCGCGTTCGCGACGGGCTACCTCGGCGCCGAGCCCCCGTTCGCGGTCAGGCTCGCGGTCGATGGGCCGAACGGGGAACCGGCCGGCGAGATGCCAGCCGACGACGGAGAGGAGTCCGTAGAGGACGATCCCAACGACACCGACGAGGAGATGGGTGAGAACGAAACCGACGACGGCCTCAACGACCCCGACGACAACGAGACGGACCTCGACGACACTGACGACGATCTCAACGACACCGACGATGACGACGGGTTCGGCGACGACGACAACGAGACGAACGGCTTCGGCGACGACAACGAAAGCGACGACGGTCTCAACGACACTGACGACGACAACGAGACGGATGGCTTCGGCGACGACAACGACTCCGAGTACGGCAACGAGACGGACGACGACTGCGGCTGCTGAGCGCCCCGGCCGGGGCGAACTCCGCTTCTACCGAAGAGCGCTCGAGTGCGAACCCCGTCCGACGAGAACGATCCGGAGCCCTCTATAGAGGAACTAGCAGCGGTTTTATCTCCGGGTGACCCTCCCCGAACCGGAGAACACGCATGAACGGGACCACGGACGGCTCCGACGGTCGCCCCGGCGCGAGGGACCGAACGACGACGGTCCCTCTCGAGGCCGTCGTCGTCCGCTACGAGCACCGGCCCGATCGACGTACGCTCTCGCCGAAGGAGAGGGCGACGCGAACGGCCTGGCTCACCGCCGACCTCGAGGCGTTCGTCGATCTGGACGATGCCCGATAGCAACTCGGACGGACCGCTGTACGCCGTTTCCGGAACCGGCCAACGGCGAGGCGATCACACCGGGAAACAGGGGGTCAGTCCGCTTCAGACCTCGACATAGCGTTCGGTCCATTCCCGGCGTTCCTCCAAGGCGCGTTCGCCCCGGTCGGTGAGCGCGTAGTAGTTCGTCCGTCGGTCGCGTTCGCCCTTTTCGACGAGGCCGCACTCGACCAAGGCATCGAGGTTCGGATAGAGCCGGCCGTGGGTGACCTCCTCGACGTAGTCGTCGATGTCCGCCATGATCTCCCGACCGGACGGCTCGTCCGTGCCCGCGATGACGTACAGCAGGTCGCGCTGGAAGCCGGTGAGTTCGTCCATGGTCTCGAAAACGGGGAGTCGTCCGCCCCGACCTTCGTTACACGGCTGGTACACCGAATCAGGAACCGCGTAGCGACGGTAGCTCGCCTTTTTGTGGCGGCCGCCCGACCTCCGCCCATGGACTCCGAACTGGCGTGGGAGACAGTCGCACGGCGGACCGCCTATAGCTGTGACGGCTTCGAGATCCGCAACGAGCGGGTGGCCCTCCCCGACGGGACCGAGACCGAGTTCGACTACCTTTCGGAGCCCGAAAGCGTCTGTATCCTCCCCCTTACGCCCGACGACCGGGTCGTCTGCATCGAGGAGTGGCGCCAGGCCGTCTCCCGGGTCAACCGGGGCCTCCCCGTCGGCAGCACCGAACCCGACGACGACTCCCTCGAGGCCGCGGCCCGCCGGGAACTCCGCGAGGAGACCGGCCACGAGGCCGAGGACCTCGAGCACCTGCTCACCGCCGAGCCTGCAAACGGCATCGCGGACAGCGTGATCCACTTCTTCGTCGCCTCCGGCTGTCGGCCGACCGCCGCCCAGCAGTTGGACGACGACGAAACCATCCGCGTCGCCGAGACGTCCCTCGAGGACCTGCTCTCGGAGATCGAATCGGGCGACCTCCGGGACGGGCGAGCGATACTCGCGGTGACGTACTACCGGCTGTTCGGGGAGTGATCCGGGCCGCCGTACCCGTCCGCCGGGGAACCGCGATCCGTCTGCGGTTCTCCCGGAGTGATCGAGGGCGGCCCGGATGAAAGAACGGAACGGTTTACCGCCCCGCGGGCGAACGGCCACCAGATGCGCGATCGTTTCGAACTCCGAGAGACCGACGCCGGCGGGCGGATCGGCGAACTCCGCGTGCCGCGTGCAGGGGTCACCGTCGAGACCCCCGCCCTGCTGCCGGTCATCAACCCCAACATCGACACGATCGCACCGCGTCGGCTCGCCGAGGAGTTCGGCGCCGAGGCCCTCATCACGAACGCCTACATCATCCACGACACTCCGGACCTCCGCGAGCAGGCGCTTTCGGAGGGCCTGCACGGAATGCTCGACTTTCCGGGTGCGATCATGACCGACTCCGGCTCGTTCCAGCTGGCCGAGTACGGCGAGATCTCCGTGACCACCGAGGAGATCCTCTCCTTCCAGGCCGGGATCGGTTCGGACATCGCGACCCCCGTCGATCTCCCGACGCCGCCCGACGCCCCCCGCGAACGTGCCGCGGCGGACCTCGAGACCACCCAGGAACGCCTCACGGTCGCAGAAGGGGTTGACGTCGGCGACACCCTCGTGAGCGCGCCGGTTCAGGGCTCGACTCACCTCGACCTCCGGGAGGACGCCGCTCGCCACGCCGACGGCACTGACCTCGACGTCTTCCCGATCGGCGCGGTCGTCCCCCTCCTCAACGACTACCGCTACGCCGAGACGGTCGACGTCGTCGCGGCCGCCAAACGGGGCCTCGGAGCCGACGCGCCGGTCCACCTCTTCGGCGCCGGCCATCCGATGATGTTCGCCCTCGCCGCGGCCGCGGGCTGTGATCTCTTCGATTCGGCGGCCTACGCCATCTACGCCCGCGACGACCGCTACCTCACCGTCCGGGGCACCCGCCACCTGGCGGACATCGACTACCTCCCCTGTTCGTGTCCGGTCTGTCTCGAACACACCCCCGACGAACTCCGCGCGCTCCCGGACAAGCCCCGCGAGAAGGCACTCGCCGCCCACAATCTTCACGTGAGCTTCGCCGAGATCCGCCGGATCAGGGAGGCGATCCGGGAGGGGAATCTCTTGGAACTCGTCGAGGCCCGCGCGCGCTCGCACCCGGCGATGCTCTCGGGCTACCGCGCACTTCTGGAGCACGCCGACCAGTACGAACGGTCGGACCCAGTCTCGAAAGGGACCTTCTTCTACGTCTCCGCGGAGAGCGCCGCCCGGCCCGAAGTCCTGCGGCACCACCGCCGGCTCGAACGCCTTTCCGTACCGGACTCCCTGCTGCTCGCTGAGGGCGACGTCTCCGGCGGGGAGTACGACGAGGTCTGGACGCTCCGCCCGCCGTTCGGCCCGGTCCCGCCCGCGCTGGTCCAGAGCTATCCCCTGAATACCGACCCGCCCGAACGGCCCGACCGGGCGATTCGCGTCGCGGCCCTCCGGGGGGTCGCCCGGCTCGCCGAGGCGAACCCCGACAGCGAGCTAGCGGTCGCCCACGAGGGGTGGCCCCCCGGCATCCTCGCGGCGCTGCCCGATCGGGTCGAGACGATCGACACGAAGTAACGGAGACCGACAGCCTCTTTCGCCCGCTCGCGTCCATAGAGGTATGACCGACTACTTCGAGGTCCACGCCCGGGACGGGCCCGCCCGCCTCGGCGAACTCCGCCTCGATCCCCCGCTTGCGACCCCCGCTACCGTCGGCGACCGCCTCGCCGACGCCGGCTCGCTGTGGGCCGACGAACGCGAGGTACCCGAGGGCAGCGAGGGGGAGCTGACGGTGCTCCCCCACCGCGGACTCCCCGGCGGGACCCCCGAGGAGGTCCGCGAGTCGTTTTCCGTCGAGTATCCCGACGTCGAGTATCCCAGCGCCGCGGTGATCTCGAGTGCGTCGCCGGAGGCCCACGCGGTCGACGCCTACCTCCTCTCGGATGGCCAGTCGATCGTCGGCCACGGCGCCTCCTTCGTCTCCGGGATCGTCTCCGTCCGGGAGGCGCTCCAGCCCGACACCCTCCTGGTCCTCTCGGGAGTCGCCACGCCCAGAAACGTCGCGACGCTCGTCTACGCCGGCGTGGACGCGGTGGACGCCGCCCGCGCGACCGCCGAGGGCACTCGAGGCCGATACCTCACGACCGAGGGCGACCGCCGACTGTCCGATCTCGAGGAACTGCCGTGTGCGTGTCCAGCCTGCCGGACGCCCGTCGAGGAGTTCACCCGCGCCGACTGCGCCGAACACAACGAGAACGCCCTCCGTGCGGAACTGGCCGTCGTCCGCCAGCGGATCCGCGAGGGACGGCTCCGGGACTACGTCGAGGGCCAGGCCCGCCACGACCAGTGGCTCACGGCGACCATGAGAGAGCTCGACGACCGGTGGGGGTATATCGAGGAGCGCGCGCCGATCCTCCGGGAGGCCGAGATGACCGCCGCGACGGGCGACACCATCCGGCGACCAGAGATCCGCCGGTACGCCGACCGGGTGACGACGCGCTATCGCAATCGGTTCGAGAATCCGCTCGTGCTCGTCCCCTGTTCGGCCCGGAAACCCTACAGCGAGTCCAAGAGCCACGGCCGCTTTCACGACGCGATCGGTTGGCGGGCCCACCTCGTCTCGATGACCTCGCCCATGGGTGTGGTTCCCCAGGAACTCGAGACGACCTACCCCGCCCAACAGTACGACACGGTCGTGACGGGCCGGTGGACCGAAGAGGAGACGGCGTTCGTCGCCCGCGTGCTCCGGCGCTATCTCGAGCGAAACGAGTATCCCGAAATCGTCGCCCACGTGCCGACCGAGGGATATCGGGAGATCGTCGAGCGCGTCGAGAGCGATCTCGCCCTCGACGTCACGTACACCGTCCCGGAGGGCGCCCACCCCACGGACGAGAGTTCGTTGGAGAACCTCGCCGAGGCCCTCGCGGGCGAACTGAAGTACTCGAAACGCGAGCGCGAGCACAACACCGTCCGTGCGATCGCCGACTACCTCCTCGGGGACGGCGCGGGCGACGACCTCTTTCCCGACCTCCGGACCACGGGACGCTATCCGAAACTGCAGGTCCGCGACGGCGACGACACGCAACTCGCGACGATGGTGCCCCGCTACGGCACCCTCTCGTTTACCCTGGAGGGCGCCCGGCGGTGGGTCGAGAGTTCGGTCCCGACCAAACGCGTCGAGATCGACTCGTTTACGCCCCACGGAAGCGTGCTCGCGCCGGGAGTCGTCAGCGCCGACGAGGGAATCCGCGTCGGCGACGAGGTCGTCATCGAGGGACCGCGGGCGTTCGCGGTCGGGCGCGCGGAGATGTTCGGCCGGGAGATGGAAGGGAGCACGCGGGGCGTGGCCTGTGAGGTCCGCCACGTCGAGGAGCAGTGAGTTCGGAACGCGGACCGGTCGCCCGCCCGGAGTTACTGTCAAATCGTGTATCGGTATTATCGTCGTCGCCGGCGTACTGGTAGCCGGTGACACCCATGGCAGAATACACCGACGAGCAGTACGTATCGGAGGAACGAACCGAATCGATGCCCGCCCGGCGCCCGCTCGCGATCGCGGGGATCGTCCTCGGGGCGATCGGCGTCCTGGCGATCATCGCGCCCTTTCTCGCCGGGATCTCGATCGCCTACGCGATCGGCGCGCTCCTGGTCGTCAGTGGGGTCGTCAACGCGGCCCACGCGGTTACCGCCGGAAGCTGGCGGGGGCGGCTCTGGCAGGTCGCGCTCTCGGCCGTCTCCCTGATTGCGGGGCTGCTCGTCCTCGCGAACCCGGTCGTGGGGGTCGCGTCGCTGACGCTGTTGTTGATCGCGTACCTGGTGGTCGACGGCGTCGCCGAACTGGTCGTCGCCGCCCGGATGGCCGGAGCGGGTCGGGGCTGGATCGCCGCAAGCGGCGCGCTCTCGCTGATCCTCGGGCTGGCGCTGTGGGCCGGCTTCCCCGCGGACGCGGGCTGGGTGCTCGGCGTCTTCGTCGGCGCGAGCCTGCTCGCGACCGGGATCTCGATGCTGCTGGTCGCCTACGGCGGACGGACCGCCGGGTCGACGGCCGCGACGCCGATGTAACTCCCTTCTTTACTCCCGATCGAACGTCGCCTCGAACAGCTTTCGTTCCGCCGCCCGGAGGTGCTGGGCGAACGTCGCGGGGGCGATCCTCAGGCGTTCGGCGACCTCCTCGCCGGTCGTCGCCCGCGGCCACTCGAAGTAGCCCGCGTACGTTGCCGTCTCCAGCACTTCGCGCTGTCGCTCGGTGAGCCGGCGATCGAGGAGGGCGGTGCCCGGAAACGCGGGCGCCTCCCGGCTCGTCGTCCGTTTCGCGACGTAGCTCGTCTCGTAGCCCGACTCGAGGGCGTCGATGAGTCGGCGGGTGTCGGCCCCCTCGGGGAGTTCGACGACGAACCGGCAGTCGCCGTCGGCGATCGTCGCCGAGGACAGGCGGCCGCCGTAGCCCGCCAGCGTCTCGACGAGCGGGACCGCTCCGTCGGCCTCGAGTTCGAACCCGTAGCTCCCCTCCTCGCGCTCTATGACCCGAACGGAGACGAGGTCTTCCTCGCGCTCGACGGCCCCACACAGGCGCTCCTCGGGGACTCCGGTCGCGGTCCCGTAGGCGATCAGGCGGTCGTCGTGCCGGGAGAGGTGCTCGAACCGCAGGATCCCCCCCGACTCCCGCGAGCAGGCGACGAGCGCCTCGGGAAAGCCCTCGGCGCGGAACTCGAGTTCGACGACGGTGTCGCCCGCGAGCGCGGCCTTGCGCTCGATGGCCGCGATCGCGTGGCCGATGACTTCGCCCAGCCGCGAGAGGACCCGGGTCTCGTCGCCGGAGAAGGCGTCCGGGCAGGCCGCATAGACGTTGAGGAGCCCGTAGAGCAGGCCGTCGTGGGCGATGGGCACCGCGATGCTGGCCCGGTAGCCCCGCGCGACGGCCGCCTCGCGCCAGGGCTCGAAGTCCGGATCGGTGGTGATGTCGGTGACGACCTGGACTTCCTGAGTTTCGACCGCCCGCCCCGTCGGGCCGGCGGCGGTCTCGGCCTCGTCGGCCGTGATCCGGACCGCATCCAGATATCCCTCCTCGACGCCCGCCCAGACCCGCGAGATCACCCGCGTCCCGCCGGGCGCGAGTCCGCCGATCCAGACGAACCGGTAGGGCTCCGCGAGCCGGTCACAGACCCGCTGCTCGAGGGTCTGGCGGTCCGGCGTCGTGATCACGAGGTGGGTGATCTCCTGGCAGAGCCGGTTGAGTCGGTTGGCCCGCTCGAGACGGCGCCGGCGCTCGCGGCGCTCCGTGACGTCCTCCGCGATGCCGACGACCCGGCGGACCTCCCCGCCCTCGCGGATCGGGTACGCCCGATCCCTGACCCACCGGATCGAGTCGTCGGGACGGACGACCCGGTAGACCTCCTCGTACTCGTCGCGGGCGCGCTGGGGGATGGTCTCCCGGATCCGGTCGCGGTCCTCCGAATGGATCCCCTCCAGAAACGACATCGGTTCCTCGTAGAGGCTCTCGCGGCTACGCCCCCAGACCTCCTCGTAGGCCGGGTTGACGTAGTGTATCTCGTCGATTTCGACGGAGCTCATCCAGACGACCTCCTCCAGCCGTTCGGCGAACTGCCGGAACTTCCCGCCGGCCCAGGCCCGCTCCAGAACCGTCACGACGTCCTCAAGGAAGCCGATATCCGCCTCCGAGAGCTCCCGACTCCCGACACAGAGGACGCCCCGGGGGTCGCCAGCGGGACCGACGACCGCGCCGACCCCGGCCTCGCTCGCGACGACCCTTCCCTCGCCGGTCAGCGCCCGCTCGGCAAGCGAAGAGTCGTCGAACTCCCCCGCGAGGCGTTCGGGCCCGTCCGGACCGCGCTCGAACAGCGCCGCAGGCGCCGCCAACACGTCGCCGACGGCCGCGACCGCGTCGACCGCCAGCCGACGGCCGTCGCCCTCGAGCGCCCCCATCGCGATCCCCGCGACGGCCTTCCGGCGGTCGCGTTCGTCTGCGTCCACCCCCATTCGTTCTCTCGATGGACGCGGCCGAACGGCGTAAACGTAGCGCTCGTGCCGACGAAACCGGACGATCTAAACCGGCCGGTGCCCTCCCTCCGGCGATGAGAGGCCCCGGACTCCTCGGGATGATCGAGATCGCCGCCGGGCTCTCGATCGCCGGTCCGATGTTCATCGTCGGCGTCGAGTTCGCCCGGAGCGGCCAGTTCGCCCTCGGCGGGGCGATGGTGGGCCTCGGGTTCGTCGCGATGTTCTTTCCCTCCTATCTCCTCCGCCGGATCGGCGGCTGGCTCCGCCATCCGCTCGGCGGAAACGAGGACGAGGACGACGATCCCGGGCGTTCGAGCCTGCTGGACCGTTTTCGTGGCGAGTGAGGACCGATCGATCCGGTCGCGTGAGCCTCCGATACGGACACGATCGGCGAGCGACCTCGAATTAGATATCGCGATATGAAGTTTATCACCCCGTTCTCGGCGGAGAGACGCGTCTCCGTCGAACCCCGCCGCAAGCGCCCGCACGGATGCTGAATCGGCCGAATCAGGCCATCGTGGCCGCGGCGCCGTCCCCGAGCTCGGAGCTGACCAGCGTGCGGTAGGCCCGCCGGAACCGCTCGGAGAGCGCCTGGTGGGAGATCCCGAGTTCGTCGGCGAGCTCCGCGAGCGAGACCCGGCGAGGGATCTCGAAGTATCCGCCCTCGATCCCGGCGGCGAGGGCCTCGTACTGCTCGGCGGTCAACCCCGAGGGCACGCCCGCCGCGGTCGGCTCCGAGAGCCGGAGGACCTCGACCTCGATGCCGGCCTCCACCAGCCCCGCGTAGATCTCGCGGGCGTCCTCCCGGCGGAGGAGCCGGAGACTGACGGTCCAGGCGCCGCTCCTGCCCGCGGCCTCGAGGACCGTCCCCCGGCGGTCGGCGACGGCCTCGAACAGCGTCGCGAACGCGCCCGCGAACCCGACCTCGTAGAGCGCCCACCCCTCGCCCGCCGCGATCCACTCGAGGTCCGGGACGGTCGGGTCCGCGCCGAGGGCCGCCTCGATTGTGCTACGGTCGCCAGCCGTAACCAGAAGCCCGATGCCGCCAGCGACGACGGGCTCCAGCTCGCACTCGAGGTCTGGCCACTGCTCGAACGCCCCGCCACAGGCGATTCCGTCGCCGGACAGCCGGAGTTCGGTCGTCGTCATGAATTCGCTCCTCGGAGGGTAGCGGGATTCAACTTGCCTCCTAAAGGGTTTGGTCCCGACGTCGCAGTCGCCCGTTTTCCGCCGTTTCGGACGGCCGAGCGCCATCGCGACTGCGGCCGGAAGCCGACGGCATCCGAGCGCCGGTAAATCGTATGGCGCGATATAGAATCGTGCCCGCCGGCCGAAACGGTGGGCGGAGAGCGACCGAGGTCCGTGCGCTCACGGGTCGTTCCTCTCCGTTCGCAACAGCGCGGTTCTCGCTCACTTCGTTCGCTCCGAACCGCGCCGACTACATCCAGAGGAGCTGGGCGTGACGGGTTCGGCCGACCTCAAGGACGTTTGCCTCGTCGATGAACCCCTCCTCGACGGCCAGTGCGACGGCGGCCTCGCCGACGATGTTCGCGATCGAGGCCCGCGCCAGCGAGTCGGCGGCCGACTCCTCGTCTACCGTGGATCCGCCGTAGAACTCCTCGGTGACCGTAAGCGAGATCTCCCCCGAGTCGAACGTCTCTCCCAACACGTCGTCGTCACAGATCGTGACCAGGAGCCCCTTCTCGGTCTCGCGTTCGCTGACGATCATCACTCGACCAGCCGGTCGTCGCCCTCCTCGCGTTCGTCCATCATCCGTTCCTCGGCGCGCTCGCGGAGTTCGTTCGCCTCGTCGGCGATTTCTTCGGCCTCGTCGTACTCGCCCAAGTCCTCCAGGATGTGGGCTTTCGTCTCGAGCACGCGGGCGTCGCGGTTGCCTAGCCGGATCGCGTTGTCGATGCAGTGAAGCGCCTCCTCGGAGAGCCCCCGCTCGGAGAGGAAGAAGGCACGATTGTACCACGCCTGGGGGAACCGCTCGTCGATCTCGACGGCGCGTTCTGCGTGCTCTAGGGCCTGGGCGGTCTCGCCGAACTCCCAGAGGGCGTAGGCGAGGTTCGTCTCGGCGCTCGCGGCGTGTTCGCTCGAGTCGTCGATCGAGAGCGCTTCCCGGTGAGCGCCGATCGCCTCGTCGAACTCCTCTAACTCGGCGTGGGCGACGCCCTTGTTCACCCAGGCCTCCTGTTCGAGCAGGTCGTCGTCGGCGAAGTTCGCGGCACGCTCGAACGCCTCGGTGGCCTGCTCGAAGCGGTTGATCCGCATGTAGTTCAGGCCGACCTCGAGCAGTTCCCCCGCGTCTACCTCCTCGCTGCCGACGTTCCGGCGGTCGAGCAGGTCGGTAACGACCCGCGAGTCCACGGGATCGACCTTCGTCGGGTCGACGTCGAGTTCCGGCGGATCGAGGTCGAACTCCTCGTAGCTGCTCTCGACGTCGTCCTCCGAGAAGGGGTTTCTGTCGTCCGTTCGGTCGGTCATTACCCGGATTTGGGTCGGCGGACTGTTAAGGTCTGCGACCCCGGCGGCCGTAGGTTCAAGACCGTTCGAGGCGACTCCTCTTCCATGCGGCTGTTCGTCAGCGTCGATCTGCCCGACGGCCTCGCGAGCGCCGTCGCGGACCTCCAGGCGGAGTTCGAGGACGCCTCCGGGCTGAGCTTCACCGACCCCGAACAGGCCCATCTCACGCTGAAGTTCCTCGGCGACGTCGAGGCAGCGTGCCTGCCCGAACTCGAGGCGGAACTCGCGGCCGCCGTCGACGAATCCGAAATCGGCCCCTTCGATGCGCGCTTCGAGGGGCTCGGCGTCTTCCCCGAGATGGAGTACATTACCGTCGTCTGGCTCGGCGTGAGTGCGGGCGGCGACGAGCTACAGCGGCTCCACGAGACGATCGAGGATCGGACGACGGCGATGGGGTTCGAACCCGAACCCCACGAGTTTACCCCCCACGTCACGCTCGCGCGGATGGACCACGCCGGCGGGAAGGAACTGGTCCAGGAGGTCGTCCGCGAGCGCGATCCCACCGTCGGGGAGAGCCGCGTCGAGGCGGTCAGGCTCACCGAGAGCCGGCTCGAACGCGAGGGACCGGTCTACGAGACGGTCGCGTCGTTCGCCCTCGGTTAGCGGGCGGCGTTCCCCTCGCCGCGAGGGGAGACGACGACGCGGCCGTCGCCCTCGCGGGCCGCGACGGTCACGCGCCACTCGCCGACCGGAAACGAGACCGTCCCCGAGCGGGTGGTCCCCGCCGACCGCGTCGCGAAGACGGCGTCGAGCGCGCTCGTATCGACCGCGTCGTACAGCGAGTCGAGTTCGGTCGAGTCGCGGCCGGTGGCCGCAGCGAGCGCCTCGGCGACGGCGACGGTCACCGAACCCTCGCCGATCTCGTGGCTCACGGTCGGCCGCTCGTCGCGACGGACCCCGTCGGCTCCCCCCATCAGCGTCCCCTCTCTCGTCCGGCCGGCCGGAGCCGGCAGAGGATCGTCGTCATCAACGATGGAGACGTCGGCCCCGGGAGTGATTCTGGCGGGTCTATGTAGAACCCCTACTTCGCGATCGTGTTCGCGACCAGCCGGGAGAGCCCCCGGCGGAGCCGCCGGGAGATCGCGCGCTGGCTGACGCCGAACGCCGTCGCCAGCTCGCTCTGGGTCACGCCGCGGGGCTCCTCGAAGTAGCCCCGATCGTAGGCGAGACGAACCGTCTCGAGCTGGGCGTCGGTGAGCTGGTAGCCCGAGCCGGCGGCCCGCTCCCGGATTGTCGACACCCGGCGCACCTCGATCGGAAGCTTCCGCTCCCGGCAGTACCGCTGGAACGCCCGTACCCGCTCGCGCTCGGGAAACCGGAGCTCGAATCGCCACCCCTCCTCGCCGCCGACCGCCTCGACGATCGTCGCGCCCGTCTCGACCAACCCCGTGACGATCCCCTCGACCCGGTCGTCCCACCGGGCCCGATAGAGCCGGTCGCCCTCGACCCGCGAGACGACCTCAACGCCCCGGACCGCGGGGGTCGCGAGCACCGCCCGCTCGAAGCGCTCGAACGACGAACAGTTCCGGACCCAGAAGAAGGGGAGCACCCCCTCGGTGGTCGGCACGATCCGCTCGAGCTCGATTCCGAGCCCCGGATCCTCCGGGATCGCCATTCCGAGGGGAAACCCCTCGACGGGCAGCCGGACGTCGACGATCGTCGCCATGGGGGGCCTACGTCCGGCGCGAAGAAGTATCCGGGGCCCTCACTCGAGGTCGGCGAGCGTCGGGCGCTCGTGGTCGCCGGGGAACCCCTCGACGGGAACCTGGAGCTGATCCCCCGATTCCATCTCCTTTACCGTGACCTCGTCGTTGGCGAGGTCCTGCTCGCCGACGATGACGACCGTCTCGGCGTTGATCGAGTCGGCGTACTCGAGTTGGGCACCGAACGAGCGCCCGGCGACGTCGCCCTCGACGACGTGGCCCCGCTCTCGCAGCTCGCGGGCGATCCGGGCGGCGGTGGGTCGGGTATCCCCGACCTGCAGGACGTAGTAGTCGGTCTCGACTGCCTCCTCGGGCCAGACGCCCGCGCGCTGACAGAGCAGGGACAGCGTCGCGTGGCCGGGCGCGACGCCGACCGCGGGGGTGGGCTGGCCGCCGTAGGACTCGATCAGGTCGTCGTAGCGCCCGCCGCCGAAGATCGATCGGGAGACCTCGCCCGCCGAATCGAAACACTCGAAGACGACACCGGTGTAGTAGTCCAGGCCGCGAGCGGTCTCGAGCGAGATCGTACAGTACTCGCGGGCGCCGAAGTCCTCGGCCGCCGCGAGGACGTTCCGAAGGTTCTCGACCGCGGCATCGACGCGCTCGGCGTCGGCGAACTCGGCGACCTCCTCTAGATCGCCGCCCGCGATCAGGTCGGCGAACTCGGCGGCCTGGTCGTAGGTGAGGCCGGCCTCGACCAGCAGGTCGTGGTACTCGGCCTCCGCGAGCGCGTCGCTCTTGTCGACCGCGCGGATCGCGTCCTCGACGTCGACGTCCGCCTCGTAGGCCTCGAGAACTCCGCCCAGGACGTCGCGGTGGGAGACCCGGAACTCGAAGTCCTCGCCCGTCAGGCCGAGCCCGGTGAGGGCGTCGGCCGCCCAGGCGAGGATCTCGGCGTCGGCCGCGGGTTCCGCGGAGCCGAAGACGTCGACGTTAGTCTGGTAGAACTCGCGCTGGCGGCCCTGCTGAACCTGCTCGTAGCGCCAGAACGGCCGGGTCGAATACCACTTGATCGGCTTCGAGAGCTCCTGCTGTTTGGCGACGACCATCCGGGCGACCGTCGGCGTCAGCTCGGGGGTCAAAGCGACGTGGCGGCCGCCCTGGTCCTCGAAGGAGTACAGCTCCTCGACGATCTCGTCGCCGCTCTTGTCGGTCCATAGCTCGGCGCGTTCGAGGGCGGGCGTGGCGATCTCCCGGAACCCGTAACGTCCGGCCGTCCCTTCCAGGACCTCGATCGCCTCCCGGCGGGCGGCCATCTCGCCGGGGTAGACGTCCCGAAAGCCCTTGATCCGGTCGTACATGCCCGCCCGTTCGGTCACGGGTCACTTCTGGCTTCCGTTCGCCCCCTCGGCGGGTTCGTCCCCGACGCCATCGCCCCACGGTCGCGCGATCCCCGCCCGATCAATCAGATACTCAGCTATCTACGATTTCGAATATGAACGGGCGAAAATCGGCGTTCCGAGTGCGTTGATCCAGTATCTTTAACGTGCTCATTGTCGTAGATGGTCCCATGTACGACCTGACCGGGTTCCAGCGCGACCTGTTGTACGTGGCCGCCGGACTCACCGAGCCCCACGGGCTCGCGATCAAGGACGAACTCGAGGACTACTACGAAAAGGAGATCCATCACGGACGGCTCTACCCCAACCTCGACACCCTGGTCGACAAGGGGCTTCTCGAAAAGGGGGAGGCGGACCGCCGGACGAACGTCTACTCGGTGACCCGCCGGGGTCGCCGCGAGATCGAGGCCCGCCGGGAGTGGGAGGCCCAGTACGTCAGCGACCTGCTCGGAGAGGACGACCTTGAAGCCGAAAGCGAGAGTGCGGACGGAAGCAGCGAGGAGGGGGAGGCGACGAGCGACGCCGACGAGGAGTAGCTACCGGACGCCGGTGACGTGGGTCTGTTCGTGGTCGGGGAAGTACTCCTCGATCGCTCCGCCGTCGTCGGCGACCAGCGCCCGGAGCTCCGCCTCGTAATCCGCACGCGTGATTTTCGCACTCGGGCCGACGGTGACGTCCAGCTGGGCGTCGACGAGGTCGTCGACGGCGCTCCGGCCGAAGCCCGACAGCGGCGCGATGTAGTCGACGTCGTGGCGGTCCTCCAAGCTCTGGGCCTGGGCCCGCGAGACCGTCGGCACGCGGTCGTCCCGGCGGGTTCCGTCAGCGACGGCGTCGAACCCCTCCCGCGCCACGGCTTCCAGGGCGTGGCGGTGGACGTGCTCGATGCCGTGTCTGGGGAAACCGTCCTCGCGGATCCGGTCTGCGGCCTCGCGGGCGACGTCGCAGTCGAGTTCGATCCGCTCGAAGGGGAAGTCGAGCTCGCGGGCGGTCGCCCGCGCGTGTTTCCAGTCGTCGGTCACCCCGAAGTGGGCGGTCGCGAGCGTGACGTCGTAGAACTCCGCGAGGAGCAACGCCGCCAGCGTCGAGTCCTTGCCGCCGCTGTAGAGCAGGCCCAGCCGCATCCTACCGCCGGCGGATGTCGAAGCTCTTCTCCTCGGGTTTCAGTTCGTTCAGGATCTGGCGCATCTTCTCGTCGTCGATCTTGCCCTGGATCCGCCCGCTCTGGGCTAAGGCGACGACCTGCTGTTCGACCTTCTCGCCGAAGTCGGGCTTGCTCATCTTGACCGTGTTGAGCCGCTTTCTGGCGTCGTCGGAGAGATACTGGCGCAACAGGGCCTTCTTCTGGGCCTCGGCTTGCTGCTGGGCGGCCTCGCGCTGAGCTGCGGCCTCCTCGCCGCCCTCGCCGCCGGCTTGGTCCTGGAGCTCTTCGAGTCGTTCCTCGCGGAGTTGCTCGAGTTCGTCGTCGGAGTTCTCGCTCATACGTCGGGGTTGCGCCGCCGGAGAGAAAATGATTACGGCTACCGGCGACCGGCCTACGCGTAGCGCTCGAGTTCCGGACGGTCGAGTTCCTCCAGGACCTCGCCCGCGGTGTCGTCGAGGAGGCTGCGGCCCTCAGCGGTGACCCGCCGGCCCTCGCCCTCGCCGATCTCGACCAAGCCCTCCTCCTCTAGTTGCTGGAGGATCGTCCGGATCAGGCTCCGGGAACCGTCGGCGCGTTTGGCGGGCGCGACCTGGTAGCGGTTCGAGCCGCGTTTGGCGTTGCCGTACTCCGTCGAGAGCCGTTCGACGCCGATCGGCTCGCGGTCGGCGACCTTCCGGAGCAGGCTCGCCGCCCGGGTCGCCCAGAAGTCGGGCTGTTCGGGGGGGAGCTCGCGGCCGGCGCCGGTCTTTGCGAACTGCGCCCAGTCGGGTTCCTCGAGTCGGTCCGCGAAGTCCTCGGCGAGGGCCTCGATGAGGTCCTCGGCCGGGACGTCGTACATCGTAGCCATTGGGGTTTTCTTTCCCGTCGCGGCATTTAAGGACGTCGTTGTCGCCTCGTCTGCGGTTCCACACCGCTTTTCGCCTCCGGCCCGAAACGCCCGCCATGGACGAACGCGCCGCACTCGCGATGCTCGCGGGCGAACTCGATCCCGCGGGCGACGACGCCGCGGTCGTCGACGGGCTGGTCGTGACGACCGACATGCTCCACGAGACGACCGACTTCCCCGACGGGACCACCAGATACACCGCGGGCTGGCGGGCCGTCGGCGCTTCGCTGTCCGATATCGGCGCGATGGGAGCGGAGGCCGTCGCGGCGGTCGCGGTCTACGCCGACAGCGAGTTCGAGGAGGGGGAGCTCCGGGCGTTCGTCGGCGGCGCGAGCGACGTCTGCGAGGCGGTCGGCGCGGAGTACGTCGGCGGCGACCTCGATTCACACACCGAGTTCACGACCGCGACGACCGCCATCGGCCGCGTCCCCGAGACTGGATCGGTCCGCCGTGCGGGCGCCCGCCCCGGCGACGCCGTCTGTGTCACCGGCGAACTCGGACGGAGCGCCGCCGCCCTCGAGCTGTTCGGCCGAGGGGAGACCGAGAGAGCGAACGAGCTCTTCCGCTTCACGCCTCGAGTGGCGGCCGGCCGGGCGCTCGCCCCCCACGCGACCGCGATGATGGACGTAAGCGACGGGCTCGCCCGGTCGCTCCACCAGCTCGCCGAGGCCGGCGACTGCGGCTTCGCGGTCGACTCCGGGGCGATCCCGGTCGCCGGGGCGCTGGCGGAGGTCGCCGGGGGTCGAAAGGAGGCGCTCGAGCCGGCGACGACGTTCGGCGAGGACTTCGAGCTCGTCTTCGCGGTTCCCGAGGACCGTCTCCGGGAGCTCGAGGCGGCCACCGAGGTCGCGATCGCGAGGATCGGGACGGTCCGCGAGGAGGGAGTGGTGATGGACGGCGAGACACTCGCCGACGAGGGGTACACCCATTAGCCGACGATCTCGACGGGTACCGGCATGAAACAGAGCGCCCCGAGGGCGAACGTGAGGAGCCCGAGGGCGATCCGGCCGGGGCCCAGCCGCTGGTCGTCGACCGGGTGGGCCGGTCCGACGCGGGCGAGCACGAGCGCGAACAGTCCCCAGAACACCCAGACGAACACCGAGTTGCCGCTGTAGTTCTCGACGTAGTAGAGGTAGCCCGCGAGGCCGAACAGCGCCAGGGGAACCAGCCCCGCGATCGTCTCCTGGTACTCGCCGGCGACCGCCCGCAGGATGTGGCCGCCGTCTAACTGGCCGACCGGAATCAGGTTGAGGAAGGTGACGAGCATCCCGACCCAGCCGCCGACGACGACGGGGTTGACGCCCGTCGCGGGATCGCCGCCGTACAGGGGCCGGTCGACCGCGGCCGCGAGCAGCTCAAGCAGCGGCGGGTAGCCCAGCTGGATCGCGATCGCGTTCGGGTCGCTTGCCAATCCCGGGGGGGCGGTCACCGGATCGAGGTGAAGCCCGATCACCGTCACGATCACGGTGGCGACCAGGCCGGCGAGCGGGCCGGCGACGCCGATGTCGAACAGCGCCTTCCGGTCGGGCATCCGGCTCTTGATCCGGATCACCGCGCCCATCGTCCCGATCAGCGTCGGCACCGGGAGGAAGTAGGGCAGGGAGGCGTCCACGTCGTGATAGCGGCTCATCACGTAGTGACCCATCTCGTGGACCCCCAGGACGCCCATGATCGCGACGGTGAACGGCCAGGCCGTTAGCGCCGCTTCGGCGGGGTTCGCGATCGGATCGACGTAGTACCACTGTGATCCCACGAGCAGCGTCGAGACCACCGTCGCGAGGAAGAGGACGACGTTCGTCCACGGGATCCCCTCGATCCCCGAACTCGCCGGCTCGGCGACGATGACGTACTCGCCGTGGCGGGTCGTCAACCGCGCCTCGTAGCCCGCCTCGCGGAACTGGGGCCAGAGCCGACGCATCAGCGGCTCAGGGGGAACCTGGGGGTCGCCGTAGTAGACCAAGGTGTCGCCCTCGGCCCGGGTCTCGTAGACCGCAAACAGCGGGTCGATCGTCTCGGGAGGGAGGCCAGCGTCGGGGACGTCCGCATCGGCCATCGTGGGCGATTGGCGCTTGCCACGTATAAATCGACTGTCCGATGGCGTCGACCGGGACCCTCGGAACTCCGGGGCTACTCGAACTCCTCGATCAGCGCGGGGACGACCTCGAACAGGTCGTCGTGGATCGCGTAGTCGGCGATGTCCATGATCGGCGCCGACGGATCGGTGTTGATCGCGACGATCGTCTCGGAGCCTTTCATTCCGGCGACGTGCTGGACGGCCCCCGAGATGCCGACGGCGATGTAGACGTCGGGGGTCACGACCTTGCCGGACTGGCCGACCTGGCGCCCCTTCTCGAGCCAGCCGGCGTCGACGATCGGCCGGGAGGCCGAGACAGTCGCACCGAGTGCGTCGGCCAGATCGTGGATCAGCTCCAAGTTCTCCTCGTCGTCGATCCCCCGACCCACGCTGACCAGCACGTCGGCTTCGGTGATGTCGACGTCGCCACCTCCGACCTCCTCGAAGCCGTTGACCGAGGAGCCGACCCGCGACTCGTCGATCTCGAGTTCGAACGGTTCGACGCTCGCGTCGCCGGTGTCGGTCGTGGCGGGCCACTCGCCGGCCCGGATCGTCAGGACGGCCCGGTCGTCCGCGACCTCGATTTCGGTTTCGACTTTCCCGCCGTACATCTCGCGGGTCGCCACCAGCGGCTCGGCCTCGATATCGACGACGTCCGTGACGAGCGGGAGGGCCAGCCGCCGGGCGACCGCGGGGACGTAGTCGAGTCCGTTGACGCTGTTGGGCGCGAGCAGGTATCGCGGGTCGACTTCCTCGACGAGGGCCTCGACGGCCTGGACGTAGACGTCGTGGTTGAACTCCTCGCCGTCGGCGACGGTGTGGACGACGTCGACGCCCTCGCGGTTTGCCTTCCGGCCGAACGCCTCGACGTCGCCGCTGACGACGGCGACGTGGAGGTCGCCGCCGGTCGCCCCCGCGAGTTCGCTACCGGCGGTCACCAGCTGGTCGCTTACGTCCCGCAGGTCCCCGCGGCGGTGTTCGGCGATCGCCAGGACGTCCGGGCTCGGGGCGCTCATCCCTCCACCCCCACGCCCCGCTCGCGGAGGACGGCGGCGAGTTCGGCGGCGCTCTCCTCGGCGCTCCCCTCGAGAACCGTCGCCTCGGACTCGACGTCGGGCTCGGCCATCCCGATCAGCCGGAGCGCCCCCTCGATCGTCGCCGGCTCGATCCCGAGTTCGCCGGGGGTCACGTGCTCTAGCTCCTTGCTCTGGGCCGAGCGGATCCCCCGAAGGCTCGCGTATCGAGGCTCGTTGATCCCGGTCTGGATCGTGAGCACGGCCGGCAGCTCCACCGTCGTGAGTTCCTCAACGCCGCCTTCCAGTTCGCGGCGGACGTCGGCCGTTCCCTCTTCGGGAGAGAGCTCGAGGTCGTTGACGACGGCGGCCCACTGGCAGCCGACGTCGGCGGCCAGCGAGACGCCGGTGGCCATGAAGCCGGCGTCGCCCGACTGGACCCCCGTGAGGACGAGGTCGGGCTCCTCGCGGGCGACGACGCCCGCGAGGAGGGCGGTCTTCGCGCCGACGTCGAGCAGGTCGGCCGCCGCGCAGTCGTCGTCCCAGACCCGTATCGCGCGGTCGGCGCCTTTCGCCAGCGCCTGTCGGATCGTCTCCTCTGCCTCCTCGGGACCGACCGTCGCCGTCACGACCTCGTCGGCGACGCCGTCCTCTGCGAGCTGGACGGCCTCCTCGACGGCGTACTCGTCCCACTCGTTCATGTCGGCGCCGAGATAGCGGTCGTCGATCGCGAGCCCGTCGATCTCGAACTCGTCGTCGACGGTCGTCACCTCCGTCACCGCAACGAGAACCTTCATCATCGAACGTTCCCCTCGCCGTGCCGTAAACGTTTTCGGAAGCGTGCGCCCAGGGGTCGAGTCGGGGGTTTTCCGGCGCCTGCGAGCACAGCGATTCCGACGCCTATCCGAGTCGCAAGCTGTTTAACGCTACTCTGGCTACTGAACCCCATGGCGGACTGTCCACTCGCCGACGACTGCCCGAGCTTCGACGAGCAGATACACGGGATGGGGTGTCGCCACTACGGCGACCGGGGCGGCAAGGAGTGGTGTAACCACTACAGCCAGCCGATTCAGGACCTGAAAACCCAGCCCGTCAAGCCCGGCGAGGAGGTCGTCATCGACGTCGAGGACATGCACGAGAGCGGCGCCGGCGTCGGCCGGACCGACGACGGCTTCATCGTGATGGTCGACGGCCTCCTCCCGGAGGTCCGCGCCAGAGTCGAGATCACCCGGGTCCACAGCAACCACGCCCGCGCCGAGGAAGTAGAGCGCCTCCCGATGGAGGGCGACCTGGAGGACGCCGGCGAGGAGGGCGAGGACGCCGAGGGGAGCGAGGAAACCGAATCGGACGACGGAGGCAGGAGCGGACCGGATCGCGAGCGGCTGGGCAGCCGCGAGAACTTCTGGGGCTCGTAGAGCCCCGCCGAGTGGACTCCGCGGGCGACGACAAACTGTAAGTAGCGACTGACAGTATACCCTGGCAATGCCGAGAGACTCCCGTGCCGGGAGCCGGCTGCTCCCGGCCGTCGCCCTCCTGGTCGCCATCGGCGGACTCGCCCTCGCGGCGACGGCCCTGCCGATGCTGACGGGCGAGGCGCCGGCCGGCGGCAGCTTAGAGGACAGCCCCGACGCCGGCGGAGCCGGCGAGGAGGCGATCGAACGGACCGATCCCGAAACCGCGGGCGCGGCCGGCGGCGCCGCCGCCAGTGCCGTGGCCGACGACCCCGGCGCCGCGCCCGCGGGCGCCGACCCCGACGAGGAGAGCGTCGAGGCGATCCGCGAGGGGATCGGCGACAGCGAGGCCGGCACGGCGCTGCTGGGCGTCGCCGCGGTGTTCGCGACCGTCGGCGGCGCCGGCGAGGAGCTTCCCGCCGACGCCATCCGCGAGGAGGACGTCGAGGGCGTCGAGGACCTTGAGGGCTACGGCCAGGGCCAGCGGCGAGCCGGGGAACGCGAGGGCGACCTCGGCGTCCCGCCCGGATTGGGCTCGCTGGGCGGCGAGCTCGGCGATCTCGCGTCCGAATCCGCACCGGAGGGCGAGGGGAGCTCGGGGACCGCCCCCGACGCGGAGGATCTCGAGGGGATCGACGGCGAACTCGACGAGGGGGCGACCGAGCCAGGCGAGGACCCCGACGTCGGGGACGAGTCAGAGAGCGAGGCCGGCGACGCCGCCAGCGGGGCGGGCGCGGGCAGTTCGGGGTCCGAATCGGGCCTCTTCGAGGCGATCCCCGGTGGAGGGACGACCGTCGCCGCGGCGTTCGCCGCGCTCCTCGCGCTCGCCGTCGGGGCCGCCCTCCAGGGGGGAGCCGACGCCCGGTCGCTCCCCGGGCTGGTCGTCTCCGCCCTGCTGGGCGCGGTGGTCGCGGCCTCGCGGCGGCTCGAGGCACTGGTGGCGACCGTCGGCGACTTCCCGCTTAGGGAGCTTCCCGCCGCCCTCGCAGGGGCGGTCGCCGGGGCGCTCGCCGCGATCCGGACCCGGCTTGGCGGGCCGGGCGACTCCGGAGGCGAGTCCCCCGGAGCCCCAGCCGGGGACACGCCTGCCGGCGACGACGCGCCCTCGGCCGCCCGCGGGCGGATCCGGGAGGCTTTCGCGGCCGTCGTCGCGGCCTCGTCGCTGTCCCGGACGCGGATCGCGACGCCGGGCGACGTCGCCCGGCGGGCGGTCGAGTCGGGGGCCCCCCGCGAGCCGGTCGCGACGATCACCGACGCCTTCCGGGACGTCGAGTACGGCGGCGGGGACGCCGAGGAGCGCGTTGAGCGGGTGAGCGAGGCGAGCGAGGAACTCGAGGAGCGAGGCGAGGAGTGACCCGGACCACGATACGTCTCGGGGCGGTGACGGTCGCGGGCCTCCTCTTGCTCGCGGCCGGGATCTTCGTCGCGACCCGCCCGGACACGGTGACCGACGAGTTCCCGGCGCTGGTCGCCGTGGGAAAGCGGGTCGATCCCGGACGGGCGCTGCTCGCCCTGATCGGGACGCTCACCGTCCTCGTTCCCCTGCTCGTCGCCGTCGGCCGGTATCGCGCGGAGAGCGCGGCGCCCCTCGGCCGGTCGGCCGTCCCGGCGGACGAGGCCGACGGCGAACACCCGGGCGACCGGGAAGGAGAGCGTCCGGTCGTCGGGGGCGGCCTCGAGGTCGCGGTCCGGCGGGCGACCGACTACGAGGCGAGGGGGGGCGCGGCGCGGTCGGCCGCCCGGGAGACGGTCGTCGAGCGCCTCCGGCCGGTCGCGGCCGACGCCTACGCCCGCCGGGAGGGCATCGGCGAGGCGGGCGCCCGGGAGGCCGTCGAACGGGGCGAGTGGACCGACGAGCCGCGGGCCGCGGCCTTCCTCGGGGAGCCCTCGCTCCCGCTTTCGGTCTGGCTCTACGACCTGTTCACCGCCGAGGACCCCTACCGGCGGAGCCTCCGGGCGACGGTGGAGGCGATCGAGGCGGTCCAGACCGAGCCGGCGGCGTTCGGGGTCCCCGAACCCGAGCCCAGTTCCCGGCCCGACCGGGAGGACGCCGACGGTGAGGGGGTATCGGCGTGGTAGTCGAGCGCGTCGGCAGACACCGGATCGGCCTCGTCGCCGCGCTGGTCGCCTGCGGGCTCGCCGTCGCCTTCGGGCGTCCCGGCTTCTTCGCGCTCGCGACGGTTTCGCTCGGGGTCGTCCTCCTGTCCTCGCTGGGTGGCGAACCCGCCGGAGAGATAGAACTCGAACGGACGCTCTCGACCGACCGGCCCAGGCCGGGCAAGCCCGTGGAGGTCACCCTCGAGATCCGGAACGCGGGCGAGCGGACCCACCCCGACGTCAGGATCGCCGACGAGCCGCCCGCTGGCGCGGCGGTCGTCTCCGGGACCCCCGCGCTCGCGACGGCGATCCGCCCCGACGAGGAGGCCGTCCACAGCTACGAGATCGCGCCCCCGCGGGGTCGTCACGCCTTCGGCGAGGCGACGGTCCGGACGCGAAACGCCGTCGCGAGCGTTCGGACGACCGAAACCGTCGAGACCGCGGGCGACGACGCCGTCACCTGCGAGACGCTGCTGGACTCGTTTCCGTTCCGCGAGCGAACCGTCCGCTTCGTCGGCCGGACGCCGACCGACGGCGGGGGCAGCGGCGTCGAGTTCTACACGACCAGGGAGTACCGCCCGGGCGACCCGATCAACCGGATCGACTGGCATCGCTTGGCCCGCACCGGCGAGCTCGCGACCGTCGAGTACCGCGAGGAGCGGGGGGTGACGACCGTCTTCGTCGTGGACGACCGGCCGGGCGTCCACCGGCGGGGGCCACGGGGCGGCCCCGACTCCTTCGATCTCTGCCTCTACGCCGCCTCTCGGGGGATCGTCGCCTCCCTCGAGGAGGGCAACCGGACCGGGTTCGCCGCCCTCGCGGGCGACCTCGCGGTCGAGCCGGGGACCGGCGGCGGGCTCCGGGAACGGACGGACGAGGCCATGGCGGACCTGGATCGGCCGGCTGCCGTCGCCGACGGCGCCGGGGAGGGAGCCAGTGCCGGCGGCAGCGACACGGACGGCCGGGACGATGGCGACGGGGACGACGACCCATCGGTGGCCGCCCTCGTCTCCGATCTCGCCGCCCGGCTCCCGGCCGACGCCCAGGTCGTCCTCTGTACCCCGCTTTCCGACGCGGGGAGCGTCGAGGTCGTCCGCCGGCTCCGCTCGCACGGGCGGGTCGTCACCGTCGTCGCGCCCGACATGACGACCGCGGTGGCCGGAATCGGCTCCGCAAGCCGAAAGGGGCTGGGCGCGAGAGTCGCCGGGCTCGAGCGCGAAAACCGGATGGCGGCCTGTCGCGCCCGCGGGGCGACCGTCGTGGACTGGGATCTCGCGGATCCCCTCGCGGTCGATCTGGCGCGGGCGCTCCGCGGGGGTGGGCGATGAGCTCCGAGCACCCGGCGGGAGGCGACGACGGCGGCCGGTCAGCGGAGGTCACGGAGCGCGTCGAGAGCGGGGCACGGGCGGGCGCGGCCGCCGGGCGACGGGCGCTCGACCGAGTGCTCGAAACGACGACGGCGAGCGAGCGCGCCGCCGCGATCCTCGCGCTCGCGGTCGCGGTCGCCGCCGGGAGCGCGCTCGTCGGCCCCCGGCTGGGCGTCGTCGCGGCCCTCTCGGGGGTCGCCTGCGTCGTCGCGGCGGTGCCCCTCGCGAGCCGGCGGCCGGTCGTCAGGGCCGTGGGCGGGGTGCTCGCGGTTCCCGCGGCGACCCTCGTCGGGATCCCGGCGACGGTCGCGCTCGCGTTCGGCGTCGGGCTCGCGGGATCCGGACTGTTCGCGGCGGTCGCGCTCTGGGCGCTGGTCTACGCGGGGTTCGGGGCGGCGACCGTCGCCTGGCCGGCGGCGGGGAACGGCGGCGTCCGCCGGGCGGCGGTCGGTTCCGTGCTGGTGGGCGTCGGAGTTGCAGGCATCGTCGCCCTCCGGATCCTCCCGGACCCGGCGGTCCGCGAGCAGGGCTGGGTGGCCGCCCGTGCGATGCTCTCGGCGCTCTACGGCGTCCTCGTCGCGCCGACGGGGTCGTGGGCGACGCTTACCTTCCTCGCCCTCGCCGTCGTCACTGCGGTCGTCGTCGGCCGGGCGCTCGCCGCGTTCCCTCCCGAACGCGTTCTCCCGCCCGACCGCCGTGGCGCCCTCTCGGCGACCGGGGGCTCCCTCCGGACGCTCCTGCGCGCCGGCGCCTGGCTCGCGGCGCTGGCCGCGCTCGCGACCCTGCTGGTTCCCTCCGCCCTCGCCGGCGGGTTCGCCTCCCCGACTCGGCTCCAGGCCTACCTCCCGCCGGGGGTCGCCGCCGCGATCGTCGCCCTCGTCAGGGCACCCGCGCTCCGGGCGCTCCTGCTCGCGACGATCGTCCTGGGGCTGGCCGCCCTCGCGATCGCCCGGCTTCGGTCGGCGTTTCGACGGGGGCCGGCGGTCTCGCTGGCGGGGGCACTCGCCCCCGTCGCCGGCGGCGCGGCCGTGACGCTGGCGCTGGCCTGGGCGCTCGCGGACCCGGGGACCGTCGCCCGGCTCCGCGAGGCCGGAAGCGATCTGTTCCCCGCCTGGATCGTGGATGTCCTGCTCGCGATGGCGCCGTTCGCGCTCGTCTCCTTCGCCCTCGGGGTCGCATTGGTCACGCTCGTCGCGACCCTCGCGCTCGCGAGCGGGCTCCGGGCGGCCCGGGTGCTCCCCCCGCGGGCGATCGGCGCCGCCCTCGCCGCGGGTTCGGTCTTCGCGCTCGCGGCCGCCCTTATCGTCGTCTCCCGGCTCGAGGCGGCGGTGCTGACCGCCACAGCGGCGTTCGTCGTCTGGGACGCCGGGGAGTACGGGAGCGAACTCCGGACCGAACTCGGTGCGGGCGCCGCGACGCTCCGGGCGGAGCTCGTCCACGGCGGGGCGACGCTGCTGGGCGCGGGCGCGGTGGCCGGGGCGGCGATCGCGCTCCACCGGTACGCCGTCGTCGAGGCGACGCTGGGCGGCCCCCGCTTCGCGGCGGTCGCCGTCGGGATCGGCGTCGGCGCGGTCGTCCTCGTCGCCGTCGCGCTCCGCGGGTGAGAGGCCCTGACGGAGAACGGCTGCCCTTAAGTTCCGGCTGCGAGAACCGTGGGGTATGCAGGACAGAACCCATACTGCAGAGACCGAGCCGGGCGACGAGGTCACCGTCGCCGGCTGGGTCCACGAGGTCCGCGACCTGGGCGGGATCGCCTTCCTGATCCTCCGGGACGCCACCGGGCGGATCCAGATCAAGTTCGAGAAAGACGAGATGGACGACGAGCTCGTCGAGACCGGCCTCGAGGCCGCCCGCGAGAGCGTCATCAGCGTCTCGGGAGCCGTCGAGGAGGAACCGCGCGCGCCGACGGGCGTCGAGATCACCCCCGACTCGGTCGAGGTCATCGCGCCCGCAGACCCCGAACTCCCCCTCGACCCCTCGGGGAAGGTGGACGCCGAACTCCCGACCCGGCTGGACAACCGCACGCTCGACCTCCGGAAGGCGGAGGTCCAGGCGATCTTCGAGATCCGCTCGACGATGCTTCGAGCCGTGCGCGAGGAGTTCCACGAGGTCGGCTGTACGGAGATCAACACGCCGAAGATCGTCGCCACCGGGACCGAAGGTGGGACCGAGCTGTTCCCGATCACCTACTTCGGCCGCGAGGCCTTCATGAACCAGAGCCCCCAGCTGTTCAAACAGCTGACCGCGGGCTCGAACCTGGAGCGAGTGTTCGAGATCGGCCCGATCTTCCGGGCCGAGGAGCACAACACGCCCCGCCATCTCAACGAGGCGACCTCGATCGACTTCGAGGGTGCCTTCTGTGACCACCACGACGCGATGGACGTCGTCGAGGGCGTCGTGAAGGCCGCCTACGAGGCCGTGAGCGAGGAGTCGGCCGACGAACTCGAGACGCTCGGGCTCGGCGAGGAGGGCGACAGCGAGTTTTCGGTTCCCGACGGCGAGTTCCCCCGCCTCTCCTACGAGGAGGCGATCGAGCGGGTCAACGCGACGGGCGAACTCGACGACCAGCTGGTGTGGGGCGACGACCTCTCGACGGAGGCCGAGAAGGCGCTGGGGAGCGACGTCGGCGGCCACTACTTCGTCACCGACTGGCCCAGCGAGATTAAGCCCTTCTACATCATGGACCAGGACGACGACCTCTCGACGGGGTTCGACCTGATGCACCCCCGGATGGAGCTCGTTTCCGGTGGACAGCGCGAACACCGCTACGAGAACTTAGTGGAGGGGTTCGAACAGCAGGGCCTCGACCCCGCCCAGTTCGAGTACTACACGAAGATGTTCAAGTACGGGATGCCCCCCCACGCCGGCTGGGGCCTCGGTGGCGAGCGCCTGCTGATGACGATGCTCGACCTCGACAACATCCGGGAGGCCGTTCTCTTCCCGCGAGACCGGCAGAGACTGAGTCCGTAGGACGAGGTCTCTGAGAGCCAGCGAGGCGAGTGAAACGAGTCCCGCCGGACCGGCAGCGTTTGTCGCCGTAGGCGAGGACGCGACCGGTTGGAGCGTCCTCAAAACTGCGAGCGGGAGCGAAGCGACACGCGAGCGGCGACGACTCGTCCGTCGAGTGGGAGCCAGAGACCCTTTCAAGAGTCGTCGGCCCGCGAGAGAAAGCGGCTCCCGTCCTCGATCGAGAGTCGGAGCAGGACCGGGGCGGCGATGACCGCAATGGCAACCTCTAAGCCGCCGACGACGAGGAAAGCCAGCCCGTAGCCGTAGGCCTCGGCGACGGTCCCCCCGATCAGGAAGCCCGCGAGGAAGCCGAGGCTGCCGGCGACGTTGAAGCCGGCCATCGCGATCCCCCGTTCGTCGTTGGCCGCGAGATCGGTGACCAGCGCCATCGTCGCGGGAGAGACCATCGCGCCGAGGACGCCGACGACGACCATCGCCGCGGCTGCGAGCCCGACCGTGGGCGCGGCGCCGACCGCGAGGATGCCGACGCCGTAGCAGACCGAGCCGACGACGATCGGGGGCACCCGTCCGATCCGATCGGAGAGGGCTCCCATCGGGTACTGGAGCAGGGCGAAGGGGGCGAAAAAACAGGCGAGCAAGAGCCCCGTCGTCGCGGGGCCGACGTCGAACATGGCCTGGAAGTAGAGGGTGCCGACGAGCGCGAAAAAGCCCGCGGTGAGTCGGTCGATCAGACCGAAGGCGTAGGGAAGGAGGAGCTGAGGGGTTCGCCGGACCCCCGCGACGACCGCATGCGGGGTGCGCCGGGAACCGGGTGATCGGTCGGGGACGCGGGTGACGAGCCCGCCCACGCAGACGAGCAGGGCGGCGGCGACCGCGAGCGGGGCGATCGGGTCGACCTCCGTGAGCGCGCCGCCCATCGGCGCGCCGAGGGCGGCGCCCAGTCCGATGGCGATCCCCGCCGCACCCATGTTCCGGCCGTGACCGCCCTCTAGGTCCATCAGCATCGTCATCGTCAGCGAGAACGGGCCGATGGTCATCGCACCCTGGCAGATTCGCAGGAGGAGGACGGCCTCGAAGGGGAGAGATCCGACCGCGGGGACGGCTGCGAGCGCGGCGTAGCCGGCCGCGCCCGCGAGCGCCCCGGCGACGATGAAGGGGGTCCGGCGGCCGGCGGCGTCGCTCGCGACGCCCCAGACGCCGACGAACGCGACGTAGCCGACGAACTCCGCGACGACGAACCACATGCTCGCCTCGAGGGCCGTCCCCATCAAGGCCGAGGCGCCGGGATCCGCGCCGAGGGCCTCGACGAGCGTCGAGACGCCGGGATACAACAGGAGCTGGGAGAAGAGGACGGCGAAGACGACCGCCGCCAGCAGGGCACGGTCGCGGTCGTTTCGTTCCCTCGAGTACACGTCCGTCGGTTGGGCTCGGAGCGACATGAAGGCGTCCGTTCATCTTCGGCGCGGCCGTGGTCCGCGTCGATCCGAGGACACACCGGGCGGCGTGAAGGATCGACCCGCGGCCGGTCAACGTTGCCGTTACTGGCAGTCATATGAGTGTCCGGGAGTATGCGTCCAAAACATGAGCGACGACCCGGAGGACGACGGCGATTCCGATCGGTTCGGTACTCGAAGCGTCCACGCCGGCCAACGGCCGGATCCGGCGACCGGCGCGGTGGCGCCGCCGATCCACCAGACGACCTCCTACCGCTTCGAGGACGCCGCGAGCGCCGCGGAACTCTACGCCCTCGAGGGCGAGGGCCACATCTACTCGCGGATCTCGAACCCGACCGTCGAGGTCCTGGAGGACCGACTGGCCTCCCTCGAGGGTGCTCCGGGGGCGGTCGCGACCGCCTCGGGGATGGCCGCCCTCGACTCGGCGACGCTGATCCTCGCCGCCGGCGGCGACAACGTCGTCTGCTCGACGGACACCTACGGCGGAACGACCGCCTACTTCGCGAAGACCGCCGCCCGCCGGGAGATCGAGACGCGGTTCGTCCCGACCCTCGAGTACGACGCCTACGAGGCGGCGATCGATGCGGATACGGCGTTCGTCCACGTCGAAACGGTGGGAAACCCCTCGCTCGTGACGCCGGACTTCGAACGGGTCGCCGAGATCGCCCACAGCCACGGGGTTCCCCTCGTCGTGGACAACACGTTCGCGACGCCCGCGCTCTGTCGCCCCCTAGAGCACGGTGCGGACGTCGTCTGGGAATCGACGACGAAGTGGATCCACGGTTCCGGCACGACGGTCGGCGGCATCCTCGTCGACGGCGGCTCCTTTCCCTGGGGCGATCACGGCTACGGGGAGATCGCGGGCCAGAACCCCGCCTACCACGACGTCGACTTCTCGCGGGACTTCGCGGAGGCACCCTTCGCCGCCGCGGTCCGTTTCCGGTCGCTCCGCAGTCTCGGCAACCAGCAGTCGCCGTTCGACGCCTGGCAGACCCTCCAGGGGCTGGAAACCCTCCCGCTCAGAATGCGCCAGCACTGCGAGAACGCCGCAGTCGTCGCCGACTACCTCGCCGACCACGACGAGGTGGCATGGGTGACCTATCCCGGACTCGAGGGTCACCCGACCCACGACAATGCCACGGAGTACCTCACCGACTACGGCGGGATGATCGCGTTCGGTCTCGACGGCGGGTACGATGCCGGCAAGCGGTTCTGCGAGGAGGTCGAGGTCGCCCAGTTCCTCGCGAACATCGGCGACGCGAAAACGCTCGTGATCCACCCCGCGAGCACGACCCACGGCCAGCTCACCCCCGAGGAACAAGAGGAAGCGGGGGTCACACCCGACCTCGTCAGACTCTCGGTCGGGATCGAGGACCCGGCGGATATTCTGGCCGACTTGGAGCGGGCGATCTCGGCGGCGACGGAGTGACGGTCGGAGCAGAACTTACCGTAACTACGGGTTATATTGTCACCGAGTTCTATGCACATCACGTATGAGTGTGCGGGACCAGCGACGTGCGGGGCGGTCCGGGGAGCGGGGGGAACCGTGACGACGCGGGACGCCGTCTCCCTCGGCGCGTTCACCTTCGAGTGTGGGGAGTCGATCCCCGAACTCGAGGTCGCCTACGAGAGCTACGGCGAGTTCGACGGCGAGAACGCGGTGCTTGCCTGTCACGCCCTCACGGGGAGTGCCCACGTCGCGCGCCGTCCCGACGCGGGCGACGAAACCGCGGGCCAGGCCCGCGCCTGGTGGGGCGACGTCGTCGGCCCCGGGAAGGCCATCGACACAACCGAGTACTACGTCGTCTGTGCGAACGTTCCCGGCTCCTGTTACGGCACGACGGGGCCCGCAAGCGAGAACCCCGAGACGGGCGAACCGTACGGCACCGACTTCCCGCCCGTCACCGTCGGCGACTGGACCCGCGCCCAGCGAAAGCTGCTCGACGAGCTCGGCGTCGGCCGGCTCCACGCCGTCGTCGGCGGGAGCGTCGGCGCGATGAACGTCTTAGACTGGCTCCGGCGGTATCCCGACGACGTCGAGCGAGCGGCCTCGGTGGCGGGGGCCGCCCGACTCGACGCCCAGTGTCTCGGTCTCGACGCCATCGCCCGGCGGGCGATCACGAGCGACCCCGACTGGAACGGCGGCCACTATTATGGGGGCCCGGAACCCGAGGCGGGACTGGCGCGGGCCCGCCAGATCGGCCACCTGATGTACCTCTCGAAGGCCTCGATGGACCGGAAGTTCGGCCGCCGGTCGGCGGGCAGGGACGCCACGCGCGAGGACCCCCCCGACCCCGCGGCGGCCTTCTTTCCCTACCGTGAGGTCGAGTCCTATCTCGACTATCAGGCCGAGAGCTTCACGGATCGGTTCGACGCCAACAGCTACCTCTACCTGACGCGGGCGATGGACGACTTCGACCTCTCGGCGGGCTACGAGTCGGATGCCGACGCGCTGGCGGCGTTCGACGGCGAACTGCTCTGTCTGTCCTTTACCGGCGACTGGCACTTTACGGTCGCCCAATCGGACGCCCTGGCCGACGCCTGTCGCGAGGCCGGCGTCTCGGTCGCCCACCACGTGGTCGACTCCGACCACGGTCACGACGCCTTCCTCGTCGAACCCGAGAAGGTCGGCCCGCCGCTTTCGGCGTTGCTCGCCGAGGGACTGGCCGGCCGGGCGATCACGGACGTCCGCGACCCCGACGACGAGTTCGCGCCCGTCCACACGAGTCTCTTTTCGGACTGATAGGGTCGGAGACCAGTCAGTGCGCCGTCCGTCGCGACACGGTACCACGACCGAACGATAAATCGTCGTCTCCGACCCTATGATAGAAGACGGCACTGTCGCGAGCCGAGGGCTCGCGAGCCGGGCACCGCACCCGACCGACGACGGGACGGGCTACTCCTCTAGGTGTTCGATTCCCTTCTTCGAGACGTTGGCCTCGGTGATGTCCTCGGGCATCCAGTCGGGTTTGTCGTCGGGAGCCGTCTCCTCCCAGGCCCAGCCGTCGTAGATGTGGACCTTGTCGGTGCCTTTCTCCCGGAGCCGCAGTTCGGTCCGGTCGGCGGCGTCCTCGCTCGAGCCGGGCTCGAGCCGCCGGGCCGCCTTGAGGGCGGCCTGTCGGGGCGTGTTCCCGGAGAACACGCTCGATTCGTCGTCGGACTCGCGCAGCGCGAAGTTTCGCTTGCCGTCTTCTCGTACCATGGTTTTGCCTCCGTGCCAATTCAGCACACGATATGACATAAAGATATCCCCGGAAACCGGCCGCCGGCGCCGGTATCTTTAAGTATATCGTGCCGCCGGTCCTTGCCGGAGACGCGCCGGTCGAACCGCGACACCCGTCGGTGATCGGACCGGTACGTGATCGAGTCAGTCGCCAGTGGGTAGAAAACACTTAAGTGTATCCTACGGCGAGGGTCGGGATAGAACACCGCGATGGTACGGAAAAAGAAGTTGAGCCCGAGCGGGGCGAAAGACGAGGACGGCGACTACCACAACGTCCACCTCAACCTCCACGAGGACGAACTTGCCGTCGCGGGGATGGACATCGGCGACGAGGTCTTCGTTCGCGTCCGGGAGGACAAGATCATCATCCAGAAAGCCGACAAGGACCAGGTCGAACACGAGTTCTAGGCGTTCTCCCGATTCCTACGCCGATGGCTCGCCGCTCTCGACGGCTACGTTTCGACGGGCGAGCGCGGCGAGTGTCCGCTCTCGGTCGCACGTCCTGACGACGTCAAACGCGGTGAGCTCCGGTCGGAACGGGGGGTTTCGATCAGTCGCCATCTCAGCGAAGCTCGGGGCCATGTCTCGAAGGGCGACCCGGTCTACGTCCCGGGCAGCGGCCGCAGCGTACAGCGCGTGGGTCGCGCCGGTCCCCTCGCCGACGAAGGAGACGCGGTCGCCGCCGGTTTCTTGGCAGAGGAACTCTGCGGCCCGGATGACGTCGTAGACCCGCATCCCGAGCAGGGAGGTCCCGAGCAGCAAGGCGTCGTAGGCGAGTTTGAACTCGGTGCCGTAGATCCCGTAGTAGTCCTCGACCCAGGTCGGGATCGGAATCTCTCGGTTCCGAACCGCGCCGACCCCACGAGGATCGAAGACCAGAACCGCCCCGTACTCCGCCGCGAGAGCCGCGACATCGTCGCTCCGGGCGGGGAGTTCCTCCGTCCCACCCTCGTAGAGGACCACTGCGGGACCGTCGGCCGCCGATCGCGGATCGGAGACGAGGACACCCGCCACGACGGCGTCCGGATCACGCTCGGTCTTGAACCAGAGCCGTTCGACGTCCAGCCCCTTGACGGTGGTTCGCTCGACGACCCGCGGCGAGAGTTCACAGCCCTCGCGGTCGAGGTCGAACGTCTCGATCACGGCGTCTCGCATCCCCGAGGGATCCGATTCGACGCCGTCGTCCGATCCCGTTCCACCCGGCGTCGTTTCCGCGACGTACTCCCGGATCAGGTCGTCGATCGTCCGCTCGTCGGGGTAGGCCTCGCGGACGCTTCCCGCAGGCGTACACCGCAGTTCGGTCCGGGCGGCGATAGGGACGTCCTCGTGGGAGGTGTACTCGTCGTCGCCCAGACGTTCACAGAGCCACTCGAGGACGCCGTCGCCGAGTTCGTACACCGAGCAGTGGGGACGGTCGGCGACGACGAAGTTCACCCGTTCCCCGGCGCCGTACAGGTCGTAGATCCGGCGGGTGCGATCGACCGCCTCCCGGCTGCCCTCGATCGGAAAATACTCGTCCGAGGCGGCGGCGCCAACGCAGACCGGCCGTGGTGCCATCCTCGTGAGCAGGTCGTCGTAGTCGATTCCTCGGGGGATCGCGGCGGGGATCGACTGTTCGGCGTCGATCCGCTTGCCCGTCTTCAGCCACTCCCTGCGCGTGGTGACCGAACAACACGGCGCAGCAGCGGCGACCCGGTCGTCGAGGGCGGCGAGGTACAGCGTCTGGATCCCGCCGCCGGAGGAACCGGTGGCGCCGATCCGGTCGCCGTCGACGTCGGCTCGCGCCTCGAGGTAGTCGAGCCCGCACCGGGCATCATGGATCATGTACCGGGCGAGGTTTGCCCCGGCGTAGAAACACTTCTGGCCCGCATAGCAGTGGGCGAACACCCCGCCGCCGCCCGCGACAATAGCCTCGCCGGTCTCTGGATCGCGATACTGGAGGCGCTCGCCCTGAGCGATCGGGTCGACGATGAGAACGACGAACCCGTTGCGCGCCAGTTCGATGCAGGCCCGCTGGTTGTACGGATCCGCCTTCGGGTCGTCGACGTGGCCACAGAGAAAGAGAACTGCGGGATGTGGCCCCCGGCCGTCGGGAACGTAACAGTTTGCAGTCACGTGAAAGTCCGGCCGACTCTCGAAGACGACCGATTCGATCGCGTACCCTGTCCGGTCGAGCCGGCCCGTCGTCTCGATCGACGGGTCCGCCATCCGGTCGGGGAGCCCGCCGATGCTTGAGCGAAAGGCCGCTCGGACGTCCTCGCGGCGCCGTTCGAACTCCTCGCGGCTATCGATCGAGCGCTTTTCGGCCCGCGCGTCCGCGAACTGCTCTTCCGCCCGGGCCAGGACGTATCGCGCCATTCCGTCCTCAACGTCGACGTAGCCGTCGATGGCGTCGCCGAACCCCTCCATACCCCCGGAAGAGTCGACAGCGATCCATAAGTACTGTGGACGCCGGAGTCCGTGATCGGGTCTCTGCGACCGTTCAGGCGCCCTCGACGCGCCGCCCGCCCTCCGAGAGCCGGGACTCGGCGACGGCGAAGGCGAGCGTGCTCACGATTCCGAGTACGGTGCCCGCCGTGAGCGCCGTCGCCAGGTACGACGTCGAGGCCAGATCGAGGAAGTACGCGCTCACCGCGTGGAGGACGACCGCGATCGCGATCACGTAGAAGGGCGCGTTGAGGTAGCGCCACTCGAGGCGGTCGGCGATGTACTCGTCGGTGATCTGGCCCAGGCTGGTCGTGACGCCGGCGGCGGCGACCCACTGGACGGCGCCGTAGACGAACGCCGCGAGCGCCACCGGGGCGTCGGCGGCGCCTGCCGACGCCCCCACGTCCGAGACCGCGTTCATCCCGTTTACGCCCCCCAGAATCAGCAGGGCGACGGCGACGACGTAGGCGATCAGGGTCATCCGACCGGCGTACAGCGACCGGCGGGCGCCCTCGGCGGCCTCGTCGATCCGGTCGCCGAGCGCGAGGCCCCGCGAGATGAGGTACAGTCCCAGGAGGGCGGCCGTCGATCCGATCACGAGCCCCGGGAGGCTGAAGACGGCGCCGACGAGCGCGAGCGGGTAGATCAAGAGGAGGATGCCCATCGGGATCAGGATCGTCCCCCGGGTCTCGGGGTCCGCGAGGACCTGCTTCATCGTGTAGTAGATCGACTCCAGGTTCTGGGCCTGGCGGACGACGACGCGGCGGACGCCGTCGATGGGCACCCGAGAACGGATCACCGGCAGGACGGACTCGTCCTGGGCGCCGTCGGTGATGACGAGCGCGGTGACGTCCTCCCCGGTTTGGAGGCTCGCGAGGACGGTGTCTACCTCGTCGCCGACCTCGCGGTTGGCGGCGACGTCGCCCTCCTCGTTGCCGGTGACGGCGGCGACCTCGACGCTCTCGCCCTCGCTCGCGAGGTCGTCGTAGACGTGGACCCCCTGGAAGAGGACGTTGACGTCGCTGTCCTCGGGGTCCTCGGTCGCGAGCGCGACCGCGGCCTCCTCGACTGCCTCGCGGCCGATGACCGGCGTCGAGAAGCCGGTCTTGCGGCCGAGGTCGTCGTCGAGGTCGACACAGAGGATCAGCAGCATCGGTCGGGGGTAGACGACGGACGGATAAGGACCTTCGGGCGCGTCGGGCGGGTGTCAGTTCCGGTCGGGCGCGGCCTGAGCGAGTGCTCGGGTTACGACGCCGATCGGCTCTCGACGGCCGAGAGGACGAGCAGGTAACCCACGAGCAACGGGAGAACCACGAACCCGCCGACCGTACCCCCCGAAAGGAGCGACGCCCCGATCGGAGTCCCCGAGAGGGCCATCCCGCCGGTACCGAGGAGAACGGGGCCGAAAAACAGCACTCGAAGGGTCCAGAGCTCCGATTGGGAGAGCGGGAACAACGCCATACGTCAGCGTATAATGCGTATCAACTTATGTTTTTAGGCGGTATCGGTTCGTGCGGAGGCACGACGCCGACCCCTCGATCCGCGCCGGCGGGCGCTTCGGGGATCGACCGGGATCGGTCGGCTTTTGTGGACGGGGACGGTATAACCCGTGAATGATCTCGGAGGGCTGTGAGCAGTGCGCCAAAGGTGGGAAGATGGTCATGTTCGTCTACGGCTACTGCGACCAGCGCGACTGCTTTTACTGTCCCCTCGGCGAGAACCGAAAGAACGTCACCGACGTCTACGCCAACGAGCGCCTCGTCGAGGACGACGAGGACGTGCTCACGGAGGCCCACCGGATGGACGCGCTGGGAACCTCCATTACGGGCGGGGAGCCCCAGGAGGCCCTCGATCGGACCTGTCACTATCTCTCTCTCCTCAAAGACGAGTTCGGGGAGGACCACCACACCCACCTCTACACCGGAATCACGGGCGGCCGCGAGAACATGCGCCGGCTCTCCGAAGCAGGGTTGGACGAGATCCGCTTTCACCCGCCCCTCGAGCTCTGGGGGGAGATGCACGGCACCGAGTGGGAGGAAATTCTGTACATCGCCCGCGAGGAGGGGCTGACGCCGGCCTTCGAGATCCCCGGCATCCGCCCCGAGGAGGAGTTCCTCGACTTTCTGGACGAGGGCGCCGCCGACTTCTGTAACGTCAACGAGTTCGAGATGAGCGACGGAAACTATCGGAGGATGCAGGAGGCGGGCTTCGAACTTCAGGAGGGCCACATGAGCGCCGTCGAGGGCTCCCGCGAGGGGATCCTCGAGGTCATGGGCGACCACGAGAAGGTCTACTTCTGCACCTCGGTGTTCAAGGACGCCGCCCAGCACCGCCGCCGCCTGAAGCGGATGGCCCGCAACGTCCGCCGGGAGTTCGACGACGTCACCGACGACGGCACCCTCGTCTACGGAAAGACCTGGATCGATCCCGACCGGCTCGAGTACCTGGGGGTTCCCGAGGAGTTCTACACCATCAAGTCCGACCACGTCGAGGTCGCCTGGTGGCTCCTAGAGGAGATGGTAGCGGAGGGCGACCTCGCCGAGGGCGAGATCGTCGAGCAGTATCCGACCTACGACGGCCAGGTCGTCGAGCGGACGCCGCTGGCGTAGTTCCCGCGAGCGAAGCACGGTTCGAAGCGAACGGCGTGAGCGAGCGGCTTTTTCATCGAAGTTTTTCCGTTCGGGTGCGCCTCGAGTGGTCTGCGCGACGTTTGAACACGTCATCGTCGAGGCCGGTCTCGACGGGGTGAGGAGACGCAGCGTGCAGATCTGAAAGGTGCAAATGTTACGCTACCCACTCCCGGCGCACCCGAACGGAAAAACTTCGCGACGCAGTATCCGACCGACGACGGGCAGGTCGTCGAGCGGACGCCGCTGGCCTGAACGTGGCGCCGGTCAGTCGCGCGGGTCGGCGTCGGGAAGTTCCGGCGCGATCCGCGAGAGGCGCATCGCGTTGCCGGTGACGCCGACGGTCATCCCGGCGTCGCCCGCGAGGACTGCCAGCCAGATGGGGACGTAGCCGAAGGGGACGGCGAGCGAGAGGCCGGCCTTGACGGCGAGGCTCGCCCAGACGTTCTGGCGGATGACCCCGTTTGCGTCGGCCGCGAGTTCGTACAGGTACGGGAGCTTCGCGAGGTCGTCGCCCATCAGGGCGATGTCGGCCGTCTCCAGTGCGGTGTCGGTTCCGGCCGCGCCCATCGCCACGCCGACGGTCGCCGTGGCGAGGGCGGGCGCGTCGTTGATCCCGTCGCCGACCATCGCGACGCCGTCGGAGGTAGCGACGAGGCCGTCGATGGCGTCGACTTTCTCCTCGGGGAGCAGTTCCGCCCGGAACTCGTCGACCCCGACGCGGTCGGCGATTGCGCGTGCGGTCCGCTCGTTGTCGCCCGTGAGCATCACCGTCCGCTCGACGCCGAGATCCTTCAGGCGCTCGACGGCCCGCTTCGCCTCGGGTCTGACCTCGTCGGCGACGGCGATGACCCCCTCGAGTGCGTCGTCGGTCCCGACGAGGACGACGGTCTTGCCCTCCGACTGGAGGGCGGGCACCGTCTCCTCGAGCAGGTCGAGACAGTCGTTTCGCTCACAGAGGTCCCGTGCGGTAGAGGTGACGGCCCCGCCATCGGTCGTCGCGTGGACGTGCGAGAGGTCGAAGCCGAGTTCCTCGAAGAACGCGGGCTTGCCCGCGAAGTGGGGGGTCCCGTCGAGCTCCGCCCGGACGCCCTTGCCGGTGATGGCCTCGAAGCCGTCGATCTCGCGGCCGGCGACGCCCGCGGCGCTGGCCTCCGCGACGATCGCCTCCCCGATGGGGTGTTCGCTGCGCGTCTCGAGCCCGCGGGCACACCGGAGGACGTCGTCCTCGCTGTTCCCGTTCAACGCGACGACGTCGGTAACGGCGAGTTCGCCCCCCGTGAGTGTGCCCGTCTTGTCGAAGGCGACGACGTCGACCGCGCCCATCGCCTCGAGATGGGTGCCGCCCTTGACGAGGACCCCGTTTCTCGCGGCGCTCGTGATCCCCGAGACGACCGAGACGGGCGTCGAGATGACGAACGCACAGGGACAGGCGAGCACGAGCAGCGTCAGGCCGTAGACGACGGCCGTGGGCCACGTCGTCCCGAGAACCGAGGGGCTAGCGATCGTGACGAGGACGGCGAAGGCGACGACGACCGGGGTGTAGTAGGCCGCGAAACGGTCGACGAACTGCTCGCGTTCGGTCCTGTCGGCCCGGGCGTCCTCGACCATCCCGACGATCCGCGAGAGGGTGTCGTCGCCCGCCGCCGAGGTGACCTCCACCTCGAGGTAGCCCTCCTCGTTGATCGTGCCGGCGTACACTTCGTCCCCGGTCGTTTTGTCGACGGGCACGCTCTCGCCGGTGATCGGGGCCTGGTTCACCGCGCTCTCGCCGTCGACGACCGTCCCATCGGTCGGGACCTTCTCGCCGGGCCGGACGACGACGACGTCGCCGACAGCGACCTCCTCGACCGAAACCGTCTCCTCGCCGTCCTCTCGCTTGACGGTGGCGTCCTCGGGCGAGAGTTCCATCAGCTCTCGGAGCGAGTTGCGGGCGCGATCCATCGAGTAGCGCTCGAGGAGTTCGGCGACGCTGAAGAGGACGGCGAGGGTGGCGGCCTCGAAGTAGAGGGCCTCGCCGAAGGCGAGACTCGCCGTCAGCGCGCCGAGGATCGCCGTCGACATCAGGAAGTCGATGTCGAGAGAGCGGTTTCGCGCCGAGTAGTAGCCGTTCCGGAGGATCTCCTGACCGCCGACGGCGACGGCGACGACGAACAGGACGTCCGCGACGAACAGCTCGCTCCCGACGACGGTCGCCGCCCGGACGTTCCAGCCCCCGAGGACGAACTCGAGGAGGAGCCCGAGCGAGACGACCCCGCCGCCGAGCCACGTCTTGATCGCCCGCGGGCTCGTCCAGATGTCGTCCTGGCCGTCGACACCACCGCCGCTGTTCCCGTCGGTGGCGCCCGTGACCTCGTAGCCCGCGCGCTCGATGGCGCCGACGAGTGCGCCCTCGGAAACGGCCGACGGGTCGTATCCGACGGAGACGGTCCCGGTCGTCGGCCGGGGATCGACCGTCGAGACGCCGTTGACGCCGCCGACGGCGGTCTCGACCTTGCCGGCACACGAGGGACAGTCCATGTCGGGGACCGAGAACCGCACGACGTTGCCGGCGTCGTGCTCGGACCGATCGCCGTGGCCGTGGCTGTGACCGAGATCGGCACGGTCGTTGGCGTGCGTGCCGGACCCATCGGCCGATGGGTCGGTGGAAGTCATCGAGGGACGCTACGCCCCACGGATTATTAAACTAGCTGCTATATATCGGGGTTTAAGCGGTTATCATTGATAAAATTCTCTGCTTTGTCTAGTAACTTCGGCTCGAGGCGGGCGCGCCATCCTTCGCTCGGCGATCGCCCCCCGGAACGGAAATCGCCGCCGGCGGCTACTCCTTTTCGAGGAGGGCGACATACGTGTTCTCCCCGGCATAGACGTCGGCCACCGTCCACGGCGTGCCGACGGCGGCGTCGGCCAGCCTGTCGGGGCCAAAGAGGAGGAACTGGAGCGTCCGGCCCACTACTCGGCCCCCCGATCCGGGCGGCTCGTACTCGAAGTGAAACGAGCGGTGGGCGATTCCCTTCCTGGGGTCCGAGCGGTAGCCGAGCAGGTCGCCCTCCAGGGTATCGGGATCGTAGTTGTGGATCGCGGCCAGCCCGTTCTCGTCGGTGACCCGGGCGAACTCGGCGAGGAGTTCGCCGACGCCCGCGAGCGACCGGCCGAGCCCGATCTGGGTCCCTAGGGCGTAGAGGGTCCGGAACCGATCGGGATGGAAGGCGAGATCGAACATGTCCATCGTGGAGGCGTCCGCGACGCCGCGCGCACTGGCGGCCCGGACGGTCCCGGGACTGACGTCGACCGCAGTGACCGCCAGGCCCCGGTGCTGAAACCACAGCGCGTGCTGGCCCGCGCCACAGCCGACGTCCAGAAACGGGCCGCCGTGGGCGGCGAGGCGCTCGAGTAGCCCCACGGTACCGTCGTCCCACTCCGAGCGGGGCTCGAAGTAGTAGTCGGCGACGTGGCCCTCGCGCGTTCGCTCGCCGTCGCGGTAGACGAGCGAGCCCGGCTCGCCGCGCTGGTGGTCGAACATCGCCCGCCCGAGCGGGTCCGGTCGCCCGCCGATTTCTCGTGGCTCATCGGCCATATCGGCTCCGACGCGCTCCGGGGTAATTACTGTGTGTTGAGATATAACCTCGAGTAACGTGTGACACGGCAACAAGAGTTAGAAGACCAGTCCCGACGCGCGCGGTAGACCCACACGGCGGGGAAACGGCTTTCTCCGAACCCGCCCTCCGAGAGGTATGCAGGCCGTCTACGTCGATCTCGACGGGACGCTGATCGAGTACGCCGAACCCTTCCCGCGGATCTACGCCGATGCCCTCTGCTCTCTCGGCGTCGAACCTCGGGAACTGGAGGCCTACAGCGAGGCGTTCTTCGACCTCCTGGGCGAGGCCGACGACCCGTTTTCGGCCGCGATCGCGAAAACCGACGTTCCAGTCGATCCCGACGCGTTCAGCGATGCGATGGTCGACCGGGAGGTCGAGGCCGTCCGGGCGGTCCCCGGCGCGGACGACCTTCTCGAGACGCTCGCTGGCGATCACCAACTGGGGGTGCTCACCAACGGCGTCGGCTCCCTCCAGCGCGCCAAACTCGAGGCGGTCGGGCTCGCCGACCGCGTCGAGACCGTCGTCGTCTCGGGGGAGGTCGGGGTCGAAAAGCCCGATCCCGAAATCTACCGGATCGCCGAGGAGCGTCTGCCCGCCGGCTCCTACGCGTTCGTCGCCGACGACGTCGAGCGGGACCTCCGGCCGGCGGTCGAACGGGACTGGCATGGGGTGTACGTCGGCGAGGACGACCCCGGTGGCGAGGGCGTGGCGGTCGCCCGCTCGCTCGCCGCGGTGCCAGACCTGCTGTGAGGGGGCGGGTTTCCGAGCAGGGGGAGCAGGCGAGGGCACCGCTACCGATTTAGGGCGCCCCGGTCAATCTCCGCCCATGCGCGTCGAGTTCGACGAGGACACCTGTATCGGGATGTACCAGTGCGTCGCGGAGTGGGACGCCTTCAGCGAGGACAAGTCCGCGGGGAAAGCGGTTCTGGAGGGCGGCGAGGAGGTCGAAGACGGGATCTTCGCCCGCGAGGTGCCCGCCGAGGCCGAACTCGATGCGAAGTTCGCCGCCCGGACCTGTCCCGTCGACGCCATTGCGATCTACGACGACGACGGCGAGCAGTTGATTCCCTAAAGGCGTTTCCAGTAGACGAACAGCTCGAACGCTTCCGAGAATTCCTCGATATCGGCCCGTTCCACAAGATCGTATCCGCGTTTCTCGTAGAACCGGCGAGCGGCGGTCTGACGCCCGGTCGTGTGGAGTACGATCCCCTCTGAGTCCGCGTTCCGAGCGCACGCCTCGAGTTCGTCGTAGATCCGACCCCCATAGCCCCGCCGCTGGTACTCGGGGGCTACGGTCAACTACCCCACCCTACTTCGCTCACCCTGACGGGTTCGCTCGTGGAGGGTGGGGCTTGTCCGTGAACTCAGCCTCGAACCCATCAGGGTAGGCGGTAAATCCGCCCTTCGGCGTCGCCGTTCCAGACTTGAGGGCGAGCTGACTGTCGCCCGTCCGCCGAGACGACTGTTGGCCTCGACGGACATACCGCATGCCGATGTTCTTCGCTGCGTTGTAATCCGCGTTCGCTTCCGAGTCGCACTTCTGACACCGGAAGTCGGTGCGCGAGGGGCGATTCTCGTCCGCTGTGAATCCACACTCGGCACACCGCTTCGACGTATACGCCGACCCGACTTGCTTTACCGAGATTCCGATCGATTCGGCTTTGTATTCGACCTGCTCGTAGAGCGTTCGGAACGCCCACTTGTGACCCCACGACGCACCCGTGCGGTCGCGGATGTGAGTCAAATTCTCGAACGCGATCACGTCACAGTTGTATCGGAGTGCTTCGTCTATCAGCGCGTTCGACGCCCGGTGGAGAACGTCACGGACGTATCGAAGTTCCCGACCACTCGACTGAACGAGCGTCCGGTGGGCGCTTCGTGTTCCGGTCTGTTGCAACCCGGCGCGTACCTTCTCGAACTCGCGGAGGTCGTGGGTGAGCTCCCGCCCGCTGACGAAGGAGGCGGTGCTGGTGACGGCGAGGTTTTCGATCCCGAGGTCAACCCCGAGGACCGTTCCGTCCTCGGCGGTGTTTCGTTCGGTCTCGTTTTTGTACCGGCGGAATCCGATGTGCAAAAAGAACTCGTCGTCTCGGGTGGTGAGCGTACTTTCCGTAACACTCCAGTCGTCCGAGTCGAGATACTGACGCTGATAGCCATCTTCAGCTTTAGGAAGGTCGAGTGGACACCGGACCCGCCTCTCCGTCGTGGAGAGGGAAACGGTGTCGTCATCGAACAGCGTCATCGTCCGTGTATCGTACTTCACGGTCGGCGCGGTGAACGTCGGCTTGCTGACCTTCTTGCCTTTCGACCGGCGTTCGAGACAGCCGGTGATGGCTTGTGCGGCTTGGTGGGTGGCGAGAATTGCATGCTGACTCCCGAGGTCGGTATCTTCGCGCACAGAATCGTAGGCGAGAGGTTGGACGTCGCTCTTGGTGTTGCACCGTCCCCACGCGAGGTCTGTGGCGAGTTGGCAACCGTTCTTCCACTCGGTGATGGTATCCTCGAGCAACTCGCGTTGCTCGCCATCTACCGAGAGGCGGGTGATTGCCGTCCGACGCACGTAGTCGTCTGCCACATATTCAATGTGGCTCTGTGGCTATTTAGAGATAACGGAAATTCTCAGCTATACGAACGTGCTCCTCCCCTCCCTACTCGCTCGCTACGAACCGCGCTCGCTCCTTGAGGAAGGGGACTCCGCGCTACCGATTAGTTGAACCGTTTCAGCTGGATCGCCTCCTCGGAGACGTCGGCGACCAACCGGATCATCTCGCCGGGGTCGCGGTAGGCGATCGAGGCAACGATTCGACCTCCTCTCTCCCCGACCAGGAACTCTCCGTCGGGGAAATACTCGTCATCGAGTCCGTCGAAATCGTCGCCGACGTCCTCGAAATAGGCTCCCGCGTCGCGGTGGGCCGCCTCCATCAGCTCGCGCAATCGTGGGACGTCGTCCTCTCGAGCCCGTCGGATCGACAGATCGGCCACCATACACGATGGACCGATCCCCTCAGTCTTCAATGGGCCGGCAGCGTTGAAGCTCGTGACTGGCTGCGTGGACCCATTTCACTTCGATCGTTGAGATCATCCTTCCTGGCGGTAGGTCATCCGCACCAGTTCCTCGCTCTCGCCCTCGGGCACCTCGATCTCGGGATCGAAGCACTCGAAGCCGACCGACTCGTAGTAAGGAACCAGTCCGCGCCGACAGAGCAAGGAGAGTCCCACGACCTCCGCGAGGTCGGGGTGATCGACTAGCGTTTCGAGGAGTGTCCGGCCGAACCCTTCGCCGCGGCGCTCGGACGCAACGATCACGTCGAAGACGTTCGCGTAATAAACCCCGTCGGTCAGCACCCGCGCGGCGGCGACGAGTTCGTCACCCTCCTCGATCCCGACGGCGACCTCGGTTCCCGAGAGGGCGCGGCGAACCTCCTCTACGTCGCGGTCGGCCCACCACTCGTAGTCGCCGTAGAGATCGGTCAACGCCGGTGCGTCGGCGGGCGTGAGGTCCCTGGCCATCGGTCGCTCCGTCGCTCGCCGAGAGAAAACGGTTTGGGGTGGTCTGGGACTGCGGGACGAGCGCGACCCCGTCGTCTCACTGGCCGAATACGGTGCGTCGAAGATGACGAAGGACCCTGACGAACAGACTCAGGCGATCTCGTCGTACTGCTCGGCGAGCTTCTCGGCGGCCTCGCCCAGCTGGTTTCGCTCGAACTCCGTCAGGTCCCATTCGACGATCTCCTCGACTCCGTCGGAGCCGAGCCGGACGGGGACGCCGAAGGCGGTGTCCTCGTGGCCGTACTCGCCTTCCAGGGCGACGCTCGCGGGGAGGATCTCGCCCGTGTCGCGGAGGACGGCCTCGACCATGTGGCCGACGCCGGTCGCCGGGCCCCACTCGGTGGCACCCTTCTTCTCGATGACCTCCATCGCGGAGGTCTGGAGCTCCTCGAGGATCTCCTCGCGTTCCTCGTCGGTAAACTCGAGGTCGCGGCCGTCGACGCGGACCTTCGAGAACGCGGGGACCTGGGCGTCGCCGTGCTCGCCGAGGATGGTGGCCTCGACGTTGCCGACGGGGACGTCGTAACGCTGGGCGAGCACGTACCGAAAGCGCGCGGAGTCCAGACGGCCGCCGAAACCGATCACCTGCTCGCGGGCGCGGTCGCCGCTCTCGTAGAGGTGACGGTTCAGGAGGTCGACGGGGTTCGAGGTCGTGATCGAGACGTAGTCGTCGTTGTGCTCGTCGAGCGAGGATTGGATGTCGGCCATGATCGGGGCGTTGTCGCCCGCGAGGTCGATCCTGGTTTGGCCCGGCTGGCGGGGGATCCCCGCCGTGATGACGACGACGTCCGAGCCCGCGGTCTCGGCGTAGTCGCCCTGCCTGACGGTGGTGTTCGAGTCGTAGGCCACGCCGTGGTTGGCGTCGGCGGCCTGGCCGACCGTGTCTTCTTCCTTGTCGGGGATGTCCACGAAGACGAGTTCGTCACAGACGTCCCGGAGCGCGATGTTGTAGCCCGCGGCGGCTCCGACCGTGCCGGCCGCGCCGACCACGCTAACTTTCGTCATACCACGTACTCCTGGGCCAGTGATCGCGTTAAATCCGTCGAAACCCCCCGGTTCGCGTGATATGACGTCGAAACTGACGTCGATCGTCGAACACCCGCGCGGACGGCGGCGCGTTCCGCGCTCGGGCGACCGGCATCCCTTTTTCACCGGCCTGCCACCGATCGTCATGGCCGAGCGAGACGCGAACGAGACGTACACGATCCGCGAGGAACTCCCCGATCCGGAGACGTTCGCCGGGCTCCGGGCGGCCGCCGATCTTCCGGCTCGATCGCCGGAGGGTCTCGAGCGCGGGCTCCCGAACTCGCTGTACGGGGTCGTCGCCCTCTACGAACCGACCGGCGAGATCGTCGGCATGGGCCGAATCGTCGGCGACGACGGCACCGTCTACCATATCTGTGATATGGCCGTCCACCCCGATCACCAGCGCCAGGGGCTCGGGACGCAGGTCATGGAGGCCCTCGAGGGCTACATCGAGGAGACGGCACCCCCGGATGCGTACGTCAACCTCATCGCCGACGTCGAGGGCTTTTACGAGGACTTCGGCTACGAGGAGGTCGGGCCCGCCTCGCAGGGGATGTACCGTCGGACGGAGTGAGCGGGGTGGTCTTCCGGCAGACGGTTCGCCGGTGCGCTCGAACCGCCCGAGGCCCATCCGAGAGGGCGCGGTTCGAGGCCGTCCGCCCGGTCGCCGAACCCCGTGCTCGGCGCCGTCGTCGATCAGCCGGCGAACTCGTAGAGGTCGTCGCCGACGTGGTGCAGCGAGTCGACGACCTTTCCCTCATCGCCGACCATCTCGGAGCCCTCAACGCGGGCCCGCCCGACCCCCAGGACCTTGCCGTGGGACTCCTCGGCGATGATCACCAGATCGCCCTCACTCACGTCACCTCTGACCTCGGTAATCCCCGGACGCATCACGTCGGCGCCGTCGCTGACGAACGACACCGCGCCAGCATCGACGACGACCACCCGGTCCTCTGGCTCGTAGGCGTTTGCCCCCCGGACGGTGAGGAAGTCCTCGCCGTCGAAGGCCGCTACCTGTGGCTTTCCGTCCACCAGGACGACCTCCCAGTCGCTGTCCTCGAACTCGACGTGTTCGTAGGCGTCGCCCGCGAGGGAGACGCCGAGTTTCGTCCGAACGGCGTCCTCGAGTTCCGAGACGGCGTCGCTGCGGAGGTGGTGGCGGGATTTGACCTGCATACCCGCGCTACCTTCCGGACGCATTTAACAGATGAGGTTCCCCGGGCGAGCGGATCGGTTCGACACCGCGACCGGACGGCGAGCCGGTCCGAGCGCGGGTACCGGACGACACCGGTGAAACTTATCGCTTCTCGTCGTTCGGACCGGTATGTGACTTTGGATCCTGGTCGCGTTCGACGGCTCGACTCAGGCGAACTTCGCGCTACGGTATGCGTTGGCCACGTACGCCGGCGAGGAGATAGGCGTTCTCTACGTAGATACTTCCAGGCGGGCGTAGGACGGCAGCGATGAAGGCGATTCGGCGTCCAACGGGCGCACGACCGTGGCCGCCGATGACGTACTCCAGAGAGCCGGAGTCGCGGCCCTGGACGAGACGACCGCGGGAACCGGCCGACCGACGAGGAACAGGGAGACCGAGGCCGGCGCCCAGACGATCGAGGCACCGACGAGCGGAACCATCGCCGCGATGAACGTCGTGACGATCCAGAACACGACGTTCCCGAGGCCGAGAACGAGAAACACGGCGCCGAGCAAGACGGCTTGTGCGCCGGCGACGGCGACGGTGCCGACCAGCGAGTTGTGGAGCAACAGATGGGTCCCCTCGAACAGTTCGTCCTGGACTGCCGGTTCGAGGGGCAACACCGTCCGAACCCACTCGAGGGTCCGGTCGCCGCTTCGGAGCAACTGAAACAGGACGAAAAAGAGCACCGTGAACCCGATGAAGAGTTCGGGAAGGCCACCGATGATGCTGAAGAGGTTGCCGGCAAGACCCCGTACGCCCGTTTTGACGGCGCTGCTGAACGCATCCTGGAGGGCCGCGAGATCAACCCGCGTTCCGAGTCGCGCCGCGGTCAGCTCGTTGAGCTGGGAGACGTCTCCGGGCTGAAGGTCCGCGAAGAGTCGGCTGGCCTAGTTCGCCGCGACGACCAGGATGCCCACGACCGGAAGGACGATCACAAAGAGTCCGACGAGTATCGACAGGCCGGCGGCCAGCTCCGGTCCGACCCGCGTCCCGAGCCGGTCGTTGACTGGGCCGAGAGCGTACGCGAGGATCAGGGCGACGACGATCCAGATGAGAAAGGGCAGGACGATCAGGACCGAGAGCACGCCGACGAGAAGGCCGATGAGGAGGAGAAATCGGTTCGAACGCATCGGTTCTTCGCTCATACGGTCGGGAACGGTTCCACCTCGAACGTCTTAATGGACGGTTCGCGATATCGATGACACTCACCGGTCGATGCCGGTCGACTCTAATCGAGGGAGAAGGTGGGTTCGGGTACTTTCTCAGGTCCGCGCGCCCACCTGCTCGGGTGCGGCCCGGCGGTGTTTCGCCCACGAGCCGAGCGCCCCGCCGACGGCACCGGGGATGGCGTAGAACGCCAGCATCAGGATGCCCAGGACGAGCACGCTGAACGAGGCGACGAGCCCCCCGAACAGGAGGGTCGTGAACGTCGCGATGGCTAACAACACCAGCGACCCGAAGACGGTCGCGACCGCGCCGTGGACCGCTCCGGTGCTCACCCGCCCGCCGACGATGTACCCGGCAGTGAGCCCGCCGAGGAGTCCGATTCCGCCCCAGTACAGGAGCACGACCGAGGCCTCAGATCCCACGTAGACGAGGCCGCTGATGAACCCAAGCACGAGGGTCATGACGAATCCGGTTACCACAGCTGTCCAGTTCATGTTCATGATCACATATTAGTACGCTGTCAACGATCATAAAGCCCGTTCCAGGGGAGACGGACAGTGCAACCGGCAGACCGGATGGCTCGTCGACTCGTTGCCTCGGAGTCCCCTGGGACCGACAGAGAGGACGACCGCCGGCGTGACGATCGAGACGCCACGGACGGCCACGTTCCCTCGCTGCCCGACCGACCGTGACAACCGCTAAGTAGCCACGCGTCGAACTCCGGATATGGTCTCGTGGCCCCCCTGGCGGGCCGACCGCGTGACGTGTATCGCCTGTGGCACGTCCCTTCCGCGTGCGGACGCCCGCGAGTACGACAAACACGGCGACCGGTGGGATCGCGGCGAGAAGGAGTTCGAACACCTGTGTAAACCCTGCGACCGGGAACTCTCCCGGTGTCCACGGGACGGGGTCGAGGACCTCCTCTGTGAACTCGGCGACGGCCTCGACCAGGCGGAGTTCTGTGCGCGATACATGGCGGCCGTCGGGGACCGGCGGCGCGAACTCGAGGGCCACGGGCGCCGCGAGTAGCGACGACACGCCTTTGACCCTCTCGCCCGAACGCAACCCATGAGCGATCAGCAGGGAGACGCCCAGGCCGAGGCTGGAACGGCCGAGGGCCAGGGACCCGTCGAGATAAGCGAGGAGCTCGCGCGCCACATCGAGAACAAACGCGAGGAGCTCTTCGAGAAGTTCGAGATCCGCGACGAGTTCCCCGAGACCGTCATCGAGGAGGCCGAGGTCCGCACCGAAGACGTCGGCTCGGAGATCGAATCGGAGGTCGACGAGCGCCGGGACCTCCGGGAACTGACGACCTGGACGACCGACCCCGTAGACGCCCAGGACTTCGACGACGCCATCTCGATCGAAGAACGCGAGGAGGAGTACGTCCTCTGGGTCCACATCGCCGACGTCACCCACTACGTCAACCCCGAGACTGCGATGTGGGACGAGGCCGTCGAGCGCGGAAACACGGTCTACCTCCCCGGTTATACGATCCATATGCTGCCGCCGGTCCTCGCCGAGACGGTCTGCTCGCTGGTGCCCGAGGAGGACCGGCTGGCCCACACCGTCGAGATGCATCTGGACAAGGAGACCCTGGGCTACGAGGAGATCGAGATCTACAAGTCCGTCATCCGGTCGGACGAACGGCTCACCTACAGCCAGGCCGAAACCCGGCTCGAGGACCCCGACCTCCCGCTCCACGAGGAGAACGTCCTGGTTCACGACCTCGCGGATCGGATGCACGAGCAGCGAAAGGAGGACGGCTCCCTGGTTCTGAACCCGAGTCGCGACCGCGCCCACACCATCATCGAGGAGTGCATGCTGAAGGCGAACAAGGCGGTGACCCACACCCTGATGTGGGATCGGGGCGTCGAGGCGATGTACCGCGTCCACCCCCAACCGAGCCCCGACGAGTGGTCGGAAGCCCTCCGGGAGATCCAGGATCTCGACGGCGTGTCGATCCCCGGCGACAAATGGGACGACCCCCGGAAGGCCGTCAACGCGACCCTAGAGGAGGCACCCGGTCGCCAACTCGACAAGATCCAGTGGGCCGTGATGAAGGTGATGCCCCGCGCTCGCTACATGAACGACCCCTTCGGGGGCCACCACGCGCTGAACTTCGAGATCTACGGCCACTTCACGAGCCCCATTCGCCGGCTCTCGGACCTCATCAATCACTGGATCGTCCACGAGAACGACGTTCCCGTGAACCTCGTGGAACTCTGTGATCGGGCCAGCGACAAACAGAAGGCCGCAGAACAGTGCGAACGCGAGTACAAGAACTTCCTCCAGGAGGTCGGACTCGACCCGATGGCGGTCAACAATCGTGGGATCGAGGTCGTCGAGGACTGATAGGGTCGGAGACCCGATGAGCCGGGGACGTCAATACAGGCGAAAAGAGCCGGGTATCGAGAGACGAGCCGCTCGCCCCGACAGGGCGCTACGACTCCACAGCGACCGGCCGGCCGATCCACAACCCTCCCGGAACCGGGTCCGAGCGCGATCGGCTTACTCGATCTCGATGTGGTGGCCGCTCTCCCGGCCGTCCTCGACGGGAAGGCGGACCTCGAGGACGCCGTTGCGGTAGGAGGCGCTGATCCCCTCCTCGCCGACGCGTCCGGGGATCGAGACCGAGCGCGCGATCCGTCGCGAGCGCATCGCGTGGTGGCCCTCCGCGTCCTCCTCGACGTCGTGGCTGGCGTCGATGGAGAGGGTGCCGTCCTCGAAGGTGAGATCGATCTCCTCGCGCTCGAAGCCGGGGAGGTCCATCACGAAGACGTACTCGCCGTCCTCCTCGTGGAGGACGGACCCGTCGCCCTCCGTCCCCCAGGCACCGGTATCGGCGCCCGGCTCGAGGGCGGGCATCCCGTGTCGCCGTCCCGTCCGGAACTCCTCGAAGGTGCGGTTCATCTCGTCGAACAGCCTGTCCATGTCGTCGAAGGATCTCATCGGTGATCGAACATACATACGTTATCGAGTATAATAACTATTGTGAGAAGTGAGCTATCACGCGTTCGGAAGCCGACGTCCGGCGAGTCGGTCGGCCCCACGCAGTGCTAGCGGTCGCCGAGGTCAGTACGGGCCTCCCGGAACAGTCCGTCGAGGATCTCGGGCGTCGTCGGGTGGTAAGCCCGCTTTGGAACCTCGCGGACGTCCAGGCCCATCTCGACGGCCACCTGCATCGTCTTGGCCATCACGTCGGCCTGGTAGTGAAGACCCTGGTAGCCGAGCACGGTTCCGTCCTCGCCGACGACGAGCGTCGCCCGCCCCTCCGGATGTCCCTTCACGGCGAACACGCCGTCCGAGGAAGCTTCCCGCGAGACGACGACCGCGTCCATCCCCAGCTCCGCGACCGTCTCCGGCGTGTGGCCGATCCGGGCAAAGGGGTAGACCCCGAGCCCCGAGAAGATCACGTGGTGAGGGACGTTCGCGTAGGGCTCGAGCTCCGCCCCGCGAGCGTGTCGAACGATGTTTTCTCCGGTCGCGAACCCCTGTTCTTTCGCGACGTGGAGAATCGGCTCGCGGCCGTTGGCGTCGCCGACGACGAACACGCGGTCGTCGCCCGTCGCCTGCATCGTCGATTCCACCCAGTTCTCGCCGGGTTCGAGGGACGTGTTCTCGAGTCCCAGCCCCTCCAGGTTCGGCTCCCGGCCCGTGAAGGCACAGAGCCGGTCGGCCTCGATCGCCTCCTCGTCGCCCTCCCGCTCGACGTGGAGCCGAACGCCGCCCTCGGTGGCCTCCACGCGTCGCTCGTCGGTCTCGACCAGAATGTCGATTCCGAACTGCTCGCGGTAGAGCTCGAGGAGCGTGTCGCCGAACTCGTCTTCCATATCGTCGAGAGGTCTCTCGTCGTGTTCGATGACAGTTATATCGACGCCGCCGACCTCGGCGAGGTAGGGTGCGAGCTCGAGACCGACGTAGCCAAAGCCCATCACGACCGCGCTGTCGGGGAACCGGGTCGCGTCGAGGACGTCGCTACTGGTCAGCGGTTCGACCGCCTCCATGCCGGGAAGGTCGGGGATCGAGGGGCGGGAGCCGGTCGCGACGACGACGTAGTCGGGTTCGAGTTCGCGAGAGCCGACGGCAAGGGTGCGGTCGGCGACGAACCGCGCGCGCTCGTGGAGGAACTCGACGTCCTCTCGTTCGGCGAGGTCGTGAACGTGCTCGCGGCGGTGTTCGGCGAAGTTCGAGACGTGGTCGTCCTTGCGGGCGACGACGGCGTCGGGATCGACCGTCGGCGTCCCCGAGAGCCGGTCGTCGTGGCGAACGCGATACCGGTTCTCGGCCGCCGAGAGGACGTCCTTGGATGGCATACAGCCCCTGAGGATGCAGAGCCCGCCGCCGGGATCGCCGTCGTCGATCAGCGTCAGCTCGAGGTCGTCGATCCCGCCGTCGTCCGCGCGGTCTACCAGCTCGTCGGCGGCGGCGACCCCGGCGCTGCCGTAGGCGCCGACGATCGCGACGTGGAGAGACATGGGCGGCGGTACGGCGGACTGCCGGATAGCGTTTCGGGGTCCGTGTGCCGTCCTCGAGCGACCCCCCTATCGGGATATCTCCCCGCTCTCGTCGGCGATGACCGCCTCGACCTCCTCGCGGGTGACCAGGGCGATGTCCCCCGGAATCGTCCGCTTGAGCGCGGCGGTCGCGGCGCCGTACTCGAGAGCGGTCGGAACGTCGTCGCCGGCGAGCCGGCGGGCGAGGAAGGCGCCGGTGAAGGCGTCGCCGGTGCCGATCGGGTCCACGGTATCGGTCTCGTAGGCGTCGTGGTCGTGGACGACGCTGTCGTGCCAGGCCAGCGCGCCCCGCGCGCCGCGGGTGACGACGACCGTGTCGAACTCGTAGGCCGAGCCCAGCTTGTGGGCGATCTGGCGGGGGTCACCCTCGTAGCCGAGCACCTCCCGGGCGTCCCGGGTGGCGATCACGAGGAGGTCGATCCCGCCGAACAGCGCGGTCAGCGTCTCCTCGGCCTCCGCCTCCGACCAGAGCTTCCCCCGGTAGTTGAAGTCGAAGGCCGTCGCCGTCCCCGCGCGCTTTGCGGCCTGGAGCAGTTTGCCGGTCGTCTCCCGGAGCGTCGGCGAGAGCGCGGGCGTGATCCCCGTCGTGAAGAAACAGTCCGCCTCGCCGATCAGGTCGTGGTCGAACTCCTCGGCACGGGCGGTCGTCACCGCCGCGTCCGCCCGGTCGTAGACGACGTTCGTCCCGCGGGGCTTGCCGGCGTGCTCGAGGTAGTAGGTGCCCTGGCGGCCCTCCCCGAGGATCACGTCGGTCCCGATCCCGTACTGATTGAGTTCGCCGACGACCCGCCGTCCCAGCGGCGAGTCGGGCAGTTTCGAGGTCCAGGTCGCCTCGGCGCCCAGCCGGGAGGCGGCGACGGCGACGTTGCTCTCGGCGCCCGCCGCACGCACCTCGAACTCGTCGGTGGACTCGATGCGCTCGTTGTCCGGCGGCGAGAGCCGGAGCATCGTCTCGCCGAAGGTGACGAGGTCGGTCATCGGTCCCGCCTCGTGGCCTCCCGTCCGATCCCGTCGGCCCGCCGGATCGGGTCGCGGTCGTTCATACGGGATCGGACGACCGGGCGTGCTATAAGTCGTCCCCTCGCGGTCGGTCCCCAGGCTTATCGTCCGTCCCCGAGACCACCGCGCCGCCGGCGTCGATCGAGACCGAGACATCGTACCCGAGATCCGCGAGCAGTCCGGCGGCCGATTCGAGGTGGTCGGTGACCGCCGGCGTCCGGTAGCGCCCGCCGGCGAGCGCGAGGGTGGGGAGGAGCTGATCGGCCAGGCGGGGGTCGACCGCCGGCGGTCCGTCCTCGGCGTCGCGCTCGAGAAAGCGGTTCGCCCCGTCGGCGGCCGCCTCGCCGACGCGCTCGGCGAGCTTCCCGGGTTCGCCCAGCGCGGTAAAGCCCGCCCGCGGGAGCCCGCCGTCGGCGAGCACGACCACGATCGCCGACCCCGGTCCCGGGCTCTCCGCGGTCGTCTCGACGCGCTCGTCGATCGCCCGGTCCAGCCGTTCCGTCGCTGCTCTGGCCTGGCGTTTCGCGACGTCGCTGTCGGCGAGGGCGGCGGCCTCCGTCGAGTGGATCCGAACCGAGTCGATGCCTCCCGGGTTCGCGCCGTCGGTCGCGCTCCCGTCGAGGGCGATCGGCTCGAGCGCGGAGGGAAACAGGTGGAGGGTCACCCGGCCGCCTCCTGCAGGGTAGAACCCCCGGCGATCGACCTCGACGGTCGCCGCGAGCCCGAACGCCCGGAGCAGCGGCAGTTTCACGTGCCGCTGGTAGTCCATCGGCGGCGACCACGCGACGTCGGTGCCGCCGGTCGCGGTCACGGAGAGGGGTTCTTCGAGAGCGACCGCCAGCGGGAGGAGGGCGTCGAACAGCAGTGTCAGGCTCCCGGCGGTCCCGATCTCGACCGCATACTCCCCGCCCGAGACGGGGCCGGGATCGAACGCGACCGTCCCCGCGCCGAGTTCCGCCCCCTCGCGGTCGGCGCCCGTGATCGCCGACAGCGTCTCGAGGACGGCGAGGTGTTGGGCCTTCAGTCCGGGGTCGTCGCGTCCGCCCCGGACCTGTTCGATCCGAACGGGCTCGCCCTCGAGGGCGGCGACGGCGAGGGCAGTCCGGAGGAACTGGCCGCCGCCGCCCGATCCGTCGAGTTCCCGCACGGTCAGGCGTGGCCCGGGTAGTCCCGTTCGAATCGCTCACCGATCTCGTCGCCGTCGATCGAGATGATCACCGGCCGGCCGTGCGGGCAGGCGTAGGGGTTGGTGCAGTCGTCGAGCGCCGAGAGGAGATCAACGACGGAGCCCTCCCGCAGCGAGGTGTTGCCTTTGATCGCGGGATGGCAGGCGAGATCCGCGAGGAAGTCGTCCGCGAGGGCGTCTACGGTTTCGGCGCCCGCCTCACGGTCGCCGGCGACGACCGAGTCGAGGACGTCCCGGAGCCCCTCGGGCGCCATGACCTCCCCGACGACGGCGGGGACGGTCGTCACCGACACGGTGTGGTCGCCGGTTCGGTCCGCGTGAAAACCCAGCCGCGAGAGCGCCTCCCGGTAGCCCGAAAACGCTTCGGCTTCGGCGGCGGTCACCTCGAGTTCCACGGGCGAGGCGAGGGTCTGTGCGGCCGGGTCGTCCGCGAACTCCTCCCGGAGGCGCTCGTAGTGGACCCGCTCGTCTGCGGCGTGCTGGTCGATCAGGACGAGCCCGTCCTCGCCCTCACAGACGAGATAGGTGTCCTCGAGCTGGCCGAGCACCCGCAGCGAGGGCAGGGAATCGAACTCCCGGTCCGTGCTCGCGGCCTCTCCGCCGAGAGTCCGCTGTTCGCCGGCTTCGAACGCTCGCGCCGGCGAGGGGCCCGGGTCGCTCGAAGCGTCGGCGGGTTCGCTTCCGGACGGCGCCGGCGGGGCGTCTTCGTCGGGCGGCGCCGACGTTCGGTCCGGCGGTGATCGAGTGCTGACAGGGTCCTGGGGGGCTTCGCCAGCGTCGGTTTCGTCCGCGCTGGCGGCATCAGTCGCGGCGGCGGTCGCGGCGTCGCCTGCCGAATCCGTCCCGGAATCGCGCGCTCGGTGGCCCTTGCGGGCTGTACCGGCGCGGGCGGACTCGGCGACCTCGGCATCATCCGCCCCCTCCGTCTGCGCCGATCCGGGTTCCCGGTCGGAATCCGGCCGACTGCTCGATGGGGAGACGCTCGTTTGCTCGGGAGCGGACCGACCACGGGGGGCGGTCGAGCGCAGCAAGCCGTGGTCGAGCAGCGCCGCCTCGACGGCCGAGTCGACGCTCCGGCGGACGGCGTCGTCGTCGTCGAAGCGGACCTCGCGCTTGCGGGGGTGGACGTTGACGTCCACCGCGTCGCCGGGCACCGACAGAAAGAGGACGACGAACGGGTAGCGATCGCCGAGTTGACCCTCGTAGGCGCCCATGATCCCCTCGCGGATCGCAGGGGAGGTGACCGCGCGGCCGTTGACGTACGTCGCGAGGTACTCCCGCGAGGAGCGGTTGGTCTCGGGGTGAGAGACGAGTCCGGAAACCGACTCGAGGGGGCCTGCGGGAAGCTCTTCTCCCTCGCTCTCGACGGGGATCATCGCGCTCGCGACCTCGCGACCGTACACCGACAGCACCGCCGCCTGGAGGTCGCCCTGGCCGGTCGTCGAAAAGACTTCGCGGCCGTCGTGGGTCAGAGAGACGGCGACGTCGGGGTTCGCGAGCGCGTAGCGGGTGACCACGCGGTTGACGTGGGCGAACTCCGTCGCGGTCGCCTTCAGGAACTTCCGGCGGGCTGGCGTGTTAAAAAAGAGGTCCTCGACGGTCACCGCAGTGCCCTCGGGACAGCCCGTCGGCTCGACGGAGCGGACCTCGCCGCCCTCGGAGACGAGTTCGGTGCCCGCACCCTCCGTGCCCCGCGCTTTCGTCTCGATCCGGAGCCGGGAGACGGAGCCGATCGTGTGTAAGGCCTCGCCCCGAAACCCGAGTGTCGAAACCCCCGAATCGAGGTCGGTGACGTCGCCGATCTTGCTGGTCGTGTGCTCGCGGACGGCCGCGCGGACGTCGGCTTCGGTCATCCCGCGGCCGTCGTCGGAGACCCGGATCGACTCGGTCCCCCCTTCCGAGACCGCGACCGAGAGACGCGAGGCGCCGGCGTCGAGAGCGTTCTCGACGAGCTCTTTCACCGCGCTCGCGGGCCGCTCGACGACCTCGCCGGCGGCGATCCGGGCGACGGTGTCGTCGTCGAGCCGGCGGATCTCGGTCCCCGCCTCGTCCGCCGTCCCCTCTCCGGACTCCGCCTCCCCTCCGGGCTCCGTCTCGTCGCTCATCTGATCGGCGGGGCTACGGCCTCCCGCCACAAGTGTCCCCCGGTGGCGCGGGCCGGTGATCTCCCGGGACCGGCGTTGCCCTCCGCTCCCGACGGACGATCGGAACCGGGCGGGGTCGGTTCCCCCTACCCGACCGTCACCGCGACCTCGTTTCGACGCATGAACGGCGGCGTCCACGGGTCGTTGTACTGCAACAGGGCCGGCTCCCCCCGAACCTCGAGACCGCGCTCGGCGACGGCCGCGACCAGCACCCGGCGCCGCGCCTCGACGCGCCGGTCGGTCGCGAGCCAGGAGAACCGACGGACGGCGACCGTCCGCGGCGGCTCGACGACGAGCCGAACGTCCGGATCCGTCGGAACCGGGGCCGACGTCTTCGAGTACGACGGCGGAAGGTAGAACGCCATCGTGACCGGCCCGTCGCCCCGGTCGGCGGTTCGGACGGGTGCCGTCATCGCCACCGACTCGCCCTCTCCCCTGCCCGTTCGCACCGGCGCGGTCATCGCAACTTCATCGCTCGCGGCGTTCTCGCCGTCGATGTACCGGAACAGACGCCGAAACGCGTCGGTTCCGTCGTCGTCCGTCGTCTCGACCAGTACGGTTTCGGGGTAACGCCGGAGTTCGAATCCGTCGCCCGACTCGAGGACGTCGTAGGGAACGCGTTCGGTCGTCCTGGCGCTGTAGACGCCCCAGCCGATCCAGCCGACGAGGAAGGTCCCGGCGGTGGCGGCGACGACGGTGGCGAGACGGGATCGCATGGCCCGGCTACGCCGCCGGCGACCAAAAACCCATAACCCCCACTCGGGAGTAGTGTCGGTACCACGCCATCCCGACCATCCATCGGCTGCACGCGAGGAGTACGGCCAGCAGGAGTCGGAGCATACACGCCCAACAGCAGTCCTCCATCCGGCCGTAATAACAGCCCACCCGATACCGCGGGACGTGCAGCCGGCCCCGGTCGTCCCTCTCTAACATGAGTATGGTTCACACTGGCCGGCAATAAGGGATTCTGTGGACCGACCTCCGCGAGACGCACTCGGAGCGGTTCCCCGATTCCAGAGACGGGTGGGGCGGATCCGGCCGCCACGCCACACGCCGTCGCTGCCTACCGGTCCTCGAGGGTCCGCTGCCACTCGCTGACCTTCGAGAGCAGTTCGACCGGCGCCGTCTCCGCTACGTCGATCCCCTCGAGGTCCTCGAGCACCCGTTTCGCGTCGGGATCGAGACCCTTCGTGGACTCGCCGCCGTCGGACGACTCCGGCGAGGATCGCGACTCAGCGGGTCGCTCGCCGCCGTCGGCGTTCGCGGGGCCACGAAAGCTCCCGCTGCCGACGTCGAAGACGGTCTGGACCGGCTCGTCGTCTCCCCCGCCCCTGGCCTCGATCGCCTTCTCATCGCGCAGGCGGTCGAGGACCTCCCGGGAGCGCGAGACGACCGGACCGGGCACCCCCGCGAGGTCGGCGACATGGATGCCGTAGGATCGGTCCGTGGGACCCTCGCGGATCGTCCGGAGGAAGGTGACCTCGCCCTCTCGCTCCTCGGCGGCGACGTGGACGTTGCCGACCCGCGGGAGGTGGTCGGCCAGCCCCGTCAGTTCGTGGTAGTGGGTCGCAAAGAGCGTCTTCGCGCCGACCTCGTTGTGCAGATACTCGGTCGCGGCCCACGCGATCGAGATCCCGTCGTAGGTCGCCGTCCCGCGGCCGACCTCGTCCAGGATCACCAGCGAGTCCTCGGTCGCCGAATGGAGGATGTTCGAGAGTTCGCTCATCTCGACCATGAACGTCGAGCGCCCGCCCGCGAGTTCGTCGAGCGCCCCGACCCGGGTGAAGATGCCGTCGACGAGCCCGATCTCGGCCTCGCGGGCGGGGACGAAGCTGCCGATCTGGGCCAGGAGGACGATGCAGGCGACCTGGCGCATGTACGTCGACTTCCCGGACATGTTCGGCCCGGTGACGATCAGGAAGCGCCGGTCGTCGTCTAAGGCGACGTCGTTGGGCACGAACTCGGTGGTGCCCTCGACGACCGGATGCCTACCTGCCTGGATCGACAGGCCCTCGCCGGCGTGCAGGTCGGGCCGGATCCAGCGGTTCTCGGCGGCGTGGGTCGCGAGCCCGGCGAGAACGTCCACCTCCGCCAGGGTTCGGCCGACGTCCTGGAGGAGTTCGGCGCGTTCGCCCACCCGGTCGCGCAGTTCGGCGAAGAGGTCGTACTCGAGCTCCCCCCGCTGCTCTTCCAATCCGAGCAGTTCCCGCTCTTTCTCCTCTAGCTCGTCGGTCGTGAACCGCTTCGAGTTCTTCAGCGTCTTGATCTCGTCGTACTCCTCGGGAACGCCGTCGGCCGCCGACTTCCCGACCTGGACGTAGTAGCCGTCGGTCGTGTTGCGGTCGACGGTCACGTGCGAAAGGCCGTGGCGGCGCTTCTCGCGCTCGGCTAACCCGTCGAACCACGCCTGGACCGCCTCGTGTCGCTCGATCACCTCGTCCAGGTCGGGGTCGTATCCCCGCCGGAGGAGTTCGCCCTGGGTCACCGTCGAGGGCGGGTCCTCGGCGATGGCTTCCTCGAGTTCCCGGCACAACGCGCCGGCGGCCTCTCGGTCGGGTTCCTCGAGGCGGTCTGGGAGGGGCGAGTCGGCGAGATCGGGGGTCGACGAAACGACGTCGGCGACCGCGGGGAGGACGGCGAGGGTCTCCCGAACGGCCACCAGATCCCGGGCGTCGGCGCTACCGTGGGTCGCCCGCGAGGCCAGCCGCTCCAGGTCGTAGGCCTCGCCCAGTCGGTCGCGGAGCTCCTCGCGGGCCATCGCCGCCGTCGAGAGCCCCTCGACGCAGGCGAGACGCTCCTCCAACAGCGCAGGCGACCGGCGGGGACGACAGAGCCACTCCTTTAACAACCGGCCGCCCGCGCTCGTCTCGGTGTGGTCGATCGTCGAAAACAGCGAGCCCTCGCTCTCTCCGTGCATCGTCTCGGTGAGTTCGAGGTTTCGCTGGGTGGTCGCGTCGAGGGTGACGTGGTCGTCGCCGTGGTGGGCACCGATCCGGGTCATCGACGCCAGCACGCCCGCGCCGGTTTCCTCGACGTACGCGAGGACCGCGCCGGCGGCCGCGATCGCTTCCCGGGAGACGTCGAGGCGATCGACCGTCTCCCGGCCGAACTGCTCACCGACGGCGTGGGCGGCGCGTTTGGGCGCGAACGCCTCCGTTTCGTGGGGGGTGAGCGTCCCGTCCAGCTCCGAGAGGAGGTCGTCGTCGGTCCTGACCTCGGGGCCGGGGAGGATCTCGACCGGCGAGAACCGGTAGAGTTCGGTGAGGGCTTCTCCCCGATCCTCGGCGTCGGCGACGAGAAACCGGCCGGTGGTGACGTCGGCGAAGGCGAGGCCGTACCCCTCGCCGGCGACGACCGCCGCGAGGTACTGGGCGTCGGCGTCGCTCGTCTCGAGGAGGGTCCCCGGCGTCACCACGCGGACGACCTCGCGGGCGTGGCCGCCGTCGTCGGTGTCGTACTGGTCCGCGACCGCGACGCGGTAGCCGCGTTCGACCAGCGCCTTCAGATACGGCGTGAGGTCGTCGACGGGGACGCCCGCCATCGGGTACGACGAGCCGTGGGAGGACTTCTGGGAGACCTTCAAGTCGAGTTCCTCGGCGACGAGTTCGGCGTCCTCGGCGAAGAACTCGTAGAAGTCCCCACACTGCATCGCGAGCAGGTCGGCGTCGGCCTCCTCCCGGAGAGAGAGGAACTCCCCGACGATCCCCGTCGCCTCTGGCATACCCGAAGGCACTCGGCCCACCGCTAAAGACCTGCGGATTCAGTAGAGCGATCCCCCGAGCGGGACGTCCTCGTCGGGCGTCACGAGCACCGGGTGGCCCTCCTCGTCGGGGACGCCAAGGGTCAGTGCCTCCGACTCGAATCCCGCGATCGGAACGGTGCCCAGGTCGGTCGCACAGATCACCTGCCGACCCGGCAGTGCTTCGGGATCGTGACGGTACCCCAACTGGGCGGCCGACTGGACGGTTTCCTCGCCGAGATCGATCCACAGCTTCACCATCTCCGGCTTGTCGGTCTCGGGGAACGCCTCCGCGCGCTCGACCCGACCGACGCGAACCGTCGTCTCGAACGGACTCTCGACCATGGCGCCACCAGACCGCGGCGAGTCAAAAAGCCCTTGGCCACGGCTTCCCCCCGGAACTTCCGCCCACAACTAACCATTTTGGATTTCATAAATCTTTTTCTATAATTCGATGGTCCCCGATCCGCCCGTCAGCCCCTTTCGATTCGATCAGGACACGAGCGGATCGCGTCGTGTGCGTCAAAATCCCGTTCTTCGCTCTCTTTCCCAGCTTCCCAGCGTCGATCCAGAAGCATCGTCACGACCGGTCGAGAGGGACGGTCTCGAGTATCAGTTCAAAACTACGATTTCGAACGTCACACTTCCTCGAACAGTCTCGCCCGTCTCGATCGTGGACTCCTCGTCGAGGACCGGCTGGCGGTCCAGCCAGTCGTCGGCGTTGGTCCCCGACAGCGAGCGCTCGAGGACGAGCAGGTCGACCGACTCCGAGCGGACCTGGGCGCGGACGTGGTGGTCGCCCGAAGAAAGGAGGGGTCGTCAGTGACTCGGCTGGACGTACTGGTCGTAGTCGACGTCGGTCTCCCCGGTTTTCGTCTTTACCGCCTCGGTCGTCTCCGCGTCGAAGAGGTAGAGGTCCTCCTCGTCGAACCCGAACGTGACCGTCTTGCCCGCCTCGGGATGGATCACGCTCTCGATCCGGGCGGTGATGTCGATATCTCCCATCACCGCATAGAGAAAGTTCTCGTTGCCCATCTCCTCGACGACCGTCACCTCGCTTGGCATGCCCCCGTCGGGATCGAGTTCCAGATCCTCCGGACGAACCCCGACGCGGATCCGATCGTGGCCCTCGACCAGCGAGGGGTCCTCCATCTCGTAGGCAAAGCCCCCCGGGCCGCGGAGGGTCGCGCCGTCGACGTCTGCCGTAAGGAGATTGATGCTCGGGCTGCCGATGAAGCCCGCGACGAACTCGTTTTCCGGCGCCCGATAGACCTCGCTTGCGGTGCCGACCTGCTGGAGTTCCCCGTCGTTCATCACCGCGATCCGGTCGCCCATCGCCATCGCTTCGGTCTGGTCGTGAGTGACGTACGCCGTCGTCACGCCGAGTTCGGTCTGGAGCTCCTGGAGTTCGGTGCGCATCGTCGAGCGGAGTTTCGCGTCCAGGTTCGACAGCGGCTCGTCCATCAGGAACAGCTGGGGATCCCGGATGATCGCCCGGCCGAGGGCGACCCGCTGTTGTTGGCCCCCCGAGAGCTCCCGCGGTTTCTGGTCGAGCAGCGTCTCGATACCGAGCATGGAGGCGATCGCCTCGACCTCGTCGTCGATCTCGTCGGTCGACTTCTTCGTCGAGAGCCGCAGCGGGAACCCGATGTTCTTTCGCACGGTCATGTGGGGGTACAGCGCGTAGTTCTGGAACACCATCGCCACGTCCCGATCCCTGGCGCGCCGGTCGGTCACGTCCTCGCCGTCGAACTCGATCGTTCCTTCGGTGACGTCTTCGAGCCCCGCGATACATCGCAGGGTCGTCGTCTTCCCACAGCCCGAGGGGCCGACGAACACGAGGAACTCCCCGTCCTGGATCGTCAGGTCGAAGTCCTCGACCGCGACGATCCGCTCGTTTCCGTCACCGAACTCCTTTCGCAGGTTCGTGATGTCGATTGTTGCCATGGTGAGTACCTTACTGTTTGACGGATCCCGAGAGGATCCCCTTGATGAAGTACTGTTGCATCGTGAGGAACACGATGAAGATGGGCGTCACCGCCAGCGACGTCGCGACCATGATCTGGTCGAAGTAGACCCGCTGTTGGCCGACGAGGTCGGCCAGCGCGAGCGGAATCGTGTACATCTGTGGGTCCTGGAGGATCACCAGCGGGTAGAGAAACGCCTGCCACTGATTGAGAAAGAGGATGATCGCGAGCGCCGCCAGCGAGGGCAGCATCGTCGGCAGCGCGATCTTATAATACAACTGGAACTCCGTCGCGCCATCCATGCGTGCGGACTCGAGCAAGGAGTCGGGGATCGCCTTCATGTTCTGGCGCATCAGGAAGATCCCCAGCGGGTTCGCTGCCCACGGCAGGATTACCGCCAGATACGAGTTCGTCCAGCCGATCTGGACCATCAGCAAGAACAGCGGGATGATCAGCAACTGGATCGGCAAGACGAGCGTCGCCAGGATGAAGTAAAACAGCGGCTCCTTGAACCGGAACTCGTACTTGGCGAACGCAAAGCCCGCCATCGAACAGAGTACGAGCGACAGCGCGGTGTAGGACACGGCGATGATGACGCTGTTGCCCATGCTCCTGAGGAAGTTGACGTTCTCCTGGAGCGCCTCGAAGTTCGCGAGCCACTGCGTGCCGGGGATCAGCCGCGGGGGCCACGTGAAGAACTCCGACTGGGGGATCGTCGCCGCGACGATCATCCAGTAGAGGGGAATCATCACGAGGACGGTGATCGTCAACAGGAAGATGTAGGCACCGAACTTCCAGAGGCCCTCCTTTTTGGTATCCGATCGCATTACGAGTCACCACCGCCGTACTGTATCTGAATGATTGACATGATGCTCACGATTACGACGAGGAGAACCGACACCGCGCTGGCGTAGCCGAGGTTGAGTTGGAGGAACGCCTGGTTGTAGATGTACTGGACGACGGTGATCGTCGCGTTCGAGGGGCCACCGCCCGTGATGACGTACGGCTCGGCGAAGATCTGGAAGGTGCCGATCGTCGAGGAGACGACGACGAACAGCAGGACGGGACGGATCTGTGGAAGGGTGACGAACCGGAACTTCTCCCACCGGGAGGCGCCGTCGATCTCGGCGGCCTCGTACAGCTGCTGGGGCACGGTCTGGAGGCCCGCCAGCAGGATGATCATGTTGTAGCCGAGCCAGCGCCACGTGACGGCGATCACGAGCGTGATCCGCGCCCAGAAACCGTCGCCGAGCCACGGGATCGCCGTCAGCCCGACGCTCTCGAGGACGTAGTTGATCAGCCCGACCTCGCCGTTGAACAACAACAGGAAGATCGTCGAGTACGCGACGAGCCCCGTCGCAACCGGGAGGGCGATCAGCGTCCGGAACAGGCCCTTCGCTCGGATGAATTTCGCGTCGAGGACGAGCGCGGTCGCCAGTCCCAGGATCACCATCAACGGCACCTGGACGACGAAGATGAACGTCGTATTGAGCAGCGACCGGTGGAACAGCGAGTCCCTGAAGATCAGGCGTTCGTAGTGCGAAAGACCGACGAACTCGAGGTTCGCGATCCGCGGGAGCGACACCTCCATCGGCCCCATCGTCACCGTCAACAGGACCTCGTTGGAGACGCCGACGTAGTCGAAAAAGGAGAGATACAGCGTGTACGCCGTCGGGAACAGCAGGAAGACCCCGAAGAGGATGAAAAACGGCGAGATGTAGGCGTAGGGAAGGCCGGGAATCTCCGGGACGATCCGAGAGACGTCCTGGCGGGTGTAGCGGACGCCGTCGGACACCTGCTTGTAGGCAGCCGACGACCGGATACGAGACTGGATGGCAGCGAGGACCATCGGGCTATGGCCCCCAATCTGCTCGGTCGTCCGACGCCTTCCCGGGGGTCGCTCGCGGCCGGACTGGGGGGGCGTCGGGGTCGGTTCCGTCCGGGCGGCGGTTCCGGACGCTCGCTCGAACGCCCGCTGCGCCCGGTCGAATCGACGGGCGTGGCGGACGTCCATGTGCGGACGTGGGTCGTTCGCTCATGCGCTGTGGGATCATGAAACTCGACGGTACGTGAAAGCCTCGATTACTCCGAGGCCAGATCGCGATCGGTCCGGTCTGCGACGGTCTCGGCGGCGTCGGTGACGGCTTCCTCGGGCGATTTGTTCCCGTCGAGCATGTTCCCGAGTTCGGTCTCGATGGCATCCTGGACCTCCGGGGTGTCGGTAGTGTAGCGGTAGGGTTCGATCTCCTCGGCGACGTCCGCGAACAGCCGGAACACCGGCTGGCCGCCGTAGAAGTCGAGTTCCTCGTCGTAGATGTCGGCGTCGTACGCCGACGTCAGCGACGGGAAGAGCCCGTAGTCCTCGAGCATCGTGTTCTGGACCTCGGGGGTCGACATCGCCCACATGCAGTAGTCGGCCGCGCGGTTGATCGCCGCCTCGTCCTCGATCTGGGACGGGATCGCCATGTTCGAGCCACCGCGGTTCGACGCGCGGGTGCCTCCCTCCTCGAACGCGGGGAGTTTGTAGACGCCCCAGTTGCCCTCCGTATCCGGCAGTTCGGCCCGGAGGGTTCCGTCCATCCACGCCGCGGTCGCGACCGAGGCGAGCGTCCCCTCGGAAAACGCGGTGAACCAGCCGCCCGACCACGTCTCGATCCGCGTCGTGATCCCGGCGTCGCTCATGTCCTGGATGAGCTGTGCCACCTGGACGCTCTCCTCGCTGTTGACGCTGACGGCGCCCTCTTCGGTGAACGCCTGGCCGCCCAGTTGACGGAGCAGCATGCGCCACAGGCTCGACATGTCCTGGGGCGGGAGGTTGATCATCGAGACGTCGTCGGGAAGCTGCCCTCCGGCCTCGATGAAGTCGTCCCAGGTCTCGATCGAGTCGACGTCGATGCCGGCCTCCTCGTACCGGTCGCGCTTGTAGAAGACGCCGGTCGGGCCGATGTCCCACGGGATCGCGTAGTCGGCACCGTCGTAGTTGACCGTCTGCCACTTGCCCTCGACGATGTCCTCTCGGATCCCCGCCTCGTCGATCCGGTCGGTGAGGTCCATGAGGCCGTCGATGCTCGCGTAGTTGGTCACGTCGTAGTTCTGGACGACCGAGAAGTCGGGCGCGCCCTCGCCGCTCGTGATCGCGGTCTGGAAACGCTGTTCCCACGCGTCGCCCCCGAGTTCCTCGACCTCGACGGAGGTGCCGTTCTCCTCGTTGTAGGTCTCGGCGGCGTCCTGGAGCGACTGGGCCGCGATGTTCCAGCCCCACCCCTGGGAGGAGTCCGCCATCTCTCCGCCGGAGCCGCCGCTCGTGCTTTCGTTTCCGCTCTCGTTGCCGTTTCCGCTGCTGTTGCCGTTGCCGTTTCCGCCAGTTCCGTTTCCGCCATTACCGTTACCACCATTTCCGTTCCCGTTACCCCCGTTTCCGTTTCCACCGTTGCCGTTTCCGCCGTCGCCCCCGAAGCTGACACAGCCGGCGAGGCCGGCGGCGCCGGCGATACCGAGCGACCGCAGTAGCTGTCGACGGCGCGCACTAGGACCAGTAGACCCTGACATGGATGTTCACTCCCACATTGGATCTTGGGTATATTAACATTTGGATTCGTGCGTTCACACCACACGGACGGGAAAGCCCACGGAGCCCTTCCGTTCCTCCGGAGGCGCTCGTGGAGGAGACCGGTCGAGTTCGCAGGGCCGTCGCGGGAGGTCGTCGCCCCGGGTTGCAGGCGTCCGAAAGAGTAAACATCGCGGGCTCGTCCCATCCGGCATGGACGACTGGATCGATCCGGAGACGGTCGGCCGAAACCGACTCGAACCGCACGCCGACGTCCTCCCTTACCCTGACCGCGGGACGGCCCTGGCCAGCGAGCGGGCCGACTCGCCCTGGATCACCTCCCTGAACGGGACCTGGAAGTTCGATCTCGCGCCCACGCCATCCGAGGCGCCCGAGGGAGCTGCCGACCCCGACTTCGATACGGAGGGCTGGGACGACATCGAGGTACCCCTGAACTGGCAACTCGCCGGCTACGGCACGCCCCACTACACGAACGTCGTCTACCCGTTCCCGGTCGATCCGCCGCGGGTCCCGACCGAGAACCCGACGGCCACCTACCGGCGGACGTTCCGGGTCGACGGAGAGTGGGACGGTCGGCAGGTCCGGCTTCGCTTTGCGGGCGTCGACTCGGCGTTTCACCTCTCGGTGAACGGGCAGCGGGTCGGCTACAGCGAGGGCGCGCGCCTCCCCGCGGAGTTCGACGTCACCGACCACGTCGAACCGGGCGAAAACACGGTCGCCGTCCGGGTCTACAAGTGGTCGAACGGGAGCTACCTCGAGGACCAGGACATGTGGTGGCTCAGCGGGATCTTCCGGGACGTCTACGCCTACGCCCTCCCCGAGAGCCACGTCTCGGACGTCGACGTCCGCGCGGAACTCGACGACGAGTACGAGGACGGTCGGTTCCGGGCGACCGTCGACGTGACCAACGCGGGCGGCGCCGCGACCGAGACGGCCGTGGAGGCGACGCTGCTGGACCCGGAGGGGGAAACGGTGGCGGAGTTCGAGCGGAGCGTGGACGTCGCTCCAGGGGAGACCGCGTCGGCGACGGTCGAGACGACCGTCGAGGAGCCGGAGCAGTGGACCGCCGAGACCCCGGCGCTGTACGCGCTCGTCCTCTCGGTTCCCGGCGGGACGGTCGTCGCCGAGACCCTCGGTTTCCGCGAGGTCGAGATCGCAGACGGCCACCTGCTTGTCAACGGCGAGGCCGTGACGATCCGGGGAGTGAACCGCCACGACTTCGACCCCGACCGCGGGCGCCACGTCCCCCTCGAACGGATGCGCGAGGACGTCGAGCTGATGAAGCGTCACAACGTCAACGCCGTCCGGACCGCCCACTACCCCAACGACACCCGGTTTTACGATCTCTGTGACGAGTACGGCCTCTACGTCGTCGACGAGACCGACCTCGAGTGTCACGGAATGGAGTTCGCCCCCGAAACCGCCCACCCGAGCGACGATCCCGAGTGGGAGAACGCCTACGTCGACCGGATGGTCCGGATGGTCGAACGCGACAAGAACCACCCGAGCGTGATCCTCTGGTCGCTCGGCAACGAGTCCGACTTCGGCTCGAACCACGTCGCGATGGCCGAGGAAACGCGAGAACGAGACCCGACGCGCCCCATCCACTACGAACCCGACGAAGACCAGGAGGTCTCGGACGTCGTCGGCCCGATGTACCCGCCCTGGGAACAGCTCGAGGCGTGGGCGAGCGAGGCCGAATACGACCATCCGGTGATCCTCTGTGAGTACGCCCATGCGATGGGCAACGGCCCCGGAAACCTCGCGGAGTACTGGGAACTGTTCGAGGCGAACGACCGCCTCCAGGGGGGGTTCGTCTGGGACTGGATCGACCAGGGGATTCGGGCCGTCGAGACCGACGAGGGGGCGGTCGTCACCCGCGCGGCCGACCCCTCGGGCGCGGACGGCCCGGAGTTCTTCGCCTACGGCGGGGACTTCGGCGACGAACCGAACGACAGAAACTTCAACATCAACGGGCTCGTCCTCCCCGACCGCGAGCCCTCCCCCGGGCTGGTCGAGCACAAGAAGGTCGTCGAGCCGGTCGCCCTCTCGGCGGGCCCCGAGGCGGGCGAGTTGACCGTCGAGAACCGCTACGACTTCCGCTCGCTTTCGGACCTCCGGGCGACCTGGCGTCTCGAGGCCGACGGCCGGGCCGTCGAGAGCGGCTCCCTGGAGCTCCCCGACCCGGACCCGGGCGAGTGCGCCGCCGTCGAGCTCCCGGTCGATCCCGACGCGCTCTCCGAGGACGCCGAACGCCTGCTGACGGTCGAGGTCGAACTCGGCGAGTGGACTCGCTTTGCCCCCGCCGGCCACACCGTCGCGACCGGCCAGTTCGAACTGGGCGGCTCCCCCGGATCGCCGCCGTCCGCGGAGTCGGCGCCGCTCTCGTGTGACCGGACCGACGACGGCATCGTCGTCTCGAACGCCCACGTCGAGGTCGCGTTCGACGAGACTCGGGGAATCATCGACTCGCTGACCTACCGGGGCCGGGAGCTGCTCGCCTCGGGGCCCGAACTCGGCCTCTGGCGGGCGCCGACGGACAACGACGGGGGCCTCCCGCTCTCGCGGACGTTCCTCTCGCGGATGTCCGAGATCGCCCGCGACGAGGGTCGCCTCTCGGAGACCGAGGTCCGAACGGTGGGGTTCGCACAGCTCTGGCGCGAGTACGGCATGGACGAACTCGGCTTCCGGGCCGACGACGTCGAGTACGCCACCCGGGACGACGAGGTGGCGGTCACGGTCGAGGGACGGCTCGCGCCGCCGATCTTCGACCACGGGTTCGCCGTCGAACAGGTGTACACCGTCTCGGCGGACGGGAGCGTCGGGATCGACACGCGACTCGAACCGGAGGGCGATCTCTCGGGGCTCCCCTCGCTTCCGCGGGTCGGCCTCGACCTCGTCCTTCCGGGAGAGTTCGACCGGGTTGCCTGGTACGGGCGCGGCCCCGGCGAGTCCTACGCCGACAGCAAGCAGGCGGCGCTCGTCGGCCGCTACGAGCACCGGGTCGAGGAGCTACACACGCCCTACGTCCGCCCCCAGGAGAACGGCAATCGGACGGACGTCCGGTGGGCGACGGTCACCGACGACGGCGGCGTCGGGCTCTCGGTCTCGGGGGACGACCTCCTGAATCTCGCGGCTCATCGCTACACGACCGCCGACCTCGAGGCCGCGGCCCACCCCCACGAGGTTCCCCGCCGAGACGAGGTGTCGCTCTCGATCGATCACGCCCACTGCGGGCTCGGGACGGGAAGCTGTGGCCCGGCGACGCTCGAGTCCTACCGCGTTCTCCCGGAATCGATCGAGTTCGGCGTCGAACTCCGGCCGTTCGCGCGGGACTGACCGCTCACCACTCGGCGACGCTGCCGTCCTCGTGGCGCCAGACGGGGTTGTGCCAGTCGACGGTCTTCTCTGCTTGCTCGCGGACGTACGCCTCGTTGACGTCGATCCCGAGGCCGGGTCCGTCGGGAATCTGGACGAACCCGTCCTCGTAGTCGAACACGGAGGGGTCCGCGAGGTAGTCGAGGACGTCACTGGTCTCGTTGTAGTGGATGTTCAAACTCTGTTCCTGGATGAGCGCGTTCGGCGAGCAGGCGTCGACCTGGAGACACGAGGCCAGCGCGATCGGCCCCAGCGGGCAGTGGGGCGCGACGGCGACGTCGTAGGCTTCGGCCATCGCGGCGATCTTCTTGACTTCAGTGATGCCACCAGCATGAGAGAGATCCGGTTGGATGACGTCGACGCTGCCGTCCTCGAAGACCTCCTTGAAGTCCCAGCGGGAGTACATCCGCTCGCCGGTCGCGATCGGGGTCGTCGTGTGGGCCGCGATCGTCCCCAGCGCGTCGTTGTGCTCGGGGAGGACCGGTTCCTCGACAAACATCGGCTCGTAGGGTTCCAGAGCCGCCGCAAGGCGCTTGGCCATCGGTTTCGTGACCCGGCCGTGGAAGTCGACGCCGACGTCGACGTCGGGACCGACGGCCTCGCGGACCTCGGCGAGGCGGTCGACGGCGGCCGCGACGCTGGCGGGATCGTCCACCCGCTGGAGTTCGGAGGTCGCGTTCATCTTGAGCGCGGTGAAGCCGCTCTCGACCTTCTGGCGGGCCTCGTCGGCCACCTCGCTGGGCCGATCACCGCCGATCCACTGGTAGACCCGAATCCGGTCTCTGGCCTTCCCGCCGAGCAACTCGTGGATCGGCGCGCCGAAGCGCTTGCCCTTGATGTCCCACAGCGCCTGGTCGATGCCGGCGATGGCGCTCATCAGGACCGGCCCGCCCCGGTAGAACCCGCCGCGATACATCGTCTGCCAGTGGTCCTCGATGTCGGCGGGGTCCTCCCCGAGGAGGTAGCTCTCGAGGAGTTCCTCGACGGCCGCTCGCACGGTGTGGGCCCGGCCCTCGACGATCGGTTCGCCCCAGCCGACGACCCCGTCGGCGGTCTCGAGGCGGAGCACCAGCCACCTTGGCGGGACCTCGAACAGTTCGTAGTCGGCGATCCGGCTCGATCCGGTCGTCTCGGCGTTGCCCGAACTCATGACCCGACCGACGGACCGATCCGGCATAAACGCGACGCCTCCCGCCGTCCGGCGATCGGCCGTACACGTCCTGTCTTCGCCCGTCCGCGAACCACTTCCGTTCACGGTATGAGAACGCTTTTGCTCGCCGGGGCCCACCGCCCATACATGAGCGACACGGGACGCGGCGTGAAGACGACCGAAACCAGCTTCCGGATCGTCGAGGCGATCCGCGACGAGCCCGGTCTCGGGATCAGTGCCCTCGGGCGGGAGGTCGGCCTCTCGAAAGGTGCGGTCTCCAAACACGTGCACACGCTCACCGACCTCGGCTACCTCGTCCGCGAGGGCGACGGCTACTACCTGAGCAACCGGTTTCTCTCCCTGGGGATCCAGGCCAGAGAGCGATTCCCGATCGAACACGTCCGCCCGGTCGTCTCCGACCTGGCCGAGACCACCGGCCACGTCGCGAACTTCATCGCCCGCGAGGACGACAGGGGCATCTACGCGCTCCGGATCAGACCCGACGGGAGCGAGGATGGAGACATCGCGGAGGGCGACGTCGCCCCGCTACACGCGACCGCGGGCGGGAAGGCCATCCTCGCACATCTTCCGGCCGACGAGAAACGCGCCCTGCTCGCAGACTCGAGCCTGCCGGCCTATACCGAAAAGACGCTCACCGACCGGGCCGACCTCGAGCGCGAACTCCGCTCGGTCCGCGACCGGCGGGTCGCCTTCGACCGCGAGGAGTACCGGAAGGGCCACCAGTGTGTCGCCTCCCCGATCATCGGGAGCGAGGGGACGGCGATCGGCGCGATCAGCGTCACGGGCAGCGACTACCACATGTCGGGCAAGCGCCTGGAGGAGGACGCCGTGGGGCTGGTGACCAGCGCCGCGAAGTCCGTCGAGAACGCCCTCCTCTCGCGGTAGGCGTTCACGATGAGTGAACGCCTGGGCGGCACCCACTCCTGGTGCGGGAGCTCGCCGGCCGAGACTGACACCCATACGCGTGTAATACCCAGAGGTCGGGACCGGTGGTGATGTCGTCGCCATCGCCGCCCGTCCGGACGACCCCCTGGAGGACTGCGCCCTAGTGAAAGAAATATTATTGCTCGTCGAACACGCCTATCCTAATATATTAACCGAGTCCATGGCGCCGAGGAACCGAGACGTCGTGAGGGAACACCAACCACGAACGGTGGTGATCGTCGAACGGTCGATAGAGGGGCTCGGTCCAACGGTCCGGGAGGTCCCGGGGAGTTTCCCGAAACAAATCGACAAGCTGCCCGCCCCCTCTATCCGTGTTCGTACCCTTCCGGCGTTCGTCCGTTCCGGTGGAGCGCAGAAGACGGGGCGAGACAACGCCCCACGACCCCCCAACGCTGGTCTCGGTTCCCACGTTTCGACGTTTTCCCCGCCCTATATGGCTGTTTTCATATATAGATCGGATTCTTATGTTTCTTCGGCTGGAGGAGAGTTCGCCGGCCCTCGCTACCGCTCGGAGGGGTCGGCGACGGCCCGCCGGAGCTCCCCGGCATCGGCGGCGAACAGGACCGTCCGTTCGGCCCCGGCCACCGCGACCGGGGATCGGTCGCCAGGGAGGTCGAACGGCCCCTCCGAGGGGTCGGTATCGCTCTCTACAACCGGCCGGGCGGGAGCCGCGCGTCTCCCGCCGACGATGGCCACAAAGCGGAGGTCGGGCCGTTCCTCCCGGGCAGCGAGCAGCGCGTTCGCGGCGTCGGTCTCGAGGCCGAACCGGGGTCGGGCGCCGTCCGCGACGGCGACGTCGTCGACGTTCGCGGCGTACGGCGTCGCGCCGGCGACCGCGACGCGCTCGCCGTCCGGCTCGGCCAGTGCACCGACCGCCTCCGCGACGTCGGCTCTCGCGGCCGCGTTCCGGAGTTCGAGTGCGTGGTTGACCGCGCCCGGCCCCCCTCCGACGTCATAGTGAAAGCGGACGGCCCGCGAGAGGGCGGCGACGGCCGCCTCGACGGCCGCCCGGAGGTCGTCGCCGGCCGCCAGCCGGGCGGCGATCGCCGCCGAGAGCGCACAGCCCGAGCCGTGGGTCGCGTCCGTGTCGATCCGGGGATGCTCCATGGTTCGTGCGCCCTCGCCGTCGACGAGGACGTCCGAGATTCGCTCCCCGGGAAGGTGGCCGCCGGTGACGAGAGCGGCCTCCGCGCCGAGGTCGCGGAGGTCCTCGCCGGCCGCACGCGCGTCCGCCGGACTCGTGATCGTTCGACCGGTGAGAACCTCGGCCTCGTCGGCGTTCGGCGTGACGAGCGCCGCCTCGGCGATCAACTCCTCGTAGGCGCGTTCGGCCGCGGGCTCGAGCAGCCGGTCGCCGGAGCTCGCGACCATCACGGGGTCGACGACGAGCGGGAACCCGAACTCTCCCGCTCGCTCGGCGACCGACTCGACGATCTCGGCCGTCGCGAGCATCCCCGTCTTCGCGCCGGTGATCGCGAAGTCGTCGCGGACGGCCGAAAGCTGGGCGGCGACCTCCTCGGCGGGCAACGGAAACGAGCCCTCGACGCCGCGGGTGTGTTGGGCGGTGATCGCTGTGACGACGGAGGTGCCGTAGGCGCCCTGACCCGCTATCGCGGCGAGGTCGGCCTGGATCCCCGCGCCGCCGCCGGAGTCGCTGCCGGCGATCGTGAGCGCGACCGGTCGGGAGTCGGGATGGGGTGGGAGCATGGCCGCCCTAATCTCCGGTTGTACAAGTCAGTGGTGGTCGCGCTCGCGCCGACGGGGAACCGACGCGGCTACGACCCCGCCGCGAGCGCGGCGTACACCGCCCAGGAGGGGTCGCGCTCCGGGGGAGCGACTCGCTCGCCGTCGGCGACGACGCCCTCGCCCTCCCGGACGCGGCCGATCTCGGCGACGGCAGTGTCCCGGGCCTCGAGGGCCTCGACGACTCGCTCGACCCCCGAAGGGTCGACCGCGAGCAGGAGGGTGCCACAGGAGGTCGCCGCCCAGGAGTCGAAGTCGAAGTGGTCCGCGACCTCCTCGACGCCCGGCCGGAGCACGACGGCGTCCCGATCGATCTCGAAGCGGACGCCCGCGCCCGCCGCCATCTCGTTCATCGCGCCCGCGATCCCGCCCTCCGTGGCGTCGTGCATCGCGCTTATGGGACCTGCCGCGGCGGCCGCGAGGGCGTCTCTGGCACAGTGGACGTCCTCGATACGGTCGCGAGCAGCCGAGAGAACCGAGTCGGGAAGATCGATCCGGTCGGAAAAGAGTGTCGCGAGCACGCCGACGGCCTCCGCGGCCGGACCCGTCGTCAGCAGCAGGCGGTCGCCGGGGCGGGCGCCGTCGGGGCGGATCAGCTCCTCGGGGTCACCGACGCCGAACACCGTGGCCGCGCCGATCCAGGGGTACGAACACTCGGAGTAGCGGGCGGTGTGGCCGGTCGCGACGGCGATCCCCATCTCCCGGCACTCCCGGTCTACCGTCTCCCAGACGGTCGCGAACTCCTCGTCGCCCATCTCCGGCGGGAGGGTAAACGAGATCGAGAGATGCGAGGGCGCCAGGCCGCTCACCGCGACGTCGGCGATCACGAGGTCGAGCGCGAACCGTGTCGCGCGTTCGAACCCGAGCACGGGGAGAATCGAGATCGGGTCGGTCGCGACGGCGACCGCGCGGCCGCCGACCGAGAGCAACCCGAAGTCGATGCCGTGGGTCGGACCGATGCGGACGTCCTCGCGGTCGGCACCCAACTTCGGGGCGATCCGGTCTTCAAAGAACGCGCGGTCTACCTTGCCGAGGTCGGTCACGCCCGAACCGAGGCAGGGGGGCGCCTTCACCCTATCGACGGAACGCTTTTTCGCCCGCCCCACCCACGACCCGTATGGATAACTGGGCGGCGCTGTTCGAGCGGGCGGCCGACGTCGAGGTAGACGCCGCGAGGATCCAGGAGGCGATCCGCGAGCGCGAGGGGAGCGATGGCTGAGGAAGCCGACGGCGATCGTTTCGACGACGCCAGGGGCGACGATCGGCCGGACCCGACCCGCGTCGTCGCCGACAGCGGGGTCCTCGCCGCGGACCTCCTCGTGGGAGGTGCCGCCCGCGAGGCCCTCGATCACGTTCGGGCCCACTCCTGGATGGGCCTGGTCGCGAGCGACCCGCTCCTCGAGGAAACCGAAGAGCTCGTCGCCACCCTCGCCGATGCGGACCTCGCGGCCGCCCACCGTGAGCGTCTGGAGGCCGACCGGGTCGCGGTCACCCATCCCGAGGACGACCACCCGGCGCTGGCCTCCGCGTATCACGGAAACGCGGCCCACCTGCTCACCGAGAGCGAGGAGCTCGCCTCGCCGGGGGCCGGCATCGCCCTCCAACCCCACGTGCGGGTGAGCGTCCGCCCGCCCGACGCCTTCGCCCGGCTGTTCGACCCCGAGTCGCTCTACGAGGCCGAACGCGGGGGCGAGTACCCGGGCCCCGACCGCGATCCCCGGGCCTGACTACCGCTCGCGACCGGCGTACCACTCCGCGAACGCCTCGAGGGCGCGCCCGCGATGGGAGACGGCGTTCTTTTCGGCGGTGCTCATCTCCGCGAACGTCCGTCCGTCGTACTCGAAGACCGGATCGTAGCCGAACCCGTCCTCGCCCCGCGGAGAAACGATCGTTCCGCCGACCGAGCCCTCGAACGTCTCGACCCCCTCGCCGTCGGCGTAGGCGACGACCGTCCGGAAGCGTGCCCGGCGATCCGCGTCGTCCTCCAGCAGCCGCGGGATCGCCTCGATCCCCAGCGTGTCCTCGACGTACGCCGAGTACGGCCCCGGGAACCCGCCGAGGGCCTCGACGGAGAGCCCGGTGTCGTCGACGACGACCCCCTCCTCGCCGCCGAGGTCCGCGAACGCCTCCCTCGCCCCTCGTGACGCGATCACGCCGACGTCGTCGGCCTGGATCTCGGGATAGTCGTAGTCGACCTGCTCGACGGACTCCGTGAGATACTCGCCGGCCTCCCGTACTTTCCCCTCGTTTCCCGTGACGAACCGAACGGTCATGGGGGAAGTCGGACGGGTCGACCCAAGTCGGCTTCGGTCCCGCCGTCGGCCGACGGCGCCCGGTAGAAAGGCGTCGCCTTACTCGTCGTCGACGATGACCTCGACGGGCTCTTCCTCGTCGGGGACCTCGCCGGCGGCGTCGGTCCCGCCTTCCTGCCAGAGGAGGACGGCGGCGACGCCCAGCACGATCCAGGAGCGCCAGTTCGCCATGTTGAGGGTGTAGCCGACGCCGAAGGGCTTCTCGACTAACATCCCCTGGCCGGGCTGCCAGTACGCGGAGAGCATCCGTCCCAGGCTCGGTCGGTCGAAGTTGTACGGCACGCCGAAGATCTCGCCGGACGTCGGTTTCTCCACCATACCCCGCATTGAACCTCCCCCGATATGAGTATTCGGTTGTCCGCGGGCGGGTCGGGGCCGGTGGGACACGTTTTTGTCCCGGAGCCTCCCGGATATCCCATGGAAACCGGGACCGCCCGAATCGGGGTCGACGTCGGCGGGACCTTCACCGACGTCACCCTCCGGACCGGCGACGGCTTGGTCACCGCCAAGGTGGCGACGACGCCCGAGCAGGCCGACGGCGTCATGTGGGGGATCGAGGTCGCCTGCGAGCGGGCCGGAATCGTCCCCGCGGGGATCGGCGAGTTCACCCACGCGACGACCGTCCCCGTCAACGCCCTCCTGGAGCGGGCGGGCGCGCAGACAGCCCTGGTCACCACCGAGGGGTTCCGTGACGTCGTCGAGATCGGCCGCCAGGACCGGCCCGATCTGTACGACCGGAGCGTCGAGCGACCGGATCCCCTGGTCCCGCGCCGGCGCCGGCTCGAGGTCGACGAACGCGCCACCCCCGAAGGCGTCGAGCGGCCCGTGACCGAGGAGGGGATCGAGCGGGTCGCAGGCGAGATCCGCGAGACGGGAGCCGAAAGCGTCGCGGTCGCGCTGCTACACGCCTACGCGACGCCCGACAACGAGGCCCGGCTCGCGGAGGGACTGCGCGACCGGCTCCCGATCCCGGTCTCGGTCTCCCACGAGGTGCTCGCGGCGTTCCGGGAGTACGAGCGGACGGCGACGACGGCGGCCGACGCCTACGTCCGCCCGGCGGTCGACGCCTACCTCGGCGACCTGATCGAGCAGGTCCGAGCGGCTGGCGTCCCGACCCCGCAGGTGATGGGAGGAAACGGCGGGGTCGCGGGCGCCGACCGGGCCAGAGAACGAGCGGCGACGACGGTACTCTCGGGGCCCGCGGCGGGCGTCGTCGGCGCCGCCCGAGCAGCCGAAGGGGTCGCTGCCGACCGCGACCTCGCGGGCCTGGTGACCTTCGACATGGGCGGCACCTCAAGCGACGTGAGCCTCGTCCGGGACGGCGAGGCCGAACGGACGGCCGAGACGACCGTCGGCGGAGTGCCGATCCACCTCCCGATGGTCGACGTGACCACCGTCGGCTCGGGCGGCGGGAGCGTCGCCCGGGTCGATAGCGGGGGGGCGCTCCGGGTCGGTCCCCGCTCTGCGGGCGCCGAGCCCGGCCCCGCCTGCTACGGCCGCGGCGGCGAGGAGCCGACCGTCACCGACGCCGCCGTCGAGCTGGGATACGTCGGGGGGAAGTTGGGGGGAGAGCTCGCCCTCGAGCCCGATCGGGCGACGGCGGTTCTCGCGGAACTCGCGGAGGCTGGCGGGTTCGATACCGCTGCCGAGGCCGCCGCGGGGATCTACCGGGTCGCAGCGGCGACGATGACCCGGACGATCCGGGAGGTCACCGTCGAGGCTGGCCACGACCCCCGCGAGTTCGGGCTGGTCGCCTTCGGCGGCGCCGGCCCGCTGTTCGGGGCGGCGCTGGCCGACCGGCTGGGGATCGGAACCGTCGTCGTCCCGCTCCAAGCGGGAGTGCTCTCGGCGATGGGGCTGCTCGCGGCCGACGAGGAGGTGGACGCCGTCCGAACGCTCCGGACCCGCCTCGCGGAGGCCGACCTCGAGGCGGTCGAAGCGGCGTTCGCGGCGGTCGGCGAGCGAGCCCGGGAAGGGCTCCGCGACCCCGATCGGGGAACCGTCGATCGGGTCGCGGACTGCCGGTACGCCGGCCAGAGCTTCGAGCTCTCGGTGCCCGCTCCCGACCCGTTCGATCCCGAGATCGTCCGCGATCGGTTCGAGGACGCCCACGAACGGGCCTACGGCTACCGGACCGACGACCCCGTCGAACTGGTGACGCTGCGGGCCAGGGCGAGCGTCGGCCGGGAGCTGGGACCGATCCCCTACGAGGGAGAGGAGAGCTTCGAGCGGGGAACCCGCAAGGCGCGCTTTGGCGACGACGTTCACGAGACCGCGGTCCACGACAGGCGGGGACCGCCCATCGGAACCACTATCGACGGCCCGGCGGTTCTCGAGGGCCGCGAGTCGACGACGCTCGTTCCCCCCGAATGGACGGCGACCGTCCGGGGGGACGGGACGCTCGTGCTCACTGAAGGGGGTGAGTCGGCGTGAGCGGCGTCGATCCGGTCACCCTCGAGGTCGTCCGCAACCAGTTGGAGGGGGTCGCGACCGAGATGGGCCAGGTGTTGATCCGCAGCGCCCGCTCGCCGAACATCAAGGAGCGCCGGGACTGCTCGACGGCGCTGTTCGACCGCGAGGGCCGAATGGTCGCCCAGGCCGAGCACATCCCGGTCCACCTCGGGGCGATGCCCCGGGCGGTCGAGACGGTCCTCGATCGGGACCTCGTCCCCGGCGACGTCGTCGCGCTGAACGACCCCTTCGCGGGGGGGACGCACCTCCCCGACGTCACCCTCGTCGCGCCGATCGCTGTGGCGGGAGAAGTCACGGGCTACGCGGTCTCCCGGGCCCACCACGCCGACGTCGGCGGGGCGACCCCGGGAAGCATGCCCGCCGGGGCGACCGAGATCTACGAGGAAGGGCTCCGAATTCCGGGAGTCCGGCTCGTCCGCGGGGGCGAGATGGACGAGGACCTCCTCGAGACGGTCCTCGCGAACGTCCGGGACCCCGAGGAGCGTCGGGCGGATCTCCGGGCCCAGATCGCGGCGACCGACCGGGCCGAAGAGCGGATCCGGGAGCTCTCCGAGGAGAGCGAGATCGATCTCGAAACCGCCTTCGAGGCCGTCATCGACTACTCCCGCGAGCGGGTCGAAGGCGAGTTGGAGGGATTTCCGGACGGCGAGTACCGCGCTCGCGACGTCATGGAGGGCGACGGCCGCACCGACGAGGAGATCCCGATCGAGGCGACGGTGCGGATCGACGGACGCCGGATGGAGGTCGATTTCGCGGGAACCGCGAGCCAAGTTGCGGGCAACGTCAACGCCCCGCTCGCGGTCGCGACCAGCGCGGTCTACTTCGTCCTCCGGTCGGTGACCGATCCGGAGATCCCACCCAACCACGGCTGTTACGCGCCGGTCAGCGTCGAGGCGCCCGAAGGGTCGCTTCTGAACCCGCGACCGCCGGCGGCGGTCGTCGGCGGCAACGTCGAGACCAGCCAGCGGGTGACCGACGTCGTCCTCGCGGCCCTCGAAGAGTGCGTTCCGGATCGCGTTCCGGCCCAGGGGCAGGGGACGATGAACAACTTCGTGATCGGCGGGCGCGGGGGAGGGGGCTCGAGCGGAGACGTCGACGGCACGGGCGAGGAAGGGTTTACCTACTACGAGACGATCGGCGGCGGCCTCGGCGGCCGGGCGGACTCCGATGGAATCGACGGCGTCCAGGTCGGGATGACCAACACGCTCAACACGCCGGTCGAGGCCCTGGAGGCCGAGTACCCCCTCAGGGTCGAGCGCTACGGCCTCCGGCCCGACACCGGCGGCGACGGCGAGTTTCGGGGCGGGCTGGGAATCGAGCGGGCCGTGAGAGTCGAGACCGACGCCGTCGTCTCCCTGCTCTCCGAACGCCGACGGACCCGACCGGCGGGCGCCGCGGGCGGCGAACCGGGCGCGACCGGGGAGAACCTGATCGATGGGCGGACCGTCGGAGCGAAGACGACGGAATCGGTGTCGGCAGGCGCGACGGTCACGGTCCGGACGCCCGGCGGCGGCGGGTACGGTGATCCCACGGAACGGGATCCGGAGGCTCGCGAGCGTGATCGTGAGGACGGGAAGGTGAGCGACGGCGAGTGAGACGTCGCCGGAGGACGATGACCGCCTGCCTGCTCCCGGCGATGGGAGGGAGACGTTTCGGTTACCGAGGTTCGTCAGCCACCGACCGCTCCCCCTCGTCTTCCTCGTCGGAAAAGACCTTCTCGTAGAACGTCAAACACAGGTCGATGGCGAGTTCGCCCCCCTTGGCGACCGCGACGAGGATCTCGTCCATGGGAGTGCGGTTCGGTCGTCCGTGTGATAACGATAACCGTGCCCGTCCGGACGACCGGCGAAGGAACGACGAGCGAGCCGACGCCGACCGGCGGGTCGGACCGGATTCAGGGTTCCGAGACGTACCGCCCGCGGGACTCGATCTCGGCGAGTCGATTTAGAACTCGCTCGTCGCCGGCCGCGCGGTAGCTCTCCCGGAGCGCCGCTCGAAGCGGGTCGGGGTCGTCGGCCGTGCCGACGAGGCTCCCCTCCGCGACGTGGAGGTCCATCGCGTAGTCCTCGACGTGGTCGGTGTGGTAGCCCAGCCCGAAGTCGATGAGATAGGTTCGACCCCCTGCATCGTCCCCATCGCCGTCCGTCCCGGCGCCGACCCGGACGTTCCGCGTCGTCGGATCGCCGTGGACGAATCCCGCGCCGTGGATCGTCGCCAGGTGCGCCCCGACCTCCCGGACCCGCTGCTCGGTGAGAGCGTCCCGGAGGTCGGCGGTCCCGACGCGTTCGAACTCGAGGGTCGCCTCCCGCGGATCGACGTCGGAGAGGACGGGCGTCGACACGCCCTCGCGGCGCGCGAGGCTCGTCAGCCGGGCCTCCCCCGCGGTCCGCTCTCGGCGCAGGCGGTCGTCGAGGTCGGGATGACGGTAGGACTTGGGCAGGCGACGTTTGACCACGCGGTCGCCCTCGGGGGTCACGACCGCCTCGGCGCCCCGAACCGCCTCTCCCTCGGCTCGCCTCGGGGCCGGCTCGGGCGCCTCCCGCCAGGTGACGGGCACCTGGTCGGGCCGGAAGTCGGGATCGACGCGGGAGTCGGCGATCTCGAGGGTGTCGCCGGCCGCGTACATCTTCGCGCCCAACACCGCGATCATCCCCGCGTTGTCCCGCAGGAATCGCGGGTCGGGCGCGTGGAAGCTGGCGCCCCTCGCCTCGCACATCTCCGCGAGCATCCCCCGCAGGCGGGCGTTCTGGCCGACCCCACCCCCCAACACGAGTTCCTCCCGTCCAGTGAGCGAGAGCGCGCGTTCGGCGACCTCCGCGAGCATCGCGAAGACGTTCTCCTGGAGCGAACAGCAAACGTCCTCGACGTCCTCGCCCCCGTCGTAGGCCTCCTTCGCCGCCGTCATGATCCCCGAAAACGAGAAGTCCATCCCCTTGACGACGTAGGGGAGGTCGAGCAGCTCCTCGCCCTCCGCGCGGGCGGCCGCCTCCTCGACTTTTGGCCCGCCGGGATGCGACCAGCCGACGTGGCGAGTGAACTTGTCGATGGCGTTGCCGACGCCGGTGTCCATCGTCTCGCCGAGCACGCGATACCGGCCGTTGCGGTAGGCGAGCAGGTGGGCGTTCGCGCCGCTGGCGTTCAGACACACTGGAGAATTGAACTCCGAGGTGTGGCGTCCGATCTCGAGGTGGGCGACCATGTGGTTGACCCCGACCAGGGGAACCTCCAGTGTCTGCGCGAGCGCCCGCGCGACCGTCGCGACGATCCGCAGACAGGGGCCCAATCCGGGTCCCCGGGAGAAGGCGACCGCGTCGACGGGCGGCTCACTGGCGGGTCCATCGACCGTCTCCCGGGCATGTGAGAGCGCCGTCTCGACGACCCGCGGGATCGCCCCGTGCATGTGTTCGGCGGCCTCGCGAGGGTGGATGCCGCCGCTGTCGGGGAGGTAGGCGTCGGTCTCGATGAAGACCTCCTCGCTTCCGGCGTCGTAGACGGCCGCGCTGGCAGCCCACGCGGTGCCCTCGACGGCGAGGACGCGGATCGACGAATCGTGACTCACGGCGTCCGGAAGGGCGTCAGAACGTGCTCGCTACTCCCACTCTGTGTAGCTACACTTCCCGCAGTGGCGCCGGTCGCCGTGGTCTGCGAGAAACGAGTCGCCACAGCGGGGACACTCCTCGCGTTCGGCCGCGCCGTCGTCGCCGTAGACCTCGTGGTGGGCCATCTCAGGCCTCCTCCGCGTCGGCCTCGCTCTCCTCGTCGGCCGCGATCTTGTTTCGCTCGAGCATGTGGTCCTGTTCGACGTCGCCCGCGTGAGCGGCCGTCTCGTAGACCTTCGCCGAGCCGACGGTCTTTCGCATCCCGAACTTGGTGTCGAGTTCCCGGACGACGACCTCGCCTGCGTCCTTGTTCAGCTTCGCCGCCAGGCTGTCCCGGACCTGGAGCCGGGAGGGCGTGGCGTCGTCGTGGGTCAGTTCGAACGTGACGTCCGTCCGGTGCAACATCGGGTTCTCCTCTTCGGAAACGATTGCGACGTCCATGTGTCCAGTTACCCTACTATCCCGCCGTGGCGCCTAAAAGGATTTCGAAGCCGCGAACGACGGGTTCGCGCCCGCTCACTGGGGCACGTTCTCGACGCCGATCCGCGAGTCGGGCCTGTCGTCGACGTGGAGCAGACACGCCGACTTGTGGTCCGCGTCGTGGTCGACGAACTCCGGGTGCGTGGTCTCACACGGGGTGGTAAACGAAGACGACAGCACCTCCTCGGCCCCGTCGGCGTCGCCGGAGACGAGCCGGTCGAGGGCGGTTTCGAGGGTCGCCTCGGCGGTCGCCGAATCGAGGGGGGCCTCGAGTTCGAACTCGGATCTGAGCTGGGACTTGATCGCCTCGTCCGAGAGGTCGTCGGGTTCGTCGTCGAGAGCGAGGTTCTCGGTCGCCTGCTCGACGTCGACCTCCCGGGATTCGATCCGTTTGCGCAGTGTCAGCAGCCGGCGCCACTCCGCTTGGTCCATCTCCATGTCCTCGGGTTGGATGACCCGGTGACATCGCGTGTGGAACCGACAGCCCGAGGGAGGATCCGTCGGGCTCGGGACGGTGCCCGTCAGCTCGATCTCGTCCAGCGTCGCCCGCGGATCGGGCGTCGGGATCGAGGAGAGCAACGCCTCGGTGTAGGGGTGTTCGGGCCCGTGGAAGACCTCCTCGGTCGGTCCGAGTTCGACGATCTCGCCGAGATACATCACCGCGACCCTGTCACATATCTCACGGATGACGGACATGTCGTGGCTGATAAAGAGCAGGGAGAGGCCGAACTCCGCCTGGAGGTCGTCGATCAGCGAGAGGACCTCGGCTTTGACCGAGACGTCGAGCGCCGACACCGGTTCGTCGGCGATGATCAGGTCGGGGTCGAGTACGAGCGCGCGGGCCAGCGCCAGGCGCTGTTTCTGCCCGCCCGAGAACTCGTGGGGATACCGGTCGTAGTCGGACGCCGAGAGATCGACGCGTTCGATCAGGTCCTCGACGATCCGGCGGCGCCGGCCCCGGTCTGTCATCCCGTGGATGGAGAGCAGTTCGGCGATCGTCGCCCCGACGGTCATCCGCGGATCGAAGCTCGAGGAGGGGTCCTGGAAGATCATCTGGGCGTCCCGCCGGAACGCCTTCAGCTCTCCCTTGTCGAACCGGGTGACGTCATTGGGGTGGGTCCCGTCGTCGTTTCGGGTCGCGCCGCGGCGGTCCCCGCCGTTGAACAGGACCTCGCCGGCGGTCGGCTCCTCTAAACGGATCGCGGAGGTCGCGACCGTCGACTTCCCACAACCGGATTCGCCGACGAGCCCGAGGGTTTCGCCGGGCGCGATGTCGAAGCTGACGCCGTCGACCGCGCGTGCGGCGCCGACCTGGCGGTTCAGGAGCCCCTTCTTGATCGGGTAGTGTTTCTTCAGGTCGCGAACCGACAGCAGGGGCTCAGTCATCGCCCACCCCCCGGGAGGTTTCGGCGTCGCCGGTATCGGCCTCGACGACCGAGGCGTCGTAGCCCGACTGGTAGTAGACACACGAGACGGCCTGGCCGGGCCGGACCTCGACCTCTCGGGGTTGCCCGCCGGCCTCACAGTCGGCGACGGCGTGCTCACACCGGGGGGCGAACCGACAGCCATCGGGCGGATCGGTCGGCGAGGGAAGCGAGCCGGGGATCCCTCCGATCGAGTCGCTCGTTCCGGGGAGACATTCGAGGAGTTGCTGGGTGTAGGGGTGGGCGGGCCGGTCGAAGACGTCGTAGACGTCGCCTCGCTCCATCACCTTGCCGGCGTACATGACGACGATCCGGTCCGCGATCTGGGCGACGACGCCGAGGTCGTGGGTCACGAAGAGGATGCCCATGTCGAACTCCTCCTGGAGATCGTCGAGCAGCTTGAGGATCTGGCCCTGGACGGTGACGTCGAGGGCGGTCGTGGGCTCGTCGGCGATCAGGAGGTCGGGGTCGCCGACCAGCGCCATCGCGATCATCACCCGCTGTTTCTGGCCACCGGAGAACTCGTGGGGGTAGTCGTCGAACCGGGAGCTGGCGTTGGCGATGCCGACGCGGTCCAGCAGATCGATCGCCTTCGCGCGTGCCTCCTCCTGTGAGGCGTCGGTATGGATCGTCAGCGCCTCCGTGATCTGCCAGCCGACGCTGTAGCAGTGGTTCATCGCCTCCTGTGGGTTCTGGAAGATGTGGGCGATGTTGTAGCCCCGGATCTCCCGGAGGCGTTCCTCGCTCGCCTCGAGGAGGTCCTCGCCGTCGAACCGGACGCTGCCGGTGACGGTGGCGGGCGGGGACTTGACCAGTCGGGTGATCGACTCGGTCGCGACGGTCTTTCCCGAGCCCGACTCGCCGACGATACAGACGGTCTCGCCGGCGTCGATCGAGAAGTCGATGCCGTCGACGGCGACGAGTTCGCCGCCGTCGGTGTCGAACGTCGTCCGGAGGTTCGCTACCTCGAGCAGTGGGTCGGTGTCAGGCGTCATTGGTCTGTCTCCGCTTGCGCTTCGGGGTTGAGCGCGTCGAGCAGGGCATCGCCGAGGAAGTTGAACGCGAGGATCGTCAAGAAGAGGACGATCCCGGGGGCCAGGACGATCCAGGGGGCGAAGGCCAGATCGCTCCGGCCCGCCGAGATCAGCTGTCCCCACGTCGGGACCTCGGTGTCGCCGATCCCGAGGAAGGCGAGCTGGGCTTCGAACAGCAGGAAGCCGGGGATGAGCAGCGTCAGCTGGGTGATGATGCTGCTGGCGGTGTTGGGAACGACGTGGCGACGGACGACCCCGTACGTGTTCGCCCCGCTGATCCGACAGGCCTTGATGTACTCCTCCTCGGAGATCGACAGCGCCTTGCTCCGGACGTACCGGGCCGTTCCGCCCCAGGCGAACCCCGAGAACACCAGGATGAACATCCCGATCCCGGCGCCGTAGATGTAGAGGATCAACAGGAACATGAGGAAGGTCGGAAAGGAGAGCACGACGTCGGTGATCCGCATGAGAACCTCGTCGACCCAGCCGCCGGCGTAGGCGCTTACCGTCCCGACGGAGATGCCGACCACGGCGACGATCGTCGTCGCGATGAACGCGATCTGCATGGTGGTCGTCATCCCGTAGACGATCCCCGTCAGGACGTCCCGTCCGCCATTGGTGGTTCCGAGCGGGTACTCCCAGGTGCCGTGACACCGGCCGTTTGCGATCTCGCCGACACAGTTGGCGACGTTGGCCTGGTCGACCGAGAGGTAGACCGGGGGCTGGTGGCTGATCAGGATGTCCTGTTGGGGCGCGTTCATGAGCAGCGGGCCGATCAACCCGCCGACGAAGACGATCGCCAGCCAGACGAGACTCACGACGGCGGGCCGGTTCCGTTTGAACTCCGTCCAGTAGTGTTTCGTCCGTCTCGGGTTCTGATACAGCGGCAAGACGAGGTAGAACGCGAACAGGAGGAGCGTGAACACGAAGAGGTACTCGAGGCTCGTGATATCGATATCGTAGCCGATCGCCCCAAACGTCGCCTCCCGTTCGTCGACCAGCCGCCAGTCGTAGAGTCCCAGTAGCGCGAGCGGGACGGCGAACGCGAGCATGCCGAGCGTGTTGACCGAGAGGTCGCGTCCGCGGGAGGCGGCGATCTCGTCCCAGTCGACCCGATCGAACCGGTCCTGGTTTTCAGTTGCCATTTTTATCGATCGTCGTAGCTGATACGCGGGTCGAGGACGGTGAAGACGATGTCTTCCAGCAGGTTGCCGACGACCGCGATGAACGTGAAAAAGAGGGTCGTCCCCAACACGAGGTTCGTGTCCTGTGCGACCAGCGCCTCGTAGGTGATCCGTCCCAGCCCCGGAATGCCGAAGACGATCTCGACGAGCAGCGACGAGCCCAGAAACAGGGCGAGCAACTGGCCGACGATCGTCGTCGACAGCGGGACCATCGTGGGCCGCAGGACGTGGTACAGGTACGCCCGGATCGGCGAGACGCCCTTGGCCCTGGCCGTCTTCATGAACTCCGAGTTCTGGAACTCCGCGGACTCGTTTCTGGAGACGCGCATGATGCCCCCGATCGAGCCGGTGACGAGGACGAACACCGGCAGGATCAACTGCCGGACGTTCTCGAGGCTGAAGACGGCGGCGTTGGCGTTGTAGACGACGGGGATCCACTCGAGCCAGACCGCGAACACCAACAGGAGGATGATTGCGAAGAAGAAGTTCGGGATCGCGTAGCCGAAGAAGGCAAAGCCCGTCGCAGCGTGGTCCTTCCAGCTGTACATGTTCGCCGCCGAGTAGAGCCCGACGAGCGGGCCGAGGACGAGCGTCAGGATCGTCCACGGCACCGAGTACTGGGCGGTGTAGTAGAGCCCCTCGTAGACCGCCTCCGTGACCGGCTGGCTGCGGTACTGGGACCAGCCCCAGTCCAGCGTGTAGACGCTCTGGAGGAAATCCATGTATCTGATGTGGAGCGGCTCGTTGAGCCCGCGGAGCTCGCGTTCGCGTTCGGCCGCGGCGGCCGGATCGCCGCCCTGGAGGGCCGCCTGTGTCGCCGCCTCCTGGATCGAGGGGTTCGGGGCGAACGAGAGCAACACGAACGTGACCGTGACGATTATGAACGATACTAACGCCGCCCACAGCATCCTGGCAGTGACGTATGTGGCAAATCCCATATTGTGACCGTCTGAATTTATGTGTCCCGCGAGTACGGTAACCGCGATCGCTCGACGAGCCCTTACTCCTCGATGTACCAGCCGGGGAAGTCCCAGCCGTTCGCGAAGTTCTCGATCGGTCCGACGAGCCCGTCGTTGTAGCCGATGATGTCGTCGCTAAAGACCAGCATGACGTACGGCTGCTCCTCGGCGAGGTTGACGAAGATCTCCTGGAACGCCTCCTGGAGTTCCTCCTGGCCTCCGGCGTTGCGAGCCTGTTCGAGGAGGCCCGCGGCGTCGAACTCGGGGTAGTAGCCGACGGGGTTGTACTGGGCAGTGGCTCCGTCGAAGAACACCTCGTTTGTCAGCGGGTTCAGCGGGTAGGTGTTCAGCCCGTACACGAGCGACATGTCCCAGCTCTCGTTTGCAGTCACCGAGCGCGGCCCCGGATTGTTCGGGCCGGGGGACTCCCAGACGACCTCCTCGCCGTCGATCTCGGCGGTGAGTTCCTCCTCGCTTTCGGCCGGCGTGGCGGTCCAGAACTCCTCGCCGAAGCGGGTGCCGTCGATCGCGCTGACCTCGAGGTTGATCCCGAGGTTCTCGGCTAGCTCCTGGGCGATGAACTCCGCGGTGTTTCTCGAGACCTCCTGGCCGGAGCTGTGGAGGACCTCGAGGGTGACCTGGTCGCCGTCGGGGTTGACCATCTGGTCGCCGTCGAAGGCGTAGTCGTGGTCGGACTGCTCGAAGGCGTCCTCGGCGAGGCCACGGGCCATCTCCGAGCCATACTGGTCGCCGCTCCCGAACGTCGGAATCGAATCGTCGCCGGGATAGAAGTCCGAAAAGCGGGGCTGCCAGGTGTAGTGGGGCTCGGCGAGACCGCGATAGATCCCCTCGATCAGGTCGTCCTTGCTGACGGCGACGTTGAGCGCCTGCCGGAACGGGATGTGCCGAAAGAGGTTCCCGGGACCGGCGTTCCAGCCGTTGTCGCGCATGTTGACCGAGAGGATCGTGTTGTACGGCTGTGGGATCTCGTTGACCTGGACTCCATCCAGGTTCCGGAACTCCTCGACGCGTTCCGGTGGGATCCCGGCGGAGTCGGCCTCCCCGGTCTCCAGGGCACCGAGGCGGGAGGCCTGTTCCTCGACGACGCTGATCGTGGCGCTCTCGAAGTACGGCGCGTCGCTGAAGCTGTCGGGACCCTCCTCGATGTTCTGGATGTAGTAGTTCTCGTTGCGACTGTAGCTCGTCCCGGCGCCGCGGTTCCACTCGTCTAGGACGTACGCGCCGAGGTTACCGGTGAACTGGAGTTCGAGGAGCTCCTCGTCCTGTTGGAGGCCTTCGGCGTCCTCCTCCTCGACGTAGGGCGAAAGGAGGTCCTGGGGGATGGGGTACAGCAGCGGGTCGTAGCTCTCGGGCCAGAGCAGGCTCGGCTCGGGAAGCGTCGCCTGGAACTCGTAGTCGCCGGTCTCCTCGACCTCGACGCCGGCCCAGGAGGTCGCCGCCGCGGTCGCCGCCCACTCGCTCTGGTGGACCTCCTGGATGAGATAGACGAACGTCGAGGCGGTCACCTCGCCGTAGGGATCGCTGAACTCGAGGCCCTCGCGGACGGTGAACGTCCAGACGGAGCCGTCCTCGGTGGACATGTCGTACAGCAGAGGGAAGTACTCGCTGTTCCCGTCGAAGGTGTAGCCCATATCCAGGGCGTAACCGATCGCGTCCCCCGCGCCGTCCTCTGTGTTGTAGATCGGGTTGAGGGTCTCGAACGACGCGGAGGTGACGGTGTCGTAGGACTCCGACATCGTGGGCTCGCCCGACCCGCCATCGCTCTCGTTGGTCTCGTTTCCGCCGTCGCTCTCGTTGGTCCCGTTCGTTTCGTTCCCGGTCTCCGTCTCCTCGGTGCTCTCGTTCGAGTCTCCGTTCCCGTTTCCGTTCCCATTGCCGTTTCCGTTCCCATTGCCGTTTCCGTTACCACCGTCGCCGCCCATACAGCCGGCGAGACCGCCGACCCCGCCGACGCCGAGAGCAGCGAGCCACTGTCGGCGGTTGATAACCGTTTCGTCGTCCCGTTGATCGTGAAATCGTCGCGGCATACGCTAACAGAAGCCCACTTTCATAAAAGCTTATTGATTGACGAGCGGCCGCTTCCACGGAGATATGTTGCTCATGCGTTCGTTTACGAGTCTAAATTGCCACCCATCGTAACTCATACGGCGATACTACTGAAAATATGCTCTCCGGGAAAGTCGATTAGGAAAAATTAATAAAATTATATATCCTGAAGATATCGCCATCGGTGCCGGGTCGAACCGGTAGTCAGGAAACGGCGACGAACCCCCGCGGCGCCAACGCCTCCAGGTCCTCGTCCCACTCGAGCCCGACGCGCTCCCAGGAGTCGCCGAAATCGGGGGAGCGAAAGACGCCACGATTCGTCACGCCGTAGACCACACCGCCGTGGGTCGAGAACTCCGCCCGGACGACGCCCTCGCCCGTCGGGAACTCCCCCTCGAGGCGCTCCCACCGCCCACCGAGGCCCCCACAGCAGTAGACGTAGGCCTCCGCGCGCTCGGCGGTGTGAGCCGAGGAGGCGCCGCTCGCGCTCGAGAGAAGGACTAGGTCGGGGTCGTCGGGATCGGGGACGACCGACCAGCAGTAGCGATGATCGAGTCCCTCCTGTGGGTGGGTCCAGGAGTCGCCGCCGTCATCCGAAACCGCGAAGCCGTCGCCCGCGGCCGAGTAGACCCGACCCTCCCGGCCGGGGTGGGTCGCCAGGCTGTGGTTGTCCCGGCGCGACCCCGGCGGGCGCTCGCGCCACGTCTCGCCGCCGTCCGGGCTCACCAAGAGCGCGCCGGCCTCGATGCCGACGTAGAGGCGGTCGGGATCGAAGGGATCGACCTCGATCCAGCGGGTGTGGTGGGTGTCCGGACGGGGCGGGAAGTACCACTCCTCCTCGGAGGGGAGATCGGCGATCCCCTCGAGACGGGTCCAGCTCCCGCCGCCGTCATCGCTTCGGTAGACCCGGCTCGGTTCGGTGCCGGCGTAGACCGTATCGGGGTCGTGCGGGCTCACGGCAAGCGAGAGCACTGCGTCGCTCACGAAGTCGGCCTCGAGGCGCTCGAACGATCGCCCGCCGTCGGTCGAACGCTGGAGCCCGTTCTCGAAGGTTCCCACGAACACGCGGTCAGGCTCGTCGGGCGAGCATGCCAAACACTCGAGGTCGAAGCCCTCCAGACGGCGGGTAGTCTCCCCGTCCTCGTAGCTCACGAGCACCTCGTCCATCGCCGCGTGGATCCGTGCCATACGCGGGGTACGCGGCCGGCGGTGAGAAAGCTTCGCCCGCTCGTCCCAGTAGGGCTCAGACCTCCGGCTCCAGCCCGACGCGCTCCGAGCCGCGGGCGTACTGGACACCGATCCAGCAGAGACAGAGACCGGCGGTGGTCGGAAGGAGGACACCGAACACGAGACTGCCGCTGGTGGACGCGAACACGCCCGTGAGCACGTATCCCCCGAGGCTGACGAACCCCGATCCGATCAGCCCGTACCAGAGGAGAGTCAGCGGGCCGACCGAGACCGAATCGAGGACGTTTCCGAGGACGAGGAGGAGGCCCGAAGCGGCCAGACAGACGCCCCCGACGATTTCGAGCGATGTCGTCGGAAGACCGTCGGCGGGAGTCACCACGACGGCAACGGCGATCAGTACCGCACCGCCAACCAACATCGGGCGTCGCCGAGCCATGTATCGACGTGTCTGCGAGCACTCATAACTGTGCGGACCGACCGCCGTTCGTGGCGAGCGTCATCGGACCCGGTCAGTCGTCGTCCATCGTCGGCGCCGCGGGCTCCGGGCGGTCGTCGCCGCTCCGGGGGCCCTCGATATCGACCCGCGGGAGCAGGTCCCGGAGATACCTGCCGGTGTGGGAGTCCTCGGTCCGGGCGACCGCCTCGGGGGTACCCGTCGCGACGACGCGCCCCCCGTGCTCGCCGCCCTCGGGACCGAGGTCGACGACGTGATCCGCGTTCTTGACGAGATCGAGTTCGTGCTCGATGACGACCACGGTGTTGCCGTCGTCGGTCAGCCGGTGGAGGACGTCGATCAGTTTGCGCTCGTCCTCGCTGTGGAGCCCGGTCGTCGGCTCGTCGAGCAGGTACAGCGTCTCGCCGGTGTCTTTCTTCCCCAGTTCCTCGGCGAGTTTGATCCGCTGGGCCTCGCCCCCCGACAGGGTGGTCGAGGGCTGGCCGAGCGTCATGTAGTCGAGGCCGACGTCCTTCAGGAGCTCGAGCCGGCGACGGATCTGGGAGTTGGCCTCGAAGAAGTCGTAGGCCTCGCCGACCTCCATCTCGAGGACGTCGGCGATCGTCTTCCCCTTGTACTCCACGTCGAGGGTCGCGTCGTTGTACCGGGCGCCGTCACAGGCCTCACAGGGGACGTGGACGTCCGAGAGGAAGTTCATCTCGATTTTTACCGTCCCTTGCCCGCCACACTCCTCGCAGCGCCCGCCTTTGACGTTAAAGGAGAAGCGGCCCTTCTCGTAGCCCCGCTGTTGGGCGAGTTTGGTCTCCGCAAAGAGGTCCCGGACGTAGTCGAAGACGTTCGTGTACGTCGCCGGGTTCGACCTGGGAGTGCGCCCAATGGGACTCTGGTCGATCAGCCTGACGGTCTCGATCGCATCGAGGCCGTCGAGGCCATCGTGGTCGCCCGGGATCACCGAGGTGTTGTCGTTCATCCGGCGGGCGAGGCCCTTGTAGAGGACGTCGTGCATCAGGGTGGACTTCCCGGAGCCGGAGACGCCGGTGATCGCGGTGAAACAGCCCAGGGGAAGCGAGACGTCGACGTCCGCGAGGTTGTGCTGGCGGGCCCCGCGGATCGTCAACTCGCCCGCTCGCTCGCGGCGGTCCTCGGGGACCGGGATCGCCCGACGCCCCGAGAGGTAGTCGCCGGTGATGGAGTCCTCGCAGGCTTTCAGTTCGTCGACGGGGCCGTTGACGACGACGTCGCCGCCCCGCGAGCCGGGGCCGGGGCCCATGTCGATGACGTTGTCCGCCCGGCGCATCGTCTCCTCGTCGTGTTCGACCACCAGGAGGGTGTTGCCCAGGTCCCGCAGTTCCTGGAGGGTGTCGAGCAGGCGGTCGTTGTCGCGCTGGTGGAGCCCGATCGAGGGCTCGTCGAGCACGTACAACACGCCGACGAGCCCCGACCCGATCTGGGTCGCGAGTCGGATGCGCTGGCTCTCGCCGCCCGAGAGAGTGGCGGCCTCGCGGTCGAGCGTGAGGTACTCGAGCCCGACTTCACACATGAACCCGAGGCGGGCGCGGATCTCCTTTAAGATCTCCTCGGCGATCACCTTCTCGCGTTCGGTGAGGTCGGCCTCCATCGCCTCGAAGCGCTCGCGGGCGTCGCCGATGCTCATCCGGTTGACCTCGGTGATCGCGGTGTCGTCTACGAGCACCGCACGCGAGGCCGGCTGGAGCCGGGTGCCCTCACAGACCGGACACGTCGTCGCGCCCATGTAGTCCTCGATGTGCTCGCGGGTCGATTCGGAGTCGGTCTCGAGGTAGCGCCGTTCGAGATTTGGGATGATCCCCTCGAACCGCTTGCGCTTTCGCCGGGTGCCGTTCTTCGTCTGGCGTTTGAACAGCACCTCCTCGTCGGTACCGTAGAGAAACGCCTGCTGGGTCTCCTCGTCGAGGTCCTCGAAGGGCGTCGAGAGCGGGAGGTCGAAGTGCTCCGCGACGGCGTCCAGTCTGGTCCGGTAGTACGACCGGTTGTAGCTCCAGGGTTCGAACACCGACTTCAGCGGCTTCGATTCGTCCACGACGACGAGGCTCTCGTCGATCTCCTTGGTCTCGCCCAGCCCCTCGCACTCGGGACAGGCGCCGTGGGGGGAGTTGAAGGAAAACGACCGGGTTTCGAGTTCGGGAACGTCGATCCCACAGTGGGTACACGCGAGGTCCTTCGAGAACTCGACGACCGTGCGGTCCTCTTCCGCGACCGCGTCGCCGAGCGCGCCCGTCGAGCGGGCTTCGTTTCCGAGATCAGCCTCCTCGGGCGGGTCGGGGAGGATCAGCTTCAGGACGCCCTCCGCCTCGTCAAGGGCGGTCTCGACGCTGTCGACGATCCGGGGGCGGTCCTCGGCGCTGACCGTCACCCGGTCGACGACGACGTCGATCGTGTGGTCGTAGTTCTCGTCTAAGTCGGGGCGGTCGGTCGTCAGGTCGTGTTCCTCGCCGTCGACCTCGACGCGGGCATAGCCCTCCGAGACGAGTTCGTCGAAGAGGTCCTCGAAGGCGCCCTTCTGGTCGCGGACGACGGGCGCGGCGATCTTCGCGCGGGTCCCCTCGGGGAGCTCGAGGATGCGCTCGACCATGTTCTGTGCGCTCTGTTCGCCGACCTCGCGGCCACACTCGGGACAGTGGGGCGTGCCGACGCGGGCGTACAGCAGGCGGAGGTAGTCGTGGAGTTCGGTGACGGTGCCGACCGTCGACCGGGGGTTGTTCGCGGCGTTCTTCTGGTCGATGCTGATCGCAGGGGAGAGTCCTTCGACGGTCTCGACCTGGGGCTTGTCCATCTGGCCCAGGAAGTTTCTGGCGTACGCCGAGAGGCTCTCGATGTACCGGCGCTGGCCCTCGGCGTACACCGTCTCGAAGGCGAGCGAGGACTTCCCCGACCCCGACAGCCCCGTGACGACGGTCAGGGCCTCGCGGGGGATCTCCACGTCGAGGTCCTGCAGGTTGTGCTCCTCTGCACCCCGCACCTCGATGTACTCCGTGCTCATCTACCGGGTTACAGCGGACCGAGTAATGAAGGGCTGTCGGTTGCGTACGCCACCGGGGCGAAAGTGGTTCGTCCGACGGTTCGACGCGGCTCCCGCGGCCGACGCGGTCGCCGTCAGGAGCGGCGGCCGTGGCTCCCGGTCCGGGCCGAGGGGTCGGCGTCCGGGAGGTCGACGGCGACCCGCGCTCGGGCCGCGGCGACCGCCCGCGGAACCGCCAGTGCGACGACGGCGCCGAAGACGGCGGCCGCCGCCGGGAGCGGGTAGGAGACGGCGACCATGAGCCCGAAGAACGCGACGACCGTCGCCGAGGCGACGGCGGCGGTCTCGAGCGGGGAGCGATCCGTGCCGGGGTGGATGCCTCGAGGTCTCATACATGTGGTTCCACGTACCGACCCGGCATAAGTGTAATCTGAAACTCATTTCTGTAGCCCGTCCTACTGAACTCGAGTTCAGTAACGCGGCGGTACGGTCGGGTGGTACTCCGGGAACGATCCAGGTGCTAGAGGTTCCCGCGGAGAATGATCTCGTCGTTGCCCTCGTCGAAGCGGTCGATCATCTCCTCGGTGACGGTGTAGTCCTCCTCGTCTTCCCCTTCCCAGCCGATCTTCGCCATGACGTGTTCGGCGACGCTCGGGTTCGGATCGACCGCGGCCCGCTCGTGTTCCACTTTCGCGACGATGCCGAGTTCCTTTTCTTCCGCGTCGATCACTTTCTTGCCGACGTCGTCGTCGGTCAGCGTTCGTGCCATGCCCGTCGTTCGAAGAGGGGGAGAATAAGTCGGCTGCCTGCAGCTACGTCCGCGGTTGCGATGGGGTCGTCCCCGTGACTACTCGTTGCCGCCTCGCGTGACGACGCGGTCGGCCGGCACGCGGACGATCACGCGCGAGCCCTCCTCGCCGTCCCGGTAGGGGTACTCCTCGACGTCCATGTATTTCTCCGCGAGCATGTCGATGTGGTCGTCGGCGCCCTCCTCGGTCATCGTGGCCTCGCCCCGGATCGAGAGATAGCGGTAGGGGTCGTCCGGATCTGTCACCGAGACGGTGACGCGGGGGTCCTCGCGCATGTTCCGCTCTTTCTTGCGGCCCTCGAGCGTGTTGAAGAGGAGCGCCTCGCCGTCGTCGTGGTCGACCCAGACCGGGGTGACCTGCGCCCAGCCGTCGGACTCGAGGGTCGCGACGTGGCCGAAGGCCTTCTTCTCTAGGATCTCGACGTACGACTCGGGGATCGTTCCGCTGTGGATGTCCGCGGGATCGCTCATTACGTGGGTACCGATGTGACCGGGGCCAATCGGCGTTTCGCTTTCGAACACCTGTCGGCGGCCGGACGGGGCCGACAACGCGCGGCCGCCGACTACACGTCCTCGGGGAGCCAGCCGCCGTCGACCTCGACGTTCTCGCCGCTCAGGTAGTCGCTATCGGCGTCGAGGAAGAAGAGCACGGGCCGGACGACGTCCGCGAAGGCCGCGGGCCGGCCACGGGGCAGGTCCTCGGGGAAGACGTCGCTGTTCTCGATCACGTACGGCGAAACGGCGTTGACGGTGATCCCGTCCTCGCTGGTGTCCGCGGCAAGCATCCGGGTGAACATCAGGACGCCGGCTTTCGCGACGAAGTACGGGAAGTTCTCGGGGGCGACGAGGCCCTTCTCCGCGGAGGCGTAGCCGACGTTGACGATCCGGCCGAAGCCCGCCTCGCGCATCGCCGGCAGCGCCCGCTTCGCACAGAGGTAAGTGCCGTTGAGGTTCGTCTCGATCACCCGGTTCCAGGTCGCGAGATCGAGGTCCTCCCAGTGGGCCGGCGCGAAATCGCCGACGTTGTTGACGAGCCCGTTCACCGGCCCGAGATCGGACTCGACCGCCGAGAACAGCCCGTCGACGCTCTCGGGATCGGTGACGTCACCCTGGACCGCCGTCGTCGCCGCCGCCCCGCGCTCGTCGGCCTCGCTCGCGACCTCGCGGGCCGCGTCGGCGCTCGAGTGGTAGTGGACGGCGACGCTCGCCCCGCGGTCGGCCGCCGCGAGCGCGATCGCCCGGCCGAGACCGCGGGCGCTGCCGGTGACGAGGACGGTCCGACCCTCGAGGGCTGTGTCGTCCATAGCGGGAGGTGGGACGGCGGCGGTTTATACGGCGCGATGCCCGAAGTCGTCGACGGGCCGACAAATGAACTAAGCCGGTCGAGACGCAGGGAGAGAGTATGGCACTCGAGACGATCCTGCTGGCGGTCGGACCGGGCGACGCGGATCGAACGGACGAACTCGCGGCCGCGGTCGTCGAGGTCGCGGGGCCGGCCGGCGCGACGGTCGACCTCGCACACGTCTTCACCGAGTCGGAGTACGAGGACGTGTTGGACCGGCTCGATTTCGACGCCGACCTCGACATCCATCCCGACGAGGTCGCCTCCCGGCACGCGACGATCCGGGAGATCGGTAACCGGCTCGACGACGCCGGCGTCGACTACGAGGTCCACGGCGCCGTCGGCGACCACGGCTCCTCGATCGTCGACCTCGCGGGGGAGGTCGATGCTGACCGGGTCGTCGTCGGCGGGCGCTCGCGCTCGCCCGCGGGGAAGGCGGTCTTCGGCTCGACCGCCCAGGAGGTACTGCTCTCCTCGCCGTGTCCCGTCACGTTCGTCCGTGGCGAGTAGGCGGAGTGCGAACGACTCACTCGCGGGCGGATAAAGATGTGCAGTTAAGTGGGGCCGTGCCCCTCTAACTGGCACGGATGGACTACTACGCCGGCGTCGACCTCGGGGCGACCAACGTCCGGGCCGTCGTCGCCGAGGACGACGGGACGGTCATCGGCTCCACCCGCACGGAGACCCCCCAGGGGCCCACGGGAATCGACGTCACCGAGGCGGTCCTGGCGACGGTCCGTGGCGCCATCGACGACGCGGGCGTCGCCTCCGAGGCGATCCGGGCGGCCGGCATCGGTTCGATCGGCCCGTTCGACCTCGCGGAGGGCGCCGTCGTCGGCCCCGCGAACTTCCCCGACACCGTCGGGCGGATCCCCCTGACCGGCCCGATCGGGAAGCTGATCGGCTCCGAGGACGTCTACCTCCACAACGACACCAACGCCGGCGTCATCGGCGAACGCTTTCACTCCGATCGCAACCCCGACGACATGGTCTACATCACCATCTCCTCGGGGATCGGCGCCGGCGTCTGCTGTGACGGCCAGATTCTCGGCGGCTGGGACGGCAACGCCGGCGAGGTCGGCCACTGCGTCGTCGACCCCGCGGGCCGGATGCCCTGTGGCTGTGGCCACGACGGCCACTGGGAGGCCTACTGCTCGGGCAACAACATCCCCGACTACGCGGCGATGCTCGCCGCCGAGGAGGGACTGTCAACGGAGCTTCCCCTCGAGTCGGAGTCGTTTACCGCCCGAGACGTCTTCGCGGCCGAGGGCGATCCCGTAGCCGAGCGCACCATCGAGCGGGTCGCCGACTGGAACGCCCTCGGGGTGACGAACGTCGTCCACTCCTTTGCCCCCATCGTCGTCTCCTTCGGCGGCGCCGTCGCCCTGAACAACCCCGAGCAGGTCGTCGATCCGATCCGCGAGCGGGTCGGCGACAGCGTGATGACGAACGTCCCCGAGATTACCGTCACCGACCTCGGCGACGACGTCGTCGTCGAGGGCGCCCTCGCGAGCGCGATGACTGAGGGCACCGGCGACCGGCGGCTGCTCGGGTAGGGGAGAGCCCCACGCTTATTGCTCGCCCGCCCGGAGCGCGGACATGGATCTCTCCCGGCGGGCGCTCCTCGCCTCGGTCCCCGCCTCGGCCACGGCCGCCGGCCTCGCGTCCCGGCCGGCCACCGGAAACGGCGTCCAGGCGGACTGGGAGCCCCTCGGTCGGCACCGGCTGACGGGCGCCGCCGAGGCGGTCGTAAGCGACGGGACGGCCTACGTCGCGACCGTCGACGGCTTCGCGGTCGTCGACCTCGCGGATCCCGCCGAGCCGGAGCTGCTCGCCGAGCGACGCGGACTCCGGATAGTCGACGGCGACCTGCTCGAGGGCGACGGCGCGAACGGGGACGTCGGCGGGAACCCCTCGGATCCGACCGGTGGCGGGGAGAACGACGCGAGCGAGGACGGCGACGGCGATGACGACGGGACGGCGGAATCGGGCGGGAACGACACCGCAGGGGAGGACGGCGACCCCGAGGGCAACGATACCGCCGGCGCCGGAACGGCCGACGCCGGCGAGGCGCTCACGGAGATCCTCGACCTCTCGGTCGCGGGCGACCGGCTCGTCGTCCCGGGGCCCGCGAACCCGGCCCGGGACGTCTTCACCGGCTTCGCGCTCTACGACGTGAGCGATCCCGCCGGTCCCCGGCCCCTCGGAGCGTACGAGACCGACTTCCACATCCACAACTCCACGCTCCACGAGGGCTACTGCTATCTCGTCGGCAACGACGGCGAACGGAACCCGCTCGTGATCGTGGACGTGAGCGGCGACGAGCCCCGCGAGGTCGGCCGCTGGTCCCTGCTCGACCACGAGTCCCGGTGGGCGGACGTCGACCCCTTTCTGTGGTACCTCCACGACGTCACCCTCTCGGACGACATCGCCGTGCTCGCCTACTGGAACGCCGGCACCTACCTGGTGGACGTCAGCGATCCCACGAGCCCGTCGTACGTCGGCCACGTCGCCGAGACCGACGTCGAAGCACAGCTCGAGGTCCCCGCGACGGGCGTCACCGAGGCCCAGCAGACCCTCCCGGGCAACGACCACCACGCGCGGCTCGCGGGCGACCTGCTCGCGGTCGGCCGGGAGGCCTGGGCCGCCGAGGCGGGCGATCCCGAGGGCAGCGGCGGGATCGACCTCTACGACGCGAGCGACCGGGCGGAGATCGACCACCTGGCGACGATCGAGGCGCCGCCGACGGAGGATGCCTCCTACGCGGCCGGCGAGTGGACGACCTCCCACAACTTCTCGCTCCGGGACGGCCGGCTCTACGCCTCCTGGTATCGCGGCGGGGTCTCGGTTCACGACGTGAGCGAGCCCGCGAATCCGGCGGAGATCGCCCGCTTCGAGGACCGCGAGCGGGCGGCGTTCTGGACCGCCCACGCCGCCGACGGGATCGTCGTCGCGCCCTCGACGCCGCTGGTGCCGAACGCACCCACGGAGGGCGCACTCTACACGTTCCCGGCCTCGCTCGAGGGCGAGAGCACGGACAGCGAGGACGGGGCCGCCGGGACCGAAAACGAAACCGAAACCGACGCAGAAGGGGACGAGGAGGGAGCGGGCGGCGACGACGCCGGAACCGAGGCGGAGGGCGGGGGGAGCAACGGCGAGGGTGAAACCGACGACGGGGAGAACGGAACTGACGCGCCGCCGGAGGAGGGGAACGAATCGGCCGCCGACGCCGACGGCGGGAACGGGCTCCCCAGCCTCGAGATCGGGGCCGCGGTCACCGTGGGCGTCGCCGCCGGCGGCGCGGCGGTCCTCGCATGGCTCCGCCTGCGTGGGTCCGGCGGGGCGAGCGAGGACGCCGGGGACCGGTGACCCGCCCGCGAACCGCGTGCGGACCCGAAACTATTCACCCGTCGATTCCCTAGAGGGGGCGATGAGTGACTCCGAGGGAGAGGCGACGCTCAGAGAGCGCGTCGAGCGCTGGCTCGCTCGAGAGATGCCGATCATTCAGATGCACGGGGGAACCAGCGCCGTCCGGAAGGCCGACCCCGAGAGCGGCGAGGTGATCGTCGAACTCGGCGGCGGCTGCAAGGGCTGTTCGGTCAGCGACGTGACGACGGGCAACATCGAGTCAGAACTGATCCAGTGGCCCGAGATCGACGACGTGACGATCCGGGTGCCCGACGCCCGCGAGAGCCTCGGCGGTCCCGACCAGGCCGAGTCGATCATGGGCGTCGACCGGACCGAGGGCGGGCGTGGCGACTGGGGCTCCTCGAACCCCGGCAAGGACCACCTCTAAGCCATCAGTCGGGAACTCGTCTCGAGTCGACCGACCGGGCCGTTCCTCTCCGTTCGTATCTCCGTGCTTCGCTCGTGGCGAAGCACGCTCTCTACGCGAACAGTTCACGGGCGTCGTCGATCCCCTCCAGCAGGGCGTCTACCTCCTCGCGGGTGTTGTAGAGGTAGAAGGAGGCCCGCGCGGAGGCCGCGACGCCCAGTTCGTCGTGGAGGGGCTGGGTGCAGTGGTCGCCCGCCCGGATCGCGACCGCGTGGTCGTTCATGATCGAGGCCAGGTCGTGAGCGTGGACGCCGTCGATGTTGAAGCTGACCAGTCCGCCTCGGTCGGGACCGGGTTCGGGGCCGTAGATCTCGACGTCGTCGTGTTCGGTGAGCCGATCGTAGGCATAGGTCACGAGTTCGTTCTCGTGTTCGCGGATCCGTTCGAGGCCGATACCATCGAGGTAGTCGGCGGCGGCGTGGATGCCGACGGCCTCGGCGATGGGGGGCGTGCCGGGCTCGAACTTCCAGGGGACCTCGTCCCAGGTCGAGTCCTCGAAGGTGACCTTCCGGATCATCCCGCCGCCGTAGAGGTAGGGCTCCATTTCCTCCAGCAGGTGGGATTTCCCGTAGAGACAGCCGATCCCCGTCGGGCCGGCCATCTTGTGGCCCGAGAAGGCGTAGAAGTCGGCGTCGATCGCCTCGACGTCGACGGGCTGGTTGGGCACCGCCTGGGCGCCGTCGACGAAGATATAGGAGTCGTTCGCGTGGGCGAGGTCGGCGAGCTCCGAGACCGGGTTGATCGTGCCGAGAGTGTTCGAGACGTGGACGGCCGAGACCATCTCGGTGTCCTCGCCGATCAGTTCCTCGGCGTGGTCCATGTCGAGTCGGCCGTCGTCGTCCACGCGGATGTACCGACAGTCGGCGCCCGTTCGTTTGGCGATCTGTTGCCAGGTCACGAGCGACGCGTGGTGTTCCATCTCCGTCAGAACGACCTCGTCGCCGGGGCCGAGTTCGCGCATTCCCCAGGCGTAGGCCACGAGGTTCTCGCTTTCGGTCGTGTTCTTCGTAAAGACCATCTCCTCGCGACCCCCGGAGGCGCCGACGAACTCGGCGAGGCGGTCGTGGGCGTCCTCGTAAGCGACCGATGCCTCCTGGCTCAGGTGGTGGATCCCCCGGTGGACGTTGGCGTTTTGCTCCCGGTAGTAGTCGCTCATCGCGGAGACGACCGGCTCGGGCGTCTGGGTCGTGGCCGCGTTGTCGAGGTAGACGAGGTCCTCGCCGTCGAACTCCCGCTCGAGGATCGGGTACTCCTCGCGGATCGCCTCGACGTCTACCGTCTCGGCGGTTTGCCGGCTCATTGGCCACAAGGAGGGGCCGAAGACAAAACACTCCTTCGGTCGAGGGGGGCACGCGGTCGCGACGGCCCGCTTGCGGGATCCATAGCTTCAACCCCGCCGGGTGGCTACGGCCGGCACATGGACACCGCCGACGCCGACGTGCGGGCACTGACTGCCCGGCTCACCCTCCACAGCGGCAGCGACACGACCGCCCGCGACGACGCCCGCGAGCGCGTCGAGTCGGCGCTCGAAGGGCTCGACGGCTGGCGGATCGAGGGGTGCGAGATCGTCGAGCCGCCGGCAGCCCCCTTCGAGCCCCACACGCTCACCGTCCGGGTCGTCGCCGACGCCGGAACGACGGACGACGCCGAGGAGGCGCTCGCACGGAACGGGATCGAGGTCGTGTAGTCAGGGAAGGTGTGCGAGGATCGCCCTCGTCACCTCCTCGGGACGGTCCCGGTGGACCCAGTGGCTCGCCCCCGGGAAGCGCTCGATCCGCAGGTCCGTGGCGTAGCGGTCCAGTCCGTCGAGCCGGTCGGTCGAGAGCGCGGCGTCCCGTTCGCCCCAGCAGACCAGCGTCGGGGCGGCCACGGGCTCGACTGGATCGGGGCTGGTGACCGGCGAGAGTCGTCCGCGAAGCTCCGTGCGGACGGTGTGGCGGGCGAACGCCCGGTAGTAAGAAAGCATCGACGCCATGGCACCCGGACGGCAGGCCGCTCGCCGGAACCGGGCGATCTCGCGCTCGGTGAAGGCGCCGGGCTCGGCGGGTCCCTCCCGGAGGACCCTCCCGATCGCCCGACACTCGCGGGCGCCGAGGAGAACCTCGGGAAGCCACGGGAGCTGGATCGCGGCGGCGTACCACGATCGCAGCGCCTGCTCCGCGGTGAGCCCGCGGACGTACTCGACCGGATGGGGTGCGTTCAGGACGACCAGCCGGGAGACGGAATCGTACTCCATCGCCGCTTTCCACGCCACGACCCCGCCCCAGTCGTGGCCGACCAGCGACGCCTCCTCGGAGCCGAGTTCGGAGACGAGTCCCTCGATATCGGCGGCGAGTTCCGGCAGGCGGTAGGCATCGGTCCCGCGCGGTTTCTCCGAGCGGTTGTATCCCCGCAAATCGGGCGCGACGACGCGGTAGCCAGCCGCCGCGAGCGCGGGAAGCTGGCGGCGCCAGGTGTACCAGCACTCGGGGAAGCCGTGGAGCAAGACGACGAGGTCGCCGTCGGCGGGTCCGGCGGCGGCATAGTGGAGCCGGACGCCGTTGGTGATCGCCTCCCCGTGGGCCACCGGACCCTCCCCGAAAGCGAACTCCTCGCCGCCCGCGGTCTCGCCGCCAGTCACTGCTCGTCGATCGGCTCGTAGGTGTTCTCCCGAGCCGGGAACCGCCCGGACTCGACGTCCTCGACGTAGTCGGCGACCGCGTCCTCGATGATGCCGTCGAGGTCGGCGTACTGCTTCGAGAGGCTGTAGCCCTCGCCGCCCAGACCCAGGACGTCGGTGATGACGAGCACCTGGCCGTCGACGTGCCGGCCCGCCCCGATCCCGATCGTCGGAACCGAAACGGCCTCGGAGATCCGCTTTGCGACCGCCTCGGTGAGCCCCTCGAGCACCAACGAGAAGATCCCCGCCGCCTCCAGGGCGTGAGCGGTCTCGACCAGCTCGTCGGCGGCCGCGCTTTCCGCGCCCTCCCGGCCCTGGATCACCGCGCCCCCGAGCTGGTTCATTCGCTGGGGCGTGAGCCCGAGATGGCCCTGGACCGGGATGCCCAGTTCCGTACAGCGGGAGACGACCTCGACGGTGGCCTCGCCGCCCGGCGCGGTCTCTAACTTGACCGCGTCGGCGCCAGCCTCCTTCAGGAAGCGCCCGGCGTTCTCGACCGATTTCTCGAGGGAGGTGCCGTAGGACAGAAAGGGGAGGTCGCCGATCACCAGCGCCTCCTCGGCCGCGCGGGCGACCGCCGCAGTATTGGAGAGTTGGTCCTCCATCGTCACGGGGAGAGTGCCGTCGTAGCCGAGGTGGTTGTGGCCGGCGCTGTCGCCGACGAGGATCATGTCCACTCCGCCCCGATCGACCAACCGGGCGATCGGGGCGTCGTAGGCCGTCAGCATCGTCAGGGCCTCGCCCTCGTCGTACTTCCACTGGAGGTCGCGGATCGTCGTCTCGCTCATGGCTCCCCTTCGCCCCGGGGGATCGTAGGGGTGTCGCCCGTTACAGCACCAGCGAGATGATCGCGAGCACGATGAAGATCAACACGAAGATGCGTGCGATCTCCATCGTGATCCCGGCGACGCCCTGGGCCCCGACGACCGCGGCGATGATCGCGAGCACGAAGAACACGATCGCCAGCTCGAGGAAGCCGCCGCCGCCGATCTGGAGCGGGATCGTCGTGATAGCATCGAACATACCTCGCCTACGGAGACCGGGAATATAAACCTCGGTGCCGTCCTATGCCGTGTCTCCGGGCTCGTCACCCTCGAAGAGCGCCGCACACAGCTTCCGTTCTGCGGTGCGGAGGTGCTCGTGGAACGTCGGGCGGGCGACCCCCATCGACTCGGCGAGGTCCTCGCCGGTCGTCGGTCGGGGCCACTCGAAGTAGCCCCCGAGATACGCCCGCCGCAGGGCGGCGAGCTGTCGGTCGGTCAGGTCGGCCTCCAGCCGGCTCGCGAACTCCGCGCGGGTCTCGCCGGCCCGCTCGTGTCGGCGGATCGACCGGGTGTCGGTCCCCGGATGGCGCTCCTCGATCGCCTCGACGACCGCCCGGACGTCGGCCGCCGCCGGGAGCTCGAGGGCCACGTCCGCCTCGCCGTCCCCGGCGGAGATCGAGCGAACGACCCCGCCCCGGGTCGAGAGCCACTCGACGAACCCCGGCTCCTCGGTCCTGAGTTCGACGAGCAGCTCCGGACTCCCCTCGGTCCCCCGCTCGACGACCGTCCGGACCGAGACCCCCTCCAGGTTCGCCGCGGCGTCCTCGAGGGCCCCGGGCGTCGCCCCCGAGACGGTAAACAGGGCGGCGGGCTCCTCGGCGAGATGGGTCGAGCGGCGGTACTCGAGGCGACAGTCGGCCGCCGCCGAGAGCGCCGCCGGTGCGAACCCCCGGTCGTCGATCCGGAGGGAAACGGCGACGATCGCGTCGGTCTCGAGGATACGGCTCGTCTCGCGGGCGTTGATCCCGCTTGCGACCGCGCGGGAAAGCGCCGAGAGGATCGCCCGCTCGCGGTCGTCTATCGCCCCGCCCCGGACGACCAACACGCCGTACTCGACGTCGTTGTGGACCAGCGGGAACGCGGCCTCCTCGGGGCCGAGACGGGCCTCGCCCTCGCCGATCGCTTCGGGCGCCGGATGGTCCGCGTTCAGCGGGAGGGCCTCGGGATCGATCCCGGCGCTCGCCCGTACCTCGATCGTCCCCCGGCCGGCGTCGCGCTCGCCGATCCAGACGCCCTCGTAGCCCGCCTCCTCGGCGATCCGCTCGCAGACCGCCGTCTCGAGGGTCGGCCGGTCGGTCGCGCCCGCGGCCGCGGCGGTCACGTCCCGCACCAGCCCCTCGATCCGCGAGAGGACGTGTTCGAGTTCGGCCGTGCGGCGCTCGAGGGCGAGCTCGGCGCGTTTGCGCTTGGTGACGTCGTTCTGAAAGCCGACGAAGTGGGTCAGTTCGCCCGCCTCGCGAACGGGCGCGATCGTCACCTCGTTCCAGAAGGAGGTGCCGTCCTTCCGGTAGTTGACGAGTTCGACGGTGACGGGTTCGGCCTCCTCGACGGCCCGCCACATCGCCTCGATCGCCTCGGGGTCGGACTCCTCGCCCTGGAGAAATCGGCAGTTCTGCCCGACGACCTCCGAGACGGGGTAGCCCGTCACGCGCTCGAAGGCCTCGTTGGCGTACACCAGGGGGACGTCCTCACTCTCGGCGTCGGCGATCGTGATCCCGACGGGCGCCTCGTTCATCGCGCGGTCTTTGACCGCCCGATCGCGAGCCGGCGGCCCGCCGTCGCCGTCGAACGTGACCGTCGCGCCGCCGTCCTGGCGGTGGATCCGCGCGGGCGCGGGAAGGGCCTCCCCCGACACCTCGCGGGCGGTCCCGATCGTCGCCTCCCGGATCTCGGGCTCGACGGCCGTCCACCACGCCAGCTCCGCCGCGGACCCTCCCGCGGGGTCGGGCGGGAGGTCGAACGCCTCGACGGCGGCCGCGTTGGCGTAGCTCAGCCGTCCCTCCTCGACCGCCACGACCGGATCGATAAGCGAGTCGAGCGCCGCGCGCGCGGCCCCCGGCTCGCCCGATCCCCGTCCGCCGGGCGTTCCGTCGATATTGGCCATGACCCTCCATACGGAGGGGTGGGCCTAAAGATGGGGGCCACGCATAGCTTTATGATCGATAATGATCTATGGTACCATATGGCAGTCCAACGAGCGCGCTCGCCGTTCGACAGGCTCCGGCAACGCCTCGAGGACGACGAACTCCGATGTCGGGCGTGTGGCCACCGCGACCCCGACGGCGGCTGGCGGGTGACCGCCGCGGGTAGCCGCGTCCGGTACGAGTACGCCTGTCCGTCGTGTGGCGCCCACGAGACGAAGACGGTGCGTCTGGACGGCTACACCGGCCGCCGGTAGTCACAGCTCGGACACGAGAGCATCCCCTCGCGGTAGAGCAACAGGCTCCGCCCGCACCGACAGGGCACGGTGACCGACGTCCCCCGTTCGCGGGCGACGCCGTCGAGGGCGTTCCGGAGCCGCTCGAGATCCCGTTCGGTCGCCTCGAGGCGGTCGGAAAGCTCCGCGACGCGTGCCTCCGTCGCCGACCGTGCCGTCCGCCGGTCGGTCCGTCGATTCGCCGGCCTCGGGAGCGGTGTCATGGGCATCGGTACGTCGCCAGTGAGCTTAACCGCCACGGCGGGACGAAGCCGCTTTAGGCCCGCGGGCGCTTTCTCCGGCAATGAGTCAACCCACGCCCGAGGTCTACGAGCAGGGGAAGGGAATGGACGCCCACAACCGGGCGATGCGGGAGATCCGCGCCCGGCGCGAGGAGAGCTACGACCCCCACGAGCCGACCCGCGTCTGGGTCGACGAGGACAACACCCCCGAGGGCGTCATGGAGAGCCTGACGATCATCCTGAACACGGGCGGCTGTCGGTGGGCCCGCGCCGGCGGCTGTACGATGTGTGGCTACGTCGCCGAGAGCGTCGAGGGCGGCAGCGTTTCCCACGACGCCCTGATGGACCAGATCCAGGTCTGTCTCGATCACGAAGCCGAGGAGGCCGACGAGCCCGCCGACCTCATCAAGATCTACACCTCCGGCTCCTTTCTCGACGAACGGGAGGTCGGCGCACGTTCCCGGAAGGCGATCGCCGACGCCTTTGCCGACCGCGAGCGGATCGTCGTCGAGAGCCTGCCGGACTTCGTCGAGAGAGAGAAGATCGCCGACTTCACCGGGCACGGCCTGGACACGGACGTCGCCGTGGGCCTCGAGACCGCGACCGATCGGGTGCGCCAGGACTGCGTCAACAAGTACTTCGAGTTCGCCGACTTCGAGGACGCCTGCGCCGAGGCCGCCGTGGCCGACGCCGAGGCCGACGCCACGGCCGGAATCAAGGCCTACCTCCTGATGAAACCGCCCTTCCTCGCCGAGCCCGAGGCGGTCGCGGACATGATCTCCTCGATCGAGCGCTGTAGCGAGGTTCCGGGCTGTCACACCGTCTCGATGAACCCGTGTAACGTCCAGCGCTACACGATGGTCGACGATCTGCACTTCCGGGACGGCTACCGGCCGCCGTGGCTCTGGTCGGTCGCCCACGTTCTGGAGGAAACAGCCGACGCCGACGCCATCGTCGTCTCCGACCCCGTCGGCCACGGCTCCGACCGGGGCGCCCACAACTGCGGGGAGTGTGACGACCGCGTCCAGACCGCGATCAAGGACTTCGATCTCCGTCAGGACCCCTCGGTGTTCGAGCAGGTCTCCTGTGACTGCGAGGCGACCTGGGACGCCGTGATGAGCCTCGAGACGGGCTACAACCAGCCCCTCGTCCGCTGAGTCAGCCCGCCCTGTCCGGTCCGCCGGTCGCGCGCTCTCCCGGCGGGTCGGCGGCGGGCACCTCGAGCGTGACGACCGTCCCGCGGGGGTCGTTCTCCGAAAAGGAGAGCTCACCGCCCGACTGGCCGACGGCCCACTTGACGAGCCACAGCCCCAGCCCGCTGGCGTGGCGGAGCTGGGTGATCTCCCCGCCCGCGAGGATCTCGCGTTCGACCTCCGGGACGCCCGGACCGTCGTCGGCGACCGATATCGTGACCGTCTCGTCGGTCGTCTCGACGCGAACCTCGACCGTCGGCGCCTCGCCGGCGTGTTCGACGGCGTTCTCGATCACGTGGGCGATCGCCGTCGACAAGACCCCGCCCGCACGCGCTTCGGCCCGATCGGGAAGCGACGCCTCGATCCGTGCCCCGGGAGCCGTCGCCGTGGCCCGGTCGATCCCCTCCCTGACGGCGGCGACCACGTCGACCGGGCCCGCAGCCGCGGGGGCGCGATCGAAGCTCCGCTCGATGTCGCGGGTCGTCTCGGCGAGCTCGAGGAGGTCGCCCGCGCGCTCGCGGATCGTCTCGACGTACTCCCGATCGTCGTCGTCGACGGACTCGGCGAGGGTCACGGCGGAGCCGTCGATGACGTTCAGTCCGTTTCTGAGATCGTGGCGGAGCACGCGGTTCAACACCTCGAGACGCTGCCGGCGGCGTTTCCGTTCGGTGATGTCGGTGTAGACGCCGAACGAGCGGCTCGTCTCCCTGTCGGTCTCGATCGGGACGATCTCGAGGCGAAACTCGCGGATCCCCGCCGCCGTCCGCCGGCGGACCTCCCGCTCGACGACCGCGCCGTCGGCGCCCGCACGGTTGACCGCCTCGGCCTCCTCGTCGTCCCCGTCGGGAACGACGAACCGATCGAGAGGTTCGCCGGCGATCGTCGACTCGTCGTAGCCGAAGACCCGCTCGAAGGCGGGGTTGACCCGTTCGACGATCGCCTCGTCTCCCTCATGACGGACGCTCGCGACCGCGTCGGGGACGTTCTCGAACAGTGCGGCGAACCGGTCGCGTTCCTCGCGAAGGCGCGACTCGAAGGCCATCCGATCCAGGGCGTCGGCGACGTGGGCGACGAGCAGTTCGGCGAGCTCCCGGTCGCTCCGGTCGAATGCGTCGGGTTCGGTCGAAACGGTCTGGAAGACGCCCCACTCGCCGATCGGGACGCTCAACACCGACCGGAACTTCTCCTCGACGGGTTCGGCGTCCGGGTCCGCCGCGACGTCGCCGATCCGGTAGGTCCGCCCGTTCCGGTAGGTCTTCCCGACGATCCCCTCGTCGATCGAGAACTCCTGCCTAATGTCGGCGTCCGTCAGCTTCGAGGAGAGCGCCGCCTTCACGAGCCGGTCGCCCTCGACGCGGTCGATCGCACAGACGTCGAAGTTCAGAACCTCCTCGGCGGCCGCGACGGCCGTCTCGAACACCTCCGCCTCGCTGCCACAGTCCTCCAGGGTCGAGGCGACCTCGTGGAGCGCGGTCGTCTTTCGCCTTCGGGCCCACAGCTCCCGTTCGATCTCGACTCTGTCGCGGACGTCCCTGATGACCGCCGCGATCCCGATGACCGCACCTCCCTCCCGGAGCAGGGCTGCCGTCACCTCGCAGGGAATCCGCTCGCCCGACCGGGTCTCGATGGTCTGCTCGTAGGTCACGGCGGACTGCTCGCCCGCTCTCAGGGTCGCGATCTCGCTTCGTCCCCGCTCCAAACTCTCCGCGGTGAGCATCGTCGAGACGTGTGCGCCGACGAGTTCCTCGCGCGGGTAGCCCGAAAGCGAGGCGAGCGTGTCGTTGACCCGGCGGATGACCTCCTCCCGGTCGAGCACGCAGATGGCGTCGCCGATCGCCTCGACGATCCCCGAGGCGTATGCGTCGTCGAGATCGTCCGCCCCGGAGTCGAGGCCGGTCGCCACCCGCTCGGTCACCCCGGCAACCCGCTCGGCGAGCGTCCCGACCCCCGCCGACTTCGGGACGTAGCCGTCCGCACCCGCTGCGATCACCTCGCCCGCGAGCACGTCCGTTCCGTCGGTCCAGACCACGAGCGGGACGCCCGGACGCGTCTCCCGGATCGCCTCGACGACTTCGGGTCCGGTCGCGTCGGGCAGCGAGGAATCGACGACGACGCAGTCGTAGCCGTCGCCCTCCAGGGCCGAGAGACACGCGGCAAGCGTCCGGACGCAGTCGACGCTCCCGAAGACCTCGGCGACGACCTCCCGCGAGGACGGGCCCACGGAGAGGACGCGTGCCGGTCTTGTCATCGGTACCGTCGTCCGTCGCTCATCTTCCGTCGGGTCAGGACCGCGGTTCACTTAAACCACCTGGAAAATTCGCGCGCTCGGAGAGACGGACCGGCTCGTGGCCCTTAGGCGAACCCACGGAGGATTCCCCCGCCGTCGGTGGTGCCGACGGAGGGCAGCGTCGCCCGCTCGGGGTGGGGCATCAACACCGCCACGGTCTCGCGCTCGCCGAGGACGCCCGCGACCGCACCCCGCGAGCCGTTCGGGTTCGAAGACGGTGCCACCTCGCCCTCGGGCGTGCAGTACCGAAAGAGGACGCGGTCGTCGGCCTCGAGTTCGGCCAGACGGTCCTCGCGGATCTCGTAGCGGCCCTCGCCGTGGGCGATGGGGATCTCCAACACGTCGCCCGCCTCGTAGCGGGCCGTCCAGGGCGTGTCGGCACGTTCGACCCGGAGGTGGACCGGCTCACACTGGAAGCGCGCGCTCTCGTTGGTGGTGAACGCGCCGGGAGTCAGCCCCGACTCGCAGCCGATCTGGGCGCCGTTGCAGATCCCGAGCACCGGAACCCCCGCGTCGGCGGCCTCCCGGACCTCCCGCATGATCGGGGAGCGCGCCGCCATCGCCCCCGCCCGGAGGTAGTCGCCGTAGGAAAATCCCCCGGGAAGGACGACACCCATGACGTCCTCCGAGAGCCCGTCCTCGTGCCAGACGACTTCGTTTTCGATCCCCAGATACGAGAGCGCGCGTGCGGCGTCGCGGTCGCAGTTCGAGCCGCCGAAGCGGACGACCGCGACCGTCACAGTTGCCACCCTCCGGTGTTGGGACCGACGGGCGTCGTCGTCTCGACCGCGACCGTCACAGCCGCCACCTCGATACCGCGACCGCCCGGGTCATCGCCCCTCGACTTCCACGCTGTAGTCGTGGATCGTCGGGTTCGCGAGCAGCCGCTCGGCCATCTTCTCGGCCCGCTCTCCGGCCTCCTCCTCGGAGTCCGCATCGAGGTCGATCTCGAAGCGGTCGGCCGCCCGGAGTTCCTCGAGGTCGAACCCCAGTCGCTCGAGGGCCTTCCGGGTTGTCTCGGCCTCCGGGTCGAGGACGCCGCGTTTGAGCCGGACCGTCACCGTCGCGGTGTAGGCGGTCATTACTCGAACCCCCGCGAGCGTGCTCAAAAACGCTTTCGGGTCGCTCGGAGGATGCACGAACGTGTATCTCGCGGCGCCGTCGGCTACTCCTCGCCCAGCAGCCGGTCGATCATCCGGTCGGGATCGAACCGCTCTAGGTCGTCGTACCCCTGGCCGGTCCCCAGGAAAAGGACTGGTTTTCCGGTAACGTGGGCGATCGAGATCGCCGCGCCGCCGTTGGAGTCGGCGTCGGCTTTCGTCAGGACGGCGCCGTCGAAGGGGGCGGCCGCGTCGAACTCCCGGGCGCGGTTGACCGCGTCCTGGCCCGCGACCGCCTCGTCTACGAAGATCGCCATGTCGGGACCGACCACCCGATCAATCTTCTCGAGTTGGTCCATCAGCCCCTCGTCGGTGTGGAGCCGACCCGCGGTGTCCCCCAAAACCACGTCCACGTCGTTCGCCTCCGCGTACTCGACTGCGTCGTACAGCACCGCCGCGGGGTCCCCGCCCTGGTCGTGGGCGATCAGGCGCCGATCGAGGGCCGCGGCGTGCTCGCGGATCTGCTCGTTGGCGCCCGCCCGGTAGGTGTCGCCGTTGGCGAGCACCGACGAGAAGCCCCGTTCCTCGAGGTACCGGCTCAGCTTCGCGATCGTCGTCGTCTTTCCGACGCCGTTGACGCCCGTAAAGACGATCACGAGAGGCTTGTCGGCGTCGGCGACCCGCTGCTCGAAATCGAACTGGCCGACGCTGATCACGTCGTGAATCGCCTCCCTCAGTGCGTCCTCGACGACCTCGCCGGTCGACTCCCGGAACCGCCGGGTCTCGCCGATCAGCTCCTCGCGGATGTTCTCTAAGATCTCCTCCGTGACTCCCATCTCGACGTCGCTCGAGAGGAGCGCGAGCTCGAGGTCCTCTAAGGGCTCCTCGACGTCTTCTTCCTCGATGACGAACTTCCCGCGGACGAGCGAGCGGGCCTTCCGGCCGAAGCCGGTGGCGTTCGACTCCTCGACGTCCTCCTCGGGGTCGTCCCCGCCTTCGCTCTCGTCGGCGTCGGCCGACACCTCGCCGTCGTGCGTGGCGGCTTCGGCCTCCCCGGTGAGGTCGTCCTCGCCCGCGACGCCGTGATCGGGGTCGATCGACGGCTCGGAACCGCCCTCCGGGGCGTCCTCGACGGCCGTTCCGGAGTCGGCGGCCGCGGCCGTCGCGTCCGCGCTCTCGGCATCCGTCTCGGTTTCGCCCGCCGGCGTCGGTCCCGACTCGCCGGGGCCGGCGACGGGCGCCGACTCCCGGCCGGGATCGGGTTCGTCCGTCCCCGACTCCGCGTCGAGGTCGGCGCGTTCTCCCGACCCGGGTTCCGCCTCGGAGTCCGGCTCTGTCCCGGCTCCGGTCGTCGCGTCGGTTCCCTCGACCCCGACGTCGGGGTCCGTTTCTGGAAGCTCCGCTTCCGGGTCCGCGTTCGGCGTCTCCGCGTCGGTCTCGCCCTCCTCGACCGGCTCGGCCTTCTCCTCAGCGGTCTCCTCGACGTCGTCGCGGAAGCTCCCGAGCTTCTCCTTTAGACTATCGAACATGGCTGGCGGTTACTGCTCGTCGGGACCGCCCGGCCCGCCGCCCTGACCGCCCATCTGTTGCATCTGCTGTTGCATCGCCTGCTGTTGGGCCTGCTGGGCCTGCTGTTCGAGCTGGGCGCTCTCGGCTTCGAGCTCGGAGATCTGTTCGGTGACCTCCTCAATCCGGTCTTCCAGGTTCTCCTGTTTGCTCTCGAGGGCGTCGATCGCACCCTCCTGTTCGAACTCCGCGGCGTAGTCGGCGCCGAGTTCGACGATCACTTCGTCGATGTCGGCGACCTCCGCGCGGACGTAGGCGCCCCCGCCGAGGGGGACCTGAACCGTCGAGCCCGACTCGAGGGTCTCGATCGCCTCGATCGCCTCGTCGGCCTCGTTCTGTTCTTCCCGGATGGACTCGACGGTCGCCTGGAGTCCCTCGATCTCGCCTTCGACCTCCTCGAGTTGCTGGGAGAGCTGCTGGAGCTCCTGTCGGCCGCTCATCGGTCGGACACCCCGACGACGGTCCGGAACTGGCGTCGTGATTCCTCGATCTGCTGGATCGTACTCATACGCCTACCTGCGGCGGGCAGTCGGAAGAATCTTCCCTTCCGTCGGGATCGGCCGTCAGTCGATGTAGCCGAGCGCGTCCTCGATCCGGCCCAGTTCCGGTCCCGTCGTCCCCTCGCCGACGACGTAGCCGGCCTCGGTCGCGAGCAGGCCCGAGCCCACCAGGGGACCGCCGTAGTTGATCGTCCCGACGTCCGCGCGGACGTTCAGGGCCTCCTCGACGGCGTCGAGTTCGGCGTCGGTGGCCTTCGGGTGACAGAGCGCCCCCCGGTTGGTGGCGACCGCGGCCGTCCCCACCGTTCGGACCCCCGCGAGGTCGCCGCGTTCGACGGGGACCTCCAGGGCGTCCTCGATCGCCCCGATTGCCTCCCGCGGGAGGTCGGGATGGACGTAGGCGCCGTAGTCGTTGGCGAGGACCACGTTCCCGGCGGCGTTGATCGAGCCCGGCAGCTCCGTGATCGGCCGATCGATCGCCTCCTCGAGTCGGTCGCGTTCGTACTCAAGGACGCGGCTGCTCACGAGCAGGCCGTTCTCGTTGCCGGTCGCGAGCGCGCCGACCGTCGAGGAGCCCCCGACGGTCGTCGCGACCGCGGGGGCCGCGAGTTCGTCGGCGATCGACTCGATGACGTCCTCGTCGGCGTCCGGACGGACGAGGACGGCGCTTTCCGTCGCGCTCGCGAAGACGCCGACGTACGACGAGCCGGCGAATGTGGTGCGAAGCACGCGGGTTAGTCGGCGAACTCGGCCTCGACGACGGCCTCGCCGGCCTCGTCGAACCGCGCGGCGCGAACCCGGAGCTTCCGTGGCGGGTTCGACCGGCCGTTGGCCCAGACGGCCTCGTTGATCGAGGGATCCAGGCGGACGGCCTCTTCCTCGACCGCGAAGTGTTTCGCGATGTGCTCGCGGACGATGGTCATCGCCCGGTCGGCGGCCTCGTGGTTCGCCCCCTTCTTGACGTCGCGGAGGGGAACGGTGACGACGCGTTCCTCGAAGTCACTGGCGCTCATGGTTACTCGTCGGTGTCGTTGCGCCGCCAGTTACGCCGCTTGGGGTTGCGCCGGGTGTTCATGTCGGTCTTGAGCATGACCCACGCCGGGACGCGGCTGTTCTCGTTTTCGAGCTTCGCGAGCCGCTTTTTCTTGCTCTTGGATTTCTTGCCCATAGTGGCCACTCGTAGCCCGCGCCGGCATAAAATCTTGTCCATCCCGCTTACCGCCCGCTCGGCCGCCTCCGCCCGCGTCGGGACTACGGATCGTCGGGGGCGGGCGTCCCCAGCCCCTCGAGGCCGTAGCGGGCGTAGAGGTCGATCCCGACCTTCGCGGCGCCGACGACGACGGGGCCGACGAAGAGGCCGACGGCGCCGAACACGGAGACGCCCCCGAAGATGCCGACGACGATCACCGCCGCGCTCAGCGGGCCGCTCCGGCCGATGAGCGCGGGCCGGAGGTAGGTATCCGAGGCGCTGACCAGCGAGCCGTAGACGACGAGGGCGGCGGCGGCTCCCGGCCGCCCGATCACGAGCAGGTAGACCGAGACCGGGACCCAGACCCCGAAGGCGCCGATCAGCGGCAGGAGCGCGAGCACGAAGGTGACGACGGTGAGAAAGACGACCCCCGGCACCGAGAGCGCCCAGAGGCCGACCCCCAGCGCGATCGCCTGAATCGCCGAGACGGCGACGTTGCCGACGACCGAGGCCCACATCAGCCGGTCGAGTTCCGCGAGCAGTTCGGCCTGGACCGCCGGCCGGACCGGGGCGACCTCGCGGAGCCACCCCATCAGCCGGTCGCCGTCCCGGAGCAGCGAAAAGAGCACGAAGACGGTGACCGTGAGCCCGAAGACGATCGCGGGGATCCCCCCGACGACGTCGAAGACGCCCGTCACCAGCCCCTGGATCCCCGTCCCGATCTCCTCCTCGTAGTCGGCGACGGCGGTCCGGAGCACGTCGGGGTCGATCCGGTAGCCGCTCCCCTCGAGCTGGCGTTCGATCGCCGTCGGGTCGAACCCCTGTTGCTGGACCGCGCCCAGGAGCCCGGAGGCCTGCCGGATCGCCACCACGAGGACGTAGACGACCGGGAGGATGAGAACGACGACCACGGCACTGATGAGGCCCACGGCCGCGGTCGTCGAACCCACGTGACTCTCCAAGCTCCGCTGGGCGGGCGCGAGCACGTACGCGAGCAGGGCCCCGAGCAGGACGTACTGGACGTACGGCAGGACGACGGCGACGGCGAGGGCGACGCTTGTGAGCGCGAAAATCCCCAGTGCGGTCCGTTCGGACCGCCCGGCGCGTGCGACCATGGTCCCCCCAGGGCGATCCACCACCAAAAGCGCCCGTGATACACGATCTCAGACCGGCGGCTCCGATCCCTCCCCGGCCGACTCCGCCCCCTGCTCGCCCCGTTCCTTGGCGGCCGAGAGGAGCGCCCCGGCCGGCCCGCGATACTCGTAGCCCGGGATCAGCCCCTGGACGTAGGTGCCCTCGACGTACTCGATCAGCGCCTTCGCGTCGGCGGCCGGCCGCGGGGAGTCGTACGCGAAGCGGACCCGGATCTCGCGGGCGCCGCGTTCGACCGTCGGCCCCTCGCCCTCCCCGCTTGCGACCCGGTAGGCGTCGGCGAGGCGACGCTCGAGGGTCTCGAACCAGCCGTCGGCGACGACGTCGGCGACCGTCTCGCCGGCGACGGCGGCGTCCAGGCTCGGCACCGTCACCGTGATCTCGACTTCCTCGTGGGGCCGGACCGCCGTCTCGAGGACGGTCGTCGTCAGGTCGTACCCCTCCCGGTCGTCCTCACGGCGCTCGAAGGCCTCGTGGCGCGCGAACGCGTCCGCAGAGTCGTCGGTCATCGCTCCCATCGAGGGTCGGTTCGGCCAAGGACCTTGCGCTCCTACGGCCGGTCTCGCTCCGCCAGCACCGACCGGAGGGCGGTCGCGACCTCCTCGAAGTCCTTCATCGTGAGCCCATCGGTCGTCGCGAACACGCCCTCGCGGTCGGAGGTGACCCGGATGAGAAAGCCGTTGTCAAAGACGCGGATCGTGTAGCGATAATCCCCGAGCTCGGAGCCCTCGTAGGCGGTCTGGGCCGTCTTGAAGCCGCGCCACTCGTGGCCGATGAACGTCGAGAGGTCGGCGTCGCGCTCCAGGTCGCTTCGGAGATAAAGCTGCTCGAAGTCGTCGCGGGTGAAGTAGGTCACCGACCGGAGGCTGTCGCCGACCGCCGTCCGGGAGGTCGTCACGATGCGCTCTGCGATCTCGTCCGGCAGTAACCCCGAATCCATGCCCCGACGTTCGCCCGGAGGGGTCTTATAGGGTCGGATGTGCCTACTCTCGTGGCTCCACGCAATCCCCCCGCGAGGGGCCGGAGGTTTTTCGACGCTCGAGCCCGTCCCGGCGCGTATGAGCGACGAGTTCGACAAGGAGGCCGAACGCGAGAAGCTCCGGGAGAAGTACGGCGACGACGCCGAAGACCGGCAGGCGACCGAGCGGATGAGCGACCTCCTCCTGAAGGGTGCGACGATGACCAACACCCACTGTGGCACCTGTGGCGACCCCCTCTTTCGCCAGAACGGCGTCACCTTCTGTCCGTCCTGTCACGGCGGACCCGAGGGCGTCGAGGGCACCGGCGTCGAGGAGGCAGAGAACCAGGCCGGAGGAAAGCTTCAGGGGCAGGGAGCCCCAACGGGGCCCGGGAACGCAGGCGGGGCGACCGAGATCGACGTCTCGAGCCCGGGCGAGGGCGAGGAGGGTCGGGCCGCCGAACCCGGGGGCCAGTCGGGGGGATCCGAGCCAGCCCCGGCCGGAGCCGACGAGCGGGCGACTCCGCCCCACGGGAACCGCCCCGAGACGAGTCCGTCGGACCCGGGTCAGCGGGCCGACCGGGGCGGACCGCGGGCGACGCCCTCCCGGGACGCCTCCCCCCCGGATCGGTCCGGAGCGTCGAGGGCCCCGACGGAACCGGCTGCCGACCGGACTCCCGCCGGCGGGAGCGAGGCCGACGCCCGCGAGTCGCTGATCGCCGCCCTGGAGCGCTTTTCGGCGGAGGCCGCGGCGACCGACGATCCCCGCTACGCCAAGGAGTGTCTCGCGGCCGCCCGCGAGGCGAGCGAGGCGCTCGCGGCGCTTCGCTGATCGGCGGGGCCCGCACGCGCCGGCTCCGAAGCGCGCCGCTACATGTCGTTCGTAATAGGTATCTTTAACTGAGTGGGTCGGCCGATCGGATGACGTATGGCGTTCATCCCGATCGCGGTGCTGACTGTCCTGGTCGTCCTCACCGGGCTGTCGATGACGTGTGCGCTCTGTCTGACCCCCCGACAGCTCCGCTCGGTCGGCGTCGGAGATCGGCTCCGGGACGTCTCGCCGTATCTCGGGGCCGCCGCCGTCTGCTTTCTGGCCAAGCGGGCGACGGACGGCTACAGTCTGCGGATCTCGCGCGCACTGGGCTGGGACGTCACTGACGAACTCCACGCCATCGAGGGCGGGTTCGTCCCCGCGTTCCAGGAGGTCGTCCCCGGAGCGACCCTGGAGTTCTTCGCGGCGATGTACATGTTCGGGTTCCCGTTTCTGATCGCGACCGCGCCGGTGCTTTACTTCCTCTCGCCCACCGGGCGCCGTCTCAAGGAACTCCTCGTCGCGTACCTCCTGAACTACGTGGTCGGCGCGATCTGTTACACCCTCGTCATCGCCTACGGCCCGCGGAACCACTTGGCCTCCGTCGAGGGGCTGATGTACGTCGCCTACCCGGCGACCCAGGACCTCACGGCGGCGATGTCGGCGAACACGGACGTCTTCCCGTCGCTGCACACGTCGCTCGCGGTCGTCGTCGTCTGCTTCGCGTGGTGGTCCCGCCGGGAGTACCCCCGGTGGTACCCCATCGCCGCGGTCGTGGGATCGGGCGTCGTCCTCTCGACGATGTACCTGGGCATCCACTGGCTGGTCGACGTCGTGGCCGGCGTCGCCCTCGGCGTCGGCTCCGTCCACGCGGCCCGCCGCCTCGTCGCCCGGCTCGAGGACGGCGCCGGCGGGGTTTCGATCCCCGCCGACCACGGCGAGGGGGTCCCTTCCGACGCGGGCGATTGATGCGGTCGGAGACGAGAACTCACCCGGCGTACTCGCTGCCGACGACCTCGCGGATCCGCTCGGCGGTGACCTCGCCGACGCCCTCGACGTCCCGTAGCTCCGCCTCGCTGGCGTCCATCACGGCCTCGACGCTGCCCAGCTCCGAGAGCAACGCGCGGGCGGTGACGGGGCCGATCTCGGCGATCGAACTCACGACGTACTCCTGTTGTTCGCCGAGCGTCTTCGCGCCCTTCTCGCCGTGGACGGAGACCTCCCGGTCGCTCGCGTCCTGTTCGCGCCCAGCGATCACCGCGAGCAGTTCGGTCGTATCGGCTTCGTCCTCCGTTCGCAGGACGCTCGCCCCGAAATCGACCGCGAGCGAGGAGAGCGCACCCCGAACCGCGTTCGGGTGGATATCGCGTTGTTCGTACAGCCCCTCGCCCTCGACGACGACGATGGGCCGGCCGTAGCCCCTGGCCATCGCGCCGACCTGCTCGAACACCGACCGGTCGCCGCCGACGAGCGAATCGACGAAGTCCGCCGTCGATTTGCGCTCGACGACCGCGCGATCCGAGAGGACGTAGTCCCCTACTTCGAGAGTCTCGAGGCGGACCTCGATCCCCTCGCGTTTCGAGAGTTCGCGGGCGATGTTCGCATCCATCTCCCGGCTGTCGGCGACGACCTCGATTCCCTCGCCCTCGGGGACCGTCGTCTCCGCCGGCTCGACCGGCTCCTCGTCCGGATCGTCGTCGGGAGCGAACGCCTGGAGGCCGGGCTGGCCCTCCGGACCGTCGGCGCGCTCGGCTCCGCCGCCGTCGCTGCCCTCGCTCCCCCCGTCGCCGCCTCCCGCCGACGCCTCCGCGTCGAACGCCGACAGCGACTGCTGGGCGTCGTCCAACTCCGCTTCGAGCTCGCTCGCCATCCCCTTTAGCTCGCGCAGCTCCGACTCCATCTCCTTTTCGCGTCGCCGCGAGATCCAGAAGTAGGCCTCGTCGCGGGTGTCCTCAGCCATCAGGACGACGACCCGGCCCTCCGACTGGCGGCCCGTCCGCCCCTTCCGTTGAATGGAGCGGATCGCGGTCGGCACCGGCTCGTAGAAGAGGACGAGATCGACGTCGGGGACGTCGAGGCCCTCCTCTGCGACGGACGTCGAGACCAGCACCTCGAACTCCCCCGCGCGGAAGGCGTCCAGGGTCTCCTGTTGTTGGATCTGGGTCATTCCATCCGACCCTTCGCGGTCGCCCTGGCCGACGAATCGCCGGGCGTCGAAGCTGGTGTTCAGAAACTCGGTCAGTGCCTCCGCCGTGTCCCGGGACTCGGTGAAGACGATGACGCGGTCGCCGCCCTCCAGACCGAGAGTCTCGGCCAGCAGCATCCGCGTCTTGCGGTACTTGGGGTGGAGTTCGTCGAAGCTCTCGGCTTTGCGCATCGCCTCCCGAACTTTGGGATCGCTGACGAGGCGCTGGCTCGCCTTCGAGGCCCCCGAGGTCTTCGCCTGGTTTCGCTGGCGTTCGAAGTATCTCCTGAGGGCCTCGACGCTCTGGGTCTCGACCAGCGTCACGGCCTGGCGGAGCTTCATCACCTCGGCGTGGACGGACATCCCCTGGTAGCCCTCCGACTGGTCGTTGTTGATCAGCTTCTGGAGTTCGGCGCGCATCCGGTTGAGATCCTTCTGGGACTGGTCGGGCTGGGTCGAGCGGGCGACCCCGAGTTCCTTCAGTTTCTCCAGCCTGTCGGTGATGACCTCGTTCAGGGCGTCCCGGATCGCGAGGACTTCGTCTGGAAGCTCGATGCGCTCCCACTCGACGTCGGTGTCGTGGGTGAACTCCGAGACGTCGGCGTCCTCCTCGGTCATCACCTCGACCTCCCGGAGGCCGAGGTTCTCACAGACCTCGAGGATGGCCTCCTCGTCGTCGCCCGGCGAGGCGCTCATGCCGGTTGCGAGGGGGTCGTCGGCGTCGGCGTGGTAGCGCTCGGCGATGTAGTTGTAGGCGTAGTCGCCGGTCGCGCGGTGGCACTCGTCGAACGTGATATGAGTGACGTCGGAGAGGGAGATTCTGCTCCCGACGAGGTCGTTCTCGATGACCTGCGGGGTCGCCATCACGACGGTCGCCTCGGCCCACAGCTCCGCCCGGTCGTCGGGACTGACCTCGCCGGTGAAGACGACGATCTCCTCGTCGGGCACCTCGAGGGCCTCCCGATAGAACTCGGCGTGTTGGGTCACGAGCGGTTTCGTCGGCGCGAGCAGGAGGGCGGTTCCGCCGACCTCCTCCAGCCGGCGGGCGGTCACGAGCAGGCTCACCGTCGTCTTCCCCAGCCCCGTCGGGAGACAGACGAGGGTGTCGTCCTCGCACGCGGTCCCCGCGAGCCGGAGCTGGTAGAGCCGGCGCTCCAAGACCCCCGGCGCGAGCAGCGGGTGGTCGATCGTCGGCGGCTCCTCCTCGGTCGCTGCCATCGGGCCGATTTCGGGCCCCGCGAGGTTAAGCGTTCCCGGACCGGAGCGGAAGTGAACGCGCTCCACGGAGGACCCCGCCGGTGTCCGTCGGCAGTCCTTTGCCCGGTCGTCGCCTACTTCCGGCATGGCCTCCGCCCGGAGCGCCGGTCGGCTCGTCGCGGCCGTCCTGGCGGTAAACGCCGTCGGTGCCGCCCCGAGCCTCGTCTCCTCGCCCGACACCCCCTGGTTCGAGAGTCTGGAAAAGCCCGCCATCTACCCGCCCGAGATCGCCTTTCCCGTCGTCTGGACGGTTCTCTTTACGCTGCTCGGGATCGCCCTCTGGCTCGTCTGGGAGCGGACGGGCGACGGCCGCCGTCTCGCGCTCTCCCTGTTCGCGCTCCAGATGCTCGTCAACGTCGCCTGGACGCCCGCCTTCTTCTCGCTGCAGGCGCAGGGGGTCGCCCTCGGGATCATCGTCGCGCTCTGGGTCCTGGTCGTCGCGACGATCGCCGCCTTCGCCCGGGTCGATCGACGTGCGGCCGCGCTGCTCGTCCCCTACCTCGCCTGGATCACGTTCGCGACGGTCCTGAACTTCGAGCTCTGGCGGCTGAACTGATCACCGGAGCCCGCGCTGGATCGCCCGGGAAAGCGAGGAGACGGCCGCGACGGCGACGGCGATACCGATCGCGGCGAGGAATCCGAGGACGATCGACACCGCGATGCGTCCGGTCGAGAGGTACGCGAGGACGAACCCGCAGACGACGACGGCGAGGACGGCGATCCGCCACGCCGTCGGTCCGTCGATCTCGTGGCCCGAGACGGTCGGCATGACCGGTCGTGGGGGCGCGGGGCCGAAAAGCGTTCCCGGTTCAGGCCGCGAGCGCGAGCCAGGCCGCGATCGCCGCGTACGGCGGGATCGTCAGATTGTCGTCGACGACGTAGGTGGCGATCCGCAGCGTCACCCCGTCGGCGACCGTCGCGCCGGCGGCCGCCGCGAGCGCCGCCGTCGTCGGCAGGAAGGGAACGGCGAGCAGCGTACAGACCGAAAACATCGCCAGGAGCACTTTCGGGGGCTTGACCCGCTCCAAGCGGTCCGCCGAAACCGCGCCGCTGACCGGATCGCCGATCGCGAGCATGAGCATTGCGGGGAGGGCGATCTCGGGTTCGAAGACGAGGACGACCGCGGCCATGCTTATCAGGTAGAGGGCGTAGCCGGCGGGGTTGTCCCGCTCGTAGTCGCGGGTGAGGACGTCGTAGATCCGCCAGTCGAGACCGACGTACAGCCTGAAGAATTCGAGGACGAGCGCGCCGGCCGCAAGGACAGCCATCAGGAGCCGGAATCGGGGCCACGTCAACGGGAGGTCCAGAAAGCGGGCCAGCAAGTAGAGCGCGACCAGCCCGGAGCCGCTGGCGTGGACCAGTCGGCGTTTGAGTTCGTCAGCCACGGCTCGCCCCTCTACGGCCCGGGTAATCAGTTCGTCGGTACCGCGGTCGGGCGGTCAGCCCGAAAGCTCCCCAAATTCGAGGTCGCCCTCCCGCAGCGCCGACAGCGTCCCCGGGAGGTCGTCGATCGGGAGCCGGACCTGGTCGGTGGAGTCGCGCTCCCGGAGCGTTACTGCGCCGTCCTCCCGGCTCTCGTAGTCGACGGTGACACAAAAGGGTGTGCCGACCTCGTCCTGGCGGCGGTACCGGCGCCCGATCGCGCCCGAGTCGTCGTAAGTCACCGACAGACCCTCCGCCCGCAGGGACGCCGCGATCCCCTCGGCCTCGCTCTCGAGTTCGGCGTCGCTCTGGAGGGGGAAAACGCCGACGAAGGTGGGCGCGACCTCGGGGTCGACTTCGAGGTAGGTCCGTTCCTCGCTGTCGACCTCGTCCTCGCGATATGCGTGCTCTAGGATCGTGTAGACGAGTCGGTCGACGCCGAAGGAGGGTTCGATCACGTGCGGGACGACGTGTTCGCCCGATTCGGTGCGCTCCTCGACGGCGAAGCCGGTTTTCTCGACGGGGATCTCGTGGCTCTCGCCGTCGACCTCCACGGTGACGGTCTCATCCTCGAAAGCGGCCCGGTCCCGCTCGGCCAGCTCCTCCAGGCCAGAGACGACGTCCCCCGCGTCGCCGCCGAACTCGGGACCGAGATAGCTCATGTCGGGGTCGACCTCGGCGCGCTCGACGGTCTTTGGCTCGTCGTACTGCCGGAAGACCGTGAAGCGCTCGTCGCTGTGGGCCTGGTGTTTCGAGAGGTCGTAGTCGCCCCGGTGGGCGAAGCCCGCGAGTTCGATCCAGTTGCCTCCCACCTCGCCCTCGGCGTCCCAGCAGTCGGCGGCGTAGTGGGCGCGCTCGCCCGCGAGGTGCTGGCGGAAGCGAAAGCGATCCATGTCGACGCCCACCGACTCGTACCACTCGCGAGCGACCCCGAGGAAGTACGCGACCCAGGGGTCGGCGATCGTGCCGTCGGCGACCGCCTCGCCCACGGTCGTCTCGACCTCGTCGCCCTCGTCGGCCTGTTGCTCGCTCGCGGGATACAGCCGGACCGGGACGTCCTCGACCGCCGAGAGGTCCGGGCCGTCGCCCTCTGGATCGACGAACAGCTCGAGTTCGGCCTGGGTGAACTCCCGGGTCCGGATGATCGACCGGCGGGGGCTGATCTCGTTTCTGTACGCCCGGCCGACCTGGGTGACGCCGAACGGAAGCTGGCCGCGGGCGTACTCCTTCAGCCGGGGGAACTCGACGAAGATGCCCTGGGCGGTCTCCGGCCGGAGGTAGCCCGGCTGGCCGTCGCCGGGGCCGACCTGCGTCTCGAACATGAGGTTGAACTCCTCGATGGCGGCGCCCGCGAGGGGTGCGCCACACTCCGGACAGGAGAGCTCGTACTCGGCGACGATTTCCTCGACCTCGGGGATTGGGAGGCTTTCGGCGTCCTCGTACTCCGTGTTGTCCTCGACGACGTGGTCGGCCCGGCTGCTCTCGCCGCAGTCGGGACACTCCACCAACATGTCGTCGAACGTGTCGAGGTGACCCGAGGCCTCGAAGACCGGCTCGGGCATGATCGTCGGCGCGTCGATCTCCATGTGGCCCTCGCCGACGGCGAACCGGTCGCGCCAGGCCTCCTCGACGTTGCCCTTCAGGGCAGCGCCCTGGGGGCCGAACGTGTAGAAGCCGCCGACGCCGCCGTAGGCCGACGAGGACCGGAAGAAGTACCCCCGTCGCTTGGCGAGCTCGACTACCTTCTCGCCGGTGTCCTCAGACATGGTTCGGTGACGGCCGCTGGCGGTGGGTCGCTCGCGGCGTTCGAGGCCGCGAGTCGGGCGCTACTGTCATCGTGTCCTCCCGTCGGCCCCCCGCACAAAAATCAGTTTCGAGGGGGAGCCAACGGTCCACACGGCGCCGCGCCCGTCGACGCCCCGACAGTCGTCGGCGTCTCGCGCCCGTTGGCGAGTCAGTCCCGCAGCGCCCGAAGCAGGTCGACGTCACGGACGATGCCGACGAGCTGGTCGCCGCTGACCATCGGGATCTGCTCGATGTCGTTGCTGATCATGAGCTGGGCAGCCTCCTGGACGGACTTGCGGGCCGAGACCGTGACGACGTCGTCGGTCATGAAACTCGAGACGGGCTCGGCGGGGATCTCGACGTTTCGGGTCGGCAAGTAGCGGCTTCCGACGGCCTTGATCCCCTCCCATGACCACTCGGAGTCCTGGTCGGGAAAGTTGTCCCCCGTCTCCTCTTCCCCTTCGACGATCCGAGCGACGTCGAGGACGTCCACTTCGGTGAGGAGGCCGCGCATCCGGCCGTCGTCGCCGAGCGCGATGGTGTAGGGGACGTTCGCGTAGGAGAGTTCGCGTTCGGCGACCGGCAGCGGCGCGCCCTCGTAGGTGGTGTTTACGTCCTCGGTCGCGTAGTCGCCGACGACCGCCTCGACGGGCTGGTCGCCCGCCGCGATTGCGTGGACGACGTCGGTGACGGTAACGATTCCCTCGAAGTCGCCGTCGACGACGGGAACCCGCCGAGCGACCTCCCCGACCATCAACTCGGCGACCTCCACCAGGCTGGCGTCTCTGGTCGTCGTCGGCACGTCGTCCATCAGCATGACGAGCTGGTCCTCGTCGGGCTGTTCGATCAGGGCGTCACGCGAGATCAGTCCCCGGTACTCGGTGCCGTCGTCGGTCTCCTTGACGACGGGAACCGAGGAGAACGCCCGCTCCTGGAGGTACTCGAGGACGTCCGTCCGGGTGCCCGGCAGCTCGGCGGTCACGACCTCCTCGCGGGGCGTCATCGCGTCGGCCACGTTCATGTCCCCTCCGTAGGGCCAAACCGAGTATAAACCCCATGTTTCAGCGCTCGAACCGTTCCGACGCGTTTATACGTCGGTATGATAAGTGGACACACATGCCACCGGATACTGGTGTCCGGCCCGGCGGCGACGCGGGAGAAGACGACACCGTCGTCGGTTCGATCGACACCGCCGCAGCCGAGGAGACGTTCGTCATCGCCGACATCTCCGCCGACGGCGCCTGGCTCTCGATGCCCGCCGCGGAGGCGCCGACGCTGCTGCGGTGGCGGTAGCTCCCGGCAGGCGGTTTTTCGGGGACGGGACCGGCTAGCTCTCGTCGCCGTCGTGCTCTAGGCCCGGAACGAACGGGGTGAGGAGTTCGTGGCGGATCGAGCCGAGAAGGGTGCCGTCGATCGTCTTGACGTGGGTGTAGATGGCTTCCGTTTCCATCGCCGCCGAGATCATTCCCTCCGCGAGCGAGAAGTCGTACCGGCCACGGATCAGGACGACCGTCTTCGTCTCGGGGTCGACGAGTTCGGTGACCACGAAGACGTTTCCCTCGACCTCGTTGCGGTAGACCTCGAACTCCGGGAACTCGCCGGCCTCAAAGACGTCCGTGAACGCCTCGGCGTGGTTGTCGGGGACGACGTGGACCAGTCCGGGCTGATCCTCTGCCTCTCTGGGCTCGCCGGTCGGCGAGGTGTGGACGGTCGGAATCGTGACCGCCTCCCACCCCTGCTCGCGGCGCTCGTCGGCGATCAGTTCGGTCTCCTCGATGGTCCGCTCCCAGGCCTCGTTGACCGCGCCCGAGCGCTCGCGGATCCGCGCGTCGTCGGGGGGCTGGCTCATACCCGCATTCGGACCACGAGCCGGTTAGACCTTTCGAGTCAGACGACGCCGAAAACGGTCTCCATCAGGTAGGAGGCCAGCAGAACCAGCAGGCTTCCGAGGAAGAGCTTCCCCGCGGGACTGAGCTGGCTTCCGGGCGGCGGCGAGGGCAGCCATCGCAGCGGCGGCAACGCCCGCACCAGCGACTGGAACCGCGTCCGCTCGCCCGGCGACGGGATCGAGTCGGCGACCCCGCGCTCTACGTCCTCGGGCGAGGTCGGCCACAGCCGGATCGTCGCGTACCCCATCAGGACGAAGCCGACGACGAAGAGCAGCGCCTTCCCGCGGACGAGGCCGCCACCCGAGACGACGGCGGCGGCGAGGGCGGCGGCGACCGAGACCGCCGCCACGACCACCGCGTAGCCGACGGCGTCGATCCAGACCACCGCCGCGACGCGGAGCCGCCGCGTCCACTCGTCGGCTCCCGTCGGCATCGTCAGCCGTGGCGCTCGTCTAAAACCTCGGCGGGCGAGCGATACTCGTCGCCGTGGCGGTGACAGAAGCTCTCTCGATCGGTGTCGCCGACCGTGTAGTAGTCGGGCGCCTCGGCCTCACAGACGGCCCCGAACGCCTCGAAGAGGACCTCGAGGGCGCTCGCCTCGTCACCCGCCCGGACGTGGTCGGCGGCCTCGTCCAGGGGCTCCTCGACCTCCGGCGGGACCGTGACGTCCCCGAACACCTCCTCGTAGATCCCGTCGATCGTCCCGAAGCGGCTCTCGCGGCCGAGCAACTCGCGGATCCGGTCGGTGGTCGTGCGGTCGGCCCGTTCGCGCTCGCGGAGCACCTCCCGGAGCGTGTTGATCGCCGTCCAGAGTTCGTCGTCGAGATGGGCGAACTCGTCGGGACGGATCCGGACGGGACACCGGGTGCTGAAGGGACAGCCAGAGGGGGGATGGCGGGGGTTCGGCGGCGTCCCGTACAGCGTGATCCGGTCGCTGTCGCTCGTGGGATCCGGTTCGGGGATCGCTGACAGCAGCGAGTGGGTGTAGGGGTTCGCGGGGTCGGCGAACAGCTCCTCGGTCGGGCCCAACTCCATAATATTGCCCAGGTACATCACCGCGACCCGGTCGCAGATGTGGCGCACGACCGAGAGGTCGTGGGCGATGAAGAGGTAGGTGAGGCCGAACTCCTCCTGGAGGTCCTCCAGGAGGTTGATGACCTCCGCCTGGACGCTCACGTCGAGGGCGCTTACGGGTTCATCGAGCACGATGAAGTCGGGTTCTAAGGTGAGCGTCCGGGCGATGCCGATGCGCTGGCGTTGCCCCCCGGAGAACTGGTGGGGGTAGCGGTAGTAGTGTTCGCGCTGGAGCCCGACGGTGTCGAGCAGTTCCCGGACCTGCTGGCGGCGCTCGCGGGGCGTCCCGACGTCGTGGACGTCGAGGGGTTCCCGGACGATCTCGCCGACGGTCATCCGGTCGTTGAGACTCGAGTCGGGGTCCTGGAAGACGATCTGGCTGTTCCGGCGCCACTGTTTGAGCTGCTTGCCCGACAGCTCCGTGACGTCGGTCCCGTCGAACAACACCTCGCCGCCGGTCGCCGACTCGAGCTGGACGAGCGTCCGCCCGAGCGTCGTCTTCCCACAGCCCGACTCACCGACCAGTCCGAGGGTCTCCCCGCGCTTGATGTCGAAGCTGACGCCGTCGACGGCCTTCACCGGCGGTCCACCGAACATGCTGTCGCCGCCGTAGTAGGTCCGGAGGTCCCGGACCTCGACCATCACGTCCTCGTCCGCGCCGGGCTCGGTGAACGTCGTCTCGACGGGTTCCTGGCTCATCGCCGCTCACCCCCTTGTTCGCGGACCGAATCGTCGCGGGCCTCGTGGCTCGAAACCGCCGCCTCGCGCGGCTCGTCCTCGGGGTAGAGCAGGCAGGCGGCGGTGTGGTCCCCGTCCTCGTCGTTGACCGGCACCGAGACCGGGTGGACCTCATCGCAGGGCTCGAAGCGTTCGGGACAGCGTGGCGCGAAGCGACAGTAGGTCGCCGGCTCGTTGGGCGTCGGCACCGTCCCCTCGATGGTCTGGAGCCGGCCGCCCTCCTGGCGGCCCGGGATCGACTCGAGGAGCCCGCGCGTGTAGGGGTGGCGCGGCTGGGCAAAGAGCGGTTCGACGGCGGCGGATTCGACGACCTCGCCGGCGTACATGACGTTGACGCGGTCGGAGACGTCGGCGATGACGCCCATGTCGTGGGTGATGAACATGATTCCGAGGTCGCGGTCGGTCTGGAGGTCGGCCAGCAGTTCGAGGATCTGGGCCTGGATCGTCACGTCGAGGGCGGTCGTCGGCTCGTCACAGATCAGGACCTCGGGATCGCAAGCGAGGGCCATCGCGATCACGGCCCGCTGGCGCATCCCGCCCGAGAACTGGTGGGGGTACTCGTTGACCCGCCGGCGGGCGTCAGGGATCCCGACGGCCTCGAGCAGGTCGATGGCCTCGCGGGTCGCCTCCCGGCCCGAGAGGTCCCGGTGGAGTTCGAGAGCCTCCTCGATCTGGTTGCCGACGGTGTAAACCGGGTTGAGACTCGTCAGGGGATCCTGGAACACCATTGCGATCCGGCCGCCGCGCATTGCGCGCTGGGACTCCCCCGAGAGGCGGGTGATCTCGACGAACCCGTCCAGGGGGTCGTCGACCGTCCCCTCCGTGATGAACACGCAGTCCTCGGGGTCGATCCCGAGGGCCTCGCCGTAGCCGGCGGCGACGAAGTCCGCGACGGACGCCTCGCTCGCGTCGTCGTAGCCGAACGCGGAGGGCGTCGCGCCGACGGCGTCGTGGGCGAATAACGCTTCCGGGTCGCGTCCCTCGGCGACGGCCGCGAGGTCGACGGTCCGTCCGGGGAACCGGTCGGCGAACTCCCGGACGGTGTCGGTGTGGTGGAAGCGAACGCTGCTTCCCTCGAGGATCCGGCCCGGCGAGTCGACTAACCCCATGATCGAGCGGGCCGTGACGCTCTTTCCGGAGCCCGACTCGCCGACGATGCCGACGGTCTCGCCGGGAACGATCTCGAAGTTCACGCCGTCGACCGCCCGGATCACCTCCTTGTCGGTGAAGAAGGCGGTCTGGAGGTTTCGGACGGTGACGATCGGCTCTTCGCGGGTTCCCGTCCGCTCGGCGGTCTGCTCGACGGCCATCAGGCACCACCCCCCGTGGCGGCCGCGTCGGCACTGGCGTCTCCGGCCTCGCTCTCGGGGTCGATCGCGTCGCGGATGCCATCACCCAGGGCGTTGAAGCCGGTGACGACGAAGACGATCATGATGCCGGGGATCGTCGAGATGTGCCACGACGACCCCGAGATGTACTGCCGCCCCTCACTGACCGCTCGTCCCCACTCGGGGGTCGGGGGGCTGATCCCCAGCCCGAGGAAGGAGAGGGCGGCGGTCACGATGATGACCGCACCGAGCATCAACGAGGCGTAGATCATGATGTATGTCAGGATGTACGGACTCATGTGTTTGCGCATCGTCATTCCGGGGCTCTGGCCGTAGCTCTTGGCCGCGTCGACCCACTCCTCGGAGGCGACTTGCAGGGAGGGCCCGCGTATCGACCGCCACAGCCCCGGCCAGTACACCCCTGCGAGGATCAGGGCGAGCAGGAACCCGCCGTTGTAGATGTCCATGATCGGGTGATCCGCCTCCGCGAACAGCACGTTCAACAATAGGATCAATAGGAACGCGGGGATCGAGATGATCGTGTCGCTCGCGACGACAGTCAGCACGTCGACCAGTCCCTTGTAGTAGGCCGTGATCATCGAAAGCGCGGACGCGATCGCGGTCGCCAGTCCGATCGACGTGAGCCCGATCACCAGCGACGTCCTGGCACCGTACATCAGGAAGGTAAAGAGGTCCTTCCCGTCCTGGTTGGTGCCGGCCGGATGCCAGCGGTCGTATTGGTCGTAGCTCAGGGGACCGACGTTGTCCGAGCCGCCCTGGGAGCGACTCGCGAGGTTCGCGTCACCCTGGGTCACCGTCTGGAGTTCGCCGCCCTCCAGATACTGGAACTCGTATTCGTACGGCGAGTAGAGGTTCGCCTCCGCCGTAACCGGGCCCAGCGAGGGCGCAAAGATCGCCATCACGACGAACGCGAACACCATCGCCAGCCCGAAGATCCCCCAGTAGTGGGTCCGAAACCGGTTGATGCTGTCGTCTCGCGGCGTCCAGTCGGCCTCCCGGTAGTGCTCCCGGAAGACCTCGTACCCCTTCCAGAGCCAGGCCGCGACGACGAACGAGTAGGCGTAGATGACGAACACGCGGATCGCCCACGCCACCGCCGGCGAGAGCCCGAGGAACGTTCCCTCCCAGCCGCCCCCCGGCGTTCGATACCCCTGGTTCGGGATCGTGTCCCGCTGGGTCAGCGTCTGGATCGTCCCCGCGGACTCGAGGGCGTCGGTAAGCCAGCCGATCGCGGCCTCGAGGGCGGCGCCGACGGGCGTGAAGACCACGAGCGCCGCGACGACGGCGAGGGCGACCGTGATCAGCCCCCGCTCGATGATCTCGTCCCTGCCCTCGCCGGTGTCGAGCCCGAGCCGGTTGACCAGCGAGACGGGGACGAACAGCCACTTGATCAGGACGGCGGCGACGGCAAGCAAGAGGAGCGCCGTGATCGCGGCCCCGACGATGCCAGCGGCGCCGCCGAGCGAGCCCGCGACGTTGTCGGCGACCGTGCCGGGAACGCCGGCGGCGCCGCCGAGAAACCCGCGGGTCAGGGAGCCGATGTAGACGATCGCGCGCGCGACCCGCCCGAGCTCGAGCGCGAGCAAGACGGCGAGCCCGGCGAGCCAGACGAGTGCCGGCCGCGGGTTCGCCTCGATTCGTTCGCGAAGCGTTCGGTCGTCGTCGTAGTCGTAACTCATTGTTGGTCGTACCCCACGCGCGGGTCAAGGATCGTGTACAGCAGGTCCTGGACGATGTTGAGCCCGATGGTGATGATCGTGAAAATGAAGATCAGCGCTCCGGCGAGCGGAAGGTCGGCCTGGACGGCCGCGTTGAAGAACAGCGCCCCGAGCCCGTTGATCCCGAAGATGGTTTCAACGATGACCGAGCCGCCGATGAGCAGGATCGCCTCGTTCGTGATGATCGGCACCAGCGGGATCAGGGCGTTCCGGAAGACGTGTTTCCAGACGATGACCCGCCCCGACAGCCCCTTGGCCCGTGCGGTCTCGACGTAGTTCGAGTTGATCGTCTCGAGGAAGGCGGTCCGGCCGATCCGGAGCTCCGCGGCCATCGAGGCCGATCCGAGGACGAGCGCCGGCGGGAGGATCACCTTGATCGCGACCAGCAGCTCGCCGAGATCGGGGTCGAACCCGGTGGGGATCGGGAGCGGCCCCAGCGAACCCCAGGTAGTGCCCAGGAAATCAAGCGGCGGCGTGCCGATGAGGCTCTCGACGTTCGGCCCGAACGTGTACCAGTCGAAGCCCAGCGGGCCGGCGCCGCCGGCGGTCTGGCGAAGGACGGCGAGGAGCATGATCGCGAGCCAGAAGTTCGGCATCGCGAGCCAGACGATCCCGCCGAACGAAGCGACGTAGTCACCCCAGCTGTTGGGATTGAGCCCGGCGTAGAAGCCAAGCGGGATCCCGACGAAAAGCGGGAGGAGGATCGACCAGAAGCCGAGCCACAGCGTCCGCGGGCCGTAGATCCCGACGAGTTCCGTGACGGTCCGGCCGGGCTGGATGACCCACGACTGGCCGAAGTTGAACGTCAGCAGGCCGATGATGAACTCGACGTACTGCTGCCAGAGGGGCTGGTCGAGCCCGAGACTCTCCCGGATCGCCTGGGCGTCCCCGCCGGTCCCCTCGGGGCCGAGGATAGCCGCGACCGGGTCCAGCGGACCCATTCGGAGCGCGACGAAGATGAGCGTCATCACCAGAAAGAGCACCGGTACCATGAGCACGAGCCGCTTGAAGAAGTACCGCCAGCGGCTCACAGCGGCCCACCTGCCTGGAAAACGGTCGCCGTGTTCATCATAGTAGTTGGTTACGATGGAAGGGTATATTTGCCTCGGTTTCTCGCGAGCGGGTCACAGGAATCGAACCGACGATTCGTCGGGTCGAGGACCGACACCGCCGTCAGTTCGCGAGAACCGGGGAACGGGGTTACTCGTCGCTTTGGTTGCCGCCGGTCTCGTTGCCGCCGGTTTCGTTCGTCTCGTTACCGGCGTCCATGCCGTCGCTTTCGTTGCCACCGGTCTCGTTCGTCTCGTTTCCGCCGGTCTCGTTCCCACCGGTCTCGTTTCCGGCACCGCCGTTGCCGCCGGTCTCGAGTTCGCCCTCCGCGGCCGCCTGCCAGTCGAGGTAGTAGCCGTTGGCCTCGCCGGGCATGCGACTGGTGTCGGTGTTGGCCGGCTCGAAGCCGAACATGCCGTACGCGATGGAGGTCCAGCTCCAGATCCAGCCCAGCGAGTACATCTGGAGGTTCCCCTCCTCGCCGCGGCTGATGAGCGTCGAGAACTGGGCCTGTTCGATCTCGAACTCAAGGCCTGTCCCGGAGGCCTGGTCGCGGATGAGGCGTGCGGCGTCCTGGAACGTCGGGTCCTCGTAGGTCGTCAGCGTGATCGAGTACGGATCGTCCTCGGTGTAGCCGGCCTCCTCTAGGACCTGGGTCGCCGACTCACGGTCGGTTTGGTTGGCGCCGTACTGCCAGTCCTCGACCCACTGATCGTAGGCGACGACGTCCTCGGGCCACAGCGCGGGCGGGGTGAAGCTGAACGCCTCGGTCCCGCGCCCGGCGAAGACCTCCTGGACGATCGACTCGTGGTTGGTGATGTACGCGATCGCCTGTCGGGGAGCGAGTTCGGTCTGGGCGACGTTGAACGCGAAGTAGTACGTCGAGATGTCCGAGACGCCGACGTAGTTGACCGTGTCGCCGTTCTCGATGGAGCTGTAGGTTCCGACCTGTCGTCCCTGGTCGTCCTCCTCGGCCTCGATGTTCCCCTCCTCGTAGTACGGCGTCGGAATGCCGAAGACGTCGACGTTTCGTTCGTTGGCGACCGTCCAGATGGCCTCGGCGTCCTCGATGACCTGCCACTCGACGCCGTCGACGCTGGCCGCCTCGCCGTGGTAGTTGTCGAAGCTGGTGACGCTCACGACGTCCTCGGGCACCCACTCCTCGAACGTGAAGGGCCCGGTGCCGTTCATGTCCTCGGTGGCGAACGTCTCCTGGTCGACCTCGCCGTCGACGCCCGGAATGTCGCCGACGTAGCCCTGCCGGACGGCCGAGAACGAGTCGTAGGTGAGGACGTCCATGGTCGACGGGTTCGGCCCGACGATGGACATCTCGATGGTGTAGTCGTCGACGGCCTCGACACCGAGGGACTCGGGGACGACGTTCGCCGGCCCGGTGCCCTCGTCCTCGCTGGTCTCGTGTTCCATGCCGACTCCGGTGCTCGGACTGAGGGCGAAACTCGCCCGCTGGCTGTTCGGCGACTCGACGAGCCGGCGCCAGGAGTAGACGAAGTCCTGGGCGGTCAGCTCCGTCCCGTCGTGGAACTCGACGCCCTCCGTGATCGTGAACGTGTAGGTCGTCTCGTCGTCGGAGAGCTCGACGCTCTCTAGAAGCTGGTTCTCCATCTCCGTGACGCCCGCGGGGTAGGTCGTCAGCCCCTCGTAGACCTGCCCGATCTTCGACGCCGATTCGGTGTCGGTCGACTCGATGGGATCGAGCGTGGAGACGGTCCCGCTGATGAGCCGCAGAACGTTCTCGTCTTTGTTCTCGTTGCTCGTATCGACCTCGGCGGTGTTGTACACCTGATGGTGGCCCCCCAGCGGGCCCATCGGCTCGATGTCGACCCAGTCGTACCAGAACCGCTCGCTCAGTCCGTGGTACAGCGGCATCAGGACCATGTCGTCCCTGACGGCCTCCTCCATTGCGACGTAGGCCTCGTTGCGGACGTCCTCGGCGTCGGGGCTGGGGTTCTGCTCGACGCGGTTCCAGGCGTTCTGGGCCTTCTGGACGTTGCTTACGTCCTCCCCGTCGCCCCCTTCGGACTCGTTGCCCTCGGTTTCGTTGCCGTCCGTCTCGTTGTCGGCCTCGCCGTTGCCGTTGCCGTTACCATTGCCGTTCCCGTTACCGTTGCCGTTTCCGTTCCCGTTGCCGTTTCCGTTGCCATTCCCGTTGCCGTTACCATTGCCACCGTCGTCGCCCATACAACCCGCGAGCGCGAGTGCGGTTGCGGTTCCGCCGGCTGCCTCGAGGAATCGTCGCCGATCCATTGTCGATTTCCGCGACATAGGTCTGTCCTTGGTCACCAATCTGTTAAACGTTCCGTTCCCCGTCCCGCACAGAAAACAGCCACTACTGGCCCTTATCGTCCAATTATGTGCAAAATTGGTTGACAGCGGCGCCGGAACGCGAGGCGTTCCTGTCTACACCCGCTGCCGGTGGGGCGAACCGGTTCGACCGGAACCCCGAACTTTTTGCCGACGTTCACCGTGGCGTGAGTATGGACTACCGGGAAGTCGACTCGAGCGCGGAGTACGTCGCGCGCCTCGAGACGGGCGCCGACTGGCGCGGGGAGATCGAGTCGCTGGCCGCCGAAGCGGACGCCGACGCGGGCTGGTTTACCGCCCTCGGCGCCGTCTCCGACGCCGAGATCTGGTTCTACGACCAGGACACGAAGGAGTACGAACCCGTCGAGTTCGACGAACCCCTCGAGGTCGCAAGCTGTGTCGGCAACGTCTCGTGGCTCGACGGCGACCGGTTCGCTCACACCCACGCCGTCCTCTCGCGACCCGACGGCGAGACGCTGGCTGGCCACCTGAATAGCGCGACCGTGTTCGCCGGCGAGGTTCACCTCCGGGTCTTCGAGGAGCCCCTCGAACGCACGCACGACGAGACCACCGACCTCGACCTCTGGCTCTGATGGGCCCCGAGGACGAACGCTACTTCGAGCGGCTCGAAGGGGGGTTGGAGGAGGCCCTCGAGATCGCAAACCGGGCGAAATCACGGGGGGAAGACCCCGAGCCCGAAGTCGAGATCCCCGTCGCCCGCGACATGGCCGACCGAGTCGAGAACATCCTCGGGATCGACGGCGTCGCCGAACGCGTCCGCGAACTCGAAGGCGAGATGAGCCGCGAGGAGGCCGCGCTGGCGCTCGCCGAGGACTTCGCGGAGGGACGGGTCGGCGACTACGAGACCCGGGCTGGAAAGGTCGAGGGCGCCGTCCGAACGGCGGTCGCCCTGCTCACCGAGGGCGTCGTCGCCGCCCCCATCGAGGGGATCGACCGGGTCGAACTCCTCACGAACGACGACGGCACCGAATTCGTCAACGTCTACTACGCGGGCCCGATCCGGTCGGCGGGGGGCACTGCCCAGGCACTCTCCGTGCTCGTCGCCGACTACACCCGCGCGCTCGTCGGCGTCGATCAGTACGTCGCCAGAAGCGACGAGGTCGAACGCTACGCCGAGGAGATCGCCCTCTACGATTCGGAGACCGGACTCCAGTACACCCCCAAGGCCAAGGAGGCGAAGTTCATCGCCGAGAACCTGCCGATCATGCTGGACGGCGAGGCGACGGGCGACGAGGAGGTCTCGGGCTTTCGGGACATAGAACGGGTAAACACCAACTCCGCGCGCGGAGGGATGTGTCTCGTCCTCGCCGAGGGGATCGCGCTGAAGGCCCCCAAGATCCAGCGCTACACCCGCGAGTTAGACGAAATCGACTGGCCCTGGCTCCAGGACCTGATCGACGGCAACTACGCCGACGGCGAGGAGACGGACGAATCGGAGGCCGACGAGGAGGAGACGGGAGACGGGAAGGGTGCCGACGGGGACGGCGCCGAGAAACCGGCGAAACCGGTGGGACCACCCCGGGCGGAGCCCTCCGAGAAGTTCCTCCGGGACCTGATCGCCGGCCGGCCGGTCTTCGCCCATCCCAGCGCGAAGGGAGGGTTTCGCCTCCGGTACGGCCGGGCGCGAAATCACGGCTTTGCGACCGGCGGGGTCCACCCAGCGACGATGCACATCGTCGACGACTTCCTCGCGACGGGAACCCAGATCAAGACCGAACGCCCCGGAAAGGCCCACGGCGTCGTTCCCGTCGACTCCATCGAGGGCCCCACCGTTCGCCTCGCCAACGGCGACGTCCGCCGGATCGATAGCGTCGAGGAGGCCCGGGAGGTGAAAAACGGCGTCGAGGCGATCATCGACGCCGGCGAGTACCTCGTCAACTACGGCGAGTTCGTCGAGAACAACCATCCACTCGCGCCCGCGGGCTACGCCGTCGAGTGGTGGGAACAGGAGATGGAGGCGGCGGGCGCGGACGTCCAGGCGCTCTCGGACGATCCGGGGATCGACCTCGAGTCCCCGGCCGCCACGAACGCCCTCGAGTGGGCCAAAGAGTACGACGCGCCGCTTCATCCCACCTACACCTACCAGTGGCACGACCTCCCGGTCGACGGGTTCGACGCGCTCGCCGACGCGGTCTCGGCCGGTCGCCTCGAACGCGCGGGCGAACGGCTCGTGCTCGAACCGGACGAGGCAGTTCGGGAGGCCTTAGAGACGGTCGTGATCGAACACCGACAGCGCGAGGACCGCATCACGGTCGACGACTGGCGGCCGTTCGTCGAGTCGCTCGGTTGCGTGGTTCGCAGACCGGACGGGGCTGGTGGAGGAGACAGCGAGCGGGCGATCGGCGACGGCGGCGTCGCCGCCGATCCGTCGGGTGAGGACGGCGAGGACGCCCCCGACGGGCCGCGGATCGAACGCATGTGGGTCCACGGGGACCTCTCCGAACGCGCCCGCGAGTGGGACGGCGGCGAGAACGCCATCGAGGCCGTCGACGAGGTCGCGCCCTTCACAGTGCGAGAGCGGGCCCCGACCCGGATCGGCAACAGGATGGGCCGCCCCGAGAAGTCCGAGCGCCGGGACCTCAGCCCGGCGGTCCACACCCTGTTCCCGATCGGGGAGGCCGGCGGCGCCCAGCGCGACGTCGCGAAGGCGGGCAGCCACGCCGAGACGATGTCCGACACGCCGGGAGTGGTCGAGGTGGACGTCGCCCGCAACCGGTGTCCCAAATGTCACACCGAGACGTACAAGAACCGGTGTCCGGAGTGTGAGAGCCGGACCGAGGCCGACTACCGCTGTCCCGACTGCGACCGGCGGATCGAGCCCGACGAGGCCGGCCGGGTCGAGTGCGACCGCTGCGAGCGGGAGGCGACCTGTGTCGAGGCAACGGAAATCGACATCGACGCCGAGTACCGCGACGCCCTCGAGTCGGTCGGCGAACGCGAGAGCGCATTCGAGATCCTCAAAGGGGTGAAGGGAATGATGTCGGCGGATCGGGTCCCCGAGCCGATGGAGAAGGGGATCCTTCGGGCGAAACACGACGTCAGCACGTTCAAGGACGGCACCGTCCGCTACGACATGACCGACCTCCCCGTGACCTCGGTCCGGGCGCGAGAACTCGACGTCGATGTCGGCCAGTTGCAGGCACTCGGCTACGAAGAGGACGTCCACGGCGACCCCCTGACTCACGAGGACCAACTGGTCGAACTCAAGGTCCAGGACGTCGTTCTCTCGGACGGTGCCGCCGACCACGTAATGGCGACGGCGGACTTCGTCGACGACCTCCTTTCGCAGTACTACGGGCTCGAGCCCTTCTACGAGATAGAAGATCGGGAGGATCTCGTCGGCGAACTCGTCTTCGGGATGGCCCCCCACACCTCCGCGGCGACCGTCGGCCGCGTCATCGGCTTTACGAGCGCCGCCGTCGGCTACGCACATCCGTACTTTCACGCGGCCAAGCGCCGGAACTGTGACGGCGACGAGGACTGCGTCATGTTGCTCATGGACGGCCTCCTGAACTTCAGTGAGAGTTTTTTGCCAGACCAGCGCGGCGGGAAGATGGACGCCCCCCTCGTCATGTCCTCGCGGATCGATCCCGCCGAGATCGACGACGAGGCCCACAACATGGACGTCGTGAGCGAGTATCCCCTCGAGTTCTACGAGGCGACCCGGGAGATGGCCGACCCCGAATCCGTCAACGTGCGAATCGCCGAGGAAAGCGTCGGCACCGACGGCGAGTACACCGGCTTCGCCCACACCCACGACACGAGCGACATCGCGCTCGGACCGGACCTCTCCGCGTACAAGACCCTGGGCTCGATGATGGAGAAGATGGACGCCCAGCTCGAGCTCGCCCGGAAGCTCCGGGCGGTCGACGAGACCGACGTCGCAGAGCGGGTGATCGAGTACCACTTCCTGCCCGACCTCATCGGGAACCTCCGGGCCTTCTCGCGCCAGGAGACCCGGTGTCTCGACTGCGGGGCGAAGTTCCGCCGGATGCCCCTGACCGAGGTCTGCCGGGAGTGTGGCGGGAAGGTCAACCTCACCGTCCACCAGGGGTCGGTCAACAAGTACATGCAGACCGCGATCGACGTCGCCGAGGAGTACGGCTGCCGGGAGTACACGAAACAGCGCCTCGAGGTGTTAGAGAAGTCCTTGGAGAGCGTCTTCGAGAACGACAAGAATAAGCCCACGAGCCTTGCGGATTTCATGGGCCCAGGTCCCGGAGAAGACGACTAAGGTTCGCCTGGAACCAGTGCTCGAGGATCGCCGGGTACTCGATCATGGCGCTTCAACCCCACGAGGGTTCGTCTGGACGAGGAGGAGGAGCGCCCGTACTGGCCCTGGCGGCCCTGCCAAGTCGATTTCTCCCGCACCGCCCAGTTCAGCCATGAGCAGCGAGCTGGCGACCGAACTGTACGAACGCGGGCGGGGGATGGACACGCACACCGAAGTGATGCGCGACAGCCGCGCGGAGAGCGACCAGAGCTACGACCCCACCGGGTCTGAATCGACGAGGACGACACGCCCGACGGCGTCGTCCGGGGTCTCGTCAGTGACTCCCGGGTGCCCCGCAAGCACGGCTCCGGCCGCGCCGTCGAACGGTGGCCGCGAGGTCGGCGTTCAGCCGGGAGCGCTCGAAGTAGACGTGGTCGAACTCGCTCGACTCGTACTCGACGTAGAGGTCGAGCGGGACTTCGTCGCCGTCCTCTGCGTCTTCGACCGTCTCCGCGAGGGCGCCGTCGTCGGCGCGGACGACCAGCGTCTCGTCGTCCTCGTCGAAGACGACGTGCTCCGCGTCGACGTGCTCCCCGTCAGGCGACCACACCGCGGCGGTGTTACCCGTGACCGACTCGACGTCGTCGGGCGTGTCGAACTGCTCGACGACCTTGCCGTTTCCGTCGACGGTCACGGCGGCGTCGGGCAGGTCGCGGTCGACGCGCTGCATGCGGCCCTCGACGGTGGGGGCGATGGTATCACGCTCCCTGAGGTATTCGACGACGCTCGTCGCGAGCAGTTCGTCGGTGTCCTCGATCATCGGCTTGTCTTCGAGGGGGTAGCCGCTCCCGCCGTCGGCGATGAAGTTGTTGACGGCGACCTCGTAGGTCGCGTCCGCCTCGAGCGCCTCGCCACCGACGCGCACGTCGCGAACTAGCTGCTCCGCGTCGTCATGGGGGACCCACTCGAAGCGCACGCCGCTGACCTGCTGGGACACCTCCTCGCCGAAATCCTGCCCGGTCTCGCTCTCGAGGGTGACGATCTGGCTCGCCAGCGTCTCGACGAGTTCCGCCCCCGTGAGCTCCAGCGTGACGATCGTATTCGGGAACGGGAGGGTGTTGAACACGTCGCCGCCGGTGATCTCGCCGGGACCGTACACCGCGTCCGAGCGGATGCCGCCGGCGTTCGTGATCGCGACGTCGGCGTCGGTCCGCTCGCGCATCGCGTCGGTGATCAGGTTGCCGTAGTTCGTCTCGCGGTGGTAGTTCGACGAGAACGTGGCGTCGAGTGGCGTTTCGGTTTCGGCGATGACCGAGTCGAGGCTCACCTCCGCGCGGTAGTCGTTGATGATCTGTGAGGCGGTCGGATCCTTCGCGATGTCGTCCGTGACCTCGATCAGTTCGCCGTCCCACGAGGTCACCTCGCCGCCCTCGACCGTCAGTTCGATCTCGCTGAGGTAGTTCGCCCGCGCCTCCGCCTCGGAGACGATGGAGCCACTCGTCGTCTCCGGCGGATAGCGGAGCTCGTCGTCACCGGCGACGATCACGTCGATGTCGTCGTCGGCGTCCGCCTCGGCGAGCGCCTCCGCGTCCGGGACGCCTGTGTGTGCGAGCGCGACGACGACGTCAACGTCCTCCTGCTCTCTGAGCCGCCGTGCCTCCGCGGGGCCCGTCTCGGTGAAGTCCTCGATGGTGACGCCCTCCGCCTCGAAGTCGATATTCGTCTTCCCGGTCGTCGCTCCCTCGTCGGCGAGGCCGATGATCCCGACGCGAACGCCGCCGCGGTCGACGACCTGCGTCGACTCGGTCCCGTCGAACGCCTCGCCGTCGTCGGTCACGAGGTTGGTCGCCAGCCAGGGGAACTCGGAGTCGGCCGTCACGTCGGAGATGGCGTCGAACCCGTAGTCGAACTCGTGGTTCCCGATCACGTCCGCGTCCGGCCCGACCTCGTTGAGCACGTCCACCGGCGCGCGCCACTGCGAGATCGGACTGAGCGCGTGCGGTCCCACCTGGTCGCCGCCGCCGACCACGACGACCGGCCCGTCGGCGGACGCTCGTCGCTCCTCGATGAGTGTCACTAGCCGTGGGAAGTCCTCGTCCTCGGCGGCCGCCGTCTGAATGTCGTTGTACGACAGGAGCGTCAGCGTCGTTCCGTCGCCGTCGTCGGCCGTCGCTGACCCCGACAGGAGGGAGCCGCCGAGCACGATTCCACCCGTTCGCAGCACGTCGCGTCGCCGGTACGTATCGTCTCGAAGCATCGTTTCGATCCCAGAGTTGTACGATTATAAAATTTCGTAGCGGAGTGGAATATATAGATGAGAACTACTCCCCCAACGCTCGTGCCTGCTATCGAACCAGGAGACGCCCGAAGTTGTACGAACGCGGGCGGGGGATGGACGCGCACACCGAAGCGATGCGCGACAGCCGCGCGGAGAGCGACCAGAGCTACGACCCCGACGAGCACACCCGGGTGTGGATCGACGAGGACGACACGCCCGACGGCGTCTACCAGAGCCTCACCATCAGCGGCTGTCGCTGGGCGCGCGCCGGCGGCTGTACGATGTGTGGCTACGTCGCCGAGTCCGTCGAGGGCAGCAGGTTTCCCACGACGCCCTGATGGACCAGATCCAGCACTGTCTCGACCACGAGTCCGAGGAGACCGATGGCGATTCCGGGCTGGTGAAGATCTACACCTCCGGCTCCTTCCTCGACGAGCGCGAGGTACCCGCGGAGACCCGGCAGGCGATCGCTTCTGCGCTCGGCGACCGCGACCGCATCGTCGTCGAATCACTGCCCGGCTTCGTCGACCGCGAGACGGTCGAGGACTTCACCGAACAGGGCCTGGAGACCGATGTGGCGGTGGGCCTGGAAACCGCGACGGACCGCGTGGGCCACGACCGCGACCGAGGTTACCGAACCGTCCGGACGCCGAACGCGGAGACGGCGACGCCGCCGAGCAGGGTCGAGAGCCAGTAGGTGGCTCCCCGAAAGACGAGGACGGCCGCGGTCACGGCGGAGGGCTCGATCCCGGTCGTCGGGACGAGGACGGCGACGAACGCGGCCTCGATGCCGCCGAGCCCGCCCGGGAGCGGGGCCGCGCCGGCGAGGTTCGCGATCGGGATGGCGAAGACGAGCACGGCGAGCGGGGCGGCGTGGCCGACCGCGGCGAACGCCGCCGCGAGCGCGACGACCTGGAAGAGCCAGCCCGAAAGCGACAAGCCCAGTGCGGCGGCCAGCCGGCGCCGGCTCGTGGCGACGCGGCCGACGTTCGCGAAGAACCGCCGGGTTCGCTCCCGGAGGTCGGCCTCGAGCGCCTCGGGGTCGAACCGCTCTCCCCCCAGCCGGCCGAGGCGGGGGGCGACGACCGCCGGGAGCCGGGTGGCGATCGCGTGACGGCGCCGCCAGACGACCGTAGCGACGAGCACGACGCCGACGCCGAGGGCGGCCACCGAGAGGACGGCGGCCTCGAGGCGCTCGCCGACGGCGGCGGTGGTCGCGTAGTAGCCGACGCCGAGAAAGGCAAGCGAGAGCGAGGGGACGACGTTCAGGACGTCGAGGCTGGTAACGGCGGCGAGGCCGGTCTCGTAGCGGGCGTCGGCCACCTTCGAGACGAGAGCGGCCGCGACCGGCTCGCCGCCGGCCTGGCCGAAGGGAGTGACGTTGTTCCCGAAGACGATCCCGGCGTAGACGGCGACCGCCAGCGGCGGCGGGAGGGAGACGCCGAGGGCGCCGAGGACGGTCCTGAGCATCAGCCCCCAGGCCGCGAGCCAGCAACACGCGAGGCCGGCGGTCGCGGCGACGAAGACGGGATCGGCCGACAGCAGGGAGTCGGCGATCCGCCGGGCGCCGACGGCGACGAACAGGAGCGTGAGGACCACGACGGCCCCGATCGCGCCGAGGAGGTACGTCCGCCGGTTCCGCTCGTCCATGGCGAGTACGGCACCGTATTGGACTTGAAGGGTCCGCTTTCCTGGCGGGTCCGGACCGGGAACCCGCTACCCGGAGCGGGTTTGGGCCACAACTGGGGCCCTCGGCGGGAGAACGCTCCGGCCACAGCCCTCCACAAGACAGGGGATTCACGCGAGTCAGTGGCGAGCGGGCGACGACCGTCGGTTTAACGGAAAGAATACAATGGTCGGACGACGACTCCCCGACGACCGATGGACGACCAGCGCTTTCTGGAGTCAGGGTGGGACTACTGTCTGGTGCTGGACGCGTGCCGGTACGACGTGTTCAGGGACGTCTACGACGACTACCTCGACGGAGACGTAGAGAAGCGACGCAGCGTCGGCTCCTCGACCCCCGAGTGGGCCTCCCGGACGTTCACCGGCGACCACGACATCGCCTACTTCTCGGGCAACCCCTTCATCAACGACCTGGGGATCCCTCTCAGCGAGCTCAAGTGGGGGGCGAGCTGTGAGTACGAGTGGACCGCGAGCGATCATATCCGGGAGGTGATCGACGTCTGGAAGAGCGGCTGGGACGACGAGTTGGGGACCGTCCCGCCCGGCGCGCTCGCGGAGGCCCTGGAGAACCACCAGGAGGAAGTCGAGGACGCCGACCGGACGGTGCTCCACTACATGCAGCCCCACGCCCCCTACCTCTCGCGGGGGAAAGGCCGGAAACTCAAGCAGATCCAGAAGGGGATCAAGCGCCAGGAGGCCGAGAGCGAGCCCGCCACCGACGGCGGCACCGGCGCCCTCTCCTTGCTGGGTAACGCGATCCGCCCGAAAGTCGAGGAGCGCCTCGAGGACAGCGGGTTCGCCCAGAAGGTCGGCCTCTGGCTCGAGCTCGACCCCGCCGACCTCCTCACGGACGGGACCCGGACGGCCGCGATGGCCCTCTACGAGGAGAACCTCCGGATCGCCCTGGAGGCCGTCGCCGACCTGGTCACCGAACTCGACGGCCGGGTCGTCGTGACCGCCGACCACGGCGAGGCGTTCGGCGAGCAGGGGGTCTGGGAACACCACGTCGAGACCCACATCCCGCCGCTCGTGGAGGTCCCCTGGCTCGAGGTCCGGTGATCGCGCCGTGGGAGCGTTCCGGTCGCCGACCGTGACCCGCCGGCCGCGCGTCCGCCGGTCTCGCCCGCACCGGTCGCCGGCCGGCAGCCGGCGGACCGCGCGGGCCGACGGCCGCCTGACGAGGAGGGGCCGAGGGTGAGAGTCAGCCACTACTTCGAGTGGGAGTCACAGATCACCGGCGGCCACGCCGAGTCGGTGCGAAACCAGCGCCGAATCCTGGAGGATCAGGGAATCGAGTACACGACCGAACCCTCGCTGTCGGTCGATCTGCTCCACCTCAACAACATGGGCCCCAGATCGCTCTACTACGCCGAACGAGCCCGCCGGAGGGGGGTCCCCGTCGTCGCACACGCCCACCAGACCGCCGAGGACTTCCGGGAGAGCTTCGTCCTCTCGAACGCCCTCGCCGTCCCCCTCCGGCCCTACCTCGAATACGCCTACGGCCGGGTCGACCACCTCGTCTGTCCCTCCGAGCACAACCGCGATGTGGTCGAAACGTACACCGACACGCCGACGACGGTGATCTCGAACGGCTTCGACCCGGATCGCCTCCGGGGCTTTTCGAACCTCCGCGAGGAGTATCTGGAGCGCTACGACCTCGAGCCCCCCGTCGTCTTCATGTTCGGTCACGTCATCAAGCGCAAGGGTGTCGAGACGTTCGTCGAGACCGCCCGCCGGATGCCCCACCTGGATTTCGTCTGGTTCGGCTACCTCAATCCAACGGGGGGCACGCTCGACAAATACCTCCAGCCCCGTTCGACCCGCGAACTCGTCGCGAACTCACCCGAGAACTGCCGATTTACGGGCTACATCGAGGACCCGCGGGGCGCGTTCGCCGCCGGCGACGTCTTCTACTTCCCGACCAAGAACGAAAACGAGGGGATGGCCCTCCTGGAGGCGATGGCCTGCAAAAAGCCGCCGCTGGTCCGGGAGATCCCGACCTACGAGTGGCTCGTCGACGGCGAGGACTGCCTGAAGGCGGAATCGCTCGAGGGGTTCGTGGCGGCTATCGAGCGCCTCGAGGAGCCGGCGCTGCGCGAGCGGATCGGGGCGAACGCGGCCGACCGCAGCGAGGCGTTCTCCCTCGAGGCGATCGCGGACCGGTATCTCGCGCTGTACGAGGGGCTGGTCTGAGCAGACTGGCCGCCACCGCCGATCCGCGAGGATCGACCGACTTTTAGGGCGATGGGACCGATCGGATTACCGATGGTCGCGCCCCGGACGCTGTGGCTCGCGCTTCCTCGAGGGCTCCGGGAGCTACCGGCCGACCTCGCCGCGGCGGTCGCGCTGGTCGTCGCGACCAACGTCGCGGTGCTCGCGCCCGTGATCCGCGAGACGCCGCTCCGGGTGCCGATCGGGCTCGCGTTCGTGCTCTTCGTCCCCGGCTACGCGTTCGTCGCGGCGCTGTTCCCCGAGGAGGGGGAGTCGCCGGTCGCCGACGGTGCCGGGATCGAGGAGGAGGGAGACGGCGGGGACGCCAGCGCGACCTGGAGCCGCTCTGCCCGCTCGGGGATCGACGGGGACGCCAGCGCGACCTGGAGCCGCTCTGCCCGCTCGGGGATCGACGGGATCGAGCGAGTCGCGCTCTCCTTCGGGCTCTCGATCGCCGTCGTCCCCCTCATCGGGCTCGTGCTCAACTTCACGCCGTGGGGGATCCGGCTGGTGCCGATCATGGTCGCCGTCAGCGCCTTCACGCTGATCGCCGTCGCCGTCGGGGCCCACCGTCGGCGGGAACTCCCCGCCGACGAGCGGTTTGCGGTGCCCTACCGGGCGTGGATCGCCGCCGGTCGCGACGAGATCGCCCGGCCCGACTCGCGGGCCGACGCGGCGCTGAACATCCTGCTGGCGGCCTCGATCCTGCTGGCGGTCGCGAGCGTCGGCTACGCGGTGATGGTCCCCCAGACCGGCGAACAGTTCTCGGCGGTCTACCTCCTCACCGAGACCGACGAGGGCGAGCTCGTCGCCGACGGCTACCCCGAGGAGTTCCAGCGCGGCGAGAGCAGCGAGGTGATCGTCGGCGTCGACAACCACGAACACCGGACGACCAACTACACGGTGGTTCTCGTCGAGCAGGAGGTCGAGGTGGTCGAGAACGACACGGTCGGGAACGAGACGGCCGGAAACGGAACCGCCGCGAACGCGACCGTCAACGAGACGGTCGTTCGCGACCAGAACGAACTCGACCGGTTCGAGACCCGTCTCGCCCACAACGAGAGCTGGCACCACCCCCACGAGGTCGAGCCGACGATGACCGGCGAGGACGTCCGGCTGGTCTGGCTGTTGTACCCCGACGAGGTGCCCGCGGAGCTCTCGACGGAGACCACCGACTACTACGTCCACCTCTGGGTCGACGTCGAGCCCGGGAGCATCGAGCCGGGGGGCGGGGACGACGGCTGACCGAGCCCGTCGCCACGTCTGGACACGAACGGCCGGTTCCGTGCGCTCGCCGACTGATTCCGACAGGGAAGTTGAACTGTCCGGCCACCGAGGGACGGCCATGGTCGCCTACCGGTCGTCGATGGTCGAGCGGACGGAGCTGCCCTCCCGCGGGCGCCGGGAGCGGGCGATAGAGGACGCGGGCTACAACGTCTTCAACCTCGCGAGCAGGGACGTCTACGTCGACCTGCTGACCGACAGCGGGACGGGAACGATGAGCACCGACCAGTGGGCTGCCCTGCTGGGCGGCGACGAGTCCTACGCCGGCTCCGAGAGCTTCGAGCAGTTGGAGGAAAGCGTCCGGGACGTGATGGGCTTTCCCCGGATCGTCCCCGCTCACCAGGGACGGGGCGCCGAAAACGTCCTCTACGGCAGCCTCGTCTCCGAGGGTGACGTCGTCCTCAACAACACCCACTTCGACACGACCCGGGCCCACGTCGCGAACCAGGGAGCCGAGCCGGTCGACTGCCCCGCGCCGGGCGCGTTCGACCCCGACGGCGAGGGCGACTTTCGAGGAAACTTCTCGGTCGACCGGGGCTACGAGGTCGTCGATCGGGTCGGCGCCGACCGCGTCCCCGTCGTGATCCTCACGATCACGAACAACTCGGCGGCCGGCCAGCCCGTCAGCGTCGAGAACACCCGCCGGGTCCGCGAGTTCGCTGACAGGATCGGTGCCACCTTCGTCATCGACGCCTGCCGGTTCGCCGAGAACGCCGGCTTCGTCCGCGCACGCGAGGGCGAGTTCGAGGGCGATCCGATCGCCGATATCGCCCGCGAACAGCTCTCCTACGCCGACGCCCTCGTGATGAGCGGCAAGAAGGACGGGCTCTCGAACGCGGGCGGGTTCGTCGCGCTCCGCGAGGAGGACCTCCACGAGCAGTGTCGTCAACGCGGGATCCTCTACGAGGGGTTTCCCACCTACGGCGGGATGGCCGGCCGGGACATGGCCGCCCTCGCCGTCGGCCTCCGAGAAGCCGTCGAGGAAGGGTACGTCGAGGGACGGCTCGAGCGCGTCCGGACGCTCGGCAACCTCCTCGCGGAGCGGGGAGTCCCGATCTACACGCCGACCGGGGGCCACGCGGTGTACGTCGATGCGGGCGAGGTCTTTCCCGATATCCCGCCGGAGGCATTCCCCGGCCAGACGTTCGTCTGCGAACTGTATCGAGAGGGCGGCGTCCGCGGCGTCGAACTCGGGAGCTTCGCCTTCCCGGGGGCCGACCGGCCGGATCTCGTGCGGCTGGCGGTGCCCCGCCGGAGCTACCACCGAGAACACTTCGAGCACGTCGCCGACGCCGCGGCGGCGGTCACGAACCGGGAGAACGTTCGGGGTCTCGAGATCGTAAGCGAACCCTCGACCCCCGAACTGCGCCACTTCACCGCGGAGCTACGGCCCCGTTAACGGCGGTCGGAGACGGCCTGGCGGGCGCGCTCGCGGTAGGTCGGCTCGGGTTCGGGCTCGTCGCCGAACCGGGCTTTCGCGCGGGCACGGAGGCCGGGGCCGGAGCGCTCCGATCCGTCGGATCCCCCTCGCTTGGCGAGCCATCCGGGCACCTGTGACTCAAGTTCCTGGCGTTTCTGCTCCTTCAGTTGTCCGTACCGCCGGAGGACGAGCCCGACGCCGAGAAAGAGCGCGGCGTCGGTCAGCTCGCGGCGGAACCGTTCGCGGTCGTTGTAGAGGGCGACGGCCTTGACGAGCGAGAGTCCCCCGATGACAATGTACAGCAACGAACTTCGGGATGGATCCCCGCTCAGCATCCGTTTGAGTGACATGCGAAGCCGGATACGGCCTCCCCCCAGTTAGCTGTTGGGCCGGTCCGTGCGTGCAGGGCGGGCCCGGAATCGAAAGAGACCGGCCGAGGGCCGTCGAACCCCGTCTCCGTCTACTTCCCGCGGGCGAGCCGCGTCCCGAGCCGTTCGGGCAGCCCCTCCTCCCGGATCTTCCGCTGGACGGCCTCGACGTCGTAGGCGACCCGGTGGAGGTCCACGTCCATCGCGTCGAGATCGAGGACGGCGTAGGCCGCCTTCGGGTCGCCGTCGCGGGGCTGGCCGACGCTTCCCGGGTTGACGACGATCCCCTCGCCGTAGCTCTCGGCGTGCTGGACGTGGGTATGGCCGAGGACGAGGACGTCCTCCTCGTCGAGCAGTCGGGGCGAGAAGTCCGCGGGATAGGTGTAGCGGTCGGGATCGTCGGGATGGCCGTGGACGAGTTTGACCCGGTCGTCACAGGTCAGGCGCGTCTCGGGGAGGGACTCGAGCCATCCCAACTGCTCGTCGTCGAGCTCCCGGCGGGCGTACTCGACGCCCGCTTTCGCCATCTCGTTGAACCGGAAGGCGGTTCCCGAGACGACGGCGGCGTCGTGATTGCCGACGACCGTCGGCACCCCCCGCTCGCGCATGGCGTCGACGCAGTCGGCGGGCCAGGGATTGTAGCCGACGACGTCGCCCGCACAGACCAGTCGGTCTACGTCCGGCATATTCGCCAGGACGGCCTCTAAGGCGACCCGGTTGCCGTGGATATCGGAGATGAGCCCGACGCGCATACCCGAGGCGAGCGCGTCCAGTGGTATGTATCCTCGGCCTCGTGCTGTCTCCCGTCCCAGGCAAGACCTATGTGTCAGCTTCGTTGATCGAAGGGCATGGGAGAGAGGGCACGGACGACGGCCGACCGGATCGATTCGTTTCTCGGCGACTGGCGCGAGGACGAGGACGTTCCCGGCGTCAGCGCCGTCGTCTTCGACGAGCAGGGAGTCCGCGTCGCAACGGGCCTCGGCGAGCGGGAAGTCGAGTCTGGGGCACCGGCGACCCCCGACACGCTGTACTCGGTCGCGTCGCTCTCGAAACCCGTCGTCGCCCTCGCGGTGCTTCGGCTGATCGATCGGGGAGAGATCGATCTCGACGGCGATATCGGGGCGTACGTGCCGATCCTCGACGACGTCCCCGGCGATCCGATCACCGTCGAAGAGCTGCTTTCGCACTCGTCGGGGATCCCGCGGGACTTCTCGGCGCTCCACGGCACCATAGACGACGGGCAGGATCTCGGGCTGCTCGAGCACGTGAGGGGCGCAGCGGATCAGCGCCTCCTCGACCGGGATCGATATATGTACTCCAACGGGGGCTACTTCGTCCTCGGGGAGCTGATCGAGGCCGTGGACGGCCGTCCCTACGACCGGTACGTCGGCGAGGAGGTCCTCGATCCGCTCGGGATGGAACGGTCCACCTTCGACCCGGACGCGCTCCGGACCGACGACGACGCGATGACGGGCTACGCCGAGCGCGACGGGGAACTGGTGGTGAAGACCTACGACGGTGGTGCAGGATCGGCCGGCGGGTTGATCAGCTCCCCGCGGGAACTCACCAGACTGGGGCGGTGTGTGCTCGACGGCGGCGAGGTAGAGGGGAGCCGGATACTCGACTCCGATCTCCTCGCGAAGGCGACAAACCTCCAGTCGCCGCCGCTCCCGACCAGCGACGACAGCCGGCGAGGGTACGGCTACGGCTGGGAGATCGGCGAGTTCGCCGAGCAACTCCTTGCCAGCCACCTGGGTGGGATCGACGGCGCAAGCGCCTACATCGGCGTCCTCCCGAAGGACGGTCTCGGCGTCGCGCTGGCGCTCAACCGTCACGGGCCGCCGGCCGCCACGCTCGGACAGGCGCTCCTCGCGATCGCCTGCGGCGAGGAGCCCGCCGACCGCGTCCGGGCGATAAAGCTCTCCGAGGTGGTCGAGACCGTTTCCGGGACCTATGGAGCGTACCGGAACGCCGAGACAGTGGTCGTCGAGCCCGTTCGGATGGGACTAATCGAGCTGACGGTGGAGGGCTTTGCCCTCTCCGTCACCGCCTCGCCGGAGGAGATCGGTGACGACCGGTACGTCTTCTCGGTCCGCCCGGGAGACGGGGCGCTGTGGCTCGCGGAGTTCCGGGAGACGGAGACGGGACTCGAGTTGGTGCTCTCGATGGGAAAGTGGACCACGGTGCTCACCGAGCAGTAAATCAGTCCGTTCCGCAACGCTACTCGAACCGTTCGCCCGCGGGGATCGCGACCTCGAGCCAGTTCTCCTCGGGCGGAAGCGGACACGCGAAGGTCTCGCTGTAGGCACAGAAAGGAGTGTAGGCGAGGTTGAAATCGACGACGATCGAGTCGCCCTCAGCGAGGTCGTCCTCGGCCTCCAGTTCCATGTAGCGCCCGCCCCCGTAGGTCATCTGCCCGGTCGTCTTGTCCCGGAAGGGGACGAACAGCGCGCCATCGGTTCCCTCCTGTTCGTAGCCCGCGAGTTCGAGTTCCGCGTCGGCGAGGTTGGGCTCTTCGCGCTCGAGGCCCATCGTCAGCACCACGGTTCGGAGATAGCGGACCTCTCCACCCGCCGTCGTCTCCATGTAGACCGGGTCGGACGCGGGGTCGTCGGGGATCGAAACCGTCGCCTCGAGTCGGTACTGGGGATCGGGCTCGAAGTAGTCCAGCCCGTCGAAGGCCTCGCGGTCCTCGGGCGGGATCGGCGACTGGGGATGGGTTGAAAAGAACTCGTCTTTCTCCGTGCGCTTCTCCTCGAGTTCCGTTCGCCAGCCCTCGACGTCGAACTCCGGATCGTCGGCCATACGTCGGGTAGCGGCCGGGAACGGGAAGGGGTTGTGTTCGATCGGTGTGAGTCCTGGCGTCGGTAGGACTATATGATGGTGTGACGATACGACGACCATGCACGGGAGAACGACACTCGTGGTCTCCGGAGTTCTTCTCGCCGTGATGGTCGCCGCGGCGCCGGAGAGGATCGAACCCGGAGTGGTTCCCGGTTCGGCCGGGCTCCTCGTGGGGGTTGGTGGGCTCTATTTGGAGTCTCTCGAGGCGGAATCCTGGAGAACGAGATCTCTCGAGGCCGGCGTGGTCGTGACGCTGTTCGGCTCGTTACACTACCTATTGTCCGGTCCGGATCTGTTCTTCTGTCTCGTGACGCTCGCCGCCCTCTTCGTGGCACAGAGTGCGGTTATCGTGTGGAGTGGCCCAGAAGGTGACGACAAGCGGAGCCGGACGAACCACTCGTTCGGCTGAGATCCGGCGAGAACCCGCTTCGGCCCCATCGACTCCATCCGATCCGCGGGTTTATGACCGATGGCGCGCCCAGTCGGCTCCGACATCCCTATGGACGAGCGACGACGAGTTCCGGAGAGATGAGCGAGGGCTCCTGGCGCGAGGTGTTCGGCCACGCCGAACCCTACGCGGACCAGGTAGACGGGATCGAGACCGCACTCGAGACCGCCCGCGAGGGCGGGTTTACGGTCGTCGAGGGAGCCTGCGGTACGGGAAAGACGATGCTCGCGCTTTCGGCGGGGATCGACCTCGTCCGGGACCCCGACAGCGACTACGAGCGCGTGGTCGTCCTCACGAGCGTCAAACAACAGCTCCGGCAGTTCGAGGAGGACTTGGAGACGATCAACGCGAACCTTCCAGGGGAGTGGGATCCCGTTTCGGGGTTGACCCTCGTCGGGAAGGCCGACGTTTGCCCGTACAACCGTGAGGGGGTCGCAGAGTTCGACGACGGCGTGGTGTACGACCGGTGTGAGAACCTCCGCGAGCGGACCCGCGACCTGACGGGCGAGGGCGGGGCGACCACCGCGGGCTCTCTCGCGGCAGATGCCAGAAGCCAGCAGACCGGGCTCGCCGACAGCGGTCGCAGCGACGGGGGCATCCGACTGCTCGAGAGCGCGGGCGAGACCGCCTCCTACCCTCCCGAGATCCCCACGTACGACGACGGCGGCCCGGCCGGCGGCGTCGAGTACTGTCCGTTCTACGCCCAGTACCTGGAGGACCTCCCCGACGAGGGCGACGAGGGCGGCTCGCGGGCCGAAGCGGTCCCGTTCGACCTTACCGATGTCGGCCTCGTCACCCCCGAGGAACTCGTCTCGCTGGGAATGCGCCATGGCTCGTGTCCCCACTCGATCATGGGCGCGGCCCTCCCCGAGGTCGAGGTCGTCATCGGCAACTACTACCACGCCTTCGACCCGACGACGACCGGCGCGTTCACGGGCGAGTTGTTGAACGAAGAGACGTTCGTCGTCTGTGACGAGGCCCACATGCTCGAACCCCGCGTCCGGGACCTCGTGAGCGAGGGGATCGCGGACACCTCGCTCAGGGACGCCGTCACCGAGTGTTCGCGGGTCCTCCAGCCCCTCGAGTTCGACCGCGAGGGGCGAAGTACAGAGAGTGGGTCGAAGACCGCCGACGCCGACCTCGTGCGTGCGGAACTGAACGATTCGGACGTCTCGGCCGACGAGATCGAAGCAGTTCGCGATTTTTTGGAAGCACTGCGCGAGGAACTCGACCGGCGCGTGCGGGCGCATCTCGACGGCGAGCACCGGGGCTGGAAGTCCGACCTGATGGAGTTGGAGGACGCGGAGATCCCGCTTCGCGATCCCCAGGTGCCCGCCGAGGACGAGATCTCAGCGTGGGCCCGCGAGGCGGGCTACGGCGAGAAGCTGTGGGTCCGCACGGAGTCGGTCGGCGCGGTCGTCGCCCGGATCATCAACGAGGCCGAGGGCGAGGAAAAGTCGCGAGCGGCGCCCGCGGTCGGTCGCGTCGTCGGCGAGTGGTACCGCCGGGATCACACCGAGTACTTCCGGGAGGTAGAACTCGAGCGGACCTGGAACGAGGAGGAACCCGCCGATAGCTGGCGCCGGGCCTACAACGGCCGGCTCGCCTTGCACAACTGCGTGCCCAGCGACGCGATCGGCTCTCGGCTCGCCTCCTTCGGCGGCGGGATCCTGATGAGCGCGACCCTTGAGCCGATGGACGTCTTCACCGAGGTCACCGGGCTCGATTATCTGGAGGGCGAGGACCGGCCCGTCGCAACTCGGCGCTACGGGCTGCATTTCCCCGAGGAAAACCGCGAGAGCTTCGCGGTCGCGGCGCCGAAGTTCACCTACGAGAATCGTGGGGCGCCGGGCGAGGAGACCCCCACTCGCCGGCAGTACGCCGACGCGATCGGACAGGTCGCGTCGGTCCCCGGCAACGTCCTCGTCGGGATGCCGAGCTATGCGGAGGCCGAGTGGGCTGCGGGTGTACTCGAGGCGCGCGTCGAGAAACCGGTCTTGCTCGACGCCGCGAGCGGGGACGACGCGACCGAGACCCTGAAGGACGAGTTCTTCGCGGGCGAGGGGAAAGTGTTGGTCACGAGCCTCCGGGGGACGCTCACCGAGGGCGTCGATTACGGCGGCGACCGGCTGGCCGCCGCCGCCGTCTGTGGCGTCCCGATCGTCAACACCTCGAGCCCGCGGACGAAGGCGGTCCGGCGGGCCTACGACGATGCCTTCGGGGACGGCTTCACCTACGCGCTGACGGTCCCCGCCGTTCGGAAGGCCCGCCAGGCGATCGGGCGGGTGATCAGAGGTCCCGAGGAGGTCGGGATCCGGGTGCTCGTGGACGAGCGCTACGCCCGCGAGGAGTGGGACTCGGTCCGGAAGTTCCTCCCCGAGGACGAACGCGAGGAGTTTCAACCTGTGAGTCCCGATATGCTGGGGCTCGGGTTGGATCGGTTTCGGGATCGGCTGTAAACTACCCCGCCCTACTCGCACCCTCCCGCCTTGCGGCGGTCGGTCACTCCTTGAGGGCGGGGCTTTACCGCAACGACATTGTACCCCGCAACCCCATGCAAGGGCGCGGCCCGGCTTCCTCTTACCGTCCACGGGCGGACGGCGGGTCGGAGTTGTTGCTGCGACCCGCCTACCGGATCCGTTCCGTGGATTGTCCCGCCGATTTAATTCCCGGTGTTCTCTCACTCTACCCCAACACTGGGGACGGGGATCGAACCCGTTCGCGGTCGTCGTTCCCGAGTATAGGGTGCGACGGCCACGCCGTCGCACCACGGGAGCCAGTTTACTCGTGGCTCCTACCGACCCCGGCTTGTGCGAGGACGGCAGTATCTCACATAACGGGCGGAGACGGCCTAAGCCTTGCGGTTTCGTCCAGCTTCGCAACGCGATTCCTCTCCACCCTACTCGCTCCCGTCGGTCGCTCGTTGAGGAAGGAGGCTCCTCGCTACCGTTTGCTGAGAGCAGTCCTTCGTGTTCGTCTCGTCGGCGAGAGCGATCGACGACGGCTCGAGAGTGCGAAAAGAGAACGAGAGGAGTCAAGACCCGTCGGCCGACCAGTGGCCTTCGATTCGCGGCTCGACTGCGGCGAGCACCGTTGCCGTGACGTCGAGCGGGTGAACCGCCGCCATCTCGAGGGCCTCGACCTCGTCGCCGGTCGGCGGTCGGTGAAAGTGGAGCCGCCCGTCGTGCGGGTTGGGGTGGCGATCCCATCGACACTCCCAGCGGTCGCCGTCGGCGAGAGTCTCGACATAGTGCATCGAGAAGTCGCCGCTCGCGAACCAGCGGACGTCGAGCCGGGCGGCCTCGACGGTGTCCGGATATCGGTCCGTCTCGAACGAGGCACGGAGCAGGGTCGGTTCGGAGCCGTTCGGTTCGAACTCGGTCGTGGCGACCGTCGGGTCCTCGGCGAGGACGCCTTCGAGCAGCCGGAGGGTTTGGCGATCGGGCGGCCCCGTCGATCCCCCTTCCCCATTTCCTGGCGGGTTCATCTACGCCGGGAGGAGGTGCCCGTCGTTCTGGATCAGCCGCCGTGCGAGTTCGTACAGCCGAACGTCCCGGTCGATCGACTGCCACTCGCCGACCGCCTCCATCCGCTCGTGGATCGCGTCGTGATCGTCCAGATCGAAGACCGACACCGCCGTCGGATCCGTCGCTCCGAAGCGGTCCTCGAACTCGCCCCGGCGCTCCTCGAGTCGTTCGACGCGATCGACGATCTCCTCCACGGTCAGTTCCTCGGCGAGCCGGCTCGCCTCCTGCCACTCGAGGTAGCCGTCGTTGCGTTCGTACCGGACGGGACGACCGGAGCGGTCGGCGCGCGCGATGCCCATCTCCGCGAGGCGCTCGACGTGCTTTTTCGCCGCGTTCGGCGAGCAGTCCGCGATCTCCGCGATCTCGGCGTGGCTCGTCGGCTCCGTGATCCCGAGGACGACGTCGTAGACCCGATCGAACGTGTCGGCGTCGTCGTGCCAGCGCGTCCGGACCTCCTCGACGTCCTCCGGCGGCGGAGTCGGATCGATATCGGTCATGGCTCTCCCTACGCCCCGAAACGCAATATATCCTCAGATCTCACAAATATTTGATTCGCCGCCCCTTTCGGCGGACTCTCGAGGCCGACTTACTCTCGCTCGACGACGTGTGCCGCCTCCGGCTCGAACCCGACGGTCAACTCCTCGTGCGTGGGAACGTCGGGAAGCCGAAGCACGATCGGAGTCTCTCCCCACCGGCCGTCCACCCGGACGCTCTCGCCGTGGAACTCCTGGCCCTCGACGCTCACCCGTACTCGATTCGTTTCGGCGTCCTCCCGGAGCGCTTCGGGGCGAACGCAGAAGATGATTCGGTCGCCGGGAGACGGCGCGGACTCGACTCCCCCGTCCCGGTCGCCGGAATCCCGGCCCGAGTCCGCGACGGGATCGCCGATCGCGAACTCGCCGCCGTCGACGCCGACCCGGAGTCGGTCGTCCTCGCGTCCACGGACCTCGCCTGCCAGAACGTTGTTGTCGCCGACGAACTCGGCGACGAACCTCGTTCGTGGTCGCCGGTAGATCGCTTCGGGGGTGCCGATCTGTTCGACCCGGCCCTCGTTCATCACCGCAAGGCGGTCGGAGATCGCCAGGGCCTCCTCCTGGTCGTGGGTGACGTAGACGGTGGTGATCGAGAGCTCGGACTGGATTCGTTTTACCTGGCGGCGGAGCGATTCCCGGAGGCGGGCGTCGAGGGCACTCATCGGCTCGTCGAGCAGGAGGAGGCTCGGCTCGGGGGCGAGCGCGCGGGCCAGTGCGACCCGCTGTTGTTGCCCCCCCGAAAGCTGGCTCGGCTCTCGCTCGCCCATTCCTGAAAGATCGACCAGCTCGAGGAGTTCCTCGATCCGCGCCTCCGAACTCGCGGTCCCCGAATCCCGAAACTTGAGGCCGTAGCCGACGTTCTCGGCGACGCTCATGTGGGGGAAGAGTGCATAGTTCTGGAAAACGACGCCGACGTCCCGGGCTTCGGGCCCGAGCCCGGTCACCGATTCCCCGTCGAAGCGGACCTCGCCCGCGGTGGGCTCCTCGAAGCCCGCGATCGTCCGGAGCGTGGTGGTCTTTCCACAGCCCGAGGGACCGACGAGGGTGAAGAACTCGCCGTCCGCGACGGCGAGGGAGACGTCCCGGAGGGCGGTCGTTTCGTCGTACGCCTTCGAGACCCCATCCAGGGCGAGTTCGGTCACGCCTCGAACCTCCCGCCGACGCGGTCGACGACGACGAAGCTCGCGGCGGTCACGACGAGGAGAACGGTCCCCATCGCGATCGCGGGGCCGTTCCGGCGGCCGAGGTAGCGCTCGACGGCGACGGGCATCGTGTAGGCGTCGCTCCCGCTCGCCAAAATCACCGTCGAGGAGAACTCGCCGATCGAGATGGCGAAGGCGAAGGCGGCGCCGGCGACGATCCCGCTCGCCACGAGGGGGAGCTCAACGTCGAGCAGCGCGCGGGCGCGGCTCGCGCCCAGTGCGCGCGCGGACTCGACGAGCGCCGGGTCCAAGTCGGCCAGCAGGGGTGAGACGTTCCGGACGACGAAGGGGTAGGCGGCGACGGCGTGGGCAGCGACGATCGCCGCGGCTCCAGTGACCTGAAGACGGAACCCTCCGATATCGGTTCCGAACACGAGCCCCTCGAGCAGCCCGATCCCGAAGACGACGCCGCTGACCGCGAGGGGGACCATCGCGAGGGCGTCGATCGCCGTCCCCCACCGCGAGCGGACCGTCAGCACGGAGATCGTCACGCCCATCGGGAGCGCGACGGCGAGGGTCGCGACGCCGAACAGAAGCGAGTTGCGGATCGCGGGCCAGGGAAGCGTCTGGTAGGCCGCGCCGGTCGCCTGACGCTCGGCGAGAAAGCGGTAGTGACGGAGAGTGAAGCCGCCGCCGTCGGTGACCCCGCCGACGACCATGCTCGCCATCGGCCCGACGAAGACGACGACGGCGACCGCGCCGTAGGCGAGGACGGCGAGCCGGCGGGCCGAGAGAGCGGTTCGGAGATCCGGGAAGAGCGGCTCGCGAGCGGGCGAGGCGTCCCCGCGGCTCATTCCGGCCTGGGCGGACTCGTAGCGGAGGTAGGCGTAGGTCAGCCCCAGGGTGAGGACCGTCTCGAGGACGGCGAGGGTCGCGGCCTCCGCGACCGCGAGCTGGGAGATCCGGTCGTAGATCCAGACCTCGACGGTCGCGAGCCCGAGCCCGCCGAGCGCGAGGACGATGGGGAACGTCATGAACGTGAACACGAACGTGAGGAGGGCGCCGGTGAGTACGGCGGGGAGGAGTTGGGGAACGACAACGTCCCGGAACGCCCGTCCGGGACCTGCCCCGAGCGACCGGGCGGTCTCGACGGCCCGGCGATCGACCGACTCCCAGGCCGCGAGCGTGACCCGCGCCACCAGGGGCGCGTTGTAGAACGCGTGGGCGACGATCACGACTGCGAGGGGGCTGTACCCGATGAAGTCGACGGGGCCCAGGCCCGCAAAGTCCAGGGCCGCGTTTAGGGTCCCGTCCCGACCGAACATCGCGTAGAAGCCGACCGCGACCATGATCCCCGGGAGGACGAACGGGAGGATCGTCAGCGACCGGATCGTCCGGCGGCCCCGGAACTCGTAGGTCGCAAGTACGTAGGCCGCGGGAAGCCCGAGGAGGACGCTCGCGACGGTCGAGAGGGCGGCCTGGTAGGCCGTAAAGCCGAACAGTCCCATCCGGGGGACGGGCGCTCCCGCCCGGAGCCACTCGAGGACGCCCTCCACGTGAGCCCCGATCGCGAGCGGATCGGCGAGAACGCCCGCGAGCGCGCCCGTGTAGAAGGGGTCGGCGAGCACCGCCCGGAACGCCGAGAGCGTGGGAGTTCCCTCGGAGAAGACGGCCTGGGAGAAGACGATCCCGACGGGGAGATACAACATGACGGCGAGGATCGCCGCCGTCGCGACGGCGAGGACGGTGAGGGCGTGCCTCCCGGCCCATCCACGCAACCGATTCCGCCCGCTCCGACGGCTCCGGCCATCCCGACGGCCGCCGGGTCCGCCCGCCCTCGAGCTCACTACTGGGAGGCGATCTCGCGGGCCCAGTCCTCGATCCAGCCGCCGAGGTTCCCGCTCAGCTCCTCGTAGCCGAGCGCGATCGACTCGGGGGGCTCGTGGGCGTACTCGTCGTACTCGGCGTCGAGATCGACGTGTTCGTCGGCGACGGCGGGGAACTGGACGTTCCGGACGGCGATCTCGGCCTGGGCCTCCGACGAGAGCACGAAGTCCATGAACGCGTACGCGAGGTCGGCGTTCTCGCTTCCCTCGAACACCGCCATCCCCTCGGGGTTTGCGTATCCCTGGTCCTCGAGAAAGGCGATCTGGCTCCGGGACATGTCGCCGTCGTAGCGGTTGGTGTAGACCTGGTCGGTCGAGTAGGAGACGACCATCGGGCGTTCGGCGTTCTCGTAGGCACTGTAGGCATCGTCCCAGCTCCCCAGGATGCGGACGTCATTGTCGACTAGCTCCCGCCAGTAGTCGAGGTAGCCGTCCGCGCCGTAGGCGTCGATCGTCCACAGCAAGAACGCCCGGCCCGGATCCGAGTCCTGGGCGTTCTGGGCGAGCAGCGTCCCCTCGTATGCGGGGTCGACGAGGTCCTCGAAGCTCTCGGGGCCCTCGACCTCCCCCTCGTCGTAGACGAGGCTGATGTACCCCGTGTCGTAGGGGAGCACCCGGTCGTCGGGGTCGCCGAACTCGACGGCCGGGTCGTCCCGGACGCGGTCGGCCCGCTCTACCCGGTCGCGCTCGAGGGACGCGAACAGCTGTTCGTCGAGGGTGTCGTCGATCCGGACGAGGTCGTCGACGTTGAGCCCGAAGTAGACGTCGACGTCGATCCCGGCGTCCTGCTGGGCGCGCTGGATGTAGTGGTTGACCCCCGCTTCGGGAACGGTCCACTCGATCGTGACGTCGGGATAGCGTTCCTCGAAGGCCTCCTTGAGCCAGACGCCGGCGGGCTCCTCGCCGTCGACCATCGAACTGTAGGTCGCGATCCGGAGCCGTCCCTCCGTCTGCTCGACGACGGCGACGGTGACCTCCGCGCTGTCGCCGTCGATCTCGACCTCGCGTTCGCCGCTCAGGTCGCCGCTCTCGGCGGCAACGGTGTACGTGCCGTCCGAAAGGCCCTCGGCGACGACCTCGCCGTCGCTGTCGGTCGCCGCTTCCTCCGTCTCCTCGCCGCCGAAGAGGCCGCCGAGGATGTCGCCTTCCGTCCTGATCCGAACGATCGCGTCGTCGACGGGCTCGCCCGCCTCGTCCTCGACGGTGACGACGAGGTCGTGGCCGTCGTCCCCGTTTCCGTCGGTCCCGTTGGCGCCGTCGGTGGCGTTGTCGTCGGTCCCGTTCGACCCGGTCCCGTTCGGCCCGGTGTCGTTCGCGTCGTCCTCGCCATCGGTCCCGTCGTCCCCGCTCGCCTCGTCGCCGGTAGCGTTGGAGTCCGTCTCGTTCGCGTCGCCGGTGTCGGTATCGTTGGTTTCGTTCCCGTCGTCGTCGCCGCCGTTCCCGGTCGAACAGCCCGCGATCGTGACGCCGACGCCGCCGACGCCGGCTGCCCTGAGGAACGCTCGTCGGTTCATTACAGGGTGTTTCCACCGAGTGGTCTTAAGGACACGGACTCGGTGGAACCGACCGCCGACCTTTTGGCCGCCGGTAGCGTCCCTCGACCCATGGGAACGATCGTCAACGCAGTCGTCGGCGCGGTCGCGGCGGTCGTCCTCGCCTTCCTGCCGTTCTCGACGGTGCTCGGGGGCGCGGTCTCGGGCTTCCTGGAGGGCGAGGACGGGCGGGCGGGGACCCTGGTCGGCGCCCTCGCCGGCCTCATCACCCTGCTCCCGTTCGCGGGGCTTGGCCTCCTCGGGCTCGCCGTGCTATCGGCCTGGCTCGGCGTCCTCGGGGTTCCCGCCGGCGGGATCGTCGCGATGATCGTCGTCGTCGGCCTCGTCACGGCGGCGGCCGTCGTCTACACCGTCGGCTTCAGCGCCGCCGGGGGCTACCTCGGGGCGGTCCTCGCCCGGGAGTTCCCCGAGCACCGGGCGTCGGCCCGGGACACCCTCGGAATGGGGCGAGACCGACCCACGGACCGGGAGCGGTACACGTCCCTCGACGAGGAGCCACACGCCGGAGCCGGACGGGACGACGCCGACCTCGATCCGATCGACCGCGCTCTCGAGGACGACCGCGAGCGAACGGGGTCGAGTTCGACCGGCGACGGGACCGATCCCGACCGGTTCGACCGCTGACCAAGGAGCCACCCGCTTCGAACGCCAACGTTTCGAACGCCGTCTCGTCTCCGAGCGATCCCCGTGGGGTCGTCAGCAGAAGCGTTTCAGGCAGTTCGAACCAAATATAATTCAATAGCGAGCCCGGCTTTTCATCAGAGATGAGGGATCTAGAAGAAGACGAAGAGATCGAGCGAGGTATCCAGTATCTGGCACGTTCATTCGAAGGGTCGGGAGACAACCCGAAGCCAGTGATCCTCCACAGTACGAGAGTGGGAATAGCTCTTTACCAGAGAGGCTATGAAAAGCGTATCGTCATATCTGGCCTTCTGCACGACCTATTAGAGGATACGGATGTAACTTCCGACGAGATTCGTTCGAGGTTCGGGAAGAACGTTGCAAATATCGTTGAAGCCACTAGTTTCGACGAGAGTATCGACGACTACCTCGAGAGACACTACGATATTTATGAAAGGTGTTTTGAGCTGGGAAGAGCTGCGGTGGTTGTGAAAGCTACGGATATCCTAGACAACAGTGAGTACTACGGTCTGGGAGACTCCGACAGTCTACAAAACAATCAGATCGAGAAGATGGAGTATTTCATCGAGAATTCCGAATCGTATATCGGGGAGGAAGACATATATCAAGATCTCAAGAAGAAGTTCCCCACTGTGAAGGAACGAGTGAGGAAAAACATTGAGACTTGATCATCGAGTTATATTTAGGAGAGAGGTTCCGGATGCTGCCGAGTCAGCAGTGTTATATCATTACTTTATATATCTATTCTGGGTAGATAACCTGAACACCAACGACTGCACAACGCGCACTCGAGACCGGAGTAACGCTATCGGGCTCGAGTCACACACTGGAAATCGGCGACCGTACGATGGCCGAGTCCGGCTTCAGAACTCCTCGGCGGGCGGGGCGATTCCGTCTTCGTCGTCGCCCGCGAGGTCGTGTTCCTCGCGGACCTCCCGGATCCGGTCGCGGATGTCGGCGGCGAGTTCGAACTCAAGGTTGCTCGCGGCCTCCTCCATCCGATCCTCGAGTTCCTCGATATACCGGGCGGCCTCCTCGTCGTCGCCGACCTCCCGGCCGGAGACGCCCCCGGTGTCGGTCTGGCTCCCCGGGAGGTTCGTCTCGCCGACCGCCTTCTCGATCGTCGTCGGCTCGTAGCCGTGGTCTGCGTTGTATTCGCGCTGGATCTCGCGCCGGCGGCGGGTTTCCTCGATTGCCGATTCCATGGCGCTCGAGGGGTCGTCGGCGTAGAGGACGACCTCGCCGTTGACGTTTCTGGCGGCGCGGCCCATCGTCTGGACGAGCGTCGTCTCCGAGCGGAGAAAGCCCTCCTGGTCGGCGTCTAAGATCGCCACGAGGGAGACCTCGGGGATGTCTAACCCCTCTCGGAGGAGGTTGATCCCGACGAGGACGTCGATCTCGCCCAGTCGAAGGGAGCGGATGATCTCGTGGCGCTCCAGGGTGTCGGTCTCGTCGTGCATGTACTCGACCGCGACGCCGGCTTCCTCGAGGTACTCGGTCAGGTCCTCGGCCATCCGCTTTGTGAGGGTGGTGACGAGCGTGCGCTCGTCGCGGTCGATCCGTTCTGCGATCCGGTCCATCAGGTCGTCGACCTGGCCGCTGGCCGGCGAGACCTCCACTGCGGGATCGACGAGGTGGGTCGGGCGGACGATCTGTTCGACGATCCGGTCGCTCTCCTCACGCTCGTACTCTCCCGGCGTGGCGCTGACGTACAGCGTTTTGCCGGTTTTCTCCCGGAACTCCTCTGCGGTCAGTGGCCGGTTGTCGTACGCCGTCGGCAGGCGAAAGCCGTTCTCGACCAGCGAGTCCTTCCGGGACTTGTCGCCGGCGTACTGGCCCTTGATCTGGGGGAGGGTGACGTGGGACTCGTCGATCACCGTCAGGAAGTCCTCGGGGAAGTAGTCGAGGAGGGTGTACGGTGCTTCCCCGGAGTCCCGATCGGAGAGATACACCGAGTAGTTCTCGATGCCCGAACAGTAGCCCGTTTCCTGCATCATCTCGAGGTCGAAGGTGGTGCGTTCCTCGATGCGCTGGGCGGCGACGAGATCGCCCTGGCGCTCGAAGTACGAAATGCGCGAATCGAGGTCCTCGCGGATTTCGTCCATCGCCCGTTCGAGTTTCGTCTCGGGGATCGAGTAGTGTTCTGCGGGGTGGAGCAGAACGGCCTGTTGTTCGCCCTGGACCTCGCCCTCGAGTGGGTCGACTTTCACCATCCGGTCGATCTCGTCGCCCCAGAGTTCGACCCGCACCGCGTACCGGCCGTACATCGGGTAGATTTCGACCGTGTCGCCCCGCACCCGGAACGTGCCCTGGGTGAAGTCGACGTCGTTTCGCTCGTAGTTCAGGTCCACGAGCCGGGCCAGCAGGTCGTCGCGGCCGACCTCCTCGCCGACCGCCAGGCGGAGAGACATGTCTACGTAGTTGCGGGGGTCACCGAGGCCGTAGATCGCCGACACCGAAGCGACGACGATCACGTCCTCGCGGGTCAAAAGCGACCGGGTCGCGCTGTGTCGGAGCCGGTCGATCTCGTCGTTGATCGAGGCGTCCTTGTCGATGTACGTGTCCGAGGACTCGACGTAGGCCTCGGGCTGGTAGTAGTCGTAATAGGAGACGAAGTACTCGACGGCGTTGTCGGGAAACAGCTCCCGGAACTCCTCGTAGAGCTGGGCGGCCAGGGTCTTGTTGTGGGCGATCACCAGCGTCGGCGTCTGGATGCCCTCGACGGTCCAGGAGACGGTGTTGGTCTTCCCGGAGCCGGTGACGCCCAGCAGCGTCTGTTCTGTGAGACCGGACTCGAAGCCGGAGACGAGGTCGGTGATCGCCTCGGGTTGGTCGCCGGCGGGCTCGAACGGGGCGTCGACCTCGAGGGGATGGTCGGCGTCGGGGCGGTCGGGCTGGAGGGGGCCACGGGAGTCGCTCACGGTTGGCCGGAGTAGGTGTCCCAGCCACTTGAGGACTCGCTTCCCGCCGCCGGGCGGACTCTCGACGGGAGGCCGGCGGGCCATCGCCAGGGTTTTCATCGCGCGTCCGTTCTCCCGCGGTATGGCCCCCGACGAACTCCGACTCACCAGCGCCCGCGAGGAACTCGAGGCGGCGGCGGAGACCGCCGACGACGACGTCCGCGAGGACGTAGAGGAGACCGCGGCCGCGTTCGCCGAGCTGGTAGACGACGGCCGGACGCCCGACCACGCGTTGATGGACGAACACCTGAACGCGCTCCGCCAGGCCGAGGAGCGCGCCGAGGGAGAGACCGAAGACCGGATCGAGCAGGCGCTCTCTCACGCCGAGAGCTACCGCGAGGAGCTCCCCCAGAGCTAGCTGCCGGCCGAACCGTTTTGATACCGAAGCAAGTACGGGTCCCCAATGAGCGGAGACGACGGCCCGGCGACCCGGTGGGAGTACGAGACCGCCGAACCCCCTCGGGACCCGACGATGGAGGAGGCCTCCGATCCCCGGGAGCTGTTGAACGAGTACGGCGCCGACGGCTGGGAGCTGGTCGATACGATCACGTACACCGGCGGCGGGACGAAGTTCCTCGTCTTCAAACGGCCCGCGGACGACGATGTTTGAGGAGAGCGACGACGGCGACGAAGACCAGGTCAGCACCGAGAACACGATGCGCGAGCGGGCCGGAGAGAGCCGCCTCAAGCTCTGGCTGTTGCTCGGCGCCAACCGGCTGGGCGTCACCGCCGGCCTCTCGGTCGCCGTCTTCCTCGTCTTCATGCTCGGGGCGGCACTCGACCCGACGATCCCGGAGGTCGTCCAGCAACGGTCGGTCATGGGATGGATATTCGGGACGATGCTCAGCGCCCTGATCACCGGCGTCACGCTGGTCGTCACGATCAGCCAGCTGATCCTCTCCCAGGAGAACGGCCCGCTGGGCGAACAGCGGACCCGGATGAGCGAGACGATGGACTTCCGCGACTACATGCGCGACCTCACCGGCAAACCCGCGCCCGCGGACCCCTCCGCGTTCCTCCGGGGGCTCGTCGACGCGACCGAGTCCCGGGCCGACGAGCTCGAGGAGGTCGTCCAGGACTCCGAAAACGACGAGTTCGCCGGCGAGGTCGAGGAGTTCGTCGAGAGCGTTACCGGCAACGCCGAAACCGTCCGCGAGAAGCTAGACGGCGCGAAGTTCGGCACGTTCGACGTCGTCTACGCCGCCCTCGACTACAACTACTCCTGGAAGGTCTTTCAGATCGAACGCTTGGAGGACGACTACCGGGACGCTTTGGACGAGGAGGGCTGGGAGGCGTTCGACGAGCTCCGAACCGCCCTGTCGATGTTCGGGCCCGCCAGAGAACACGTCAAGACGCTGTACTTCCAGTGGGCGCTGATCGACCTCTCGCGGCTGATCCTCTATCTCGCGATCCCCGCGATCGTCGTCAGCGGGATGATGGTGGTGTTCGTCGACACCGCGACCGCGCCGGGGTCGACCCTCGGCGTCGAGAACCTCCTCTGGCTCGTCGGGGCCGCGTTCACCTTCACGCTCTCGCCGTTTCTCCTGCTCACCGCCTACATCACCCGGATCGCGACCGCCGCGAAACGGACCCTGGCGATCGGGCCGCTGATCCTCCGGGACTCCCAGCGGTAGTCACTCGAGGCGATCGAGTACCGCCTCCCGGTCGTACGAAAGCGAGAGCGACCGCGAGCGCCCCCGTCCCTCGACGTCGGCGTACTCGGCGTCGATGAGGCCGAGCTGGTCTACCTTGTTGACGAGTTCGGAGTAGCGGGTGTAGCCCAGATCGGTCCGCTCGTGGAACGCCTCGTAGACCGCGCCGGCCTGTTCGCCGTCGTTGTCGGCGATCGCCGCGAGCAGTTCGCGTTCGCTCGCCGCGAGGTTCGCGAGGCTCCGCGAGAGGTGGACGTGTTTCGAGGTCTCGTAGGCGTCCTCGACGTCGCCGCCCTCGACGACCTGGCTCGCGCGCGCCTCAGCGTTCAGGCCGGCCCGCCGGAGCAGGTCGATCCCGACCCGGAGGTCGCCGCTCTCGGCGGTCAGGGCCGCGACCCGCGAGAGGACGTCCCCGGAGACGACCCCGTCGTGAAAGCCCCGCTTTACGCGCTCGCCGAGGATCTCCTCGATCTCGGGCTCGTCGTACACCGGGAAGTAGACGTCCTCGGGCCGGAAGACGCTCTGGACGCGCGCGTCGAGTTCGTCGATGGCCTCGAGGGTCGGGTCCGAGGAGACGACGATGACGCCGATCCGCGCGCCGGGGTGTTCCTCGTGGGCCCGGAGCAGCGAGTACAGGGTGTCGCTGGCCTCGTTCTCGTAGAAGAGGTAGTTGACGTCGTCGAGCGCGACGACGAGCACCCGGTCCTCTTCGATCAGCTTCTCGGCGATCTGGCCGAACAGCTTCTTGAACGAGATCCCCGAGGAGGGGGGTTCGTAGTCGAAACAGCCCTCGAACAGCCGGGAGAACACAGCGTACCTGGTGGAGTTGACCTGGCAGTTGACCCGGATCGTCTCCACCTCGGCGGTCTCGGCGGCGACCTCCCCGAACAGCTTCTGGATCGCCGTCGTCTTCCCGGTTCCGGGCGGGCCCCGGACCGAGACGTTCAGCGGGCGCGAGCCCCGGAGCGCGGGCCGGAGCGCGTGGGACAGCCCCTGCATCTGGCTCTCGCGGTGGACGAACGCCTCGGGGACGTAATCGATCTCGAAGACGTGTTCGTCCCTGAACACCGACTCGTCCCAGGACAGCATTCCCTCGTCGCCTCCCATCACTTTCACCTCGCTCCCGGGCTACTTCAGTGTTTGCGCGGGGCCGGGTTCGGACTCGAGGGCAGTACGTGGGGACCCCGACACCTCCGAAACCGCTCACTCGAACTTCTCGAGCAGCCGGCCGTAGAAGCCGCCGCGGTCGCCCTCGTTCCCGTCCTCGGCGGCGAGCTTCTCGACGATCAGCTCCGGGGTCGAGCGCGCGAGCCGACCCTTCGTCGGCGAGCGATCCACCCGGAGCTCGCCGTCGACGATCCCGACGGCCTCGATGCCGTCGACGCCGACCGCGACGTCGGCCCGCTCGCGGATCTCGCCGGCCATATGCGAGACGAAGATGGCCGTCGCGTCCCGCTCGGCGAGCGTCTCGAGGATACCCGCGACGATCCGCGCGCTCGCACCCGGCTCGGTGATGCTCTCGAGTTCGTCGACGAGCACGAGCCGGCCGTCGGCGCCCGTCGCGAGGTCCGCAAAGTCCCGAACGGTGGACTCGAAGGCGCCCGCGTTGAGGGTGCCCTGGCTCTTCTCGTGGTAGTGCAGTTCCTCGAACCGACGCAGGCGGACGTGGTCTGCGGGCACCGGAAACCCCATGTGGGCCAAAACGGCGACCGCGGCGACCAGATCCAGCGTCGAGGTCTTCCCGCCGCTGTTGACCCCCGAGAGCAGCGTCGGCCCCGTCACCTCGTAATCGACGGGTTCGACCTCCTCGCGGGCCTCGGGGAGCAACGGCGAACGCCCACCCTCGATGGCGACGCCGTCGCCGCCGAACTCCGCCGTCGTACAGCCGAAGTCCCGTGCGAACCGCGAGATCGCGAGTTCGACGTCGAGCTCCAAGGCCCCGCGAACGAGCTCCTCGACGCCCTCGCGGCGATCGGTGAGCGTCGCCGCGAGCTCGCGTTTTCGCTCCGCCGCCCGGCGGTCGCGGGCGGCGACCAGCTCCTCGCGCAGGCGGGCCACGGCCTCCTCGTCGCGCTCGACGGGAAACGTGGGGTCGTCGTCGAGGATCCGGCGGGCGAGGTCTGCCTCCCCGGAGTCGAGATCGAGCGCGTCGAGCAGGTGCTTGCGAGCGGCCGCGACGGCGGCGTCGTACTCCTCGCTCAGCTCGCGGGCCAGAAGCGAGTCGGCGCCCGCACCCTGCTCGACCAGCGAGAGGAGATCGCTGCCCTCGATGGTGACGTCCCGCTCGCGGATCGCCTCCCGGAGCCGGTCGTTGGCGACGCTCTCGGCCGTTCCGACCGCCGCGTCGAGGTCGTCGACCGCCCGTGCCAGCCGGTCGAGTTCGTCGTCGCCGGCGACAGTCCCGTCCGCTCCCAGCCGGTCCATGGCCGACTCGAGCCCGTCGACCTCGCAGGGCGCCTCGAGGCCGGCGGCACGGTGAACATCGATGGCGGCCCGGATCGAGCCGCGATTTCGCGCGAAAAAGGCGAGCGCCCGCTCGGGGACGATGTCGGCAGGGTCCTCTACGGCGTCGGGCCGGACCCGGACGTCGCCGGAGACGTCGACGCCCGCGAACGCCTCGTCGAGGGCGACCACCGTCGCGTAGCCGCGGGCGAGTTCGGCCAGTCCGCGGGCGTCCTCGACGATCTCGACCGGAAGCTCGGGGACCGCCTCGCGGGCCTCCGCGTAGCGTTCCGCGTCCCGGGTCGCGAGACACCGTTCGGAGACGCGGACGTCGCCGGGGCGTTCGAGGGGCACGACGTCCTCCAAGGCCGCGAGGACGTCGGGGTCGGGGTCGCGCTCGATGGCGCGCTCGACGAACCCGCGGGCCTCCTCGATCCGGGAGGCCCGGCGGCTGGGATAAAAGGTCTCGAGGCGGCGGGCCGCGTAGTCGGTCACCGCCCGCTCCCGGACGAGCGCGAGGAGGTCGCGGTGGATCTCGCGGGCGCGTTCGGTCGCGAGGAACCCGCCGGGGTCGTCGTGGTCGAGGCGGATCGCGCCGCGGGCGATCCGGGCGGCCCGCCCCGGGGAGAGCCCCGGCGCGCGGGCGATGGCCGCGACGTCGCCCGTCCGGAGGGCCTCCTCGGGCGCCTCGAGTTCGGCGAGGGCGCTCGCGGTCTTTGCCCCGACCCCGGGGATCGCCTCGAACTCCATCGTCACCGGACTTGCCCCGGGACGCCAAAAGCCTTGGTACCCCCGTCTCCGTCACAAGGGAGCGGGTTATTCCCGCTCGGCGCCTGCATTCCGCATGGTACTCACGAAACTCTCCCGCGGGACGGTCGGCAGACTGCTCGCGGTCCTCTCGGTGCTCCGCCACGCAAAGCGGGCGTTCGCGAACGGCCACCCGCTGCGAGGGATCGCGCTGGTCGTCCTCGGGGTCCTCGCCTGGAAGTGGGCGTTGATCGCCTTCGTCGCCGGGGGAATCGCAAAGCTGATTCGGGGCCGGGACGCCGGCGGTGCGGGCCAGTAACGGAACCAGCCGCTCAGGCGACGAGCGGGCGCCGTCCTCGGCGGGGTCGCCGGTCGACGACCTCCCCACAGCGCGGGCAGGAAAGCACGCGTTCGCCGTCCTCCTCTATGACTTCCCAGTCGCCGTCGATCGCTGCCTCGTGGCCACAGGCCGGACAGAACAGCGTGTGTTTCGTCCGGTCCGGCGGCGGTCGCGTCTTTCGGTCGGTCGAAGGCTGCGTCATTGGACGCGGTAGGCACTGGAGAACTAAAGCGGTTGTGTGGCATGAACGTCCGTGAGCGACCGCGAGGCGCGCGTTGCCGGCGGTTGCGTCGCTGGGTGGTCGCGTCTCTCGGCGGTCGCGTCGATAAAAACCGCACGCCGTCGAAGACGGCGTTACTTTCGGGTGAGGTTCGTCGCACGGGGGCCCTTGGGGGCCTGTTCGATGTCGAACTCGACCTCCTGACCCTCCTCTAAGTCGGGGCCGCCGACGTCTTCCATGTGGAAGAAGACGTCCTCGTCCGCGTCCTCGGTTTCGATGAATCCGTAGCCGCCAGTGTCGTTAAAGAAGTCGACCGTACCGGTTGCCATTGCGCCCGCTCGTACGCCGGGCTCCGGGATAACGGTTCCGGAAGCGGTGGCCCGGCAGGTCGACGACCCCGACCGCCGGCCGGGGAAAGGACCATACCGACGGTCCGCGTCGAGACGGGTATGAGCTCCCGAGACGGGACGAGAGTCGCGGACGTGATGTCGACGCCCCTCGAGACGATCGCCGCGGACGCGACGGTCCAGGAGGCCGCCCGGCGGATGCACGAGGAGGGGATCAGCGCGCTGGTCGTGCTCACCACTCCCCGGGCAATAATCAGCAGTACGGACGTCCTCGCGGCCGTCGCCGAGGGCGCAACCCCCTCCGACATCCGCGTGAGCGACGTGATGACGACCGACGTCGAGACCGTCTCGCCCGACCTCTACATGGAGGAGGTCGCCGCGATGATGACGACCTACGGGATCAAACACCTCCCGGTCGTCGACGACGACTACGTCGGGATGGTCTCCTCGACGGACGTCGCGGCCCACCTCTCGTAGCCGGTCGTCGTGACCGGCCGGGCCGCCCGGCGGGAGTCCCGACGCCGAGAGGAGGGCGTGATCGCCGAACTCGTCGTCCGCCGGCGTCGAACCCCTCGAGCCGGGAGCCGTCACCGAAAGCTCGGATCGTGGACCGTGTCGTCGGTCACCCCGCCGTCGATTCGGCGGGTGCGGGGACCGGTCTACGGGCCGAACTCGCGAGGACGGCCCCGAGGACGATGCCGACGGCGAGGGCGACGACGACCGCCACCCCGACGGTCCCCGCCAGCACGACCGCGGCCGCGAGCGCGATGAGGACGGCGTCGACCCTCGAGGGCCGGTCCTCGGCGCGTTCGCGGCGCCTGCGTCGTTCGTGTGCCAGTTCGTCGCGCGTGCGTAGTCGCTGCATTGGTGGTGAGTCCGGGGACGACTCTCCCCGGTGGAGTCGGAGTTCGGACGCGAGTGCGGACGGTCCCGCAGGCGGTCGCCTGCGGATCCGCCGTCGAGAACGCGGCCGGACGGTGCCGTCGAGTCCGGCCGTCGGGGAAGCCCCTCCGACCGGACCTAGAATCGGAGGTCGGTCATCGTGTGAACATACCTGTCGGCCCGGGAAACATAACTCCTGGCGATGAGTGATACCGCTTCACACGACAGGGCGCCGCAAGGTTTTTGCTCCGGCCGCGTCTCGAGTCGGGCATGGCACCCGAACCCCACCGTGCCAGCGTCGTCCGCCAGCCGCGTGGCTCCCGTCCGGGGTTCGGCTTCTTCTTCGCCCGGTGAGCGGGCCGGTGGAGCCGGCGACGACCGACGCCGCCGGGGAAACCGCCCGCGAACGCGGGCGTTCGCGCGATCGTTCGAGACGAGTCGGAACCGCTAACTGACCGACACGCAGTCTACACACCAAATGGAACTCCCACACGCACAGGCCGCGGTCCTCCGGGCAGCGAGCGCGGAGGACGCGACGCCGATCGACGAACTGGCCGCCGAGACCGACCTTCCGCCCGAGACCGTCACCGGGGCCGCGTTCGAACTCGAGGAGCGGGGGCTGGTCGTCGTCCTCTCGCGCGAGGAGGAATCGACCACGCTGACCGAGGAGGGCGATGAGTACGCCGATCGGGGCCTCCCCGAGGTCCGTCTCTACGAGGCCGCCCGCGGGCTCGACGCCGATCCGGTTCCGATGGGAGAGGCGATCGGCCGGGCAGGTCTCGAAGGACCGGAGGTCGATATCGCGCTCTCGAACTACGCCCGGAAGGGGTACGGCAAAATCGACTCCGGAACCGTGACGACCGACCCCGACGCCGTCCCCGACACGGACTCGGAGGCGATGGCTCTCGACGCGATCACGGCGGGCGAGGCGGCTCCCAGCGACGAGGTGTTGGATCGACTCGAGCGTCGGGGGCTGATCGAGCGCAGCGAGCGGACCGAACGGACGGTGACGCTTTCCGACGACGGCGTCACCGCGCTGATGGAGGGCGTCGAGAGCCGGGAGACGGTCGGCCAGCTCACTCCCGAACTGCTCGCCAGCGGCGAGTGGCGAGACGTCGAGTTCGGCGCATACAACGTCGAAGCCGACGCCGAACGCGTCGATGGCGGCCGGCTGCACGTCCTGCGCGAGACCGGCGAGCGAGTCAAGGACGTGCTCGTCGGGATGGGGTTCGAGGAGATGGACGGCCCCCACGCCGACGCCGACTTCTGGATCAACGACTGCCTGTTCATGCCCCAGGACCACCCCGCGCGAACCCACTGGGACCGCTTCGCCTTGGAGGAGCCGAGCGAGATCGACGACCTCCCCGAAGGCCTGGTCTCCCGCGTCGAACGCGCCCACCGCGAGGGCGTCGGCCCCGACGGCGACGGCTATCACTCGCCGTGGGACGAGGGCTTCGCCCGCGCGCTCGCCCTGCGCGGACACACGACCTCGCTCACCACTCGATACCTCTCGGGGACCGAAATCGGCGAGATCGACCCCCCTGCCCGATTCTTCAGCGTCGAGAAGGCCTACCGAAACGACACCCTGGACGCGACCCATTTACTGGAGTTCTTCCAGATCGAGGGCTGGGTAATGGCCGACTCGCTGTCCGTGCGCGACCTCATGGGCACCTTCGAGGAGTTCTACGCCCAGTTCGGGATCACGGACATCGAGTTCAAACCCCACTACAACCCCTACACGGAGCCGAGCTTCGAGCTGTTCGGCACGCATCCGACGACCGGCGAGCTGATCGAGATCGGCAACTCGGGACTGTTCCGCGAGGAAATGTTGGAGCCCCTGGGGGTCGAGTGTGACGTCATGGCCTGGGGGCTCGCCCTCGAGCGGCTGGCGATGCTCACGACCGGTGCCGAGGACATCCGGGATCTCCACGGGACGCTCGCCGACTTGGACTTCCTGCGGAACGCGGAGGTGAGCTACTGATGCCCACCGTCGAGATCTCTCCCGACGCGCTCCGGGAGCTGACCGGCCACGAGGCGGGCGACGACGAGCTGATCGACGACCTGTTCGCGCTCGGCCTCGAGTTCGAGGGCCGAACCGAGGACGACGAGTTCGAACTTGAGTTCGCCCCCGACAGACTGGATCGGCTCTCGGTCGAGGGAGTCGCCCGCTCGCTTCGCTACCAGTACGGCGACGCACGCGGGGTGTACGTCCCGAAGACCAACTCCCCGGAGTGGACCATCGAGGTCGATGGCGAGGTCCCCGACGACCGCCCGTACGTGACGGGTGCGGTCGTCCGGGGCGTCGATCTGGACGACGCAGCATTGGACTCGATCATCCAGCTCCAGGAGAAGCTCCACGCGACGATGGGCCGGGGACGCGCGAAAGGCGCGATCGGGATCCACGATCTGACCATGCTGAAGGGGAGCGACGCGCTCTCCGCATCGGCCGAGGCGACCGACGGGAAGCCGACCGTTCGCTACACCGGCGTTTCCCCCGACGGCGACCGCTTCGTCCCCCTCGATTCCGACAGCGAGCTGACCCCGGGGGAGGTGCTCACCGAGCACCCCACTGGGGAAACGTACGCCGACCTCGTCGGCGGCGACCGCTATCCCGCGATCTACGACGACCTCGGGCTGTTCTCGTTCCCGCCGGTGATCAACGGCCGGCGGACCGAGGTCTCGACCGACTCCCGGGATCTGTTCGTCGAACTCACCGGCACCGACCAGTGGACGATCGACAAGATGTGCGTCATCGTCTGTTACGCTCTCTCGGCTCGCGGGGGAACGCTCGAGGAGGTCACGGTCGAGTACGCCGAGGACGCAGGCGGCGAACACGCCGGCCGCGACCTCGTCCGGCCGGATCTCTCGACCGACGAGAAGCGCCTCGCTCACGACCGGATCGAGTCGGTGCTCGGAATCGATCTCGGTCCCGAGGAGGTGATCGACCTGGGCGAGCGTGCGGGCCTCGACGTCTCCCGCGAAGGCCACGAAATCGAGGAGCCCGAAGAACTCGCCTACGAGGTGACGATTCCGCCCTACCGCGTTGACGTCCTCCATCCGCGGGACCTGATCGACGACATCGGCCGGGCCTACGGCTTCAACGATCTCGAACCCCGCTATCCCGACGTCAGCACCGTCGGCGGTCGTCACGAGCGGTCCAGGCTCGAGGCCGCCGTCCGGACCCGCCTCGTCGGCCTCGGCTTCGAGGACATGCTCACCTTCCACCTCACCAGCGAGGAAGCGACCTTCGAGGCGATGTCGATCTCGCCCGACGGCGAGGGCTTCGGCGCCGGCGCGCCCCCGCGGATCAAGGAGACCTACAGCGAGGAGTACACCATCGTCCGGACCTGGCTCCTCCCCTCCCTGCTCTCGGTCCTCGAGAACAACACCCACCGGGCCTACCCCCAGGACCTCTCGGAGGTCGGCTTCACCGCCCGAATCGACGACGCCGAGACCACCAACGTCGCCGAGAGCCGCCACGTCGCCGGGCTCGTCGCCCGGAACGACGCGGCCTATGAGGACGCGAAAGCCCGCCTCCAGACCGTCGTGCGCGCCTTTGGCGCCGACCTCGAGACGCCACCTGCGGAGCATCCGAGCTTCATCGACGGGCGGGCCGCCGCGGTCGTCGTAGACGGCGAGGAAGTCGGCGTCGTCGGCGAGGTCCACCCCGAAGTCATCGTCGCCCACGACCTCGAAGTGCCCGTCGCGGCCTTCGAGTTCGAACTCTCGGCGCTCGAGTAGTTCGGACTCTCCGTCGAGACGTTCACCGCTCGCGTTCGATTGCGAACTCCACCCACGATGGGGGCGAACGAAAGACGGCCCGAACCGTTATGACAGTTCGCTACGACCTATCCGCATGGACTACAAGGACGCCGTCGTCGTCTCGCTCGCCTTTCTGAGCGGGCTCGCCGGCGCCTCGCTCGGAGGGGTGGTCGGCCTCCTCGCCGGGATCGTGGTCGGGGCAGGTCTCGGGGCGACTTGGGCGTATCACTCCGATCTCCGAAAACACGCGGTGTACGAGAGCTTCGACAGTCCGAACGAGTGAGAACGCGTCGGCTCCCGTCCGATCCGAACACGGTAGCCGCGACCGGTGCTTACCGCTCGCGGTCGACGACGAACTCGGCGAGGTCCTCGAGATAGCCTCGCGCTTCGGAGTCGGCGGCGTCGATCCGCGAGAGGGCGTCCATCGCGCGTTCGGCCTCCGCGCGGGCGCGCTCGTCGGCCTCCTCGGGCGAGAGATCGGTGACCTGGACCACCGAGGGGCGATCCATCTCGGCGTCCCGGCCGGCGGGTTTGCCGAGGGTCGCGGGATCGGCGACGGCATCGAGGACGTCGTCGCGGATCTGGAAGGCGACGCCGACGCGTTCTGCGTACTCCCCTAAGGCTTCGATCGCGACGGCGTCGGCGTCGGCGGCGATCGCGCCGAGTTCGGCCGCGGCCCGAAAGAGCGCCCCCGTTTTCCGGCGAGCGAGGGTCATGTACTCGGCTTCGGTCTCGGGCACCTCCGAGAGCTCCGTCGCCTCGCCGACGCCGAGTTCGACCATCGCCTCGGCGACGACCCGGGTCGCCCGGGGGTCCGCAGAGAGGAGGGCAAACGCCTCCCCCAGCAGACCGTCGCTGGCGACGATCGCCGGCCCGTGGCCGAACTCGGCCCACGCGCTCGCCGAGCCCCGGCGGAGTTCCGAACGGTCGATGATGTCGTCGATCACGAGCGAGGCGCCGTGGACGAGTTCGATCCCGACGCCGAAGTCGACGGCCTCCGCGGCCTCGCCGCCGACGGTCTCACAGGCCAGCACGGTGACCGTCGGCCGGACGCGTTTCCCACCCGAGAGCGCGACGTGGCGCAGTTCGTCGGAGAGCCGGTCGGGCTCGACGCCGTCGACGACCGAGACGAGGCGCTCCTCGATCAGCCCCCGACGGCGCTCGAGCGGTTCCATTGGACGCGCTTAGGACCCCCTCGCCAAGTATATGACGGAGCGTCAGGCGTCCTCGATCGCGGACGGGGGAGCCTCGAGCCGTCGGTCGGCGATCCCCGGAGTCGGCGGGGTGGCCCGCTTGTGGCTTGATTCGACGCACATCGCCACGATCTCGCGAGCGAGGTCCGTCTCGATCCCGACGGCGGCGGCCGCGCTTTCGACGGGTTCGCCCCGGTCGATCGTCCGCCGGAGGAGCGGGTCGATCTCGTCGTAGGTCCCACCGAGCTCGTCGGCGTCGGTCTGGCCGGCCCAGAAGCCCGCCGTGGGGTCCTTGCCGACGATCCGCTTGGGGAGGCCCATCCAGGCCGAAAGCGCCCGGACCTCGGTCTTGTAGAGATCCCCGAGGGGGTTGAGATCGACGCCGCCGTCGCCGTATTTCGTGAAGTATCCCAGGAGGAGCTCCGAGCGGTTGGCCGTCCCGACGACGAGCCGGTTCGTGGCGTTTGCGGCGTAGTAGGCCGCGGTCATCCGGAACCGGGCGGTGGCGTTCCCGAGGAGGCGGTCGTCGCCGTGGTCGCCCTCGGTGTCGGGATCGACCGCCGCGCCGACGGTCCGCTCGAAGGCATCCACGAGGGGACGAAGCTGGATTTCACGATACTCGATCCCCAGCCCCTCGGCGATCGTCCGGGCGTCGGCGCCGTCTGCGGCCTCCGTCTTCGTCGAGGGAAGCCCGAGTCCGAGCACCCGCTCCTCGCCGAGGGCCTCCCGGGAGAGCGCCGCGGTCAGCGTCGAGTCGATCCCGCCGCTCATCGCGACGACGGCGCCCTCGGCGCCCGCATCGCGGACCGCCCGCTCGATGGTCCCGACGGCCTCGGCGTGGACCGACTCGAGGTCGTCGGGGGCCGTGACGAACATGGTCTCCGAGAACTCTTCGTGATCGTTCGTACTCGTTTCACCTCTATCAGCGCCCATAGATGGAGTTTTCACAGATAGAGTTGGACAATAACCTACCGTATAAAGATATCGGTGGAAGAGCACCCATGTGACTAAATGCCGCGACCGCGCGAGCTATCGGAGTCAGGAAGAGCCACTGCACACTCGACCACATGACGGCGGTGCGTCCGGTGTGTGGATCACTGGCTACGAGACCAGGTCTCGACGCGGCCCTCGCGGACGTCCTCGAGACAGCCCTCGCAGTCGGGGTGGCCCGCCTCGTAACATGCCGGCCGGAACTCCTCGTCCAGCCGGGTCGCCCGCCGCTCGGCGTAGCGCCGGCAGACGATCCGGGCGCGCCCGGCGTCGTCCTCGGGGAGTCCGGCGGCGTTTCGCGCCGACTCGTAGTGCTCTCGGGCTTCCGCGAGTCCGGCCGAGCGGCGCAGCCGTTCGAAGCGGCTGCCGGCGTCCTGCAGGGTAGTGCGGAGGAAGCCCTCGAGTTCGTCGCGGTCGGCCATCGGAGGACGGTTCGGCGGCGAGACCCAAAGGCCCGTCGCCGGCAGGACCACTTTCGCTCCGGTGGCGGCAGTTTAAATACGATCGGGAGCGAAGACCGACATGCCTCCCAACGAAACACAGGCGGAGGCGTGAGACAATGAGCGACGTACGACAACACGCGGAGGACGTACACGAGCAGTTTTCAGACCACATCGACGTCGCAGTAGACGACGTCGAGGGACGCCTGCGGACCCTCGTCGACGAGTACAAGGTGCCCGTCGAGGAGGCCCGACGCAGCGTCACCAACCACTACCTGGAGGAGGCGGGCCTGGAGCGCGAGGACATCGCCGGCGGCGGGAGCGAGGCCGCGGAGATCGAGGACGTCGACGAGCCCGAACAGTGGATCGACCTCACGGCGAAGGTGATCGAGCTCTGGGAGCCAAGAAGCGACTCGGTCGCCCAGGTCGGTCTGCTCGGCGATCCCACGGGAACGATCAAGTTCACGAAGTGGGCCAAATCCGACCTTCCCTCGCTCTCGGAGGGCGGCGTCTACGAGCTTCGAAACGTCGTCACCGACGAGTACGAGGGCCGGTACTCGGTCAAGCTCAACTCGACGACGGGCATCGAGGAAGTAGAGGGGGATCTGGAGGTCGGCGACGACACCAGCGTCGTCGAAGGGGCACTCGTCGACATGCAACGGGGCAGCGGGCTGATCAAGCGCTGTCCCCACGACGACTGCACGCGCGTGCTCCAGAACGGCCGGTGTAACGAACACGGCGAGGTCGAAGGCGAGTTCGACCTCCGCATCAAGGGCGTCGTCGACGACGGCATCGACGCCCACGAGGTCATCTTCGACGCCGAGGCGACCGAGGGCCTCACGGGCATCAGTCTCGAGGAGGCAAAGGAGATGGCGATGGACGCCCTCGATACGACGGTCGTCGCAGACGAGATCCGCGGTCGGGTCGTCGGCACCTACTACCGGATCGAGGGGCCCACCTTTGGCCGGTACGTGCTCGCAGACGACGTCGAGGAGCTCGATGGGGCCGTGGATGGCGAGGCCCTGCTGATCAGAGCGAGGTCGATGTAGATGTCCGGATCACAGCTCACCCGAGAGGTCGCACGCCGGACGTTCGCCAGCGAGTTCAACGACGCGACCTACACGTTCAAGGAGAGCGACGAGGAGCGCGCGCCCAACTACGCGCTGCTCCCGACCGGAGAGCGGGCCAACCGCGTCTTCGTCGTCGGCACCCTCACCGAAACCGAGGACGTCGGCGAGGACAGCGAGTACTGGCGCGGCCGGGTCGTCGACCCCACGGGCACGTTCTTCGTCTACGCCGGCCAGTACCAGCCCGAGGCCGCCTCCGTCCTGCGGGAGGCAGAGACCCCGGCGTACGTCTCGGTCGTCGGCAAACCCCGAACCTACGAGACCGACGACGGCACCGTCAACGTCTCTCTGCGGCCGGAGTCGATCGCGGTCGTCGACGAGGCAACCCGGAACCGCTGGGTCGTCGAGACCGCAGAGCGCACCTTGGACCGGATCGAGGCGTTCGAGGCGTGGGAAGCCGAGGAGGAATCACCCGAGGGCGCCCCCGACGCGACGGGCAACGAGTACGCCCGGATGGTCGACGAGCGCTACGACCTCCCCGTCGAGAACTATCGCCGGGCGGTCGTCGAAGCCTTGGAGAGCGTCGAGGGATCGGCGGACTGACCCGACCGCCCGCTTCAGCGATCGCTCACGGCCGGCCGTCTGACGAATCGTTAAGTGGACTGGCGGGGAAGAACGGCCCGAATGGGCAACAAGAACAAGACCGTCTCCTTCCGGGTCAACGAGGACGCCTTCGTCGCGCTCCAGGAGATCGCCGAGGAGCGGGACATCTCGCTGTCGTCGGTGTTCAGGGACTACGTCGACATGCTCGTCGCCCACGACGGCGAGGTCGCGGTCGTCCCCGAGGACGAACTCGGCCGGACGGAAGACGAGCCCTCGTTCCCCCCGACCGTCGAGGTCTCGAAGAGCTTCGTCCGGGAACACGAACGCCTCGAACTCGAGTCCGAACACCTCCGGGAACAGGTCGCGGAGTACCGCGAGTACGTCACCGAGCTCCAGGACCGACTGGAAGGCGAGGAAGAGGTGCTCCTGCTCGACGATCTGGACGCGGACGACGAGATCACGGACGGCGAGCAGGGGCCGTACCGCCTGGGCTGAGCCGGGAGAGCGTTATCGCGCGAGGTCGCGCCTGACCCCGGCGATTTCGTCGGCGTCGGCGCCGTCGACCCGGGCAAGGGCCTCGGCCGCCTCCAGGGTCCGGACGGCGTCGTCGAGAAAGGAGAGGACGTCGCCGGGGTAGGCGTAGAGCATGTAGTCGTCGCCCATCACGTCGACGATGGCGTCGGGGCCGAGCCCCTGTGCGCGCAGGTCGAGCAGGTAGCCGGCGAACTTCCGTTCGGGGCAGCCACAGTAGGGGTTGGTCTCGCAGTCGCAGTCGAGAAAGTCGCTCGCGAAGTCGAGCACCCGCTCCTGGCTCGCGTCGTCTAACTTCTCGAGACCCGATCCCTGGAAGAGGACGTCGAGGGTCGCGCCCTTGAACGCCCCCTTCGGGATGGACGTCTCAAGCTGGGAGGCGAGCTGGCGGTGGTTCTTGACGTAGATCTTGTCGGTGATGGCCACGGCGTTGGCTCGAATTGGTGCTGGCAGACCAAAAGCGATGCGACCCGACGGTGTCGTCGCTCGGCCCCGTAGAACTTTTGTGATCGGAGCGCCTTCCGTCGATTGGAGGTGAGAACGATGACCGAGACGATCGACAGCTCCAGACGACGGAGACACGACCCCGATCGGCGGCCGGATCCACTCGAACGACTGGTCACCGTCCTCGCCTCGGCGGACCGGTACGACCTCATGCTCGCGGTCATCCCGGTCGTCTTCGGGGTCGCACTGGCCATCGCGCCCGTTGCGGGAGTAGCAGTCGAAGGGGCCCTGGTTCCGGCGGCGGTCGTCGCGGCCGCCGTCGTCGCCGACGCCTGCTACCTGAATCCGCCGATCGATCCCGACGAAGGGGCGGCCTGACGGGCGCAACCCTTTTCGGACGGACCCTCCTACCAGTGACAACTATGGGAATGGGCTCGGACATGTACCGACAGCAGATCCTCGATCACTACAAGAACCCCAGGAACTATGGGGAACTCGAGGAGCCGACGTTCAGCCACGTCGGCGAGAACCCGATGTGTGGCGACGAGATCCGCATCGACGTCCGCCTCGACGACGACGAGCGGATCGAGCAACTCTCCTTTACCGGCGACGGCTGTGCGATCAGCCAGGCGTCGGCAAGCCTGCTCTCGACGGAACTCCAGGGAGCAACGATAGACGAACTCCTCGAGATGGACCGCGACGACGCGGTCGACCTGCTGGGAGTGGAGGTCTCCCCGATGCGGATCAAGTGTGCCGTCCTCGCCGAGAAGGTCGCCCAAGACGGCGCCGAGATCCACCGGGGCGAACTCGACAAGGAACGGACGACGACCGAGGACGACGAGGAGTAGGCCGCGGCGTCCGGGGCCACCCCTGCTTTCTGGATGGTGCCGCCGACTCGGTGGCCACGAAGAAACGACACGAAAAACCGCCGTCGTACCGGGACCGTTCGGGCCTTACTCGGGTTTGAGTCCGCCGTCCTGAACGCGCATGACGGCCTCGCCGTCGGCGAGGTTGGGCGCGTCGACGAGGCGGACGATCCGCTTGTCGCCCTTCGATTTCCGGAGATACATCCGGAACGTGGACTTGTGACCCAGGATGTTCCCCCCGATGGGCTGGGTCGGGTCGCCGAAAAAGGAGTCGGGGTTCGAGGCGACCTGGTTGGTGACGATGACGGCGGCGTTGTGGAGGTTGCCGACCTTGTCGATGTCGTGGAGGTGCTTGTTCAGCTTCTGCTGGCGGTCGGCGAGGTTGCCCCGGCCGACGTACTCCGCCCGGAAGTGGGCGGTCAGCGAGTCGACACAGACCAGCCGAACCGGGTAGTCGTCGTCCTCGCGTTCGCCGGCGAGTTCGTTGGCCTTCTCGGCCAAGAGCATCTGGTGGTTCGAGTTGAACGCCTTCGCGACGTGGATCTTCTCTAAAATCTCCTCGACGAGTTGCTCCATCGCCTCCTCGTCGCTGGGGCTACCCTCGATCTCGCGGTCCTCCAGAGCGGCCTCGATGGCCTCCTCGGGGAGGCCCCGAACCATGTCGTCGATCCGCTCGGGCCGGAAGGTGTCCTCGCTGTCGACGAAGATACACGACCCGTGGAGACCGCCGACCTCCTTTGGAAGCTGGACGTTGACGGCCATCTGGTGGGTGACCTGGGACTTGCCGGCGCCGAACTCGCCGTACACCTCGGTGATCGACTGGGTCTCGATGCCGCCGCCCAGCAGGTCGTCGACCTCGTCGATGTGCCAGGAGAGCTTGCCGATCTCGTTTCGTCGCTCGAGGACCGTCGAGCCGGTCTCGAAGCCGCCGATGTCCGCCGCGTCGCGGGCGGCCTGAACGATGTCGCTCGCGGTCGACTCGCCGACGTCGGCCGTGTTCGACAGCTCGGAGGGCGAGGCGACCGCGAGGCTCTGGAAGCTATCGAAGCCCGCCTCGAAGAGCTTGTCAGCGGTCGCCGGTCCGACGCCGGGGAGGGTCTCTAGGTCTGCGTCTGCCATACCCCGTCGTTGTCGCCCGGGGGCCATAAAGCCTCTTTAACAGGAAAGTGGAAGTGAAACTGCGAGCGGGAAGCGGGGTCGGTCGCGGATCGACGACGTCGTCACTCCCAGGGATGATCGCCGGCCGCGCTCGGCCAGAGGGGGTGCCAGCGCTCCTTTTCGTCCTCGATCTCGAGTTCGCCCTCAAGGGTCGACTCGAGTTTGAACTCGGCGCTCGAGTCCCGTTCATGGCCCGAGCGGGGGGCAAAGGGGTAGAACGCGCCCCGCCGGAAGGAGTAGATCCAGTAGGCGGGGCCGTCCTCGTTGCGATAGGCGAAGACGGCGGCGAGCAGCCGGGAGCCAAACCCCTCCTCGATGAAGGTGTCGGCAGCGAAGTGGAGGCTCGTGATCAGGTCCTCGGGGTCGGTGTCCTCCAGGACGACCCAGTGGTAGCCGTGGTCGTCCTCCGTGATCCGAAAGTCGGTCTCGGTCTCCTCCTGGCCCGCCTCAAGGATGGCCTGGACCTCCTCGACCGCCTCGCGAAAGCGCTTCGAGTCGACGCCGGAAAAGCAGAGCGCGCCCGCGTCGGCGGAGTCGTAGCCCAGGTCCGCCTCCATCGTGAGGTAGGCGGTACTCATCCCGAAGAGGTCCTCGGGGTCGGCCTCGCGTTTGGCGTCCGACTCCGCGCGCACGCCAAGCACCGACCGGAGCCCGTCTAACAGTCCCATGGCGGGGGTCGGTGGTCGAGCCTTAGAAACCCCCCGCTTCCCGCTACATCCCGCGTTCGAGCTCGCGGAGCTGCTCGATCCGGCGTTCGGTCGAGGGGTGAGTCGAAAAGAGTCGGCCGACGATGCCCGACCTGATCGGGATGATGAAGAAGGCGTTCATCTCGGCTTCCTCCCTGAGGTCGTCGTCGGGCACCTTCTCCATCTCGCCGGAGATCTTCATGAGCGCGCTCGCGAGCCCCGAGGGGTTGCCCGTGATCGCGGCCGCACCACGATCCGCGGCGAACTCGCGATAGCGCGAGAGCGCTCGGATCAGCAGGTAGCTGACGATCCAGACGAGAAGGGAGACCAGGATCGCGACCAGGATCCCGGCCGCACCCTTGCCGTCCCGGCCCCGTCCGCCGCCGGTGTAGAACATCATCTGGCCGCCGAAGCGGACGATGAGGAAGGCGACCGTCGAGAGAAAGGAGGCGATGGTCATCACGGCGACGTCGCGGTTCTTGACGTGGGCGAGTTCGTGGGCGAGGACGCCGTCAAGCTCCTCCCGGTCGAGGGTCTCGAGCAGGCCGGTGGTCACCGCGACGGCGGCGTTGCTCGGCGAGCGCCCCGTCGCGAAGGCGTTTGGCGTCCGGGAGTCGACGACGGCGACGGTCGGCTTCGGGAGGTCGGCCTGCTGGGAGAGCCGGGAGACGGCGGCGTGGAGCTCGGGGTACTCGGATTCGTCGACTTTCGAGGCGCCCATGCTCCAGAGGGTGATCTTGTCGCTGAAGAAGAACTGGACGAGCGAGAAGCTTCCAAGGAGGACGGCGACCAGCAGGAGGCTCTCGGCGCCGCCGCCGAAGGCGGTCGTGAGTCCGACGAGGAAGACGAGGTAGACACAGAAGAGCAGAAACATCGTCAGTCCCATCCGCGCGCGGAGTCCCCAGTCGGGCTGCCAGTCCATGGACGTCAGTAGGGGTTGACAGGATAAATATGGCCGGATCTCGACCCCCTCGTTTCGTGTGGAGTTCTCACGGGGTGAGAGGCCCCGCGACGGGCGTGGCCGGGCGAGCGGGTCGTTTAACAGGCCGAGGGTCCAACGGGGGACGATGACGACGTCGCGCGCGTTCTGTCCGCGGTGTGGGGACCCGATCGATCGGGAGAGCGCCGCGGCCGCGGAGGGGGAGGAGGGCGACGGTCCCGCGATCTGTGAGGACTGCTACTTCGAGGAGTTCGAGTTCGTCGAGGCGCCCGAGCGGATCGACGTCTCCGTCTGTGCCCAGTGTGGTGCGGTCCACCGGGGCCGGCGCTGGGTGGACGTCGATGCCGACGACTACACCGACGTCGCGATCGAGGAGGTAAGCGAGGCGGTCGCGGTCCACGTCGATGTCCGGGAGTTCGCCTGGCAGGTCGAACCCGAGCAGGTAGACGAGAACACGATCCGGATGCACTCGTACTTCACCGGGGTCGCCCGCGGACGGCCCGTCGAGGAGGAGCGTTCGATCCTCGTCCGGATCGCCCGCCAGACCTGCACCCGGTGTGGCCGGATCGCGGGCGACTACTACGCGAGCACCGTCCAGATCCGCGCCGAGGACCGAACCCCGACGAGCGAGGAAGTCGAGCGCGCCAGAGAGATCGCAGAGCGGACGGTCGCGGAAATGGAGGCGACGGGCGACCGAAACGCCTTCGTCACCGAGTTCACTGAGACCGACGACGGCGCCGACATCAAGGTCTCGACGAACAAGATCGGGAAGAAGATCTCGAACAAGATGATAGAGGAGTTCGGCGGCAGCGTCAACGACGCCGAGACCCTGGTCACGGAGGACGAGGACGGCAACGAAGTGTACCGGGTGACGTTCGCCGTCCGCCTGCCGCCCTACCGGCCGGGGGAGGTCATCGACCTCGCCGACGACGAGGGTGGGCCGGTCCTCGTCCGCAGCGCCCGCGGGAACCTCAAAGGCGTCCGCGTGACGACCGGGGAACGGTACGAGGCGGGCTACGAGGAGGGCGACTCGCCCGATGCCCGACGGCTGGGAGCCATCGAGGACGCCCAGGAGACGACGGTCGTGACCGTCGAGGACGAGAACGCGGTCCAGGTCCTCGATCCGGAGACGTTCCAGGCCGAGACCGTCGCCCGACCCGACTACTTTGACCCCGACGCCGAAACCGTCCCCGTCCTGAAGAGCCGCGCGGGCCTGCACGTCCTCCCCGACCACGACCCCGCAAGCGATGAGGGGGAGGACGAACCGTACGACCCCTACGCGGACCGGCAGAACTGATGACCGATGACCAGAATTCGGGGGACCCGGAGGCGACCGTCGAGCCCGATCTCGACCGGATCGACGCGCCGTTGGCGGTGATCGTCGAGAAACCGCGTGTGGAGACGGCCATCGAGTCGCTTCGCACGGAGGGCGTCTACGACGACTCGAGACGCGTCCGGGAGGAGGCGAGCACGGCCGAGGACAGCGAGGACGCCACCACAGCGCGAGCCGGCGGCGACCGCGAGGACGGAGAGCGGGTCGCGCTTCCGGTCACCGAGCCGCCGACGGAGACCCGCGTTCTCGAGGTCGTCCGCCAGATCGATCCCGACCGGCGTACGACCGACCTCGCCGACCGGCTGGCCGAGCGGGGCTGGGACGAGGCCGCTCTCGAGACGGTGCCTGGATCGTGGGCCGTGATCGGCTCGGTGATCCTCGTGAGCGTTCCCGAGGACTGTCCCGACGAGCGGGAGTTGGGGGAGGCCCTGCTCGAACATCACGGCGAGGCCGACAGCGTGCTCGCCGACTGCGGGATCGCGACCGACGGGGACGCGGGCACCTACCGCGAACCCCGGACGCGGCTGCTTGCGGGCGAGGCCGACACGGAGACGATCCATACCGAACACGGCACCCGGTACGCGCTCGATCCCTCGAGAGTAATGTTCTCGCCGGGAAACCAGGCCGAGCGCGTCCGGATGGGCGAGACGGTCGAACCCGGGGAACGCGTCTTCGACATGTTCGCCGGGATCGGCTACTTCACGCTGCCGATGGCCCGTGCCGGCGCGGACGTAACTGCGGCGGAGATCAATCCGACCGCCTTCCGCTACCTGCTCGAGAACGCCGTCCTGAACGGGGTCGAGGAGCGGATCGACGCCTACCGGGCGGACTGCCGGGCGGTCGCCGACGGCGTCGCCGACTCGGGAGGTGCAGACCGGATCGTCATGGGTTACTACGGCAGCGGCGGTTCGGAGGGGGGGGACCGTGGCGGAACCGAGCGAACCGCGGCGGCCCACACCTACCTCGACGACGCCCTCCGCGCGCTCGCTCCCGGCGGCGTCGTCCACTACCACGAGGCCACCCCCGAGTCCGAACTCCGGGATCGACCCGAAAAACGGCTCGAGTCGGCCGTCTCCCGGGCGGGCCGCGAACTCGAGATCCTCGAACGGCGGCGAGTGAAGAGCCACAGCCCGGGGGTCGCCCACGTCGTCCTCGACGTGTGGGTCGAATGAGGTCGTGAGCTTCTTTGGACCGCGGCGCGAACGACCCTACATGGACAGAAACCAGCTCATCGCCCTGCTGTTTGCCCTCCTGATGGTGACCTCGATGGTCGCCTGGGGCGCGGGCGCGCTGCTCTAGGCGTCCCAGACGTCCGCGAGGGGGCTGTTCCGCGACCCCGAGTCGGAGCGAGAGCCCGACCGGGAACGCGACCGATGGCCGCCCGAACACGAGGCGTCCCTCGAGCCGGCCGCCCCCGAGGACCCATCCCCGGAGCCGCCGGCCGCCGACGGGTCGAACGCGGGGAGGTCGGGCTCTTCTATGCGATCGACCTGTTCTGCGAACCAGCCGGGCATCGCCGACCGCGAGCGATCGAAGACGTCGAGCAGGCTCGAGTCGGCAAGGTAGGTCGCGCCGTGGTCGTCGGGCGCCCGGACGATCCGGCCACAGGCCTGGATCACCGTTCTGAGGGCGGCCCGGAAGTACCACGCCCACTGGCCGGACTCCAAGCGATGGGCCACCCGCGAGTCGCCCGTGTTGAGGAAGGGCGCCTTGCAGAGCACCTGCCAGCGCGCGAGGTCGCCCTCCAGATCGAGGGCTTCCTCCATCTTCACCGAGAGGAACACACCTGATCCGGTCGAGGCCTTCCACTCCTCCAAGGTCGCGTCGCGGTCCTCGCGGCCGTGGCTCCAGATCCGATCGGAGACGCCGAAGTCGGCAAGCAGGTCCCGCAGCCGCTCCTGGATCGCGTAGGAGTGGGCGTGGATCAGCCCCTTCTCGTCGGGATGGTGTTGCATGATCCGGACGATCGTTCGCGCGATCTTCGGAATCGTCTCTCCGCGGTGCTCGTAGGTCATCTTCCCGCAGGTGACGTCGTACAGCGAGCGATGCTCGATCGGGAACGTGTGGGGGACATCTACCAGGGCGACGTCGTCCGGATCGAGGCCGACGCCCCGGCAGAACGCCTCCTTGTCGAGAATGGTCGCCGAGAATAGCGCGAACCGGTTGCCCCGGTCCCAGACGGTGTGGTGGAGATAGCGCTCGGGGTCCATCGGCTTGATCGTCAGCGGGCCGCCAGCGCCGCCCTCTTTGCCCTCTCGACCGTCGCCTTCGCCGGGGTCCTGGTCCACCAGCCACGTCGTCGGGCTCTCGGGGTTCCGGTAGTCGTCGACGAACCACTCGAGGTCGCCGATCAGCTCCTGGAGGCGGTCGCGATCGCGGACCTCGCCGGGAGTGAGTTCGTCCTCGCCGAGCAACTCGTCCTTGTGGCGCTCGCAGGTCCCCGCGAGGCTCTCGGCGTAGCGGACCGTCCGCTCGACGGGGTCGTCCGCGCCCTCGACGTCGGGCACCCGAAGCTCCTCCCAGATGGGGACCGATCGGGGACCGAGCCGGATCGTCGCGTACATCTCGGCCCACTCCGAGAGGCCGTGGGCCTCGTCGATGACGACGACGTCCCGCGTCCGGAACACCTCGCTGCCGGCGGTCTGCATGAAGTAGGCGAGGGTCATCGCGGCGATCGAACCGTTGGCCGCGATCGCGCGATCCGAGAAGTACGGACACCGGTGTCGGACCGAGCAGTCGTAGCCCCGCTCGCGGACGCAGGGTGCCCGATCGACCGGCGTGTTCGTCTCGTGAGGTAGGATACAGCGGTAGTTGCCCTTCCCGCGGACGATCCGAAGGTCCGAGAGGAGGTCGTCGCCCGCGACGTCGTCCAACTGTGAGACCTGCGGCGTCGTGTAGTAGGCACCCGTGGCCTCGCTCGGTTCTGCCTCCTCGACCGTCCGGGCACAGCCCGCGACCGCACGGGCGAGCAGGGACTTACCGCTACCCGTGGGCGCCCGCACCAGGACGACCCGATTGGCCGCGAACGCCTCGCGTATGTCCGCGAGGGCCTGCTCCTGGGCGCCCCGGTAGCCGGGGGCGGGAAACTCGCTCTCGATCCGGGCGGGATTCACCGATGGGTGGGGGTTCGGTAGACCCCTAAAGCCACCGAATCGATCGGGAGGAAAGCGGCGCCTACCGCCGGACGCGACCGGGGTAGGCGGTCGGTTACTAATCGGGTGGCTCCGCTGGATGGAAACGCGGAAGGGTAGCTCAGTGGCAGAGCACCGCGGGCCTTGCCCGCGGCGGCCCTCAGGCCGCGTGGCGTTCGAATCCCACCCCTTCCGCTTCGCGACGAACACGCCGTGAGGAGACGCGAAACGGTGGACTTGAGCAGGGAATCACGGCCTCCGAGCAGGGTCGTTCGGCAGGCACGATGAGCCTTCGTGAGAAGGGCCGTGTTACGTCCCGCTGGTCACAACACGCCGAACCCGAACTCGGCCATCCCGAAGACGGGACCCCACAGGAAGTGGAGTGCGACCCCGACGACGACGGCGGGCAGGAAGTTGTAGATCGACGCGATGATGGCGGCCTTGGCGTCGACTGCGAGCAGCGGGAACAGGGCATCGCCGTCCTGGGCGATCGCGTTCGCACTCAACGCGGAGAAGGGCAGCCCGCCCTCGGCGTAGACGTTCGCCAGCACGATCTGGGGGCCACAGCCGGGGATCAGCCCGACGACGGCGCCGCCGAGGGGTGCGAGGACGCCCGCCGACGCCGCGAGGGTCGCGACGTCGGCCCCGGTGAAGAAGACGACGTACTCGTAGCCCGCCAGGGCCACGAGCACCCAGACGGTGACGAAGCTGGTCTCCATCGCCGCGTGGACGAGTGTGTCGTAGACCGACGAGAACGAGTCCCGGGCGCGGGCGACGGTCCCCTCGCCGACGTAGTGGCGGCCGACGGCGTAGAGATAGAGCGAGAGGGAAGCGCCGACGAGGCCGACGACGGTGAACAGGCCGTCGAAGCCGGGGCCGACCGCGAGTGCGACCTCGGGGCCGCCCCGGAGCAGGTACAGCGAGCCGAGGACGAGGCCGACGATCGCGGCGACCCACCAGAGGACGTGAGCGAGGTGCGACAGCGGCGTGAGGACCCGCGAGTGGCGATCCGGCCCCGTCTCGTGGCTGTGGGTCGGGGACTCGCCGGCGTAGTCGTGGGCCGGGTTCGGACCGATGGCGCCGCCGCCAGCGACGGTCCCGCCGTCGGCCGTCGCGGGCGAGAGCCGCGCGACGGCGGCGTCGACCCGCGAGACGCCGAGCCCAACCGAATCGACGAGGTAGCCCGTCGCCACCGAAGCGGCGAAGGCGATCGCGTAGGCGTAGAGGGCGGCCTCGGGCGCGAGCGCGAGGATGACGAACGCGGAATCGCCCGCGGTCGCGCCGAGCGTCGCGACGACGGTCCCGAAGCTGACGGTGCCACGGAGATACAGCGGCATCACGACGATCGCGCCGCCACAGCCGGGGGTCAGCCCGAGCAGCCCGCCGAGTGCCGGCTGGAGGCGCTCGTTTTCCTCGATCGCGCGCAGGAGCGCCCCGCCGGTCAGATACTGGACGAGGCCGAACGCGAGCACCGTGATCGCGACGAAGACGCTCACCTGGACGTAGCCGTCCCGGAGCGACTCGAGCAGGATCGTCGTCGCTTCAGGCACGGACGAACACCCCCCGGTCGGGAGGGGAGTGGATAATTAGACCCATCTAATTATTTAGTTCACAGTGAGTGGTTTATATGTTGCGGTGGCACTCATTCTGATCCGGAACGAGCCGTCGATCGACGGACGCCGAGCCACTCGCTAGGGGGCCCTCGACCCCGCGATCCCGTCCCGTCCGCACAGCGTCCGTTCTCAGGCCCGAACGTCGAACCCCCGGTCGCGAAGCAACTCGGGGAGGCGGTCGCGGTGGTCGCCCTGAATCTCGATCCGACCGTCCTCGACCGTGCCGCCGGCGCCCACGGAGGACTTGAGGTCGGAGGCGATCGACTCCACCTCCGAGTCGGGGAGGTCGAACCCCTCGATGATCGTCACCGGCTTGTCGTACCGGCGGCTCTCGGTTCGGAGCGTGAGCAGCTGCTGGGAGGTCTCCAGGTCGCCCTGACTGTCAAGTTCGTCGAGCAGGTCGTCGAGTTCGTCCTCGGACACACGTCGAGAAACGACACCGAGACCCATAGTTCCGTCGGGTCCTACAGCCGCGACCGGATCGTCTCGGCGGTCCGCTCGCCGATCCCCGAGACGCTCGTCAGGTCCTCGCGGCTGGCCTCCCGGACGTTCTCGACGCTGCCGAACCGTCCAAGCAACCGCTTTCTGGTCTCGGGGCCCACCCCTGGAACGTCGTCGAGGACCGTAGAGACGTCGTCGCGGACCGTCCGGTGGTACTGCACCGCAAACCGGTGGGCCTCGTCGCGGACCCGCTGGAGGAGGTGGAGGTGGGCCGCATCCGAGGGCCACGAGTGGCTCCGGTCGGCGCTGATCACCCGCTCCTCCGCTTTTGCGAGCGCGACGACGGGAACCTCCCAGCCCGCCTCCGAGATGGCCTCGCGGGCGGCCGAGAGCTGACCCTCGCCGCCGTCGATCAACAGGAGGTCGGGGTCGGGACGGTCGTCTCTCCCCTCGACGGCGCGGGTCGCACGCCACTCGAGCAGGGTCTTCATGTTGGCGTAGTCGTCGTTTGCGTCGGTCAGCTTCTTCCGGCGGTAGCCCGACTTGTCGGGGCTCCCGTCCTCGAAGGCGACGTTGCTGCCGACCGCCGACGCGCCGTGGGCGTGGCTCACGTCGAAGCCCTCGATTCGGGCCGCGGAGTCGAGTCCGAGCGCGTCGGCGAGCATCCCACACGCATCGCGCCCGCCGACGTTCTTTCTGGCGTTTTTCAGCGCCAGCTCGACGAGTTTCGCTTCCCGGCCCGCGCCGGGCACCCGCACGGAGACCCCTTCGGCCTCGAGCCAGGCCCCCACTTCGTCGTCTCCGTGTTCCTCGGGGAGGAGGATCGCGTCCGGTAGCTCCCGCTCGGCGTAGTACTGGACGAGAAAGGCCGCGAGCAACTCGGAGACGCCGCCGGGGCCGTCGGGCGCAGAGAGCCGGTGGCGCTCGCGGTCGATCAGTTTCCCGTCCTCGGCCCGGAGCCGGGCGACGGTCCCCGACTCGCCCTCGATCGCCACCCCGAGGATGTCCACGGCGCGCTCGTCGCCGACCGACTGGACGGCCTCGCCGCCCTCGCCGTGGAACGCCTCGACGGCTTCCAACCTGTCCCGGAGGTTCGCCGCCCGCTCGAAGTTCTGTTCCTGGGATGCGACCTCCATCTCCCGCTCGATCGGATCGGCGAGGATCCCTGTCTCGCCCTCGAGGAAGCGTTCGACCAGGGAGACGTCCTCGCGGTAGTCCTCGAGTTCGATCTCGCGGGTGCAGGGGGCGGTACAGAGCCCCAGATCGTGGTCGAGACAGGGCCGCTCGCGGCCCGAATACTTGTGGTCCGAACAGCCCCGGATCCCGTACGTTTCCCGGAGGGCCTTCACGACGGTTTCGACTCGCCCCATCTCGGTGTAGGGGCCGAACACCGTCGCGGACTCGTCGGGGTCCCGCGTGATCTCGATGCGCGGTGCGGGATGGTCGGTCAGCTGGACCATCGGATACGACTTGTCGTCTTTCAGCCGGACGTTGTACCGGGGCTGGTGGCGCTTGATCAGGTTCGCTTCCAGAAGAAGGGCCTGGGTCTCGGTGTCGGTGACGGCGACCTCGAGGCCGTCGGCGCGGTCGACCATCCGGCGGATGCGGGCGCTTCGGGGGTCGGCGTACGACCGAACCCGGTCGCGGATGTCCACTGCCTTCCCGACGTAGATCGTCGTCTCCCCCTCCCGAAACTGGTAGACGCCGGGCTCGCGGGGGAGCTCCCCGGCCCGCGTCGAAAGGGCCTCGGCGTTCATCGGGGTCCCTAGCGAGTCGACGGGTTTGAGCCTGACGTCCCCGGCCGGTCACGTCCACGGACGGACGCCAGATTCACCACGCCGGAGGTCGAACGCCGACCATGACCGATCCCGACGAAGACGTCCAGTGCTGGCTCGTCGAGCGGGCGTTCGACGACCGCAACCTCGTGACGACCGTCTACGCGACCCCCGACGGCGACCGCTTTCACCGCCGCGAGCGCTCGGCGGCGGCGATGCGAGCGGGCGACGAGGTGACTGCCGGCAAGCGGATCTCCGAGGACGACCTCGAGGCGGTGACCGACGACGACCGCCGGGAACGGTACGCCGAGGAGGCCGCCCGCGTCGCGGCCGACCACGCCCCCGACGACCCGATCTGACCGTCATCGTCCCCGAGTGACAAGACTTATCGGACTCTGCTGGGATTTCACATACATGTCAGCGATAGCAGTGGACGGGCTCACCAAACGCTACGGGAACACGGTCGCCCTGGAGGATCTCTCGTTTACGGTCCGGGAGGGCGAGGTGTTCGGCTTTCTGGGACCCAACGGCGCGGGGAAGTCGACGACGATCAACGTCTTACTCGACTTCGCCCGGCCGACCGACGGCGAGATCCGGGTCTTCGGCAAGGACGTCCGCGCCGAGAGCCGCGAGATCCGCCGCCGGACCGGCGTCCTCCCCGAAGGCGTCGAGACCTACGACCGGCTGACCGCCCGCCAGCACCTCGAGTTCGCGATCGACTCGAAGGACGCCGACGACGACCCCGAACACCTCCTCTCCCGCGTCGGACTGGAGGAGGCAATCGACCGGAAGGCTGGGGGGTACTCGAAGGGGATGAGCCAGCGGCTCCTGCTCGCGATGGCGCTCGTGGGAGAGCCGGATCTCCTGGTGCTCGACGAGCCCTCGACCGGGCTCGACCCCAACGGCGCACGCGAGATGCGTGACCTCGTTCGCGAGGAAAACGAGCGGGGCGCGACCGTCTTTTTCTCGAGTCACATCATGGAGCAGGTCGAGGCGGTCTGCGATCGGGTGGGCATTCTCCGGGACGGCGAGATGGTCGCCGTCGATACCGTCTCGGGGCTCCAGGACTCGGTGACGACGGGTGCGACGCTTCGGGTCTCCGTCGACCGGATCGACGAGGGGGCCGTCGAGCGGGTCCGGTCGATGCCCGAAGTCACGTCGGTCGACGTCGAGGAGGGACAGACGCCGGCGATCGTCGTCGCCACCGAGGGGTCAAAGACCGCGGTCATCCACGAGATCGAGGACGCGGGCTGTGAGGTGCTCGACTTCTCGACCGACGACACCTCTCTGGAGGAGGTCTTCCGGGCGTACACGACCGACCGCCGGGAGGAGGTCAGTGCATGAGCGACGTCAACGCGACGAGCGTCCGGGCGATCGCGACCAAGGACTTCCGGGACGCGGTCCGGTCGTGGACGTTCTGGGGGCTGAGCCTCCTCTTTTTCCTGCTCGTTGGGCTCGCGGCCTTTGCGATCGGCTACTTCGGAAACGCCGACACGTCCACCGCCGACTTCCTGGGAACGGTCAGCCAGGTGACCCGGCTGGTCGTCCCGCTGATCGCCTTGCTGCTCGGCTGGAAGTCGATCGCCGGCGAGCGCGAGTCGGGCAGCATCAAGGTCCTCCTTTCCCTGCCACACTCCCGGATCGACGTCGTCCTCGGGAAGTATCTCGGCCGGGCGACCGTCCTCTCGCTGTCGCTGCTGATCGGCTTCGTCATCGGTGCCGTCGTCGTCGCCGTCATGCTCTCGCCGCCGGCGATCGCCGACTACGCCGGCTTCATCGCCATGACGATCCTCTACGGCATCGCCTATCTCGGGATCGCCATCGCGCTCTCCTCGATTACCAAGTCGACGACGATCGCCGGCGCCGCGATGTTCGGCGTCTTCGTCCTCTTCTACGTCGTCTGGAACCTGCTAAACTTCGCTCTCCAGATCCTGATGAACCAGGGCTACTTCTCGGGCGTCGAGGTCACGCAAACGATGAACGGAAACGAGATGCAGTACGAGCGCCTCCCCGACTGGGGACTGTTCGTTCAGACGATCGACCCAGGGGTCGCCTACGCCAACGCGCTCTCGGTGATCGACGCCGTCGAGGCTCCCGGCTTCGGCACCGCCTTCTCCGCCGAGTTGTTCCCGAGCGGGGTCCCCTTTTACCTCCAGAACTGGTTTTCGTTCCTGATCCTGCTGGTCTGGATCGTCGTCCCGACCGCCATCGCGATCGCCCGGTTCGACCGGGTCGACCTCTAGATCCCGACGCCGCGGCTCGCGAGGAAGCTGAGGAACTCACCCTCCCCCATGATCGGAACGCCCTCCGCTTCGGCGTCCTCGCGCTTCGTCGCCCCCGGACTCTCGCCGGCGACGAGGTAGTCGGTGTTGCCCGAGACGCTGCTCGTCGCCGACCCGCCGTGGACCTCGACTGCCTCCTGGGCCTCGCTTCTGGTCAACTGCGAGAGCGAGCCCGTGAAGACGAAGGTCAGGCCCTCGAGTTCCTCCCCACCCTCCTCGATCGCCGCTTCTTGGGGCGAGACGTGGTCCAGCAGGCGGTCGACCACCCGCGCGTTGCCCTCGCTCGCGAAGAACTCGTGGATCGTCTCCGATACCGTGTCGCCGATCTCGCCCGCCTCCTCCAGGGCGTCGGGCTCTTCGAGGGCGGTCTCCCGGACCGCATCGAAGGTCCCGAACTCGGCGGCGAGCGCGCGGGCGGTCGCGGGACCGACGTGGGGGATGCCGAGCGCCGAGAGGAACTCGTCGAGGGGAGGCTCCCGGCTCGCCTCGATCTCGCTCATTACGTTGTTCGCGCTTGTCTCGCCCCAGCCCTCGAGGCCCGCGAGCTCCTCCCGATCGAGTTCGTAGAGGTCGGGAACTGACTCGACGAGGCCGGCCTCGATCAGCTGGCGGACGCTGCGCTCTCCTAAGCCTTCGAGGTCGAGACCGTCGTCGCCCGCGTAGTACTCGATCGACCGGCGGCGCTGGGCCCTGCAGGTCAGGCCGCCGGTACAGAAGGCCATGGGCCCGTCGCGTTCGATCGCGCTGTCACAGACCGGACACCGGTCGGGAAGCTCGTAGTGGCCCTCCGACCCCTTCTCGACGACTTCCTCGACATAGGGGATGACGTCGCCCGCGCGGGTGAGCCGGACGGTGTCCCCGACGTTGACGTCCTTCTCGGCGATCTCGGCGGGGTTGTGGAGGCTCGCCCGCGAGACCGTCACGCCGCCGACGTCGACGGGATCGAGCAGGGCGACGGGCGTTACCCGCCCGGTTCGCCCGACCTGGACGGCGACCTCCTGGACGGTCGTCACCTCCGAGCGCGCGGGGAACTTGTAGGCGTAGGCCCACCGGTCGTGGCGGGCGGTCCGGCCGAGTTCCTCGCGGCCCGCGCGGTCGTCGACCTTGATCACGACGCCGTCGATCTCGTAGGGGAGGTCGTCGCGTTCTTCGAGGAGTCGGTCGCGGTAGTCAATGGCCGCCTCGATCGCGTCTCGAGTGTCGCCGCTCGTATCGTCCGCAGAACGTGGTTCCCCGCACTCCGCGAGTTCGACCCGGTCGTTGGTCCGCAGCCCCCACTCGGGGAACCGCTCCAAGGCCTCGTGGTGGGTCTCGGGGAGCTCGCTGGCCTCCAGAATATCGAAAAAGAACACCTCGAGGGGGCGCTCGGCGACGACCGCGGGATCGAGCTGACGGATCGTTCCTGCAGTGGCGTTTCGGGGGTTCGCGAACGGGTCCTCGCCGCGTTCGATCCGCTCTCTGTTGTGGGCCTGAAAATCGTCCTTCGGCATGTAGACCTCCCCGCGGACGGCGAGGAAGTCGGGCGGGTCGCCGTGGAGGCGCTGGGGAAGCGACCCGATGGTGCGGGCGTTCCGGGTGACGTCGTCGCCCTCGCGGCCGTCGCCGCGGGTGACCGCCCGCTCCAAGACACCCTCCTCGTAGACGACCGAAAGCGAGATCCCGTCGAACTTCGGCTCGCAGACGTACCTCGCCTCGCGACCGAGTTCCCGCCGGACCCGCTCGTCGAACTCCCGAACGTCGGCCTCCTCGCCACTGCCCTCGATCGAGAGCATCGGCGCGACGTGTTCTACGGTCTCGAACGCGTCGAGCGGTTCGCCCCCGACCCGGCGGGTCGGGCTGTCGGGAGTCGCGAGGTCGAAGGCGTCCTCGAGGTCCTGCAGGCGGGCGAAGAGCGCGTCGTACGTCCGGTCGGCGATCAGGGGGTCGCTCTCGACGTAGTAGCGCCGGTCGTGTTCGCGGATCGCCTCCCGGAGCACGTCGGCCTGTGCTTCGGCCTCCTCCTCGGCGAGCTCCTCGACGGGGGCGAACTCGGTCGAGGGTTCCCGGAGATAGGGGTTCTCGTTCTCGTCGGCGAGGGACATTCGTTGGTCGGAGATCCGGACCGGGGGCCCGTCAACCTTACTACAGGCGTCGGCGAAGGCCTCGAGATCCCCCGCCAGAAGCGAAGATGTCCTACACCTCGCTTGCCTCCTCGGCGTTTTCCTCGACGTTCTCCCAGACCGTCTCCATGAGCTCGCCGGTCCTCTCGATTACCGCCTCGAGTCCGGCGTCCGCGGGCGCACAGCCCAGGTCGCGCATCGCCTTCGTCGCGGAGACGTGGTGGACGTGGACCGCGTCGTCGCCCTCGCGCTCGTAGATCGCCGTCGTACACGGGAGCAGGGCGGAAAGCGAGCAGTCGACCGCGAGGGCGTCCCGGGCGATCTCGGGGTGACAGGTCACGAGCAGGGCGGTTCGGTCGATCTCCTCGCCCAACATCCCCGCGATCATCTCGTCGAGCCGGGTGACCGTCACCGTCTCGAAGCCGGCGAGTTCGTGTTCGACCTGAACGAAGGGGACGGCGTCCTCGAAGTCGATCGACAGGGTCGTATGCAGTGCCTCGGACGCCGCCGGCGCGATCTCGCGTTCCCCAGCGGCCGGCTCCGAGGGCTCGTCTGCGTCGCTCATACCCCGTCGTGTCGCGGGCCGGACAAAAGGATTCGCCAGGCGTCGCGTCCCGGTCACCGCCCCCACGGGCTGTCACCGAGTTCGCTTCGGACCGTCGGCCCGACCGCGACCCGACAGTCCGCCCGCGGCAGGGCGATACAGAGCAGGGCGTAGCCGTCGGCCAGGTCGTCAGGGTCGAGCGCGCGGGGCGCCCGCCGGTGGTCCATGGCGCTCGCGGGATCTACGGCGTCGTCGGCGACGGCGACGACCCGGCCCACGCAGGTCGTGCAGGTCCCCTTCCGGCAGTCGTATGGCAGCCGAAGCCCCTCCCGGAGGGCGGCGTTGAGGACGCTCTCCCGGGATCGGACGTCGAGGGTTCGGCTGCGGCCGTCCGGCCACTCGAGGGTGACGTCGTACTCCTCCCGTCCCGCGTCTCCGGACGAGTCGTTCATACCGCCGGTAGGATCGAGGGAGCCAAAAGCGGATCGGGCCGGAGAGACCCAGTCTTTACCCACCCGCGCCCCGTAGGGAGGACGAATGGACACGGGCACCGAGTTCGGGATGGTCGATCCCGAGGGCGGCGACATCGAGGGCGACGAGTGGGAACCGATCGACGTCGCCGACACCGAGGCCGACCGGATCGCCCGCGACCGCGACCGGGAGTTCGAGCAGTTCCAGGAGCGCATCAAGGACGCGGATCAGTTCAAGGTCGAGCAGTCGGTGTTCGACGACGCCACCTTCGCCGCGCTCTACAAGCTCGTCCAGGACGGCCACGTCGAGGCGTTCGGCGGCCCGCTCTCGACGGGCAAGGAGGCCAACGTCTACCACGCGCTGGGCGACGATCGCGAGGTCGCGGTCAAAGTCTACCGGATCAACGCCTCGAACTTCCGCCAGATGCGCGACTACCTCGAGGGTGACCCCCGGTTCGAGGGGCTGGGCGGGAAGAAAAAGGACGTCGTCCTCGCCTGGACGAAAAAGGAGCTGTCGAACTTAGAGCGTGCCCGCCGGGCGGGCGTTCGCGTCCCCGAGCCGATCGCGACCGAGCGGAACGTCCTCGTGATGGAGTACATCGGCAACGAGGAGGGCCGCGCGAGACGGCTGGGCGAGGTCGAGATCGAGAACCCCGAAACAGCCTACGAGGTCCTGAGAGAGTACATGCGCCGGCTCTACTCGGCGGGGCTGATCCACGGCGACCTGAGCGAGTACAACGTCGTCTTCGACGAGGGCCAGCTCGTCGTCATCGACCTCGGGCAAGCCGTGACGGTCCACCACCCCAACAGCCGGGACTTCCTCGAGCGCGACTGTGAGAACGTCGCGAACTTCTTTGCCCGCCAGGGGGTCGAGACCGATCCCGACGCGCTCCTCGAGTTCGTCACCGATCCGGAGCCCGATCCCTCGCGGGACTGACGGCGCACGATTTTTCGTCCGTGCGCTCGTACCCGGAGCCATGAGCCGGACGAGCTACAGGTGCTCCTGCGGGGCCGAGATCCGCTACAAGCAGGACGTCGAGACGCGCTCGACGACGACCGGCCGGCGCTTTATCTGTCGGGACTGTGGCACGCCCGTCCCGGGAACGGTCGGCGAGAAGATCAGTCACCAGAACCCGTCCTGACTAGCGGAATCGCGTCGCCACCCGCGGCGAAACCGTTAGGTGAGTCGGCGCCTTCGCTTCGGGCGATGCAGTCCGCTCTCGGCTGGCACTGGCGGTCGGTCCCGAGAGCGGACAGTCCCGACACCGTCTCCGACGCGGCCTAACCCGGCGGGTGCGGTGCCGACGGCTCCCTTCACCTCTTTTCGATCGGCGAACCACGCGCCAGCCACAGCCAGTCACACCGACAGCAATGACGAAACCAACGGAGAAGACGGAGACGGACGCACAGCATGGCGACCATGGAGCCGACGGTTCCCGCAGCGACCGCCACGACGGCGGTGACAACGGGTTCACCGTCACGCCCTACGAGGTCGACGGCGAGATCGACTACGAGAAACTCGTCGAACGCTTCGGCGCAGACCCCCTCACCGACGAGCAGATCGAAGGACTTCCCGACCACCCCCTGCTCCGCCGGGGGACGTTCTACGCGGGCCGCGATGTGGACGAGTATCTCGAGGCGGCTCGAGCCGGCGACCCCCACGCGGTCGTCACTGGCCGGGGACCCTCCGGCCCGATGCACCTGGGCCACGTCGTTCCCCTCTACCTCGCCAGACGGTTCCAGGAGGCGACGGGCGCGACGGTCTACCTCCCGATTTCGGACGACGAGAAGTTCCTCGCCAAGAGCCAATCCTTCGAGTCGATCGGCGCCCATACCCGCGAGAACCTCCGGGACCTGCTCGCGGTCGGCTTCGACCCCGAGCGCACCCGGATCGTGATCGATACTGCGGACGCGGACGTCGTCTATCCGATCGCGGTTCGGCTCGCAAAGCACCTCACGCCGGCGACCGTCGAGGCAGTGTACGGCGAGCAGGACACCGTCGGCCTCCAGTTCTATCCGGCGGTCCAGGCGACCCACCTCCTGGCTCCCCAACTGGTGGAGGGCCGCCAGCCGACGCTGGTCCCGATCGCGGTCGATCAGGACCCCCACGTCCGGGTCTGTCGGGACGTCGCCGCGAAGGAGGCCCTGCCCGTCGAGAAGCCCAGCGCGCTGCTCGGGCGATTTCTGCCCAGTCTCGCCGGTCCCGGAAAGATGAGTTCCTCGGACGACGCGCCGTCGATCGAGCTCGCCGACGATCCTGACACGGTTGCCGAGACGATCCGCGAACACGCCTACACCGGCGGACGCGCGACCATCGAGGCCCACCGCGAGCATGGCGGCGACCCCGCTACTGACGTTCCCTTCCAGTACCTCCGGGCGTTTCTCGAGCCCGACGACGACCGGCTCGCGGAGATCGAGGAGCGCTATCGCTCCGGGGAGCTCCTGAGCGGCGAGCTAAAGGAGATCCTGATCGACCGCCTGACCGGGTTTCTGGCCCGCCACCAGGAGCGGCGGGCGGCACTCGGAGATCTCGAGGGGGAACTCGCACCCTATCGGCTGACCGACGGCGAGCGCGAGCGCGCGCTCGCGTCGGCGGGCGTGGCCCGTCTCCCGTAGTGGCGTCGGGGGACTATGGTCGGCGGCGTCGAGAGCCCCCATATGTCCACGGACGACGAGAACGGCGGGAGCCGAATCGGTCGAGGCGACGAGGAGATCGGGGCCGAGATCGCCGACGACGCCGAGGCGTTGCTCTCGGCGTTGCCCCACTACTACCGCGGGGAGGTGGCTCAGGCCAACGCCGCCCAGGACCGCATCGACCGGACGACCAACTGGGCGATCACCGTCCTGGCCGCGTTGCTCTCGATCGTCTTTTCGGCCCCCGAGCTGCCCGCGTACCTCCTCCTGATCGGGGGACTCGTCCTCGCGATGTTCCTCTCGTACGAGGTTCGCCGCTACCGGTTTTTCGACCTCTATCGGGCGCGGGTTCGCTTCTTTCAGGAGAACGTCTTCGCGAACGCCCTCGATCCCGTCGGGGCCGAACACCCCCGCTGGCGCGAGGAGCTGAGCGCGGATCTCCGGTACCCGACGTTCAAGGTCTCGACGCTCGAGGCGCTGTCCAGGCGCGTCCGTCGGATCTACGGGCTTCTGTTCGGCGTCGTCGGGATCGCGTGGGCTGCGAAGGTGACCCTGTTCACCCCCGAATCCCGGTGGACGGAGGCCGCCGAGTTGCCCGGGATCCCCGGCGTGGCCGTCGCGGCCGCGGTCGCGGCGTTTTTCGTCTGCGTGCTCGCAGTCGCGTCCTGGCCCCACGGTCGGCGAGCCAAAGGCGAGGTCCACGGGACCGAGCCCGGCAGCTGGAAGAAACCCTGAGAGAGTCGTCCGGGCCCGAAGCTACTTGGCCGTCGCCGACGCCACGACAGCCATACATGCAGGTCGGCATCATCGCGGACACCCACGACAACGTCGAGGCGATCGAGGATGCAGTGGCCATCTTCGAGGCGGAAAGCGTAGACACGGTCGTCCACTGTGGCGACTTCATCGCGCCACCCGTCCTCCCGTTCTTCGAGGGACTCGAGCTCCACGGCGTCCTCGGGAACAACGACGGCGAGGTCGAGGGCTTAGAAGCGGGCTTTGCCGACCTCGCCGGCAGCGAACTCCACGGCCGCTTCGCCGACCTCACGTTCGAGGACTCGAGGTTCGCCGTCCTCCACGGCGAGGACCGCGAGGACGTGGAGGGCTACGCCGAGAGCGGCGAGTACGATTTCGTCTGCTACGGCCACCACCACGAGCGCGAGCAGCGGGAGGTGGGGGAGACGACCGTCATCAATCCGGGCGCGCAGTTCCCGACCGTTCCGAGCGAGCACCGAACGGTCGCCGTCGTCGACACCGAAACCGAGGAGGTCCGGTTCGAACGGATCGGATAGACGCCGGAAAGCGCCGAGTCACGGAACGAGCTGACAATGGACCGAATACGTTTTCCTGTTGCCCGTTGGACCGGAACGTAGCACCGTCGCGTCCACGGCGGACGCGACACGGAGAGTCACATAGCCACACATGCCCGACGCTACCCGCGAGGGGGCGATCCGTCTCCTCGGCTACTCGGACCTGGAAAGCGCGTTCGACGACCCCGATCGGATCGGCGCCTTCGCCGGCCGGATCGCGGCAGTGCGTGACGAGACGACGCTCGTCGTCGGTGCCGGCGACGACACGGCACTGGGGACGCTCGCCCTCCTGACCGACGAGGGTCGCGCCCAGGCCCGCCCGTTTCTGGAGGCGGTCGAACCGGCCGCCGACACCTTCGGCAACCACGACTTCGACTTCGGCCGGGAGTGGGCCTTCGAGTGGGGCGAGTCGGTTCCTCCGGCCTATCTCTGTGCAAACGTCGAAGGGCCGGGGACCGACCGCATTCCCGACGCCACCGTCGTCGAGCGCGGCGGTTCCCGGATCGGCGTGGTCGGCGTCTCACACCCGAAGACGGCCGACATCTGTGGCACCATCGAGGAGTTGCGCTTTACCGACCCTGCCGCCGCCGTGACGGCGGCGTTCGACGACCTCCCGCCGGTCGATTACCGCGTCGTGCTCGCCCACTGCGGTGCGGACGACCGCTCGGTCGCGGCCGCCGCCGACGCGGACGTCGTCCTCGGCGGCCACCTCCACGAGCGGTACGCCGAACGGGTGGGCGGGACGCTCCTCGTCCGGACGAACGGCGACGCCGAGTTCGCCGACGTGACAATCGGTCCCGACGAAGCCGCCGCCCGATTCCACGAGGTCGGCCGGGACGGGACTCCCGTAGACGAGAACGGAATCGAGGGTGCCATCGACGAGGCGGTCGCCGCGGAGGTCGCCGCCGCCTACCGGGAGCGTCGGGAGGCCCTCGGCGTCGACGAGGTGATCGCACACGCCGACGACGAACTCCCGCGGACGAGCCGGCAGCGATTCCGCGGCGAGAGCCGCCTGGGAAACTTCGCCGCGGACGCGTTCCGCGCGGCGGCCGGCGCCGACGTCGGGCTCTTTCTCGCGGGATCGCTCCGGGCCGGGCCGTCGCTGTCGGCCGACGTCACGGTCGGCGAGGTCGTCTCGCTGTGTCCGTTCGCCGGAAGCGTCGTCGAACTTGAGGTGAGCGGGGCGGCCCTCCGGGACGTCCTCGCCGAGGCAGCCCACCCGCATCCGGGCGAGCGCGGCTGGGTCCGCCTGCACGTAAGCGGCCTGCGCGTCGTCTGGACCGACGCGAACGATCTCCGTTCCGTCGCGGTCGGCGGCAACTCCCTCTCCCCCGACCGGAGATACCGGGTCGCGACCGCACAGTACGCCGTCGACGTGGACACGTATCCGCCGCTGAACTGGGGGGCCGCCGTCGCCGAACACGAGCCCCAGTGGGAGACGCTCGTCGCGCACGCCCGTGAGGGCGGGCTGGACGTCGGCCTCGAGGGACGGATCCGGCGCGTCTCTGCGGAGGACGCCGACCGGGGACGGAGACCGGCGTCCGGGAGGTGAGCCGAATATCGAGTGTTTGCCGGCTCGTCTCCCGTTTTTCCACCGATGACTCTCCGATCGTGAGTCGGTGCAACCGCCGGCGCGAGGGCGGGCGAAACCGGCTTCCGATCGCTCGGAGAGAGGCGCTGAACGTGCGAGCCAAGGGCTTAACACGACCGGGCGACTACCCGAGGACATGCAGCACGTGAAGATTCCGCAGGACCGCATCGGCGTTCTCATCGGCGAGGGCGGCGAGACGATGCGCGAGATCGAGGCCGAAGCGGAGGTCCGTCTGGATATCGACTCCGAGAACGGTTCGGTCGCGATCGAGACCGTCGGCGACCCCGTGACCGGGCTCAACGGCCCCGACATCGTCCGGGCGATCGGGCGTGGCTTTCCCCCGGAGGACGCGCTGTCCCTGCTCGACGACGAGATGGTGTCGTTCGACCTCGTGGACATCGACGCCGCCGCCCGGAACACGAACGACATGAAACGCAAGAAGGGGCGCCTGATCGGCGAGAACGGGCGCACCCGCGAGCTGATGGAGGAGCTGTCGGGGGCCTCGGTGGTGATCTACGGCTCGACCCTTGGCATCATCGGCACGCCCCCGCAGGTCGATGCCGTCCGGACCGCCGCGGAGATGTTGCTCGACGGCGCACCCCACGGTACCGTCTACTCCTTCTTAGAGGAGCGCCACAACGAGATGAAAGCCCAGGGACTGACCTACCACCGGTATCCCGGCGGCGGATCCTGACCGCCGGAATCCGTCGCCACGGTCCATCGGCCGCCGTCGACCTCGATGCCGATCCCCGTATAAATGCCGCGTGCTAACCGGTACCGACCTCCGGACCCCGGCTACCTGACGGGGTTCGGTTCCCGGATACGGAAAGATTTATATAGAATACCAATCAATCCTCGACTTGACCATGGCACAACAGATGGGCGGCCAGCCCCTCATCGTACTTTCCGAGGACAGCCAGCGCACCTCGGGCAAGGACGCACAGTCGATGAACATCACGGCCGGGAAGGCGGTCTCCCAGTCGGTCCGGACGACCCTCGGGCCGAAGGGGATGGACAAGATGCTCGTCGACTCCTCGGGCGGCGTCGTCGTCACCAACGACGGCGTCACCATCCTCGGCGAGATGGACATCGACCACCCGGCCGCGAACATGATCGTCGAGGTCGCCGAGACCCAGGAGGACGAGGTCGGCGACGGGACGACGTCGGCGGTCGTCGTCGCGGGCGAACTCCTCAAACGCGCCGAGGAGCTTCTCGACCAGGACATCCACGCGACCACCCTCGCCCAGGGCTACCGTCAGGCCGCAGAACAGGCCACCGAAGCCCTAGAGGAGGAGGCCATCGAGGTCGACAGCGACGACACCGAGATCCTCCGACAGATCGCCGCGACGGCGATGACGGGCAAGGGTGCCGAGAGCGCCAAGGACCTGCTCGCCGACCTCGTCGTCGACGCCGTCCAGGCCGTCGCCGACGACGACGGGATCGACACGGAGAACGTCAAAGTCGAGAAGGTCGTCGGCGGGGCGATCGAGAACTCCGAGCTCGTTGAGGGCACCATCATCAGCAAGGAGCGCGTCTCCGACAGCATGCCCTACTTCGTCGAGGACGCAAACGTCGCGCTCATCGACGACGCGATCGAGGTCAAGGAGACCGAGATCGACGCCGAGGTCAACGTCACCGACCCCGACCAGCTCCAGGAGTTCATGGACCAGGAGGAGGCCCAGCTCCGGGAGATGGTCGACGCCCTCGTCGAGGTCGGCGCCGACGCCGTCTTCGTCGACGGCGGCATCGACGACATGGCCCAGCACTACCTCGCCGAGGAGGGCATCCTCGCGGTCCGGCGCGTCAAGGACTCCGACGCGAACCGGCTGGCGCGCTCGACGGGCGCCCGGCCCGTCTCGAACGTCTCCGACCTCTCCGAGGACGACCTGGGCTACGCCGGCAGCGTCGCCCAGAAGGACGTCGGCGGCGACCAGCGCATCTTCGTCGAGGACGTCGAGGACGCCAAAGCCGTCACCCTCATCCTCCGCGGTGGCACCGAACACGTCATCGACGAGGTCGACCGCGCGATCGAGGACTCGCTGGGCGTCGTCCGGACGACCCTCGAGGACGGGAAGGTGCTCGCCGGCGGCGGCGCCCCCGAGGTCGAGCTCTCCCTCGCGCTTCGTGACTACGCCGACAGCGTCGGCGGGCGCGAACAGCTCGCCGTCGAGGCGTTCGCGGACGCCCTCGAGATCGTTCCCCGTACGCTCGCGGAGAACGCCGGCCTCGATCCCATCGACTCGCTCGTGGACCTGCGCAGCCAGCACGACGGCGGCGAGACCCGTGCCGGCCTCGACGCCTACACGGGCGACGTCATCGACATGGAAGCGGAGGGCGTCTACGAGCCCCTGCGCGTGAAGACCCAGGCGATCGAGTCGGCCACCGAGGCCGCCGTCATGCTGCTTCGCATCGACGACGTCATCGCCGCGGGCGACCTCGTCGGCGGGAAGACCGGCGACGACGACGACGACGAGATGCCACCCGGCGGCCCCGGCGGCGGCATGGGTGGCGGCATGGGCGGCATGGGCGGTATGGGTGGCATGGGCGGCGCGATGTAAGTTCGGCCCGCCACACCACTACCGACGCGACGAGAGAGCCGCAACCGACTCACCGATTTTTTGACGGGAGGAACCGTCGAGACGTCGCTTTCGTAGAGGACGATCCATCGCGTGCCCCCCGTCCGAACGACGACCTACGTCTCGTTCGCTGTCCTCGCCCCGCCCGAAGTTTCGTTGGCCTCTTCCGACGCGGACTCGGCGGGCTGGGCCGCCAGCGCCTCGTCGTACCAGTCGGGTCGTTCGACGGTCGTCTCGCCGACGTCGACGATTTCGATGGTCTCGTTGATGGTCGTTCGCTCGCCGTCTCCGCCGTAGCTTTGGTTGACGACCGTCTGGCGGACGAGGCCGTCCTCGCGGACGAGCGCTCGGACCTCGACCTCTCTGGTCGTCCCGTCCTCGATGGCCGACGAGTCGTTCATAGAGCCCTCGACGACGTAGTAGGTGCCGTCCTCGGCGTCGACGGTCCCGACGGTCGTCGTGTTCTCGAGGCTCCCCAGCGATACGACAGGACCAGTCATCGCCTGTCGGACCGTCTCGTTTCGGGACACTGACCCATCGCCGCTCGACGGGTACTCGACGGATCCGTTCTCGAACTCGAACCGGGTTAGCGTCTCGTCGCCGTGCCACTGCTCGACCGCCCGGATCGGTGAGCGGTCGACACCGGATCCCGGATCGGCGTCGGACTGGTTGATCCGTGTGACCCCGAAGACGGTTCCGGCGTCGGGATCGACGTACCTCGTCGTCTCGGTGGTCCGTGGTTCGCTTTCGTTTTCGGAATCGGAGAGGGACTCGGTTTCGGTCCGGACCGTAAACGTCTCGTTACCGATGGCGTCCCCGTGGACCTTCCGGAGGTTAGCCACGTTGGTCAGCCCCTCGGTGGTGAGCCCGGGGAGCAACTGCTCTCCCTCCGTCTCCTCCTCGACCGAGGCGTCGACCGACTCCTCGACGCCGTACGGTTCCCGGTCTGGGGCGGGATCGTTCGAACTCGCGGAGAAGCCGCCACAGCCCGCCGTGAGAACGAGACAAGCGACGAGGACGACCGCGGCGAGCCTGGACACGACTGCGTGGTCACAGTGACGGCCCAAATGTGTTTTCCATCCTGAAGGAGACATCCCCCCTCGACGCGAACGCGGTCAGAGTCGGGACGTCGGAGCGGCGTTCAGCACGAAGTGAACTACCCCACCCTACCGCTCGCCTTTCGGCTCGCGCTTGCGGGTGGGGCTTCCTGCTTCCACGACGCGCTGTGCAGGAACCAACGTGGTTCCCGTAGGGAGCGCAGTCTCCACAGGCGGTGATTCGGAGCGTCCCACTCCTACCTGCTTGAGACCGCGAGACAGAATGTTCCACGCTGCGTTCCAGTCCCTGTCGGCGGTGAACCCACAGGAGGGACAGGAGTGTTCGCGGACCCACAGCGGTTTGTCGGACTCGAGCATTCGGAGGAACGTTCCCCACGCTGCTCCAGCACGATTCCGAGAGTTACCCTCACGTTCGGCAAGACCTTTCGCGTCAAGGTCTTCGACCGCGACGAGATCGTACTCTCGGGCGTAGTCGTTCGAGAGCTTGTGCAAGAAGTCCCGTCGCTTTCGCTTCAGGTCGGCGTGGCACTCGGCAACGCGATAGCGTTGTTTCTCGTAGTTGTTCGACCCGTGCTCTTTGCGCGAGAGTTTTCGTTGCTCTCGCTCGAGTCGGTCGCGTTCGTCCGAGAGATCGACCGATTCAACAGCGTGGCCGTCAGTGTCATGGGCGTACGTCAGAATCCCCACGTCGATGCCGACGACGTTCTCTGGGACATCCGGCTTCTCTGGTGGCTCTCGGTCGACTTCGACACCGAACGTGGCGAACCACTCGCCTGTCGGTTCCTTCTTGAGTGTCACCTGCTTGAGTGCGGCGTCGTCGGGAATCTCTCGGTGGAGCCGTATCGGGATGTCCGCGAGTTTCGAGAGGGACAAGACAGTCTGACCGCCCTTCTTGTCGAGCTTGAAGCCAGACTGACTGTACGTGAAACTGCGGAACTCGCGCGGTGGCTTCCATTTGAGTCGGCCGACGCCGTAGCCGTTCTCCTTGAGTCCTTCGAGTGAGTTGACGTTCTGCTCAATCCGCATAACCGTTGTTTGCAGGACTGTTGAGTATACGTCCGAGAGAGCATCCCACCAGTCTTTCAGAGACGAAATTTCGTCACGGATGGACCGAACCCGTTGATTGAGCGTGCCTGCACTCTCGGGGATTTGGTCGAAGCGGTAGAGCGCATGATTGTACAGTTACCTACAGATATCGCGGTGGCGGTCCAATTCCTCGCGTTGGGAACCAGACGGCTTGAGGCGATACTTGTAGGCGTAATACATCAGCTCTCGCGTTCCTCAATGAGTTCGTCCAGTTGAGCACGGACGAACGACGAGAGGTTCAGGTGGTTGTCCTCTACCCACTCTGCTTGATCCTCTCGAATGGTGATATTCTTCCGTCTCACGATATGCGTATTATGTGTCTATATGCGCATGAGTGTTGCGGAACGTGAGCCTGTGGGCCCGCCGTAGGAGAGTGTATGAAAAACGAACGGTGTTGACGAGACGCGTTGCGTCTCTTTCGCACGCCAGAAATCGAAGATTTCTGGGGACGCTACATCCCCTCCCTGCTCGATCTGCTCGCTGAGGAAGGGGGCGTAGCGCCTCGATTAAGCTAAGTACAAGTACCCGCCCGCAAGATTTGCCTCATGGAGACGCTGCTGCTCTCGAGCGAGGACGTCGAGGACAACGCCCGCTTTCCCGACGTGATCGGTGCCGTCGAGGACGCCTTCGCCGCCGAGGCGCGGGGCCAGACGGTGATGCCGGCCAAGTCCTACGTCGACCTGCCCCGCTACAACGGCGACTTCCGGTCGATGCCGGCCTACCTCGACGCCGAGGAGTGGGACGCCGCCGGCGTCAAGTGGGTCAACGTCCACCCGGACAACCCCGACCGGGGGCTGCCGACGGTGATCGGGACGATGATCTACTCCGATCCCGAGACCGCCTTCCCCCTGTCGATCATGGACGGCACTGAGCTCACCCGCCTGCGGACCGGCGCGGCCGCCGCCGTCGCCACCGACCACCTCGCGATCCCGGAGGCCCGGAGCCTGGGAATCGTCGGCGCCGGCGTCCAGTCGTACGCACAGCTCGAGGCGATCGCCGAGGTCCGCCCCATCGAGGAGGTCGTCGTGAGCGACCCCGACGCGGAGCGCCTCGAAGCGTTCGTCGCGGCCTTCGAGGACCGCTTTGCGATCCGGGAGGGGTCGATCGCCGAGGCGGGGAGCTGTGACGTGCTCTCGACGGTGACGCCCGTCGAGGAGCCGATCGTCCACGCGGACGCGGTCGGCGAGCGAACCCACGTCAACGCGATCGGCGCCGACGCCGCGGGCAAACACGAACTCGCGGACGAACTCCTTCGAAACGCGCGGATCGTCATCGACGACTACGAGCAGTGTACCCACTCGGGCGAGATCAACGTCCCCTGGAGCGAGGGGGTCCTTACCGACGACGACCTCCACGCCGAGATCGGCGACGTCGTCGTCGGGACGGCCCCCGGCCGGACCGCCGAGACGGGCGTCACGGTGTTCGACTCGACGGGGCTCGCGATCCAGGACGTCGCCACCGCCCGGGTCGTCTACGAGCGAGCGAACGCGGAGGGCGAGGGGACCCCCTTCGACCTCGTCGGGATCGCCGGTAGCAACCGGTAACACCGATTCCGCGCTTCACGGGTCCTTCCGTCGCCGGGAAAGGGTTATCATTTCTATTAACATAGTTATCAATATGCGACCGACCGAGACGGACAGCGACGACACCTCGACGGACTACGACGTACTCGTCATCGGCGGGGGCCCGGCGGGGCTGAGCGCTGCGCTCCAGTTGGGTCGCTCGCTGCGGAGCGTCCTCGTCTGCGACGACGGCGACCCGCGCAACGGTCCGGCCGCCGAAGTACACGGCTATCTCACCCGGGACGGGATCGCACCACGAGAACTCGGACGGCTCGGCCGGGAGGAGGTCGCCGACTACGGCGGCGAGTTCCGGGACCGACGGGTGACGACCGTTACGAAAGACCAACATGGCTTTACGAGCACGCTCGACGGCGACGAAACCGTTACGACCCGGAAGGTCGTTCTGGCGACCGGGGTTACCGACGAGCTTCCCGAAACCGACGGGTTCGAAGAGTTGTGGGGAAACGGCGTCTACCACTGCCCGTACTGTCACGGCTACGAGGTCAGAGACGGGGCCCTCGGGGTGTTGATCACCGATCAGCACCTCATCGAGTACGCGAAGCTGATCTCGAATCTGAGCGAGGACCTCGTCGTCTTCACCGACGGACACGACGTCCTCGATGCCGACACGCGCTCGGCCTTCGCGGATCGCGGAGTCGAGATCGAGGACGAACCAATCGTCGCACTTACCGGCACCGGGGACGGGCTCGAGAGCGTCTCGCTCGCCGACGGCCGCGAAATACCCCGTGACGCGCTCTTTTACCCGCCGGCGATGACCCAACGCGCCGATCTGGTCGAGGAACTTGGTCTCGAGGTGACCGAGGCCGGGCTCGTCGAAGCGGAGCGCTCGGGCCACGGCGTCGGGTTCACGTCGATCGAGGGACTGTTCGTCGCCGGTGACGCCTCGGCGCTCTCGGCGCTCTCCGTTCCGGCCGCCGCCGCCGACGGAAACGTCGTGGGCGCGACCGTCAACATGGAGCTCTCACAGGAGGCGTTCGAGCACGGGGAGGCTTGACGACGAACGCGAACGCGTCGTACGCCGACAGCCACGATCGCTTCCCGCTCGACCCGCCGACCACGACCCACGCGTCGTCACCGAAGGGATCGCGTCCCGGTCCCGCCGACCGTCAGAGGTAGCCCAGATCCGCCAGCCGGTCCTCCGTCGAGGCCGCCATCGAGACGCTCCCGCTGGCCTCGGCCTCGGTCAGGCCCCCGAAGCGCTCCTCGAGCCGGGCGGCAAGCGCCCCGGCCCGGGCGGGACGCTCCTCGGCGAGGTCCTCGCGCTCGCGGGGGTCCTCGGTCAGGTCGTGGTAGCGCTCGAAGCCGTCGTCGCCGGCCACGTACTTCTTCCCTCCCGTCCGGACCGCCCGCAGCCGCCGGTCGAACGCCCGAACCCGCTCGGGGATCGCCCCCTTGCCGAACCGGTCCTCGAGGCGCTCGATCGAGGGCTGGGGGGAGACGTACTCGGCGAAGACGGCGTCGCGCTCGCCGCTCGCGAGCAGCGACCGGCCGTGACCCTGCTCGGCGAGCGGGTCCTCGATGCCCGCGACCGCAGGGAGGGTCGCGGGGAGATCGAGCAGGGAGACGAGGTCCTCGCGGCGGCCGCCGCCGGTGAAGGGCCCGCCCGTGACGACCAGCGGGACGTGGGTCAGGGTATCGTAGAGGTTGTACTGGTGGCCGAAGAAACCGTGGTCGCCGACGTGTTCGCCGTGGTCGCCACAGACGACGACCAGGCTCTCCTCCCACTCGCCGGCCGCCCGCAGCGACTCCCGGAGCCGCTCGAGTTGGCTGTCGACGTAGGCACACTCCGCGCGGTACAGTCCCCGGAGGAGGTCGAACTCCCGGTCGGTGATCTCGTAGTCGCCGACGTCGTACCCGCGTGGGTCCTGGCGGATCTCCCGGGCCTCCTCGACGGTGGCGTCGTCGGGAAGGTATCGTTCGGCGAACGCACGTGGCGGGTCGTACTCGACGTGGGGTTCGATGTAGTTACAGAAGAGGAAGAAGGGGCGGTCGTCCTCGCGGCCGGCGAGCCAGTCGCCGATCCAGTCGGTCGTCCGGGCGGCGCCGTCGTCGCCGGCGGGCTGGAGGAACTCGCTGTAGAGGACGTTCGCGGCGTTGACGACCGGGTTGCCCTCGAGCAGGCGGTCCCGGGCCGCAGAGAGCTTCTCCGCGACGTCCTCGCCGCGGACGACGGTCCCCATGTCGACGTCGGACTGGACGTACTGCCAGCCCCGGCGGAGTTCGTCGAACCCCCGGTCGAAGCCGAACTCGCTCGTGATCCAGGTGTTGTTCGAGACGCCGACGGTCTCATAGCCCGCGGCCGCAAACGCCTCCGGCAGCGTCCGTAGCGAGTCGTCGAGGTAGGTGTGACCGCCGTGGGCGCCGTGTTCGGAGGGGTACGTCCCCGTAAACAGCGAGGCGTGGGAGGGCAGCGTCCAGGGGGCGGTCGAGAACGCCCGCTCGAAGACGGTCCCCTCCATCCCGACGTCGGCCAGCGTCGGCATCGTCCGGTCGTCGATGCTCGCGAAGCGAGAGGGGATGCCGTCCCCGGCGACTCCCTCGAACCGCGTCGCACGGGCCGTATCGAGGACGACCAGCACCACGTTCCGCACGCTGCCATGTGACGCCCCGCTCTCGTCGTCGGTTTCGACCATCGTGGACGCCCATCCGCCCGTCGCGGGGAAGGCTGGCACCCTGGCCTATGCAGGTCCTACACGTGATCCGTCCCGCGAACCGCAGGACTGCGGCGACCCCACGGGTTCGATCCCTCAGTTCTCCCGACGAACGGGCCCGGCTATCGGATCCTCCCTCGCGCTCGCGATGACGAGCCAGCGGGCGCGGAGGCCGGCAGTATTACCTCCCCGGAGTCCCCACGGCGACCGAATGCGCGCGTTCCGGATCGCCTACGACGGCACCCCCTACTACGGCTTCCAACGCCAGCCCTCGGTCCCGACCGTCGAGGACGCGCTGTTCGACGCACTCGGCGAACTCTCCGTGCTCGCCGAGGACGCCGACAAACCATCGGGGTACGCTGCCGCCGGGCGGACCGACAGAGGGGTCTCGGCGCTCGCCCAGACGGTCGCCCTCGAGGCCCCCGACTGGCTCTCCCCGCGGGCCGTCAACGCCGAACTCCCCGCCGACGTCCGGGCGTGGGCCAGCGCCGACGCTCCGTCGAACTTTCACGCGACCCATCACGCCTCGAGCCGGAAGTACGTCTATCACCTCCACGCGCCACCCGAAACGATCGACGACGGGCGAGCCGAGCGCGCCATGGAGGAGCTCTCGGGGCGACACGACTACCACAATCTGACCCCCGACGACGAGAACACCGACCGCGAGATCGCCCTCTCGGCCGTTCGGGACGGCGACTACCTCCGGCTCTCGGCCCGCGCGCGCGGCTTTTCGCGCCAGCTCGTCCGGCGGCTGGTCGGCCTCGCCGCGGGCGTCGGCCGCGGGGAGTACCCCGAAGAACGGGTCGGGCGTGCGCTCGCCCCCGAGCCCCTCCCGGGCCACGAGGGGATTCCCCCGGCGCCCGCCGAACCGCTCGTCCTCGCCGCCGTCGACTACCCCGATCTCGGCTTCGTGACCGACGCCGAGGCCGCCGAGAGCGCCCGGCGGGTGTTCGAGCGGCGGCGCGTCGAACGCCGGACCGGCGCCCGCGTCGCCGGACAGCTCCGGGACGGAATCGGCTGACGGCGGTTCGAGGGTGGGAGAAGAGGAGCCGGAGACGGCCGGGCTACGTCCAGTCCGCGGGCCAGATGTCGGCGGCGCGCATCCCTGGCTCGTACTCCTGGTCGGCGAGCGCCGCCCGGAGCACGTCGTCGGGGACCCGCGGCGGGTCGGCACGGGTCAGTTCGGAGACCAGGAGCGCGGCGAGCATCGCGTGCTCGCGGAGGTTCCGCGGGTCGACCTTCTCGCGGGTGTCGGCCTCGGTGTGGCCCCAGCCCCGGCCGCGCTCGTCGCCCTCGCGCTCGCTGTGGAGTTGGAGGGTCGGCACCCCCGCCCGGAGAAAGGGCCAGTGGTCGCTGAAGGGGTGGGGGTCGGGTTCGTCGAGGACCGGCTGGCCGAACGCCTCGCCGACCGACTCGGCGAGGTCGGCGATCGCGTCGCTCGCGTGGCTGTACGCCTTGAGGTTCCGAAAGCGCCCCGCGCCGTCGACGTTGACGACCGCCCGGACCGCGTCGAGATCGAGTTCCTCGGCGAGGGCCTCGGCGCCGATCAGTCCGACCTCCTCGCAGCCGACGGCGGCGACCCGGACCCGACAGTCGAGCTCCAGGGGGGCAAGGATGGCGGCGGCGCCCGCGACGACCGCGACGCCACAGCCGTTGTCCAGTGCCCCCTCGCCGACGTCGTGAGCGTCGTAGTGGGCCAGCAGAACGATCTCCTCGTCGCCCCCGCCGAGGGTGCCGTGGACGTTCCGGCTGGTTCCCTCGGTGGTGGTCGCCTCGACGCGAAGCCGGCCCCGGCCCGCTCGCTCTGCGTACTCCGCGAGCCAGTCGCCGGCCTCCCTGCTGACGCCCACTCCCGGAATCGCGGCCTCGCCGTCGAACCGGAGCGAGCCCGTCGGGGGGAGCTGACCGGGGACGTGGTTCGCGAACAGAAAGCCCGCGGCGCCCGCGGCCGCGACGTGGCCGAAGGTCTCCATCCGGTGGACGAACCGCCGGCCCGGCGGCGTCGTCGTGCTCGAGAGGGCGATGGCTCCGTCGAGAGCCTCGCCCGCGTCCTCGATCTCCTCGGGGGTGCCGTAGCCGACGTCAACGATCGGCCCCTCGACGTCGCCGGCCGGCGAGTACGGCAGGGCGATCGCCCGAAAGGAGCGCTCGACGGGATCGGTGACCGCAAGCTCCGTTTCCCCCCGCTCCCAGCGGGCCATCGGGAACTCCGCCGTTCGGACGTCCGCGAGGCCGATTGACTCGAACTCCTCGCGGACGAGTTCGGCCGCGCGGCGCTCGCCCGGCGAGCCGCCCATCCGGTTCGGGAGTTCGGTCAGCCGGGTCAGCAGGTTCCAGGGCCGATCCGAGGACCACGCCCGGCCGAGCGCGCGCTCGAGACTGTCATCGGCATCGATATCGATTTCCTCGCTCATGGGGTCCCGATTCGCCCCGCGAGCCATGAAGCTCCCGGCCCTGGTACAAGTCGTGTTTGGAGAGGCGAGTGCCAGCAGAGCAACCGCTTCGGGATGGGACTGGAAGGGGCCGGCGGCTTCCGACATCGTCTTCACCGCTGTCCGATGGACTCCTCGCTACGGGACCTCGTCACGTCACCAACTACGATCACTCCTGCCGCAAGCGCCACGATAAAGGCGCCAACCCGGCTACGCTCGCCCATGACGACCCCGACGACGACGCTCCCGAGCGGCGACGAACTGCCCGTGGTCGGCTGTGGCACCTGGGACATCGCGGGCGAGACGGTCCAGGAGTCGGTCCGGGCTGCTCTCGACGCGGGCTACACCCATATCGACACCGCGGAGGGATACATGAACGAGGAAGCGGTCGGCGAGGCGATCGCCGACCACGACATCGACCGGGAGGACCTCTTCGTGACCTCGAAGGTGCTCCCGAAGAACCTCGGCTACGAGTCGCTGATCGGGGCCTGCGAGGACTCCCTCGAGAAACTGGGCACGGACTACCTGGACCTCTACCTGATCCACTGGCCCAACCCCGCGATCTCGCTCCGCGAGAGCCTCCAGGCGATGGCCACCTTGGAGGAGGAGGGGCTGGTGCGAAACGTCGGCGTCTCGAACTTCTCGGCCTACCAGCTCAGCTGTGCCCACCACGTCTCGCCGGTCGACATCGCGGTCAACCAGATCGAGTTCCACCCCTGGTTCCAGCGCCCCGACCTCGTCGACTACTGCCGCGAGACCGACACCACCATCGAGGCCGCAGCGCCCCTCGCTCGCACCGAGATCTTCGAGGACGAGGTCGTCAACGAACTCGCCGACTCCTACGACAAGTCCCCCGCCCAGATCGTCCTCCGGTGGGCGATAGAGCGCGACGTCGTTCCGCTCCCGAAATCCTCGAGTCCCGACCACGTCCGGGAGAACCTCGACGTGCTCGAGTGGGAACTCGACGAGGAGGACAGAGAACGGCTGGACGAGCGCGAGCGCGACCAGCCGGTGTACGACACGCCCGCCCGCGAGTGGACCGGCGACGTCTACGGGATCTCGCAGTAACCCTTGCTATCGGCCGGCTTGGTAGTCCGGACTGTACGCTGTTCCGAAGCGGGGAAGGAAGGAAACCGACGGACGAGAGCCAGGGCGTTCCAACAGAGCAATGTAACCCCGATCCGATCGCCGAGTCAGATCCAATGTCGATCGCCGAGTACCCGTCGATCTCGTTGCACAACGTCGCCGAGACGGTTCCCGCCGAGTGGAACCCCGAGGGCGACCGGCTTCGTCGCGTGCCCGCCTCCGTCGGCGAGGGGCTGAACGACAGCGCCCGCGAGCGGGTGGGCGAACCCACGGGATGCGAGATCCGGTTCGTTCCCGAGGGGGACGCCGAGATCGAGGTGACGCTCTCTGCTCCCGAACCGACGAGAATCCACCCGTTCTGGGGCGTGTTCCAGCCCTGGAAGCCGACCGAGATCGGCCCCGAACCCGAGACCCTATCCCTCAGAGTTCCCGACCGGCTGGCCGACCTCTCCGAGGGCACCGAGACGGGTCGATTCGACCCGCGGGTCTGTCGGCTCCTTACCGAGCGCACGCCCGCGGTCGCCGTCCACGACGTCGCGGGGGAGTGTCGCCCGCCGACGGCCGACGAGCTTCCGGACACCCGATACCTCGCCTACGGAACCTCGATCACCGAGGGCGCCGCGGCCTCGACGCCCCACACGAACTACGTCACCCGGGTCGCCCGCGAACTGGGGTACGACGCCCTGAACCTCGGCTGTTCGGGCTCGGCGTACTGCGATCGGACGATGGCCGACCACATCGCGGGCCGCGAGGACTTCGACGTCGCGACGCTCTCGCTGTCGGTGAACATGGCCAACGCCGACTTCTCGATCGACGAGTTCCACTCTCGCGCCGAGACCTTCGTCGAGACGATCGCGGCGGCCCATCCCGAGAAACCGATCGCCTGCGTCACCCTCCTCCCGTACTTCGCGGACCTCACCGCCAGCGGCGACCGCGAGCGAAGCGAGGGCTTTCGCGACGCCTTGCGCTCGATCGTCGCCGACTCCGACCACGACGACCTCCACCTCGTCTCGGGCCCCGATCTGATGGAGGTCTCCGGACTGACCGCAGACCTCCTCCACCCGGGCGACGACGGGATGGCGATGATCGGGACCGCGCTGGCCGACCGGCTCGAGAGGATAGTCGAGTAGCCCGCCGAACGGAGCCGCCCCTGACGGCCGCGATCGTCCCCGTTACGCCGGTCGTGACACCACGCGTTGGGATCGAACCGCGCTCCGAGTTCGACGCCGAACGATCCGAGACGGAGCCAGCCGGGGGTGCAATCCGGAGGTCCCGTCGAACTCCCCGTCTCATACTGCGGTCTGTACCTGTGATTCTCCGCACTCGATCCCCTCGGGAACCGTGACGGACGGACAGCCGGTACCTCAGTTCGTATCGGCCGTCGCGTTGCGTCCGGGGCATGAGGAAGCGACCTCCTCGAGAAGGGATCTTTTTACCGAAACGCTCCGTGAACGGAGTATGGCCTCCGAATCCGATGAGGAGGAAGAACCGGAGGACGGAGTCAACGAGCGACTCGATCGAATCGTGAACTGTCTCGCGACCTACCTTCCGTAGCGGGCCGTTACGGACGCACGCTCGATCGTGGGCGGTATGCCCCAAATCGGGTGGGGACTACCCGGTCACGAACGCCAGACAGACCGGAGACGGACAGTCAGTCACCTCGCCCGTGGCCTCGAGGGCGCCGTCGCTCCCGACGGCGAAGGCGACGATCGTGTCGCTGTCGGCGTTCTCGGCGAACAGGACCTCGCCGGCGGGATCGAGCGCGAAGTTACGGGGCCACTCGCCCCGGGTCGGCTCGGTCCCGAGGAGGGTTGGGCGGCCGTCACCCCCGAGTTCGTAGACGGCGATCGAGTCGTGGCCGCGGTTCGAGCCGTAGAGAAACTCCCCGGTGGGATGAACGTGGATATCGGCCGCGGCGTTCTCGCCGTCGAACCCCTCGGGGAGCGTGCTCGCGACCGCGACCGGCTTGAGCCCGCCGGTGTCGAGGTCGCGTTCGAACGCCGTCACGGTCGAATCGAGTTCACCGATCACGTAGGCATAGCGGCCGGTCGGATCGAAAGCGAGGTGGCGCGGTCCGGCGCCGGGGTGGACGTCGACGTGGCCGCAGTCGGCGGGTTCGACGCGGCCGGCTACGGGATCGAGGGCGTAGACGAAGACGCGGTCGGCGCCGAGGTCGGGCGCGTAGGCGTACTCGCCGTCCGGGCCCGCGAGGAAGGCGTGGGGGTGCGGTTCGGACTGGCGGTCGGCGTCCGGGCCCGACCCCTCGTGGTCGACGACTGCCGTCGGCCCGCCGAGCCGGCCGTCCCCGTCGATCGGGAGCACCGACACCGTTCCGCCGCCGTACTGGGCGGTCAGCACGCATCGGCCGGTCGGATCGACGCTGCAGTAACACGGCGTCCCCCCGCCGCCCGTCGGGACCGCGTTCAGCCGCGAGAGGGTTCCACGCTCCTCGATCGTATAGGCGACGATCCGTCCGTCCTCGCCCTCCCGGTTGGCGACGTACAGGCGGGTTCCGTCGGGACTCGCGGCGAGAAACGCCGGGCGCGAGCCGCCGTCGGCCGCACCCGTCGTCTCGAGTCGCCCGTCCTCGAGGCGGAAGCCGAGGACGCCGTCCTCGCCGGCGTCGGTCGAGGCCGCGACGAACGCGAGCGTAGGATCGATCGCCATCGACGACCGTTCCGGGGCGAGCCGAATCACCCTGTCGGAAGCGGCGACGGCCGCGATTCTCTCTCCCTCGCGGCGTTCGTCACGCTTTACCCGTTGCGATTCGAAACCCGTGCCATGAGTTCGGTTCCCGAACGGTCCGAGGTGGACCCCGCAGACAAGTGGGATCTGGAGAGCATCTACGCGAGCGACGACGACTGGGAGGCGGCCTACGAGGCCGTCGAGGATCGCATCGAGGACCTCGAATCCTACGAGGGACGCGCCGTGGAGGACGCCGAGACCCTCCTCGACGCCCTCGCCTGCCACGAGGAGGTCATGCGCGAGGTCGCGATGGTCGCCTCCTACGCCCGGATGCGAAGCGACGAGGACACGACCGACCAGCGCTACCAGGCGCTTTCGGCCCGCGCCCAGTCGCTTGCCGCCGAGGCCCAGTCGACAGGCTCGTATCTCGAACCCGAGATCCAGTCGCTCACCCGCGAGGAGTTCGAGGCGATGTGCGAGGTCGAACCCAATCTGGAGACCTACGATCACTACGTCGACGACGTCCTCCGGATGAAACCCCACACGCGGTCGGCGGAGGTCGAGGCCCTCCTCGCCGACTTGGGCGAGGTGACGGGGGCGACCGGCGACGTCTACAGCATGTTGTCGGACGCCGACATGACGTTTCCCGACGTCGAGGACAGCGATGGCGAGGCCGTCGAACTGACCCAGAGCAACTTCACGACGCTGCTCAAACGCCCCGACCGGGAGTTCCGTCGGCGGGTCCACGAGACGTACTTCGACGAGTGGGGCGACGTACGCAACACGGTCGCCTCCGCCTACAAGAACAGCGTCAAATCCGACGTGAAACTCGCCCGCGCCCGCAACTACGACACGGCCCGCGCGGCCGCCCTCGACGGCCCGAACGTCCCCGTCTCGGTGTACGACACCCTGGTCGAGACGGTCAACGACAACCTCGGGGCGCTCCACCGCCACGCCGAACTCAAGCGGGACGCCCTGGAACTCGACGAGCTCCGGATGTGGGACCTCTACATGCCCCTGACGGGCGACGAGGGTCCCGACCTCTCCTACGAGGAGGCGACCGACCACGTCGTCGAGGCGGTCGCGCCGCTGGGCGAGGAGTACCAGTCCCGGGTCGCCGAGGGTCTCGACTCCCGGTGGGTCGACGTCTACGAGAACGAGGGCAAACGATCGGGCGCGTACTCGGGTGGGACGTACGACACCCAGCCGTTCATCCTGATGAACTACCAGGACGACGTCTCCTCGATGTACACCCTGGCCCACGAACTGGGCCACTCGATGCACTCCGAACTCGCCTCCGAGAGCCAGCCCTACGTCTACTCGGGCTACGAGATCTTCGTCGCCGAGGTCGCGAGCACGGTCAACGAGGCGCTGCTCACCAACCACCTGCTTTCGACCGTCGAGGACGAGGCGTTCCGGCGCCACGTCGTCAACGAGTTCCTCGAACGGGTGCGCTCGACGCTGTTCCGCCAGACGCTGTTCGCCGAGTTCGAACACGAGACCCACCGGTTAGAGGAGGAAGGGGAGGCGCTGACTGCCGACCGTCTGGACGAGCTCTACGGCGACCTCAAGGGCCGCTACTACGAACCCGCGGCGGTAGACGACCGGATCGCCCGCGAGTGGATGCGGATCCCCCACTTCTACCGGGCCTTTTACGTCTACCAGTACTCGACCGGGATCGTCGCGGCGCTCGCCATCGCCGACGGTATCGAGGAGGACGGCGAGGCGCGGGCGGCCGACTACCGCGAGTTCCTCCGAAGCGGGTCCAGGGAGTACCCCCTCGAGCTCCTCCGGATCGCGGGCGTCGACATGGACTCCGCCGAGCCGATCGAGCGCGCGATCGGGAGCTACGAGGACCGGATCGCCGACCTCGAGTCGTTGCTGGACGCGTAAGCGAGGATTACTCGCGCGTTCGGCCGTCAGACCCGCGATTCGGTCGAAGCCCGAGAAAACGGTCGGGACCCAAAGGCACATTTACGGTCCACGACTTACCGGTGTACAACAGGATGTCCCGAAGCCCGTCGCTTCCCGATCGACCGACGCGCGAGATCGATCCGGAGCTACCCGACGACAAACGACTCGAGGCGCTTCGCTCTCACTTCTACGAGATCGCCGAGGTCAACGCCGAACTCGACGACCAGCTCGAGGCCGCGACCGAGCGCCGCGAGCAACTCCAGGAGGAGGCAGACCGCGTCGAACGCGAGAACAAGGCCCTGAAGAGCTCCTCGCTGTACGTCGCGACCGTCGAGGACACGTTCGACGACGGCGAGGTCGTCGTCAAACAACACGGCAACAATCAGGAGGTGCTGACCGAGGCCGCCCCGCGGACCTACGAGCGCTTGGACGCCGGCGACCGGGTCGCCGTCGACGACTCCTTTGGCATCCAGACGGTGCTCAACGCCGAGACCGACGCGCGGGCCCAGGCGATGGAGATCACCGAGAGCCCCGAGGTCGGCTACGAGGAGATCGGCGGCATCGACGAGCAGGTCCGAGACGTCCGCGAGGCCGTCGAACAGCCCCTCTCCCAGCCCGAGGTCTTCGAGGAGGTCGGAATCGACCCGCCCTCGGGAGTGCTCCTCTACGGCCCGCCGGGTACCGGGAAGACGATGCTCGCCAAAGCGGTCGCGAACAAGACCGACGCCACCTTCATCAAGATGGCCGGCTCGGAACTCGTCCGGAAGTTCATCGGCGAGGGCTCCCGGCTCGTCCGGGACCTCTTCGAGATGGCCCGCGAACGAGAGCCCGCCATCATCTTCATCGACGAGATCGACGCCATCGCCGCGACCCGAACCGAGTCCAAAACCTCCGGAGACGCCGAGGTCCAGCGGACGATGATGCAACTGCTCTCCGAGATGGACGGCTTCGAGGCCCGCGGCGAGGTCCGGATCATCGCCGCGACCAACCGCTTCGATATGCTCGATCGCGCGATCCTCCGACCGGGCCGCTTCGACCGCCTCATCGAGGTCCCCGAACCCGACGAGGCGGGCCGCGAGCGGATCTTCGAGATCCACACCCGCGGGATGGAAGTCGCCGAGGACGTCGACTTCGCTGCCCTCGCCGCCGAAACCGACGGCTACAGCGGCGCCGAGATCGAGAGTCTGACGACCGAGGCCGGGATGTTCGCGATCCGGGACGACCGGACCACCGTCGAGACCGGCGACTTCGAGGCCGCCATCGAGAAGATCGAGGACGACGACGGGAGCGACGTCGTGCCCGCGGCGGGCTACTTCTACCAATAGACGACCAACCTTTTGCGCTGCGTGCGGTCGCAGAGTGGTCACTGCAACACCTGAATATCCAGAAGGAACGTGGCGATCTAGTTCTCAGCGACGCTCGGAGGCTTGTTTAATCGGGAAATCCACTCGTGGTGAGAAGCGCTTTGAGCTGGAGCCTGTGATGCGTATTCATCCATTGCGCTAATCACTCAGGCGACCGCACTCGGCAAAATCTCGAAAGAGCGCGATTCGCGTTCTTTCGGACCTCGCGGAATCTCCGATTCCGCTTAGCGTTGATGAAAAGCACTCCTCTCTCCGTTTCGCTCACTTCGTTCGCGCCACATCGGTCGTCGGCCCGCTCGCTCCTTGCAGTCGCTCGCGGTGAGTATCGATAGGACGCCTGCCCTTTCCCGTTGAGCGAAACCTTCGGTTTCGCGATGCTCGAAAGAGCTTGCTCTTTCGTTGGATCGCGGAGCCTTCAGTTCTTCAGGCTCCGCTCACGGCCACCGACCGCCACCCTGATCGCGCAGGTCGTCCACGGATCGCAAGCCCTTACGCCGCCGATCCCCGACCCCCGCCAATGGGAACGATTCGGATCGTCCGGGGGTCGGCGTCAGCGCCGACGGAGATGGCCGCCTACGACGCGGCGCTCGCGGCGGCGGGGATCTGCAACTACAACCTGGTCCCCGTCTCCTCGGTGATCCCCGAGGACGCCGAGGTTCGGGCGGTCGGAACCGCCCCGGATCTCGGACCGGTGGGCGAGAAACTGACCGTCGTCGAGGCGCGGGCGACCGTCGCCGGGCCGGGCCGAGCGAGCGCCGCACTCGGCTGGGTCCGGGAGGGCGAGACGGGCCCGGGGCTGTTCTACGAGGCCGCGGGCGAGGCCGACGCCGACGACGTCCGCCGCCGGGTCCGGGAGGGTCTCGAGGCCGGCGGCGACCTTCGGGAGTGGGATCTGGGCGAGCCCGATGATCGCGTCGAGACCGCGAGTGCGGAGTCGGGGACGTACACCTCCGCGGTCGTCCTCGCGATTTACGGCGAGAGCGAGCCGATCCTGTAGGAGCGGGCCGCCGCCGTCGGTTCCGATCTCGGGAGCCGGCCGCTCGGGTATGCGAACCGGTCACGGCGGGAGCCGAACGCTTTTTGCTCGGGCGGCCCCTTGTGTGGATAGCGAGTTCTCATGAACGGAAACACGCCGTACGGTGGGCTGCCGGGTGTCACGAACGCCGGGGAACGGGCGGCCGAGGACGTCGCCGAGCTGTCCGGCGAGCAGAAACGCGCCCTCAACCGGGACGTCTCCCGGATCGCCGCCCTAACCCGGGAGTTCCTCCCCGACGAGTACGTCGTCCAGGGCGACGTTGCCGACGGCGCGACCGGCCCACAGGTCCGCGTCGCCGTCCGCCCGCCGGTCGGCCACCCCGTCAGCGCGGGCTTTACGCCCGACGTGGAGGCGGCCATCGACGACGAGATGATCGCGGCCGACGAACGCTCGGAGGTCGCCCGCGGGCTGGCCGCGAGCGCAGCCCTCCAGGTCAAACAGGCCATCGGCGACGGCGTCGAGCCGACCGCGCGGTAGACGGTCGATCCCTATCGGCTACGCCACTCGGGTTTGGGTGAAAAGAACGTTTCACGTTACCCACGTTTTTCTTTGGGTGACGGTCAAGGACGGGTATGGACCGGCGCGCGTTCGTTTCGACGGTCGGAGCGGGTACGGGACTCGTCCTCGCGGGCTGTCTGAGCGATGGCGACTCCGATCCCGGCGGGAGCGACGAGAGAGACGGCGACTCGACTGACTCCGACGAATCCACGGAATCGAACGGTTCTACCGAATCCGATGGATCCACGGAATCCACCGACTCGAACAGCTCTACCGAATCGAACGACTCGAACGGGTCTACCGATTCCACCGATTCCACGGACTCCGGCGACTCGAACGAGACGATCGGCTGGCACGGGAGTCCCAGGATAAACTCCCCGGAGGACAGCGGAATGGAGCTCCGGGAGCCGCCGTCGTGTGGCGAGAGTCTCGTTCCCCTCTCGGGGAAGTTCGAGGAGGTCGAGTACGGACGGCTCGAGTACGACACCGGCGAGACGTTCGAACTCGAGGCCTCTCCCGACCCCGTCGCGCTCGGCGAGGAGATCACGGCGACGCTTCGATGGCTGGAGGGAGACGACAACTCCCGGTTCGGAACCGGCGAGAAGTTCACCGTCGAACGGGAGACCGACGACGGCTGGGAATCCATCTATCGGGTGAATTCGGCCCTCGAGACTTGGATGGATATGGGCTCGATAAAGCCGGAGTCGTCCCCGCCGACCGCGTGGTTCGAGTGGTCGCTGACGCTGACCCGGGAGGGGATGGCGAAGCCGACGCTCGGCGAAACGCCGTACGCGGTCTGTGAGCTCCTCGAACCGGGCACGTACCGGTTCGTCTACTGGAGCGTCAGTTCGCCGGAGGGCAGGGAGGACACCGATCTCGGAATCGGCAGCGAGTTCACCGTGACCGAGTAGCGGGTGTTCTCCGAGCGAGGAGCTACTTCCCCCAGAAGGGGTCGCGTTTCCGGCGGCGCTCCAAGTACATGTTGAGCGCCTCGAGTTCGTCGGCGGGTATCTCGTCGGCGAGTTCCTGTTCTAAGATCTTCGCGTGTTTCTCGGGGAGTTCGATCCAGAGCTCGTCGTCCTCCTCGATGTCGCGGCCGACGGTGGGGCCGTCGATGGCGACGCTCACCCGCTCGCCCGCGCGGGCCTCCTCGACGTCCTCGCCCTGTTCCTGGATGCCCTTGATCTGGCCGACGCGATCGGTCTCGTTGCCCTCGAAGGCGGCGACAACGGCGTTGGTCCGGATCGTGCCCGAGCCGACCTCGACGCCGACGACCGCGGGGTCGTTCTGGCGGAAGACGTGATCGGGGAGGATCCGGAAGCGGGCGGGTCGAGTGATCGACTCGAGGACCGTGTCCTGCTGGGCGCGTTCGCGCTCCTCGACGAACCGCTCGTAGCCCTCGATCAGCTGGTAGATGACGTCGTCGGTAAACAGGCGAACGTCGTCGATCTCGGCGCGGCGCTCGGCGTCGTCCAGCACGTCGACGTTGAAGCCGAGGATGACGCGTTCGTTCGCGTCGTCGGCCGTCGAGGCGACCGAGACGTCCCGGGGGGCGACGTCGCCGACCTCCGCGCGGACGATGGGGACCTCGGCGTCGGCCAGGGCGTCGGCCATCGCCTCGAGACTGCCGAGGGTGTCGGCCTTGACGACGACGCCCTCATCGGCGGTGTCGACGGCGATGTCGGCGAGTTCGGCCCTGACTTCGGCGATCACGTCCTCGACGGGACGGTCTCTGACCACTCGGACGGGCGCGCCGGCCATCGCATCGCCGAGGTCGGGCGCGGCGATCTTGATCCCCGAGGCCGCAGAGACCTCATCGACGCGCTCGAAGCGGCTCTCGGTACGGATCTCGGCGAGCGGGCGGGGCTGGAGCAAGGCCCGGACGTCGGTGACGATCGGGTCGTTGGTTCCGCCGACGACGAGGCGGTCGTCGGCCCGGATCGTTCCGTCGTAGAGGACGGTGTCGATCGTCGTCCCGAACCCTTTCTCCTCCTTTACTTCCAACACGGTGCCGACGCCGGGACCGGCGACATCGATCTCCATCTCCGCTTTCATGTAGCGCTGGGAGAGCCCCATCATCACCGCCAGCAGGTCCGGCACCCCCTCGCCGGTCATCGCCGACACGGGGACGACGCCGACGTTGCGTTGGAAGTTCTGGACCCGCCAGTAGAGGTCCGCGGAGAACCCCGCCTCCGAAAGCTGGCCGATGATCTCGTAGAGGGCGGTGTCGACGGCGCCCTGGACGCGCTCGGATTGCTGGTCGTAGGTGCTCTGGATCGGGGTGTCCTCGTTGGCGTTCCAGCCCGGGACGGTGTCGACCTTGTTCGCCGCGACGATGAAGGGGGTCTCCGAGCGCTGGAGGATCTCGAGGGCCTCGCGGGTCTGGGGCTGGAAGCCGTCGTTGACGTCGACCACCAGGATCGCGATGTCCGCGAGCGCGCCGCCCCGCGATCGCAGGGTAGTAAACGAGTGGTGGCCCGGCGTGTCGATGAACAGGAGTCCGGGGAGGTCGAAGTCGTCGGGCTCGACGAGGTCGCCCGCGATCTCGGAGATGACCTCGAGGGGCACCGCGGTCGCGCCGATGTGTTGGGTGATCGCGCCGGCTTCGCCCTCGATGACCGCCGAACCCCGGACCTTGTCCAGCAGGCTCGTCTTGCCGTGGTCGACGTGGCCGAGCACGGCGACGATCGGCGTTCTGAGGGAGGGTGTATGAGCGTCCGTCTCTGTATCGGTATCCGACATGGTGACCACCCGAGAAGGGACTGGTAGTGTGGTCCCCGGGGCGACAGTTAAACCCATCGTCTGGCCCGGCGGCCCCGTGGCGTTTAATAGTCATAAGTCAGAAGGGGAGGTATGAGCGACGTACTCGCGGAGAACCTGTTCGGGCGTCTCGTCATGGGCTCGGACGGCACCGAACTGGGGATGCTGTACAACATCACGGTCGATACGCACTCGGGGAAGCTCCACGACCTCGTCGTCGAACCCGACGACGACGTGGCCACTCGATCCGTCGACTTCGAGCAGGACGACACCGGTCGCTTCTACGTCCCGATCGATCGGGTCCGTGCGGTCAAAGACTACATCGTCGTCCAGCGCTGAGGTCATGCACGTCCTCGACTCCTCGGCGTTCATCCACGACTTTCACACCACCGAGCGGACGGCGACGATCCCGATGGTCCGCGAGGAGCTGACCGACGAGAGCGCCTACCGTTACGACGCCATGGAGGGGTCGGGGATGTACGTCCACATTCCCGACGACGACACCTTCGAGACCGTCCGGCGGGCCGCAAAGGAATCGGGCGACTTAGCGGAGCTTTCGGAGACCGACGTCAGACTCGTCGCCGCCGCCTTCGAACTCGACGCCGTCCTCGTCACCGACGACTACGCGATGCAGAACGTCGCCGAGAAGCTGAACGTGGACGTCGAGGTGATCGCCCGCGAGGGGATCGAGGAACAGCGCGACTGGCGCTTCCAGTGTCAGGGCTGTGGCCGGGAGTTCGACGAGGAGAAAGAGCGGTGTCCGATCTGTGGCTCGGAGCTCGCCCGGAAGAACCCGTCCTGACGATCCGTTCTATCGACCCGTCGTGGCCCCCGAGCCCCGCTCACGCGTACGTGACGTAGAGGTTCGCGAAGACGATCGCGTTGTAGAGCCCGTGGACCAGCGCGGGCACGACGAGGTTCTCGGTTCGCTCGTAGAGGGCCCCGAGCACGATCGAGAGCCCGAAGACGACCGCGAGGCTCGCGATCACGGCGCCGACCGTGGCAGTGTTGTAGCTAATGACGTGGACGACCGCGAAGAGGACGCTGCCGACGACGACGCTGCCGGCCCGCGAGAACTCGCCGTACAGCGACTTCTGGATGACGTTTCGGTAGAGCAGCTCCTCGAAGGGGCCGATGACGAGGACGGCGGCGGGGATGAGCACGAGGAGGATCTCGGGGTTCTCGGCCGCTGCCTCGGCCGTCGAGTGCGTCGATTGCTCGGCGCCGACGACGCTCATCAGCGCGCTGATCGCGAGCAACACGGCGACGAGGGCGACAAGCCCGCCGACCGTCCAGCCGACGTCCCGCAGGGAGGGGACCCGAACGTCGAGAAACGACAACGGCCGGTCGGTGAGCCGGAGGTAGGCGACGGCGACCGCGCCGGTGCCGACGGCCATTCCGAGCTGCGAGAGGACGATCTCCTCGGTCTGTGAGAACGTCCCGAGGACGACTATCGCCGGGACGGCGACGACGAAGGTCGCCGCGTACGCCGCGAGGAGGCCGACCGCGCCGACGACCCCCAAACCCATGGCGAGGCGCGTCCGCGTGAGGACCTCGCGATCCCCGAGGCCGACGGCCTCGGCGACCCCGAGCGCCAGCGCGCCGCCGGCGGCGAGGACGGCGACGACGACCGTCGGCACCGACACCGGCCCGAACCCGACCGGCCCGACCAGCCCCCGGTTCAGCGCGTAGCCCGCGAGCAAGAGTGCGCCGAGGCTCGCGGCCGCGGCGACGATCCCGGCCGGCCGCTTCCCGATGGCGCCGTGGCGACGGAGCACGAACGCGCCGACGGCCGCGGCGGCGAGGCCGGCCGCCGCAAACACCGCGAGCGCGTCGACCCCGCTCCGGGTCACCGGCGAGAGCAGGCCCACGAGCGCGAGCCCCGCCAGCACCGTCCCGACGGCCGGGACGACCCGGTCGCTGCCGACGCCACCCGCACTCTCCACCCGTTCGGTCATACCTCTCCCTTCGGCTCCGCCCCCAAAGCGTCACCGCATCGACGCGCCCGACGGGCCGCCGATCCGCAGTTCGGTCTTCTCGGCGACCGCCTCGCTCTCGGCGAACTCGCCGCCGCCGAGCAGGCCGCGGGTCGCGCGTTTGGCCCACTCGACGGCGGGCTGGTCGAACGCGGAGATGCCCGCGAGTTCGCCCGCGAGCACGCAGGCCGCCTCCATCCCGTAGAGCAGGCCGCCGACCGAGCGGGCGTCTACCGAGTCGATCTCGAGGCGGACGGTCGGCCGGCCCGCGGCCGCGAGGCTCGCCTCGGTCGCCTCGAACTCGGCGTCGATCAGCTCCTCGAGACCCGCACCCGAGAGGTAGTCCAGGTCCTCGATCCCCGCGTCGGGGATCTCTCGTTCCCCGCGTTCCCGGGGGGTGACGAACGTGACGAGGGTGTCGCGGGGACCCGCGCGATAGCGCTGGAGCTGGGAGTGCTGGTCGGTCGCGCCAAGCGCCCGGACGGGCGCCTGGCCCAGCCCGTCCTTGCCGAGGCTCTCGGCCCACAGCTGGGCGAACCACTCGGCGAAGGTCTCTAAGGACTCAGCATAGGGCATCATCGCGTTGACCGACGCCCCGCGCGTCTCGAGGGCGTAGGTCGTCGCGCCGTAGGCGTAGGCCGGACAGGAAAAGAGCGATCCCGAGAGCGTCTCGCGTTCTGCGCGAGCACCGTCGAGGATCGCCTCGATGTCGTGGCCACAGACTGCGGGCGCGAACAGCCCGACCGGAGAGAGCGCCGAGAACCGGCCCGGAACTCCGTCGGGGACCGCGAGTTTCGGGAGGTCGTGGCCGTCGGCGAGTTCGGCCAGCGGGCCCGACTCGCCGGTCGTCACCACGGTCCGGTCGGTCCAGTCCACGCCCGTCTCCTCCATGGCCTCCCTGACGACGAGGAAGTTCGCGAGCGTCTCGGCGGTCGTTCCCGACCGGGAGACGACGTTGACGGCGGTACGCTCGAGGGGGAGGTTGGCGAGCCGCCGGGAGACCCAGTCGGGATCGACGTTGTCCAGAAAGACCGTCTCGACCTCGCCGGAGCCGAGGGCGTCGACGAGCGTCTTCGCGCCGAGGGCGCTGCCGCCGATGCCGACCGTGACGAGCGCCTCGGGATCGATCTCCAACGAGTCGACGGCGCCGTGGATCGGCTCGGGGTCGGTCTCGACGGGGAGCTCGAGGGCGGCGTAGCCGTGTTCGCCCTCGGCGCGCCCGGCCTCGATGCGTTCGTGGGCCCGCGCGACGCGCTCGTCGAGGCGTTCCAGCGAGTCCCGCGAGACCCCCGGCGAGGCGACCGACGCGAGCGCGTTGCCGACGTCTATCTCCATACGCCTGCCCCGACCGCCGGGGCCAAAGGCGTTCCGTCGTGAGCCGTCGCCGTACGTCGTCCGTCGGGCCCGTCGTGCTCCGCCATCCGCCGACCGCACCGCTTATTCCGCCGGCCGCCGTACCCTCGGCAATGGCAAACGCGGCCGACGACCGGTCCTACAGCGGGTTGCTCGGCGCCTTCCCCTACGCCTTCCGCCGGAGCGGCTCCCTCCTGTTCAAGCTCTACGCGGCAGTGGGCGGGCTGCTGGCCGCCGGCGTTGCGGTGATCTTCGCGCTCGCACTGGTCGTCCTCATCGCGGACACGGCCGCCGCCTCCGGCGGGACGATCTCGCTCATGCGCGCGTTCTTCGTCGTCGTCGCCCTGCTCGTCGTCGGCCCCCTCGTCGCCCCGGTGCTGTTCGTCGCTCGCCGGCATCGTCGGGGCAGCGGCGACCGCGATAGGGGGGCGGACGCGACCTACGACCGCCGGCTCGCGGTTTCGGGCTTCGCGTTCGCCGCGTCGGTGTACGTCGCCCTGATCGTCTCGACGCCACCCGCCCAGCAGGTCGGGACCGACGGGACGGGCGGCGCCCTGTTGGAGGCGCTGTACGCCCTCCCCGCCCCCGTCGGCCTCCTGTTGCCGGTCGTCGCGGCACTCGCGATCTACGCCGTCCACCTGCGCTCGCGCTAACGAAAGCCCGAAGCCCGCGGCTCGCCTCCTCCCGCCCATGAGCGAACGGAGCGGGACCTTCATCGTCACCGAGGCCGACCCCGACAGCGCCATCGTCCGGGATGTAGAAACCGCACAGCTCCACACCCTCTCTGCGAACCCCGACCTCGAGACGGGCGACGTCCTCGAGGCGACCCTCGCGCCCGAACCGCCGATGGAGGTCACCTGGGAGGTGGCCGAGATCGAGGATCGCCGGACCGTCGAGGTCGTCGACAGCGATCTGGCACCCACCACCCAGGAGCAGGAGGTCGCCGCCGGGACCGACGTCGGCGACGTCGCCCGGATCGAGCGGGCGGGAACCGGCGAGATCCACGTTCTCCCGGTCCCGCCCGGCGAGGTCGAGGCCGCCGCCGAGGACGTCCTCGAGGACACGGAGACGGTCGCGCGGGCGGCCCGTCTCGAGGCCGTCCGGGTCGAGGTGCGGCGGTCGGCCGAGGAGGGGGAGGGCGTCGTCAGCGTGCGCTACCTGCCGGACTGATTCACCCGACTGATGGATCGGTTTCCACCGGAGGTCCCGCGCGAGCCACAGACTCTCAGGCTCCCCGAGTCCAAACTCCACGACCTCCGGGAGTGGGCCCTCGAGGGAACCGCGCTCGCGGCCGCGACGCGAGTCCTCGACCCCGACGGGCGGATCGCGCTCGTCAGGAACGCCTGGACCGACGGCTGGTTTCTCCCCGGCGGGAGCGTCGAGCCCGGCGAACCGCCGGCGGCCGCGGCCCGCCGGGAGCTACGCGAGGAGACCGGACTCGAGGGGACCGTCGGCTCGCCGCTCGTCGTCCTCGACCAGCGCTACGTCTCGGCGGACGACGGCCGGGAGCGGTTCTCGGCACGGTTCGTCGTCTATTCGGCCCGCGCGAGCGGCGAGATCCCCGATCCCTCGGAACTGGGCGTCGCCGAGGACGAGATCGAGGCGGCCCGGTGGTTCGAGTCGCTTCCTGAGGCCCTCCACGACGACGAGTACCTCCGGGAGTACCTCTAGGGCCGTCTGAACGTGTAGCTCGTGGTCTCGCCCTCGACGGTGAGCGTGCCCGCCTCGTGGTCGACGACGAACTCGGCGTCGCCCTCCCGCTCGAACCCGTGGAGGGGCATCCCCGTCTCGACGCGCCCCTCCCGCCCGATCTCGACGTGGGCCGATCCGAACTCGATCCGGATCCGGTCGTCGTCGACGGTCGTCTCCGCGCCGTCGGCGAACCGGCGCAGTTGTGCGGTCAGTTCCACCCAGTCGGAGAGTTCGACCCGTTCGGCCATGGACCACGGACGGCCCGCGGGGACTAATACTCCGCCCCGGTCGCGACGGCCGGCGGCCGCGTCAGTGGGGTGCCCCCCTCGAGGACTCTCGACGCGTTCGACGCGTTCGACGCGATCGACGCGATCGACCCGGAGCGAGACGGAGTGAACGTTTGGATGCCGCCCCTTCTTTCTACGGATTCGGGGCGAGAAATTGGGACACGCTTTTGTCGAGACGCTCGCTGTATCCCGGTAGCGAGACGGGTCCCGGCGGCGTCTTCCACGATAGGTGCCGGAGGACACGTGGGCATCCGTCCCGAGGAGCACCGAGAGGAATCGATGAAGCTACACGTCATCGACGGCGACGGGACCGCGGCCGTCATCCACGACGACCTGGAGATCGAGTCCGAGGACCCGATCTCGGCGGAGCTACGGGCGTTTCTCGAGCGGACGGAACGCGCCCGCGAGGGGCCGGTCAGCCTCGAGTCCCTCGAGGCGGAGTTCCTCGTCGAGCTCTACGTGGAGACGCCGGTTCGGCGGGTGGAGCCGGCGTCCGAGGGGCGTCCGCGGCTCCGGTGGGAGCGGCCGCCGGCACGCTACGGCCCACCGACGAGCGAACGACGGGAGCACGTGGAGACGGGAGGCGTCGACCGTGGCGACGGCTTCGAACCCGACTCCCATACGCGGTCGCCGAGTGCCGACGGCGCCGATGGAGCCGACGAGTAGTCGGCCGACCGTCGTTAGCTCTCGGGAGCGCCCTCGCTCTGGACCTGCCAGCTCCCCTCGATCCCGCAGGCCTCCCGGACGGCGTACTCGATCTCGGTGTCCTCGCCGATCCGCGAGCCGCCCTCGATCCCCTCGACGCGGAGGGGGACGTCGAGCGTCGAGCCACAGCAACCGACGTCGACGAACTCCTCCCAGACGTCGCCCGCCGCGGCCGCGTCGTGGGTCTTTCCGAGCCACGCCAGAAACGAGGGTTCCTCGAGCCGGGAGCGGCCCCACTCCGAGAGGTCCGCCGGGTAGGAGACGACGATCCGGTCGGCCTCCGCGGTCGGTTCCTCGCTCGCTCCGCCGTGTCGGTCGGTCCCTCGAGCCATACTCGATGAACGACCTCAAGGGGGAAAGCTCTCCCGCCCACCCGTGGAGCCGCGTCGTGGTCGGCGCCCGCTGGCGGAAGTGAGAAGGCTTACCTGGGGCCCGTTCGACGTGCGGACGATGGGGGGCTTCGACGTCCCGGAGATCGATTACACGCCCTACTCCGACCGCCAGCTCGCGGCGGTTCCGCTCGCGGTGTTGGCCCTCGCGCTCGCGATACTGCTGGGCTGGTACCTGCTGACCGGCGCGCCCGTCGCGATGGGCATCGAGTTCGCCGGCGGAACCGAGCTGACCGTCGACACCGCCAGCGACCGCGCCGAGATCCCCGCGGCGTTCGACGCCGAACCCGAGTCGGTCCAGGCCGTCCAGGCCGAGGACGACCGCTACATCGTCCAGTTCGCCTCGACCGACGAGTCCGCCCTGAGCGAGCAGGCCGCGGCCAACCTGGAGCCGGCGGGCGACGGGGAGGTCGTCCAGTCGGTAACGTCGACGTCGGCTGCCTTCGGTGCTCAGGCCCAGCGGACCGCACTTTTGGGGGTGGGTGCCGCCTTCGTCGGCATGAGCGTCCTCGCGTTCGCGCTCTTTCGGACGTTCGTCCCGAGCGTCGCCATCGTAGTCTCGGCGTTTTCGGACATCGTGATCCCGCTTGCGGTGATGAACCTCGTCGGAATCCCGCTCTCGCTCGGCACCGTCGCCGCACTCCTGATGCTGATCGGCTACTCCGTCGACTCCGACATCCTGCTCAACAACTCGGTGCTCCGGCGGGGCGGCGACTTCACCGAGAGCGTCCACCGGGCGATGCGAACCGGGGTGACGATGACCGTGACCTCGATGGCCGCGATGGCGGTGATGGCCGTCGCCGCGACCGCCTTCGGCATCGACCTGCTTTCCTCGATTGGACTGATCCTCTTCGTCGGGCTGGCGGCCGACCTGCTGAACACCTACCTGCTGAACCTGAGCCTCCTGCGGTGGTACGTCCACGAGGGGGTGGCCCGCTGATGGGCCTTCGATCGGTCGTCGGGGCCCACTGGCGGGTCATCCTCCTCGTGATCCTCGTGGGCGTCGCCCTCGTAGCGCTGTTCGTCCCCGGCGGGCTCCTCCCCCAGGACGAGTTCGCCGGCGGCGGGAACGAGAGCGCCGACGCCGGGGCGAGCCCGACGAACCTCGCCTACGGGCTCGGGCTCGACGGCGGCACCCGTATCAGCGCCCCGGTCGTCGGCACCACCGCCGAGGAGTTGGAGATCGAACCCGACCGGGCGGGCGAGGTCGAGGCGACCCTCGAGGATGAACTCGGGGTCGACTCCGCGAACGTCAGCGTCCAGTTCCACCAGGACAGCGGCTTTCACACCGCCGAGCTGTTCGTCGACGACGTCTCCCACGAGGAGTTCGCCGCGGCCCTCCGGGCGGCCGGCGTCGACGCGACGGAAGGCGACGTCCGCGACGGCGTCACCCAGTCGACCCGGGACTCGATCATCCGGACGATAGAGACGAAGATCAACGAGGCCGGCCTCTCGGGCGGGCGGGTCTCCCAGTCGTCGGCCCCCAACGGCCAGTACTACATCGTCACCGAGGTCCCCGACCGCACGCCCGCGGAGCTTCGAACCCTGCTCTCCGAGCGCGGGATCGTCGAGGTCCGGGCTCACTACCCCGACGGCGAGGGCGGCCAGACCAACGAGACCGTCCTCGAGCAGGGCGACTTCGCGGGCGTCGATCCGGCGGCGTACAACGAGCAGAACGGCCACCACGTCCCGGTGAGCGTCTCCGAGGAGGCGGCTCCGGAGTTCCAGGCCGCGATGAACGAGTACGGCTTCACGGGTCCGGGGGTCGGCCAGTGTGGCTTCGGCGAGCCCGGAACCGACGGGCAAAACTACTGTCTGCTGACCATCGTCGACGGCGAGGTCGTCGACGCCCACAGCATGGGTCCCGATCTCGCGGGGCCGATGCGAAGCGGCGAGTGGGTCGAGGACCCCCAGTTCGTCATGCTCGCACCCTCCCAGACCGAGGCCCAGGCGCTGTCGGTCAACCTCCGGGCGGGGAGCCTGCGGGCACCCCTCGACTTCGAGAACGACCGGACGTTCTCGGTCGAGCCCGCCCTCGCAGAGCAGTTCAAGCTGTTCTCGCTGGTCACGGGCGTCCTCTCGGTACTGACGGTGAGCGGCGTCGTCTACCTCCGCTACGCCGACCGGCGGGTCGCGGGGCCGATGGTCGTGACCGCGCTCGCGGAGGTGGTGATCCTGCTCGGCTTCGCGGCGGCGATCCGGATGCCCCTGGATCTCTCCCACGTCGCCGGCTTCATCGCGGTCGTCGGCACCGGCGTCGACGACCTCATCATCATCGCCGACGAGGTGATGGAGGAAGGCGACGTCAACTCCCGGCGGGTGTTCGCCTCCCGCTTCAGGAAGGCGTTCTGGGTGATCGGGGCCGCCGCCGCGACGACGATCATCGCGATGGCGCCCCTCGCCGTCCTCAGCCTCGGCGATCTGCGCGGGTTCGCGATCATCACCATCCTCGGGGTGTTGATCGGCGTCTTCGTCACCCGTCCGGCCTACGGCGACATCCTGCGATACCTGCTGACCGGGGAGTAGCCCGCCGGCGTCGCGGCGCCACTGGCTCTCGCCCCCGACCGTCGCCGAAACCGGGACGTCACGCCCGGCGACGAGGCGTGTTTTATCCGCTGGAACCCTACTCGTGGCATGGGACCCGACGACGACTCGTTCGACCCCGAACGCGAGGAGGGACGCGAGGTGGCCGCCGAGGCCGGGCGGGAGTCCTCGGACTTCCTCTCCTTGCTCCCCCACTACTACCGCGGCGAGGTCGGCCAGATGTCGACGGGGGTCAGCCGGCTCGACCTCACCGTCGACTGGGCGATCGGCCTGCTCGCCGCCGTCCTCGCGCTGTCGTTTGCGACCCCCGACAGCCCGCCGTACTTCCTGCTGATCGGGATGCTCGCGCTGTCGATCCTTCTGGCCTTCGACCTCCGGCGATACCGGTCGTACGACGCGACGCGGGCGCGGGTCCGTCTGATCGAGGAGAACGTCTTCGCCAACGCCTTCGATCCCGACGGGGCGGTCCACCAGGAGTGGCGCCGGGCGATCGCCGACGACCTCCGGAAGCCGACGCTGAAGGTCTCGAGGCGGGAGGCGATGACCCGGCGCCTGCGGCGGGTGTACTTCCCCCTCCAGAGCGTCCTGCTGGTCGCGTGGATCTTCCGGATCACGGTCTTCGTCTCGGGGGAAGACTGGCTCGAGACGGCCTCGGTCCCGGGGATCCCGGGAACTGTCGTCGTCGCGGTCGTCCTCGGCTACTACCTCGCGCTCCTGGGAGTGACGGTCTGGCCGACCCCCCGGCAGGCAAAAGGCGAGTACCACGACGTGAACCCGGGCGAGTGGAAGGACGAGGACGAGGAGTGACGGGCGTGCTGGCTCCACCCTACCCGGTCTCGGGGAGCACGCCCGTGAGGCCGACGCTCTCGACGACGAGCCAGACGACGAAGCAAGCGTAGAGGACGAGCAACAGCCAGGCCTCCCGCCGGGAGAGCGCCATCTCGGTGCGCGCGATGACGAAGAAGGCGATGGTCGCCCCGACCAGGAAGGCCATCATCGGGACGACGTTGGGGAAGGCGATCGGGAACGAGCCGGCGACGAGCACCCCGACGGGGATCGCCACCAGCAGGTCGAAGACGTTGCTCCCGAGCACGTTCGCCAGGCTCACCGTCGGCCGGCCCTCCCGGGCCGCGACGATGCTGACGAACGCGTCGGGGACGCTCGAGCCCGCGGCGACGACGGTCATCCCCCAGAGAAAGGCGGGGGTTCCGAACGCGTCGCCGAGCCCGATGGCCGCCCGGACGAGCCCCTCGACCCCGATGACGATCAACACGAGGCCGCCTCCGAAGCGGAGCCAGGTCCGTCCCAGCGCGATCGAGGCGTCCCGGGTCATGCCCCCCTCCGAGATCTCGAGATACTGGGTGTAGAGGTAGAGCCCGTAGAGCGCGAGGGGGACGAGCGCGAGCGGGCGGGTCACGTTCCCCGAGAGGGCACCGTCGGTGGGGTAGTAGATCACCGAAAGCGAGAACGTGAGCAGGAGGGTCGCGACCGCGAGCATGTAGAACAGCGACTCCTTGAAGACGAGGTCGCGGCTCGTCTCCGCGCGTCCGCCGACGAGCACCGAGATCGCGGGGATCACGAGCAGGTTGAACACGGCCGAGCCGACGATGGCGCCGATCCCGAGTTCGAACTCGCCGTGGAGTCCCGCCGCCACGAGGACGCTCGCGAGCTCGGGCATGCTCGAGCCGACGGCGGCGATGATCGCGCCCTGGACGACCGCGGGCGCGCCGTAGGCGACCGCGAGGTCGGCGGCGGCGTCCTCGAGACGGCTGCTGCCGACCCAGACGACCGCGGTCGCGACCGCGGCGACGGCGAGGAGAGCGAGGACGGAGAGCACAGCGGTCGATCACTCGGGGGCGGAATAAAGGACGCGATCAGTTCCCGCGGTCGTTCTCCCGGTCGCCGCCGGCGTGCTCGTCTCTGGCCGCGTCGCTCCCGGTCCGGAACCGCCGGCCGTCGGTCGTCTCGTCGGCTTCGTCGCCGGAGTCGGTCAGATCCGGCCCGTTCTCGATGACCTCCTGGACGACGGGAGTGTCGAGCGCGAGGTCGATGTCGGCCTGGTCGGACTCGTGGCCGGAGACGCCGCTGGTGATGATGTTCCGGACGCCCTCCTCGACTGTCATCTCGACGTCGTGGAGCTGGTCGGGCGAGACGTAGGTGAGAAACCCACCAGTGACCGGGTTCGGCGCGAACGGGATGAACATCGTCACCGACCCGTCGCCGGTCGCGTCCTCGACGACCGAAGGGGCCTCGCCCACCCGGAAGCCGATGACGTACGTTCCCTCGCCGTGGAGTTCGACCAGGTTGACCTCCTGGAAGTTGTCGACGTCGTCGTCCAGCATGATGTCGCCCATCCGCCGGAAGCTCCGATAGACGGTGCCGACCCCGGGGATCGACTCGATGGCGACGTCGAAGAAGTCGACCAGTCGCCGGCCCCACGGGTGGTAGGCGATCAGACCGATGACGACGATGAGCGCGAACAGCGCGAGCAACGCGATGATCTCGGTGAGGAAGTCGATCGTCCAGCGGTAGAGCCCGATGTCGGCGAGCAGGGGAAGAAAGCCGGTCGCCTCGATCAGATCGAACATGCCGACGAAGTCCAGAAAGGCGATGATCGGTCCGAGCGCGCCGGCGACGAACCCGAGTGCCACCTGGAGCACGTAGACGGTGACGACGATCGGGACGATGATCGCGATCCCCGCGAGGACGACCTCGCTGATCTCCGTGTAGATCGACTTGCCCGCCCGAAACGGTCCCCAGTCGTCGCCGTTCATCGTCGCCTCCCTGTCACGCGACGGGATAACCACGGTATCGGCAAGGAGATGAGGCTTGCATGACCCGCCATGTTCAAAACTCCCCCAGCCCGCGTTGTTCGGCCGCCGCGAGCGCGTCGGCGCAGGTCGCCCACGACTCCCGGGCAGCGGGCGGCAGTTCGCCGTGGTCGGCGACGTAGCCCTCGATGTACGCGCGGGTCGTCGGGTCGCTCGGGTAGCCGCTGCCGACCGTGCCGTACTCCTCGGCGAGAGTCGCGACGTGGGCGTCCCGGGAGACCTTCGCGACGATGCTCGCCGCGGCGACGACCGGGTCCGCGTCGTCGGCGGCGTGTTCGGCCTCGACCGCCACGGCGGCCTCGCAGGCCGCCTCGACCCGATCCGCAAAGCGGGCGGCGTCGGTGTCGCAGGCGTCACACAGCCCCGGGACCGGCTCGTCGCCGCCGAGCCCCGACAGCGCCCCGTCGATCGCCTCGGCGTGGGCGGAGACCGCGAGCCCGTTCATGTCGGTCTCGGGGTCGTCGATCCGTTCGGTCGTGATCTCGGCGACGCCGATCCGGACCCGGTCGTCCCCTCGAAGGGCGGCGGCGAGCTCCTCGCGGCGCTCCGGGGACAGGCGTTTCGAGTCCGCGACTCCCTCGGGGAGCGCACTCGGGTCCGCGACGTAGAGGGCCGCGGCGAACATCGACCCCAGCGCCGGCCCCTTGCCGGCCTCGTCGGCTCCGAACGGCATGACTCGGCGGTCGGACGGCCGGGACAAAACCGTTGTGGCTCCCGGTGGCCGTGGGTGGGACGAGCCTGGTTCTCATGGCCACCCTCTTGCCCGCACTGCCCAGTAGAGATCAACGACAGAACACGGAGGTCAGTTAGATAAATACTGCGTGTGAACGTCCCATATGATAAAACGCAGCCCCGTGATTGTTCCGATTACACCTAATACGGGAAGCAGAAGCGGGCTCCCGCGTTCATTACATCCATCGTTCCAGATGAGTCCACCTCCTCGGAGAGGACCACCCGTTCCGGGTGGAACGACCCCTTCGATCGAACTCCGCGTCGGGTGGATGCCGATCATATCATAAATCGCACTGTCAAACTGACAGGCAAGTGCCGTCTGTGAGGAGAACACAATGGTCGCAACGAGCATCAGCAATCCGAAGGCAAAAATTCCGTAACTGGCGTATCCGGCCGATATCGAAGCCATATCTCAGCTATAGACATATATTCGAATTAATGTTTTGGGGTTGACTAGTCTCGGAAGTCTTACTCGTTACCGATCGCTCAGTCGGCACCTCCACTGAACAGGATCGCCCTCGGACGTCCTCGCGAAACCGATTCGGTGAACCGTCCACGAGTTCCTGGGACTACTCGACCACGTCGGCGGGCCTGGCCCCCGCGAACTCGACCAGCCGCTCGGGGTCGATCGGGAAGACGGCCTCGGGGGTGCCGGCGGCGGCCCACACTTCCTCTTCCGCGAGGAGCGTCTCGTCGACGAGCGTCGGGACGTCACCGTCGTGACCGAACGGCGGGACGCCCCCGATGGCGTAGCCGGTGGCCTCCCGGACGGTGTCGGGATCGGCCATCCTCACGTCTCCGGTCTCGAGTTCCTCGGCCACCTTTGCCTCGCTGGCCCGGTTGGCGCCGCTGGTGACGACCACGATCGGATCGCCGTCGGCGACGAAGACGAGCGCGCTGGCGATCGCCCTCACCTCGCAGCCGACGGCGGCCGCGGCGTCCTCGGCGGTCTTCGTCCCCTCGGGGAACTCGTGGATCGCGAGGTCGATGCCGAACTGATCGGTCACGCGGTCCCGAAACTCCCGGGCTCGCCGGTGCATACCGAGGTCGGACGGGGTGGGGGAACATGATCTCCACGATCCGGCCGAACCGTGTGTGTTCGGCGCCGAACTCACTCGCCGTCGTCGAGGAAGAACTCCTCGCGTTCGAACGGCTCGTCCTCGCCTTCCACCGCGAGGACGTCGAGGGCCGTCACCTCCGCGTCGGTGCCGAGCAGGCCCGCGAGGCTCGGCTCGGTCCGGTCGTCGTCGCCGCTTATCAGCTCCTTCACGTAGAGGCCCCCCTCGCCGTGGATCTCGACGTCGGCCCGGGTCGGCTCCTCGAGGTCGCCGCCGGCGTCGTAGACGGTCCGCTCGCGGACCATGCTCGCCCGGCGGTGATCGACCCGCTGGGGCGTCTCCTGGGCGACGGTCGTTCCCCGGAGTTCGGCGAGGGCGCCCTCCAGTTCGCCCTCCTCGACCGGCTCGCCGAAGGCGACCTCGGCCCGATACCGCTTGCTCGCCGCGTGTTCTTTCACGCGCTCGACGGTCTCGTAGCTCGCGAGCCGGAGGCCGGAGACCTCGACGCCCACCTCCGATTCGTTGATCGCCGTCTCGACCGGCGCGAGCTCCGGCGAGCGGTTACGGGGGCGTTCCACTTCGAGGACGAAGGGCCGTCCCTCCCCGAGCATCCGGGCGTCGACGTCCTCGCGGCCCGCGCCGTGGAAGGTGCCCGCTTCGCCGTCCATCGCCTCGACGACGTGGGGGCGGACGACCTGCTCGACGCTCGTGTCGTACATGTAGCCCGAGCCCCCGCAGTGGTCGCAGGGCTCCTCGCCGTCGTCGCCGAGCTGGACGCCGCTGCCGCCACACTCCCGGCAGGGCCACTCGGTCTGGGGGATTTCGCGTTCGCGCTTGCGGTAGCGCCCGTAGACGAACGCGGGGTTGACCTGGACGTCGACGGCGTGGCCCGTCACGGTGCCGGTCTCTATGACCTCCCGGGGGTCGAACGCCTCGAGATCGATCACGGCGAGGGCGTCGGGTCGGTCGAAGTCGACGTCGGCCCCCTCCAGGCGGGTGCCGACCCGGCGGCCGACCTCGCGGTTGCGGTCGCGATTGAGTGCGTCGCCGGCGTCGGCGGGGAGGCCCGCGTCCTCCCGGAGGAGGCGGTCGTTCTCCTCGACCAGCGGCGGCGTTCGGGTACCGACCTGGTAGCTCCCGACCGAGAACCCCTCGAGGGCGGCGACGACGGCCTCGGCGAGCGCGTCGGCGACCTCCGGGGCGCAGTAGCCCTCACAGACCCAGCAGTCGACGGGGGAGACCGGCTCGTGGGGCTCGTCGTCCTCCAGGGCGATCGTCGTCCGCAGTGCCCGCCCGCGCTCGGCGTTCGTCAGCCCGAAGCTCCGTTCGGCGAAGGGGCGTCCGAGACAGGTCGCACAGACCGGCCCCGTCCCGGCGACCGCGCGGGCCTGCTCGAGTATCGTCATCGCCTGTCCTCGGGACGGGCGGGGTAACACGTTTTCCCTTCGACGCCGAGGATTCAAGTCCGTCCCGTCCCTCGACGAGGCCATGAGTGATCCCCGAGCGGGCCCCGACCTCGGCCGGCGACGGCTTCTCGCGGCCGTCGGCGTCGCGTCTGCGAGCGCGCTCGCCGGCTGTTCGAACCCGCTGAACCAGGCGGGGACGAACGACACGGACGATGCAAACGAGACGAACGACACGGACGGAACGAACGGGAGCGCGACCAACGGGACCGACGCCGCCACCGGGACGAACGAGACGGACGCGAACGGGACCGCGACGAACGGAACGGAATCCAACGGGACGGCGACGGAGGCGGGCGAGAACGCCACCGATCCGGCGGCGGACGCGGACGTCTACCACGAGGTCTACGAAGCGGTCGTCGGTTCGGTCACGTTCCTTCAGGTCGGCGGCGTCGAGGACCCACGGACCGGCAATCAGGGCCAGGGACAGGGCTCGGGCTTTCTGTACGACGACCGCCACGTCGTCACGAACCAACACGTCGTCGTCAACGGCGACGAGGTCGACGTCCGCTACACCAACGGCGACTGGGCGACGACCGAGATCCTGGGCTCGGATCGCTACAGCGACCTCGCCGTCCTCGAGGTCGATCACGTCCCCGAGGACGCAGAGCCCCTCGGCCTCGCGACCGATTCCCCCCGGGTCGGCCAGGAGGTGCTCGCGATCGGGAACCCGTTCGGGCTCGAGGGCTCGATGAGCCAGGGGATCGTCAGCGGCGTCGATCGCACCCTCGAGATGCCCGGCCAGGGGTTTGCCTACCCGAACGTCGTCCAGACCGACGCCGGGATCAACCCCGGCAACAGCGGCGGCCCGCTCGTCGATTTAGAGGGAGAGGTCGTCGGCGTCATCAACGCCGCCGGCGGCGACAACGTCGGCTTCGCGATCTCGGCGGCGCTGACCGACCGGGTCGTTCCCGCCCTGATCGAGGAGGGCGAGTACCGCCACCCGGTTCTGGGGATCAGCCACGTGCCCGTCGATCCGACGATCGCCGAGGAGAACGACCTCCCGGAGGCCGACGGCGTCATCGTCTACGACGTCGTCGATGGCGGCCCCGCTGACGGCGTCCTCGAACCGTCGCCCAACCAGGTCCAGCGCGGCGGGAGCGCTGTCCCGGTCGGTGGCGACGTCGTTCTCGAGCTCGCCGGCGAGTCGACCCCCGACGGCCACGCCCTCGCGCGGGTCCTCGCCCTCCAGACGAGTCCCGGCGAGACGGTGCCCGTCCGGGTCTACCGCGACGGCGAGGAAACCACCGTCGAGGTCACCCTCGGCGCCCGCGCGGAGATCGCCGAGGAGATGGGGACGGGATCCGCGTCCCAGTCGCCCTGACGACGGGGGCGCGCCGTTCTCGCGACCTCACGGCGCTCGCGCTGCCGGCGTCCCACACTCCACACAGACGACCGCCCGATCGCCCTTGTAGCGCTCGCGAACGAGGTCGCCATCGCAGTACGTACACGCTCGCCCCTCGAGCCTGGCGAACAGTTCGCGGGCCCCGCCGCGCTCGGCTCGTGCCATGGGCCGGGCTCCGCCCGCGCGAGGGGAAACGCCTCCCCATGCGTATGCAACCCGCACGCGAAACGAGGGTCCTATCCCGCCGGCCGCCCTCATGCCGGTATGCGCCAGTTCGTCTGCCTCGGCCACGAACTCCCGACCGACGCCGACTTCTCGCTCGACGACCTCCCCGGCGCCGGTCGCCTCGACGCGCTCTGCCGGTCGATCACCGCCGCCCTGCTCGTCTCCCACGACATCCGCGAGGACGTCCGGGTCCACGTCGTCTGCCGGGACGAACTCGCGATCACCTTCGACGGGAGCGAGCTGCGGCGGCTGAACCCCGACGAGCGAAGCACTGCAGCCCTGGTTCGGACCGCCCTCGACGCCCGCGAGGAGGCCATCGGCGCGATGCCCGCCGAACCGAGCCCCGGGATCTCCCTCTACAGGCGGGGGATCGAGGCCACCCTCGATGCGGTCGCCGGCGAGGGGCCGCTCCTCACGCTCCACGAGGACGGCGACCCGCTCGCGGAGACCGAGCCGCCCGCGGATCCCGTTTTCGTCCTCTCGGACCACCGTGACTTCACCGAGCGCGAGGGCGAGCTGCTCGCCGAGCGGGCCGACCGACGGCTCCGGATCGGCCCCACGAGAGTCCACGCCGACCAGGCGATCACCGTCGCGCACAACTGGCTGGATACCGACGGCTACACGGCGTACTGATGGACCGGGAAGCGGGGGACGGCGGGCAGGGCGACGACGGCGACCGGCGGACGACCCCGCCGCCGGAGACCGACGACCGCTTTTCGGTCCCGCTGCGGGGCGTCGCCGTCGATCGCGAGACGCGGTGTGCCCACTACGACGACCCGGTGGACGTGATCGCCTTCCGGTTTCCCTGCTGTGGCACCTACTACCCCTGTTTTTCCTGCCACGAGGAACTCGCCGACCACGACGGAGAGCGGATCCCCCGGTCGGCGTTCGGCGAGCCCGGCGTGCTCTGTGGTGCCTGCGGCGCGACCCTCTCCGTCGAGGCCTATCTCGCCTGCGACGAGGCCTGTCCCGACTGCGGGGCCGCGTTCAACCCCGGCTGCCGTCGCCATCACGACCGGTATCTCGAGACATAGCCCTCGCCTGCGGCCCGGTCCTCGAGGGTCGCAGTTCCGGAAACGTTAAACGATCAACGGGCGTTAGTCCGCCTGCGGGCCGGTGGGGTAGCTTGGTATCCTTCGGCCTTCGGGTGGCCGTAACCGCGATTCGAATTCGCGCCGGCCCACTTTTCCCGCACCGCGATACGAGGAGCGCAGCGACGAGTCCGAGATGCGGGTAAATGGACCCAAGCGGATTCGAGCACGGCGGACGAGCGAAGCGAGTCCCCAGGAGTTCGAATTCGCGCCGGCCTACTTCTCGTACCGTGATCGACCGGAGTCGCGCTGTTGCCTGCCCGATTCGTCTCCGCCCGGTTCGTCCCGTCCGAGACTGGTCATTGCTCGTGGACATCTCCTCGCGAGAACCGTTGAAGGGGTCGATATCGGCCGTTGCAAGCACTACCTTGTTTACACTCCTCGTGGACGATCCTGGGCATGGTCGTCGCATCCATCATCGTGTTCGTCGTCAGCCTCCTGATCGGCGCGCTGGGCATCTACGTCGGTGCCCGGGTCGTCACGGGGGTCGAGGACTACACCTACGCGATCGTGACCGCCCTGCTGGGAGCGATCGTCTGGGCGGTCGTCGGCTTCTTCTTCGGGTGGGTTCCGCTGCTGGGGCCGATCCTGGTGTTCATCGCCTACCTCGCGATCATCAACTCGCGGTATCCCGGCGGGTGGATCGATGCCCTGTTGATCACCCTCGGGGCCTGGCTCACCGTCTTCGTCGTGATGTACGTCCTCGCCGTCCTCGAGATCGTCACGTTCGAGGCGGTGGGCGTTCCGGGATTCTGACCCGCTCGCGGTCCGCAGATCGCTCGATCAGCGGTCGTCGGGGTCGGGGCCGGGATCGGGGTCGCCGTGCCGGCGGCGGTCGATGGCGGCCATCGCCGGGCTCGCGGTGATCCCGTGGAGGACGATCGAGGCGAGGACGACCAAGCCGACGACCGCCCAGAGGCGCTCGGCCGCGACGAGGAGTTCGATTTCCGTAAACGAGGCGTGAGCGAGCGCAAAGGAGAGGTAGTAAAACGAACCGACGCCGCGGATCCCGAACCAGGAGACCGCCGCCCGGTCGGCCAGGGGGGCGTCCGAACCCGCGAACGCGAGCAGGCCCGAGAGCGGCCGGACGACGAGGAGGATCGCGAGCGCGACCGCGACGCCGGCCGGCGTCAGCGGGGCGAGCAGGCCGCCGGCGACCGCGCCGCCGAAGAGAACGAGGACGGCCGCCATCAGCAGGCGTTCGACGATCGCCGCGAAGTCGTGGAGCTCGCGGTGGTACTCGTGGGTCCACTCGTAGCGTCTGAGCGCGAGTGCCGCGACGAACACCGCCAGAAAGCCGTAGCCGCCGACCAGTTCGGTCAGGCCGTAGGCGAGCAGCGTCGTCGCGAGCGCCTCGGCGCCGGCCATCACCTCGGCCCGGCGGGAGGGCGCCGGCGAGCCGAAGACGAGCCGAGCCATCAGGACTCCAATCGCATAGCCGGCGAGGACGCCGACGGCGATCCGGTAGCCGACGTCGACGAGCGCCCACTCCGCGAGCCACCGCCAGCCGCCCGTGGCGGCGGGCCCGGTCGCCGCTGCGAGCGCGATCGCGAGGTAGGTAAACGGAAAGGCGAGCCCGTCGTTGAGCCCCGCCTCGGACGTCAGCGAGAACCGTACCGACCCCCAGCGGTTCTCGGGCGCGCGCTCCTCTTCGACCTCGGTCAGGGGCGCACCGGCTTCGACGTCGGATGCCAGGACGGGATCGGTTGGCGCGAGAACCGCACCCAGCAAGACGGCCGTCGCGGGCAGGAGTCCGAGTACGCCCCAGCCCAGGAGTGCGGTCAGCGTGATCGTGACGGGCATCGCGACGGCGAGCAGCCGCCAGGTCGAAGCCCAGCCCGCGAGGCCGAACGGCCGGTCGATCTTCAGCCCCGCGCCCATCAGGGCGACGATCACGACGAGCTCGGCGAGGCGCTCGGTCGCCGCCGGGGTGGCGACCGGATCGACCGCGGGCGCGCCCGGCACGACCGTAAAGAGGACCGCGCCGAGGGCGACGTAAACGATCGGGAGCGAGAGGGGCTTCCCGGCGAGCCGCCGGGGGAGGACGATCGCCCCGAACAGCCCGAGGGCGACGATCACGAGGAAGACGTCATACGGACTCACTCCCCGACCCTACGGCACCGGGGACGGTAAACGGGCGGCTTGCCGCGGGCTACGACCGTCCGGGACCGGTTTCGCCCTCCGCCTCCGCGCGCTCGTCGATCATCGAGGCGGCCGTCTCGAGCCAGTTTCCCCACCGGAAGCCCGCGGCGACGACGGCCGCCCAGCAGACGTAGGAGAGGACGATCCCGACGTAGACCCCGGGGAGGCCGTAGCCGAGGGTGATCGCGAGCAGGTACGAGCCGGCGAGCATGAAGACGACCGTGCCGAGAAACCGGGCGTAGAACGGCGTCCGGGTGTCGCCGGCGCCCCGCAGCGCGCCCGAAAGCGGGAAGAAGACCCCGAAGAAGAGCATCGAGACGCCGAAGACCCGGGTGAACTCGACCGCGTAGGCCCTCGTCGCCGCGTCGCTCGTGAACACGCCCGCGAGCGGGGCGGCGGCGACGACGAGGACGACCCCCGAGACGCCCATCGTGACGGTCCCGAGGACGAGGATTGCCCGGGCAGCGAACCGGGCGCCCGCGGGGTCGTCCTCGCCGACGGTCTGGCCGACGACGATGCTCGCCACCGTCGAGAGCGAGCGGTAGATCGGCCCGGTGAGCTGCTGGTAGATTCGCCGGCCGATGTGGTAGGCGGCGTTGACCTCGGTGCCAAAGAGCAGGAGGAGGGCGTTGAACGGGAAGTTCGCCAGCGAGGTGCTCATCCCCTCGGCGAAGTTCGGGACGCTGACCGCGATCAGCTGGCGGGTGATCGTGGGGTCTCGAGGCCGGGTGAGCCCGGGCGGGGTCCGCTCGCTGGCGATCGCTCCGACCACCGCGACCGCCTCCAGCGTGCGGCTGACGGCCGTCGCGAGCCCGACGCCGACGATACCGAGGTCGGGCGCGACGGAGATCCCGAGGCCGAGGCTCACCGTCAGGAGGATGTTACAGACGTTCGCCGTCCCGTTGACGTACATCGGGGTGCGGGTGTCGCCCGTTCCCTGGAGCGCGCGGGCGCCGACGAGGCCGACGATCCGGACCGGCGCGGCCACGAAGACCAGCGTCAGATAGGCCCCGCCGAGCGTGACGACCTCGGTCTCGGCACCGAGCACCGCGATCAGGGAGGGGGCCGCGAGCAGGCCGACCGCGACGAGGGGAAGCCCACAGAGAAACCCGATCAGCAGCGCCTGGCTGACCGCCCGGTCCCGGTCCAGGTCGGCGCCCCGGCCGGTGTCCTGGCTCGAGAGCGCGATGGCGCCCGTCCCGAGGCCCAGGCCGATCCGCAGCGGGAGCTGGGCGTAGAGGTCGGCGAGGCCGACGGCGGCGACCGCCGCCGGGGAGAAGAGGCCGGTGACGACGACGTCGACGGTCCGCATCAGCGTGTTCAGCGTCTGCTGGACCGCGATCGGCCACCCCAGCCCGACGGCTCGCCGCCAGACCGCGAGCACGTCGTCGCGTCCCCGACCGAGCAGCGCCATCCACTCGCCCGGATGCCGACCCCGATAAACAGGCTGGCGGAAGGGGAGGGCCTTACTGGGACCGGCGCTAGGCCGGCTCCGTCCCGCCGGGAACTATCATAAATATTATTTTTCTGTGGACGAACCGGGCGTTCCTGCGAACGGGGTCGGGATGCGCGATGCTGCCGGGATGCTCCCGACGGGCACCGGTAACCGATCGCATCGGAAACGTTTTCTATCAGTGCTAACGAGTATCACGTATGCAACTGGATCGACGGGAGCTTTTGTTCTCGGGGACGACCGCCCTCGCCATCGGGCTCGCCGGCTGTGCGGCCGAGCCCCTCGACGGGGACGAAGAGGAGAACGAAACCGACGATAGCGATACCGAGGGCAACGACAGCGACGGCAACGACACCGACGGCAATGAGTCCGACGGGGAGGACCTCGGGAACGATACCGACGACGGCGGTCTCGACGAGAACGGAACCGACGAGACGGACGACAACGACACCGACGACAGCGACAACGGGACGAGCGACGGGTTCGGCGACGACGAGACCGACGGCAACGGGACGGACGACGACAACGATACCGACACCGACAACGGCACGGACGATGCCGACGGCGAGACGAACGGCACCGACGGCAACGAGTCCGAGGGCAACGACACCGATGACAACGGGACGGACGACGAAACGGACGGCAACGACACCGACGACGACCCGGCCGGCAGCGGGGACGTCGAGGCACCACCCCAACACCCGATCACCGTGACGGTCTTCGGCCCGGCGGGCGAACGGGTCGAGGGCGCGACGGTCCACGGCACCGGCGAGTCCCTCGAGGCCGACGTCTCGACGGAGTTCGTCGCCGAGACCGACGCCCAGGGCGTCTACACCGACGAGGTCTACGAGAACGAGTACACCATCGAGGTCAGCCACCCCAACTTCGAGTCGGCGACGGTCGATCACGTCCACGACGGCGAGAGCGAACTCACCGTCGAACTCGAGTCCGCCGAAGGCGAGCCCGACACCTCCCTGCTGCGGCTGTGGGTGACGAACGCGGTCGGCGACCCGATCGAGGGCGCCGAGGTCGCGGGCGTCGGCGACTCCCACCCCGCGGACATCCCCCTCGAGTTCTCCGGCGAGACCGACGGCGAAGGGCTCTACGACGACGTCATCTACGAAAACCAGTACACGATCGAGGTCTCACATCCCGACTACGTCACGAAGACGGTCGAACACAGCCACGAGGGCGAAAGCGACGTCGTCGTCGCCCTCGAGGCCGAAGGCGAGCCCGGAACCGCGGGACTGACCCTCCGGGTCGTCGACGGGAACGGCGACCCGATCGAGGGCGCCTCCGTCCTCGGGACCGGCGAACCGACCCCGGGCGACGTTCCCCTCGAGTTCTCCGGCGAGACGAACGGAAACGGGGTCTACGGCGACGTGATCTACAAGAACACGTACACGATCGAGATCGACCACCCCGATTACGCAGGGACGACCCTCGAACACGACCACCGGATGGACACCGATATCGAGGTCGAACTCCAGGCCCAAAGCGAGGCGGCGCTCACCGTCCGTGCGGTCCACCCCGTTTCGGGGGAGCCGGTTTCCGGCGTGACCGTCTCGGTCGCACGCGAGGACGGGACCGGCCGCGAACTCGAGGCCGAGACGGGACCGACTGGCCTCGCCTCCTTCGACGTCGAGCCGGCGGAGTACCGGATCGTCGCCTACGAGCGTGAACTCTACCGGACGAACCCGATGGCGACGGTCGTCACGGTCGGCGAGGACCCACGGACGGTCCAGGTTCGGGCGGTCGTCGAGCCCGAGGACTGTACCGCCCCGGTCGAGGTCGTCGACGGGGGGACGGGCGACCCCGTCGAGAACGCGACCGTCTCCGTCGACGTCGCGCGGCCCGACCACGGCCTCATGGAGAACCCGACGGGCGAGACGGGCGCCGACGGCACCGTCGAGATCACGACCTGGTGTGGCGAGTGGACGATATCCGCACGCGCCGACGGCTACAACCGGGTCCCCCAGGAACAGGTCCGGGTCGCCGGCGACCGCGACGAGCCGATCACGATCGAGCTCTGAGAGGGTCGGTTACAACGGTGTACCGTTCGATCGCGCCACCGTGTTGCGATCGACGGGGCACTGACTTGGAACCGACCCTATGAGCGGTCCGTTCGGTCCGCCGGGCATCCCGACGGTCGTGTGCCGTCGCTCCCGACGAGCCCGTAGAATCAGGCGTTCAGAACCCGCCGGAGCACGTCGGGTGCGTCCGCCAAGGCCTCTTCGAGGGCCTCGCCGTCGGGCCCGCCGCCCTGGGCGAAGTCGGGCGGACCGCCGCCGCCGCCGCCGACCCGGGCGGCGAGTTCGGAGACGACCTCGCCAGCGTCGACGCCGGTTCCTTCGGGGGCGGCGACGACGAACTGGGCGCCGTCTCGGGCGCTGCCGATCACCGCGATCGTGCCGTCCTCGGCGACCGCGTTCGCCGTCGCCTGGAGCTCGTCCATGTCGGCGTCGATGCGCTGGATCACCGCGGTCGCCTCGCCGACCGCGACCTCCTCGCCGCCGCCCCCGCCGCCCGCGCGGGCCGCAGCGAGCTGTTCTCGCAGATCGTCGATCTCCTTGCCCCGGGCCTTCCATTCCTCGAAGAAGCGGTCGGCGGTTTCGGGAACCTCCTGGGGGGAGACGTCCAGGATCTCCGCCGCCTCGTAGAGGGCGTCCTCGACCTCCTGGGTCGCCGAGATCGCGGCGTCGCCCGCCGCGAACGTGAGCCGCTCGACGCCGTCCTGGACGCGCTCGGTCGAGCGGATCTTGATCGCGCCGACGTCGCCCGTGCGGGCGACGTGGGTCCCGCCACAGGCCTGGACGTCCTCGGCGACGTGGATCAGTCGAATGTTCGTCCCCGGCGGGATGCCGCCCTGATAGAGGTCGAACCCGTGTTCGGCCTCGGCCTCGTTTCTGTGGGGCCATTCCTGGCTCACCGAGGTGTTGTCCATCACGATCTCGTTGGCGACGCCCTCGATTTCCTTTACCTCCGCCCGCGAGATCCGATCGTAGTGGCGGACGTCGATCCGCGAGGAGTCGATGCCCTTCTGGGCGCCGGCCTGGCGGATATGCTCGCCCAGGACCTCCCGGGCAGCGTGGATGACGATGTGGGTCGCGGTGTGGTGGCGCATCAGCCGCCGGCGGCGGGTCACGTCGATCTGACCCTTCACGAACTCGCCTTTCCCGAGGTCGCCGTCGGTCCGGTGGAGGACGACGCCATCCTCGCGCTGGACGTCCCGGACTTCGACGGTCGCGTCGTCGGTCGAGAGCGTGCCGTGGTCGGCGGGCTGGCCCCCGCCCTCGGGGTAGAACATCGTCTGGTCGAGCACGACGTCGTACCCCTCCTCGCGCTCGAAGACGTCGAGGACGACCGCCTCGAACTGGGTGCGTTGCTGGTCGTCGTAGTACAGCGTCTCGGTCTCGGGGAGGTCGTCGAACCGGTCGTCCCCGCTCCCCTCGACGGCCTCGGCCTCCTCGGGAGTGTCGTGGCGGGCCGCGACGAGGCTGTAGAAGTCGTCGGGCCGGTCGACCTCGGCGCCGACCTCGCCGGCGATCTCGGCGACCATGTCGGGCTGGATGCCGTGAGAGTCGTAGAGCTCGAGGAGCTCCTCGGTCGGGATCGGCTCGCCTCGCTCGGCGTACTCCTCGGCGATCGCCTCGACCCGACGTCCCCCGCGTTCGAGGGTCTCGCGGTACTTCTCGACCTCCGAACGGACCACGTCCCGGATCGTATCGCGGTTCTCGTAGCCCAGGCGTTCGGCCTGCATGTCGACGAGTTCGTCCAGCGGCGCGTCGACGCCGACGGTGTCACAGAGGCGTTTGGTCCGTCTGAGCACCATCCGGGCGAGATAGCCCGTCTCGACGTTCGAGGGGACGATCCCGTCGCCGAACATGTACGCGAGGGTGCGACAGTGGTCGGCGATCGCGTAGATCGCCTCGAGGGGCTCGACGAGCTCGCGGAGTTCGGCGACGTCGATGCCGAGTTCGGCGGCGATCTCGCCTCTGGCGGCCTCGACGTCGTCGACGTCGTCGATGTCGAGGTTCCCCGAGAGCCGCGCGGCGCGGTTGACAAGGTCGACCTCCTCCTCCGTATGGTCGATCCCGGCGTTCTCCCGGAGGAAGGCGATCATCTCGGGGTAGACCGCCTCGTAGACCGTCGGCGTTCCTTGGGACATCCAGGTCCAGCGTTCGAGGCCGTAACCCGTGTCGACGACGTAGGTGTCCATGAACGAGTAACGGTTCCCGTCCTTCAGCTCGTACTCGCCCTCGGGGTCCCGTTCCATGCACATGAAGACGAGCGTCGCCAGCTCGAGGCCTTTGTAGATGACCTCGATGGCGGGGCCGGCGTTGCCGCCGCCGACCCAGGGGTCCTCGATGTAGGTGACCTCGGTGATGTCGGCGCCCATCGACTCCAGCAGTTCGTCACAGAGCTCGACCGTTCGATCCTTCCAGTAGACCTCGCCCTCGTAGGCGTACTCGCCCTCGACGTCCTCGCGGGCGTTGAACGCGTGGTGGGCCATCATCTCGAAGGCCATCGTGTGCCGGCCCGTCTTCCCCACGTTGTCGATGTCCTGCATCCGGATGCAGGGCTGGGAGATGGTGAGGGGGTTCGCCGGCGGCGGCGTCTCCCCCGACGTCACGAGGGGCTGGAAGTCGGCGATCGAGGCGATGGTCAACATCATGTCCTCGCGCCAGCGCTCGGCGGCGACCGGGTAGGGGTCGATCCGCTCGTGGCCGTGGTCCTCGAAAAAGGAGAGGTAGGCCTCGCGCATCTCCTCCAAACTGTGGGGCTCGTCGAAGCCCGGATCGCCGACGAACTCGTACTCCGCACACGGGGGCTCCCCGCAGGTCTCCCGGTCGTGATCGCGCGTCCAGAAGTGTGCGCCACAGGAGGGACACTCCTTGCGCTCGAACCCCTCCTCCTCGAAGTAGTCGAGACGGTACTCCTCCTCGAGAGCGCTCATGATAGGTGTGGTTGGCCGTGGAGACGGTAAAACAGTTGCGCACCGGCCGTTCCGCGGCTCCCGCGACACCTACCCGTCTTCGAGGGCCAGCGAGGCCAACAGCGCCTCGAGCTGGAGGCGTTCGCCCGCGCCCTCGGTGATCCGGTAGTCGGCCTCGCCAAGCCGCTCGAGCAGGCGGACCGTCTCCCGTTCCGCCAGATCGAACTCCCAGGCCGAGCGGTGGAGCTGGTCGATGACGTCGCCGCCGGCGAGCCCCCGATCCGTGAGGAGGTCGTCGAGCGCGGCGCGGGCGGCGGTGAAGTCGCCCGCGATCGCGCGATCGACCATCGCTTCGACCTCCTCGGGGCGGGCGGTCGAAGTGATCGCGAACACCGTCTCCTCGTCGACGAGCTCGCCCATCACGGCGGCGGCCTGGAGCCCGTTGATCGCCTTGCGCATGTCCCCCGCGGCGGCGTACACCAGGGCCTCGACGCCGTCGTCGGTCACCTCGATGCCCTCCTCGCTCGCGATTTCCTCGATCTGGGCCTCGATCGCCTCGTCGCTCAGTTGGGTGAACCGAAAGACCGCACACCGCGACTGGATCGGGTCGATGATCCGGCTCGAGTAGTTACACGAGAGGATGAAGCGGGTCGTGTTCGAGAACTGCTCCATCGTCCGGCGCAGCGCCGACTGGGCGTCGCTGGTGAGGGCATCGGCCTCGTCGAGGAAGATGACCCGGTAGTCGTACCCCCCGAAGCTCGTCCGCGCGAAGTTCTTGATCCGGTCGCGGACGACGTCGATCCCGCGCTCGTCGCTCGCGTTGAGCTCGAGAAAGTTCTCGCGCCAGTCCTCGCCGTAGATCTCGCGGGCGATGGCCTGTGCCGCGGTCGTGTTGTGCATCACCGTCGGAACCCGTCCGGCGACGTAGTTTCGCGTTCCCGGAACCGTGAGATCGTAGACGCGCCTGCTCCCCTCGACGGGTTCGACCTCGGTCACGCGATCGAAGTAGAGCGTGTCCCGCGAGAGGCGATCGAGTGCGGAGAGTCGTTCGATCACCGCCATCGAGCACATCTCCGAGGCGACGTCGTGGATACGCTCGGCGACCGTATCGAACCGCGCGAGGGTGGCGAGGTCGTGACCGTCGCTCTCGATCAGGTTTCTGACGTCCCGACCGAGCAACTCCGTTCTCTCCGCAACGCGGTTGTCCGAAACGCCGAGCGCTTCGATCGACGACCCGAGCACCGTCTGGACGCTGTCGGTATCCGGCGTGTCGGGCCGGGAGCCGAGGGTCACGAGCAACTCGCCCGCGCGGCTCGCGGTCGGGGATCGTCGGCCGTCGGCATACTCAAGCAATCGGTCCGTTCGAACTCCGGTCGTCTCCGCAATATCCGTTCGCGTCTCGAGGGGTTCGAGCATGGCGCGATCACCGGTCCACGTCGAGAGAACGGCGCTCAAAGAACGGATTTCGCCGCGGAGGGACTCGACCTCTTGTCGGACTCGTTGGGCCGTCTCGATTCGCTCGGATGCTGCGTCGAGGACGCGGTCGATGTCCTCCATGTGTGACTCGCGGCCGGGCCTGTCGGGGTTCAGGCTCCCGGTCACCAACGGTCCCTTATCGAGGGCGAGCATCTCACAGAGGTCGTCGATGGCCTCCTGAGCCGGAATCGTATCGTGATTCGGGTTCCCGGTTCCAGCCGTCGCGTCGGCGAGTCGATCGCGCTTGTGGTCGATCGTGAAGCCGATCTCGTCCGCGAACCGCGAGATGTGGGACGTTCCCGAGACGTACAGCGAGTGGTACTCCCGCTTCGGACCCGAGCCGTTCGTCGCCGCCTTCTCGACTCGCTTTCGGCGTGTCGGGATCCCGAAGGAAGCGAGCAGGTACGAACAGAGGGTGATTAGCGACTCGTCTTTCTGCGTGAGTTCGATCGTTCCCTGGTCGGCGACGTACGACTCCGAATCGAAGATCGCCTGCAGGAACGCCGCCCGAACCTCCGCCGGGGCATGGACGAGCGTCGATCCGATCTCGATTGAGTCGCCGAAGACGCCGAAACACGACGCGAGGAAGTGATGAAGGGATTTGGTCCGGAGTTCGACATACAGGACGTCCTTCTGGGTTCCTCGAGTCGTCTCGACGCCGAACAGGACCTCTGCGAGGCGCTCGAACGCATCGAGGAGCGCGTCGTCGGTGTTGTAGAACTTGATGCGTCCGTTCTCGATTCGAGCCTCGCTGATCGCGAGCCCGACGAAGCGTGCCAGCTCCGGCGTTAGCTCCCAGGGCGGTGTAATCGGATCGGATCGCTGGTTGTAGTCGGTGACGTATCGGACTGATTCGACGTGGCCTTCGAGTTCCGATCGGTCGGCGTCGAGCCCACGAAGGAACGAGAGCGAACACGTCGTGGACGGTCTTTCAAGGTCGATCGAAAGCGATCGGGCGTAGTTCCCTGCAGTTTTTCGGGAGACGTCGTGTTCCTCGGTGATCTCCTCGAGGGAGTCGCCCCGTCGGAGACCACCGATCACCGTCTTCTTCTGGCCAACGTAGTTCTCCTCGGCCGGAATCGCGTACTCCTTGGCGAACGACTCCGAGACGGTGACGAACGTCCGGTCGCCGTCCATCGTGGAGAGCCAGTCGAGCGCCGGATCGTCGTCCGCGACGGGCATCGAAAGGGGTCTAGCGATGCGCTCCCCGCCCGAGAGTGATCCTGCCTCCCGCCAGGAGAGCCCCTCCTCGTCGGCTACCAAGAGCTTGTGTTCGGGCGTGACCGTGATCTCGTTTCCGTCCCGGGTTTCGACCGAGATGAGGTCGGAGGCCTCCTTGGAAAAGACCTGGGATGGTGTGGTGTACTCGAAGTCGCCGTCGGATCCGTAGGTGAGAATCTCGAGGTCGTCCTCGGGCTGATCGAACCCCTCGACGTCGCCGACGACCTCCGAGATGGGGGAAACGCCGTTGCTCGTCAGCACCGGGGTCTCGCCGGTAACACATTTCCCCGTCCCTGCCGGCCCTGCGAACATGAGGTGGGGGAGGTCGTCGGTGGCGACGTAGCGCTCGAGACGGGGGACGACGTCCTCGTGGCCCTTGATCTCCGAGAGCCGTTCGGGGCGGTACTTCTCGATCCAGACGTCGGTCCGGCCGGGGGTGCCCTCCCTGTCGGCGGCGTCGGCCTCGCTCATACCGGTCGGAGGGGTGGCCCGCCCATAAGTACCCCGAAGGGGCCGCCCCGTGTCACCCGTTCAACCTTTAAGTCCTCCTGCGTGGTGGGGGAGTCCATGCTCGAAGCTCCCTCCGTCCGGCTCGCCGCCGTGTGCTTCGTCTGTGTCCTCGTCGGTTCGGCTCCGGTCGCCGGTGTCCCCGGCGCTGCCGACGGGACGACCGCCCAGCCGGCCCAGTCGAACGTCGGCGGCACAGTCACGGTCGCCGACGGCGAGACCGTCGACGAAATAGCCGCGGTCGCGGGAACGATCATCGTTGAGGAGGGCGGGACGGTCGAGGGATCGGTGAGCGGGCTCGCGGGCAACGTCTACATCGACGGCACCGTGGAAGGAGACGTCTCCGTCGCCGCCGGCAACGTCGAGATCTCGGGGACCGTCTCCGGCGACGTCTCGGCGGCGGCCGGCAACCTCCTCGTCGCGGAGGGTGCGACCGTCTCCGGCGACGTCGAGGCCGGCGCGGGCAACGTTCGTCTGGCGGGGACGGTGGAGGGCGATGTGAGCGTCGGCGCCGAGACGATCGTGCTCGGCGATGGAGCGTCGATCGCCGGCGACATGCGCTACGACGGCGATCTGGAGGGCAACGAGGCTGCGGTCGCGGGCGACCTGACGCGGGACTCGACGGTCGGCGTCGAGGTCGGACCGACGATCGGCCCCGTCGCCTCCTGGCTGTTCGACGCCTACGCGCTCCTCTTGCACCTGCTTCTGGGTGCCGCCTTGCTCGCGCTGTTCCCACGGTTCTCGACGGGGGTCGCCGAGCGGGTCGCCGACGACCCCGTTCGGACCGGGCTCGCGGGCATCGGCGTCCTCGTCGCGGTTCCGGTCGTGCTGATCGCGGTCGCGATCACGGTGATCGGCATCCCGATCACGCTCGTCGGCTCGCTCGTCTTCGCGCTCTCCGTCTGGATCGGGATCGTCTACGGACGCTTCGCCGTCGCGGCCTGGCTGCTCTCGTATGCGGGGATCGGGAACCGCTGGCTCGCGCTCGTCGTCGGCCTGATCGCCGGTGCCGTCCTCGGTCTGGTGCCCTACCTCGGCGGGCTGATCAATTTCCTGATCTTCCTGCTCGGCTTCGGCGCGCTCGCAGTGGGGCTGTACGTCCACGCGCGCGGTAGCCGGCGCGAGCCCTCGCCCGGCCTCTGAGAACCCGCCTGAATAGGCCACACCGGGTCGGTGCCGAACCATCGGTGGAACCGCCGTTTCCAGAGCCCACGTCTCCATGCACGTCCCCGTGAAAGCCGACGTTCTCAAGTTCCACCGGACGAAACTCGGGCCATGACCACCGTCACCGTCTCCGTCGCCGGCGAGGACGACCGCGAGGTCGAGCTCGAGGAGATCGCCGGCGGGGCGCCCCCGGAGACGCCGACGTACGCCGACCTCCTCTCGGCGGTCGAACTCAGCCCCCACGAGGCGACCGTCCTCGTCGAGGGCAGGCCGGTTCCCGAGGACCGGCCGGTCGAGGCCGAGCGCGTGACCGTCCTCCGGCTGATAAAGGGGGGATGAGCGAGGAGGTCGCGGTCCGGACGGCGACGCCCGGGGACCGCCTCGCCGTCCGCCGACTCGTCGACGGTGCCGTGCTCTCGGTCCCCGACCTCGACGCGCGGATCAAGGCCGGCGACGTCCTCCTGGCAGTCCGGAGCGACGGCGGCGATGGCGGGACGGGACGGCCGCTGGGAACGCTCGTCTGCGAGCCGATCGCAGGGGGGTGGGAGGTCGTCGCCGTCGCGGTCCGGCGCTCCCGGCGCGACCGGGGGATCGGCCGCGCGCTCGTCGAGGCGGCGGGCGAGCGGGAGGGCCGGCTCGTCGCCGAGTTCGACGCCTCCGTGGAGCCGTTCTACGAGTCGCTGGGGTTTGCGATCCAGCCGGTCGACGACGAGGATCGGTACCGGGGCGAGTTCGATTAGTTCGAGGGCGCGCCCTCGGTTCCCGACGCCTGGTCGTCGATGTCGACGTCGTCGGCTTGCTCCTGGGGGTCCTCGGCGGTTTCGCGGTCGGACTCGCCCGGCGGCTCGGAGGTGTACCGGAGCTCGAGCGAGAGCGATGCGGTGCACGAAAATTCCGTCTCGTCGAGTTCGGTATCCGACTCCGCCTGGTCCATGAACGCGTTACACCGACCGTGGTTGACGACGTTCGAGAGCGTCGCCGCCGACCCACACTCCGGGCAGTCGATGTAGTGGTTGCCCTCGTCGTCCTGGTGCCAGGCGTCGGCGTCCAGTTCCATCATGGCGTGGTCGTCCGTGTCGCTCATACCACCCCTTCGGCCTCGACCCGGATACCGTTCGACCCGGAGAGCGCAACCTGCTCACCGGTTGGGGCGGTTCGCGGCCGCGGCCCGCTCCCGGTGACACTTATTGCCACGGGCCGTCTACGGACAGGGGATGGAATGGCTGATCTGGGCGGCGCTTCTCGGGGTGGCCCTCGTCCTCGTCTACGCGGCTCTCGACCGCCTGGCCAGCCCGCCCCGGCAGGCGGTCCTCCCCGCCCAGTACGATCCGACGAACTACGCGACCGGCCCCTCGTCGATCCCCGGCCGGTGTGTCCGCTGTGGGAGGAGAAACGACCCCGACTACCGCTACTGCGGGAACTGCGCGGGAGAGCTGCCGGACGCCGATTCCGTCTCGGCGGCGGCCCGATCCCGGCCGTTCGGCCGCGAGTGAGTTACACGACCGTCCCGAGCAGCTCTTCGCCCGCTGCGAGCAGCTCCGAGACGCGCTCGCCGTCCTCGGCCTCGGCGTACACCCGGAGGACGGGCTCGGTGCCGCTCGGGCGGACGAGCAGCCACGACCCGTCCGCGAGCAGGAGCTTGAAGCCGTCGGCGGTGACGACGTCCTCGACTGCGACCCCCCGCACCTCCTCGGGAATGTGGTCCTCGAGCTCGGCGATCGCTCGCTCCTTCTCGTCGTCGGGACAGTCGACGCTCGTCTTGTCCTGGACGACGGTGCCGTGGGCCGAGAGCAGCCGGTCGACCCGGTTGTCGATCGGTTCGACGGCATGCATCGCCGCGGCGACGGCCGCCATCAGGACGCCGTCCTTCTCGCGGACGTGGCCGCGGATCGTGAAACCGCCCGACTCCTCGCCGCCGACCAGCGCGTCCTCCTCCTCGATGGCCTGAGCGATCCACTTGAAGCCGACGGGGACCTCCCGGACGGACTCGCCATGAGCTTCGGCGACCCGGTCGATCAGGTACGTCGTCGAGACCGTCCGGACGACCGGGCCCGCGTCGTCCTCGAGCAGGTAGTCGTACAGCGCGGCGAAAAAGAGGTTCTCGTCCAGGTAGCCCCGCTCGGGGGTGACGACCGCGATCCGATCCGCGTCGCCGTCGTTTGCGATCCCCACCTCCGCGTCGCCTCCCTCGACCCGCTCGACGAGTTCCTCCAAATTTTCGGGGGCGGGTTCGGGCGGCGAGCCGCCGAAGTCCGCCCGCCGTTCGCAGCGCAGGCGGGAGACGTCCGCCCCCGCTCGTTCGAGGAGGGTATCGGTCGTCCCCCGCCCGCTTCCGTGCATGGCGTCGTAGGCGACCGAGAGTCCGGAGATACCGTCGGTGTCGACGAGCTCGCGGACTTGGTCGGCGTGGGGCGAGACGAAGTCGACCTCGCGGGCCGAGCCGTGTTCGTCCTCGGGCAGGGTCTCGGGTTCGGCGAGTCGGTCCTCGATCCCGTCCATCACGGGCGGGAGTGCTGGCGCGCCGTCTCCGGGAATGAACTTCACGCCGTTGTACTCCGGCGGGTTGTGGGAGGCGGTGACGACGACCGCGCCCGCGAGGTCCCGGTCGACGATGCCGTAGGCGAAGAGTGGGGTGGGGCGATCCCGTTCGGGAAGGAGGACGTCGAACCCGTTCGCACAGAGCACGCGCGTGATCTCCTCGGCGAACGCGGGCGAGCTCTCGCGGGCGTCGTAGCCGACCGCGACGGGGCCTTCCGGACCCTCCTCACGGAGATACGATGCGACGCCCTGGGCGAAGATCCGAACCCGGGGGGTCGTGAACTCGTCTAGGGTCGCCCGCCAGCCGTCGGTACCGAACGTGATCGCCTCTGGTTCCATGTCTTCTCACTCGCAACGCGGTGCGAAAAAGGCGACGCACGCGTGCTCGTCCCGGCCCGGCCGGTCGGAGTTGCTGCCGGACCGACCGGTCGGTCGTCAGTGATCGTGGCTGTCGTTTTCGTGGTCGTGATCGTCGTTCCCGTGGTCGTGGCCCGAACGCAGTTCGGTCGCCTCCGGCGCCATCTCGTCGCCGGCCGGAGCGCGGAGTTTCGCGTCGAACTCGTCGGGGACGTGGGCGGTGAACATCGAATAGGGCCCGTCCGAACCGACGCGCAACTCGATCGTCGTTTCGCCGGCGGACTCGAACTCGATGCGATACAGCGTCTCAGAGGAGGGTCGTATCGCGTCGCCGTCGGAAACGACCGTGTCCGCGTCGTCGGCCTCGAACAGTTCCGTCGCCGTCTCCCCCGCATGAAAGAGGCCGTGGTCGTCGGATTCCTCGGCGGGGACGAACGCGAGGTCCATCTCCGGGTCGGGTCCCTCGTGATACGTGTAGGTGTAGACCCCTGACTCGAGTTCGTACGACCCGCCCCACTCCCAGGGGGGATCGTCGTGTTCGTGCTCGTGGCCGCCGTCGTCGGTGAGACTGCCGAGACAGCCGGCGAGGCCGGCCGCGAGGGTGGCGACGCCGAGGGCGACCTGACGCCTCGTGGGTCCGGAGACGGGTTCCATGTCCGCTCTGGCCCGTCGCCCAGGATAGCCCTGTCGGAAAATGATCGGGCACTGTCGAGCGCCCGTCCTCGAACTGTCCCCGGGATCCGACGGCGTTTTCCGGTCCGGACCGGTAGTTCGAGGTATGAGTTCGGCCCCACGCGTCGTCGCGGTAAGCGGAAGCCTCCGCGACGAGAGCACCACCCGAACCGCCCTCCAGTACGCCCTCCGGGCCGCCGCGGAGGCCGGCGCGGAGACCGAGCTGTTGGACCTCCGGAAGTACGACCTTCCGGTCTACGACCCCGACGTCGACGGCCAGGGCGACGGCGAGGAGGCGATGCGGATCGTCCGGGAGGCCGACGCCGTCGCGCTCGGCACCCCCGTCTACCACAGCTCGTACTCGGGTGCACTGAAGAACTTCCACGACTACTGTGGCTTCGACGAGTTCGAGGACACCACCGTCGGGCTGCTGGCTTCGGCGGGCGGGGGTTCCTACGGGTCGACGCTCGACCACCTCCGGATCACGGTTCGAGGAGTGCATGGTTGGGTGCTCCCCCACCAGGTCGGCATCCGCGGGGCCTCCGGCGAGTTCGAGGCCGATCCGGACGCGATCGACGGCCGTCGGTTCGTCGACCCCGATCTCCAGGAGCGCGTCGAGAAGCTCGGCCGGATGCTCGCGGAGTACGCCTTCATCGAACCCGACGTGACGACCTCGCGGGCCGCGGCCGACGACTGATCTACTCGCCGCCGACCAGTTCCAGCTTCCGGGCCCGGCTCAGCTGCTTGATCTCGTACTCCCTCGAGAGCGCCGCCGACCGCGACTCGTGGGACTCGCTGTGGACGACCGCGACCGGCGTCCGGCCGCGGGTGTACTTCGCGCCCTCGCCCGCGTTGTGTTCGGCGACCCGACGTTCAAGATCGGTCGTGTAACCGGTGTAGAGGCTGTCGTCGGCACACGAGAGGACGTAGACGACGTGGGAAGCGCTCATGTCGGTGTGTGGATCCGGCGGGCCAAAAAGCGTCGCGGCGTGGGGGCGCGTGGTAATCGACGGCGGTGCGTCCTGGAGGGTCAGGTGCTCCGGGCACGTTCCCGGGCCACTTCGGCGATTCCCGCGTTCGCCGAGCAGGCCGTACACGCGTGGACCTCCCCCGTCTCGTCGGAGAAGACCCGCACGAACCGTTCGGAGACGTGCGCACCACAGTGGTTGCACTCGGGCATGGTCGTGCCGGGCGTCACCGGCACGTCGAACTACTCGGCGTAGGATTAAATACTCTTTCCCAAATTCGACCCGGTTTTTTCCTTCCGGGAGGATTTTTTCTCGATACCCTCACTCGCCGGCGCCATCGATCGCCCGGGCGATCAGGACCGCCTGACAGCCCGCGACGAACCCCGCATCGACGTTGACCACCGAGAGGACGGTACACGACTGGAGCATCCCCGAAAGCGCCGCCCGCCCGTCGCCGCCGAACCCGTACCCACTGGAGACGGGAACGCCGATGACCGGGGTGTCGACCAGCCCCGCGATCACTGTCGGCAGAGCGCCCTCCCGGCCCGCACAGACGATCAGGACGTCAGCCCGCGACAGCCGGTCGACCTGGTCCAGGGTCCGATCGAGGGCGGCAACCCCGACGTCGTCGATCCGGTCGACCGACGCGCCGGCGTCCGCACAGACCACCTCGGCCTCGTCGGCGACGGGGCCGTCGACCGTCCCCGCGGTCACGAGCCCCACCGTCGCCGCGAGTTCGGCGGGCTCGCGGTCGGCTCCGCGGACCACGAGCGTCGATCCCCGCCGCTCTCGGGTGGCGTCCCCGCCGGCGAAACGGTCCTCGACCGCCGCGGCCCCCTCGTCGTCGATTCGGGTAATCAGTGCCCGTCCGGTCGTCTCGACGGCGGTCGCCGCAAGCGAGGCGACCTGTTCGGGCGTCTTTCCCTCCGCGAGGATGGCCTCGGGGATCCCTCGGCGTTCCCCCCGTGCGGCGTCGAACCGCCCGGCCTCGCCGGTGACGTACCCCGCTAGCTCCGCCTCCGCGCGGACCGGCGAGAGCTCGCCCGCCGCGACGGCTTCGAGGATGTCGCGCATAGCGCGTCTCGGGTCCGCGCCTACTCGAATCCGTCGGACCGTGGCGCGCGCGAGCGGCTCGGACGGGCGATCGCGGCCGGTCAGAGCGGTCGGACGGATCGTTCCGGCCGGTGCCACCATCATCGTATATACTTTATGGTGGCAGGAGCCGGTAGATCGCCGTGGGAGCCCGCGAGACGCCCGCTATCCGGCATGTAAACAGAACGTTTATAAGCTGGAAACGGAAAGGAGGTATCGTATGGCAGACCTTATCGTCAAAGCCGCCGTCAAGGAAGCGCTCGATGACAAGAACGTCGCCTCGGACTTCTACGACGCCCTCGACGAGGAAGTCGACGAACTGCTCTCCGACGCTGCCCGACGCGCCGAGGACAACGACCGGAAGACGGTCCAGCCCCGCGACCTGTAAGGTCGTCGAGTCCCCGTTTTTTCGCGCGTGAACCCGCCAGCGGCCGCTGTCGACGGCGGGCCGCGCGGAACCGCTTTTGTCGACGGCGCCCGTAGGAGAGGTATGTACCGTCCGTTCCTCGTCGTCGTCGGCCTCGTCGAAATCGTCGCGCCGAACCGGCTCGTGGAGTGGGGCGAACGGCTCGCCTTCGAGAACCCCGAACGGGCCCGCATTCGCCGGTGGACGGTCCCGATCGCCCGCCTCGAGGGATTCCTCTTCGTCCGCCTCGCCCTTCGGGGTGCCGTGCCGGCGTCGGCCCGTCGGCTGCTCGCGGTCGTCGGCCTCCCGCTGGCGCTTGCCCCGGACCGGACCCTCGCGGTCGCCCTCGGGGCCGCCTACGAGAACGCCGGGGAGATCGAGCTCAAACCCTGGGTCCGGCCGTTCGCGCGCCTGCTCGGAGCGGTCTACCTGCTCGCCGCGCTCGCGGGACGAGCCGACGCTCCCGAGGAGACCGGAACGTTTTGAATCGGCGGGACCCACTGCCCGGGCGTGGCCGAACGCACGCGACTGACGGCGGTCGAGACCGTCCGCGAGGAGGGGTCGTGGCTCTTTACCATCGAGGACCGACATGGGGATCGCGAGGAGGTCATCCTGGTGCCCTGCGAGGACGACGGCGCCGAGGTCGAGGCCTGGGTCAACGTCTGCCCCCACGAGGCCCAGCGTCTCGATCCGGGCTTCGGCGCGACGATCCGCGAGGGGGGGATCGTCTGTCCCCGCCACGGCTCGCTGTTCGAGCCCTGTACGGGCGACTGTGACAACGGCGAGGCTGCCGGGACTACCCTCAGGCCGGTCGAGACGGTCGTCGAACTCGGCTCGGTCTACCTCGTCGACGAGGACGCCCGGTTCCGCCACGCCGGCGGGATCGGAAGCGGTGACGGCGACGACGGGGACGACGATATGCCGGGGTCGACCTCCCACATCGGCTTCTAGTAGTCGATCCGTTCGACCCCCTCCTCGATTCCGACGTAGACCGTGTCGGCGAGGTCGACGAAGAGGCCGTGTTCGACGACCCCCGGGATCGCCGACAGCCGGGTCGCCAGCCCGCCGGGGTCCTCGATGGCGCCGAACGCACAGTCGATCAGGAGGTTCCCGTTGTCGGTGATCACCGGGCCGTCTTTCCCCGCGGCCTCCCGAAGGTCGGGCTCGCCGCCACACTCCCGAAGCCGGTTTTCGACGACCGGGCGGGCGTCGGGGAGGCATTCGACGGGCACCGGCCGGTCGAGGACGTCGGTCGCCTTCGTCGGATCGGCGACGACGAGGAACCGGTCGGCGGCCCCGTCGATGATCTTTTCGCGTGCGTGTGCGCCCCCACCGCCCTTGATCAACGCGCCCGACCCGCGGGCGAACTGGTCGGCGCCGTCGATCGAGAGGTCGACCCCCTCGACCTCGTCCAGGCTCGTCAGGGGGACTCCCGCCTCGATCGCCAGCCCCCGGGACTGGTAGGAGGTGGGGATCCCTCGGACGTCAGCGTCCTCGAGCGCCCGGATCGCGTGGGCGGCCGTCGAGCCGGTGCCGAGGCCGACGACCCACCCCGACTCGACCTCCCGGGCCGCCCGTTGGCCCGCCCGGCGCTTTGCCCCCTCGGAGCCACCCTCGCCCTTCATGCCTCGACGGACGTTCGGGGGCGACAAAAGGGTTGTAGCTTCTCGATAGCGTGTCATAGAATTCGTCTCACACCCTCTACTCGGCGATTATACAGCCTCCACATCGTGCCTGACTCCGTTGATCTCGGTAGTTGGGAGTTTCATTCAAATTATTCTCTTCGAACGGTAGCTATTGAGAACCATTGTATGACACGCTCCGAAGCTATCGTTACACACGGTCTGCTAAGATAGCGATCCCGGTAAACTACCCCGCCCTACTCGCACCCTCCCGCCTTGCGGCGGTCGGTCACTCCTTGAGGGCGGGGCTTTACCGCAACGACATTGTACCCCGCAACCCCATGCAAGGGCGCGGCCCGGCTTCCTCTTACCGTCCACGGGCGGACGGCGGGTCGGAGTTGTTGCTGCGACCCGCCTACCGGATCCGTTCCGTGGATTGTCCCGCCGATTTAATTCCCGGTGTTCTCTCACTCTACCCCAACACTGGGGACGGGGATCGAACCCGTTCGCGGTCGTCGTTCCCGAGTATAGGGTGCGACGGCCACGCCGTCGCACCACGGGAGCCAGTTTACTCGTGGCTCCTACCGACCCCGGCTTGTGCGAGGACGGCAGTATCTCACATAACGGGCGGAGACGGCCTAAGCCTTGCGGTTTCGTCCAGCTTCGCAACGCGATTCCTCTCCACCCTACTCGCTCCCGTCGGTCGCTCGTTGAGGAAGGAGGCTCCTCGCTACCGTTTGCTGAATGGGGACTGTGTATTTTTACAGTTCTCTGTAGAACACTATCTCATGGTAGCGACCACTCAAATCCTGTCCGTTTTCATCATCTTTGCCCTCGCACTATTCGTGGTTCGGATCGGAGCGATTGCACTTCGAATGACTGGTCTCTCACCGGACGTGGCCTCATTTCAGGCAGCATCAGCATTTTCGGGAGCGGGGTACACGACCGAAGAAGCAGAGTTTACGGTCTCGGAGCCAAGCAGACGAACTATTGTCATTTGGCTTATCCGACTCGGAAGCATCGGGATTGTGAGTGCGCTTGCGACACTCCTTCTCTCGTTTATCAACGCCGAGGGCGAGGACTTTCTTACCCTCATCTACGTTATCAGTGGCGTTGTCGGGATTCTTCTTCTCGCTCGTAGCCAACTATTGAATCGAGCATTGACGCCGGTTATCGAATTGGCGCTTGACCAGACGACGGATCTTGCCATTAAAGATTACACGAAGGTGCTCGGTCTTCAGAGTGAATATCGCGTCGCCGAAATCGAGATCAACGAAGACGAATGGCTGGCAAATGATACAGCCAGCGGATTGGACCTCTCTGAGGAAGGGGTGATCCTGCTCGGGATTAAACGAAATGGTGACTATATCGGTGCCCCCCATCCTGATACAGAGATTCAACCGGGAGATACCGTTATCCTCTATGGGAAAGAAGATCGATTACAGGAACTCGCAGATCGAAACGAAGGGGACGTTGAGGCCCACAATAAGGCGCGTGACGAACACAAAAACATCCTCGCTGAACAAGAAATAATCATCGATCAGTAAGCACCCCGATGTAACGATCCGACCGATTTGGGTCCGGGCCCACGATCGGGAAACCCGTAGGTTCGAGTAGATCGCGATCACGCACTTATTTTATCGCCGACTGGGTAGGGTTCGCCGATGGTCGAGACGCTCCTCCTGGTCGGTATCGTCGCCTCGATCTTCGTCGGGTTCAACATCGGCGGCTCCTCGACGGGGATCACGTGGGGGCCCGCGGTGGGAGCAGAGATCGTCACGAAGACGACCGCGGCGGCGGTGATGACGGGCTTCGTCTTCCTCGGAGGGATGACCGTCGGGCGGAACGTGATGGATACGCTGAGCGGGGAGATCATCACGACCGAACTCACGCTGTCGGCGGGGGTCGCCGTCCTCTTTTTCATCGGGCTGGGGATCCTCGTCGCCAACGTCTTCGGCGTGCCCGTCCCCACCTCGATGACGACGGTGGGTGCGATCGCGGGGCTGGGGCTCGCGACCGACAGCCTGAACTACGAGACGATCGCCTGGATCGTCTCCTGGTGGGTCGTGACGCCGATCATCGGCTTCTGGATCGGCGGCGTCATCGGCCGGTATCTCTACCCCGAGATCAACCGGCGGGTGCGAATCGAGAAGTCCGAGGGGCCGCTGTTGGCCCTCGACCGGCGGGGGGCGGTCCCGCGGCCGGAGCTCGGACCGAACACGACCCGGGCCGAGCTCGCCACGACGGCGGTCGTCCTCGTCATCGGCTGTTACATGGCCTTCAGCGCCGGCGCAAGCAACGTGCCCAATGCCGCCGCGCCGCTGGTCGGCGAGGCGGGACTGGAGGTGACCACCGCGGTCGTGATCGCCACGCTCGCGATCGGCCTCGGCGGGTTTACGATCGCCCGTCGGACGATGGAGTCGGTCGGCGGCGAGTTGAGCGACATCCCGCTGCTCGCGGCTCTTTTCGTGATGGTGACCGCCTCGACGATCACGACCGCCCTCTCGGCCATCGGCATCCCGATCAGCCTCGTGATGGCGACAGTGATGACGATCGTCGGCATCGGCTGGGGTCGGGCGACCCGCCCGGTCACCGTCCGCGAGGCGGTCACCCGCAACGCCGGCGACCACGAGATCGTCCCGGGCGCGATCACCGCCGCGGAGACGGCCGACGAGCCGGCGGCCCCCATCGGCGAGGAAGAGCCCGCGGAGGTGCTCCGCGCGGGCGATCTGTTCAACCCGCGGGCGGTAATGAAGTACGTCTCGATGTGGGTCATCGGTCCCTCGATGTCGACGCTTCTGGCCTACGGCTTCTTCGTCGCCTTCCCGGGGGTCGCCTAGGGAGTTTACGGTCCCGGGCCGCCTACGTCGAGTATGCTCTCGCGCATCCTCGTCCCGATGGACAACTCCGACCCTGCCGGCCGCGCCCTCGCGTACGCCCTGGACAACCACCCCGACGCGGAGGTGACCGTCCTCCACGTCGTCGGCGTCCCGTCGATGATGATGGGCGAGGCCGTGGGACTCACCCTCGAGGACGACCTGGACGCGGCGGCCGCCGAGCGCGCGGCCCCGGTCTTCGAACGCGCCCGCGAGGTCGCCGACGAGCAGGGCCGGGAGATCGAGACGGTCGTCGGGATTGGCCACCCTGCCCGGAACGTCATCGACCGTGCCGACGAGTACGACGCGGTCGTCATCGGGGCCCACGGCGCCGACCGCGAGCGCGTGACCCACAGGTTTCTCGTCGGCAACGTCGCCGAGACGGTCTCGAAGCGGGCGCCGGTGCCGGTAACGATCGTGCGCTGACGGTCTCCCGGCCCCGTCGGAGGATGACCCCCGCTCCCGGCCGGGTCTCCCGAAGGGACAGCGTTATTGCCCCGCTCCGGTAACCGATCGGCACACGATGGCAGGGATATCCACCGTTTCCAGGGTTCTCGACGGGGGGGCGCGATGCGGGTCGTAGCGAAGTTCGGCGGCACCAGCCTCGGCAGCGGCGACCGGATCAACCGGGCCGCCGACTCGATCGCCGCCGCCGTCGAGGACGGCCACGAGATCGCCGTCGTCGCCAGCGCGATGGGGTCGATGACCGACGACCTCCTCTCGGAGATCACCTTCGACGCCGAGGAGGAAGACCGCTCCCAGATCGTCAGCATGGGCGAGCGGATCTCGGTGCGGATGCTGAAGGCGGCACTGGCCTCCCGCGGGATCGACGCCCGGTTTCTCGAGCCCGGAAGCGAGGACTGGCCGATCGTCACCGACGACATCGGCGAGGTAGACGTCGAAGAGACCCGCCGGCGGACCGACGAGGTCGCCGCCTCGCTGGGCGAGGCCGTCCCCGTGATCACCGGCTTTCTCGCCGAGGGGACCGACGGCTCCGTGACGACGCTCGGGCGCGGCGGGAGCGACACCACCGCGGTCATGCTGGGCAAGTACATGCACGCCGACGAGGTCGTCATCGTCACCGACGTCGAGGGCGTGATGACCGGCGACCCCCACGTCGTCGAGGGTGCCAGAAACGTCGGCGAGATCTCGGTCGACGAACTCCGCAACCTCTCCTTTCGGGGTGCGGAGGTCGTCGCCCCCTCGGCGCTTTCCTACAAGGACGGCAAACTCGACGTCCGGGTCGTTCACTACCAGCATGGCGACCTCCTCTCGGGGGGGACGAGCATCGAGGGCGAGTTCAGCAACTTAGTCGACATGCGCGAGCGCCCGCTGGCCTGTCTCACCGTCGCCGGCCGGGCGATCCGCAACCAGCCCGGCGTCTTCCAGTCGCTGTCGGCCGCTCTCGGCGACAGCGAGGTCAACATCGACGCGGTCGCCAGCGGCCTCGACACCATCACCTTCTACGTCGACGAGGAGGACGCAGAACAGGCCGAGACCATCCTCCACCGCGAGGTCGTCGCCAGCGACGCCCTCTCTAGCGTCACCGTCGACGCCCCGACGGCCGTCATCCGGGTCACCGGCGGCGAACTCCCCAATCAGCCAGGGATCGTCAGCGAGATCGTCGATCCGTTGGGCGAGGCCCACATCAACCTCCACGACATCATCACGAGCGCGACCAGCGTCGCGCTGTTCGTCCGCTGGGACGACCGCGAGGAGACCCTAGAGATCACCCAGGAACTGTTCTAGATACTCGTTGCCCCGAGGAGCCGGCTACGATCGCCAGTAGGCGGGGGTCAACAGAACGAGCACGGGGATGATCTCGATCCGGCCGATCCACATCATGACGACCATCACCGCGCGGGTGGACGTCGGGAACACGAGGTAGCTGTCGAACGGGCCCGCTGCGCCGAAGGCGGGGCCGATGTTGAGGAAGATCGAGGCCGCGGCGCCCATGGCCTCGAACTCGCCGATGGCCCCGCCGACGCGGGCCGAGTCGACGACGACGACGACCGTCAGCCCGAAGAAGATCAGGATCGCGAGCAAGACGTAGGAGAAGACGTCCCGGATCGTCTCCTCCTCGACGACGCCGTCGCCCAGCCGAAGCGGGCGGACGGCCTGGGGGTGGACGGCCAGAAACAGCGTCCGCCGGAGGGATTTGAGGATCACGAGCCACCGGATCGTCTTGATCGAACAGGTCGTGCTCCCGGCCATCCCGCCGACGAACATGCACAGAAAGAGGAGGTGTTTGGCCGCGGGCGTCCAGAACGTGTAGTCGACGGAGGCGTAGCCGGTCGTCGTCGTGATCGAGATCACGTTGAACAGCCCGTGGCGGACCGTCGGCTCGAGCCCGCCATCGAACTCGGGGTCGCCCGCCAGGAGGGCGACGACGATCAGGGAGGCGACCGCGAGGAAGCCGACGTAGAACCGGAACTCGTCGCTTTCTGCGGGCCGACGCCACTCCCCGCGGGTGAGCGCGTACAGCAGGATGAAGTTCGTCGCCCCGAGGGTCATAAACGGCATCAGCGCCCACTGGGCCGCCGGCGAGAAGCCGCCGGCGCTCTGGGGATGGGGGGAGAAGCCGGCGGTGGCGACGCTGGTCAGGGCGTGCGAGACGGCGTTGAAGAGGTCCATGTTCGGCGCCGCCCCGACGAGGTAGAGCCCGTAGAGGACGACGACGGCGACGAGGGTGAGCCCGACGTACAGCCCCCAGATGAGCCGGGCGGTCTCGGCGATCCGGGGCCGGAGCTTGTGAACGTTCCTGGTCTGGGTCTCGGTCTCCATCAGCTGTGCGCCCCCGACCATCAGGTTCGAGAGCAGGCCGATCGCGACGACCAGGATCCCCAGCCCGCCGAGCCACTGGAGGAGCTGGCGCCAGAGCAACACCGCTCGGGACTGGGCCCCGAAATCGGCGAGGACGGTCGCACCCGTCGTCGTGATCCCGCTGGTGCTCTCGAAGAGGGCGTTGACCGGGTGGGCGAGCGCCCGCGAGTCGGTCACGCTTCCGGGATCCGCGAGGACGAACGGGATCGCGCCGACGCCGGCGACGGCGAACCAGACGGCCGCGACCACGAGAAACGCCTCGCGCTGGCCCAGGTCGCGATCGTCGCGAAGTCGTTCGAGGAGGGTGCCGACGACGACGGTGACGGCGATCGCGCCGGCGAACGCGAGGACGTCCTCGCCGTCGACGATCGCGATGACCAGCGGGACGGCGAGGGGAACCGCGAGCCACCGGAGCACCGTCCCGACGAGGCTGGCGCTGGATCGCCAGTCGACGCGGACCCTCATCGCGGACCGCCGGCCCGCCTCGACCGTCGGTTCGCCTCTCGACGCTGTATCACACCGGCCCTCCGGACGCCCACGGAATAAGTGGTCCCATACCCGGCCGCCGACGGCCCGTCCGCCGCCCCGGTTTCCGGCGGACCCGAATTTAAGGGCTCGCGACCCCAAACGGCTCCATGACGCCACCTGCCGGCGAGAGTGCGGGCCCGAAGCCGATCGACCGCGTCGCGGGCGGGGTCGGCTGGATCGCCCACCCCGAGGAGACGATGCAGCGCGCGAGCCACGCCGTCGCCGGCGACGACGGCCTCTGGCTGATCGACCCCGTCGACGCCCCCGGGCTCGACGACCTGCTCGCCGAACACGGCGAGGTCGAGGGCGTCGCCGTCACCCTCGATCGCCACACCCGCGACGCCGCCTCGATCGCAACGCGCCACGACGTTCCCGTCTGGCTCCCCGAGGCGTTCGACGGCCGCGGCGAGCTCCCCGACCGGACACCGATCGCCCGCTTCGGGAACGAACTCGGCGAGAGCGGCCTCGAGAGCCACACGGTCGTAGAGAGCCGGTTCTGGAACGAGGTCGCCCTCTACGAACCCGATCGGGGGGTCCTGATCGTCCCGGAGTCGGTCGGGACGGCGCCGTACTTCCTCGCGGGCGACGAACGTCTCGGGGTCCACCCGATGCGCCGGGCGGTCCCGCCGCGGGCGGCGCTCGGGCGGTTCGTCGGCAACGTCGAGACCGTTCTCGTCGGCCACGGCGCGGGAGTCACCTCGGGGGCCTCGCGGGCGCTGTCGGACGCGCTGTCGGGCGCCCGCGCCCGGATCCCGCGGCTGTGTGCCGAGACCCTCTGGGGGATGGCGCGATAGGTCTAACCCGCTCGGTGCCCTCAACCGGTCGTGGTCTACGTCACCCGCGGACTGCTGGCGGTCCTCCTTGAGTTCGCGAGCGACGCCGATCCCGACGGAGTGACCATCGCGCTCTCGGCCACGCCCGCTCCCGACGTCGACGACGCGCTCCCGCCGGAGGCGACCGTTTTCACCGACTTCTACCTCCCCGATGCGGGCCGGTCGGTGGCCGCCGTCTTCGGCGTCGACCTCTCGACGCCCCCCGGCCAGGTCGGGGGGCGGTTCGTCTCTCACCCCCGGGGCGAGCTGTCGGTCACCCAGGGCGACGACCTCGCGGAGGTCGTCCTCGTCACGGTCCCGCCCTGGGACCGGGAGTCGGTCCGGGCGTTCGACCGGCGGGGACGCCGGCGCGAACTCGCGGTCGTCGACGCGGCGCCACCCACGGAGTTCCTCGAGTAGCCCGCGGGCCGATCGGGGACTTCCGGGTCGTCTCCGACCCTATCAGAGGCCGACGCCCTCGGCGATCAGCTCGTGTGACCGGACCCGGTCGTCGGGATCCTCGATCAGGTTCTGGACGATCACCTCGCTCGCGCCCACCGCGTCGGTCATTCGAGAGAGAAGCGTTCCGATCGTTTCGGGGCTCCCGGAGATCGCCCGCGGCCACTCGCCCGGCTCGAGATCGGCCGGCGTCGGCTCGGGGACGCCGCCGAGCTCGTCGACCGCCTCCTCGACGGTCGGCGGCGGGCCGAACGCCCCCTGGGCCATCCGCCGGTAGGCGGCCTCCGAGGAGGCTCGCAGCCGTGCGGCCTCGTGATCCGTCTCCCCGCAGGCGACGTTGACCGCGAGCATACTGTGGGGCTCGTCGAGTCCGAGATCGAACTCCGAGGCCCGGAACGCCTCGCGGTAGGCCTCCATGGCCCGCGGGGCGACCGTCGGCCGGATGAACGCGGCGAACGCGTAGGGAAGGCCGAGTTCGCCCGCGATCTCCGCGCTCGAGGGACTCGAGCCGAGCACCCAGACCTCGGGCGTGCCCGCTCCCGACCGGGGGATCTCGATCCCGCTGTAGGGATGGTCGTCGGGGAAGGCCCCATCGAGGTGTCTCGTCGTCTCCTCGATCTTCTCGGCGTGGTCGTCGCCGGGGCGTGGGTCCCCGCCCTGGAGCGCCCGGTCTGCGGCGGGCATTCCGGTTGCTCGGCCGAGTCCGAGGTCGATCCGGTCGGGGGCGAGCGCGTCGAGGGAGGCGAACGTCTCGGCGACCTTGAACGGGCTGTAGTGGTTGAGCAGGACCGTTCCCGAGCCGACGCGGATCTCCTCCGTGTGCGCGGCGATGTGGGGGATGAGCACCTCGGGGGTGGTGCTCGCGATGGCGTCGGCCAGCCCGTGGTGTTCGGCGACCCAGAAGCGCGAGTAGCCCAGGCGTTCGGCCGCCCGCGCGAGACGGACCGACTGCTCGTAGGCGTCCGTCGCCGTATCCCCCTGACGAACGGGCGCGATGTCGACGATCGAGAGATCCATTCGGTTCGGGTTTGTGACTCGGGACACATGACTCGTGGGAACCGGGGCCGCTCCGGCCGCGGACGCCGGTTCCCTTTAAGTTCCTCTCGCGACAAGGTGGAGATATGAGGCAGGGCAGTCCGGGTGTGTTCTTCGACACCGAAGCGACCAGCGACTGCCGGCACGTGATCGGTCAAGCCCGCTCGTGGATTCGATCGGAGCCGCTTCAAAAACCACGTCAGAGAGGGATCTACGGGATGAGTATCCACCGCAGGAAGAGCCAAGGGCCGGATTTGAACCGGCGATGGGCGGCTCTGCAGGCCGCTGCGTTAGGCCGGACTCTGCCACCTTGGCGCGCAAATCGGGGTAGTGGGCTGGTGTGGTTAACTGTATCGGTCCACCACGACCGCGGGCGAGCGGTCGGACGCTCGAGGATCGCCTCGAGCGCCCGGTACCCTCTGTCCGTCGATCTCTGTAGTGGCGGGAGCTATCGCTCCTCGTGATGATGAACGCCCCGGGTGGCGAAGCCACTCCGGGGCAAGTAATGAATGGGGGCGGCGAATCGAATTTCCCAGAGGCTCGCGCACTCCAGTACTGACCGAAACGCAGGCGGGCTTATCTTCCGTGTTCGGGATGGGTACGGGAGTTGCCCCGCCGCTGTGGCCGCCCTAACGCCGACTCGTGGAATCGAACCACGACGTGGTCCACCGTCGGTGGTTGCCGTATGTACGTGTAGTCCAGTTAGCGCCTGGACCCGTTCAACGGGTCCGTACGATCCATGCGTATGAATGGTGGCTCGACCTGTTAGTGCTCGCGGGCTCAACGCCTCGTTGCCTTGGCGCGTACACCCCGAGTCTATCGAACTCCTCTTGTAGGAGTGGTCTCAGTGGTATCTCTTTTCCAAGCGGGTTTCGAGCTTAGATGCGTTCAGCTCTTACCCCGTGGTGCGTAGCTGCCCGGCACTCGCCCTCTCGGACGACCGGTACACCAGTGGCACCCATTCGTAGTTCCTCTCGTACTATACGAACGTTCTCGTCAGATACCGTAACACCCCCAATAGATAGCAGCCGACCTGTCTCACGACGGTCTAAACCCAGCTCACGACCTCCTTTAATAGGCGAACAACCTCACCCTTGGCCGATTCTGCACGGCCAGGATGGAGGGAACCGACATCGAGGTAGCAAGCCACCCGGTCGATATGTGCTCTTGCGGGTGACGACTCTGTTATCCCTAAGGTAGCTTTTCTGTCAGCAATCTCCCGCATCAAGCAGGATGATTGGTTCGCTAGACCACGCTTTCGCGTCAGCGTCCGTCGTTGTGCCGGACACTGTCAGGCTTCCTTATGCTCTTGCACTCTTACTCGGGTCTCCGACCCGAGTGAGGAAACCTTGGGGCGCGCTCGATATCTTTTCAAGCGCGTACCGCCCCAGTCAAACTGCCCGGCTACCGGTGTCCTCCTCCCGGAGTGAGAGTCACAGCCACCATCGGGTAGTATTTCAATGATGCCTCGGTGACCCGCTGGCGCGGGTACCTGTGTAACGGCTCCTACCTATGCTGCACAATGGCGGCCATGTCTCAGCGACAGCCTGCAGTAAAGCTCTATAGGGTCTTCGCTTCCCCTTGGGGGTCTCCAGACTCCGCACTGGAATGTACAGTTCACCGGGCCCAACGTTGGGACAGTGGCGCTCTCGTTGATCCATTCATGCAAGCCGCTACTGAAGCGGCAAGGTACTACGCTACCTTAAGAGGGTCATAGTTACCCCCGCCGTTAACGGGTCCTTCTTCTCATTGTACTGAGCGTTCAGATACCCGCACTGGGCAGGATTCAGTGACCGTACGAGTCCTTTCGGATTTGCGGTCACCTATGTTGTTACTAGACAGTCGGAGCGCCCGAGTCACTGCGACCTGCCCCTTCGCGGGGCAGGCATCCCTTATTGCGAACGTACGGGACTAACTTGCCGAATTCCCTAACGTCGGTTGCTCCCGACGGGCCTTGGCTTTCGCTGCCATGAGTACCTGTGTCGGATCTCGGTACGGACGGTATGCTCGTCTTTTCACGGGCTCTAGGTTGACCCAACTTGCGCTATCTCACCGTTCATCCGCTTCGTGCCATTACGGCTTCCACGAATTTTGATGATTCGACCGGGCGAAAGCCCGGCTTGGGCGGCCCCAAAGCGTCGACTTTTATTGCATACCGGCACAGAAATATTAATCTGTTTCCCATTTGTCAGCTTCGAATTACGGGCTGACTTAGGACCGGCTAACCCTCAGCTGATAAGCATTGCTGAGGAACCCTTACTCGTTCGGCCGTCGGGGTTCTAACCCGACTAACGCTGCTACTATGACCAGGATTTTCGTTACCGCACGGTCCACACGAGATCTCTCCCGTGCTTCCACCCGAACGGAATGCCAACCTACTGGATCACCTTGTGACAGGTGCCGCTAGGTCTCGGTGGTGGACTTGAGCCCCGATCATTTTCGGCGCCTCAAACCTCGGCCGGTAAGCTGTTACGCTTTTCTTAGAGGGTAGCTGCTTCTAAGCTCACCTCCCGGCTGTCTAGGGCTTGAGACCACCTTCGATCGCACTTAGTCCACACTTGGGGACCTTAACCCAGCTCTGGGTTGTCTCCCTCACGGTACACAGGCTTACCCCGCGCACCGGATTCCCCGCGTCAACGGCGTTCGTAGGTTCGGAGTTGGACAGGGGGGCACACTCCTCTCGGAGTGCGATCCCCCAATCCGTCGCTCTACCCCACGAACTACCTCGGCAGAGGTCATGCTTCGACATGTTTCGGTTGGAACCAGCTGTTTCCGAACTCGATGGGCCTTTCACCCCTAGACGTAGGTCACGAGAGGGTATTGTAGGACACCAACTCTAGCAGGCCTCCACGTGCCTTTCGGCACGCTTCACCTTGCCCACGTCTAGATCGTCCGGTTTCGGGTAATGCCCGTTTGACTCCCCGCGCTTGAACACGGTGGCCCTCGTCGTAAGACTGCGGCCATATCGGTTTCCCTTCGCCTTCCCCGATGATCGGGTTAGACTCGCCAAACAGGCATACTCCCTGGTTCGTTTTTCAAAACGTACGACGGAACATCGGCTCCCCGCGGGTCCTACTACAGGTTCGCACCTGGTTCGTTTTCCGCGGGGCCTTGTATGCCCCGTCGTTCAATCGCCAACTGATTTCAAGAACTATTGCACCTCCCTTTGTGGGGTGCTTTTCAGCGTTCGCTCACGCTACTTGTTTGCTATCGGTCTCGAGGAGTGTTTAGTCTTCGCGGTCGATGCCCGCGAAATTCTCGAGGGATATCCAACCCCCGATACTCTGGTACTGACGCGTCTCATACTACTCGACAGTACGGGACTGTCACCCTGTTTCGTGCTCCGTTCCAGGAGACTTCGTGTCGCAGTTCTGAGAGTGAGAGTCAGTCCGAACACCACATTGCCCGAAGGCTTCGGTTTGGACTGTGTCGGGTTCATTCGCCATTACTATCGACATCGCGTTTGCTTTCTTTTCCTGCCGGTACTAAGATGTTTCAATTCCCGGCGTTCCCCATTGCGCGAAGCAATTGCGGTGGGGATTCCCATTCGGAGATCCCAAGTTCTTACCCTCCATGCGGGTCCCTTGGGCTTATCGCAGCTTGGCACGTCCTTCATCGGCACTCGAGCCGAGCTATCCACCAGCTGGCACAGTAGCCACGTTCTACGGATCGGATGTAACGCTGCACTGAGTGCAACGCTAGTGACCCGGGAACGGGTCCAGTGGACGCCTGGACTACACGTACACACGGTCTCATCCGCACGCCAGTAGACGGCTGGCATGCATCAACCCTTCCCACCCACGCTTGCGCGGGGTGGTGCATCGGTCTTCGGGATCAGATCGTAGCGCCGTCTCCCACTTAAGGGACACGGTTCGACCTCGACCCCGACGTATGGACCCACTGGGATTCGAACCCAGGGCATCCTCCTTGCAAAGGAGGCACTCTACCACTGAGCTATGGGCCCACCCCCTCGCGGGGGATGGTTAGCCTTGACAGTTCAAAGGTGCCCGGTCGGACGACGGGCGATCGCGAACGGACCGAATAGTAGGCCGGGGCGTCGCCCCGGTCCTGATCAGTGGAGGTGATCCAGCCGCAGATTCCCCTACGGCTACCTTGTTACGACTTAATCCCCCTTGCGAAGCCCAGATTCGACCGCCGTTACGGCGGCCTCATCCGGACCTCACTCGGGTGATTTGACGGGCGGTGTGTGCAAGGAGCAGGGACGTATTCACCGCGCCCTTCTGAGGCGCGATTACTACCGAATCCAGCTTCATGAGGGTGAGTTTCAACCCTCAATCCGAACTACGATCGAGTTTCGGAGATTAGCGCCGCCTTTCGGCGTGGCATCCCACTGTCTCGACCATTGTAGCCCGCGTGTAGCCCAGCACATTCGGGGCATACTGACCTACCGTTGCCCGTTCCTTCCTCCAGTTTGGCACTGGCAGTCCTCCTAATGTACCCAACCACCACAAGGGTGTTGCTGGCAATTAGGAGTGCGGGTCTCGCTCGTTGCCTGACTTAACAGGACGCCTCACGGTACGAGCTGACGGCGGCCATGCACCTCCTCTCAGTGGCTCCAATAAGCTCATCACACTGATCTTCATCGCACACTGTCGGTGCTGGTGAGATGTCCGGCGTTGAGTCCAATTAAACCGCAGGCTCCTCCGGTTGTAGTGCTCCCCCGCCAATTCCTTTAAGTTTCATCCTTGCAGACGTACTTCCCAGGCGGTCTGCTTCACGGCTTCCCTACGGCACAGCGCTGGCTCGTAGCCAGCGCCACACCTAGCAGACATCGTTTACAGCTAGGACTACCCGGGTATCTAATCCGGTTCGTGACCCTAGCTTTCGTCCCTCACCGTCGGATCCGTCCTCTCGAGGCGCTTTCGCCACCGGTGGTCCGTCCAGGATTACGGGATTTCACTCCTACCCCGGACGTACCCCTCGAGCCTTCCGGTCCCAAGCCGAACAGTTTCCGCCGGACGCCCGCACGTTAGGCGTGCGGATTTCCCGACGGACTTGTTCGGCCGGCTACGGACGCTTTAGGCCCAATAATAGCGGTCATCACTCGTGCTGCCGGTATTACCGCGGCGGCTGGCACCGGTCTTGCCCAGCACTTATTCTACTACCACCTTACGGTAGTGAAAAGCGAGGACTATATGCCCTCGCACTTGGAGTCCCCCTATCGCACTGTCGTGCAGTGTAAAGGTTTCGCGCCTGCTGCGCCCCGTAGGGCCCGGAATCTTGTCTCAGATTCCGTCTCCGGGCTCTTGCTCTCACAACCCGTACCGATTATGGGCACGGTGGGCCGTTACCCCACCGTCTACCTAATCGGCCGCAGCCACATCCTGTCGCGCCGGAGCGTTTCGAGCTCGGGCCAGTTCCAGGCACCGAGCCGTATGCGCTATTAGCCTCAGTTTCCCGAGGTTATCGCGCTCGACAGGGTAGTTTGACCACGTGTTACTGAGCTATCCGCCACGGGTCTAAACCCGTGCGACTAGCATGGCTAAATCGGACTCCAATAGCAATGACCTCCGGCAGGATCAACCGGAATGCTATTCCCTGGCGATGCCAGGGAGTTTGGCGGAGTGTGTAAACACACTCACACGTAACTTGGTCCGTTCGGTGATCGCGATCGGTCGGACCGATCGGGCGTCACCGAACTGTCAAGGCTAACATCAGATTCCATCTTGACGGCGGACCGCAGGGGTGGAATCCTCATCTCCTTCGGACTTCTTTGTAGGCCCGGAAGGGTACTTAACCCCTTCGGACCTCGCGTCCGAGACGACGAAGCGAGTCGAACGCCCCGTCACTCACGCGTTCTTCGCATCACATCCGAGTGCCCTTGTACTGATAAGGGCTTCGGAACGGATCGCGCCGGAAGTCGCATCCGGAACGACCGTCGCGTGACTTTTCGTATCCGCCCTTATCATATAAGGGCGTCGTCTCGCGACGGCCGCCGGAACCCGGCGTCGTCGTTCGCACCCCGCCGACCGCTCGGCGGCGCGCGGATGTGTGCCGACCCCCGTGCCGGATCTCGGCCGGAGGGGACGTGGCCGCGTGGACCACGTCGTTTGCGTTCCATCCGAGGAGTGGGGTACATATAACGCCGTCGGACTGGAGGCGCTCCGAAACCCGATACCATGGCACGGTTTTCCACCGCCAGGACCGACACCTTACACTACTTAAACGAAGCGGCGGCTCGATCAGATACGTCGAAGGAGTGTCGCGCGGGTGGAGGTCGATCGGTCATCCCGCCCTCGTGGGCGTGGTCTGATCGGATGATTCCCGCGCGTTCACACGCGAGGGTGCGCGCGTGTATGAACTACTCGATCTCCGGTAGAGTCGGCCCCACGCAAAAACGAGTCCGTTCAGTCGATGTAGGCGTCGGAGTCCTGTTCGAACGACTCGCGGCAGTCGAGCGAGCAAAAGTACTACATCTTCCCGTTTTTCTCGGACTGTCCCTCGGTGTCCTGTGGGTGTACCTCCGAGCCACACACCGGATCGGTGACCATACCGATGCCAGCGCGTCGATCCGAAAAGCGGTTGTGCAGTCCGTTGCCGGGCGAGGGCTTCCCGCCGAGCCGCCGGCCGCGATCCGAATCTCGAGGAGCGACGGTTTATAGACCATCGAGCGCTAGGGGAGGTCAATGGCGCAAGCGGGCAACGCGGAACTCGTCGACGCGTTCGAGCAGTTCTTCAGGAACTACTACGACAACGAGGTCAAACAGCTCGCCCAGCGATACCCCAACGAACAGCGTTCGCTGTCGGTCGACTGGCAGGACCTCTACCGGTTCGATCCCGACCTCGCCGACGACTTCATCAGCCAGCCCGAACAGCTCCAGCAGTACGCCGAGGAGGCGCTGCGGCTCTACGACCTCCCGATCGACGTCAGTCTCGGACGGGCACACGTTCGCGTGCGCGGGCTCGCGGACACGGAGTCCCCCGAGATCCGCGAGATCCGGGCCCGCCACATGAACACCCTGGTGCAGGTCCGGGGCATCGTCCGGAAGGCGACCGACGTCCGCCCGAAAGTCGAGGAGGCCGCCTTCGAGTGCCAGCTCTGTGGCACTCTTACCAGGGTACCGCAATCCAGCGGCGACTTCCAGGAACCCCACGAGTGCCAGGGCTGTGAACGCCAGGGACCCTTCCGGGTGAACTTCGATCAGTCCGAGTTCGTCGACTCCCAGAAGCTCCGGATCCAGGAGAGCCCCGAGGGCCTCCGTGGCGGGGAAACTCCCCAGGCGATCGACGTCCACGTCGAGGACGACATCACGGGCGAGGTGACCCCCGGCGACCACGTCTCGGCGGCGGGCGTCCTCCGGCTCGAACAACAGGGCGACGGCCAGGACAAGTCCCCCGTCTTCGACTTCTACATGGAGGGGATGTCCGTGGAGGTAGACGAAGAGCAGTTCGAGGACATGGACATCACCGACGAGGACAAAAAGCGTATCTACCAGCTCTCGGAAAGCGAGGACGTCTACGAGCGGATGGTCGAGTCCATCGCGCCCTCGATCTACGGCTACGAACAGGAGAAACTCGCGATGATGCTCCAGCTCTTCTCGGGCGTCACCAAACATCTCCCCGACGGCTCGCGGATCCGGGGGGACCTCCACATGCTCCTGATCGGGGACCCGGGCACCGGGAAGTGCGTCCGCGGAGATACGAGAGTGACGCTCGCGGACGGACAGGACGTGCGGATCCGCGATCTCGTCGAATCCAACCTCAACGATCCGAAGCCGGTCGACGACGGCTGGTACGACGAGGTCGATATCGACGTCCCCTCTCTCCAAGACGACGGGACGATGGGAACACGGCAAGCCACGAAAGTCTGGAAACGAGAAGCGCCCGAGCGGATGTATCGAATACGAACCTCGAGCGGACGCGAACTCGAGGTGACTCCGTCCCATCCCTTGTTCGTACAGCACGAGGGTCAGTTCAGTCCGATAGCTGCAGACGAACTCACCGAAGGACGGTTCATCGCTACGCCTCGAACTCTCCCGACGAACGGAGACGATACGCTGGAAATCGATTTTCGCCGATCCAGATCGCGAAACGCCGTTCGACTCGACCCACCGAACGAGTGGACGCCTGCATTGGCCCGATTGGTCGGCTATATCGTCGCGGAAGGGTACGTCGAAAAGCGCGACGATAATACGGGATTCGTTTCGATTACGAACAACGACAGGGAAGTACTGAACGACACAGCAGATACTTTGGAGACGTTAGGGCTCGACACCACCGAACGCGAACCACACGAAGGAAATGACGCTCGTGAACTGCTCTGTTCGGCGGGGGAGTTCGTCAGTTTCCTCGAGTCGATCGAACCGCGTATTCTTCGGCCGTCCAGCGAACAGTGCGTTCCCGATCCCGTTTTCGGTGGCTCCGACTCGACTAGATCGGAGTTCCTCAAAGCGTTCATCGAAGGTGAAGGACACGTTTCGGTATCGCAGCGAGAGATAACCGTCACGTCGATGAGTCGGGAGTTACTCGAGGGTGTGAGGACACTGCTCCTCTCGCTCGGAGTTCGCTCACAGCTACACGAGAGGGATAACGGGAGCTACCGTCTCAGAATAAGCGGAAACGAGTTCGGAAAGTACGTCGCTGAAATCGGATTCATAACCGAGCGAAAGCAACAGGCTGCACTGGAGCACGCCGGAACGAAGGCCAATACGGACCTCGATGTCGTTCCAAACCTCGCTTCGGAGCTTCGTCGGATTCGGGAATCGCTCTCGATCACGCAGGCCGACTGCGGGCTTCCCAAAGCGACGTATCAAAACTACGAACGCGGATCCAAGAACCCGAGTCGAGAAAACCTCCGGAAAGTCATCAGGGCTTTCAACGACGCGCTTGGAACGGAGAAACACAAGCCCGAAAAGGTCGTCTCGACGGACGGTGGCACCCTGGACACGAGTGTTAGCGACCTCGAGCGGTTTGCTACTGGAGACGTCGCTTGGGAGCGGATCGAGTCCATCGACGAGGTCGAGCCCGATTATGACTGGGTATACGACCTTGAGGTCGAGGGGACTCACAACTACGTCTCGAACGGGGTCATCTCGCACAACTCCCAGATGCTGAGCTACATCCAGAACATCGCGCCCCGCTCGGTGTACACGTCGGGGAAAGGCAGTAGCAGTGCAGGGCTCTGTGTGACCGCCGATACGACGATCCACACCGACAGCGGGTTCCGGCGGATCGAGGACGTCGTCTCCGGGGAACTCCCCGAATCGGTTTCGGCCGAGACGGCAGTCGAGAAGGAGGTTGGTGTACGAACGTTCGACCGGAACGCAGGGGAGATGATCAAGGCGGACTCCTCGCACGTCTGGCGGATGCCCGAGAAGCCGTGTCGTCGGATCGAGACGAACGACGGGAAGGAACTCGAGGCATCGGTCAACACCCCCGTTCTGACCTGTGGCGAGTCCGGTATCGAGTGGACCGAGATCACCGACGTGGAACCGGGTGATCACGTCGCGATTCCGAAGTACGACAACGTAGAACGAGCAGAGCGGTCGGTTCGGGACTTCATGGAACTCACAACGGAAAAGATCGAACTCGCCGACGACTCCGTCCAGTTCCTGCGGGAGTCCCTGACCGACGAGTTCGGAACCCTTCGGGACGCCGCCGCCGCGCTCGACCTCTCCGAGGACTTCATCTATCTCCACCTCAAGAACCGCTACGTTCCTCTCGAGAAGGTAGACCGGATGTTGGATGCGGTCGGCGCGACCCGTGAGGACGTCGAGTTCGATCGGTTGATGATACGCCACGGCGACTCGATCACGCTTCCCGAGCGGTTCGATGCGGATCTGATGTACCTGCTCGGGCTCGTCTTCGGCGACGGCGATATCTCGATCGATCGACGCGGCGGCAACCGAGGGCAGGTCCGAATCTCGAACGGCGACGAAGCGCTGCTCGAGCGCGCAGCGAAGATCTTCGCCGAGAAGTTCGACAAGCGGCCGGCGATCGAACGACAGGACGACCGGGTCCCCTGCATCCGCGTCAACAGCGCGACGATCGCCAGGCTGTTCGAAAACGCCGGCATGGCGACGCCGAAAGACGACCTTGCGCTCGCCCCCGAGCTGACGACCGCGGAACACGCCGACGCGTTCCTCCGCGGGCTGATGGACGCGGACGGCTCGGTGTCCGCCCGGGACGATGGCGGATCGAGCGTCCTCGTTTCGACCATCAGCGAGCGCCTCGCAGACCAGATCCAGCTCGTGTTGGAGACCTACGGCGTCCGTTCGCGAGTCAGGGAACGTGACCGGCGGGGAACCTACGAACTCGCTGACGGGCAGACGATCGAGTCGAAGCACGTCCAGTACTTCGTCGAGATGTTCGGCGCCGACATCGACCGCTACGCGGACGCGATCGGGTTCGACTCCCATGCGAAACGGCGAGCGCTCGAAGGGGTCGTGAGAGAGGAGCGCAGACAGCGCGAGACGATGCCGGTCGGCCCCGCACTCGTCGCCGCCGACGGCGGCGTAGCCGGCGACTACCACAACAACGTCCGCAGGGGCGACAATCCGAGTCGATCCCGGGCGCGCCGGATGCTCGAGGACCTCGACCTCGCTCCGGCCGAGGAAACCGTCGCCCACGTCATCGACGCGGACCTTCGCTGGGACGAGGTCGTCTCCGCCGTCGATACCGGCGAGAAGGAAGTGTTCGACCTCACCGTCCCGGAGACGCACAACTTCGTCGGGAACGGGATCGTCACCCACAACACTGCCGCCGCCGTCCGTGACGACTTCGGCGACGGCCAGCAGTGGACCCTGGAGGCGGGCGCGCTCGTCCTCGCGGATCGTGGGATCGCGGCGATCGACGAACTCGACAAGATGCGGTGTGTCACCGGGGATACGCTGGTCCGGACCGGTAACGGAATCAAGCCGATCCGTGAACTCGCACACGATGTAGTAGACAGCGGAAGTATCGAGGAACTCGAGAACGGACGAACGATCCGGAACGTCGATGTGGACGTCTGGACGATGGACGAAGACGGGAGCATCGTCAAGCGGGACGTGCTCGCAGTCCACGAGTACGGCTCACCGAACGAACTCCGACGGGTCGAACTAGAGAGTGGAGAGCGGCTAACGACGACCGCCGACCACCCGTTTTTCGTTCTGGACGGCGGAGAACGAACCGAGCGTCAAGCACAGAACCTGGAAGAAGACGACTGGGTTTTCGTTCCCGGACGGATTCCCGAAGAAGTGACGGACGGTGGGGTCAGTGTCCTGCCGACGGGGAGGCCGGATCAGAAAATAGACCATCTCTCACCCTCGCACGGGGCTATCCTCGGATACCTCGCCGGTGATGGTAACGTCTTCTATGACCGGAAGGAAGGCGTCTATGGGATCCGATTTACGAACAAAGAGGAAGAACTGCTTCGGGACTTCGAAACGGCGTGTGCGAACGCGTTCGATACGCGGGCCGTTCGTCACCCGAGCGAACGACGAGACGACGGCGTCGAAACGGTCCGCGTCCACGGGAAGGAGTACGTAGACGAACTCCTTGACGCCGGAACGAACCTCGAAAACTACGACGGCAAACGGCTTCCGGAGACGGTAACGAAAGCGTCCCGGGAGACGAAAGCGGCCTTCGTCCGTGCGCTCGCGGATTCCGAGGGAACGGTCGGCGAGCGCGCCGTCAAAATAGCCTCCTCGAGCTACGAACTATTGCTCGGTACGAAGATGCTGTTGCTCGAGTTCGGCGTCTCGAGCCAGATACAGACGCGGTCCCGGGAGAGAGGACGTGACCTGTTCGTTCTCGCGATCACGTCCGACGAATCGCTTGCCGCGTTCGAGCGCCACATTGGGTTCACGCTCGGGCGAAAACGGCAAGCGTTAGAGCGTGCCTGTGAACGGACCACCGGAACTCGAACCATCATAGACGTGCTCCCGGAGTGTGGCGAACTGTTCGAACAGACCCGGGGTGCGCTCCGCCTCCACCAGTCGGAGTGTGGCCTCGAACACGATTCGACCTACTGCAACTTCGAAAACGGTGACGCGAACGCGTCGATCCGTCTCTCGAAGCGCGTCCTCGAGGCGTTCGAAAACCGACGGATGGAGGCGAACGACCATTACGACGAACTTACAACGGAGACGTCCTGGGATCGACTCGCCGTGCTTCGGGAACGGTATCACGTCCCCCAGCAGGAGTTAGCCGAAGAAATGTCGATCTCTCAGTCGCAACTCTCGGTCCGCTGGGGTGACGGTTCCCAGCTCCGAGAACGGGTCCGGAACCGACTCCGCGAACTCCTCGAGACGCCAGCCTCGGTCGATCTGGACCCGCTTCGAGAGCTAATCAGGGGCGACGTGAAGTGGCGTCGAGTGGAAAGCGTTCGACGGATCGATTCGCGCGAACATATCGACACCAGAGTCCGGGTTCTCGAACAGCGTCTCGCCGACGAAGTCGGCGTGACCACTGTCGGTTCGGTCCGAGAGGAGGCACGATCCCTGCTCGAAAACGACGGCGCGGTAGAAACGTGGGACGAACTTCGAACCCGGCTGGAGGCGTACGAAATCTCTCTCAAGCAGGTCGCCGAGGAGATGGGTGTCGCTGGTTCGACCGTTTCACGGTTGTTTGCGGGCGAGACCGACGTCGGGAACTTCGATACAGTTCGCTCCGAGTGTCGGGAGCTACTCGATACGAAACGGTCTCGAGTATCGGAGATTCTCGACGAAATCGAACGCCGGGAACAGCCACGAGTCTACGACCTGACCGTCGAAGGGACACACAACTTCATCGCGAACGGAATGGTCGTCCACAACTCCGAGGACCGGTCGGCCATGCATGAGGCCTTAGAGCAACAACAGATCAGCGTGAGCAAGGCGGGGATCAACGCAACCCTGAAATCGCGGTGTTCGCTGCTCGGCGCGGCAAACCCCAAGTACGGCCGGTTCGACCAGTACGAACCGATCAGCGAACAGATCGAGCTCGAGCCCGCCCTGATCTCGCGGTTCGACCTGATCTTCACCGTGACGGACAAGCCCGACGAGGAGAAAGACCGCAATCTGGCCGAACACATCCTCACGACGAACTACGCGGGCGAACTCACGACCCAGCGCGAGGAGATGAACACCCTCGAGGTGTCGGCCGACGAGATAACGGAGATGACCGAGCAGGTCGATCCGACGATCGACGCCGAACTCCTCCGGAAGTACATCGCCCACGCCAAACAGAACTGCCACCCGCGGATGACCGAGGCGGCCCGCGAGGAGATCCGCGATTTCTACGTCGATCTGCGCTCGAAGGGGACCGACGAGGACGCCCCCGTGCCGGTCACGGCCCGAAAACTCGAGGCGCTGGTCCGGCTCTCGGAGGCAAGCGCCCGGATCCGGCTCTCGGATACCGTCGAGTTGGCCGACGCAGAACGGGTGATCGAGATCGTCCGGTCGTGTCTCCAGGACATCGGCGTCGACCCCGAGACCGGCGAGTTCGACGCCGACATCGTCGAGGCGGGGACCTCGAAATCCCAGCGCGACCGGATCAAGAACATCAAGCAGCTCATTACCGACATCGAGGAGGAGTACGACGAGGGCGCGCCGGTCGACATCGTCCTCGACCGGGCCGAGGAGATCGGGTTAGAGGAGTCGAAAGCCGAACACGAGATTGAGAACCTCAAACAGAAAGGGGAGGTCTACGAGCCGAGCATGGATCACCTCCGGACGACCTGACTCGCGGTCACGATCCCGAGCGCCCGCTCATACGGACCGCTATAAGTCATTACCCGGCGAAACGCAGAACGTCACAGTTTCGCCGGTAAATCGTTACAGCAATCCGTATCAGTCATCCGTGGATCGGTCGCCGTCGTCGGGCTCTTTCCCCTCATCAGCGTCTGCATCGCCGGATCCGAGGGCTCTGATCTCCTCGACCGTCGATCGGACCGTCACGGGCGAGACGCCGGCGACGTCGGCAGCCGTCGCCTGGGTGATCGACTCGCAGTCGCCCCGGCGGGCGGCGGCGTAGAGACAGGCCGCGGCGACGCCGCTCGGGTTCCGCCCGCCGAGGACAGCGGCTTCGGCCAGGTCGCGTGCGTACCATTCGGCCCGGCGTTCGACGCCGTTGTCGAGGTCGAGCCGGGAGGCGTACCGGGGAAGATACTCCCGGGTCGATCGGGCCCGTCGGGAGGCCGAGTTCGCGGTTGAGCGCGGCGTAGGCGGCCGCGAGTTCGTCGCCGTCGGCCCGTGATATCTCGAGGATCTCCTCTCTCGTCCGGGCGATATCGCGGGTTCGACAGGTCGCGTACACCACGGCCGCGGCGAACCCCTCGAGCGAGCGGCCGACGAGGAGGTCCTCGGTCTGTGCGGACTCGAAGAGCGTACAGGCCTGCTCCCGAACGGCCCCCGGAAGGGAGAGTTGGGAGACGATCCGCCGAATCTCGGTGAAGCCGGTCATCCGGTTGTAGTCGGCTTTCGTCTCGAAGCGCGCACGGGCCTGTTCCCGGCACATTCGGGCGAGTTGACGGCGTTTCCGGCCGGTCACCCGAATCCTCGATCCCGAGCCGATCCGCGTCGAGAGCCCCCGGTCGTGGCGCGAACGCGTCAGGCGCGCTCCCGTCCGTTTTCGTTCGGCTCGGTCGAACGACCGCCACTCGGGGCCGTGGTCGATGACGTCGCCCTCGGTGACGAGGCCGCACTCTTCACAGACCAGTTCCGTGCCGACCGGCCGGAGCCGCCCCTCGCACTCGGGACATCGCGTGGGTGGAACGCCCGTCATTCTCACCGACATGTCCGTCGGACATTACCGCCCACCGTGGATCTTTCTATTAGTTCTTAATGTCTATCTATCCGAAACCACCGGTAGGAAATATATGCGAAGAGAGGGCACGATCGGGTCTGCTTCCCCGATCGGATAAAAACGTCCGGGCTCGGGCCCGGCAAAAGACCTATCGCACCGACGGCCATTGCGTCGAACATGGATGACAGCGCGGCCGTCGACGTCGATTTCGGCGAGAGCGGGCTCGTCCCCGCGGTCGCCCAGGACGCGGAAAACGGGGAGGTGCTGATGCTCGCCTACGTCTCGCCGGAGGCGCTGGCGCGGACCCGAGAGACCGGACGGGCCCACTACTACTCCCGGAGCAGGGACGAACTCTGGGAGAAGGGGGCCACGAGCGGCCACGTCCAGTCGGTCGCGGAGGTCCGGGTCGACTGCGACGCCGACACCCTGCTCTACCTCGTCGACCAGGAGGGCGGGGCCTGCCACACCGGCCATCGGTCCTGTTTCTACCGGACGATAGAGGGCGAGACCGTCGGCGAACGAGTGTTCGATCCCGACACCGTCTACGAATGAGCGAGCGTCTCGAGAGCCCACGGACCGGCGAGGACGACGGACCGGTCGAACGCCTCGAGGCCACCCGGCGGCGCCACGCGGAGGCCGAAGACCGGATCGACGAACACGGCGAGGACACCGTAGAGAGGGTCGCCGATGCCTACCGGCAGGCGACGGGCCTCCTCGAGGAGTACGAGGGTCGAGCCGCCGGAACCGGCAAGGAGACGTTCAAGGCCTACGTCGAGCTCGAGGGCGAGTTCGAGTCCCTGCTCGAGGACCTCCCCGAGGACCTCCCGCGCCGAGGGGCGTTCGAGGACGCGAACGACGCGATCGACAAGCGCCGGCTGAGCGAGGCCGACTTCGAGCGGGCCCGCGAGGCCGTCGAGCCGGCGAGCGAGTTCGTCGATCTGCTCAAGGAGCGCGAGGCAGCCGCCGAGGCCCGCGAGTCGGCCCGGATCGACATCCGGGAGCGTCTCGACGAGCTCGAGGCGGGGATCGAGCGCCGCGAGGAGCTTCTCGAGCTCGGATCGGCCGATCTCGAGGCACCGGTCGAACGGCTCCGCGACCCGATCGACCGCTACAACGCGGCCGTCGAGGACGCCTTCGAGCAGTATCGACGGGAAGCTCCGGCCCGGGAGCTGTTCGACCTCGTGGACCGGAGCCGGCTCTACCCGCTGGTTCCCTTCGAGCGCCCGCCCGAGGCGCTACGCCGCTACGTCGAGGAGGCGCCGGCGGGCACCGAGCCGGTCCCGACCCTCCTCGAGTACGCCGGCTACTCCCGCTCGAAACTCGCCCACTACGTCGCGGACGCCGACGCGTTGAAACGCCGGGTGACGACCGAGCGGACCTCCCTCGAGGGGATCGACGCGGAACCGCTCACGGTCGAGTGGCCCCCCGAACCCGCGGGCGTCCTCTCCCGGCGGGCCCGCGAGCTCCGCCCGTTCGTCGAGCGCGTCGGGAGCGAGGCCGAAGTCGCCGCCCTCCGGGCGGTTCGGGAGACGACCCGCGATCCCGAGTACGGGCGACTCCGGCAGGCCGCGGTCGCGGCCGACCGGCTCACCGAGACGGAACGCGAACGGCTCGCCGACGGCCGGGTCGAAGCGGAACTCGAGAGGCTTCGGGCCGAGCGCGACCGCCTCAGCGAGGCGCTCTAGATCTCGGCTTTCGCCTCGACGAGTTCGTCGTACATCCCCGCAACCAGCATCTCCGCGCGCGCGATGTCCCGCGCTTCGGCGTAGATCCGGACCAGCGGCTCGGTGCCCGAGGGTCGGGCGAGCACCCACGCGTCGCCGTAGTCGAGCCGGTAGCCGTCGCGGGTGTTGATCGTCGCGCCTTCCCGTTCGGCGCGGTTGGCCGCAGCCGTAAGCATCGCCGCCCGCTGGCCGGGCGACTCGTAGTGGACGTTCCGGCGGACGTTCGCGTAGTCGTCGTAGGGCGCGACGACCTCGCTGACCCGGCGGCCGCCGAGCACGGAGAGAAAGCGCGCGGCCGTGTAGGCGCCGTCTCTGGCGAGGCGGTAGCCCGGAAAGAGGACCCCGCCGTTTCCCTCGCCGGCGACGGGCACCCGCCGGCCCTCCTCCGTGAGCTCCCGGACCCGGCCGATAATGTTCGTCGACCCGATCGGGGTGAGCTCCAAGTCGGCCCCCGCCTCGTCGGCGACGTCGACCAGCCGCTGGGAGACGTTGACCGCGGAGACGACGGCGTCGCCGGCGTCGAGTTCGGCGGCCGCGAGCGCGGCCAGCGAGGCGTCGCCGCTGACGAACTCGCCGCGTTCGTCGACGAACACCGCGCGGTCGGCGTCGCCGTCGTGGGCGATCCCGACGTCGGCGTCGCTGGTCCGGACCAGCCGCGAGAGGTCTCCGAGGTTCGCCGGGACGGGCTCGGGATCCCGGCCCGGAAAGCGCCCGTCGGGCTGGCCGTTGACCGTGAGCACGCGACAGCCCAGTTCCCGGAGGAATCGAGGGGTAGTGGCGGCGCCGGCGCCGTGGCCCGGATCGAGGGCGACGGTCAGCTCCGCACCGGCGATCCGCGAGCGATCGACGGCCCCGAGCAGGTCCTCGACATACGCCCGGCCGGCACCCTCGACGCCCTCGGCCCGGCCGACCCCGTCCCAGGCGGCGTCGGCGAACTCCCCCGAGTCAAACGTCTCCTCGATCCGCTCGAGTTCGGCGACCGAGAGCTCGATCCCGTCGCTGCCGACGAGCTTGATCCCGTTGTACCGCGGCGGGTTGTGCGAGGCCGTGACGACGAGTGCCTCGACGCCCTCGCGGGCGGCGTACGCCTGGACTCCGGGGGTCGGGACGACGCCCAGCCGGTCGACGTCGCGGCCGACGCTCGCGAGCCCGCTCGCGGCTGCGTCGGCGAGCATTCGCCCGCTCGTCCGGGTGTCCCGACCCACCGCGACCCGCCCGTCCCCCCTGACCGTCCCCACGGCCTTCGCGACGCGCATGGCGAACTCGGGGGTCACCTCCTCGCCGGCGACCCCGCGCGTCCCGCTCGAGCCGAAGATCTCCATCAACGAGCGCTCGGGACGGAGCACCCAAAGGGGTTCCGAAGGGGGCATACCCGTGGCCCGCCGAGAAACCGCCATGAGCACGATCGACGAGAAACGCGTCTACGGCGACCGGGCGGGCGCCGACCGGGCGTACGTCGCGGGCGGCGTCGGCCTGCTCTCGGTCTCGATCGCCGGCGGCTCCGTCGGCGAGTTCGGCCTCCGCCGGCGCGGGCGCGCCCGCGACGTCGCGACCGCCGGCGGCCAACTCGCCGTCGCGACCGACGACGCCCTCCTGCTCGCCGACCGCGGGGTGGCAGGCGGCGACCCCGACCTCGAGGAAACCGGGTTCGGCCCCGCGACCCGCGTCGGCGTCGACGGCGAGAGAGTGATCGCGGTCGGGCCGGACGACCGGGTCGCCCGCCTCCGGGGCAGCGAGTGGACGACCCTCGGCGACGCGCGCGAGGTTCGAGGAATCGACGGCGACCTGGTCGCGACCGCCGACGGCGTTCTTCGGGTCCAGGGCGAGGGGCTCGAGCCGGCCGGGCTCGACGACGCACGGGACGTCTCGGCGGCGGGGATCCCCCTCGCCGCGACCGGCGACGGGCTGTACGCGCTGGGCAACGGCTGGCTCCGGTCGGTCGAGGGCGCGTTCGACGTCGTCGGCGCCGACCCCGCGAGCGAACCCGGCTCGCTCGCCCGCGCCCACGCGGCCGCGGGCGAGCGGGTGTACGAACACGCCGACGGTGACTGGCACGACCGGGGAGAGGCTCCCGGGCAGGTCGCCGGCTTCGCGTACGGCGAGCGGGCGTACGCGGTGACCGAGGACGGCGAGTTCCTCGCGGGCGAATCGGGCGAGACCGTCAGGGAGTGGCGGAGCCACCCCCTCGGCGTCCCCGACGTCGGCGCCGTCGCCCTCGCCGGTCCTGAGTCTGGCGTGACAAGTTGAGATACCGGTTGGTTTTAGACCGCAACGTTAGGTCCGAATAGCTTACTCCGTGTTACATACAGATCAAGTAGATAACGGTGCAGCGATCGACTTATCAAAGGCTGTCAAATCATCCATTCATCATGACGTCACCACTGGCTTCTCCGAAAGAATTAAATTTGCAAAGTGTGAAATAGTAAGTAGAGAGTAAATTTAATCTCAAAGATAATTCTTTTCCGATAGCAGCCGCTACGTACTTGTCCAGCGATGGACCCCGATGAAGATATCACACTGTTCGAAGATCCGGTCTGGACAGAGAAATACGAGCGCGAGGAGCAGCGACTTCGAGCGGCTGCTGGTGAGGGACTACTCGGAATACACCACGTAGGAAGTACTGCGATTCCGGGCGTCCCTGGCAAACCCGCACTAGACGTCCTTGTCGCCTTCGACGCGTTTGAACAAATGGACGCAACCGGAGAGCGAATCGAAGAGGAACATGAGGAGTTCGAGCGTTTCTCCGAGACTGACACCTCGATTCTGCTCATCAACTGGGCCGACGACCACGCTGTCTTCCACAGGATGCATACCATGGACGACGAGGACAAGATCAGAAACCAGATTCTCTTCCGCGATTACCTTCGCGATCACGCAGACGCACGCAGGGAGTACGAGGAAGTCAAGCGCGAGGCTGTCGAGAACCACGCCGATGACCCTGGCGACTACACCAAAGCAAAGTCGGGTGTCGTTTCGGACCTGATCCAACGCGCCGAAGCGGCCGGCTACGAGGAGCGTCTGCCTGGCTACCTTTAGGCACCACACTCCCTCAATATCCATATTTCTGACGGAAGTATCCACGTTACGTACGCAGTCCCAATGTAACATGATATTCACTCCGAGTTACATCGAAATTATCCGATCAGGCCACATGGCGAGATAAGCGGTACCGACCGAACGCGGAACGAAAGCGGGTTTACCGTCCGGGCTGTGGCCCCGACCATGACAGCGATCGTCAGCGGCTCGGCCTCCCAGGCACTCTCGGCGGCTCTCGCCTCCGAACTCGACTGCCCGCTCGCGGCCGTCGAGTACGACCGCTTTCCCGACGGCGAACTCCTCGCCGCGGTCCCCGGCTTCGACGCCGACCGGGCCGTCGTCGTCGCCTCGACGACCTCCCACGCGGCCCACCTCGAGCTCCTCTTGCTCCAGGACGCTCTCCACGAGGCCGGTGCCGAGGAGGTCGTCACCGTCCTCCCCTACATGGGCTACGCCCGCCAGGATCGGGCCTTCGAGTCCGGCCAGCCGATCTCCTCGCGGGCGGTCGCCCGGGCGATCTCGACCGGCGCCGACCGCGTGCTCACCGTCTCCCCCCACGAGGAAGGGGTGTGCGAGTTCTTCGAGCCGACCGCCGAAGTAGTCGATGCCGCTCCGGTTCTCGCCGACCCGCTCCCCGACGACCTCGCCGATCCGGTCTTTCTCGCGCCCGACGAGGGAGCCGTCGGCATCGCCGAAACCGTTCGAGACACGTACGGCAGCGGCGAGATCGACCACTTCGACAAGCACCGACTGTCGGGCGACAGCGTCGAGATCACGCCCTCCGACGCGGACGTCGCCGGCCGCGACGTCGTCGTCGCTGACGACATCATCGCGACCGGATCGACGATGAGCGAGGCCGTCGAAGTGCTCCACGACCGGGAGGTCGCCCGGGTCTTTGCGACCTGTGTCCACCCGCTGCTGGCCGGAAACGCCTACACCAAACTCGCCGCGAGCGGCGTCGAGGCGATCTACGGTACCGACACGATCGAGGGGCCGGCGACCGCGGCCTCGGTCGCGCCGGTCCTCGCCGAGCACCTGTCGGCGGACTGATCAGGGTCTCGCCGCCGGCTCTCGGTCACAGCGACTGAGGACGGCCTCGTGGTATTACCTCGATGCGGGACCGAGGACGGGACATGAAGCGGGACACGGTCGCGTTCGGCGCGTCGTTTCTGACCCTCGCGGTCGGCCTGGGCGTGCTCGTCGCCGGGATCTTCCAGGGCGGACTGACCACGCTTGCGGTCGGCGGCGGGGCGATCGTGGTGGCGGGCGTCGTCGGACTGTACGTGGCGGTCGCGGGGAGCGCAGGGGCCTGACCGTCAGGACGAAGGGGCCGGCTCGATCGCCAGCTCGACGTCGACCCCCTCGATCTCCCACTCCATGCGGTGGCCCTCATCGACGTCCCCGATCGCGTCGGCCCGGACCTCCTCGCGGATCAGCTCCTCCCGCCGGCGGACGAGGTCGGCGACCCGGTCGTCGGCGATAGCGATCTCGACTGCGATCCGCTCTTCGACGTCGAGGTCGAGGTCCTTTCGCATCTCCTGGACCCGTCGAACGACCTCGCGGGCGTAGCCCTCGCTCTCGATGTCCTCGGTGAGGTCGGCGTCGACGTAGACGACGCCGCGGTCGTCGCCGTCGATTCCGAACGCCGTGCCGGCGACGTCCTCGGGCGTCTCGGTGACGAACGAAACCATCTCGGGCTCGAGTTCCTCGCCGACCGCCCCCTCTAGGGCCGCGAGGTCGGGCTCCTCGATCCGGGCCTCGTTCAGCGAAGTCATTACCTCGCCGGCGCGGTCGCCGAACGCGGGGCCGAGTTCGCTCATGTCGGCCTCGGCGCTGTAGGCGAGTTCGCCCCACCGCTCGCCCGGACCCACGAGTTCGACCGCACGGGCGTTGAGCCGGTCGGCCAGCAGGTCCTCGTGGCGGGCGACCGCCTCGGCAACCCGCTCGTCGTCCGCGGCCACGACGATCCGGGTCACGGGCCAGCGAAGCTTCCGACCGGCTCCCTGGCGGGCGTTCGCGCCCGCCTCCTCGATCGCGCGGAGGAGGGCGACGTCGGCCTCGAGTTCGTCGTCGGTCCAGTAGTCCGAGACCTCGGGCCAGTCTTCCATGTGGACCGTCTCGTATCCGGTCTCGCCGGTGAGCGTCCCGTAGAGTTCGTCGGCGACGAAGGGAGCGTAGGGGGCGAGCAGCGTCACGACCTCCCTGAGGACACGGTGAATCGTTGCGTAGGCCGCCGTCTTCGACCCGCTTTCCTCCTCGTCCCACATCCGTTCGCGGACCGCCTGGACGTAGTACCGGGAGACGTCCTCGACGACGAACTCGATCAGAGCCGAAAGGGCGCGGTCCTGGCGATAGTCCTCGAACGCCGCGGTCACCTCCCGTTTCGTGGACTGGAGGCGGGCGAGCACCCACTCGTCTACGACCTCGAGGTCCGAATCGACGTCCTCGAGAGTGGTTTCGTCGGGATCGAAGCCGTCGAGACGCATGTACGGCAGCGGGAACCGGACGACGTTCCAGAGCGTCCGGAGATGATTCTCCATCGTCTCCATCCCGTCCCAGGAAAAGCGCATGTCCTCGCCCTGGGGGTTGTTCGAGAGCAGGAAGAGGCGCATGACGTCCCGGCCGTGACGGTCGATCGCCTCGTGGGGATCGACCAGAATGTCCTTTGACTTGCTCATCGCCCGGCCGTCGGGCATCTGGGCGAACCCGTGCATCAACACCTGTTCGTAGGGAATCTCGCCCATCGCCGCGGTCCCCATCCCGAGCTGGGACCAGAACCAGCCCCTGGTCTGGTCGTGGGCCTCCATGATGAGGTCGGCGGGCCAGAGTTCCTCGAACCGTTCCTGGTCGGCGGGGAAGCCAATAGTGCCCCAGGAGGCGACCGAGGAGTCGAGCCAGACGTCGAAGACGTCCGGAACCCTGGTGTAGGTCGTCCCGTCCTCGGTGATCGTCAGCTCGTCTACGGTGTCCTTGTGGAGATCCACGGAGTCGGGATCGATAGCCTGGTCTGCGCGCTCGGCGAGTTCCTCCCGATCGCCCACGACGATCATCTCCTCGTCGTCATCGCGGCCCTCGGGGGTCCAGATCGGGATCGGGATCCCCCAGTATCGTTGTCTGGAAACGTTCCAGTCGGGGGCCTCGCTGACGAAATCCCGAAAGCGGCTGTCGCGGGCCCACTCGGGGTGCCACTGGCTGTCCTCGATGTTTTCCAGGAGCTCGTCTTTGATGTCGGTGATCGTGATGAACCACTGGTCGGTAACGATCTGGACGATCCCGGTATCGCAGCGCCAGCAGTGGCCGTAGCTGTGGGTGATCGTCCCGGAGGCGAGCATCGCCCCTTTCGACTCGAGGTCGGCGATGATCTCCTCGTCGGCCTCCTTGACGAACTGGCCCTCGTACTTCCCACCAGCATCGGTGTAGACGCCGTCGCTCCCGACAGGACAGAAGATCGGGAAGCCCAGTTCCCGGCCGCGCTCGAAGTCCTCCTCGCCGTGGCCCGGCGCGGAGTGGACGAGGCCGGTGCCGTCGCCCTCCGTCTCGACGTAGTCGGCGGCGTACACCTCGTGGGCGCCGTCGTGATCGGTGTGGTCTGGGACCTCCGCCGCGAGGGGATGGTCGTACCCCCAGCCGAGCAGCTCCTCGCCCGCGAGCTCCTCCTCGACCTCGAAGTCGTCGTAGCGACCCTCCCGGAGGACTTCCTCGTACTTCGCCTCCGCGACGTACAGCAGTTCCTCCTCCCCCTCCTTCCGTGCGCGCACGCCGACGTACTCGCCGTCGGGATCGACGGCTGTGAAGGTGTTCGCCGGGATGGTCCAGGGGGTCGTCGTCCAGACGACCAGCGATCCCTCGCGGTCGGCGAGATCGAACTTCACGTAGACCGAGGGGTCGGAGACGTCCTCGTACTCGACCTCGTTGTTCGCGATGGCGGTCTCACACCGGGGACACTGCGAGATCGACCGGTGGCCCTTCTCGACTAAGCCGCGCTCTGCGGCCCTCGAAAAGCCCCACCAGGCGGCCTCCATGTACTCGGGGTCGACCGTCTTGTACGGATCGTCCCAGTCCATCCAGACGCCGAAGTCCTGGAAGTCCGACTGGAGGCCCTCGAGCTGTTCGTCGGCGTACTCCTTGCAGGCCTCGATGAAGGCGTCCTCGCCGTAGGCCTCGATGTCCTTTTTGTTCTCGAAACCCAGTTGCTCCTCGACTCTGGTCTCGATCGGGAGCCCGTGCATGTCGTAGCCCGGGCGGTCGGTGACGTCGTAGCCCTGCATTCGCAGGAACCGGATGTAGCAGTCCTTCAGGCTCTTGTTCCAGGTCGTCCCCATGTGGGCCGACCCGGAGGTGTACGGCGGGCCGTCGACGAAGAAGTAGGTCTCGCCCTCGGCTCGGTGCCGTTTGGTCCGCTCGTAGGCGTCTACGTCCTCCCAGTGGTCGAACACCCGTTGCTCGACCGCGTGGGGGTCATAGCCCTCCTCGATCTCGCCGAACCTGCTCATAGGGGATACGACCGCCTCGGACACTAAAGGGGAATCGGTTGTGCAGACGGCCGAGAACGCAGAGCGAGAGTCGGCGATCGAGGCCCGAGAACCGACCGAGGACGGCGTTATCCGGCGAGTGAGGCGAGCGAGGCGAGGGCCTTCCGGCGACCCACCGTGATCCCGGCGTACAGCATGATTCCGCCGAAGACGGCGAGCCAGACGGCGACCATCGTCTCCCCGCCGGTCGTGACGTACTGGAAGCTGGTGTACTCCGCGGCGGTACCGACGACCGTCAACAGCCCGGCGGCGACGGCGTAGACGACCGCCGAAAGCACCTCGACTGCGAGTTCGCGCATGAAACAGGGAAACGAGTGGACGGACGTAAACTTGTCTATCCCGCCCGGGCTCGAGAGGCGCCACGGTGCCAGGACCGTGAAGCCCTTGGCCGGCCGCTCCGAACGCCGGGCGTGTTCGATCCGGAGTCCTCCGAGCCCGCGTTGCCGGACCGCCGCCACGTCATGGCGCCGGGCTGTCGCCGTTGTCCCGCCCTCGTCTCCGGCCGCGAGCGGATCTCCTGGGGAACCGGACCCGGGGACGCGGACGTGATCGTCGTCGGCGAGGCGCCGGGATACGGGAACCCGGAGGCCGACCGCTGGCGCGGGGGCAACTGGACCGGGAAGGCCTACACCTCCCGCCACTCCGGCCGGCGGATCCGCCGGCTGCTCGCCGACGTCGGCTATCCCGACGCCTACTACACGAACGCCGTGAAGTGTTTTCCCGCGAGCGAGGAGCCACGGTCCTCGGAGGCGAGCGGCGAAGCCGCGAGCAAGGACGAGACGCCGACGAACCGCGAGCCGACCCCCGGGGAGCGCGAGCGGTGTCGGGATCACCTGCTCGCCGAAATCGACTCCGTCTCCCCCGCCGTGGTGCTTGCGACCGGCAAACACGCGACGACCTCGGTGCTCGCGGCCGAGGGACGGGAGCTGGACGGCTTTCTCGACTGCGTGCTCGAGCCGATCCCACTGGGCGGACTCGGCCTCACGCTGCTCCCGATCCTACACCCCTCCTACCAGGACGTCTGGGTCGCCCGGCTGGGGTACGAACCCGAGGAGTACCGGACGGCAGTCGGCGAGGCACTCGAGGACCTCGTCGGGTGACCGTCCGGTCGTCGCCGCTCGTCGTCGGCCGTCCCCACAGCGTTCGGTCGCCGCCCGACAGAGCCGGAAGAATCATGTGTGAATCGACCGATCGGGAACCATTCGGGTCGCACTCCGCGACCGGTCTCCGCCACCATCGCCAACCTTCTTGCCCGATGGGGACACACGTCCGCGTATGAGCACGATCTTCGGTCAGATCGTTTCGGGGGACATCCCCGCGCGCGTCGTCTACGAGGACGAGACCACGCTGGCCTTTCTCGACGCCAACCCGCTCGCGCCGGGACACACCCTCGTGATCCCCAAAGAGGAGTACGAGCGCCTGAACCACGTCCCCGACGACGTCGCGAGCGACCTCTACGCGACCCTCCACCGGGTGGTGCCCGCCGTCGAGGAGGCCGTCGATGCCGACGCGACGACGGTCGCGTTCAACAACGGCGAGGCCGCAGGCCAAGAAGTCCCGCACGTCCACGGCCACGTCATCCCCCGATTCGAGGGCGACGGCGGCGGCCCGATCCACGCCGTCGCGGGCGACCCGCCCGACCTCTCCGACGAGGAACTAGATAAGATCGCGGGCGATATCGACGACCGGCTCTGACCGTCTCGGGCCTGATACGGATTGCTGTAACGATTTACCGGTGAAATCCCAGAACGGTCACGGTTTCACCGGTACTGATTCACAGAAGTCCGTATGAAGAGGAGCCGTGGCTCCTATCGGCGACCGGAACTGTATATGTAGCTCCACGTTCTACCGGTGGTATGGCTGCGATCGAGGTCCGGGAGCTAACGAAGACCTACGGCGAGGTCGTCGGGATCGAGTCGCTGTCCTTCTCCGTCGGGAAAGGCGAGGTCTTCGGCTTCCTGGGCCCCAACGGCGCCGGGAAGACGACGACGATCCGGGTCCTGCTGGGGCTGCTCTCGCCGACGGCCGGTTCGGCGGAGGTACTCGGCGCCGACGTCACCAGCGAGTCGGATCTGATCGAGGCAAAGCGCCGGATCGGTTACCTCCCCGCCGACCTTGGCTTCGACGAGGACGTCACCGGGCGGCGGGTGCTCGACTACTTCGCGTCGATCCGGGGCGACGAACGACGCGCGGAACTCCTCGAGATCTTCACGCCACCCCTCGATCGGGAGATCCGCGAATACTCCTCGGGGAACCGCCAGATGCTGGGCGTGATCCAGGCGTTCATGCACGACCCCGACCTCGTGATCATGGACGAACCCACGAGCGGGCTCGACCCGCTCAAACAGGAGCGGTTCAACGAGTTCGTCCGGGCCGAACGCGACCGCGGGACGACCGTCTTCTTCTCGAGTCACGTCCTGAGCGAGGTCCGGCGGGTCTGTGACCGAGTGGGGATCCTCCGGGAGGGAGAACTGGTCGCCGCCGAGGACGTCGAGAGCCTGGTCGACCGGGGCGGCAAGCGCGTCCGCGTCCAGGTCGGCGGCGAGGGGAGCGGGCTGGGCGACGTGGAGGGCGCGACCGACGTCCGGAGGCTCGGCGACGAACACCGCTTTGCGTATGCCGGCGACTACGGCACGCTCCTGGCCCACCTCGCGAGCTACGACGTCGTCGACGTCGAGATCGCCGAACCGCCTCTCGAGGACGTGTTCATGCACTACTACGGCGGGAGCGAGGACTCGGACGGCGAGGGCAACGAGAGCGATGCGGGCGAAGAGTCCGGAAGGGCGCCCGAACCGGCGAGCGAACCCGCCGGAGGTGACGCCGATGCTTGAGATCGTCCGCTACGAGGCCGAAAAGCGCCTGACGGGAACCCTCGCGCTCGCGGTCGGGCTCGGCGCCCTCGCGGTCTTCTTCGTCGCCTTCTTTCCCTCCTTTGCCGACGTCGACATGGAGAGCTACGCCGAGGCGTTCCCGCCCGCCTTCCGGGAGGCCTTCGGGATCGAGGCGATCGGCACCATCGAGGGCTTTCTCGCCGTCGAGGTCTACCAGTTCCTCTGGGTGCTCCTTCTGGGGCTCTACGTCGCCTACCTCGGCGCCGGAGCGATCGCCACCGACGTCGAGCGCGACCGAATGGACCTGCTGCTCTCCTTGCCGGTCTCCCGAAGCCGCGTGCTCGGCGAGAAGTTCCTCGCGCTCGCGGTGCCGATCCTCGTGCTCAACGCCGTCGTCCCGCTCGCCGTCTACGGCGGCGTCATCGCCGTCGGCGAGTCGATCGACGCCGTCGACCTGGCGATGGTCCACCTGCTCTCGATCCCCTACCTGCTCGCGTGTGCGGCGATCGGCCTCCTGCTCTCGACGCTCGTCGACCGGGCCGACGTCGCCCAGCGGGCCGCCCTCGCCGCCGTCTTCGCGCTGTTCCTGGTCGACTCGATATCGGCGAGCGCCGAGAACCTCGAGTGGATCGGGGGGATCAGCCCGACCGCCTACTACGACCCGAGCGCGATCCTCGTCGACGGGAGCCACGACCTCGGCGGTGCGGTCGTCCTGCTCGGGGCGACCACAGCGCTCGTGGTTCTCGCGTCCATCCGGTTCCGGCGGGCGGACGTCGGCGCGTAGCGGGAGGAAGGACTTTGTGGGTCCCGGTGGGATTTCGCCCCATGGGATGGCTCTCGGGACTGTGGGCCGACGTCCGCGCCACCCCGGTCGCCGCGGCCCTCGAACTCGGGACCCTCTTCGCGAGCGCCGGGCTCTTCCTCGCGCTCGTCGTCGCGCTCGCGCGGGGACCGCCGCCTCGCGGGCCGACCGCCCTCTGGGCCGCGATCGTCGCCGTCGGCGCGGGGGTCGCGGTCGTGTGGACGGTCCTCGTTCCGGTGTACGACCGATACGGGTAAACTACCCCGCCCTACTCGCACCCTCCCGCCTTGCGGCGGTCGGTCACTCCTTGAGGGCGGGGCTTTACCGCAACGACATTGTACCCCGCAACCCCATGCAAGGGCGCGGCCCGGCTTCCTCTTACCGTCCACGGGCGGACGGCGGGTCGGAGTTGTTGCTGCGACCCGCCTACCGGATCCGTTCCGTGGATTGTCCCGCCGATTTAATTCCCGGTGTTCTCTCACTCTACCCCAACACTGGGGACGGGGATCGAACCCGTTCGCGGTCGTCGTTCCCGAGTATAGGGTGCGACGGCCACGCCGTCGCACCACGGGAGCCAGTTTACTCGTGGCTCCTACCGACCCCGGCTTGTGCGAGGACGGCAGTATCTCACATAACGGGCGGAGACGGCCTAATCCTTGCGGTTTCGTCCAGCTTCGCAACGCGATTCCTCTCCACCCTACTCGCTCCCGTCGGTCGCTCGTTGAGGAAGGAGGCTCCTCGCTACCGTTTGCTGAACGGAGTGGCGTCTCCGGTCCGGTACAACCACGACCGTCGTTGGGGTTCTCGGGAACGGCGTACAGCAGCGGAATCACGCCACCAGCCCGACCAGGAGGTCGCCGTAGACGAGCGCGATCACGAGGCCGACGAGGACCGCGACCAGGAAGGGCATCCCTGGCGAGATCCAGACCCGGTCGCGGCGACGGACGACCTCCAGGCCCTCCCGGAGCGTTTCGGGCGAGGTGCCGTAGGCCGTGCCCTCGATCTCGTCGAGGAAGGTTTCCGCTCCCCAGGGGTCGTCGGCGGTCGCTTCCGGGCCGCGGGCCGGTCGGTCGCCATCGCCCGCCGCGGCTCCTGTGGGAGCTGACCGCCCCGCCCCGACCGCGCCGTCGGTCGGCCGATCGGGTTCGACGGGGAGGGTCGCGGGATCGCGGTAGCGGTCGGGATCGGCCCGCAGGTCGGCGACGGTCAGCCCCCGCCACCGGAGGTACATCCGGAGGGCATCGAGGTCGAGTCCCGCTCTCAGGGCGGGCCCTTCCGCCGTCTCGAGGAGCCGACCGTGGGTCTCCTCGAGGGCGTCCCAGTCGACGGGGCGGCCGACGGCCATCGCGGGAGTCAGCCGGCCAGCGGCGGCGTTCCGGACCGCGAGAGCAACGGGGACGCAGGCGGCGACGACGACCGCGTTGGCGAGTATCGTAAAGGGGAACGCGGCGATCGTCCCGGGCTCGAGCGGAAACGGGGGGGTGTCCGGCGGGATCTCTATGGCGTACGTCGGAACCGTCGGGAAGAGAAGCGCGAGCGCGAACAGCGCCCGGGCGTCGGCGCCGCCGAACCCCCCGGCCCACCACGTGAAGTAGGCGATCGGGACGACGAGCCCGAAGCCGACGGCGGCGGGCACGAGCAGGTCGCTCCGGGCGAGCGGGCCGGCCCGCCAGGCCAGCCACGCCTCCCAGCACAGCAAGACAGCGCCGAGGGCCCCCAGGGGGACCCACGCGACGCTCGGAACCCGTCGGCTCCGGACGTCGCGGACGGCCGCCCAGGCGAGGAGTGGGACGGCGACGAGTCGCAGGAGATCGGGAGTCGTCGTCCCGATCACGCCCGACCGCGAGAGTGGGCTCTCACGGCCGACTCCTCTCGAGGCGGCGGTGTTATCGTTTCGTTTCCGTCCAGTCGTCCGTTTCCCTCGGGTCAGTTCGATCGTCCTGCTCCGGGCCTTGCGGGGCATCCCGATCACCGCTCGTGCCGGGTGCGGTCGGTCCGAAAAGCCGGCAAGCAGCGATACGTCGGTAAGAAGCGATTGACGACCGTTAATACGCAGGTAACGGTCGATCGACCCGGCGGCGATCGTGGAGATCGTTTCGGTCGTCCGGTTGGGAACCCACGCCAGTCTTGTCGCCAGAGAACTATATTCGTCGATCCGAATATCCCGCGTATTCGGACCGTACGGGGCGATATATCCGAAGTAGCCCGATCGATACGACCGGTCGTATCGGCTACCGGTAGCGTACGTAGAACCTAAATTCTCTTATACCGTGGTCTCGAACGCTCGTGTGATGAAAGCGGTCGAACTCGGGCGTCCCACGGGGACCCCGACATCGAACGGTCGGCGGTCGGAACGGAGCCACGGGAGGTGGTCGCCCGTCCGATCATCGACCGGCGGCGTCGGACGATCCCTTCGCTCGGCGCGCGCTGAATTTATTTCTGATAAGTCGTATTCAGGCATGAAGGTTTTTATGCTCGGTCCTCACTGGTTCATACGATCAACCGAACTGCAGCCGTCGGAACGACCGGAGACGGCTGTGGGTCGTTTCCCACATCATGTCTGAATCGTTCACGAACACGAACCGGGCGGAGTTCGCCGAGGACGATCACGAGCGGGTTCGCTCCGAGCCGGTCGCCATCGGGGTTCTCGCGACCGAGGACGGCGAGAACAACCTTCACAGGACCGTCCTCCAGTCGATCCGCGACGGGTTCGCCGTCTTCATCGTCCCCTGGGGGATCTCCGCGGACACCGAGGCGGCCATAGACCAGACCGACGCCACGATCGTCGAACCCGCCGACTGCGGGAGCGTCGACGACGCCCGCGAACGCCTCGTCGAGGCCGCCCGGACCGCGGGGGCGGGCGGGATCGCCCTCTGTGAAGCCGGCGACGAGATCGACCTCGATAGCTGTCACGAGGCGGTTCACTCCGCCCCGGAGTACGCGATCTCCGCGCCGATTCGAGGGGAGACCGGCCGGCTGGTCGGTATCCCCGCCTACAACGAGTCCGTCGGCATCGGCAGCACGATCATCGCCGCCCAGGAGTACGCCGACGAGGTCGTCGTCGTCGACGACGGCAGCGCCGACAACACGGCAGCGATTGCCAGGAACACCGACGCGACGGTCATCGAACACGCGGAGAACAAGGGGAAAGGAAGCGCGCTATACACGTTCTTCGAGTACGCGCGGGCCGCCGACGCCGACTCCGTCATCGTCCTTGACGGCGACGGCCAACACGTCCCCCACGACATCCCGAAGGTGACCGAACCGATCGAGGAGGGCGAGGCCGATCTCGTCGTCGGCAGTCGGTATCTCGAGGGAAGCGGCGGCGAGACCCCGTTCTACCGCCGGTTCGGCCAGCAGTTCCTCGACGTCCTCACCTTCGGTTCCAGTGGAACGCACCTCTCGGACACCCAGAGCGGGTTCCGAGCGTTCTCGCCGAAGGCCGTCGACACCCTCTCGATCCGGACCGACGGGATGGGCGTCGAGAGCGAACTCATCGGGACCGCGATGGACGCCGACATGCGGATCGAGGAGGTTCCCATCGACGTCCGCTACGAGGGGATCGACGGCCAGACGTACAACCCCATCCGCCACGGGCTCGGGGTCGCGACCTATCTCGTGCAACTCATCCGGGACCGCCATCCGCTGCTTTTCTTCGGCGTTCCCGGACTCGTCTTGACCCTCGCCGGACTCGCCCTCGGCGTCGACGTCGCCGCGACGTACAACGCCCAGGGTGCGATCGCGCCCGGCCGGACGCTCGTCGCCCTGTTCCTGACGATCGTCGGCGTCCTCGGGGTCTTCTGTGGCCTGATCCTGAACCGAATGTCGACGATGCTCGCGGAGCTTCGATCGGAGTAGTTCGGAGGGCCGTCGTCGAGAGGAAGAACTCTCTCCAGCAGTCGACCATGTCGGTGGGAGCTCCCCGGTGAGTCCCTTTCGACGAGTCCATCGAACCCGTCGGCCTCACGAAGAAGGAAGGTAATACAACGGGGAGGGAGCCGCCGCGAGCGACGCCGAAGCCAGTAAAGGTACCACGGACCGACCCCGCGACCTACCCCCACCCCTTCGTTTCGAGTGGAACCGAACGAGGGGCGGTTCGGAACAGTCGGCACGAAGGCAGCGACGAGGGGATCGATCGAGAGACGAAACCGGCGAGAGAAAGGCGAGAGAAGCCACTCGGGAGCAAAGCGGAGAAATCAACCGAACGGGACCAGCAAGCCACGGGGGAGATCGGAAGGACTAGTAACGACTACCACAAATCTAGTAAATCGCTCGGTTTGCTAGTGTTGCGGATACTGTTTCCCTCCCACCCAAATAAAACCACCTGTTCTAGAGAACCCCCCTCCCCCACCCATCCGGATCGCTCTCCACTCGAAACGAAGGGGTGGGGGGTTCGCTCTTCATCCCTCCCTAATCCGTCACGTCCGTTGCGGGTCTCCATCCGAACCCGTCGCTTCACCCTCTCCGGACGCTCCGATCCACACCTGTTCTCGCTTTCCGTCGCTCTTCCGAGCTCGGGGTTCGCGATCCGACCCGTCGTGAGCTCGGTTCTCCTCTCGAGGGCTCGGTCCCCGTTGTATCGATCGACCCGACGAGGACACCCCTCGTTCCACTCGAGCCGAGGCGGTTGCGACCCGACTTTCCCCTCGAGGACGGATCGACCTCGTCGAACGCCGACTCGTCGAGACGTATATTCCGTCGAAGTAGTCCCGCAATCCGAGTGTCGTTGCCGTTGAAGGGAAGGACTTATTAGCTAGCTATTCCTCTGGTTCGTCTGCATCAACTGGACTCGGGCGAGGGATGGGAGACGGTTTCCCGGCCGATTTCGGCCACATATGGGCGAGTATCGCTCGTTTCCGGTCCGCGTTCCACACGAAACAAAGGGGTAACGCATACGACGGATGTCTGACGACGATTCACAGACGACGGGTTCGAGTCGAGAGATCGACCTCGCCTCCACGCGCGGTTTCGGGTCGAGCGGGGAGGCCGAGTCGGGGAGCGACGACCCCGGCCAGGGCCTGTTCGACGACCTCCTCTCGGGCGAGCCGATCTTCGACAACAAGGAGGTGCTCCGTCCGTCGTACACGCCCCACGAGCTCCCCCACCGGAGCGACCAGATCAACAAAATGGCGACGATCCTCGTCGCCGCGCTCCGCGGAGAGACCCCCTCGAACATCCTCATCTACGGGAAGACGGGGACGGGAAAGACCGCGAGCGCGAAGTTCGTGAGCAAGGAGCTAGAGACCACCTCCTCGAAGTACAGCGTCCCCTGCGAGGTCGAGTACATCAACTGCGAGGTCACGGACACCCAGTACCGGGTGCTCGCCCAGCTCGCGAACAAGTTCATCGAGGAGAACGAGCGGATCATCGAGGAACGACTCGATACGCTCGACTCCCTCCTCTCCGCGGCCGAGGAGTACGACGGACGGATCGACGGGGGACGTCGGGAGGGTGCCGACTCCGCCGGCGGATCGGCCGGCCCGACCGGAGACGGTTCCGAACCCGCGACGGGCGAGTCGGAGTCGGCCCCCGGCGAGGACGGTTTCGCGGCGGGGAGCCCGGACGATCCCGATACCCTCGAACGACCGGAAACAGCCGAAAGCGACGCCGAATCCGAAGATCCTCCAGTCGAAACGGGGGGGTCCGATTCGGAGTCCGGGACCGATCTCGCCTCGGCCGTCGAGCCGGACCCGATCGTCGATCCCGAGGCGGATCCCGAGGGCGGGTTCGTCAACGAGGGGGACGAATCCGAAGGAGAGCGGGTCGAGATCCCGGACGCCGAGGAGCAGGCGAGAGCGGAGTCGGGTCACCCACTCGTCGGAACCGGCTTCGCCTCCGTCGACGAGGTTCGCGACCGGATCGAGGAGTTAGAGGCCGACCTGGAGGGGTTCGAGGAGGTACCGATGACGGGGTGGCCGACCGACCGGGTGTACAGCGTCTTTTTCGAGGCGGTCGATTACTCCGAGCGGGTGGTCGTCATCATGCTGGACGAGATCGACAAACTCGTCGAGAAGTCGGGCGACGACACCCTCTACAACCTCTCGCGGATGAACTCCGAACTCGACAACTCCCGGGTGTCGATCATCGGGATCAGCAACGACCTGAAGTTCACCGACTTCCTCGACCCCCGTGTCAAGTCGAGTCTGGGCGAGGAGGAGATCGTCTTTCCGCCCTACGATGCCAACCAGCTCCGGGACATCCTCCAGCACCGCTCGGAGGTCGCGTTCAAGGAGAGCGTGCTCTCGGCCGACGTCATCCCGCTGTGTGCGGCCTTCGCGGCCCAGGAACACGGCGACGCCCGGCGCGCGCTCGATCTCCTCCGGACGGCGGGGGAACTCGCCGAACGCGGGCAGGCAGAGCGGATCGACGAGGACCACGTCCGACAGGCCCAGGACAAGATCGAACTCGACCGCGTCGTCGAGGTCGTCCGCACGCTCCCGACCCAGTCGAAACTCGTCCTGTTCGCGACGATCCTCTTGGAGAAGAACGGCGTCCACTCGATCAACACCGGCGAGGTGTACAACATCTACAAGCGTCTCTGTGAGGAGATCGACGCCGACGTCCTCACACAGCGCCGGGTCACGGACCTCATCAGCGAACTCGACATGCTGGGGATCGTCAACGCGGTCGTCGTCTCGAAGGGCCGGTACGGCCGGACCAAGGAGATCAGCCTCTCGGTGCCCATCGAGGAGACCGAGGTCGTGCTCCTCTCGGACTCGCGGCTCTCGGACATCGACGACGTCCAGCCGTTCGTCCAGGCCCGGTTCGACAACTGATCGGTCCGGGCGGATCCTTTCTCGCCTCTCCCACAGCCGTCGATCCCGGTCCCGTCCGCGCAGATCACTGCCGCTCTCACCTCCTCACGCGTAGTGACTGACCTCAGTTCCGCAGTCGCCGCCGGGCGACCGTCACGGTTCCGATCGCCACCGTGCCGGCCACGAGGCCAGCGGTGCCGACCGACGCGGGCGTCGATCCGGCCGGCGACGCCTCCGCTGCGGCCACGGGCTCTATCGCGGTCGGCCCCGTCGCGAGGAGGTCGTCGAAGGCGAGGCGGACGTGGCCGAGCCACGGGACCCGGAACATCGCCTTCCCCTGTATCCAGGCGGGTCTGACGACGTCGGTCGATGCGCCGGTACCCATTACCTGGTCGTAGCCGTCGTTGGCGTCGCCTTTCGTGACGAAGCCGGCGTGGCCCGCCGGGCAGGTCACCACCTCCTCGCAGGTCGTCGCACCGTTCAGGTAGTCGGGATTCGCCTGCTCTGCGACCCAGTTCTCGCCGGGTTCGACCCAGAAGTGTGCCCGGTGGATCACCGGCGTCCGGAACTCGCTTCCGTCGGGCCGGAAGACGATGACGTCGCCGGCCTGGCCGAACTTCTCGTGGCCGCTCTCGGTGCCGCTTTCGGCGCTGACGACGCCCGTATCGCCGATCGGGCCGTCGCCAACGAACCGCCCCTCCTCGGCGATGAAGACCAGGTCGCCTTTCTGCATGTTCGGCTCCATGCTCCCGCTCTCGACGGCGACCATCGGCGGCCAGATCCCGCTGACGCCGAAGAGGACGAGCCCGATCAGGGCGACGATCGCGACGCTGCTGGCCACGTCCCGGATCGCGACGACCGTCCCGTTGTCGGTCCGGAGGAACCACCGGATCGGGGCCTCCGTCGGCTCGAGATCCCGTTCTCTCCCCGTCGATTCCCGTTCGGGAGCGTCGGGCTCCCCGTCGGCCGATCGATCCCCGGCGACTGGCGCGCCGGTTCCGTTCGCGGTCGCCTCCTCCGGCCGCGAGCGGTCGGCACCCTTCCCGTCTCCGGACTCGGCCGTCGGCTCCGAGTTCGACGCCGACGACCGGTCGTCGGGCGTCTCCTCCGGAGGGTCGTCGGAGCCGGGGCCGTTCATTGGCCCCCGTTTCGACGGGGTCGACAATCAACCTTCTGTTCGCTCTCCCCGTTCGCCATGTTTTTCTCGGCGCTCGTCAATGAGGGGCTGTGTCCGTAGAGGGGGCCGCCCGGATCGTCCGCGAACTGACGAGCCGCGGCTACAACGCCGACCGAGAGACGGTGGCGATGATCGCCGACAGCGAACGGCCGGCGGCCGTCCTCGAGCGCGTGCTTCGGGAGACGCCCGAGGACGCGCTGGTGATCCGGCCGGAGTTGGTCCGGTCGGCCCGCGCGGCGGTCGATCGGGCGGGAGACGGGACGGGTGGGGACGGCCGATCGGACCGAAGCTCGGACGGGTCCGAGCGGCGACTCGGCCCGATGCCCGACTCGGGCTCCGCCCCCGAAGACCCCTCCGTTTCAACTGGAACCGATCCCGAACGTCCCAGCGACGGGGGTGGGGGGTCTCCAGTCGAAACGAAGGGGTCGGAGCCGCCGGACGTCGACGGGGAAGATCGCCGCGAAACCGAATCCGAGAGCCGGGTGGCCGACCGCGAGACCGTCGAGCGCGAAACCGTCGAACGCGGCGATCGGGAGGTCGAGATCGCCGGCGACATGACCGGCGCAAGCACGGGGACCGGGGAGTACCGGGACTTCGTGGCGGTGTTTCGTGACCGCCTCGACCGGCTCGGCTCGAAGCTGAAGGGGCGGGTCAACCACCGGCCCGCGAGCGCAATCGGGTCGATGCCCGGCGGCAGCGAGGCCGGAATGGTCGGCCTCGTTAACGACGTTCGCTCGACGGCCAGCGGCCACTGGCTGATCGAACTCGAGGACGCCACCGGCACGTTCCCGTGGCTCGTGATGAAGGATCGGGAGTACGCCGGGCTCGTCGACGAACTGCTCTTCGACGAGGTGCTCGCGATGGAGGGCACCCTCGCGGACGATGCGGGGATCGCCTTCGTCGACTCGATGTACTTCCCCGACGTCCCCCGGACCCACGAGCCCTCGACGGCCGACCGGCCGGTCCAGGCGGCGCTGGTGAGCGACGTCCACGTCGGGAGCCGGGAGTTCATGGGCGAGGCCTGGGACGCCTTCGCCGACTGGCTCCACACCGACGCGGCCAAGCGGGTCGAGTACCTCCTGATCGCCGGCGACATGGTCGAGGGCGTCGGCGTCTACCCCGGCCAGGACGAGGAACTCGACATCGTGGACATCTACGACCAGTACGAGGCGTTCAACGAGCGCCTGAAGGGCGTCCCCGGGGATCTCGAGATCGTGATGATCCCGGGCAACCACGACGCCGTTCGGCTCGCGGAACCCCAGCCGGGGTTCGACGAGGAGCTTCGCGGGATCATGTCGGCCCACGATCCCCGGATCGTCAGCAACCCCGCGACGGTGACCGTCGAGGGCGTCTCCGTCCTGATGTACCACGGCCGCTCCCTCGACGAGGTGATCGCCGAACTCCCCGCCGAGAAGGCGAGCTACGACGAGCCCCACAAGGCGATGTACCAGCTTCTCAAAAAGCGCCACGTCGCCCCCCAGTTCGGGGGCCACACCCGTCTGGCGCCCGAGGAGAAAGACCATCTGCTGATGGAGGAGGTCCCCGACGTCTTCCATACGGGCCACGTCCACAAGCTCGGCTTCGGGAAGTACCACGGCGTGCTCGCGATCAACTCCGGGTGCTGGCAGTCACAGACGGACTTCCAGAAGCGAAACAACATCCAGCCCGACGCCGGCTTCGCGCCGATCGTCGACCTCGATACCCTCGACGTGACGGTCCAGAAGTTCAGCTAAGTGCGGGGGTTCCGGCGCTACGTCTCGGGATCCCGAGCGTCGGCCGCGCTCTCGAGACGGTACCGAATCGTGGGGTCGCCGTCGAACCGCGGGCCGGCGCCCGCTTCCTCGAAGCCCAGGCGGTCGACCGCACCGATCGCGGGGGAGTCGGGCGGGAGCAACGTCTCGACGGCCATCGACTCGCCGGCGGCGAACTCGATCGGTTCGGCGAGGAGTCGCTCGCAGGCCGCCTCGGTGCCGTCGATCCCGGTGACGTGGACGGTCCCCGCGTCGGCGTCGAAGCTGACGAACCCGAGGAGCTCCCGGTCGTCGTCGGCATCCCCCGAGGGGTCGGATCCGCGGTCGGGGTCGTCGGGCTCTGCGACCCGGACCGTCCGGTCGTGGACGAGATTTCGCATGACGTCGGCCGGACTCCCCGCGACCGCCGCGAGCGCGGGGGCGTCGGCCTCGACTGCCTCGCGTACGTGCATCGACTCGTGGTACCGCGTCCGTCCACATAACTCCCGGCACGCCCCGCCGACCGCGTCCGACGCGTCCCTTTTTGATGGCCCCCTCTCTACGTGGTGTCATGGCAGGGACCGACCGCCGCTGTGACTTCTGTCGTCAGCCGCTCGTGGGTGAGGACCACGTCCTCGAACAGGAGGGGAACCGGTACCGGTGTTGTACGGAGCAGTGTCGGGAGGCCTTGGCGGGAAGCGACCGGGTGTTCACGGAGTACGACGGCCACCGCCGGATGCGGGCGGGGGTCGCGGGGATCGACGACGCCCTCCCACAGGGGCTCTCGCGGAACTCGTTCGTGTTGCTCGCGGGGAACACGGGCACCCGCGAGGGGGCGTTGCGGGCGGAACTCGCCTGGCGAACCCTGGAGCGGGGCGAGCCCGTGATTCTCGTGGCCTTTACCGAGCCGCCGATCTCGCTGGTCGAGAGCTACCTCGCGATGGACTGGAACGTCCTGCCAGCGATCGAGGACGGCCGGGTCCGGATCGTCGACTGCTTCACTCCCCGCGTCGACGACCGCGAACGGCTCTACGACCGGCTCACCCCGTGGAACCGCCATCTCGACGGCCTGGTTGAGCCGGCGACGGCGGTCGTCCGGGACCCCGGCGACGGCCACGAGCTCCGGAACAAACTCGACAACGCTCTGGAGGACTTGGGGATGGTCGAGTCGGGACTCGTCGCGATCGACTCGCTGGTCGAGTTCGCCTCGCTGGTCCAGCCGGGCCAGGCCTACGGCTTCCTGAAGGACGTCCGGGCGGAGGTCTGCAAGGGGCGGTTCGTCCCCGTGATCGGCGGGGCGACCGGCGGCGACGAGGAGGCGTTCCCGCGGGACCTGGAGTACGTCGCCGACGGGGTGATCGACCTCCGCCTCGACGGCGGCATCGTCGAGGACACCCTCTTCCGTCGGCTGCGGGTCCGGAAGATGCGTGGCGTGTTGACGATCCCGGAGTGGCACACCTACGAGTACACCAGCGGGCTCGGGCTGGTCACGTTCGATCCCCGAGAGGAGGTCGAGGGCGAGGAGTCGGCCGGAAACGGAGAGGACGCGGGCGACGACGACCCCGACGCGGAGCCGGACGCCGAGAACGGGCGAGAATAGCCCAACAGCTCACTCCTCGCCGCCGAGCCGGCAGTTCCCGTCGGCTCCGTCGTCCGGGATCGGCTCGACCTTTCTGACTGCGGTGTGGACGTAGAGGTCGATCAGGAACTCGGGGGTGAGCGCCTCGAGCGTCGGGGAGTCCTGGCGGTAGTTGGTGCTCGCGCTCCGGACGAACACGCGGAGCTCCTCGTCGACCGGCCCGTCGGCCTCGATCGTGAGGTCGTTGTGGATCACGCCACGGACCCCGCGGCTGTCGACGAAGGATACGCTGACCATGCGGTGTGCTCGTTCGGTTGGTAGGGGGGGACCTGCAAAGGGGCTCGCGTGGCACCTGCCGGGGACGGCGTCCCGTAACTCTCCGGGTGAGATCCCCGCCGTTTCCCGCAGGGCCCGATCTGCAAGCGGGTTCGCCTCACGGTCCGTGAAGCGTTTCACGATCGAGGTTCTCGAGGAACGGGGAGATGGCACCACGGTTTCTATCGCCGGTCCTCGTTGTCGGCTCCCCCTCTCGTCCGCGTCACTCCTCTTGGACCGCCTCGAGGGCGGCGACGTCTTCGCGCGTGGGGTGGTCGGGGAGCGCCTCGATGCAGGGATAACAGAGCAGGTGCGTCGAGCCGTCCTCGAGGTCGAGGGTGAGCCCGGTCGCCCCGTCTCCGCCGGACCAGATGTCGGCGATGCCGCCGGCGACCCGGAGCCGTCTCCCACAGCCGTCACAGGACTCGGTCGCCATGGGCGGGCTTGTCCCCTGGGGGCCAAAACCGTTCCCCCCGAGCGGATTATGGTGCTCGCGGGCGTGGTCGGCCCATGGAGCTGAACTGCGCCGGCTGTGCGGGCTGTTGTGTGGACTGGCGCCCGCTGGCTCCCGAGGGCGGCTCCGACCACGAACGGCGCGGGCCCTACAGTCCCCTCGACGCGGCTTACAACCTGGTCGCCCTCGAACGCGAGGAGATCCGCGGCTTCCTCGCCGACGGCATGGGCGACGCGCTGACCGTCCGGCTCTGGGAGGCAGACGACGACGAGGGCGCGGTCGAGATAGACGGCCACCGGCTGGCGGCGGTCGCCGGCCGGCCCGCCTTCTTCGTCGGCCTGCGGAAACCTCCGAAACCGGTCGCTCCAGTCGGCCGCGAGGAGCCGACCTGGCTCCCGAGCTGTGTCTTCCTCGATCCCGACACCCTCCAGTGTCGGATCCACGGCGACGCGCTCTACCCCGCCGAGTGTGGGGCCTACCCGGCCCACAACCTCGAACTCGGCGTCGAGACCGAGTGCGAGCGCGTCGAGGCGGCCGGCGGCGGCGACCGCCTGCTCGAGGACGACCCCGGCGACGCGGCGGACACCGGCCCGCTCTTTGGCCCTCAGGCGGTCGGCCAGAAGCTGTTCGCCCATCCCGATCCCGACGACCTCGAGGGGATCGTCGAGCGGGCCGCCGAGGGGACCCTGACCCGCGAGGACCGCGCGGAGTTCGTCGCGGTCGCCGCGGCGTCGAGTCCGGGTACCCTGGCGCTCTCCGACCCCCACTACGAGGACGCCAGAGAGCAGGTTCTCGCGGCCGACTCCTGGGCCGGACGCGCGATAGACGACTGGGAGGAGCGAGCCGGCGGCCGCGGGGAGCCGGCAGCCACCGATCCCGCGGACGCGGGCCGGGCCGTCGAAGAGGAGCGGGGCGCGCCGGACACGCCGGGCTGGGACTGATACGGTCGCCGCGATCCGACCCGTTAAACCGCGGGCGCCGATAGACGACCCATGCGCGTGCTCGTGACGGGTGCGACCGGCTTCGTCGGAAGCCGGCTCGTCCCCGAGCTCATCGACGCCGGTCACGACGTGAGCGTCCTCGTCAGAGACGCCGCCGACTACGATCCCCCGAGCGGCGTCCGGGTGTTCGAGGGCGACGTCCTCGAGCCCGGAAGTTTCGAGACCGCCCTCGAGAACTGCGAGGCGGTTTACTACCTGATCCACTCGATGGGCGGCGGCGGGGACTTCGCCGAGCGGGACCGCCGGGCGGCCCGCAACGTCTCCCGGGCGGCGAGCGCCGCCGGCGTCGACCGCGTGATCTACCTGAGCGGGCTCGGCGGCGACGGCGAGCTCTCCGAGCACCTCCGGTCGCGCCGGGAGGTCGAGTACGTCCTGGGGGAAGGGGAGTTCGACCTGACGGCGCTGCGGGCGGCGGTCGTCATCGGCGCCGAGAGCGCGAGCTTCCGGATGATCCGCCAGCTCGCCGACCGGCTCCCGCTGATGGTGACCCCCGAGTGGGTCCGCACCGAGTGCCAGCCGATCGCGGTCCGCGACGTCGTCTCCTATCTGGTCGGCGTCCTCGACGCCCCCGAAACCGCGGGCGGAACGTACCAGGTCGGTGGCCCGGAGGTGCTGACCTACCGGGAGATGTTAGAGGAGACGGCCCGGGTCCTCCACGGGCGGACACCGCTGATCGTCCCGGTGCCGGTGTTGACGCCCACGCTGTCGGCGTACTGGGTCGATCTGGTGACCGACGTCCCCGCCGACGTCGCCCACCCGTTGATCGACGGGCTGGGCAACCGGGTCGTCGTCACCGACGACTCGATCGAGGAGCTGGTCCCCGTCGAGCTGACGACCTTCGAGGACGCCGTCCGGCGGGCCATCGACGAGGAGCGAGAGGATGGAACGCGGCCGAATCACGCGGCCGGCTCGAGCGACCGGGGGGCGGTCCCGATCGACGACGAGGGGAGCGGCGGGGCCTGATGGAAGTCGAGTACGGCGAGACCTGGGTCTACGAGAGCATCGTCGGCGCGCTCCCCGGCGTCGACCTCCCCGACCGGGTCGCGGTCGCGATCCAGCTCGCCGCCTTCGAGGCCGCGATCCTCGTCGTCGCCGCGGTCTACGGGCTGTGGACCGCCGTTCCTGCGGGGACGGCCGCGGTCGCCGTCGCCGCCGCCGGGAGCTGGTTTATGCTCCGGTACAGCCGCGAGACGCGGACGCTGAAGACTCCGCCGGCTTACAGGCAGGTGCTGTTCGGTTCGAGCATTGAGGTCGTCCTGGGGGTCGTCGCGTTCGTCGCGCTGATCACCTACCTCTTCGTCTACGACCCTGCGACGACCGGCGAGTCGCTGGTGACCGAACTGTTCGGTCCCAAGCCGCCGCCGCTCGCGGTGGGCCTCGCCTTGCTCGTGCTCTGGGACGTCGTCTACCGGATCGGCACCTGCTGGTGGGCGAGCGTCGCCTCGCTCTGGCGAGCTTACCGGTACGCGTTCGACGCCGACGAAACCCGGCGGCTTGTCGCCCTCGACGCCCGAAACGTCGGCTTCGCTGCGGTCCAGCTCTTGTTCGTTCCGTTCGTCGCGGATCGGCCGCTGTTACTCTGGGCGCTGTGTGGTCACGTGCTCGCGGTCGCCTGCGTGAGCGGGCTGGCGATCGTTCGCCAGCGGGCCGTCGCCGGTTAGCCGGATTTCATCTCCTCGAACTGGTCCAGAAGCGCCTCCGTCGATTCGCCGGAATCGTATTCGACCGAGCCGTGGTAGATCGTTCGTTCGTCGTCGAAGTCGGTATCGACGGCAGCGGCCTGCTTCTCGCGACGCTCGTGTTCGTCTTCGTCATAGGCACCCATTGACATGGTACGTATGAACGTATCTTGGTCGCTCGCGCTTATCAATGTACCGGCCGGCGAGGGCAAGAGGTATGGCCGCCGGTCCCCTACCGACGGCCGTGGCACGGCCGCTTCGATTCCGATACTCGCCCGAGTCCTGGAGCGAACAGCGGGTTCGCTCCCAGCTTCTCGGCCCCCTTCGATCCAACATCGGCGCCCGCGCCGTCTCCCCCGAGTACGGGGTGACCGGCGGCTGGGAGACCCACCGCTTCGAGATGTCGAACGACGACGTCGCGCTGTTCGCCCGCCGGGACGCCGAAGCCTACTGGATGGGCAACACCGAGACCCCCCAGGCGCTCTGGAAGACCGACAAGTTCGGCTGGCAGGAGGTGCCCCACCAGGTCTCGCGGTGGGCCCAGCGCGAACTGCTCGCCGCCCTTTACGAGGACGATCCCTGGCTCGCCGACTACCCCTACCTCTCCTGGTACTTTCTTCCCGTGTTCATGTCCAAGGACGGCCGGGAGTCCACCCGGGAGTTCTTTCGCTCCCACGCCGCCGGCTTTCCCGACGCCGGCCGCCGCGAGGCGACCCGGTACGTCGAGTCGGTCCTGAAAACCGCCCCGCTGGACGAGTACCGTGGGGTGATGTCCGGCAAACTGGGCACGAGCGACCACGTCGACCGCGTCCGGATGAGCGCCGCCATCGGCGAGTTCGTCGCCGCGAAACTCCTGACCGACGCGGGCTACGACGTCGTCCCCGAGATCGAGGTCACGACCGGCCACTCGCTCGACTATCGAGCGACGAACGGGGAGACGAACGTCTTGGTCGAAGTAACCAGGCCCCAGCCGCCGAACACCCGCGCGGCGTCGGGCCCGATCGCCGCGGTCAGGGACACCGCCGAAACCAAGACCAGCGGCCAGCTCGAGTCCCACGGCGGCGGCGCCGTCCTCTTCATGGACTGTTCGTCGTTCCGCGACGACCAGTGGGCGCCCGTCTACGGCGAACGACCCGACGTCCGCCACCGCCCCGCCGTCGTCTACCGGGTTCGCCCCGACGGGAGCGCCGAGGGCTACACCAAGGGGTCGGTCCCCCTCGATCTGGATGACGCGATCGATCTCGACGGCTGATACGGCCGGAAACGACGAGGCCGACAACTCGGTCGGGCCGGAGCCGCCGGTCAGAACGAGACCGGCTCAGGCCCTTCGCGACTCCCGGGCGGCGTCGGGTCGCGGTCGCTGTAGCCCGGACGTCCGATCGCCTTCCCGCTGACAGCCGCGTAGAGCGTGTCGCGGGCCTCCTCGGGCGAGTCGAACCGTTCCTCGGGGAGGTGTGCGAGCGCCTCGCCGACCGTCTCCGAGCCGTTCTGGAGCTCGAGTGAGCGGTCGCCGTGGGCGTCGATGAGGTCCCCGGTGGTCGCGGGGTACTCCTGGTCCGCGACGAGTTCGCCGATGCGTTCGTGTAACATTGCACCCGTCCCTGGCCCGGGGAGTAATATAACTATTGTCCATGTATGTTCTCTAGGCTCACCCCAAACCTTGTCCTGATTAAGGACGATAAGAGGTTCCGAAGGAGAGCGGTTTTAGAACCCCCCGGCCCGAGCTACGAGGTGTGCCCTACGCCGACCTCCACGTCCATACCACCCGATCCGACGGCAGCCTCGAACTCGGCGACGTCCCGGAGGCCGCCCGTGCCGCCAGCGTGAGCGTCGTCGCCGTCACCGACCACGACCGCCTCCAGCCGTTCTCCCGCCCGATCGTCGAACGCGACGGGCTCCCGATCGTCCACGGGATCGAACTCCGCGTCGAACCCGCCGCGGGCGAGCGAGTGGACCTGCTCGGCTACGGCGTCGAACCGACCCCGGATCTCGAGGCCGAGTGCGAACGGATCCAGCGGGATCGGCGCGAACGGGGCCGGCGGATCGTCGAACGGGTCGAGGATCGGCTGGGGATCGACCTCGATATCGGGATCGAGGAGGGGATCGGCCGCCCCCACGTCGCCCGCGCGATCGACGACCATCCCGAGTCGGGCTACGACTACGAAGGGGCGTTCGACGATCTCATCGGCGACGACGGCCCCTGTTTCGTCGGCCGGTCGGTCCCCTCGTTCGAGACGGGCCGGAGACTGCTCGCGGCGGCCTGCGAGATCGTCTCGCTTGCCCACCCGCTTCGGTACGGCGATCCCGAGGCCGCCCTCGAGCTGACCGCCGATCTCGACGCCGTCGAGTACGAGTACCCCTACGGCCGCGAGATCGATCCCGCGCCCGTCGAGCGGGCGATCGAGCGCCACGACCTGCTCGTCACGGGCGGCAGCGACGCCCACGACGACCGCCTCGGGCGGGCGGGGCTCGACGAGGACGAGTTCCGGGCGCTCGGGCTCGCGTGATCGCGGCGATCCCGGACGGGAACGGAGGGTTCAATGCACTCCGTCCCAACCCGTTGGTATGCAGTGTCACTACTGCGATCGCGACGCCGCTTTCGCCGCCGAATCCGGCGGCGTCAACGTCGGTCTCTGCGAAACTCATTTCCGGGAACGGTTGCAGGAACTCGCCGATGACGAGGGCTTGGAGGCGCTGAAAGAACGGGTCGATGTCGACCGCGCCGAGTAGCCGGACGGACTCCTCTCGGTCGATACAGCGATCCGTCTCAGGCCGTTCGGCCCGCGTCGACGTCGATGGCGTCGACCGGGCAGACGTCGACACAGAGCATACAGTCGATACACTGGGCCTCGCGGGCGGGATCGGCCTTCTCCTCGCTTTCGGGATGGCCCGGGCTGTCGATCCAGTCGAAGACGTCGACGGGACAGTCCTCGAGGCAGGCGCCGTCGGCGAGGCAGATGTCGAAGTCGACTGCGACGTGGGTGCCGTGGATGCCGAGTTCCTCGGGTTCGTCGACGGGGCCCCAGACGGCGTGACCCTCGTGTTCGTCGACCTGCTCTCGGTTCTCGTGGAACTGCGGATCTATGGCCATTGCTACCAGATCGAACGGTCGGCGCGCACTTAAAAGTATGCGCCTGCGGCCGTCGAAATCGGCGAAGACCTTCGGCGGCGGCTCCCGGCCGTGGCGCGATCTGACGGGCTTTTGGGCTCTCGACCCCTACGGGTCGTATGGACGCCGAACACCCGCCGCGGCTGGTGTACGACGACGACTGTGGGTTCTGTACGTGGTGTGTCCGACAGGCCGCGAAGCGCGGGGAGTTCGAGGTCGTCGGCTTCTCCGAACTCACCCCCGACCAGCGCGCCCGGCTCCCCGACGAGTACGAGGACTGCTCGCACCTACTGACCGACGACGCCGTCTACTCCTGTGGAGAGGGGTTGGAGGAAGCGATCGCCCGCTTCGACACCCCCGCACGATACCTCGCGCTCGCGTTCAAACACCTTCCGGCGGGGAGCCGAGAGCGCGTCCGCGAGCAGGGCTACCGGGCGGTCGCGGACCGCCGTGGCCTGTTCGGCCGGGTCGTGAGCTGTACGCCGCCGGCACGGGGAAGGGAGTAGCGGGAGACACTTCACTCGCCGCGACGAGGGAGGGGTATGCAGCCACGCGTGCTGGTCGCGAGCACCGGCGGAACGATCGCGAGCACCGGCGCCGACGCGAAGACGCCGACCGAGTCGGCGCCGACGCTCCTCGGCGCCGTTCCGGGAGTCGAGGAGGTCGACCTCGAGGTCGCCGAGGTCGCCCAGGCCTCGGGGTTCCAGATGGATTTCGACCGGCTAGAGGCCCTCCGGGAGACGGTCGTCGGGGCGCTCGCCGACGGGGTAGAGGGCATCGTCGTCACCCACGGCACCGACACGATGGCCGAGTCCGCCTACGCGATCAAACTGCTCGCCGATCCCGACCGACCGGTCGTCTTCACGGGTGCCCAGCGCCCGGCCGACGAGCCGGGAACCGACGGCCCGACGAACCTTCGAGACGCGATCCGTACCGCTGCCGACCCGCGATTCCGTGCGGCCGGCGGGACGTACCTCGCGTTCGACGACGAGGTCCACGCCGCCCGCCGGGTCCGGAAGGGCCACACCACGGCACTGGGAACGTTCGAATCCCCCAGTACGGGTCCAGTCGGGGAGTTCACGCCCGACGGTCTGCGCCTGCTCCGCGACCCTGGACCCGAATCCGCGCCGATCCCCGACGCCGAACTCGACCCCGAGATTCGCGTCGAGATCGTCACGAACGCCCTCGGCGCCGACGGCGGAGCGGTCGATCGGGCCCGCGAGGCCGGCGTCGACGGCATCGTCCTCGCGGGGACGGGCCTGGGGAACGCGACCGCCGACCTCGGAGCCGCCCTCGAACGGGCGATGGCGGACGGGATTCCCGTCGTCGTCACCTCTCGCTGTCCCGACGGAACCACGGCGGGGCTGTACGGCGGGCCCGGCGGCGGCGCCACCCTTCGGGAGGCGGGCGCCGTCGGTGCGGGCGACCTCCCGCCCTGGAAGGCCCGGCTGCGGCTGGCGATTGCGCTCTCCTCGGATGCGGACGTCGCGGAGTGTTTCGGAGGACTCGAGTCGGACGGTCAGGCGTAGTCGAGCGAGCCGGTGTACCGATCGAGGGCGACGATGGCACCGGCGCCGATCGCCCCGGCGGCGACGATCGCGGCGACGAGGCCGGGAGTCACCCGCGTGGTCTCGGCGGCGGCCTCCTCGACGGGGAGTCGGAGCGCGCCGACCATCAGTCCGACGAGAAAGGCGAGGGTGGCGATCCGGTAGCGCGAGAGCGCCCACTTCACCACGCGAGCCATCGTCAGGAGGCCGACGACCGCACCCACCATGAACGCCACGACGACGGTTCCGGGGCCGACCGCGGCCGCGACGTCGCCGCCGACGAGGAGGCCGGCAAGGGCGTCGACGAAGTCGTTCAGCGAGCCGACGAGGTACTCGTACTGGCCGAGAACGTAGAGAAAGGCGGCACCCGAAATCCCCGGCAGCACCATCGCCGAGATCGCGATCATACCCGAGAGGGCGACGAACGGGAGGCTCCCGCCGCCGCTGCTTTCGGCCGCGCCGCTGAGGGCGAACGCGATGACGATCCCGACCGCGCCCGCCGCGTACTGGGCGGGCGTCTCGAGGGTGACGTCCCGGTAGATGATGGCGGCCGAGGCGGCCATGAGCGCGAAGAAGAAGGCGCTCAGGAGGACGAGGTACTCCTCGAAGGCGGCCTCGAGCAGCCGCGAGAGAACCAGCACGGCGGTCCCGATGCCGGCGCCGAGCACGAGCAGGAAGGGGACGTCCATCCCGACGAACGTCTCCCGGAGTCGGCGACGGCCGGCAGCTGTCCGGGCTGCGGGGAATTCGGCGATCACGCGCGGATCGAGAGCCGCGATGGCCGTCACCAGGCGCTCGTAGATCCCCGTGACGAGCGCGATTGTCCCGCCGGAGACGCCGGGGACCATGTCTGCCGCGCCCATACAGAGGCCGGTGAGGTAGATCCCGAGCCACCCACGGAACGAGTCGGCGGTGGCCGACGGCGCGCCCTGGCGCGCGCTCTCGGGGGCGGTCGGGGCCTCGCCGCCGTTGGGTTCGCGGCTCACGATGTCCCCGTCGTCCGTCGGTCGGCCGCCGGCGCTGCGCTACTCATGCCTCCACGTGGCACCCGCCGCTACTCGAAGGCAGCGATTCCCGTCAGCTCCTCGCCGACGATCAGCGTGTGGATGTCGTGGGTCCCCTCGTAGGTGTAGACCGTCTCCATGTTCGCCATGTGGCGCATCGGCGAGTAGTCGGTCGTGATCCCGTTGCCCCCGAGCATCTCGCGGGCGGTGCGGGCCGTCTCGCGGGCCATCCGGACGTTGTTGCGTTTGGCCATCGAGACCTGCTCCGGCCGGAGGTCGCCCCGCTCCTTGAGGTCGGCGAGCCGGTAGGCCAGTAGCTGCCCCAGACTGATCTGAGTCGCCATCTCCGCGATCTTCCGTTGTTGAAGCTGGAACCGCGCGATCGGGCCGCCGAACTGCTCGCGGTCGCTGGCGTACTCCCTGGCGACCTCGAAGCAGTCCCGTGCGGCGCCGACGGCGCCCCACGCTATGCCGTAGCGGGCCTGGGTTAGACAGGAGAGGGGCCCCTTCATCCCCGAGACGTCGGGGAGGCGGTTCTCCGCTGGGATCTCGACGTCCCGAAGCTCGAGCGAGCCCGTGCTCGAGGCCCGCATCGAGAGCTTGTCCTCTATCTTCGGGGTCGAGACGCCCTCGCGGTCGGTCTCGACCAGAAAGCCCCGAACGTCACCGCCTTCGGAACGGTCCCGGGCCCAGACCACGGCGACGTCGGCGATCGGCGCGTTGGTGATCCAGGTCTTGGTACCGTTGAGGACGTATCGCTCCCCCTCGCGGTCGGCGCTCGTTTCCATCGCCGACGGGTTCGACCCGTGTTCGGGTTCGGTGAGCCCGAAACAGCCGACGGCCTCGCCCTCGCCCAGTTTCGGGAGCCAGTTTTCTCTTTGCTCGTCGCTCCCGTAGGCGTGGATCGGGTACATCACGAGCGCGCCCTGGACGGAGGCCATCGAGCGGATCCCCGAATCGCCGGCCTCCAACTCCTGCATCAGGAGCCCGTACGCCGTCTCGGAGACGTTCGGCGAGTCGTACCCCTCCAGATTGGGCGCGTAGAATCCCAACTCGCCCATTTCGCCGATCAGATCGGTGGGGAAGCTCCCGTCCTCGAAGCGCTCGCCGATCTCCGGACGAACCCGGTCGTCGACGAACTCCCGGGCGGTCTCGCGGATCAGCCGTTCCTTCTCGTCCAGATCCGCCTCGAGGTCGAGATAGTCGAGCATGATCGATCATCGCGGCCGGCGGTGAAAAACGCTCGCGTGGTCGGGAGCCGGTCGTGGTCGGGTTACTCCGCGGTCGGCGTCGAGTCGGCCGCGGACGCGGCCTCGTCGTCGCGGGGGTCGCAGGCGTCGCGGGTGTCGTCGGTTCGAACGTCCCGGACGTACGCGAGGAAGTTCTCGAACACCCGTTTGGCCTCGCGGGTCGCCGCGTGGTTCTCGTCGGTGACGGAGGCGAGCAACGACCGCCGGCGGTCGTCGGTCAGCTCCTTCTCGCGTATGAGATGGCGGGCCGTCTCTTGGTCGTACTCGGGATGGAACTGGATCCCGAAGACGTCCCCGCAGGAAAAGCCGTGGTTCGAGTACTCGTTTGCGGCCAGCGGACGGGCACCCGGCGGGAGTTCGGTCACCGCGTCCGAGTGGGAGGTGAAGGCGGTAAAGTGCTCGCCGATCCCCGAAAAGAGCGGGGAGTCGCCGGTCTGCTCGATCTCGCTGTAGCCGACCTCGTAGACGCCCATGTCCTCGACGGTGCCCCCGAGGACCGAGGCCAGTAGCTGGTGGCCCCAGCAGACGCCCAGCGCGGGCAGCCCCCGCTCGATCGCCTCGCCGGCCCACTCCTCGACGCCCGCGATCCAGTCCTCGTCCCAGTAGACCGACGACCGCGAGCCGGTGACGAGGAAGCCGTCGTAGGCGAAGTCGGGGGGGAGTTCGCCGGCGGTGACGTCGAACCGATCGAGGTCGGCCTCTAACTCCCGCCGGAAGTTCCGCGGGGTGTTCGCGTCCCCGTGTGAGGCGTCGAGCACGGCGATGCGAAGCGGGTCCATGGACGGGGAAAGCGACTCCGACCGAATAGGCCTTGCGGCCTAGCAGGGGTGGTAGCGACCGCCGGCGTCCCGCCGGAACCGATCGCCCGTCGGATGCCACCCCTCACCGTCCGTCCGGCCAGCGTCGGCCGCCTCCCGTCGCTCGCCGACCATCGGCCCCGCGAGCTCGAGAGTGCCCTCCCCAGCGCCCTCGACGACTCCTCCCTCCGCGACGAGGCGAACCCGGCAGTCGAACGGCGGGCGGAGGCCCTCGTCGTCGCCATCGCCGCGGTCCGGCGCCGGTCCCGAGAGGATCGTGGGACAGACCGGAGTTCCGTACGCCCGGCGGACGGCGAGTCCGTGCTCGCGGTACTCCGCTCGCAGGGCCGCGGGAACCCCCGCGTCGGCGATGATCTCACAACCGGGCGCCGCGTCCGGGAACCCCTCGTCGAGGAGGCCGCGAAGCCCGGCCGTCCGGCCGGCGAGGACGGTGACGGGCTCGTCCCCTCCGACCGCAACGAGGTCAGCGGGATCGAACGCCCGATCGAGCAACAGGGTTCCGCCGGAGTAGAGCGTGGGCAGTGCGACCCGGAGGAGCCCGTCGGGCGCCGACAGCGGGAGCGTCAGGGCGAGCCGGTCGGCCCGGCCGATCCCCCACGTGGTCGCCACCGAGCGGCAGGTCGCCTCGACCGCGTCGGCCGGGAAGTTTACGACCGCCTCGAGCCCGCTCCCCTCGCTCGGCTCGGAGACGACGGGCAGCGCGAGGAGGGGCGTCTCGCCCCGCTCCGGGCGACCGTCGGAGGGCGAGCGACCGGACCCATCGGCATCCGCGTCGTCGGCGAGGTCGTCGAACGTCGCGGTGGACTCCCCCTCGAGCGCCGCGAGGAGGTCGCCCTGTGCCTCCTCGGCGACGACGAGCGTCGGCTCCAGTCGATCGATCGGGCCCGTCACGGTTGCGGGGGTGTGGCGGTGAGAGACCGGTGCGACCGTCGCCCCCAGCCGCCGGCAGGCAAAGAGGAGAGCGAGCGTCCGGACGCGGTTCCGGCTCAGGACGGCCATCACGTCGCCGGGACCGACCCCGCGGTCGGCGAGAGTCGTTTCGAACCCCGTGGCGAGGGAGGCGAGGTCGGCGTAGGAGTACCGCTCCGGGGAGCTCCGGCGGGCCGCCGAGACGTCGACGACGGCGGTTCGGTCGCCCCAGTGGTCCGCGCGGGCGGAAAGCGAGAGCGTCATGGGCGAGCCACGGGGGCCAGCGACGTAGAGGGAGGGGTTGCGATTACGTGCCGTGCTCGGCGAGAAAACCCGCGAGGCGGTCGTTGACCTCCCGGGAGCGCTCGACGAAGGGGAAGTGGCCCGCGCCCTCCCAGGCGACGTACTCCCCGCGCGGGAGGCCGTCGGCGAGATCGCGGCTCCCCTCGGGGGAAACGAGCCGATCCGCGGTCCCCGCTCCCACGAGCGCCGGCTGAGTGATTTCGACGAGCCGGTCGGTGGCATCGAACCCGGAGAGGGCGGCGATCTGGGCCGCCCAGCCCTGGCGATCGGCGTCGCCCTCCGCCCGCCAGTCGGCGATCCCCTCGATCGCGTCGGGCTGGTCGCGGCGGAACTCCGCGGAGAGGGCGACCTCGAGCGAGTCCCGGATCGCTTCTCGGTCGCCGGGCGGGGCGAAGAGGGGGTCGAGGGCGAACCCCTCGCCGGCGGGGGCGGTCCCGAACAGCGTCAGGGTCTCGGCGCGCGTCGAGCGGCGGGCCGTCTCGAGGGCGACCGCGCCCCCGAGGCCACAGCCGACGAGGTGGGCTTTTCGGATCTCACACTCCTCGAGGACCGCCAGCAGGTCGCCGACGAGCGTCGAAAGCGAGTACGGTCCCGGGGGGGCGTCCGAGCGTCCGGTCCCCCTGAGATCCCAGACGACGGTCCCGTAGGGACCCGAAAGCGCGGCGTGTTGCCACCCCCAGAGCCACCCCCCGAGTCCGGCTTCGGGGACGAAGACGACCGACTCGCCGCTGCCCTCGCGCTCGTAGTGGATGGCCACGTCGCCGTTTTTCGCCGTCGGCATGGGTCGGCTTCGCCGCGAGAGCGGGAGGATCTTGCGGTCTCAGTTCAGCACCGCCCGCGAGAACCGCGCGTAGCCGATCGCGATCGGAACGGCGATCCAGGCGATGACGATGACGCCCGCGAACCAGGTCTCGAGGTAGAAAGGCACCTCGCCGGCGACCCGTCCCGCTGCCGTGAGGTCGATCTCGGCGACGTCGATGACGTCGACGATCTCGATGGCGACGGCCGACAGCGCCTGCCCCGGGGAGAGCCGTTCGACGAGGACGAACCACGCCGGCAGCGACCCCTCGCCGTAGAGGGTCGGCCAGCTTCCCTCGAGGAGGTAGTAGATACCCATCGGCACCGACTGCCAGACGACGTCGAAGAGGACGAAGAGGCCGAGGACGCCCGCGATCGCCTTCCCCCGAGAGGAGACGCTAGCCGAGACCCCGATCGCGATCGAGAGGTAGACGAGGCCCATCACCACGGTAAAGGCGAGGAGTGCGAGGTAGTCGCTCACGACGAACCCGTCGTAGAGCCAGGCGATGACGCCGGCGCCGACCGCGAAGGCGACGACCGATGCGACGACGACGACCGCCGTCCGGCCCAGGAGCTTCCCCCAAACGACGTCCCGGCGGGTGTTGGGAAGTCCGAGCAGGAAGCGGATGCTCCCGGACTCGCGTTCGCCGACGACGGCGTTGTACCCCAACAGGAGGCCGACGATCGGGATCACCAGCGCGACCGCCGAAAACAGGAAATACAGCGCCTGCCCGAACGGCTCCTCGGTCTCGAGCAGGGAGGGGATCGCGGTCATCCCCGCGACGAGCAGGATCAACAGGCCCGTCACGACCCACAGCGTCAGCGACCGGCCGGCGTCGGCGAAGTCCTTGCGCGCGATGTGGGCCCAGCTCATGGGGCCACCTCGGATTCGGTCGTCAGCGCCTCGAAGAGGTCCTCAAGCGATGGCTCCTCGGTACTGACGTCCTCGACGGCCGCGCCCGAGCGCTCGACGGCGTCGAGGGCCGCAGTCTTGCGGCCCGCCCGCGAGAGCGCGACCTCGATCTCGCCGTCGTCGATCCGGACCGCCGAGACGCCTTCGAGCGCCAGAAGCTCCTCGCGGATGCCCTCGGGAACCCGGTCGACCTCGACGACCAGTCGCGAATCGACGTCGAGGTCGCGTTTCAAACTCGCGATCGAGTCACACGCGACGAGCCGACCCTCGCGCATCACGCCGACGCGGTCACAGATCGCCTCGACCTGTTCCATGATGTGACTCGAGAAGAAGACGGTCGCACCCCGGTCGACCTCCTCGCGGACGATCTCGCGCATCTCGCGGGCGCCGTTGGGGTCGAGTCCCGACGAGGGCTCGTCGAGGATCAGGAGCTCGGGTTCGCCGGCAAGCGCCATCGCGAAGGCGAGGCGCTGGCGCATCCCCGTCGAGAACCCCCCCGCTTTGCGGTCGGCCGCGTCCGCCAGCCCGACGCGAGAGAGGAGGGCGTCGGGGTCGTCGCCGGCTCCCTTGCAGTCGATCGCAAAGCGGACGTGCTTGCGCGCGGTGAGCCGCTCGTAGACGCCGAAGTCCTCCGGGAGCACCCCCGTCCGCTGGCGGACCGCGAGCGATTCGGTGGCCGCGTCGTGACCCAGCACCGTCGCCGACCCCGCGGTCGGCGGGACGAACCCCAGCAACATGTTGATCGTCGTCGACTTGCCGGCGCCGTTGGGTCCCAGGAAGCCGAACACCTCCCCCTCGTCGACCTCGAGGTCCAACTCCTCGACGGCCCGGACGCTCCCGAACCGCCGCTCGAGCGAATCTGTTTCTATTGCAACCATTCTTGTCGGGGGAAACGTAACTGGAGGATAAGTACCTTTTCGTTAAGGGGTTCCGACGCCGGCGCGTTCGATCATCGTCGTCCGCCGCCGGCCTCTGGTTCGGCCGGGTCGGCCGTCGGTCGACTCGCCCACAGAAGACGTCTCGGATGCACCGGCCGGGAGTTGAACCCGGGCTATGAGCTTGGGAAGCTCATGTCCTACCACTAGACCACCGGTGCGCGTTCCCGACTTCCGGGCCGTGACACTTGAACGTAGCGCTTCCTCACACCGGGAGTCCGTGGGGCCGGCGGTCGCCGGCGAAGCGGACGGACGTCCATTTTTTCTCCCGAGGGAGAGGCTATTTGGCCGCCGGTCACCTACGGCCGCCCGATGCTGGACCTTCGCTTCTCGGAGGCCGAACTCGAGACCCGCCGCGAACACGTTACGGGATTCATCCGCGAGACGGCCGACGCCGCGGGCGCCGACGGCGCCGTCCTCGGGCTCTCGGGGGGGATCGACTCGACGCTGACCGCCTACCTCGCCGCCGAGGCGCTGGGCGCCGACGCCCTCCACGGGCTCGTGATGCCCGGCACCGTCAGCGACGACGACAACATGAGCGACGCCGAACGGGTCGCGATGGACCTGGAACTCTCCTACGACGTCATCGAAATCGAGCCGATCGTCGGCTCGCTGCTTTCGGCCTACCCCGAGGCCGAGGGCGATCAGGTGGCGGTCGGCAACGCCCGGGCGCGCGTCCGGGCCGTGCTGAACTACCTCGTCGCGAACCACGACGACCGGCTCGTGCTGGGCACCGGCAACCGGAGCGAGGCCGCCGTCGGCTACTTCACGAAGTACGGCGACGGCGCCGTCGACTGCCACCCGATCGGCAACCTCTACAAACGGCAGGTCCGCCAGCTCGCCCGCCACGTCGGCGTTCCCGACGACCTCGCCGAAAAGACCCCCACCGCCGGGCTCTGGGAGGGACAGACCGACGAGGCCGAACTCGGCCTCGACTACGACACCCTGGATTCGATCCTCGCGCTCCACATCGACGGCCCGCTGTCGGCCGCGGCGACCCGCCGGGAGCTCGGCGTCGACCGCGAGGCGATCGATACCGTCCGCGGGCTATACGAGCGAAGCGCCCACAAACGGGCCGCGCCGCCGGCGCCCGATCCGCTTCCCTGATCGCCCGGCTCCTTGAGGGCGTCGACGGCGTTCTCTCCCCGAGGCACGGCGCCGACCGCCCGTTCCAAAGGCCTTTGGCTCCCCCGCCGTTACCTCCCGCTGATGGACCGGGTCGCACGCTGTCGACGGGCCGCTCGCGACGCCGTCGCGGACGTCGAGCCCTCCCAACTGCAGGCGGTCATCGCCGAGACGATCGACGACGCGTCGATGACCCCCGCCGTCCTCACCGTCGAGAGCGCCGTCGCCGCCGATCCCGACGCAGACCGCGACGCGGTCGCCCGCCGGGCCGCCGGCGTCCAGCTCATCTACGAGGGGCTCGCGCTCACCCGCCGGCTGGCCCACGAGGAGCCCTGGGACGACCACCGGGAGCGAAGCGACCTCGAGATCCTCGCCGCCGACATCCTCGTCGCCCGCGGGTTCTACGTCCTCGCCCGGACCGACGCCGCCGGCAAGGCCGTCCGGACCGTCCAGGCGTTCGGCCGCGACCAGAGCCGCCGGGAGGAGCCCGGGGCCGACGCCGACGCCCTGGACGCGGGCCTCGAGCGCGACGTCGCCGAACTCGCGGTCCTCGCCGGCGCCGCCGCGGTCGGCGCGACGCCGACCCGGGCGATCCTCGCCGACGCCGGCGACGTCGCCCGCGGCACCGAGTTCCCCCCGCCGGATCGCTGTACGGGCGTTCCCGAGGGTGGTGCCGGCGCGAGCCCGGGGGCCGACCGCCGGGAGGACGACCGAGAGCCCGCGGACGCCGCCGACTCCGAGGCGGGTCCCGGCGATGGCGGCCGGGCCGACCGGGCGACGTCGGCGACCGACCCCTGACCGGGGAACCGAAACCCATAAAGACGACTCACGGCAACGAACGGATGCGCGCCTGGGTAGCTTAGCGGTAAAGCGCGTCCTTGGTAAGGACGAGAGCCCGGGTTCAAATCCCGGCCTAGGCTTGTACATGATCCTCTGAGCCACGGGTATGAGCGTGGTTGGCTCGGATTCGTACGACGCGCGATACGTCCGGTTCGATGCCGACCGGTCACCTTCTGGCGTGCTCCGATAGTTTCGGTCCCCTCAGAGATCGGGACCCTACCTGGGAATCCGAAGCAGCAGGGCCGATCAGGGTCCTTTCGGGAGCGGTCCGGGGGCCTGTCTACAGTCGAAACCAGGACGGAACTCATCGTCTCTCATGATACACGCAACCCGGCGCGGTTTAGTGCCTGGAGGCGTTGTCCTTCTCATACCGATGCCAACAAGTGATCGAGCTGGTCTGCTCAAGAACGCGAGTACAGTAACGACGGTCATCGATGCGGCGATGGAGATCCTAAAGGGGCGCCGTCTCGGCGGGCTATTTCTCCTCGGTGCTGCGGCCCTGTCCTCCCGCGTTCCCGGGGCTGGTACGGCTGCTTCCCTTCTTCTCCGGGCGTACCGCCGATTTCGCTGATGCTCCTGGTTCGGGATCGACGACCGTCGTCGAGCGGTGGCCCTACCGATCAGCAGCATCACCGGTCGGAACGACCTTGATGAACGTATCGTTCCCGCAGTTGTGACAGATGGGCGGCTTCTCGAACCCTGCGTACACGATATTGCAGATCTCGCATGAGAAAAACGTCCGTTGCTCGTACTCGTTCTGACTCACGGTCGAGAGGACACTCGTCACGAACTCGTTTAGCGCTACTGCTTGGATGGCTCCCTTCACTTTCCACTTCGAAGCAGCAGTGGGGGGCGGGCGGAGATCGCGAGACAGTCACACCTGCGGCGTTCGCGGAGGAGCCGGTGCTCTAAAGCGGGCCACCTAACCCCGCTCGGCGCCTCCCGACGGTATGACCGACGGACTCGAGCGGGAGATCGAGTCGGCCGACGACGCGGCCGCTGCCAGAGACGAGGTCCTCGAGGACGTTCGCTCGCATGCGGGGCGGGCCGCTCGCGAGCTGGCGCTCCTGGAGGGCGGGGACTACGGACGGGAGACGTTCGACACCGACGGCGGAAGCTGGACGCTGAAGTACGAGGGCGGCGACGTCCAGTACCTCCGATACGAGCCCCGTACGGGCGGGGAGACGTACGTCGTCTCGACGAGAGAGCCTCCCGAACCGGAGGCGCTCGCGACGGCGCTGGCCGACTACGACGCCTTCGTCGTGGCGTTCAACGCGTTCGTCGCCTCCTACGACGACGTCCTGGCGGACGTCCCGACGGAGTTCCCCGAGGTCGCCTCGACCGCGGAGGCCGTCGCCGAACGCGACCGGATCGTCGCCCGCATCCGGGAGGTAGCCGACGCGATGGCGGACGAACTCCACCGCTACGGCGATTCCTATGGCTCCTACACGACGACCGTCTCGGGGACCCGCTGGGAACTGAAGTGGGAGGAGGGGCGGACGAGCTATCTCCGGATCGGCGGCGAGGGCGGGGTCTATCTCCTCTCGCAGTATGGTCCCGCGACGCCGGAGGACCTTCGGCGGTACGCCGACGACGTCGGCGCGTTCGTCGAGGCGTTCAACGGCCACGTCGCGGACCTCGAAGCCGACCTCGATACGGTCTCGCTGTGAGCACAGCACAACGGTTTTGACCCGTTCGGGCGAACGGTCCCCTGATGACGAACGAACCACTCGGAACCGCGGCACGATCGCTCCGGGAAGCCGAAGAGGCCGCCGACGACGAGTCGGTGGCCGACCGGCTCGACCGGCAGGCCGAACAGTTCGAGCGGATGGCCGAGGACGACAGCGGCGTCGACCACGGCCGGCTCGCGCGCCACGAACACGCCCTCTCGGAGATCTCGGACGACCAGGGCGACACTTCGGTCGCCGACCACGTCGGCGAGGCCCTCGCGGCGATCACCAGCTATCGAGAGACCTTAGAGGGCGTCTGATCAACAGACGGGCTTCGGGTTCGCGCCCATCCCCTCCAACACTTCGACGTACTCCTCGTAGGCGGCTCCGATCGCACCGGTCGCGGCCTCCTCGGCGCGCTCGATCTCCTCGTCGGTACAGGCCGCCTCGAGAGCGTCGAGCGCGCGATCGAGTTGGTCGTCTAAATCGTCGCCGAACTCCCTGAACAGCGCGGCGGTCTGGGGGTCGGCATCGCCGACGAAGAAGCCGACGACCTGGCTCTTCGAGCGCTCGCTGGCGAGGGTGCGTCCGACGAGCCCGCCGAGCCGTTCGGGGGTGTCCTCGAGCCCGCGAAGGTAGTCGTGGAGTGCCGGCGTCTCTCCCTCCTCGGGATCGTGGTCGCCGAGTTCGTCCACGACGGTCTCGTAGTGGCCTTCCTCCTCGTCGGCAGCCGCCTCGAAGACCTCGCGGGCGCGGTCGTCGCCCTCGCTTTCGGCCCACGACTCGAACGTTTGCCAGGCGGCGTACTCGGCATCGGCGGTCGCACGGAGCACCGGGTCGACGTCGATCTCGCCCTCGGTCGCGGCGTACAGCGACTTCGAGGAACCAAGCCGCGAGAGTTCGGTCTGGTTCTCGGATTCTATTCGCTCGACGAAGTCCTCGCCATCGGTCATACCCGCCGATACGATCGGTCCCGAGTTATGTCTGTCGTCAGCGAGGCCGAGTGAGCGATGCGAACGAGGTCTCGTGGTGGAGCGGAGGCGAAGCCGACCCGCGGAACCGAGACGGCTCGAGCGGTCGGCGACCCCTTCGAGCCGCTCACCGGTTAAGTACCGTTCGCCACGCGGTTCGTGCAGTAAAGAAATCGAGCCGCTTACTCGGCCTCGCCCGTTTCGCGGCTCCGTCCGTCGCCGCTCCACCTCGAGGCCTCCGCTTTCACTTCGTTCAGTCGTCGGCCTCGCCGGTCTCTACGGGCGCGCCGACGAGGTTCCCCCACTCGGTCCAGGAACCGTCGTAGTTGATGGCGTCGTCGTAGCCGAGCAGTTCGTGGAGCGCGAACCAGGCGACCGAGGAACGCTCGCCGATCCGGCAGTAGGCGACGGTGGTCTCCTCGCCGCCGATGCCGTGGTCGGCGTAGAGCTCCTCGAGTTCCTCGCGGCTCTTGAAGGTGCCGTCGTCGTTGGTGACCGCCGCCCAGGAGATGTTCTGGGCGCCGGGGACGTGGCCGCCGCGCTGGGCGGTCTCGTCGAGTCCCGGCGGAGCCAGCACCTCGCCGGAGAACTCCTCGGGGCTTCGGACGTCGACCAGGGGTAGGCCGCGGTCGATCGCGTTCTCGACGTCGTCGCGGTAGGCTCGGATGCTCTCGCGGGGGCCGGAGGCGTCGTACTCGGTCGCCGAGAACTCGGGCTCCTCGTCGGTCGTCGGATACTCGTTCTCGAGCCAGTACTCGCGGCCGCCGTCGAGGAGTTTCACGTCGTCGTGGCCGTAGTACTTGAACTGCCAGTAGGTGTAGGCCGCGAACCAGTTGGAGTTGTCGCCGTAGAGGACGACGGTGTCGTCCTCGCTGATGCCGTGACTCCCGAGGAGGTCCTCGAAGTCCTCCTTCGAGAGGACGTCCCGAGTCGTCTGGTCCTGGAGTTCGGTCTCCCAGTTGAAGCCGATGGCGCCGGGTGCGTGGGCCTCCTCGTAGGCCTCGGTGTCGACGTCGACCTCCACCAGCCGGAGATCGGAGTCGTCGTCCTGGAACTCCTCGAGATGGTCCTCGACCCAGTCGGCCGATACGAGCACGTCGTTGGCATATTCGGTCTCTGCCATGCCCGGCGATAGACGCCCCTGCCCCATAGGTACTTCCGATCCGGTCAATACGGTCGTCGCTCGATCGTCCCGGATATTGTTGCCGGAAGGTGGCCCGGCTCGGGTGCCGATCGGCCCGGCGAGCCGTCGCCGAGGCCGTCGTGGGCCGGAAACGGAGGTTCGCGGGAGGGTCGGTCCGTCGTCGCCGGGGCGAGTACCGGAGACTTTTGCCCGGACCCTGGAACCGCAGCTGATCGTGTCGGAACCGAGGTGTTCTGTACGTGGAGTCCGTAGCGGGCGGTCATGGACCCCATCGTCTCCCGAGACTGGCTCGCGACACGGCTCGAGACCGACGACCCCCCGCGGATAGTCGACGTCAGGGAGTCCTGGGAGTACGAGGGGATCGGCCACCTGCCCGGCGCGGTCAACGTCCCCTTCGATCGGTTCCGCGACGAGGGCGACGACGCGCCGGGGATGCTCCCCGGGAGCGAGGCGTTCGGGGAGTTGCTGTCGGAAGCGGGGATCGAGGCGGACGATACGATCGTCGCCTACGACGACACCCACGGCGTGTTCGCTGCCCGGTTTCTGGTCACCGCGCTCGTCTACGGCCACGAGGACGTCCGCCTGCTCTCCGGCGACTACAGCGCCTGGAGTCGCGAGCACCCGACCGAGTCCGGTGCCGTCGAGCCCGAAGCGACGGAGTACGAGCCGACACCCCTCCCGTCCGAGGAGAGCCCGCTGATCGACCGGGCGGGAGTCGAGGCGGCCCTCGACCGGGGGGCCCTCCTCGTCGACACGCGAGAGGAGTTCGAGTTCGAGGAGGCCCGACTCCCCGGCGCGGTCCGCCTCGACTGGCGGACCGTCGTCGACGACGAGAGCCGCGGGCTGAAGCCCCGGGAGGAGCTCGAGGCGCTCTTGGCGGAGCGGGGGATCACGCCCGACCGGGAGATCGTCCTCTACTGTAACACTGCCCGCCGGATCAGCCACACCTACGTCGTCCTCTCTCACCTCGGCTACGAGGACGTCGCCTTCTACGAGGGGAGTCTCACGGAGTGGCTCGCGGCCGACGGGCGAGTGGAGACCGGCGAGGCTGACGACCGAACGAAGTGAGGAAGGAAGCCTCGAGGTGGAGCGGGGAGCGACAGCGACCCGCGAAACGGGCGAGGCCTCGAAGCGAAGCGGTGAGCCGGTAGGCGAGCCGCGAAACGGTTATGACGGCGACGCTCTCGGAATCGGATGACGAGAGAAGAGCCGACGAACGAAAGAGACTGGCCGGAGGAAGTCAGTTGTCGCCGGTCTTGCCCTGCCAGGCGTAGCTCCGCTGTTTCTCGGACTTGCCGAAGCCACACGAGGCACACTGCTTTTTGGTCGTGTGGTAGGACTTCTCGCCACAGCGCCGGCACTTGACGTGGACCGTTTTGTTCTTCTTTCCTTGGCTCGGGGTTCCTGCGCCGGTCATGGAGTGATCGAAACCACGTTATCGCCGCGTATAATCGTTGTGTCTTCGGTCGGTGGCTCCTCCCCGACCGTCGATTCGACGGGGATCGAGACCTCCTCTAGGACGAGGTTCATGTGCTGGTCGTATCCCGTCAGGTCGCCGACATACTCGTCGCCGCTTTTCAGACGGACCGAGACCCGTTCGCCGAGCGACGCCTCGAGGACGTCCAGCGGTCGTCCGCTCATGGGAGAACCCGCAAGTGACGCACACTTAATCGTACCGATCGGGGGGCAGCCGGCACAACGGCTAAGTGTGCGGTCGTCGACGGTTCGGACATGGTCTCGCTCACGTTCATCGAGTTGCACCTGGACGGAAACACGCAGTTCGGCCCCAAGCGCATCGGCGAGGCGACCATCGGCGAGGACGACGGAGCGGAGGACGAGGAGGAGGCCGCCGCGGCCGAGGACGGCGGCGGGAAGCCGATCGGCGTCGTCGTCGGACTTCTCGTGTTGGTGGCCCTCGGGCTGGCCGTCCGGAAGTTCCGGGGCGGCAACGACGACGGGGAGTTCGAGGAGTTCGAGCCGGCCGACGAGCCCGACGTCGTCGTCGATTGAGGCGGTCGGAGGCGACCGGCAGCCTTTTTCCCGACGCCGGAAACGCACAGACGATGAGCGACGAGGCCGTGTCCCGCCATCGCCCCGCCGCGGACGTCGACCGACCGGTCCCCCCGGAGTCGGTCTGCGTGCTCGTCCCCACCCTGGATGAGGCGCCGACGATCGGGGCGGTCGTCTCGGGCTTTCGCGATCGCGGCTACACGAACGTCCTCGTCGTCGACGGCGACTCGGACGACGACACCCGCGAAATCGCCCGCGAGCGCGGCGCGCGCGTTATGACCCAGTCGGGCTCGGGCAAGGGCCAGGCCGTCCGGGAGGCCCTGGAGGTCGTCGAGACTCCCTACGTCGTCCTGGTCGACGGCGATGGCACCTACGATCCGGCCGACGTCGAGGCGCTGCTCGCGCCGCTTTCGGCGGGCTACGACCACGTCATCGGCAACCGCTTTGCCGACATGGACGACGACGCGATGGCGCGGCTCAACGGGGTCGGAAACCGGCTGGTCAACGGTGCCTTCCGGTTCATCCACGGCGGCGAGTACGCCGACATCCTCTCGGGGTACCGGGCGTTCCGGACGGAGGCGATCCGTCGGCTGCCGCTGTCGGCCGAGGGGTTTACGATCGAGACCGAACTCGCGGTCGAGTGTGTCAAACGCGACGTCGAGACGACTGTCGCCCCCATCTCCTACAGCGCCCGCCCCGACGCCTCGGAGACGAACCTCCACCCGATCCGGGACGGCGGGACGATCCTGCTCACGCTGTACTCGCTGGCCAAGACCACCAACCCCCTCTTTTACTTCGGGAGCCTCGGCGCGGCGTCGGTCGCCGGCGGGGCGGCCGTCGCGACGTACGTCCTCTGGGAGTGGCTCCGCTACAGCGAGGGCCACGAGATCATGGCGGTGGTCGCGGCAAGCGGGATCCTGCTGGGCGTCCAACTGCTCATGTTCGGCGTGCTCTCGGACATGATCGTCGCGCTCCACCGCGAACAGCGCCATCGCCTGGAGCGGATCACCCGGCGCTCCTCGCGGGAGGAGGTCTCCGGGAGCGGCGAGCGGGGCGGCGACCGGCGGGAGCCGGGACGACCGGAGCGCTCCGCCGACGACGAGCGGTGATCAGAAGGGGAGAAACGAGCGGACCTGCTGGACGACGCTCCCGCTCCGGTCCTTCCGGTAGCGCTCGAAGGGGGGGTGAAGCGCGTTCAACAGCTCCTGGCGGTCCTCGAAGCGCTCGCGATCCACCTCCTCCAGGATCTCCCGGAGGGCGACCGTGTTCCCGTGGACGTCGTAGGCGATCTCCTCGTCCCCGAGCGCCGCGGCGACCTCCCCCTCGGTGACCGGAAAGGGGAGGTCCGTCCGCCTGAGCCGTGCGTCGACGGCGGCGATCCCGAACTCGATGCTCTCCGGCTCGTCGTCGCCTCCCGATGGTGGCCGAACGCCCATGGAGCGGCCTACGCCTCCCCGCGTCAAAACCGCACCGGACCCGTCCGAAGCCGGTCCCGGACCAGTCCCGAGCCTCCGGTCTCGCGGCTGCCGACAGTCCTATCCCTCCGCCCGCGATGGTACCGACCATGTCCGACTACACCACCGTCTCGATCCCGAAGGAACTCGCCGACCGCGTCGACGAGACCATCGAGGGCACCAGCTTCCAGAGCACGAGCGACCTCGTGCGATTCCTGCTTCGCAGCATCGTCATCCAACACCAGAAGTCGGGAGAGCTCACGGAAGCCGAGTTCGAGGAGATCGCAGAACAGCTGCGTGGACTGGGCTACCTCGAGTAGCGCTACAGCCGGTAGTACTCGAGCCCCGCCTTCGAGAGCGCGTCGGAATCGAGGACGCCGTCGACGTCGACCAGCAGCGGGTTCGCGGCCATCGCGCTCGTCGCGGTGGTGTAGTCGACCTCCCGGAGCGCGCGGTGGGGGGTCGCGAGAACGATCGCGTCGACCCCATCGACTTCGAGCTCGTCGGCGATCTCGATGCCGAACTCGTCGCGCGCTTCGGCCGGGTCGACGTGGGGGTCGTAGCCGACGACGTCACAGCCGAATGCCTCGAGCTTCGCGATCGTGCCGTTGATCGAGGAGGTCCGGACGTCGCCGACCTCCGGCTTGTAGGAGAGTCCGAGGACGAGCACCGAACTCTCCTGGGGGACCTTCCCGCACTCGTTGAACCCCCGGAGGACGAGGTCGGCGATGTGGACGGGGACGTAGTCGTTGACCTCGCGGGCGCTCTCGATGAGCTGGGGGGTGAAGTCGTGGCGTTCGAGCTCGTAGATCATGAAGAAGGGGTCGACGGGGATGCAGTGGCCCCCGACGAGTCCGGGCCGGTAGTCGTGGAAGTTCCACTTCGTGCCGGCGGCGTCGAGCACCGATCGGGTGTCGAGGCCGAGTTCGTGACAGGCGACCGCGAGCTCGTTCATCAGCGCGATGTTGACGTCCCGCTGGACGTTCTCGATGCATTTGGCGGCCTCCGCGACCTCGATCTCGGGGGCGCGGTGGACGCCGGCGTCGACGATCGACTCGTAGAGGACGGCGACGTCCTCTAAGACCGACTCGTTCTGGCCGCTGACGATCTTGATGACGTTTCGCAGGCCGTGTTCCTCGTCGCCGGGGACCATGCGCTCGGGGGAGTAGCCGACGAAGAGGTCCTCGCCGACGGTGAGACCTGACGCGTCCTCCAGGGCGGGCGCGAGGATCTCCCGGGTCGCCCCGGGGTAGACCGTCGACTCGAGGACGACGGTCGTTCCCGAACCGACGTTTCGACCGACGGTCTCGCCGGCGGCCTCGACGTACTTGAGGTCGGGATTCTTGAGGTCGTCGACCGGCGTCGGGACGGCGATGAGCACGAACTCGGCGCGCTCGATCGTCGACTCGTCGGTCGTAAACTCGATTCCCGACTCCGCGATCGCGTCGTCGCCGACGTCGCCGGTCGGATCGACGCCTCCCTCGAGGATCTCGACGCGGTCGGGGTCGACGTCGAAGCCGACGACGTCGTGGCCGCTGCGGTCGAGTTCGACCGCCAGCGGGAGGCCGACGTAGCCGAGGCCGACGACGCAGACGGTCGTGGTCGCGGCGCCGGTCATCGCTTTCGCTCCGCGGGGAACGGTTCGGCCGGGGCGAGCGTGCGATCGGTGCCGTGTGTGTGGCGGGAACAATATTTCATAGATCAACCTCCAGTCGCTCGGACGCGGCCAGGACGGGCCGGGACGGCGACGATCAACGTGGAGCCACATTACCGCCAGACGAATCAAATAGCTGTCGATCCGGCAGGCCGTCGTCGCGTCCCGCGGTTGGCGGGCGCCATCGTCGCCGGACCGGACGGACCGTACGCGGCCCGTACCGTCCGGGCGCCGCCCGTTGGGAACGCGTAACAAAGCCGGTCGGCCTCCCCGGGAGGGACATGCCCGAGCAGTCTCCGGCCTGTCCCTGGTGCGGTCGCCGCGTCGAGAGCGAGGCCGTCGCCGTCGGCCCGCCGCCCCACCTCTCGACCCACCACCGGTTCCGGCTCCACGAGCGGTGTCTCGCCGAGTGGCACCGGTTCGCCGACCGGCTGTTCGATCTCTCACGGCAGGGGGCGGGGGCGACCCTGATCGAGTACCCGAAGAACCACGGTCCCGAGGATCTCGTCGGCGACGGATCCGAAGGCCCCACCGGCGATTCCCGCCGGGAGGAGAGAGGGGCCGGCAATCCGGCGAACGCACCGGCGAGGCAGGCGTCGGACGCCGGTCCGGCGGAACGATAGGTTGATACCGCTCTCGGGGATCGTACCGAAGGATGGCCGACGAGACGATCGCCCTGTTCGGGATCGGCAGCACGAACCTCCGCTCGGCGCTCGGCTCGCCGGGCGCCGGCCTCCGGGGCGACGTCCACGTCGAACGAACCCGGATCGACGACCTGATCGAGCAGGTCCACGGCCGACTCGAGACCCTCCGTGAGCGCGCCGGGACGATCGACGCGGTCTCGATCGCCTGTGCGGGCCTGATCGACGGCGGGACGATCCGCGAGATCGACACCCCCGACAACGAGGTCGTCCGGGAGATCCCGCTCGGACCGGCGATCGAAGCGGAGTCCTCCCTCCCGGTCCGGATCGAAAACGACTGTACGGCGGGCGCGCTCGCCGAGTGGGTGTACGGCCGCGGTCGGGGCCACGACTCCGTCGTCCACCTCACGATGGGTACGGGAATCGGCGCAGGCGTCGTCGATCGGGGCCACGTCCTCCGAGGCGCCGCGGGCCACGCCGCCGAGGTCGGCCTCCTCCCGATCGGTCCCGAAGAGCGCTCGAGTTCCGGCGTCCCGGGCGCATGGGAGGCCTACTGCTCTGGCCGGGGGATCGCCGGCTTCGTCGCTGACCTGCTCGCCGACGAGTCCAGGGAGACGGCCCTCGATCCCGAAGGGCTCACCTCGCGGGACGTCTTCGAGGCCGCCGCGGCGGGCGACCGCGTCGCCGACGACTACTTAGACCGGATCGGGCGCTACAACGCCGCCGGGATCGGTGCCGTCGTCAACGCCTACAACCCGGGGCTGATCACCGTCGGCGGCGGCGTCGGCGAGCCCAACTTCGAGGAGATCGTCGAGCGCGCCCGGCCCCGTCTCGCGGACTACGCGCTCCCCGAGGTGCCGCCGATCCGCCGGACGGACCTCGGCGACGCGATCGGGCTCTACGGCGCGCTCGCGCCCCACGCCATGCGGAGCGGGGTCGAGGCCACGCCCTAACGCCAGGCGTCGACCACCGCCGCGAGCTGGTCGAGCTTTCCCAGCAGGATCGCGATGACGACGACGGCGCCGGCGATGGTCGGCCAGCCCAGCGCGTACTCGGGGGCCAGCGAGCGGTAGGCGAGCCCGAAAAAGGCGAGCGCACAGGCCAGCCCGACGAGGCGCTGGGCGGTCGAGAGCGAGGGTCGGGTGAGTGAGGGGATCGACATCGGGAGTCACGCCCGCTGTGGGCCGTCGATCTCGACGACCTCCCAGGGGACGACCTCCTCGCGTTTCTTGTCGAAGAGGCGGTGGTGTTCGGGATCGACGTCCGCGCCGTTGTCGGCCTGGCGCCGACAGCCCCGACACCAGAGGTGGTTGTTGGTACGATCCCAGTCGGCGTGGCCGTTCGGGCAGACGTAGCGGTACCGGTCGGCGTCGGCGTCGATGACGACCCGGGATCGGGGGGTGACGGGGTCGGCGGGGTCGGCCTCGAGGTGGGGATCGGGTGCCATCGACGGATCGAACGCGGGGGACGACAAAAGCCGTTTTTCTGCCCCGGTGCGGAAGTGATCGCCAGCGCGGAATCGCCGGAAGGGGGGCTCTCACCCTCCTGTTTCCGGTGGAGATTTCCGACGGCGGCAGTCCGGGGAGGCGAAAGTGGTCCGCCCTATAGCTCGCCGGGCTCCCGACGGCCCTGCTCGCTCAGCAGGTTCGTCAGCGTCCGTTTGACCCGCTGGGGGTCGGGCACGTCCCGGAAGGTGACGTCCTCGGTGCTGGTTCCGGCGGTGTAGACCCGGACGTCGCCGAACGAGAGGAAGCGCTCGGCGACGCTCTGGTCGTAGGCGGTGTTCTGGATGCGATCGAGGCGGATCTGGGTGACGTCCCGGGAGACCAGCCCGTGTTTGACGTAGATCTCCTCGCTGGTGATGACGTACAGCAGCCGGACCCAGTCGAGGTAGGCCATCAGGATCCGGCCGATGCCGACGACGACGAGAACGAGGGGGAGAGCCGCCGCCCAGGGGGGAAGATCCATCGTCGAGAGCCAGATCGCGAGCCCGATCCCGACGGCCGCGAGGACGACCCCGACGACGATCGAGGTCGCGATCGTGTACGCCGAGGGCCGGCCGACCCACTCGACGGTCTCGCCCTCGGTGAGGTGGAGCCAGTCGGCGTCCTCGACGTTCTCGCTCCCGGGCAACAGCGTCCCGACGCTCACCGGTCTCCACCCGTCATACCCCGTGACATGGAACGGCAGGCTAATAATAGTATCCGCCCGCGCTACCGGTCGGACTCCAGAGCCCGGCAGCGATCGAGGAGCGCGACGAACCGGTCCTCGAGGGCGATCAGCCTGATCGCCCCGCTTCGGGGGTCGTACTCGATCAGTCCCCGGTCGGCCAGCTTCGGGAGGTGGTTGTGGGCGAGATCGATCCTGACCGCCTCGGGGTCGGCTCCCCGCTCCCGGCGGGCGATCCGGCCCGCGATCGACTCGATGTCGGCCAGTTCGTGCTCGACGAGGTAGTAGAGCACCTCCCGACGCCGGCGCCGGGAGAGGCCGGAGAGCAGTTCGCTCAGGGGATCCCGGCGGCCGGCGGGGACGTGACCTCCCGCGGTCGGGCCGTCGCCGTCGGGGATGTCGCCGTCGTCGGGGCGATAGTCGCCCATGGTCGTATCGAGCGTCGGGTCGGCAATAAGCCTGTCAGAGAATTGTTCGGGCGGGCTGTTCGGAACCAAGAGCGACTGCCCGGGGGGAGTGAAAAACTTCCGTGAACGGTCGGTCTTGATCCGACGACGGTTCGACGGGAGCGTTTACGTGAGGCTTTCGTCGCTTGCGGGGGTACGAAGGGTGTATGCGTGACGACGATCCGCCGCGGGGGGACGGAGAGACGGACGGGGCCTCGAACTGGCCCGACCGGGCCAGCCTCGCCGTCGTTCGCCGCGTCGCCGACCGCGAGGGCGCGTCGGCGCTCTCGCTGCCCGCGCTCAACGGAACGGTCGATCCCGACGCCCTGGACGACCTCCTCGACGGGAGGGCTGGCGCCGATGGCGAGTCGCCCCCCGATACGGGGGCGGAGTCCGCCGCCGGGACGACTCCCGAGCGGACCGCGTGGCCGGCGGTCACGACGAGCTACGACGGGCGGACGGTCCGGGTCGACCCCGACGGCGTGACCCTCTCGCCCGACGAGCCCGACTGGGACCACGTCTCCCGGATCGACGCGCGGACCGACGACGTCGGCGCCGGCGTCGTCCTCGAGCTCGCGGACCGAACCGGCGAGGACCCGACCCGCGTCCGGAGCGAGCTCTCCCGGATCGTCGATCCCGGGGCGCTCTCCCGACTCAATCGTCCGCGGGCGAACGGGGTCCCCCGAACGGGGGCGACGGTCCGGTTTACGGCGCTCGGCTACGACGTCGTCGTCGAACCCGATGGGGTGTCAGTCGGCTGTACCCTCCGCCGGCTCCGTGCAGGCGGCAACGTCCTCGTGGTCGGCTCGGTTCCCGACGCGATCCTCGACTCGGCCGGCTCGCGGCTGCTCGAAGGCGACGACGGCCACCTGTTCGCGCTGTTCGACCGCGAGGTCGGGATCGTCCCCGCACAGCTCCCGCCCGGGACGGCACGCGAGGCGACCGTCCTCGCTCACGCGACGGCCGCCCGCTCGGCGGCGAGCACGCCGACCGCCCCCGACGGCGACCGCAGCGTCCCCGGGCCGGCGGTGACCGACGTCGGGGGCGATTTAGAGACGGTCCGCGAGGCGATCGAGGCCGAACTCGCGGAGGCCGAGGAGGGCGTCCGCCTCTGTGTGGCCTCGCTCCGGCCGCTGGTCGAAGCGCGCGAGCCGGCGGCGGTCCGGGAGTTCCTCGTGCCGCTTTGTGCGGCGGTCCGGGACCGCTCGGCGCTTGCCCACTACACCCTCCCGATCGACCGCGAGTCGGCGGCCGTCCGGGCGATCGAGCCCGCCTTCGAGGCGACCCTCGAGCTCCGTCTCGAGGGGGCGACCCCCGAACAGCGCTGGCACTTCCGGGACGGCGATCACACGACGGAGTGGGCCCGGCTCGAGCGATGACCGGGCCGGCCGGCCCGACCGAGCCGGCGTCCCGGCCGCGTTTCCGGACCGACGGGGCCGACCTCGTCGTCGTCGATCCGGTCTGCAACGCCCGCTACCCCATCGGGACCGGCGACCGCCCGGAGCCGCGGCCGGCGGAGTCGACGGGGTTTCGGTTCCCGGTCGATGCCGCGGTCGCCGTCCGGGCCCCGGAGCTGGTCTTTCCGTACGTCGTCCCGACCTGCATCCGGGACGACGCGGGCGAGACCGTCGCCCGGACCGAACACTACGCCTACGAGGCGCTGCCGGCGGGGCGCTACGTCGTCGAGGTGATGGCCCCGATCCGGCTCTACGTCGCCGTCGAGGGGCCGCTGACGGTCGCCTCGGCCGACGACCGGCTGGCGATCGAAACCGGTTCCGGCGAGGTCCATATCGGCGCCCGTTCCCGGCACGACCGGCCCGCGGCGACCGTCCGGACGACGGCCGACCCCGACGACCTCGCGCGGGCGATATCGACGTTCGGCTCGGGGCTGAAGACGACCGGTCCCGAACGATCGCTCCCCTCGCTGCGGGGCCACCCGCCGCGGCTCGAGTTCGCAGACGAGCTCTCGATCCCGTCCGGCCTGGAGCCGCCCGGCGCGGTCGAACTCGTCGTCCCGCCCGACCGCTCGGCGGTGTACGCGGCCGCCTCGCTCGCCGCCTACCTCGGGGCGACCGTCCGGACGGGCTCGACCCCCCGGATCGAGACCGACGGGTTCTCCCGCCGGCTGGGACCGACGGCGACCGCCTCGACCCCCGCCTTCGAGCGCGCCGTCGAGGACGTCCTCGAGCGGATCTTCCTCCTTGAGTGCGTCGTCCGAACGGAGGGCCTCTACACCATCGATCTCGACGAGCGCCACCGGCTCGAAGAGCGGATGGATCTCCCCGCCGCGGACCTGTACGATGCCCCGATCGGGGACCGGCTCGCGGCCGCCGCCGAGATTCCCGGGGACGCCCTCGCGGAACTCGGCCCGCGATGGGGGCTCGTGGTCCACACGACGGGAGACCGCGACGGAATCGCTTCCCTGCCCTTTCTCGCGAACGACCTCGCGAAGATCCGGGCGGCGCCGGCCGTGGAGAGCGTTGGGGACCCGCCGCCGGGCGCCGACGTTGGGACGCTCGCGCGGGCGGCTGGCGATCCCGCCCGCGGCGCCCAGTCTGCCGGCACCGGGGATCGCGCGGAGCCGTACGTCTCCGCGCCCGCGGCCGACGCCTTCGAGCAGGGGTGGCTCGGATCGGGGGTGCCGACCGACGCGAACAAGCTCCTCCATGCGGGGTTCGAACACGGCCTCGACGGCTCGCCTGCCGAGGGCGGGATCGAGGTCACGCTCGTCTGTACCGACGACCGGATGGCCGGGGAGGTAGACGGCGACCTCTACGGCGGCCGCGAGGAGCTCCCGTTCTCGGTGGACGTCCACCGGAATCCTACCGTTGCCGACCTCCGGGGGCTGCTGGCCGTCGGCGACGTGCTCCACTACGTCGGCCACGTCGAGGACGGCGGCTTCGTCTGTTCGGACGGTGTCCTCGATCCAGATTCGCTGGAGTCGGTCGGCACCGGGGCCGTCATCGTCAACGGCTGTCGGTCCTACCGGACGGGCGTGGCGCTGGTCGAGGCGGGTGCCGCGGGCGCCATCGCCACCGTCAGCGACGTCGGCAACGCCGACGCGATCGCCGTCGGTCGGCTACTCGCCGGGCTCCTAAACGCGGGCTTTACGCTCCGCTCGGCGGTCGACCTCGCCCGCTCGCGCCGGCTGGTAGGAAACCAGTACGTCGTCGTCGGCGACGGCGGGGCCGCGGCCGCCCAAGCCGGTGGGGGCGTCCCGACGCGGTGTCGGATCGAACCCGCAGACGACAACTACCGGCTCACGGTGACGTTCTACCACGCCCGCGACGGGATGGGCGGCGTCTCGATCCCCTACATCGACGGCGTCGATCGCTACGTCCTCTCGGGGTCGTCGCCGACGTTTTCGGTCGGCGCCGGGCAACTCCGGCGCTTCCTCCGCCTGGAGCGGATCCCCGTCGAGTACGACGGGGAGCTCTACTGGTCTACCGACGAGGCGCTCGTCGAACGCCTCGATTAGGTGATCGTGCCGTTGTTCCCGGCGGCGACGGGTGCCGCCTGGGAGAGCAACAGGCAGACGGTCGCCAGGACGCCGATCGCTCGGGGGTGATCCGCGAGGTACTCGAGTAAGTCGCTGTTACTGTCTGACATCGCGTTCTCCCGTGGGAAGGGACGCGACTTAGTCCTAGTTCAAGCCTCCCGAGACGACGACAATTGAATCTTACCGGGAGTGACACGGTATCTAATACGATCCGGGCGGAGGTAATCCCCGCTTTCGCAGCGGCCGCCGGAACGCGGCGCGACGCCCGGACCGAGTCCGGAGCGAACCCGAAACCGGGTCCGGCGAATCCGTCTCGACCGGATCGGTTCGCGACGCTCGTCGGCCGATTCGGCGGGAAAACCAGTGGTTTCGGCACCGAAACGGTCGTTAGCCGGTCACTAGCTCGCGGTAGAGCCGGCCGAACGCCTGCCGGCGAAGCGTCTCGACGGCCGCCGCCTCCTCGTTCTGGAAGGTCGCCGCGACCGCCTCGCCGGCGGGCCCGGCGTGCCAGGCGACGCGGTCGACGTGCTCGCTCCCCGAGAGAAAGACCTCGCCGTCGTACTCCCCGGCCCACTCCTCGAACTCCTCGCGGCTCCCGACCCGGACGTCGAGCAAGGAGGCGAAGATCGCCTCTCGAGCCGTCTCGACGACCTCGCCGGTCACCCGCTCGTCGTACTCCTCGCGCTCGAAGCCCATCGCGCGGGCGACCGCTCGCACGGTCGTTTGTGCGACCGGGCCGACCGACTCGTAGCGTTCGCGGGCGGCCTCGACCGACTCCGGCGCGAACGTCCCCGTCGTGTGCATGGCAGGGAGTTTCGCCTCCGGGAAGTTATACGGACCGGCCCGCCGGCTCCGCGTTATCCGTTCCCCTCGGCGCCTTTCGTCCCCTTGCCGTCGCCGCTTTCCCCGCCCTCTTCCGATTTGCTCCGCTCGTTTGCGCCCTCCCGGCGCCGTTCGGTGAGCTCTCTGGCCTCCGCCAGGGCGCGTTCTGTCTCCTCGGTCAGCGACTCCCGGCCCCCGCTGCGGCCCGCACCGCGGCTCTGGCGGGCCAGCGCCGTCTCGACCTCGACGTCCGGCCGTCCCGCGGGCGCGTGGTAGTGTTCCCCCGTCGGGCCCTCGGTCTCGACCTCGAGGGCGTACTCGGCGACGACCTCGCCGAGCTCCTCGGGGCCGCAGTCGGCCCAGTCGGGGGCGTACTCGGCGAGCCACTCCCGGTGGTTCTCCCGGCCCAGCGAGGCCGTGATCGCGAGGTGGTTCGCGAGGTGTTCGGCGTCCGCCTGCGTGCTGTCACAGACCGGACAGGCGTATCCCATGGCCGGAGGGAGGGCTCGGGTCCAGTTAAACGCCCGGCTCAGGCGCCACGCCTCGACCGAACCCGTGCGAGTGAGGCCCGACGACCCGTCCGGAATCGGCGACGACCCCCGGACCTCAAAAGCCGGTTGCGTTCGCAGGCCCACCTCCGTTGGAGGTCGGGTACAATCGTTAGGTATGACGGTGTCATCCGACGACGGCGGGACGGTCGACCTGGACGCACAGCGTGCCGACGGGCTGTCGGTCCCTCCGGCGCTGTTCGATACCCTCTCTGCGCCCGCGCGCCGCCACGCGATGGCGGCGCTGTCGGAAACCCCGGGGCCGATCGGGGTCAGCGACCTCACGGGCCGGGTCGCAGACCGACTCGAGCGAGAGACGGGCCACCGGGCACTCGAGATCGAGGTGCGCCACGTCCACCTGCCGGCGCTTTCGGACGCGGGCCTGGTCAAGTGGCACCAGGCCGAGGACGTCGTCGACTCGACGGCCCGGGGCGCCTCGCTGGTCGCCCCCGACGGGCAGTAGCCCGGGAGCCGATCTGCCTAAACGGTAGCGCGGAGTCCCCTTCCTCAAGCGCGAGCGAAGCGAGCGTAGGGAGGGGAGGAGCGCGTTCGTATAGCTGCGCATTTCCTTTCATCTATAAATATCAAGTACTAGGACGGGTTCAGGCAGTGTCGTGTCACCGACATCCGACGGCCGTGGGTCAGCCTGGTCGTCGGGACCCTTCTCCTTATCGCGCTCGTCGTCTGTTTCGCCGCACTCATCGCGGTCGCCTTCGGCTCGATGCCGATCGCCTCGTCGGGTTCGGACGCGGCCTTCGAGATGGAGGTCGGCGCCGACGGCGAGATCGAACTCGACCACGTCGCCGGCGATCCGGTCGCCGTCGACGAGCTCTCGATGACGATCTCCGTCGACGGGGAGGCCCTCGAACACCAGCCTGAGATCCCGTTCTCCGGAACCACGGGGTTCGACGGACCGCCATCGGGCCCCATCAACGCCCGGTCGAGTGCCTCCGAGTGGTCGGCCGGCGAGAGCGTCAGCCTCGAGGTCGCCGGGACCAACGACCCCGAAGTCACGGCCGGCGACCGAGTGACGGTCACTCTCACGGTCGACGGCGAGACGATCGCCCGCGAGGAGACGACGGCCTCGTGAACTGCTCTACTCGGGTGCCCGCGCGACGGTCGTGATCGCGACCTCGGGGCTGTAGGAAGGGCCCATGAAGGCGTGTCTGACCTCCTCGAAGCCCGCGGTCTTGAACATCCGGTCGGCCTCGTACTCGTCGTAGAAGAGCATCATCGCGTCGGCGAGCCGGCGGGCGATCGGGTCGTCGGGGGTGTTCGGGCCGACGACGAGGACCTGCCCGCCCGGCTTCAGGACGCGGCGGAACTCCCGGAGGGTGCGGACGGGGTCGGGCCAGTACTCGATCGAGCCCGACGACCAGACGACGTCGAAGGCGTCCGTCGCGAACGGGAGCCGTTCGGCGTCGCCGCGGTGGAAGTGGACCGGTCCCCGCTTGCCGAACTTCGCGTAGGCCTGCTCCAACTGGTGTTCGCTCTGGTCGATGGCGTACACCTCCTCGACGTGCTCGAGCAGTCCCTCGGTGGCGAAGCCGGTGCCACAGCCGACGTCGAGCACCGTCGGATCGTCCGAGAAGTCGAGGAGAGTGAGGGCGTCGGCGCGCATCTCCTCGGTCCAGACGAACGGGTTGATCCGGTCGTACACCCGCGAGAGGTACTTGTAGAACAGCCGGGCACGAGCCTTGTTCTCGAGGATACCCATCGACGGGGATTTCGACCCCGGAAAGATAGGTCTGCTGTTCGCGCCCGGCGTCGCGCCGACGGATTCGACCGCGGCGCTTTCGCAACTACCAAATAGGCCACTCGCAAAGCCACGCCCACTGAGACTATGCCGAGGCCAGAGGTTCTTCAACGAATTACGTCGGCCGAGGAGGAAGCCGACGAGATCGTCGCAACGGCAGAGAACGACCGCGACGAACGAATCGCCGAGGCACGGGAGCGAGCCGAAGAGATTCGAACGGACGCGGAGAAACGCGCGGCCGACCTCAAAGAGCGTCGGCTCGAGGAGGCCCGCGACGAGATCGACCAGGAGGTAGAGGAGGTCCTCGCGGAGGGCGACCGCGAGCGGGAGGCCCTCGCCTCCCGCGGGGAAGAACGGGTCGACGAGGTGGCCGAACACGTCGTCGACCTCTTCGAGGAGGAAGTCCATGCTCAGACCTGACCGGATGAGCAAGGTCTCGGTGACCGGCTCCAAACGGGTCATGCCCGAGGTCATCGAGGCGGTCTACGCGCTGAACGAGGTCCACCTCTCGGACTACGACGGCTCCTGGGCCGCCTTCGACAACGGCGACCCGATCGCGGGGGCCGACGAGGCCTCCGAACGGCTCGTCACCGTCCGGGCCCTAGAGAGCACGCTCGATATCGACCGCGAGGAAGTCGAGCCCGAGCCGGGCGTCGAGGACCGGGAGGCACGTTTGGAACGGGTCCGGAGCCGGGTCAACGAGCTCGACGACGAACGAACCGAGCTCCGCGACGAGCGCCGGCGGGTCGAGGACCGCCTCGACCGGATCGAGCCCTTCGCCGATCTCGGGATCGACCTCGACCTCCTGTCGGGCTATCGGTCAGTCGAGGTCGGCGTCGTCTCCGGTCCCGAAGCCGAGATCGAGGCCGCCCTCGCCGAGAGCGAGGAGATCCGGGCCTACGAGACGTTCACCGGCGGCGACGTCGTCGCGATCGTCGCCGCGCCCGCCGAGGGGTACTCGGTGGGCGACGGCGTCATCGACGACGCGCTCGTCGGCGTCGACCTCACGCGCCACGAACTGCCCGACACCGACCGCAGCCCCGAAGCCTACGCCGACGAGCTCGACGCCCGCCGGCGGGAACTCGACGCCGAACTCGAGGACGTCGAGGCGCGCCTCGAGCAGGTCGCCCGCGAGGAAGGGAGTTTCCTCGTCGGCCTCGAGCGCCGGCTGACGATGGAGGTCCAGCAGGCGGAGGCACCTCTCCAGTTCGCGACGACCGATCGGGCGTTCGTCGCCGAGGGCTGGATCCGGACGAAGCAGTACGACACCCTCGTCGCCGCCGTCACCGACGCGGTCGGCGAAAGCGTCGAGATCGAGGAGCTAGAGCGGGCCGACTACGACGACCACGGCCACCCGACCCACACCGAGGAGGTCGATCACGACGACGGCGACGGCAACGGCGGGTCGGGTCCCGACTCCGAGGAGCCGGCCGCCGACGACTCCGAACGGGAGCCGGCCAGAGCCGCCACCGACGGCGGCCAGGCCCGGGCCGGGGGCGATATCGTGACGATCGACGACGAGCCGCCGGTCGTCCAGGACAACACCAGGGCCGCGAAACCCTTCGAGTTCCTGTTGCAGATGATCGCTCGGCCGAAGTACAGCGAGCTGGATCCGACGTTCTTCCTGCTTCTGACGTTCCCGGCGTTCTTCGGGTTCATGCTTGGCGACCTCGGTTACGGACTGCTGTACGGAACCGTCGGCTTCCTGTTGTACAGTCGGTTCGACGACGACGTCGTCCGCAGTCTGGGTGCGATCGGGCTGTGGGCCGGCGGCTTCACGATGCTGTTCGGGATCCTCTACGGGGAGGTCTTCGGGATGCACGTCCTCGGAGACGTCCTCTTCGGCGGCTCGCCGCCGATGCACAAGGGGCTCCAGCCCGCGTACGCCGAGTACAGCCAGACGTGGCTGATGGTGAGCGTGCTGCTCGGATTGGCCCACCTGACGCTCGGCTACGTGCTCGGGTTCATCAACGACATGAAACACGGCGTCGCCGAGTCGTACCTCGAGCACGGCTCGTGGGCGCTGCTCATGCTCGGGTTCTGGACCTGGGTCTTCAGCCGCCACACGAGCGGCGTGAAACCCGACTTCCTCTACGAGGCCCTCGGGAGCGGCTCCGGGGCGGCATACGAACTCGGTTACACGGGACTGCCCGCCGACGTCGGGCTGTACGTCGGCGTTCCGGTCGCGGTGATCGGGCTGGTGACGATGATCTACGGCGAGGTCAAACACTACGGCGGGCTCGGGATCATCATCGGGCTCCTCGAGAGCTTCAGCGTGCTCGGGGACGTCCTCTCGTACCTGCGGATCGCGGCGGTCATCCTCGCGAAGGCGGGCATGGCGTTCGTCGTCAACATGCTCTTCTTCGGGGTCTACGTCGACGACCACGGCGGCTGGCACTTCGGGACCGGCGGCATGCCCGATTCCGAGGCCGTCGGGGCGCTCGAGGCCGGCGAGACGGTTGCCTACCACGGCTACGAGGTGACCGAGATCATGTTCGGCGGCCTGCTCCACGGTGGCCTCCTCTCGGCAGCCGTCGGCGTGGTCGTCCTCGTGGTCGGCCACATCGTCGTCCTCCTGCTCGGTGTGACCAGCGCCGGGCTACAGGGGATCCGTCTCGAGTACGTCGAGTTCTTCGAGAAGTTCTACGAGGGCGGCGGCCGGAAGTTCGAGCCGTTCGGCCACGGCTCGGCCGACGGCGAGGAGTGACGGCTCGCGAGGACTCGCCGTCGGCCGCCGACGCCCGCCGCAGTTCGCCGACGGACGGCTTCTTCCGGGGTGGACTCCGGACGGGATTCGCGTCCGTTCGTCGATTCTCCACCCGTGTGAATGCCTACCGATCCCCCGCTACAGCTACTCTCTGCCGTGATTCGGCGAGTTGGTTTGGGAAGCTTTATGAACACAGTGCCGTCAGTACCGACTGTCCGTAACGAAAGCACGAGGAACACGTAATCATGATCGAAACTCTACCCGACGTTGCACTCGCGGCGAACAGCATGGCAGAGAGCGTTGTACTTCAGGCCGAGGACGGTGCCTCCGGTCCCGCCATCGAGCAGGGCGCGGCGGCGGCCATCGGCATCGGGCTGGCGGCCATCGGCGCGGGCTACGCCGAGCGAGGGATCGGCGCGGCGGTCGTCGGCGCGCTCGCCGAGGACTCGATCTCGGCGGGTATCGGGATCCTGCTTACGGTCCTGCCCGAGACGCTCGTGATCTTCGCGCTGGTCGCGCTCTTCGTCTAGCGCGTACTACTTTCTCACAATGAGTTTGGATACGGTCGTTGAGGACATTCGAGACGAGGCCCACGCGCGTGCGGAGGAGATCCGCGCCGACGGCGAGGAGCGCGCCGAGGAGATCGAGGCCGAGGCCGAAGCCGACGCGACCGAAATCGTCGAAACCGCCGAGGCGGAGGTCGACGAGGAGATCGAACAGCTCCGCGAACAACGCCTCTCCAGTGCGAAGCTGGAGGCCAAACAGAAGCGTCTCGAGGCCCGCCGGGACGTCCTGGCCCAGGTCCGCGAGGACGTCGAGTCCCGCCTGGTCGCCCTCGACGGCGAGACCCGGGAGGCGCTGACCCGGGAGCTCGTCGACGCCGCGGGCACCGAGTTCGAGGGCAGCGAGTCGGTCCGGGTCTACGGCCGGGCCGACGACGAGGAGCTCCTCGACTCGATCCTCGCCGACTACCCCGGCTACGCCTATGCCGGCGAGTACGACTGTCTGGGCGGCGTCGTCGTCGAGAGCGAGGCGTCCCGCGTCCGGGTGAACAACACGTTCGACTCGGTCCTGGAGGACGTCTGGGAGGACAACCTCCGGGAGATAAGCGACAGGCTCTTCGACCAATGAGTTCGAGCGCGTCGAACCCCGAGTACGTCAACGCCCGGGTCCGTTCGCGGCGCAACGCCCTGTTCTCCGACGAGGACTACCGCAAGCTGATCCGGATGGGGCCGAGCGAGATCGCCCGGTTCATGGAGGAACACGAGTACGAAGAGGAGATCAACCGTCTGGGCGCCCGCTTCTCGGGGGTCGACCTGATCGAGTACTCGCTGAACCGCAACCTGGCGAAACACTTCGACGACCTCCTGGAGTGGGCCGACGGCCGGGTGTACGACCAGATCGCCCGTTACCTCCGGAAGTTCGACGTCTGGAACGTCAAGACGATCATCCGGGGGATCTACACCGATACCCCGAGCGAGGAGATCGGCACCGACCTCATCCGGGCGGGCGAGCTTCCCGACCGGACGGTAGACCGACTGCTCGAGGTCGAGACGATCGAGGACGTCATCGAGGTCCTCGAGGGGACGCTGTTCTACGAGCCCCTCGACTCGGCGTACGAACACTACGAGGAGACCGGCGCGCTCGTTCCCCTGGAGAACGCCCTCGATCGGGCGTTCTACGAGAACCTGTTGGGGGATCTCGGACGGCCCACGGAGGGCCCCGAGGCGATGTACGTCGAGTTCCTCCAGGCCGAGATCGACTTCCGGAACGCCCGAAACGCCCTGCGGCTCGCCCGCAGCGGCGCCGACCTCGATCCGGCGGAGTTCTACATCGAGGGCGGCGTCCTCTTCGACCGGTCCGAACTCTCCCGGCTGGTCTCCGACTACGACGCGCTCGTCGACCACATCGCCGACGACCCGCGCTACGGCGACCGCCTCGATGCGGCCCTCGCACGGCTCCGGGAGGCCGACAGCCTGATCGCGTTCGAACACGCGGTCGACGCTGCCCTGCTCGAGTACTCCGATCGGCTCTCGAGCGTCTACCCGGTCTCGGTGTCGGCGGTGTTTTCCTACATCTTGGCGAAGGAACGCGAGGTCGAGAACATCCGCGCGATCGCCCGAGGGCGGGAGGTCGGCCTCTCGGAGGAGGAGATCGAAGAGGAGCTCGTGATACTATGAGCCAACGCCAGAACGACAACCGGAGCCAGGAGATCGCCGTCGTCGGCAGCCCAGAGTTCACGACCGGGTTCCGGCTTGCGGGCGTCAGGCGCTTCGAGAACGTCCCCGACGACGAGAAGCCGGAGGACTTAGACGGCGCGGTCACGAACGTACTCGAAGACGACGGCGTCGGCATCGTCGTCATGCACGACGACGACATGGAGCACCTCTCGCGGTCGGTCCGAGGGGAGGTCGAGACGAGCGTCGAGCCGGTTGTCATCACGATCGGCACGAGCGGTGCGGGCGGGGGCGGCCTCCGCGAACAGATCAAACGCGCGATCGGGATCGACCTGATGGACGAGGACGCCGACGCGGACCCAACCGAAACATGAGCCAGGCAACAGACACCGAAACCGTCCGCGAGGACGGCATCATCGACAGCGTGAGCGGCCCCGTTGTGACCGCCACGGACCTCGACGCCCGGATGAACGACGTCGTCTACGTCGGCGACGAAGGGCTGATGGGCGAGGTCATCGAGATCGAAGGCAACCTGACCACGATCCAGGTCTACGAGGAAACCTCCGGGGTCGGACCCGGAGAGCCCGTCGAGAACACGGGCGAGCCCCTGACGGTCGACCTCGGCCCGGGGATGCTCGACTCCATCTACGACGGCGTCCAGCGCCCCCTCGACGTCCTCGAGTCGAAGATGGGAACGCCCTTCCTCGACCGCGGGGTCGACGCCCCGGGGATCGACTTAGAGGCGACCTGGGAGTTCACGCCCACCGTCTCGGAGGGCGACGAACTCGAGGCCGGCGACGTCATCGGCGAGGTTCCCGAGACCGAGAGCATCACCCACCGGGTGATGGTGCCGCCGGATTCGGAGGGCGGTGCGGTCGACTCCATCGAGGCCGGGGAGTTCACCGTCGAGGAGACCGTCGCGACCCTCGACACCGGAGAGGAGATCCGGATGCGCCAGGAGTGGCCCGTCCGCGAGGCCCGCCCCGCGGTCGACAAGGAGACGCCGACGGTTCCCCTCGTCAGCGGCCAGCGGATCCAGGACGGCCTGTTCCCGCTTGCGAAAGGCGGAACCGCGGCGATTCCCGGCCCCTTCGGCTCCGGGAAGACGGTTACCCAACAACAGCTCGCGAAGTGGTCGGACGCGGACATCGTCGTCTACGTCGGCTGTGGCGAGCGCGGCAACGAGATGACGGAGGTCATCGAGGACTTCCCCGAACTCGAGGACCCACAGACCGGCAAGCCGCTGATGAGCCGGACCTGCCTCATCGCGAACACCTCGAACATGCCCGTCGCGGCCCGCGAGTCGTGTATCTACACGGGGATCACGCTCGCGGAGTACTTCCGTGACATGGGCTACGACGTCGCGCTGATGGCCGACTCGACCTCGCGGTGGGCCGAGGCGATGCGCGAGATCAGTTCGAGGTTGGAGGAGATGCCCGGCGAGGAGGGGTATCCCGCCTATCTGGCGGCCTCCCTCTCGGAGTTCTACGAGCGTGCCGGCAAGTTCGAGAACATCAACGGCACCGAGGGATCGATCTCGGTGATCGGCGCGGTCTCGCCGCCCGGTGGGGACTTCTCGGAGCCGGTGACCCAGAACACGCTCCGTATCGTCAAGACGTTCTGGGCGCTCGATTCGGACTTGGCGGAGAAACGCCATTTCCCATCGATCAACTGGAACGAGTCGTACTCGCTGTATCGCGACCAGTTGGACCCGTGGTACCGGGAGAACGTCGCCGAGGACTACCCCGAGGTCCGTCAGTGGGCCATCGACGTCTTGGACGAGGAGGACGAACTCCAGGAGATCGTCCAGCTCGTCGGGAAGGACGCCCTGCCCGAAGACCAGCAGCTGACCCTCGAGGTCGCACGCTATCTCCGGGAGGCCTGGCTCCAGCAGAACGCGTTCCACGACACCGACACGTTCTGTTCACCGGAGAAGACCTACCGGATGCTCCAGGCGATCCGGACGTTCAGCGACGAGGCGTTCTCGGCGCTCGATGCCGGTGTCCCCGTCGAGGAGATCTCGAGCATCGATGCCGCACCCCAGCTCAACCGGATGGGCGTCGCCGAGGAGTGGGAGGAGTTCATCGGCGACCTGGAGGACGACATGGAGAGCCAACTCAGGGAGCTGTACTAACATGAAGGAGTATCAGACTATCACGGAGGTCAGCGGTCCGCTGGTGTTCGCCGAGGTCGACGAGCCCGTCGGATACGATGAGATCGTCGAGATCGAGACCCAGCAAGGCGAGACGCTGCGCGGCCAGGTCCTCGAGTCGAGCGAGGGGCTCGTCTCGATCCAGGTCTTCGAGGGAACGGGCGGGATCGACCGCAACGCCTCGGTTCGGTTCCTGGGCGAGACGATGAAGATGCCCGTCACCGAGGACCTGCTGGGGCGAGTCCTGGACGGCTCGGGGAACCCGATCGACGGCGGTCCCGAGATCGTTCCGGACAAGCGAGAGGACATCGTCGGCGCGGCGATCAACCCCTACTCCCGGGAGTACCCCGAGGAGTTCATCCAGACCGGCGTCTCCGCCATCGACGGGATGAACACCCTCGTCCGGGGCCAGAAGCTCCCGATCTTCTCGAGTTCGGGCCAACCACACAACGAGCTGGCGATGCAGATCGCTCGCCAGGCGACTGTGCCCGAAGAAGCGGCCGAGGACGAGGCGACCGACGAGCCCGGCAGCGACGAGGACGGCGAACTCGGCGAGGGAGCCGACGACGAGGGCTCGGAGTTCGCGGTCATCTTCGGCGCGATGGGCATCACCGCCGAGGAGGCAAACGAGTTCATGGACGACTTCGAGCGCACGGGTGCCCTCGAACGGTCGGTCGTCTTCATGAACCTCGCGGACGACCCCGCGGTCGAGCGGACGGTGACGCCGCGGATGGCGCTCACCACTGCCGAATACCTCGCCTTCGAGGAGGGGTATCACGTCCTGGTCATCCTGACGGACATGACCAACTACTGTGAGGCACTGCGGGAGATCGGCGCAGCCCGCGAGGAGGTGCCTGGTCGGCGTGGCTATCCCGGCTACATGTACACCGACCTGGCCCAGCTCTACGAGCGGGCGGGTCGGATTCAGGGCCGGGAGGGATCGGTTACCCAGATCCCGATCCTGACGATGCCGGGCGACGACGACACCCACCCGATCCCCGACCTGACGGGCTACATCACGGAGGGCCAGATCTACGTCGACCCCGCGCTCAACTCCCAAGGGTTCAAGCCCCCGATCAACGTCTCGCCCAGCCTCTCGCGGCTGATGGACGACGGGATCGGCGAGGGACTCACTCGTGGAGATCACGCCGACGTCAAAGACCAGCTGTTCGCCGCCTACGCCCAGGGGAAAGACCTCCGGGACCTGGTGAACATCGTCGGCCGCGAGGCGCTTTCGGAGACGGACAACAAGTACCTCGACTTCGCCGACCGCTTCGAGGAGACGTTCGTCGACCAGGGCTTCGACTCGAACCGCTCGATCGACGAGACCCTGGAGATCGGCTGGGACCTGCTCTCGGCACTGCCCAAGGAGCAACTCAACCGGATCGACGAGGAGCTCATCGCCGAACACTACCGCGAGGACATCGGCGAGCAGGTTGAGGCGACCGCGGAGTAAACTACCCCACCCTGCTCGCTCGCGGGATTTCCCGCTCGCTCCCTGCGGGTGGGGCTTTGATGTGGACTCCCGGCAATCAGTCCCCGGCAATAGGCCGGTAACTCTCGCCGTTCATTGTCCCACCATTCACACGCACGTCTACTGGTGTCGAAGGGAATTGAAGATTTCCTGACCATTGGAAAGCTCCGCTTTCCAAGACGTCTCCGCCCCCCGACGTGGGCGAGGAACGGAGTCTGTGTGTTCGCTTCCGAGCGTATCGGAGCCCGATATTCTTCGCCGCATTGTAGTCTGCGTTGACCTCGTAGTCGCACTTCTGGCAGTGAAAATGTTCGCCGTCGCGGTTCGCTTCGTTCGTGAACCCACAGTCCATCCGAGAACAGCGTTGAGACGTGTGGTTCGGTGCAACCTGCTTGGCCATGACGCCGCGTTCGGGTGCCTTGTACTCGACGTACTCGAAGAGGCGGCGGAACGCCCAGACGTGGTGCCACTTCGCCTGTGGAAGCCGCTCGCGGATGTCCGCCAGGTCCTCGAACGCGATTATGTCACATCCGTTCTCAACGGCTTCGGTGACGATCTCGGTGGCGACTGTGTGGATGTCTGTTTTCGCCACGCTTCTTCGCGTTTGCCGAGGCGAAGCAGCGTGTTGTGCGCGGCTTGCGTCCCGCGCTGTTGCATCTCACCACGCCGCTTCTCGAACTCGCGACACCAGTGATCGTAGTCGTCGCCCTGCCAGAACGTGCCGGTCGAAGCGACCGCAAGGCTGTTGACGCCGAGGTCGATACCGAGGACCGTCTGGTGCTCGGTATCTGCCGAAACCTCGACATCGTTGTCGCCCGATTCGTACCGCCGAGTCGAGAGGTGCAGGTAAAACTCGTCGGTCACCGAGTCGTACCGGAGTGTACTCTCGCGGAACTCGTAGTCCTCGGAGAGCGCGTACCGTTCGTACGGCGTCGGGCTGTCCGACGGCAACACGAACGGAAGTTCGACCCGGCCCTCAACAGTTGCCAGCGACACCTTGTTGCGGGAGAACGTCGCGCTTCGCGTGTCGTAGTCCATCGTCTCGGCGGTGAACGTCGGACGGGAGATGCGTTGGCCCTTCTTCCACCGTTCGACAACGCCGTTGACGGCTTCGACGCCGCGACGAATGGCGGCTTGGACGAGTTGTGCCTGCAAGTCCGTCTCCTCGCGGAGGTCGGCGTACAATGCGTCCCGAACCTGCCGTTTGTTGGTCTTGCACTCGGTGAACGAGGTATTCGACCAACAGAACTCGCTGGTTCGGTTCGCACAGTACAGATACTGTTTGGTGGTTCGGTGGAGTGCGTCGCGCTGCTCGTCGGAAACGGCGAGTTTCACGACGGCGGTTCGACGCACTTCCATACCTCAGATAAAACCCAAAGGTACGTAAACGTCCGGGAGCGTCCTGCCACTGTCATGTGGTTTCGGTAGTCCGCTGTCGGCTCCTCCCCTCCCTACTCGCGTCTCCGTGCGACAGAGCGTCGTACTTCCGGCGCTCGTTGAGGATAGCGCGGGACTCCGTCCCGCAGACCATGCGAACGGGGAAGCCGTGAGCAGAAGGGGGGCTCCGCCTTGCAATTAAGCTGACCGTCGGTTATTCGTCGGTTTCGTTTTCGTCGTTTTTGCTGTTTCCGTCCTCGTCGTCGGAGCCCGTCTCGCCGACCCCCGAGAGCCCTGCCTCCGGGTCGCGCTCGAGTGCGGGTGGGACCTCCCGGCGCTCCGAGTAGCCGTCGAACCAGCGGGCGATCCGTTCGATCCGATCGACGACGTGTCCGGGTTCGCCCGACCGGGAGAGCTCGTGGCCCTCGCGGGGGTAGCGCACGAGGCGGGTGTCGGTCCCCGATTTCTTGAGGCCCAGATAGAACAGCTCGGCCGTGTTCGCGGGCGTGCGGTAGTCCCGATCGGAGTGGAGCAGGAGCGTGGGGGTCTCGACGTCGTCGGCGTTCGCGACCGGCGACTGGGTCCAAAGGAGTTCGGGGTCCTCCCAGGGGGTCGTATCGAAGTCGCCCTCGACGAGTTTGAACGCGTCCGTCGAGCCGTAGAACCCGGTGAGGTCGTAGACCCCGCGCTGGGCGACCGCCGCGCGAAACCGGTCGGTGTGGCCCACCGCCCAGGCGGTCATGAACCCGCCGAAGCTCCCCCCGGTGACGTACTGTTCGTCCTCGTCGACGTACTCCCGGCTCGCGATCTCCTCCGTGCCCGCTATGACGTCCGCGAACGTGATCGCGCCCCAGTCGCGGTCGATCGCCATCGCGTGGTCCTCGCCGTACCCAGTCGAGCCCCGCGGGTTAGACCAGAAGACGACGTAGCCACGGGCGGCCAGCGTCTGGAACTCGTGCCACGTCGACCCGCCCGTCGTCCACTGGGCGTGGGGGCCGCCGTGGATCTCGACGACGAGCGGGTACTCGCGGTCGGGGTCGAAGTCGGGGGGCGTCAGCACCCAGCCCTGGATCGGCCCGGCCTCGCCCTCGACCCACACCTCCTCGGGCTCGGAGACCGCCCGCCCGTCGAGGTACTCCCGGTTGATCCGGGTCAGCCGGCGCCGTTCGGCACCCCCGGGCGTCGAGACGAAGACGTCGCCGGGGTGGTCCCACTCGCTTTCGACCGTCGCGACTGCGTTCGTCCCGACCGAGAACGATTCGAGGGTCGTTCCGTCCACCACCGTCCGGGGCTTGGCACTCGCGTCGCCCGGCACCGACCGGAGGACGACCGAGCCCTCCTCGGGGGTCCCGAAGTAGAGCCGTTCCTCCTCTGGGCCCCACTCGAAACCGACCGCAAGCGTTCGATCGACGGCCTCGGTCGGGGTGGTCTCCTCGCCGTCGGGATGGTGTACCCGAAGCTCGGTCTGGCGCATCGTCGCGCGCTTCTTGGGGGTGTAGGTGTAGGCGACCCGACCGTCGGTGGTGGCCTCGAGGCCGACCTCCCAGCCCGTGGTTTCCGTTAGAATCGAGGGCTCCCCGCCGAGGTCGTGGTCGTAGATCTCGTGGCGGATCGAGTCGTCGGGATCGTCGGCGTCGCGGTGTTTGCTCGCATAATAGAGGGTCTCCGGGCCACCCCACGTCGGCGCCGCGTAGTCGCGGTCGCCGCCGGTGATCCGGCCGATCGCCTCCTTGCGGTCGTCGTTGAGTGCGGCCTCGACGTCGACGACGTAGACGTGCCGGCGGCGGCCGTCGGCGTACTCCCGGTGGGCCCGGTAGATCGTCCGGTCGATCACCCGCGGGTCCGGGGGCTCGCGTTCGTAGTCGGGATCGACCTCGAGGTCGCGGCCCTCCTCGCGGTCCTCGGGGGTGACCCGCTGGGTGAACGCGAGGCGGGTGCCGTCGGGGCTCCACTCGAGGTCCGAAACGCCGCCGACCACCCGGGTCAACTGGCGAGCCTCGCCGCCGTCGGTCGGCAGCAGCCACACCTGGGGGCGCTCGCCCTCGCCGCGGGTGCTCGAGAAGGCGAGGGCATCGCCGTCGGGATGCCACCGGGGTTGGGAGTCGCTCCCGTCGCTGGCGGTGAACTGGCGGGCGCCGTCGCCCGCGAGCTCCGCGAGGTGGATCGTCGCCGCGACGGTCTTGTCGTCCTCGGGTTCCGTGCGGACGAACGCCACCCGCTCGTCGTCGGGGGAGAGACGTGGCTCCTCGGCGCCGGCGAGGTCGCGGTAGTGGCTCGCCTCGATCCTGTTCATGGGCGGGCTCGCAGCGCGGTCCACCTATCGGTTCCGGTCGGCCGGGAAGCGCCAGTCGTCGAATTCCGCTTCTCACGAACGTTCATCGACGTGGAAGCTATATCACCCTGGAGGACTATCCGGGACTATGGTCCGAAAGATAGACCGGAGACACTTCATCGCGGCGACGGGAACGACGGGATTCGCGGCGTTCGCCGGCTGTATCGGCGAGGACGCGACCGACGGCAACGGAAACGGCAATGGCAATGGAAACGGAAACGGCAATGGGAACGCCACGGAGGACGAGGAAACCGAAGAGGAGACCGAGGAAGAAGCGGACGGCAACGAGACTGCAGACGACAACGAGACCGGAAGCGGGAACGGGACCGGAGACGGCAACGAAAGCGAGGACGGAAACGAGTCCGAGGACGGCAACGAAAGCGACGGAGAAGAAGAGGAACTCTCCGAGGACGAGTTTCAGGACGCGGAAGCCGAGGAGGGGGGCGAGGTCCTCTCCTGGCACGCCGGCGGCACCGGCGGCACCTACTTCCCGCTGTCGGGCGAGTTCAAGTCGATCGTCGAGGCGAACACCCCCCACGCACTCCAGGTCCAGTCGACGGGCGCGAGCGTCGCGAACGTCGGCGCTCTCGAACGCGAGGAGGCCGACTTCGCGCTGATCCAGAACGACGTCGCCTACTTCGCCTTTGAGGGGACGGGGTTAGAGGAGTTCGAGGGTGCGGCCATCGAGACCATCCGGGGGGTCGCGACGCTGTACCCCGAGACGATCCACGTCATCACGCCCGGCGATTCGGACGTCGAGTCCCTCGAGGACTTGGAGGGCCGGACGATCAACACCGGCGATCTGGGCAGCGGAACCCAGGTCAACGCCCTCCAGATCCTCGAGTCGGCAGGCATCGGGGAGGGAGACTTCGACGAGGAGAACGCCGACTTCGCGACGGCGGCCGACCAGATCCGCGACGGCGATGTCGACGCGGCGTTCGTCGTCGGCGGCGCGCCCGTCGGGGCCGTCGAGGAGCTCGCGACGACCGACGAGATCGGCTTAGTCGAGGTAAGCGGGGACGTCCGGGAGACGATCAAGGAGGACGCCCAGTGGATGGCCGACGACACCGTCTCCGGGGGCACCTACGACGGGATCGACGACGACGTCGAGACCGTCTCGGTCCAAGCGATGATCGCGACCCACGAGGGAGTCGACGAGGGAATCGTCGAGGCGGTCACCGAGGCGATCTTCGAGAACACCGGCGACCTCACGATCGAGTCCGACAACATCTCGGCCGACAGCGCCCAGGACGGGATGCCGATTGACCTCCATCCCGGCGCCGAAGCCTACTTCGAGTAGTCACTCGACGGACGTGAGCGAGTCGAACGACGGTGAGGGGAGCCGGCTCACCCGCCGGCACCTCCTCGCGGGCGGGGCGGTCGTGGCCGCGGGAGCGACCGCCGTCGCCGTCGCGGGCGACGAGTACCACCTCGTCGTAACCGACCTCGCGAGCGGCGACCCCTTTCTCGAACTCGCCGTCTCCGAGGGTGACGGCGTCGTCCTCGCGTACACCCACAGCGTCGAGAAGACGCCGGTCCGGGACGTCTACGTCGTCGAGGGGGAGGCCCTCCGGATGGAGCGCACCGAGTTCTCCTCGTTTGGCGCTGGCCTGCCGACCGACGGCGTCTACCGGATCGAGGACGGCTACGCGGTTGATAGCGACGAACGTTTCACCGAGCTTACGGTCGCTCCCAGCGACGTCGCCGGCCACGAGCTAGTCGTCGACGGCGAGCGCCACGACCTCACCGATGCGGAGGGATCGGTCGCGATCACCGTCGAAGCCGGTTCCTTCTTGTCGGGGGCGTCCCTCGGAGCCGGTATGAGTTCGTCCGCCACCGATCGAGCGGGGAGTGGGGGGCCGTGAGCACCGATCCGGCCGACGAGGGGCTCTCCGAGGAGGAACGCGAGGAGGTTCTCTCGGAGGTCACCCGCCGACGGACGCTGCGGGGACCGGCGCTCGTCGCGGTTGCCGCCGTCGGGATCGCCTTTTCGGCCTTTCAGCTGTGGATCGCCGCCCGGGGGACGACCTTCGAGGCAACCCTGCCCCTGCTCGGGGAGGTCCGGCTGGTCGCCCTCCAGCAGCTCCAGGTCAACGCGATCCACGTCAGCTTCGCACTGGTCCTCGCCTTCCTGCTGTTTCCGGCGAGCCGGGGCAAGGGGACTCTCGTCCGGCGGCTCGGTCGCGTCGAGCCCTCCGCCCGGGAACGCCTGGGCGAGGGCCACCCCGTGACGCGGGCGGTCGCCCGCGCCGGGGCGTTCGTCCGGTGGGCGGTGCTCGATCCCGACATGAACCGGGTCGCGCCGGTCGATCTCGTCTTGATCGTCCTCGCGGTCCTTCCGGCACACTACATGACGACCCAGTTCGACGAGATCCGCCAGATCGCCGTTCGTCGGTTCGGGGACACCCAGAGCGTCGGCGAGATGTACCCCGTGCTCTCGCCGCTGGTCTCGGCGTTTGAGGCGGTCGGAATCCCGCTCGGCGAGGCCTCGTGGGCGTTCGCCCTCGGGGTGTTGGGGGTCCTGCTCGTGCTGGAAGCGACGCGGCGAACCCTCGGCCCGCTCCTGATGGCGCTCGTGGCCTCCTTCATCGTCTACGCCAAGGTGGGCCATTACATCCCACGGGACTCCGTCGTCGGCCCGCTCGCGATCCAGCCCGACACGTGGGCGAACATCGTCTTCAACCTCTGGTACAACGTCGAGGCCGGCGTCTTCTCGACGCCCGTAACGGTCAGCGTCCGCTTTATCTACGTTTTCATCCTCTTCGGGGCGTTCCTCGAGATGAGCGGCGCCGGAAAGTGGTTCATCGACCTCGCGTACTCGGCGACGGGGACCCGCAAGGGCGGGCCGGCGAAGGCCAGCGTCGTCTCGAGTGGCTTCATGGGGATGCTGTCGGGGTCGTCGATCGCCAACACGGTGACGACGGGGGCGTTTACGATCCCGCTGATGAAGCGGTCGGGCTACACGCCGGAGTTCTCGGGGGCCGTCGAGTCCTCGTCGTCGTCGGGCGGTCAGATGCTGCCGCCGGTGATGGGCGCCGCCGCGTTCCTGATCGTCGAGATCACGGGGACCCCCTACCCCGACGTGATCGTCGCGGCGACGGTGCCCGCGATCGCCTTCTTCTTCGGGATGTGGGTGATGGTCCACTTCGAGGCCGTCCGTGGGGGGATCGGCGGGCTCCCACGCGAGGAGCTGCCGGCGGTCCGCTCGGCGCTCCGGACGGGCTGGTTCTACCTGATCCCGCTCGTGCTCCTGGTTTACTTCCTGGTGATCGCGCGGTACTCGATCAACCGCTCGGGCTGGTACACGATCGTCTCGATCGTCGCGCTGCTCGCGGTCGTCGCCGCCTACGACGACCGGACGCGGGTCCCGCTCGTGGGAACGATCGTCACCCTCTACGCCGCTACCGTCGCCACCCTCGTGACCGTCGGTGGCGGGATCATCACCGCGATCCGGGTCGGCGCCGGCCTCGAGGCTGCAGGCGAGAGCTTTCCGGTCGGCGAGGCGGCGACCGCCGCCGCGGGCGACCTCGGTACGATCGCGGTCCTCGTCTCTCTGGCCTTCCTGCTCGCTCGCCCCCGCTCACCGGGCCCGTTGCTCGAGTTCGACGACAGCGTCGAGTCGGCGGCCGAACACTCGGCTGCGGCCATCGGTCGGCCGGCCCTCGCCGGAAACATGGCCTACCGCTTCGGGACCTTCGTGTTGAAGTCGATGGAGTCGGGCGCCAGGACCGCGACGACGGTCGTTGTCGCCGTCGCCGCCGCGGGGGTCGTCCCCGGGATCATCAGCGTCACGGGGCTGGGGCCGAACCTGGCCGCGCTGATCGACGCCGTCAGCGGTGGGTCGATGCTCCTCTTGCTCGTCCTGACCGGGGTCGCATCGATCATCTTCGGAATGGGGATGCCGACGACGGCGATGTACATCATCCTCGTCGCGATGCTCGGCGCGCCGATCAGGGACGCCGGGATCGCGATCCTCGCGGGCCACCTCTTCATCCTCTACTTCGGGCTGATGGCCGACGTGACCCCGCCGGTCGCCGTCGCCGCCTTCGCCGGCGCGGGCGTCGCGAAGGCCGACGAGATGAAGACGGCAGTGACGGCGTTCCTGCTCTCCTTGAACAAGGTGCTCGTCCCGTTTGCGTTCGTCTTCTCGCCGGGGATCATGTTCCTCCGCCAGCGCGAGGGCGAGTGGGGCGTCATCGGCTGGGAGTCGGTGGCCGAAGTCGGCTACTTCCTCCCCGAGGTCGTCGTTCCGATCGCCGGCACCTTCCTCGGGGTCTACGCGCTGGGCGTGACGATTATCGGCTACCAGTACGCCCCGGCGACGGGGTTCGAGCGGGCGGGCTACGCGGCCGCCTCGATCGCGCTCATGGTGCCGGAGATCCCGCTGCTGGTCGCCGAGGCCGTCCTGGGGCTATTCGGGATCCCGTCGCTGCTGACGATCTTCTCGATCACCGTCTCGCTTCGGGCGGTCGGGCTCGTGACCCTCGTCGGCCTCTCGGTCGCCAACCGCCGCCGCGAGCCCGATTCGGCTCCCGAGCCGGCGGCGCCGGTCGACGGCTGACCGTCGTCAGCCCCGCGTGATCTCCACGCGCCCGCCCGTCGCGCTCCGGAGGCGATCGCAGAACGCCTCCCGCTCCGCCACCGGGACGCGGACCTCGAACCCTACCTCCTCGGCATACTCCGCGTCGAAGTCGTAGCCCTCGCTCTCGATCACCCCCCGGACGGTCCCCGAATCGTCGTACGTCGTCGTGACCACCAGTCGGTCGTGGGGCCACCGTTCGCGGACGCCCGCGCTCTCGACGGCCTCGCTGGCCGCCCGCGAGTACGCCCGGACGAGTCCGCCGACGCCCAGGTTCGTCCCGCCGTAGTAGCGGGTGACGACGACGGCGACGTTCTCGAGGCCGCGCTTTTCGAGGACGGAGAGTGCGGGTTTGCCCGCCGACGTCGAGGGCTCGCCGTCGTCGTTCGAATACTCCCGCAAGAAGATCCCGCCGTCCGCACCTCCTTCCCGAACCCGGTAGGCGGGCACGTTGTGGGTCGCGTCGTCGTACTCCTCTCGAACCGTCGCGACGAACGTCTCGGCGGCATCGACGGATCCGACGGGCCGGACGTGTCCGACGAACTCCGAACCCGAGACGACGAACCTCGTCGTCGCTTCGTCCGCGACGGTTCTGTAGGGCTCGCTCATCGGAGCCACCGACCGCTCACTGGAGCTCGATCTTCCGGACGAACTCGAGGTCCCGAAGCGCGGTGATCAGCTCGCCGGGGATCTCCTGGTCGGTGACCAGATAGAGGCGGGGTTCGTCGGTGAACTCGGGGTCCTCGCTGATCGTCTGGCGGATCGAGACGCCGTGGTTGGCGAGCGTCCCGGTCACGGAGGCGACGAGTCCCTTCGCCTCCGCGTCGGCGACCTCGATCGAGAGCACCGTCAGATCGAGGACGGGCGCGAGATCCATCAGGCTGGGCACCTGCGAGATGTTCTGGAAGATCCGGCGCAGTTCGGGGTCGGCGAGGATGACGTCGGTCGTCGAGTCCACGACCCGCCGGTCGACGTCGATCTCGCGGGCGATCCCGGTGTTGGGGATCTCGATCCCACCCGAGACCACCCGGCCCTCGTCGTTGACCGAGAAGCCCCGCTCGAGCAACAGACGGATGACCGCCTGCTGGCTCGGGGACCCCTCGAACTTCTCCATGATCTCGTCGAACATTCCTGGGCGGCTATACGGCCGCCGCGGTATAATTGACGGTGGTCGCCGGTGATCGACGCTCGCCGCCTTATTCCGTGAGCGTCCCCTTCGTGCTCGGGGCCTCCTCCCGGCGGTCGTCGATCCGAGTGGCGTCGTCGGCCGTCCGGGCTATGGCCTTGAACAGCGCCTCGATCTCGTGGTGGGCGTTCTCGCCGTCGACCTCGGCGTGGAGCGTGATTCCGGCGTTCATCGCGAACGACTCGGCGAAGTGTCTGGCCATGTCGCTTGCCATCTCGCCGACGGCGTCCTGGGAGAACTCGCCCTCGAAGTAAAACCGGGGCCGCCCGCCCACGTCGACGACGACGCTCGCGACCGCCTCGTCGAGGGGGACCCGCCGGTCGGCGAAGCGAACGATCCCTGCCCGGTCGTCGAGGGCCTCGTCGATGGCAGTTCCGAGAACGATTGCACAGTCCTCGACGGTGTGGTGGTCGTCGATCGCGAGGTCGCCCTCACAGGAGAGCTCGAGGTCGAAGAGGCCGTGGGTCACAAAGGACGTGAGCATGTGGTCGAGAAAGCCGATCCCGGTGTCGATCTCGGCCTCGCCCTCGCCGTCGATCGCGAGCCGGCAGTCGATCGTCGTCTCGGCTGTTTCGCGGGTCACCGTCGCCGTACGCTCGCTCATAGCGGGAGTGTGTGCGGGCGGTACAAGGCGGTTGCGCTCGGGGGAGGGCGCTGCCCATCCTTATTATCGCGGAGGGAGTACCCCCGCGAAATGCTCACCGACCTCGCCCGGCTCGGCCTCGAGGCGAAGTCCCTCGATCCGGCTCGCAGCTTCTACGCGGACGCTCTGGACCTCCCGCTGGGGGAGGCGACCGACCGGGCGCTTCGGTTCGATGCGGGGCCCACCGAGGTCGTCGTCCGCCGACCCGATGGGGTCCCTCGTGGGGGACTCCACACCCACTTCGCGTTCTCCGTTCCTCGCACGGAGTACGACGGCTGGTGGGATCGCCTCTCCGCTCGGTTCGCTCTCCACGAGGAGCGCTTCGGGTCTGCACGGTCGCTTTACTGCTACGACCCCGACGGCAACTGCGTCGAACTCGGCGAGCGTGACGTCTCCGGGCCCGGAATCGACGGGATCTTCGAGGTCGTTCTCGAGGTCGAATCGCTCGAACGTGCGGAGACGTTCTACACCGCGCTGGGGTTCGACCCGGTCGATCGCGGGAGCGAGCGACGGCGGGTCCGTCTGGCGGGGCCGATGGCGCTCGAACTCTGGGAGCCCCAGCTAGGAATCGCCGACGCCCGCGGGGGCGTCCACGTCGAACTCGGGTTCGATACCACGGACCTCGCGGCGGTCGAACGCGCGGTTTCGGCCACCGACGGCTGCGTCCGTACGGACCGGGGCGAGGATCGGCTGGTCGTCCGGGACCCCGACGGCCACCACCTCACCGTCCGGGCGTGATCGGCGGCGTGGGGCCGATCAGAGCCGGCTCGTGTCGACGTCGACGCCGGGCGGGGAGACGATCAGGAAGCCCCGGAAGTGGACCAGCTCCCCGCCCGATTCCTTGACCGTGCGGGCGAAGCCCGCGGCCAGTTCGTTGACGTCGCCGTCGACGGCGAGGACGAGGACGGCACCCTCGGTGACGGTCTCGAGCCACTCCTCGTCGGGCGTGGTGCCGTCGAGGACGCCGAGGACGACGTTCGCGTCGCCGTCGTCCTCGCGGTCGGTCGCCGAATCGATCTCGTCTTCGACCCGTTCGAGGTCGAGGTCGAACCCGCTCATGGGCGTGGATCGACTGGCGCCGAGAAAAGCGTTCGGCTCCGGCGAGGCGGACGAACGTCCACTCGGCGGCCGCGCGCGAGGGCCCGAACTGTTCGATTCACCGGATCGAAGCCGATATTTTCACGGGCCGGGTCGCCACGCGGCCTCGCTGTGACGCACAGTATAAGGACATACCCAGTGTGGAAGGGCGTTTACCTCGTGCGGTTTTCGGCCAGCGCGCGGGCGGGTCGGCGTGAGGCCGCCCTCCGAGCTCCGCCCTGGCGTCAGGTTTATATACGTCGTCGCTCCTCGGATGGGACACGATGTCTACACCAGACACCGGCTCTGAGACCCCTCAGGGCGGTCGAGTTCTTCCAGGGCACGTTAGACTCCACTGAGGAGATCGAGACGGCTCGAGTGTTCGATACGACCCTGCGGGACGGCGAGCAGTCCCCGGGAACGTCGTTTTCCTACGACGACAAACGCGAGATAGCCTCACTACTGGACGAGATGGGAACCCACGTCATCGAGGCCGGGTTCCCCGTCAACTCCGACGCGGAGTTCGAGGCGGTCCGCGACATCGCCTCCTCGACACAGACGACGACCTGCGGGTTGGCCCGCGTCGTCGAGGGAGACGTCGAGGCGGCGCTGGATTCGGGCGTCGAACTGGTCCACGTCTTCGCCAGCACCAGCGACGTCCAGATCGAGGACTCGATGCACTCGACCCGAGAGGAGGTAGTACAGCGCGCAGTCGAGTCGGTCGAACGCGTCAAAGAGGCGGGCGCGGAGTGTATGTTCTCGCCGATGGACGCGACCCGGACCGACGAGGCGTTCTTACTCGAGACCGTCGAGGCGGTCACCGAGGCGGGAACCGACTGGATCAACGTTCCGGACACGTGTGGCGTCGCCACCCCGCGGCGGTTCTATGACCTGATCGAGAAGATCGTCGCCCACACCGACGCACGGATCGACGTCCACACCCACGACGACTTCGGGCTGGCGACCGCGAACGCGCTCTCGGGGATCGAGGCCGGGGCCGAGCAGGCCCAGGTCTCGGTGAACTCGATCGGCGAGCGCGCGGGTAACGCCGCCTACGAGGAGTACGTGATGGCCGTCGAGTCGCTCTACCAGACGGACACGGGGATCGACACGACCCGGATCACCGAACTCTCGGAGATGGTCGCCGAGAAGAGCGGGGTCGCGACCCCCTCGAACAAGCCGGTCGTCGGCTCGAACGCCTTCTCCCACGAGAGCGGGATCCACGCAGCGGGCGTCATCGAGAACGCCGACACGTTCGAACCCGGCGTGATGACCCCCGAGATGGTCGGCGCCGAGCGCCGGCTCGTCCTCGGCAAACACACGGGCACCCACTCGGTGCGCGAACGCCTGCGCGAGCAGGGGTACGACCCCACCGACGAGGAGGTCCGGGCGGTCACCCGGCGGGTCAAGGACTTCGGCGCCGAGAAGCGCCAGGTCACCGTCGCCGACCTGGAGCGCTTTGCCGACGACGAGGGGATCAGGAAGCGAGAGGGGGTGCGGGCCTGAATGCCCCGATCAGCGGCTTTCACGGGTGGCCAGCGCCGGCTGGAGGGCTCGCGGGCTCGCGTCGCGGGCTCGGGACGCAAACGATGCCGGCCACGCAACGGTTATATGGATGGGGTCCCCTACCAGGGTAGTGATGACGCGACGCGCACTCGAGCCGGAACTCGGCGCCGACAGCGTCGCGTCGCTCGCTATTGTAGGGGCCGCCTAGCCCCCACACCACCCCTTCTCCCGACCCCGAACCCGTACCGTTTTCCGAGCGACGCCTGCCGCCGACAGCCACACCAGATGACACGACACCGACCGAACCGACGGATGCGACCGACACGAACGGGGGGAGCCCGATGAGCGAGCCCGCCCCGTCGGTCGCGACTCCCGAACAGGAACGAGCACAGGAGCGATCGGACGACCCGGAACCCGACGCGGAACCCACCGCCGAACCCGTCACCACGGGCGCCCAGTCGGTGATCCGCGCCTTAGAGAACGTCGGCGTCGAGTACGCCTTCGGCGTCCAGGGCGGGGCGATCATGCCCGTCTACGACGCCCTCTACGATTCCGACATCAGGCACGTCACGATGGCCCACGAGCAAGGGGCCTCCCACGCCGCCGACGCCTACGGGATCGTCAGCGGCGAGCCCGGGATCTGCCTCGCGACGTCGGGTCCGGGTGCGACGAACCTCGTTACGGGGCTCGCCGACGCCGACATGGACTCCGATCCCGTGGTTGCGCTGACCGGCCAGGTCCCCACGGAAATGGTCGGCAACGACGCCTTCCAGGAGACCGACACCACCGGGGTGACGACGCCGATCACGAAGGCCAACACGTTCTCGAGCGATCCGGACACCGTCGGCGACGACGTCGGCGAGGCGTTCGCGCTCGCGAACACCGGCCGGCCGGGACCGACGCTCGTGGACCTCCCGAAGGACGTCACCCTGGATGACACCGAGCACGAACCCGGCGAGGCCCGCGTTCCCGACACCTACGACGTCCAGGAGCGAGCCGACCCCGAGGTCGTCCGCGCCGCGGCCCGCCGGATCGAGAGCGCCGACCGACCCCTCTTCTTGCTCGGCGGCGGAGTCATCAAGGGCGACGCGAGCGCGGAGTGTCGAGAGTTCGCGACCGACCACGAGATCCCGGTCGCGACGACGATGCCCGCGATCGGTGCCTTCCCCGAGGACCACGAGCTCTCGATGGAGATGGCGGGGATGCACGGCACCGGCTACGCCAACATGGCGATCACCCACTGCGATACGTTGATCGCCGTCGGCACCCGCTTCGACGACCGCCTCACCGGTGGAATCGAGACGTTCGCGCCCGACGCCGAGGTGATCCACGTCGACATCGACCCCGCCGAGATCAGCAAGAACATCCACGCGGAGTATCCGTTGGTCGGCGACGCCGCGACGGTCGTCGACCAACTGTCGGCGGAAGTCGAGGAATCGCCTCGAGCAAAGAAGTGGCGTGCCCAGTGCCAGCAGTGGAAGTCGGAGTACCCGATGGCCTACGACACGCCCGAGGACGAACCGGTCAAACCCCAGTTCGTCGTCGAGGCGGTCGACGAGGCGACCAGCGACCGGGCGATCGTCACCACCGGCGTCGGCCAACACCAGATGTGGGCCTGCCAGTACTGGACCTACACCGAGCCCCGGACGTGGGTCTCGAGTCACGGCCTCGGAACGATGGGCTATGGCTTCCCCGCGGCGATCGGCGCGCGGCTGGCCGCCGAGGACGACCAGGAGGTCATCTGTGTCGAGGGCGACGGCTCGTTCCTGATGACGATGCAGGAACTCGCCGTCGCGGTCCGGGAGAACCTCGATATCACGGTCGTCGTTCTCAACAACGAGTACATCGGGATGGTCCGCCAGTGGCAGGACGCCTTCTTCGAAGGGCGACACTCGGCCTCGGAGTACGGCTGGTGTCCCGAGTTCGACAAGCTCGCGGAGGCCTTCGGCGCGCGTGGCTTCCGGATCGACGACTACGACGAGGTCGCCGACACCGTCGAAGCCGCTCTCGACTACGATGGCCCCTCGGTGATCGATGCCCACGTCGATCCGCAAGCGAACGTCTACCCGATGGTCCCGAGCGGCGGCGACAACGGTCAGTTCGCGCTGACGGAGGACCAGCTATGACGCAGGGTCTGGAGGGGCCCCGACCCGAGGAACGCCCGCGTCCGGAGGGCCGGCGAAACGCCCAGGGAATCCGGATCGACCCCGAAGTCGAGGCTGAACCCGCGGTCCGTCGGACGGTCATCTCGGCGCTCGTGACCCACGAGCCGGGGGTGCTCTCGGACGTCTCCGGGCTGTTCTCGAGACGCCAGTTCAACATCGAGAGCCTCACCGTCGGCCCCACGGAGGACGAAGAGCGCGCCCGGATCACCCTCGTCATCGAGGAACACGAGCCGGGGATCGAACAGGCCAAAAAGCAACTGCGAAAGCTCGTGCCGGTCATCTCGGTGCGCGAACTCGAGCCCGACGCGATGCGCCGGGAACTCATGCTCATCAAGGTGAGCGCGACCCGGCCCGACCGGGTCGCCGCAGTCACCGAGATGTACGACGGAAAGACGGTCGACGCGACCCCCGAGACGGCGACGATCCAGGTCACGGGCAGCCGCCAGAAGGTCGAGGCCGCGGTCGAGGCCTTCTCCCAGTTCGGGATCCGCGAAATCTCCCGGACCGGGACGACCGCACTGGCCCGGGGCGACGACCGGACGGCCGCACGAGAGGAATCGCCTGTCGAATACGAGGCGGACGGAACACCGACGACCCCACAGACGACACACTCCGACGATGACTGACGAATTCACCACCCAGGTCTACTACGAAGACGACGTCGACGAATCGTACCTCGAGGACACCACGGTCGCCGTACTCGGCTACGGCAGTCAGGGTCACGCTCACGCGCTGAACATGCAAGAGAGCGGGATCGACGTCCGCGTCGGCCTCCGCGAGGACTCCTCGTCCAGGGCGGCCGCCGAGGAGGAGGGCTTAGAGGTCGGGACCCCGGCCGAAGTCGCACAGGTTGCGGAGGTCATCTCCGTACTGGTTCCCGACACGGTCCAGTCGGCGGTTTACGAGGAGATCGAACCGCACCTGGAGGACGGCGACACCCTCCAGTTCGCCCACGGGCTGAACATCCACTACAACCAGATCCAGCCCCCCGAACACGTCGACGTGACGATGGTCGCCCCGAAGAGCCCGGGCCACCTCGTCCGCCGGAACTACGAGAACGACCAGGGAACCCCCGGTCTGCTTGCGGTCTACCAGGACACCACGGGCGAGGCGACCGAGCGCGGCCTGGCGTACGCGAAGGCCATCGGCTGTGCGCGGGCGGGCGTCCTGGAGACCACCTTCCAGGAGGAAGTCGAGACCGACCTCTTCGGCGAACAGGTCGTTCTCTGTGGCGGCGTCACCTCGCTGGTGAAAGCGGGCTACGAGACGCTCGTCGACGCCGGCTACAGCCCCGAGGCGGCGTACTTCGAGTGCATGAACGAGCTGAAGCTCATCGTCGACCTGATGTACGAGGGCGGGCTCTCGGAGATGTGGGATTCGGTGAGCGATACGGCGGAGTACGGCGGGCTCACCCGGGGCGATCGCGTGATCGACGACAACGCCCGCGAGAACATGGAGGAAATCTTAGAGGAAGTCCAGAGCGGCGAGTTCGCCGGCGAGTGGATCGCCGAGAACCAGGTCGGGCGACCGAAGTACACCCAGATCCGCCAGGCCGAGAAGGACCACGAGATCGAGGAGGTCGGCGAGCGCCTGCGGGGGCTGTTCGCCTGGGCCGACGAGCAAGAAGAGAAGCCGGCCGAAGCGCCGGCCGACGACTGAGACCAATGACCGACACGAACGACACAGACACCGACGACGGAACGCGAATGCGGGACGTGAGCCACACCAGCCCCTACACCGGGAAGTCGGCGGGCAACCTGTTCGCCCGCGGGCGGACCGTCGTGGCCGACGGCGGCCGCGACGAGGGCAGGGACGCCGACGAGGAGCCGGCGACGATGAAGGACGTCAGCCACACCCCGCCCCACGACGCCGACGACGTAAACCGGGTGTTTGAGCGGGGCGAGGCCGGCGAGGATACCGAGGAATGAGCGAGCGCACGCTCTACGATCGGGTTTGGGAGCGCCACAAGGTAACGGAGCTCCCCACCGGCCAGGACCAGCTGTTCGTCGGGCTCCACCTCATCCACGAGGTCACGAGCCCGCAGGCGTTCGGGATGCTCAGAGAGCGCGATCTGGAGGTCGCCTACCCGAAACTCACACACGCGACGGTCGATCACATCGTTCCGACGGCCGATCAGTCCAGACCGTACGCAGAGGACGCCGCAGAGGAGATGATGAGCGAACTCGAGGCGAACGTCCGGGAGGCCGGCATCGAGTTTTCGCATCCCGACAGCGGTGACCAGGGGATCGTCCACGTCATCGGTCCCGAGCAGGGGCTGACCCAGCCGGGGAAGACGATCGTCTGTGGCGACAGCCATACCTCGACCCACGGCGCCTTCGGCGCGCTCGCCTTCGGCATCGGCACCTCCCAGATCCGGGACGTGCTCGCGACCGGGACGATCGCGATGGAGAAACAGAAGGTCCGGAAGATCGAGGTCACGGGCGAACTCGGTGCGGGCGTCGAGGCCAAGGACGTGATCCTCGAGATCATCCGCCGGCTCGGTACCGAGGGCGGCGTCGGCTACGTCTACGAGTACGCCGGCGAGGCCATCGAGAGCCTGGGGATGGAGGGTCGAATGAGCATCTGTAACATGTCGATCGAGGGCGGGGCGCGTGCGGGCTACGTCAACCCCGACGAGACCACCTACGAGTGGCTCGCCGAGACCGACGCCTTCGCCGACGACCCCGACCGATTCGACGAGCTCAAACCCTACTGGGAGTCGATCCGTTCGGACGAGGACGCCGAGTACGACGACGTCGTCACCATCGACGGCTCCTCGCTCGAGCCCGTCGTGACGTGGGGGACGACACCGGGCCAGGGCGTCGGCATCACCCAGCCGATTCCCCATCCCGACGACCTCCCGGAGGACAAACGGGACACGGCCCGGCGCGCCCAGGAGCACATGCGCGTTACACCGGGCGAGACGATGGCGGGCTATCCGGTAGACGTCGCCTTCCTGGGATCGTGTACGAACGCTCGACTGCCCGACCTCCGCCGGGCGGCCGGGATCGTCTCCGGCCGCGAGGTCCACGAGGACGTCCGCGCGATGGTCGTCCCCGGCAGCCAGCGCGTCCAGCGCGCCGCAGAGGAGGAGGGACTCAAGGACGTCTTCGAGGCCGCGGGCTTCGACTGGCGAAACGCCGGCTGCTCGATGTGTCTCGGGATGAACGAGGATCAGTTGGAGGGCGACGAGGCGTGTGCCTCCTCGTCGAACCGGAACTTCGTGGGCCGCCAGGGGAGCAAGGACGGCCGGACGGTCCTGATGAACCCGCGGATGGTCGCCGCGGCGGCGATCGCCGGGGAGGTCACCGACGTTCGCGAGTTGAAGGAGGTGACTCGCGCATGAGCGACGTCGAAATTCCGGAGGTCGATTCGGTCTCCGGCACCGGCGTCCCGATCCGGGGAAACGACATCGACACCGACCAGATCATCCCCGCGCGGTTCATGAAGGTCGTCACCTTCGACGGGCTAGGGGAGTTCGCCTTCTTCGACCAGCGGTTCGGGGACGACGACGACCAGAAAGACCACCCGATGAACGAAGAGCGGTTCCAGGGGGCAAACGTCATGGTCGTCAACGCCAACTTCGGCTGTGGCTCCTCGAGAGAACACGCCCCCCAGGCGCTCAAGCGCTGGGGGATCGACGCCCTGATCGGCGAGAGCTTCGCCGAGATCTTCGCGGGCAACTGTCTCGCGCTCGGGATCCCGACGATCACGGCGAGCACCGAGGAGGTCGGGGCGCTCCAGGCCTACGTAGAGGAACACCCCGACGCCGAGATCGCCATCGACGTCGACCGGGAACTCGTCACCTACGGTGCCGACGGCGAGGACCACGCGATCGACGCGGCCGTCGATACGGCCCAGCGCACGGCTCTCACGGAGGGGGTTTGGGACACGACGGCGCTGATGAAGTCCAACGCGGATGCCGTTCGGGAGAAAGCGAGGGAGTTGCCGTACGTCGAGGACGGCCAGATCCCCGACGCGGCGGACTGATCGTTTTCCGAGTTCGAAAAAAACGGCGCTGTTAGCTTCATATAAGCGCTAATCCCCCTTCCTCAACGAGGGGAGGGCTTCCGACAGCGTGTCGAAAGCACGAGCGAGTCGGGAGGGGATACAGCGGCTCATCGTTTTGTTTTCGTGCGATACTGCCGGCCCACAGGCCCACGTCATCGGTAGTGTTATGTGCATTGTGCGTATAGTATGACCACGGTGAAACGCAAGACCATCACCATCCGCGAAGACCAACACGAGTGGATAGAGGACCAACACCTCAATCTCTCGTCGTTCGTTCAAAGCAAATTGGACGAACTGATTGAGGAGCGCGAGAGCTGATGTACTACGCCTACAAGTATCGCCTTGAGCCGTCCGACGTCCATCGCGAGGAGTTGGACCGTCACCGGGACATTTGTAGGCAACTGTACAATCACGCGCTCTACCGGTTCGACCAAATCCCCGAGAGTGCCGGCACGCTTACTCAGCGTGTTCGGTCCATCCGTGACGAAATTCCGTCTCTGAAAGACTGGTGGGATGGCCTCACGGACGTGTATTCAACAGTCCTGCAAACAGCGGTCATGCGGATTGAACAGAACATCAAGTCTCTCGGGAAACTCAAACAGAACGGCTACGGCGTCGGGATGCTCAAGTGGAAGTCTCCACGGGAGTTCCGCAGTTTCACGTACAGTCAATCCGGCTTTAAGCTCGACAAGAAGGGCGGTCGGACCGTCCTGTGCCTCTCGAAACTCGCGGACATTCCAATCCGACTCCACCGAGAGATTCCCGATGATGCTGCACTCAAGCAGGTCACGCTCAAGAAGGAACCGACCGGCAAGTGGTTCGCTACATTCGGCGTCGAACTCGACCATGAACCGCCGACGAGGCCTGAGAATCCCGATCGATGCGTCGGCATCGACGTGGGGATTCTCACGTACGCTCACGATACTGATGGCCACGCCATCGAATCGGTCGACCTCTCGGACGAACGCGAGCGGTTGGAACGAGAGCAACGGAAACTCTCGCGGAAGGAACACGGGTCGAACAGCTATCGCACACAACAGAAGGTCGTTGCCGAACGTCACGCCGACCTCAAGCGCAAGCGCCGGGAGTTCCTGCACAAGCTTTCGGACTATTACGCTCGGGAATACGACCTCGTAGCCGTCGAGGACCTCGACACGAAGGGGTTGATGGAACTCCCGTCGAACAGCCGCAACCGTGCCGGAGCGGCGTGGGGAACGTTCCTCCGACTGCTCGAGTACAAGTGCGAACGCGAAGGAACGCACTTCGTCGCCGTCGATCCGGCCGGAACGACCAAAGCGTGTGCGGCCTGCGGTATCGAAACCAGCAAGCCGCTGTGGGTCCGCGAACACTCGTGTCCCTCGTGCGGCTTCACGGCGGACAGAGACGCGAACGCGGCACTAAACATCCGTTCCCGCGGACTCGATCACGTAGGAGTGGATCACTCCGAATCAACGCCTGTGGAGACTGCGCTCCCTGTGGACATCGTTGTGTCTGCAAAGGGCGTCTTGGAAGCAGGAAGCCCCGCCCTCAAGGAAGCCGCTTCGCGGCTGAGTAGGGCGGGGTAGTTCACTCGCTCTGGATCCGCGGCGCGAGCATGTACGTGACCTGGCCATCGCCCTCGGCGAAGCCGTAGTGGAGCTTGATCGGGAACTCCTCGCCGAGTTCTAAGGTGACCTCGGCGTCGGTCGGGATCGCCTTGTTCATGTCCTTCAAGTAGTCGAGGCTGAACAGCGAGTGGGCCGGGCCGGTCTGGAGATCGATGAGGTCCTCCTCGGTCAGTTCGAGGTGGACGTCGTCGGTGTCGCCCTCGGCATCGACGTAGAAGTACTCCTCGCCGTCGTCCACGCCGAGGGTGATGTGGTCGGAGACCATGTCGGCGGCCGTCACCGACCGGTTGATGTCTCTGCCCTCGAGGACGACCTCTGCGGGGAGGTCTAAGTCGGGGATGTCGGGCTCCTGGCGGATCGAGTCGGGGTCGATCAGCGCCAGCGTGTACTCGAGACCGTCGATCTGAATCTGGAGCTTGCGGGTCTCCTCGTCGAGTTCGAGCTGGACGAGCTGGCCGGTCTCGGCCATGCCCGCGATGTCCTCGAGCCGGGAGAGGTCGATGCCGATGAGGCCGCCGTCTGCCTCGTAGGATTCGAAGGCATCGGCCGAGAGCGAGAGGTCGACCATCCCGACGTTCGCGGGGTCGACGGCGCGGATCTGGAGGCCGTCCTCGTCAAGATGGATCTTGCACTCCTCGACCAGCACGCTCACCGAATCGAGCGTACTGGAGAGCGTTGCCGCGCTCACGATGGCCTTGAACATATGGAGGCGAATACGAACGGTCGGTACAAAAAGCCACCCTTTGGTGGGTGGAAGTGAAACGGTTCCCGACGGTCGTCGTCCCGGACGGGGACGGATCCCACCGTCGTTTCCCCGGGACTCCTCGCCGTCTCTCGTAACTGCGGGCAACCGAACGTTCGTGTTCGCCGGCTCAGCCGCTTTCCGAGACGGACTGGACCGTGAGCCGACGGAGTTCGAGGTCCTCGACGTGGGCGTACCAGCCGCCGATGCTCACGACCTCCTCGCCGTCGTCGACGAACATCGTCACCTTGCCCGAAACCTCCGGGAGCGTCGGGTAATGGTTGCCGGCGCTCGAGCCGGTGTAGTAGAGGTCGACGACCGTCCCGGAGACGGTTCGGGCGTCGCCGGTTTCGGGATCGATGCCGGTGGCTGTGACCTCTATCGTCGCGTCCTCGTGGAGCAGCGGGGCGACGTCGACGACGCACTGACGGATGTCGACGTAGGTGATCGGGGGCTCGGCGTTTCGCGTCGTATAGACGAGGTCCCAGGCCTCCCACAGCGACGTCTGGAAGTACCAGTGGAAGACGTCGGCGAGGGGGACGTTGTTCGCGACGATGCCGAAGTTGTGTGCGGTGCCGGGCTGGGGAGTAAAACAGATACGGGATCGATCCACAATGACGAGGAAGGGCCCGGGGAGGTCGCTCCGGGAAGCCTCCGAGACGACGCCGTCGAACTCACGGTCGCCCACGTCCGGAACGCCGCCGTACTCCGCGGGGGTGATCGTGAGCTTGACGAAGACGTCGCGAGCGAACGCCTCCCGGAGCACCGGACGCAACCGGTCGAACTGTTCGATCGTCGCCGCGATCTGGACCTCGTTTTCCGCGTCCCTGATCGCCCGTTTCGCCCGGTCTACCACCGTCTCGAGGCGCGTGACCAGGGTCACCTCCTGTTCGCCCAGGTCGGGTTCTTCCCAGAGTTCCGAGAGGTCGCCGGCGCTGGCCTCGAACGACGCCGCTCGACCCCGGAGGCGCTCGACGAGGGAGCCGGGGTCGAGTGCCCGCCCGCGGAGCCTGTCTTGCTGGTAGAGTTCGATGAGGTCGCGACCCTCGAGGGTTCGCAGGACGTCGTACACCCGTGACTTCGGAACGTCGGTCGCCTCGGCGATCCCCGTCGCCGAGAGCTTCCCGTTCCGGACGAGCGCGAGGTAGACCTCGGCCTCGTACTGGGTGAATCCTGCGTCCTCGAGCGTCTCGCGGATCCGGTCGAGGTCCATCGACACCGGTTCGTAGCCGCCCGGGAGGCAAATGAATTACCATCGTCGGAGTGGTTTCAGTGATTTACTACTAGAGTACCAAGAGACGCAAAACATTTATATATTACTACGACAATCGGAAACGCAGAGGACGATTTGACGATTCGGGGGGTGCGATAGTGATTATTCTCGGATTACTACCCAGTATTATCTAACTATTTGTGATTACATCTGGAGTATATGATCGCCCTCTCCACGGATAAGTGGCGATCGGAGTCCCCTCGAACAACCGACGAGCGACGACGGAAAAGCCGCACAAAATCGGTCGATAGACACCGATAGGCACGTATCGTCGGAGATGTGGCTGGGAGAGAGCCGTTCACGATGGCTATTGAATTGATCGGTAATCGTCGGTTACTGTTCTCCGATATCGATCTTCTTCATGATTCAACTAAAATAATTTACTATCATCTCAAACAGGTAGAACTGCCCCTCCTATGGCTTGCCGAGCAGTGATTCACGAAAAGATTACAGCTGTATAGTTGTAATGAGTGATCCGCGAGTGGCCGGTGGAACCTGCGGAAACCGACCCGTTCCGGCTTTCCGGGGGAACCGGCCGGTAACCGCTCGACCGGAGTGTAGGCCGAAGCATCCATCCGCACACGAACCCAGGGGCGGTCATCCACATCCATAGATCGCTAACAGAACGCCGACGTTTCTTTTTTCGGATATGTAGGGCGGGCGTTCGAGCGACCGTCCGAGGAGACGAAGTAAGCGATCGGTTACGCGATGCCCCGGATGGACTCGAGTATGTAGGATCGTAACGATAATACTTATTTATCAGAGGGGACTGGTGACACACCATGGCGGCCCTGGACATCGATGGACTCGTAAAGCGATTCGGGACGGGCGGCGACGAGATCGTGGCCGTCGACGACGTAGACGTCTCGATCGACGACGGCGACTTCCTCGTGCTCGTGGGCCCATCGGGGTGTGGAAAGTCGACGACGCTCCGGTGTATCGCCGGGCTCGAGGAGGTGACCGAGGGGGATATCCGTCTGGACGGCGAGTCGATCGTCGGCCGGAAGCCGATGGACCGGGACATCGCGATGGTGTTTCAGAACTACGCGCTCTACCCGCACATGACCGCCCGGGAGAACATGTCGTTCGGGTTGAAGATGACGTCGGATCTCTCGAAGGGCGAGATCGAAGAGATCGTCGAGGACACTGCCCGGATGATGGGAATCGAGGATCTCCTTGAGAAGAAACCCCGCGAGCTCTCGGGAGGCCAGCAACAACGGGTCGCGCTCGGACGGGCGATCGTTCGGGACCCTGCCGTGTTCCTGATGGACGAGCCGCTGTCGAACCTCGACGCGAAACTGCGGACGACGATGCGGACGGAACTCCAGAACCTCCAGCAGAAACTCGAAACGACGACGGTGTACGTGACCCACGACCAGACCGAGGCGATGACGATGGGCGATCGGATCGCCATCCTGAACGGGGGAAAACTCCAGCAGATCGGGACGCCACTCGAATGCTATCATCAGCCGACGAACCAGTTCGTCGCCGGCTTCATCGGCGCGCCGAGCATGAACTTCCTCGAGGTGACCCGGGAGGGAACCCGTCTGGATCACGCCGAGTTCAGCTACCGACTCTCCGAGGCGACGGCCGAGCGAATCGACTCGGAGACGACGGAGTTGGTCCTCGGCATCCGCCCCGAGGACATCGAACTCGTCGACGGCGAGGAGCCGAACGCGTTCCGAGCGACGGTCGACGTCACCGAACCGATGGGAGACAGCACTCACGTCTCCCTTTCGATCGGCGACCAGCAGTGTACGGCGACCGTCGACGGCGACGTCATCGTCTCTCCCGGCGAGGAGCTGTGGCTCACGTTCCCCGAGGACCGGATCCACCTCTTCGATGCCGAAAGCGGCGTTGCGGTGAAAAACCGCGAGGCTTCCTTGACCGGCTCGGAGATGGCGCTGTAGCCGGACGACGAAGGCGTCCGCTCCCAGGGTCGGAAGCGGCTGCCCCCTTCTATCAAAAGTGGTACTTACGAAAGTTATATATAATGTTCTATCCATTGGGGAGGTATGGCACTGGACCGCGTGCAGCGACGTAGCGTAGTCAAGGCTCTGGCAGCCGCAGGGTTACTGGGAACGGCCGGTTGTCTCGGGGACGACGGCAATGGAAACGGAAACGGTGGGAACGGAAATGGCGGGAACGGTGGAAATGGCAACGGGAACGGTGGAAACGGCAACGGAGGTAACGGAAACGGGAATGACAGTGGAAACGGGAACGGCGGAAACGGGAACGACAGTGGAAACGGCAATGGCAACGGCGGCGCGTCGGACCTGGTGACCCACGAGCAGTTCGGCCCCGATGACGGGACGCCGCTTACGTTCTGGGCCCAGCCCGGATCGACACCGGACCCGAACGAACAGCCGGGCTCGGAGGTCAACGCCGAGGGGTTCCGGCCTGCCTACGAACAGTGGGTCGAAGAGAACCCCGACTACCGGATCAACGTCGAGTACCAGACCGATTTGGAACAGATGCAGACGCTGTTGCTCCAAACCGCGGCGACCGGCGACGCCCCGGACGTTTCGGAGGTGGATTCGTTCTGGATCCCAAACCACTGGAACAACCTTCGACCGGTGACTGACGTCATCGAGGACGAAGAGGACTGGTACCCGTTCGTTAGGGACATCGTTCAGCCCGAAGACGAGTGGCTCGCGGTCTGGCGCAACACCGATTGTCGCGGGCTCTACTACCGGACGGACGTCATCGACGAGTACGCCGACGGTGAGGCGCCCGCGACCTGGGACGAACTGATCGAGGTCGGACAGGCCATCGCGGACGGCGAGGACATGGCGGCGTTCATGTACAACGGGGGCCGCTGGGAGGCGACGACGTTCGACAACCTCGCGTACTTCTGGGGTCAGGGAGGAGAACTCGTCGACAGCGAGGGCGCGCCGATCCTCGGCGAGGGCGACAACTACGACTACCTCCTGAACGTCTTCGAGTTCTTCGCGGAAACGATCGAAACCGGGATCACGCCCGGACGAGTCGCCAACATCGACGACTACGACCTCCTGGCCGAGGAGGCGTTGAACGACGACCTCGCGATGTTCCTCGGGGGAAGTTGGCAGATCAACACGAACCTCCGAGCGGAACTCGGCGACGAGGCCGACGAGCTGTGGGACGTCGCCCCGATCCCGATGCCCGAATCCGACATGGCCGCGACCGGAACCGGCGGCTGGACCTACGGGGTCTTTACGGACGACGACGACCTCGTCGAGCCAGCGATGAACTTCGCCGGCGTCTGGACGGACCCGGAGATCATGGCCCACTACTGTGAGCAGCTGGGTCAGCTCCCGACGAAGCCCTCGGTGTACGAGGAAAGCGACTACTTCGCCGAGGACTACTACATGCAGATCTGGTCGGATCTGTTGGAGAGCGGGGTCGCCCGACCGGGATTTCCCATCTACCGGACGATCTCCGCGGAGTGGCAGGTCGCGGCCGGTCGCGTCATCACCGGGGAGATGGCTCCACAGGAGGCGATCGACAACATGATCGATAACATCAACGCGGAATACGACGGATAACCTCCCTCTACTATTCATGGCGACCGAAACCAGCCGAACACGCCACTACGCTACGGTTGCCCGGAGCCGCGTCTCGCGCCTGGGATCGGCCGTTCAGGAACATCCGTTGACCTGGCTTCTGCCGGCAGCGATCTTCCTCTGCGTCTTCCTGCTGTATCCCCTCGTCGAGGCGTTCCGGATGAGCTTCACGAACATGTCGCTCATCGAACCTGACTACTCATACGTGGGCCTAGATACCTTCTCCCGCGTGTTCAACTCCTCCGATTTCTGGTCGATGACTCGAATCACCGTGATCTTCGTCGGCGTGAGCGTCGTGCTCCAGATCGGACTCGGCATGATCCTCGCGCTCGCGATCGATTACGGCGTCAGACGCGGGCTCTACGGGAGCATCGTGACTCGGATCTCGGTGCTGTCGGCCTGGGTTATCCCGGGGATCGTTATCGGGATCCTCTGGAAGATCATGCTGATCGAAACCCGGTACGGCGTCATCAATTACATCATCGTTCGACTCGGGGGGGACGTCGTCTCCTTCCTCTCGGACGGTCAGATGGCGCTGCTCTCGACGATCATGGCCAACACCTGGCGTGGCACGGCGTTCTCGATGATCATGCTGTACGCGGGGCTCCAGCAGGTTCCCGAGTACCTCCAGGACGCAGCCAGGATCGACGGCGCCTCCCCGCTGCAGCGGTTCCGCCACATCACGATCCCGCTGTTGATGCCTGTTCTCTTCATCAACCTCGTGTTGATCACGATCTACACGGTGAACACGTTCGACATGGTCCTCGCGCTGACCGGCGGGGGTCCCGGCCGGGCGACCGAAGTGCTGGCTCTGTTCATGTACTTCGAGGCGTTCAACCGGTTCAACCTCGGCACTGCCGCGGCGATCGCGGTCGTCATGTTGCTCGTCAACGTCGTGATGACGGTGATCTACATCAAGTACCTGCTCGGGGAGGAGGAGTTCTGAGATGGCCACGAGATCCGAAACGGACGGGCGACTCGACGGGATCGACCTCAACCGGTACGACGCCGCCACGTACGTCGTCTACGCGGTAGCGATCGTCTTCTTCGTCTTCCCGATCCTCTGGGTCATCTCGATGAGTCTCCGCCCCGAGGGGGACGTCCTCACCTATCCAGTGCAATTCATTCCCGAGGACCTCACTCTCGAGGCCTACAGACAGGTGATCGGCCAATCACGGACGTGGCTCTGGAACTCCACGAAGGTCGCCGCGCTTCAAGCCGTCGGCATCCTGCTGGTCTGTGTCCCGGCGGCGTACGCGTTCTCGCGCTTCGAGTTCCGGGGCCGACAGCACATCCTCTTCGGTATCCTGCTGTTCCAAATGATCTCTCCGGTCGTCATCGTGATCCCTATGTACAGCGTGATGAGCACGCTCGGGCTGATGGACACCCATCTGGGCCTGATACTGCTGTACGTCGGCCTCCAGGTGCCGTTCTCGACGTGGCTTCTGAAGAGTTACTTCGATACGATTCCCGACCAACTCGACGACGCCGCTCGCGTCGACGGCTGCAACCGACTCCAGACGCTCTGGCACGTGTTGATGCCGTCGATGTTACCCGGGGTCGCGGTGGTCGTCATCTTCAACTTCGTCTTCTCGTGGTCGGAGTTCGTGATGGCGTTTACCATCCTCCGGAGCAGTGATCTCTTTACCATCTCGGTCGGCGTCTTCGCGTTCGACGGCCAGTACACGGCGGCGTGGACGCTCATCGCCGCCGTGAGCGTCCTCGCGATCCTTCCGCTCATCATCATGTTCATCGTGCTCCAGCGGTACTTCATCCGCGGGCTCACCGAGGGAGCAGTGAAGGGTTGACGTCCTCCCAACACCCGGCCGAAATGATTTTATACCTGATCTGATACGCATAGTCATGGCGTTACGACTCGCAGTGATCGGATTGGGTGGGCTGGGCCGCGTCCAGAGCCAGGCCTGTCGCGACCTGGACGGAATCGAACTCGTCGCCGGTGCCGACATCGCCAGCGAGGGTCGCGATCGGTTCGAGTCGGAGTTCGGGTGTCCCGCCTACGAGGACTACCGAACGATGATCGACGACCACGCCCTCGATGCGGTCACCATCATGACTCCGCACACGCTGCATTTCGAACAGACGATGGCCTGTCTCGAGGCCGGCCTCCATGTCCACCTCGAGAAGCCGATGGTGACGACGACCGCCGACGCCCTGGAGTTGATTGAGGCCGCTCGCGACCGGGACCTGGTTCTCCAGATCGGCTACCAGCGCCACTTCCATCCCGCCTATCGCGAGATCAAGCGCCTGGTCGAGGCCGACCGCCTCGGCGACGTCCACATGGTCGCGTGTTATCTCGCTCAGGACTGGATCGAGATCCAGCGGGGGACCTGGCGGACGGACCCCGACCTCTCGGGCGGCGGACAGCTCATCGACTCGGGCTCACACCTTCTCGACGTCCTCCTCTGGGCGACCGACGCCGAACCCCGGACGGTCGCCGCCGTCACCGACGACTGGGATCAGGCCGTCGACGTCAACAGCGCGCTCTCCGTGTTGCTCGACGGCCCCGACGGGACGGTCACGGCGAGCATCGGCGTCTCGGGCGACGGCGACGCTTTCGAAGAGCACATCGCGATCTGGGGCACCGAGGGCCGTCTCGCCTACGAGGATGGTCGGCTCACGGTCGCGGAGAACGGCCGGAAGTACGTAAGCGAGTTCGAGGAGCCCGACTACCTCGAACTCACCGGGGACAAACTCGGCGCGTTCGCCGAGGCCGTCCGGGAGGGCACCGAGTCGCCGATCCCCGGCGAGTTCGGTCTCCGGGTCACCCGGCTCACCGAGGCCGCCTTCCTCGCGAGCGAGCGCGGCGAGTCGGTCGACGCCGCGACGCTTCCCCACGGCGACGTGGCGGTCGACGTCGAGGTCGAAGTCGAGACGCCAGAAACCGAGTAGAGAGGGCTACCGGTCGGCGACCCAGCGGACCGCGTTCGCCAAGACCTGCCGGACCGACGGGTGGTGATAGGTGCGAAACTCCTCGTGTCCCGGACGCAGGTAGAAGCCTCGCCCCTCTCCGAACTGAAACGTCACGCCCGAGCGGAACTCGCCGCCCTCCGAGAACGTGCTGTGGAGGACCACGGTTTCGGGATCGGGGATATCGAAGGGTTCGCCGAACATCTCGACGTGGGGAAGGGTGAAGTCCTCGACACCGTCGGCGATCGGGTGGTCGGGGGCCTCGACGGTGATCTCCTCGGACTCGCCCTCGCTCACCCGAACTTCGCCGAGGTCGCCCGAGGTGCCGAGCAGTCGAGTGAAGGGCCGGGCGTAGTGGCCCGAGTGGAGGCCGACGAAGCCGACGCCGTCCTCGCGGACGGCCCGCTCGACCCGATCGACGGTAGCGTCTTCGACCTCGTCGTGGCGGAGGTGGCCCCACCAGCAGATCGCGTTGGCCCACGCCAGGCGGTCCTCGGAGACGCCCTGGTCGGGGTCATCGATGTCGGCCGCGCGGGCGACGACTTCGGTGGAATCGTTCAGCCCTTCGGCGATCGTCGCGTTCACGTCGTTCGGGTAGACGTCCTCGGGGGCCGTGGCTTCGGACCAGACGAGGACGTGGACGGGATCGTCGGCTACCTTCATTGCTCGATAGGTGTTCGTCGGGGCGGTAGTTAGGCGTTCCCATACCGCTCGGGTCGTGGTGGCTCCGAACGCTCACTCGTGGCCGGAGACTCGGACCGCCTCGTACGGTTCCTCCAGGTACTCGACGTCGGAATCCGACAGCGAGAGCTCGAGGGCTTCGACGGCCTCCTCCAGATGTTCGATACTGGAGGTGCCGACGATGGGCGCGGTGACGACGTCCTTGTGGAGGACCCATGCTAGCGCGATCTGGGCCATCGAGACGCCGTGATCGTCGGCGAGTTCCGCGACGCGTTCGTTTATCGCCTCGCCGCCACCCTCGCGGTACGGCCTGCCCTGTTCGACCTCGTGTTCCCCGCGAGTGGTCGCGTCGTCGTCCTCGTAGGGCCGGGCCAGATAGCCCGCGGCCATCGGGCTCCAGGGGATGACGCCGACGTTCTCGCGGGCGCAGACGGGGAGCATCTCGCGTTCCTCCTCGCGGTAGGCGAGGTTGTAGAGGTTCTGCATCGTCTCGAAGCGCGCCAGTCCCTCGCGGTCGCTCGTCTGTAGCGCCTCCGTGAACTGGTGGGCCCACATCGAGGAGGCTCCCAGATGACGGACCTGGCCCCGGGAGACGGCGTCGTCCAGCGCCCGCAACGTCGTCTCGATCGGGGTGTCGTAGTCCCAGCGGTGGATCTGGTAGAGATCCACGGCGTCCATGCCCAGGCGATCGAGGCTCGCCGATAGCTCCTGTTCGATCGCCTTCCGGGAGAGGCCGCTCTCGTTCGGTCCCTCCCCCATCTCGCCGTAGACCTTGGTCGCGACGACCTGGCGGTCCCGGTCGTACTCCGTGAGGACCTCCCCGAGGATCTCTTCGCTTTCCCCCCGGGAGTAGACGTTTGCGGTGTCGAAGAAGTTGATCCCGAGATCGATCGCGCGCTCGACCAGTTCCCGGCCCTCCTCGCGGTCGAGCATCCACTCGGCGCCGCTCCCGAAGCTCATACAGCCGAGACAGAGCCGACTGACTTCCATCCCCGTCGATCCGAGCGTGGTGTACTCCATATCCGCATATGGTGCCATCGGTTCAATACGTTGTGGATGCGGGCAACCCGGACCGAGGACGGCTCGAATCACATCAATAAATTCTTATTAGCTCTAATATACCAAATACATTTACTACTCTCGAGGGTAGTCGGCTTCACCCTCTCGGAGAGAGAGAGAGTACAAGACAGTTCTTTTCCGACCCCATTCTCGCTCATCATGGATAAAAATGGAACAGAATACCGGAATAGAAAACTCACTGCCTGTGGGTCGCCGCACTATTGACAGCATCATTCACACATAATATATTGGATGATTGTGCGGTCGGCAGTCGGTTGGCTCGGCCGACAGTATCCGACGTGCCTTTCCGGGTCGGCGCCGTCTCTCGGGGCATGAACGCGAATTTGCCGTCGGTTCAGACGAGGGCTGGGAAGGTCGTGGTGATCGGCCCATGACCGGTCGGGACGACTACTACAACCGGGCCAAACAGCAGGGCTACCGGTCGCGGTCGGCCTACAAGCTCAAACAGCTGGACGACCTCGAAAACGTCCTCTCGTCGGGAGATACCGTCGTCGACCTCGGTGCCGCACCCGGCGGGTGGCTCCAGGTCGCCGCCGAAGGCGTCGGGGAGGAGGGGCGAGTGATCGGGGTCGACCTCCAGCGGATCGACGATCTGGAGCACGACCAAGTCGAGACGATCCGTGGGGACATGACTGAGGAACGAACCCGCGAGCGGGTCCGTGACGCCGCCGGAGGGGAGGTCGATACCGTCGTCTCAGACATGGCGCCGAACATGACCGGGGAGTACTCGCTGGATCAAGCCCGGTCGCTCCACCTCGCCCGGCAGGCCTTCGAGACTGCCTGCGAGCTGTTGGGAAGCGGCGGCGATTTCGTCGTGAAGGTGTTCGACGGTCCCGACGTCTCCGACTTCCGTGCGGAGGTCGAAGAGGAGTTCCGGTACGTCCGGGCGACGACGCCCGAGGCCTCCCGGAAGGAGTCCTCCGAGCTCTACCTAATCGGGAAGGAACGCCTGACCGCGCCCGTCCGGGAGGGCGACGAACTCGAGGTCGAAATCGTCGACGTCGGGGAGGAGGGCGACGGAATCGCCAGCGTCTCGGGCTTTCGCCTGTTCGTTCCCGACGCCGAGGACGGGGAGACGGTTCGGGTCCGGGTCGAGGACGTCAAACCCCGGTTCGGGTTCGCCGAGCGAATCAATTAGGCCATCGCGAGACGATCAGGAGTCCTCGTCGAGTCGGTCGTGGCGCTGGTCGATCTCGTCCAGGATATCGAGGGTCTTCCGGACCGAGGCTCGGATCGCGTCGCTTCGATTGACGAACTTGCCGTCGTCGCCGACGTGGTCGTCCAAATCCTCGAGGAGCTCCCGGGGGATTTCGACGCTGATTTTGGGCATGGAGCGTCTTCGGACGCGGATGGTTTAACTGATCCGCCGACCGGCCCGTCGCCCGGCGATCAGCGGTTCAGAAGGCCGGTATCGAGTGTCGGCCCCTTCCGTTTGCCCCCGAAGAACCGGCCGCCGGCGGTGAGCACGTAGAGGATCCCGAGGCCGAGGAGGTAGGTGAAGGCGATGGGGAACGCGAACAGGAGCATCGTCAGGATCCCCGAGGGAGTGGCGAAGGCCGCAACGGTAAAGATCGCGACGATGACGACCCGCCAGCCCCGCAGCATCGTCCGGTAGGGGACGAGCCCGCCGACGTGGAACAGCGCCATCGTGACGACGATGTTGAGCAGGAAGCCGATGCCGATGGTCGTGAAGATCACCATCCAGATGAAGTGTTTGATCCGGTAGGAGATCACCATCCCGGCGTCGATCGAATCGGAGATCAGATAGGAGATCACCGAGGGTGCGATCCAGAAAAAGCCGAGGAAGGTCCCGACGGCGAAGCCGGCGATCAGGCCCCCGCCCCAGAGGACGAACACCCGACGGTCGCCCCGGGCGAGCCCGCGCTCTTTCAGCGCCGGCCAGGCGTAGTAGAGGATCAGCGGGAGAACGGCGATGATCCCCGCGATGACGCTCACCTTCACCTCGAAGATAAGCACCTCGACCGGGTGGAGGGCGATGACGAAGTCGCCCTCCTGGATCAGCGTCTGGGTGTCGGCGTCCGGCGAGACGTTCGTCCCCCGGAGCTCCGCGAGCGAGACGAGCAACTCGCGGGGAACGTTCGAGACGAACGTCTCGAGGACCCATCCGAGCCCGCCGGAGTAAAGCCCCATGAACACCCCGCCCATCACGACCATGAACAGGCCGACGATGCGGAACATCCGCGAGGTGAGGCTCTGGAAGATGAAGGCGATGTCGTAGGCGTAGCCGCCGATGTCCTCCTCGGTCGTCTCCTCTTCGGTAAAGGAGTTCAGGATGTCGGCGGCGGTACTCGAGAAGACGTTGCCCTCCTCCTCTTCGGGGGCCGGTGGGCCCTCGCTCCCGCCGCCAGCGGTCTCGCCCGCGGTCGCGGCGTCGCCGGCGACCGCGCCCGCAGCGCCGCCCTCCCCCTCGGCGGTCGGTCCCTCGTCCTCTGCGTGGAGGGTGTCGAACCGATCGAGGATCGCCTGGGCCTTCTCGCGGTCGTCGTCGAACATCGCCTGGCGGGCGTGGTCCATCGCCTCGTCCTCGTCCATCTCGAGGAACGCCTGTGGCGGGACGGCGTCGATGGCGTCGGCGTCGAGGACGTCGATGTCGATCTCCTCGGGTTCGCCCGTCCGGATCTGGTCGATCCGGGGGTGGACCGGCTCCTGGAGCACCTTGATCGTGTAGACGAACAGCGCGAGGAAGCCGATGACGGCCGCGACGAGCAGGCCCGCCAGGAACGCGCCCACGGTACCGTACTCGGCGCCGAGGGTCTCGAGGGCGGTCGGCCCGCCCGGCCGGATCAGTTCGGGCAGGAAGGGGTAGAGTTCGTCCTCTAAGACGTCGAAGCCGCCGAATTCGACGAAGCCGGCGACGGCGAGCCAGACCACGCCCAGGATTCCGCCGGCCTGGAGCGCCCGCTTTCGGAGCAGGCTGGTGCCGCCGATCGCCTCGGCGGCGCCCCGCCTGCGGGTGTTGGTCAGCAACTTCGCGAGCCCGAGGCTGAACGCGTAGAGGGCGGTCAGCGGGATCATCCACATGACCAGCGTGAAGGGGTCCGGCGGCGAGAACAGGGCGCCGAAGACGGCGATGGCGACGATCGAGTGGCGCCACTTGTCCCGGAAGGTCTCGTAGGGGACGATCTCGGTGTAGGCGAGCGCGCCCATGAAGAGGGGAAGCTGGGCGGCGAGTCCGAAGGAGATGGTGAGCAACGCCATGAAGTTGGTGAACTCGGTGATCCCGAAGTTGGGGTTGACACCCGCGCTGTCGGCGTTGCCCGCGAGGAACTCGAAGGCAAAGGGAAAGAAGACGACGTAGGCGTAGACGATCCCGAGACAGAACAGCCCCAGAGCGCTCACGACGAAGCCGACGATCGACGCCGTCGAGATCGGGATCGCCGACTCGTAGCCCCGTTCCCTGATCGGTTTCCGCGCGAAGTAGAGGACGGCGGGGATCGAGACGATCGCGCCGACGATCATCCCGATCTTCGCCTGCAGCAGGATCACCTCGAACGGCGTTCGGGTGATGACGTCGGTCTGGCCGGCGAGCTGGCTCGACATCTCGGCTTCGGCCGTCGCCTTGAGGAACTCCCAGACGTAGATCCGGAGGGCGTAAAACGAGCCGATGAAGCCGATGACGAAGACGATGAATATCTTCTGGAGATGGTTCTGTGCGACCGAGAGCACCTCGGCGATCGTCTGCCTGCCGCTGTCGATCGCCCGGAGGGTGTCTTCGTCGACGGCGGAGCTCATCGCGTACACGTACCGTGCTTATATCCAGTTATCAACCTTTCGTGTCGGGGGCTCGGGACCACCCTGTCTTTCCCCGGAAGACCCGTCGTCCCGGAGTGATCGTAAGAAAAAGGCCTATAACCGGCGGCCGATCTATGTCCCGTAGATGCCCGACGAGTCGGACGAGTCGGAGGAGGGAGACCCCATCGACGGCTCCGAGGAGCCACGGGACTCCTCCGAGGCCTCCGACCGGGGGTCGCCGATCGACCCGTCCGACCTCGAGACGCGATCGGACGCGATCGACGACGGATCCAGTGAGGACGCGACGGAGGACGCGGACGGCGCTGGAACCGACGATACGGACGGACGCAGCGAAGCCGGCGGAGCCGACGATGGCGAAATAAACGGGGCGGCGGCCGACGACGCGACTGGCGACGAGGCCGTAAGCGACGACCCCGATACCACGGACACGGACGCCGGGATCGCCGATTCCGATGTTGATGCGGCCGGATCGACCGATCCGGCCGACGCGGGCGACACGGCGGATGACCAGGAAAGCGGCGAGGCCGCGAGCGACGATACCGATAGCGACGAGGTGGGGAGGGCCGACGCCGGCGATTCCGACGACACCGACGACGGTCCGACGGTCGATACCCTCGAGGGCTGGCCGTCGGTAACGCCCGATCCGGTCGATCTCGAGGCTTCGGACGCGGACGGAGGCTCGGACTCCGGCGCGGACGATGACCACGAGGACGACGCGGACGATGGCCTCGCGGACGCCGCGGGCGAGAGCGACACGGGGAGCGACGAGTCCGCGAGCGAGGGCGCCGACGACCTCGCTGCACCCGGAGACGCGGACGAATCTGCGGACGACGACGCGAGCGCCGAGTCCGACGAGAGCCGGGACGGATCGACCGACGACACGGCGATCGAAAGCGATGACGGCGACGCGGACGGAGCGAACGCGAGCGAGGCGGACGTGACGGGAACGGACCTGCCGGAGGCCCAGACCGACGGCGAGGGATACGTCCGCGACCAGCCCGGAGGCGGGGGACATGACGAGAACCTGGGGGGGATCTCCACCCCGCCCGACGACGAGGAGATGCCCCTGGCCGACCATATCGAGGAGATGATTCTCCGGCTCGCGGTCGTCTTCCTCTTTGGCGCCGCGGGCACCGCGATCGGGCTGCTGGGAGCCTCGCCGGCGATCGACTATATCTGGCAGAACGTCCTGCCGGCGACCCTCGAGGCGCCCCCACACGTCTACCACCCCCTCGAGCTCTGGCTGACCCGGATCAAGGTCGCCGCCCTGCTTGGCATCCTGGTGGGCCTGCCGATGTTCGTCTACCAGTGTTACCTGTTCATGCGGCCGGGACTGTACCCCAACGAGCGCAAGTACTACCTCTCGGCGGTGCCGATGAGCCTCGTGCTCGCGGTCGTCGGGATGGGTATCTCGTTCGTGCTCGTCCTGCCGATCCTCTTTCGGTACTTCACCTACTACTCGGAGGGCAGCGCCGGCATCGCCTACGCGCTGGGCGAGACGTTCAATCTCATCATCACGCTGACGGGCTTTCTCGCGATCGTCTTCCAGATCCCGCTTTTCATCATGCTCGCGATCATGATGGGGGTGACCACCCGCCGGTGGCTCGCCGACAAGCGGCTGTACTTCTGGGCGGGCTTCTTCGGCCTCTCCTTTATGTTCACGATCGACCCGACGCTGATGGCGCCGATCATCGTCGGGATCCTCATGATCGCGCTCTTCGAGGGGACCCTGCTCCTGCTTCGCTGGACCGGCCAGGAGTGATCGACGGACGTCGAATCGCGGCCCCGGTTCGTTCGGTACAAACGTCCTAGTATTCCTCCCATCCGTCCCAAGACTGTCGGGATCCGATCGCAGGGCGGAAAAACACCCGTTTGTTAAACGGGTAGCGTTTTACTTCCGCACAACCCACGGTTTTCCCGTGAATATGCGCCCGTCAACGAGTTCGACTCGGTGTTCGCCGATCGTTCGTCGATCCGCCGGCGTCGGTCGGCGGACGGCGGGAGGGCGATCCGCGTGAGCGAGTTCGTGCCGACGACCTGTCTGCGGTGTGCGGTCGGCTGTGGCCACGTCCAGCGCGGCGTCGACAGCGGCTACGGACTCGACTCGGTCCGGGGAAACCCCGAACACCCCGTGAACAACGGGCTGGCCTGCCAGCGCGGGGTCCGCGAGACCGCCGACCCCGACGGCGAGTGGCTCGCCCGCCCGCTCGTCCGGCGCGAGGGCGATCTCGTCCCGACGACGATCGAGAACGCGCTCGCGGCCGCCTCGAGCGGGCTCTCCGCTGCTACTGAATCGGGCGAGGTCGCCGTCCTGGGAAGCGGCCAGCAGACCAACGAGGCGGCCTACGCGCTCGGAAAGCTCGCCCGCGGCGGCCTGGGCACGCGCTACTACGACGCGAACACGACGCTCTGTATGGCGTCGGCGGTCACCGCCTACTACGACGCCTTCGGCAGCGACGCGCCGCCGCCGACGTACGACGACATCCCCGACGCCAGGACCCACCTCGTCTGGGGGGCCAATCCCTCGGTCGCGCACCCGGTCATGTTCCGGTGGATCAGCCAAAGCGCGAGCGAGGAGGGCTCGGAACTGATCGTCGTCGACCCAGTCAGGAGCGAGACCGCCGAGGTGGCCGACGACCACGTCGCGGTCGACCCCGGCGGCGACCTCGCGCTCGCGCGGGCCATACTCGCCCGGATCGCCGACCGCGACGGGGTAGACCGCGAGTTCGTCGAGACCCGGACCGAGGGGTTCGACGAGTTGCTCGCGACCCTGCCGCCCGCCGCGGAGAGCGCCAGCGAGGCGGGGGTTTCCGTGGCGACGATCGATCGGCTCGCGGCGGCGTTCGAGGCGCCGACGCTCGTCTACTGGGGGATGGGGGTAAATCAGAGCGTCGACGGAACCGCGACGGCGGGCGCGCTGATCGACTGCTGTCTCGCGAGCGGGAACCTCCGGCCGGGGTCGGGTCCGTTCTCGCTGACGGGCCAGGCGAACTCGATGGGCACTCGAGTCTGTTCCTCGAAGGGGACCTGGCCGGGCCACCGGCCGTTCGACGACCCCGACCACCGCCGCGCGGTCGCCGACGCCTGGGGCATCCCCGAGTCGCGGCTCCCCGACGATCCGGGGCCGGGTCCCGTGGGGATCTGCGAGGCGATCGACGGCGACGTGGAGGCGGTCTACGCCGTCGCGACGAACCCCGCTGCAGGTCTTCCGGATGCGGCCGCGGCCCGCGACCGTCTCGAGGACACCTTTCTGGTCGTCCAGGACGCCTTCCGGAGCGAGACGGTCGAACTCGCCGACGTCGTCCTTCCGGCGGCGACCTGGGGCGAATCGGAGGGAACGGTGATGAACATGGAGCGGACGATCTCGCGGGTCCGGGCGGCGACGGAGACTCCGTCGGGAATCCGGACGGACCTCGCGCTGATCGGCGAGATCGCCGACCGGGTCGTCCCCGGACTGTTCGAGGAGCCGCCGGAGCCCAAACCGATCTACGAGGAGTTCCTCGCGCTCACCGAGGGGACCCCCGCGGACTGTTCGGGGATCGGCTACGAACGCCTCGAGGCCGAACTCGCCGTGCGGTGGCCGGCGCCGACGCCGACCGCCGAAGGGGGGTATCGCTACTACCGGAAGGGCGCCGACGGAGGAAGCGAGGGCTGGGAGTTTCCAACGCCGTCCGGGCGTGCGCGGTTCTCGTCGGCCGTCTCGGGTGACGACCCCGAACCCCCGTCTTCCGGATATCCGCTGACGCTGACGACGGCCCGGGAGGACGACGGCTACAACACGGGCGTCAGGACCCGCGAGGCCGGGCCGCCGACCGCCCGCGTCGCGCCGGCGACCGCCGGCGACGACCGCCACGCCCGGCTTTCCTCCCGGCGGGGATCGGTCCGCGTTCGGCTCGAGCCCGACGAGGCGATCCCCGAGGGGATGGTCTGGCTGCCGATCCACCACCCTGCGGCCAACGATCTCACGCTCCCCGAGGTCGATTCCCGCTCGAAGGAGCCGAACTTCAAGCAGTGTGCGGTCCGCCTCGAGTCGTTGGGGGACTGACCGTGCGCTCGGCGGTCGTCGTCGCCGGCGGCTTCTCCGAACGGTTCGGCGACCGCGAGAAGGCCCTCGAGCGCGTCGCGGGCGAGCCGATGATCGCCCGGGTCGTCCGGGCGGTTGCTCCCGAGGTCGGGGAGGTCGTCGTCAACTGCCGGCCCGACCAGCGCGGGGCGTTCGAGGCGGTCCTTCCTCCCGAAACGCGATTCGCGCTCGACCGCGACGACGAGTGCGACGCCGGCCCCGTCGCGGGGCTCGCCCGCGGGCTCCGTGTCGCCGACGGCGACCGGACCATCGCCCTCGCCTGTGACCTCCCGCTGCTCGAAACAAAGGTCGTCGCCCGGCTGTTCGAGACCCACGAGCGCAGTGGGTGCGACGCGACCGCCCCCGTCCTCGAGGAGTACCCCCAGCCGCTCGCGGCCGTCTACGACTCTCGGCGAGCGCGCCGGGCCTGCGAGGCCGCCCTCCGGGCCGACGAGCGCCGCCTGGTCGCTGCCGTCTCGGGGCTCGAGACGGTTCGGGTTCCCGAAGCGGACCTCCGGGAGTGGGCCGATCCCGACCGTCTCCGGGCGGTCAATACGCCGGCGGACCTGGCGCGGGTCCGGCGTCGGCTCGAAACCCGCGAGCGGGGCGGGCCCGCGGACGTCCGACCGGGGCCGTCCGGTCCCGGTCGATAACCGTCCAGAAACCGCCGGCGAACCGGCGTCCGCGGTTCGTGGGGAACGTCCTAGTACTGATCATATGTCCTTCGAGATCGGTCGATTCCGACGGATGGGGGGGAGAAAATACGTTGTTTGTCAATGATTACTACTATATCTGTTCACAACATGGCCACTATCCATGATGTCCACCACGAAACGAGACCGTTCAGAGAAGAATAGCGACGAACGTCCATCTGGGGTGGTCTGAGTGGTCCACAAAAAGGAGGAGTACAAGGCCGACTGTTACGGCGACGAGGTCCGCGAGCACATCGTCGAGTTCGCCGAAAACGGCGGCTTCGAGGCGATCCCCGAGGACGAACGCGACGAGTGGTTCACTCGTTTCAAGTTCTGGGGAGTCTTCCACCAGCGCTCGGGCCAGGAGTCCTATTTCATGATGCGGCTGACGAACGCCAGCGGGATCCTCTCGCCGGGACAGCTTCGAGCGATCGCCGAAGTCGCCCGCGAGTACGCGACCGGCCCCGCCGAGAACCCCGAGTTCGGCAACGGCTGGATCGACCTCACGACCCGACAATCGGTTCAGCTCCACTGGATCGAACTCGAGGACGTTCCCGAAATCTGGGAGAAGTTGGAGGAAGTGGGCGTCTCCTCTCGGTCTGCGGGCGGGGACACGATGCGCAACATCTCGGGGTGTCCCCTCCACGGGAAAGCCGAGGAGTACGTCGAGACCGGCGACCTCCTGAAGCGGTTCCAGACCGAGCTTCGCGGGGACGACGCGCTCGCGAACATGCCCCGGAAGTTCAACATCAGCGCAACGGGCTGCAAAGTGGGCTGTGCCCAGGACTCGATCAACGACGTCGGCTTCGAGCCCGCCCGCAAGGAGATCGACGGCGAGGAGGTCCGGGGGTTCAACGTCCGGGTCGGCGGCGGCCTCGGCGGGCGCCAGCCCCGGGCGGCGACCCCGCTCGATGTCTTCGTCCGCCCGGAGAACGCCTACGAGGTCGGCCGCGGGTTCGTCGAGCTCTACCACGACCACGGCGGCCGCCAGAACCGCTCGAAGAACCGCTCGCGCTTCTTCGCGGACGACTGGGGCATGGAAAAGATCCGCGAGACCCTCCAGGCGGGCTACGTCGATTTCGATCTCCACACTGCGGGCGAGGACTTTCGCGAGGAGTACACGTACAACGCCGGGAGATCGCCCGAAGACGGCCCCCACGACCACGTCGGCGTCGGCGACCAGCGCGACGGCCGCAACTACGTCGGGCTCTCGGTCCCCGTCGGCCGGATGCCCGCCGGAGACGCCATCGCCCTCGCCGACCTCGCCGATTCCTACGGGTCGGGCGAAGTCCGGCTCACCCGCCGCCAGAACCCCGTGATCGTCGACGTCGCCGACGACGACCTCGACGCGCTGCTCGCCGAACCCCTGCTTTCGACCTACTCGCCGACCCCCTCGATCTTCGATCGGGGCGCGATGGCCTGTACCGGCACCGAGTTCTGTTCGCTCGCGCTGACCGAGACGAAGGTGCGAATGAGCCGGATGCTCAGGTGGCTCGAGGCGAACGTCGACCTCCCCGACGACGCCGGAGGGATCAAGATGCACTACTCGGGGTGTACCGCCGACTGCGGCCAGGCGCTGACCGCAGACATCGGTCTCCAGGGGATGCGCGCCCGCAAGGACGGCGAGATGGTCGAGGCGTTCGACATCGGCGTCGGCGGCGGGATCGGCGCCGAGCCCTCGTTCGTCGAGTGGGTCGCCCAGCGGGTGCCCGCCGACGAGGCCCCCGCCGCGATCAAGTCGATTCTGGAGGCGTTCGCCGCCCACCGCACGGAGGGCCAGTCCTTCCGCGAGTGGGTCGAGGAGACGGGGACCGAGCCGATCGTCGAGCTGTGTGAACCCGCCGAGACCGACTTCGAGGCGCCGTACATGCACGACGGCAAGCAGGCGTGGTACCCCTACGCCGACGGAGAGAAACCGGCCGCCGCCTCTCCGAACCCCGCTCCGAGCGACGATTAGTTCCGGCGTTCGTCGATCCCGTCCGTACCGAGGTCGAGGGGGCCATCCGTGACTCCCGAGGCTTTCGTCCGGTCGAACCCGTACTCGAGGGCCGCCTCCAGGTCGGCGGGACCGTCGTAGGCGGCCGCAAAGAGCTCCATGAACCGGACCGCGATCGCCCGACAGCGGCCGAACGTGAGCACCTGTCGGATCCGGAACGTTTCCGAGAAGTCGAGCCCCGGGTACGTCGTCGCCTGGAGGGTGTACCCGGGGGTCTCGTAGCCGTCGAGGGAGGCGGGCGCGATCCGGAGCCGGAGGTCGCCCGACTCGTGGAGGTAGGTCGCGTACTCGAGTTCGTCGTCGCCGTCGGCGGGGGTGTACGTCCGTCGCTGGTCCCGGCGCCACGCCGCGGGGAGGTCCTCGGCCATCGTCCATCTCTATCCGGTGGGGGACGACGAACGTATGGTATAGCGCAATATTTCACCATCCAATTCGTATTCTACAGCGTTTGGCGAGTTACTTAGGGAATCCAAGGGAGATAATACGGCGATCGTCAAACGGATCGGCGCTCACGGGACGGTTCGTCCGGTCCCGGCGTCGCCTCGGCTTAGGGACCGTCGGTCGGGTACTGGACGTCGAAGACGTTCTCGACGAGGGGCTCGTCGTCGGAGTCGTCGGTCTCCTCGCCCCCGGGACTGACGCTTCCCGTCCGATACCCCTGGAGGTCGAGGGTGACGTGGTCGAATCCCAGTTCCGAAAGCGCCGCGTTGACCTCCTCGGCGAAGGTTTGATCGAGCGCCTCGGGGAGTTCCTCGGGATCGATCTCGATGCGCGCGAGGCCGTCGTGGTCCCTGACCCGAAACCCCGAGAAGCCCCGCTCGCGGAGGACGGCCTCGGCGCGTTCGATCCGGCTCAGGCGCTCTTCGGTCACCGAGAGGCCGGTGGGGATCCGCGAGGAGAGACACGCCATCGCGGGCTTGTCCGCGACCGAGAGCCCGTAGTCGTCGGCGATCTCGCGGACCTCCTCTTTGGTGATCCCGTGGGAAAGCAGCGGCGAGACGACGTCGAGTTCCTCGACGGCGCGCAGTCCGGGGCGGTGGCCGGCGCCGGGGTCGTCGGCGTTGGTGCCGTCACAGACGGTTCCGATTCCGAGCTCGCGGGCCTTCTCGAACATCCGTCCGAGCCGCATCGTCCGGCAGTGATAGCACCGGTCCTCGTCGTTCTCGACGAACGCGTCGCTGTCGAGTTCCGAGAACTCCACGACCTCGTGGCGGATCCCGATCTCATCGGCGACCCGCTTTGCCTCCGAGAGCTCGGCCTCGGGGAGGGTCTCGCTTTTGGCGGTGCAGGCGACGGCGTCGTCGCCGATGGCGTCGTGGGCGAGTGCGGCGACGACGCTCGAGTCGACGCCCCCGGAGAAGGCGACGAGGGCGCCATCGCGGTCGGCGAGGTCCGCGCGGACGGCCTCGCGTTTGGCCTGCGTGGTCATGGGCCGGGTTCGGGCCGGGAGGCCAAAAGCGCGTTGTCCCCGGCCGCCATCCCCACTGGGCGCGCCGGCCTCCGGTCGGCTCCCCCGCGCCGATACGGGTGTTTTTAACCGCCGCGTTCGACTATCCGGTGTGAGCGAGGTACTCCTGGTCGTCGGTCTCCTGGTCGCCGTCTTCGTCGGTTACAACATCGGCGGCGCGACGACCGGCCCGGCGTTCGGCCCCGCCGTCGGCGCGAACGTCATCACGAAGCTCGCGGCGGCGGCGCTCATGTCGATCTTCTTCTTTCTCGGCGCGATCACGATCGGGCCGGCGGTCGTCACGACTCTCGGCGAGGAACTCGTCACCGACACGAGCGTCTTCACCCTCGAGGCCAACGTCGCCGTGCTCTTTTTCATCGGCGGCGCCCTGTTCCTGGGAAATCGTGCGGGCGTGCCGGCCTCGACGTCGATGACTGCCGTGGGGGCGATCGCCGCCCTCGGGCTCGCGACCGGCGAACTCGACTGGGCCGTCCTCGGCGAGATCGTCATCTGGTGGGTCGTCGCGCCGATCATCGGCTTCTGGGTCTCGGGCGTGATCGGCCGGTACTTCTATCCGGCGATCAACGCCTGGGTCGCGATCGAGGACGGCGAGGGCGAGGAGCCGATGCTGTCGGTCTCCCTGGAGGGGGTCGTTCCGACGGTCCGGACGCCGGACGGTCTCGACCGCCGCGGGACCGCCGGCGCGGCGGTCGTCGTCGTCATCGGCTGCCTGATGGCCTTTTCCTCGGGGACGAGCAACATCGCGAACGCGATCGCACCGATCTACGCGACCGGCGACGTCGGGATGATCCCGCTGATCCTGATCGGCTCGGCCGCGGTCGCGGTCGGCTGTTTCACGATCGCCCGGCGCACGCTCGATACGCTGGGCAACGACATCACGAACCTCCCGCTGACGGCGGCGATCGTCGTCGCCGTCGTCGCCTCCTCGATCGTCATCGTCCTGTCGGCGATCGGGATCCCCGCGAGTTTCGTCGTCGTCGCGACGATGAGCATCATCGGCCTGGGCTGGGGCCGGGCGACCCGGACGACGACGCTGACCGACGCCCGCCGGGGCGAGGAGACTGCGGTGTCCGTCGGCGCCCTCACCGCGGAGGAGGAGGGCGAACCCGCCCCCGAGATCGGCGAGGAGGAGACCGACGACATCCCGAGCGCCTCGGACCTCTTCAACCCCTCGACGACCGCCCGGGTGATCCTCATGCAGAACGTCGTCCCGATCATCTCGACGGTCGGCGCCTTCCTGACGTTCCGATTTCTCCCGATCTTCGGGTTCTGATCGCCCGCGGTTTCCGACCGATCGTCCACCGACTCCCGTCCGGGCGTGCCGTATGCTAGTGAGAGACGCCCGGGGCCGCAACAGCAAGCTATACCAGTCCGGGTCTCGAACCGGCGGGTGATGCCCACGGTAGAATACCTGAACTACGAAGTACTGGACGACCAGGGCTGGGAAATGGACGACGACGACCTCTTCGAGAAGGCCGCCGACGCCGGCTTCGACGAGGAAGACTACGGCAGCCTGGACGTCAACGAGGGCGAGTACATCCTCGAGGCCGCCGAGGCCCAGGGCTACGACTGGCCCTTTTCGTGTCGGGCCGGCGCGTGTGCGAACTGCGCCGCCATCGTCCGGGAGGGCGAGATCGACATGGACATGCAACAGATCCTCTCCGACGAGGAAGTCGAGGAGAAAAACGTCCGCCTGACCTGCATCGGCTCGCCCGCCGCCGAGGAGGTCCGGATCGTCTACAACGCCAAACACCTCGACTACCTCCAGAACCGCGTCATCTGATCGGCGACTCCGTTTTTTCGGCCCCGGTCTCCGAATTTTCGACGACCCGGGAGCGTCGCGTTCTCGTGGCTACATCGGAACGTCGCTTTCGTTGAACTCTCCCATGTCCATACACTCCATTTCGGGGGCTTCGACGGGGTCGACGTCGCCCCACGAGTGGAAGTCGGTGACCGACTCGCCGGTCTCGATCCGGCGGACGTAGCCGGTCTCGACGCTGACGTAGTAGGTCACGTCCTGGTCGTATTCGGCCGCTTCGTCGCCGCTGAGTTCGAAGACCCGGACCTCCTCGCCGTCGATGGTGTCCCGGCCGCTGGCCTCTAGCTCCGGCTGGGCCTCCGCCTCGGCCTCCGGATCCTCGACTGCTTCCTGATCGAACTCCTGCTCGCCCATCCCAGGGAGGGTCATACACTGCTCGCCCTCGACGAAGTACGTCTCACCGTCGACGACGTACATCTCGACGGTCTCGCCACTCTCCTCGATCGTCACGTACATGTTCTCCCCGTCGACCCGGCCGCTCGAGACGGCCGCTTCGGCCCCCTCGCCGCCCTCGGTTTCGAACGCGTAGGAGCTCTCGGCCTCGACGGTGTCCGCGAACAGCGCGCTGTCGCCCCCGCTCTCGTTGCCGTCCGTGCCGTCGGACTCGGTTTCCTCCTCGTCCGTGGTGTCGTTGGCGGAGTCGTCGGTTTCGTTCTCCCCGCCGTCCATCGCGCCGTCGGACCCGTTGGTTTCGTTGTCGGTCGTATCCTCGCCCCCGGTTTCGTTGCCGTCTCTGGTCTCGTTGTCGTCAGCGCCGCCGGACTCGTCGGTTTCGTCGTCGGTCGTCTCGTTTCCGTCGTCGGTCGCGTTTTCGCCGTCGTCCGTTTCGTCCCCACCGTTGCCGCCGTTACCGCCGTTACCATTACCGTTGCCGCCGTTCCCGTTGCCGTTTCCACTCTCCGAGCAGCCGGCGACCGCCATCGCGGCCACGGCTGCGCCGCCCCGTAACAGGTCTCGTCGGTCCATGTGTAGTGACTAGGCAGCGGTCACAAAAGTGTTGGGGCCTGACACGCGGAATTTCCGCCATTGACCGCGCTGATCGGCGCGGCTCGTCGCGGAGCCTCACCCGTGTCCCCGATCCGAAACCGGCCACACTTACGTTCCCGACGTCCCCAGTGTCGGTATGGAGGAGCCCCTCGAGGTCGTCTCGGTCGGCAGCGCGTTAGTAGACGAGGAGTACCTGGTCTCGAACCTGCCCGAGCCCGACGCGGGCGCCTACGTCCACGAGGAGTCGGTCGGCTTCGGCGGGGTCGCCGCAAACGGCGCGGTCGGGCTCTCCCGGCTCGGTCACGACACGGGCGTCGTCGTCCAACTGGGCAACGACGACAACGCCGACCTGGTCGAGGCGAACCTCCGCGAGGAGGGCGTCTCGACGGCGAGAGTCCGCTACGACGACGAGGAGCGCTCGACGTACTGCATGGTGTTTCGCGATCCCGACGGCGAGCGAACCATCGTCACCGGCGGCGGCGCCGCGAAGAACCTCGAACTCACCGAGGCGGACGAGGCGGCCCTCCGGTCGGCCGAGGTCGTCTTCGCCAACGGCTTCTGTCCCGACCGGGTGAGCCGTCGACTCGCCGAGCTCGCCGCCGACGGGGAGATCCGGCTCGTCTTCGACCTCGCGAGCACGTTGGACGAACTCGCCGACCGGGCGACCGAACGCGAGACGATCGACGACCTCCTCCCCCATCTCGCGCTGTTCGTCGCCAACGAGGTCTCGATCGACTCCTACCTAGGGGTTCGCGGCGAGGAAGCCATCGAGGCGCTCAGAAAGCGAGGGGTCTCCCGCGGGGCGCTCACGAGCGGCGAGGAGGGCGCCCTGCTGTGGGACGCCGAAGGAGTCGTCGAGGTGTCCGCCTTCGACGTCGACGTCGTCGACACGACGGGCGCGGGCGACGCGTTCGTCTGCGGGCTGATCCACGAGTGGCTGCTGGCCGGCGAATCTGCCGCCGAGGCCGGCCGTTTTGGGGCCGCGGCGGGCGCGTTCAACTGCACCGAGCAAAGCGCCCGCGGCGGGATGGTCGACGACGACCGGATCCGGACGTTTCTGGCCGAGCGGAGCTGAGCCGGTTCTCGCTTCCGGCGGGGGCGCCTCGGGAGTTAGTAACCGTTATACGAGGGGCGGGCTACGGCTTAGACATGCAGTTCCGAGCAGGGATCCTCTACGCCGTTCTCTTCGTGGTGGTCGCCGCGGGTGCCTACGGCGTCATCGCGACCGCATCGTCGCCGTCGGTGACGGCCGACGACGTCGAGGCCGACTACACCTTAGAGGAGGAAGGTCAGGACCTCGAGGTCGACGGCCAGACGTTCAACGTCTCCACGCTCAGCGAGGGGTCGGGGACCGTCGAGTACGTAAACGAGTCCGCGATCCTCGAAGTCGAGTGGTCCAACGGGGACACCGTCCTCACGGAGGAGGGCGGCCAGGAGTACGAGGTAATGATCTCCCCCTCCGGGGGGGACGGAGCAGGTAACGCGAGCGCCGGCAACGAAAGCGGCGGAAATGCGAGCGCCGGTAACGAAACCGCGGGCGGAGCGGGTAACGAGAGCGCCGGCGGCAATGAAAGCGCCGGCAATGAAAGCGCCGGCAACGAGAGTGGCGGCAATGCGAGTGCTGGCGGCGAAAGCGGGCCCCAGGCGTTCTCGCTGATCGGCGAGTACGACGAGGACGAATACCAGATCGAGGAGTTCTCCGAGGAGGACGACCGACCGTACGTGATCACCGGCGAGGGCGGCGAGCGGACGGCCGTTCCCTTGGAGGAGTTCGAGGAGATAGACAGCGAACGCTACGAGGTCAACGACTCCATCTCGTTCTACGAGGAGGAGAGCGGACAGGTCGTCGAGGGACAAGTGACGAGCGTCTCCGAAGAGGCCGTCACCGTCGAGTACGAGGGTGAGGAGGTCACCGAGAACGAACTCGCCCACGCCGACACCGTCACCCTGAACGGCCAGGAGTTCGCCGTCTACTTCGACGGCGAGACGGCGATCCTCTCGAGCAACGTCGAGGGCTTGGAGAGCCAGCAGACCGCCGTCGACGAGTTCAACCAGCGGATCAGCGGTCTCTGGTGGGTCGTCGTCCTCTCGATCCTGGCGATGGTCGTGACCGCCGGGCTGGCGTTCATGCCCGTCCGGGGCTGATCGTCGGATCGCTGCTCGGCTCCGTCGATTCTCCCGTTCTCCGATCGTTCCGGGCGTGCCGCCCAACAATCACACCTTTCGAGGATCGTCCGGTCGCTCCTCGAAGCGCTACTCGTAGGCTGAATCTCGTGTTGCATCGCGCGCCTGCGTACGCCTCAGACGGTGAGGAAAAGTCACCAAAGCTTGTTAACATCACTCCGTCTGTTGTTTATATATGGGCTTCAGAGAGATGGTGGATGGGGCTGGCGCCGTTCTGGACGGTGACGAACTGACCGGTCGACAAGCAGCCATCTTCATCGGCTTCTGGATGCTTCTTACTGCTCTCATTGGGATCAATCGCCTATATTATCGTCTTCGTCATAATCGGATTTTAGATCCCGCCGGATCCGCGACCTGCTGCTCACGAGTTCGTTCGCAGCGGAATAGCGGGCCGGGCGCGATTTGAACACGCGACCGTCTGGTTAAAAGCCAGACGCTCTGCCGGACTGAGCTACCGGCCCTGTCTCCCCTTTCCGGCGAGCCGTGGTTAAACGTTTCTCTCCGTCGCCTACTCGAGGTACGCCTCGAGGGCCTCGGCGACGAGGTCGTCGGGCTCGCGGCCCTCGTTGGAGGCCTGCCGGCGGAGGTCCCGGTAGGTCTCGACGGGGAGGCGGATCTCGAGACGCCCGAGGTCGATTCCGTGGTCGGCCAGGGCCGCCTCGATCGGGGTGCCGTCGTTGACGGCGCTGGCGACGGTCCGGACCTCCCGGACCGTGAGGTCGCCGTCGAGGGTCGCCCAGGCGAGCAGGAGGCGGGCCTCGCCGGCGACGCGGGCGATGTGTTTGGCCGCGGTCGGGGCGATGGTGCCCAGTGCGACCTGGCGGCGGACCGACTGGGGGAGGTCGTGGACGCGGGCCCACTTGCGGATGAACGCGACGGAGGTGTTCTCCGAGCCCTCGCCCGCGCGGGCGGCGGCGGCCTTGTACGACCCCTCCCCCCGGACGAGGGCGGCACAGGCCGCCGCGCCCCGGAGCATGACGAGGTTGTCCTCGCTGGCCTCGGTGCCGTCGGCGAACCGGCGGACGGTCTCGGCGGCCTCCGCGACGCTCTCGGGGTCGTCGGGATCGAACTGGACTGCTCGGCGGGCGTGCTCGCCGGTCACCGACTCGTCGCCCCGGATCACCGGCGCGCCGACGGGCGACTCGCGGTCGGTCGGGATCGGCCCTGTCCGCCTCTCCGCCCGGTCGGACCGGGCCGTCGCCTCCGGCCGCGACTGGTCGGGCGGGTCCTCGCTCATGTCCGTACCGTTGGAACCTGGCGCTCAAAAAGGGTTCCACCCGGCCCACGAACTCCCCGGCGGGCGGGTCGTCCGCTCCGCGATCGAACTACTCCCACGATGTCGAGAACGGTATCGCTCTACTCCTCGCGCTCGTCGGCGAGGTGCTCCCAGATCTCCGTACAGCCGGCGCCGACCTCGACGCCGTCGAGGTGGGCGTCGTCGCGCTCCTCGTCTCTCGCGTCGTCCTCGCGCCCCTCGGGACCCTCCGGGCGGCAGGTAACGTCGCTCATCGGGGGTTCTCCGTCGGGATCGTCGTCGATCGGCCGTCGATGCGCACGTATCGGTTCATGGAACCCCGTTGGGCGGAGAGACCTATAAGGACCGCCTCGGGAGCAAGCGATACCCGGGCTTTCGTCTACCGGAAACGGTCACCGCTATCTCGGTCTCGAGGGACGAGGACGATCCCGACCGATCGGTCCGTGACCCGTCGTGCGGGGAGTCGGACCCCCGGTTCGAGCGCCGGAGCGCCGGACGGGCACGCCGTCGCCGCTTTCCCGTCCGCTCCCCGCCGGCCGTCGGGACCGGAGCGCGACCGTCGGCCCTGCCGCCCTCGAGGCGAGCGGCGATTGCCGGAAACTACTGGCAAGAACGGCCGGAATAGACGAGCGTCGCGCGAGCGACCGTCGATTCGGGGCTTCCGCTAGGGTTACGTCCCCGGGGGCGAATGATCGGGCATGAACGGGTCGTCGACGGACCCAGCCGAGGGTTCCGAGCAGCCGGACGCCCGCGAGGAGATCATGCGGGCGACCTACCACATCCTCTGTGCGGAGGGGTACGCCGGGCTAACGATGCGTGCGATCGCGACCGAGGCCGGGACGAGCAAGTCGCTGATCCACTACCACTACGACACGAAAGACGACCTGTTGCTCGCCTTCCTCGATCGGTTCATCGACCGTCTCGACAAGTTCCTCGCCGAGATCCAGGCCGAGACCGACGACCACGAGGCCCGCCTCGTCGCCTTCCTCGATCGGTTCGTCGTCGACCCCGACGAGGACGAGCGCCAGTCGTTCTGGCGTGCGCTCCTCGAGCTCCGGCTCCGGGCCGCCCACGACGAGGAGTTCCGCGACCAACTCGAGGCGAACAACGAGGCGATCCGGGAGGCCCTGACGGAGATCATCGCCGAGGGGATCGACGACGGCGCCTTCCGGGAGGTCGATTCGCGCGCGACCGCCGACCTGATCCTCGACGCCCTGGAGGGCGCCCGGACCCGCCAGGCTACGCTCGGCACGGACGATGCGCCCCTCGGGACCCACGAGTCGGTCCGCGAGCACGTCGTTTCCGACCTGCTCGTGTAGCCCGTCGGGATTGCGGCGAGTTCTGGGTCGAGGGGGCAGGCTAAGTGCGTGTCCGGCCCATACGCCACCATGTCCCGCCGGCTGATGAGCGTCACCGCCCACACGAGCGTCGACCACGCCGACGCGGTCGCGCGCGGCCACGGCCTCGAGGCCGAGTCGGTCGCCGTCGTCGACGCGACCGCCGACCGGACCGACCCCGACTGCGTACGCCTTCAGGTGGAACTCGACGATCCCGGAGAGCTGCCCGACCACATGGAGGAGCTTCGCTTGACGCCCGACCAGGCCCGCGCGCTCGCGGCCGATCTGATCGAGCACGCCGACCGCGTCGAGGGTGGTGACTGAGCTCGCCCCGACGATCCCGAGCGAGCACCTGCCGTCGCAGGGCGGCGGCTTTTCTCCCTCTCGGGCGACCGTCCGAACGGATTCACCATGGCAATCGACAGTCTGCAGGACCTGTTCGAGCACGGCATCGAGGACATCTACCACGCCGAACACGAGCTGCTCGACGCCTTGGAGGACTTGGAGGAAAACACCGAGCGCGAGGAGATCGCCCAGGCTTTCGCCGACCACCGCGAGGAGACCGAGGGCCAGATCGAGCGCTTGGAGGAGGTCTTCGACGCGTTCGGCGAGCCTCCCGAGAAAGAGCCCTGTGACGGCGTCAAGGGCCTGCTCGAGGAGTACGAGGGGTTCGTCGACGAGGATCCCGACCAGGACGTCATGGACTACCACAACATGGCGGCCGCCGAGAAGACCGAACACTACGAGATCGCCGCCTACGGCAACCTGATTCCCCTCGCCGACGAACTCGGCCTCGACGACGCCGCGGACCTCCTAGAGGAGAACCTCCGGGAGGAACAGGAGGCCCTCGAGAAGCTCACGGAACTCACCGAGGAGTTCGACACCGGCGCGATCCCGGCCTGAGACCGGATTCGCCGCAGTCGCGGTCGGCGGGTGAATACGTTTTTGTCCGTCGGCGACCACGATCCGTTCGATGACGATCACCGGGCCGACGGCCGGCGACGGGGAGCTCTCGATCCGGCGGGCCGATCGCGCGGACCTCCTCGCTGTCGTCGAGATCGAGGACCTCTCCTTTCCCCAGCCCTGGCCCTACCACGCCTTCGAGGGCTTTCTCGGCCGGCCGGGATTTCTGGTCGCGACCGCCGGGGGCGGCGTCGCGGGCTACGTCGTCTCCGACGTGACGCCCAACCACGGCCGGGGGATCGGCCACGTCAAGGACATCGCCGTCCACCCCGACCGCCGGGACCGGGGGATCGGCTCGGCGCTGCTCGCCCGGTCGATCGGCGTCCTCGAGGCCCGCGGGGCGACCTCGGTGAAACTCGAGGTCAGGGCGTCGAACGAGGGGGCAAGACGCCTCTACGCCGAGTCGGGGTTCGAGGCGACCCGGCGAGTCCCTCGCTACTACGACGACGGCGAGGACGCGCTCGTGATGGTCCGGGACCCGATCTGATCGTGCTGGCGGACCGAAACGATTACTTTCCGGACAGGTAATGGGTCGGCCATGTCGCCGACCGACGACCGCCGCGAGGTCTCGCCGGCCGTCGGACCGGTCGTCCGGCGATATCGCCGTCTCGAACGCGCCTCCGGTTGGGCGCTCGCGATCGGCGCCGCGGTCGTCGCCGTCGTCGCGATCCTCGCGCTCCCGCTCGGGCCCGGAGTCCTCGTCGCGGCGGTCGTCCTGGCGGCGCTCCGGTTTCCGGTCGTTCGACGTCGGGGTACCGCTCGGCTGACGACGGACGCCGACCCGGCCGCCGTCGCGGCCGAGTTCGCGGGACCGACCCCGCCGCCCCTTGTCTTCCAGTGGGGGGTCGCCGACGAGATCCGCTCGACGGGTGGGGTCGCGACCTACGAGTTCTCGTATCTGTTCGGGCTCCGGTCGGTCTCGATGACGGTCGAGGTGCGATCGCGGGACCCGGACGGCGACGCCGACGAAGCTCTCGAGCTAGAGGTCTCCGCAGGCGGGATGCCCTGGGCGCGATACGCGGTCTCCGTTTGGGACTCCGGGGAGGGCTCGGTCGTCGAGATGGCGGTCGTTTCGAGCCGTCGGTTCGGGCTCCGACGACTGCCCCAGGGGCTCGTCGCCGGCCGCTACTACGCCGACGCGCTCGCCGCCCAGGGGTACGCCGTCGCCGACCGAACGTCGTCGTTCTCGATACGGGACTTCGACTAATGACTGCGTGGCCCTCACGCCTCTCCGCCGGCACAAACGATACACTGCTGGAGCCGAAGGGGGGTGTATGGGAGACGACGACACGGGAGCCACGCTGGAGGAGGAGCTGATCGGGGCCTGCCGGACGACGGTCGGCGACGAACTGCGAAGCATCACCCGCTTCACCGAGGAGGAGGTCGACCAGCTCTACCTCCGGGACGACCTGGAGCGAAGCGCTGACCTCGTCGGGTTTGCCGAACACGAACGCTACGGCTTCCAGTCCCAGTCGCTATACGAGGGTACCCAGCTCGGCGATTACCGGGCGACGATCCGAATGTTCGAACACGGCTACCTGACACGGGTCGTCGTCGAGGGCGTCGGCGTCTGGGTGACGACCGACACGCTCTCGGTCGAGCGCTTCGAGGAACTGGCGTCGGCGCTCGGCTCGGTGCTCACGGAATCGGTCGCCCGCTGACGGCCGGGACGATTCCTTTTCTCGATCGGGAAACGGGAACCACTATGGGACGGGCGGCGAACACCTCTCTCGAATGTCCGCGCGTGAACCCGCCGGCCAGGCCGGCCGGCTGCTCGCCGCCGCCCTCCTCCTCGTCGCCCTCGCCGCCCTCCTCGTCTGGTCGGGAACCCTCTCGCCGGATCCGGCGGCAAACCGGTATCCGGAGGAGGAAGACGTCATGCCGAACCCTGGCTCCCACGTCGGCGAACGGGCCTCCGTCGGCGGCTACGTCGTCGGGACCGATCCGGTCGTCATCGAGAGCGGCTACTCGGGGCCCAGCCGGTTCACGCTCGAGGGCGCCATGGCGGCCGAGGGGAACGTCGACTCCCTGGAAACGGGCGACCGCGTCACCGCCTTCGGCACGATAACCGACGAGTCGACCATCGAGACCGAACGGCTCGTCACCGGGACGGCCCGGTCCCAGGCCTACATGTTCGTCGTCTCCGCGGTCGGCGGACTCTGGGTCGCCGGCCGGTTCCTGTGGGGGTGGCGCTTCGACCTCGCCACGCTTTCGTTCGTCCCGCGGGGTGGGGATGGCTGACGTCCTCACCCACGTCCTCGTGGGCTACGTTCTGGGGACCGTCCTCTCGGTTCGCTACGCGTGGCTGCGCCCGGCCCACGTCACGCTGGTGATGATCGGTGCGCTCTCGCCCGACTTCGTGAAGATCTACCTGCTTTTTCCGGACGGGCTGGTCGCCGCCCTCGTCGGGGCCCCTTTCTCGTGGGACCCGGTTCACACGCTGGGTGGGAACCTGCTCGTCCTCCTCCTCGGAACGCTGTGTGTCTCCCCCGGGGAGCGCCGTCGGGCCTTCTCCCTGCTCGCCGCCGGCGCCCTGACCCACCACGTCCTCGACGTCTCCCTGCTGACGGTCACGGGCCACGCCTACGCGGTCTTCTGGCCGCTCACCGCCGTCCAGCCGCCCTCGGGCGGGCTCTACCTGAGCAGCGACGCCTGGCCGGCGCTCGTCGCGGGCGCTCTCGCGGCGGCCACCTGGGTCCTCCGGTATCGGTGGCTCGAGGGCCGCGACTCGAGGGGCCAGTGACTTCCACCCCGCCCTACCGCTCGCCTTTCGGCTCGCGCTTGCGGGTGGGGCTTCCTGTTTCCACGACGTTGTCAGACTGGGTCTGACAGCCCGCCAGACGGAGTCTGGCGAACGCGCTTTGCAGGAACCGAATCGGTTCCCGTAGGGAGCGCAGTCTCCACAGGCGTTGATCCGGGACAGCCCGTCCCTACGTGCTTCAGACCGCGTACCAAGATGTTGTAGGCCGCCTTCCAGTCCCTGTCGGCAGAAAAGCCGCATGACGGACAGGAATGTTCGCGGACCCACAACGGTTTCTTGGTTTCGACGCCGCAGGCCGCACGCTCTTTGGTCGTTCCCCGTGGATCGACAGCGACAAAGTGCGTCCCTTCGCGTTCGTACTTGTATTCGAGCATTCGGAGGAACGTTCCCCACGCCGCTCCGACGCGGTTGCGGCTGTTCGACGGGAGTCCCATCAACCCCTTCGCGTCCAAGTCCTCGACGGCCACGAGGTCGTACTCCTGAGCGTAGTGGTTCGAGAGCTTGTGCAAGAAGTCCCGGCGCTTGTTCTTCAAGTCCGCGTGGCGCTTGGCGACTGTCTTGCGCTGGTTCTCCCAGTTGTTCGACCCGTGTTCTTTCCGCGAGAGGTCGCGTTGGGCGCGTTCCAACCGTTCGCGTTCGTCCGAGAGGTCGAGTGAGCATACGGAACGTGGGCCTGCGAGTTTGCTACTGAACATGTTTGAGAACCGTGCGGCGTTGACGAGACGCATTGCGTCTCATTCGCACACCAGACATCTTCGATTTCTGGGGACGCTGTATCCCCTCCCTACTCGCTTGTGCTTCCGACAGCGTGTCGGAAGCCCTGGACTCCTTGAGGAAGGGGCATTAGCGCCTTGGTTCAGGCAAGAGCTCTTCGGGGTCGAACACGGGAAGCGGGGAAGAGCGGCGTTACAGTTCGAAGCCGGTGCGCTCGAGGATCGCCGCGACGTTCGCGCCGAGCCACTCGACGCGCTGGTCGAGGTCGGTGCCGTGGCGGGTGGCCTCGATCAGGAAGCCGGGGACGCCCAGATCGCCGCCGACCTTGTGGATGAGCCGGGGGCGGATCCCGGTCATCGTGTTGCCGACGGTGTAGGCGTAGCTCGGCGCCCACGTACCCTCGAAGTGGGCGGCGTTGACCGTGTTCCGGACCCCGCTTGCGACCGGCCGGCCGGCCGGCGTCGGGAAGATCGCCTGGCCGACCCCGGAGGGGCCGCCGGCGCCGTAGATGCCCCGGGAGGTGTGGAGGTCGATGACGACGTCGGCGTCGTAGTCGGTGATGACCCCCCAGATCGCCCGCGCGTGGGCGCTCGTGGGCTCCCTGCCGGTCGGGAAGTCCTGGTTCAGGTCGCCGGCGGGGCTGACGTAGGTTCCCTGGGCCGCCGCGACCGCGTTCGATTCGGGGATGACGACGAGGCGTCCGGACTGGAGTTCCCACCCGGCGATCTCGCGGGCGGCCTCCATGCCGGCGTACTCGTTGCCGTGGACGCCGCCGGTGACGACCGCGGTCGGGCCCGCCTCGGGGGCGTCGACGACGTGGACAGGCGTCTCGTAGGGGGTTCCCCCCATGATCGTGAAGCGATCGTGACCGTGGCCGCTTCCGGTCTCGACTTCCTCCTCGTCCTCGCTTCGCTCGACTTCCTCCTCTTCGTCCTCGTCTATGGTTTCAATCTCCTCGGTGGGACAGGCCTCGCCCGCGGCGGCGGCGTTGCCGGCCGCCGAGAGCCCGGCCACCGCGCCGACGGCGACGCCGGCGGTGCGTCCGAGGAAGGATCGTCTCGAGTTCGATGCGTCGGTTCGTCCGTCGGTCGTGTCGTCAGCCTCTGTCATGTCTCCTCATCTCTCGCCCGGTTAAGGCGACGTTTCCGCGCCCGCAGAACGGGTTGCAAGCAACAATATTATCATACCATATATGTCTGACGATACGTCCACCCGATATGGCGTGTAAAAATGTGAAGAACGGAACAGAAACGGGCAACGATTTAGTTCGGGCCCGACAGCCTTCTCTCATGCCACATGACGTCCTGATCAGCGACACCAAGTCCGCGGTCGTCGACGACGAGCTCCAGGGGGAGGTCCTCGCCGACTACGACGCGACCGTCCGGTCGACGATCACCGAGACCGAGGACGAACTGCTTGCCGAACTCGACGGCGCCGAGGGGCTGATCGTCGACGCCGGCGTCCCGGTGACCCGCGAGGTTCTCGAACGCGCCGAGGCCCTCGAGGTCGTCGGCCGCGCGGGGATCGGCGTCGACAACGTCGATCTGGAGGCCGCTCGAGAGGAAGGGATCACCGTCGTCAACCACCCCACCTACTCTCTGGATGAGGTCGCGACTCACGCGCTGTCCCTGCTGCTCGCCTCGCTGCGTCGGCTTCCCGTCTACGACCGCTCGACCCGGTCGGGGGAGTGGGAGTGGTCCGCGGGCGCGCCGATCCCCCGCCTCCAGGGCTCGACGATCGGCCTGCTCGGCTTCGGAAAGATCCCCAAGCGGCTGGCGACGATGATCGGGGGATTCGGCTGTGAGGTGCTCGCTGCGGACCCCCACCTCGCGGACGACGAAATAAAGCTCCACAACGTCGAACCCGTCGAGTTCGACGACCTCCTCTCTCGGGCCGACCTCCTCTCGATCCACACGCCGCTGACCGAGGAAACCGAGGGCATGCTCGGCGAAGACGAGTTCGAGAGGCTGTCGGACGAGGCAGTCGTCGTCAACACCGCCCGCGGACCCGTGATCGATACCGACGCGCTCGTGGCCGCACTCGAGACCGACGAGATCGGTTTCGCCGGCCTCGACGTCACCGAGCCCGAGCCCCTCCCTGACGACCACGCGCTGTACGACCTCGAGAACGCCGTCGTCACGCCCCACGTCGGCTGGTACTCCGAGGACTCCCGGGCACAGCTCAGCCGCGAGATCGCCGCCGACGTCGGCCGCGTGCTCGCGGGCGAGGAGCCCGAACACGAGGTCGACGCCGACTCGCCGTGGGTCTGATTACGCCGCCGTGTCGCTGCTCAGGTCGGCGTCGACCCGGAGCTCGGAGTCGGTGACGGTGACGACGTTGTCGGCGGGGACCGCGATGTCGTCCTCGCCGGCGTCGCCCATGCCCAGACTCTGGATCCAGGCGTTGGCCAGGCCGGGGTCGGGATCGACGTAGGCGACCTGCTCTACGGGATCGACCTCGGTGACGATCCCGATCTGTTCGCCCCGGACGTCCATCAGGAACTTCCCCTCGTCCTCCGTCGACAGTACGGACATGACACCGCATCGTACAGTTCACCGTGCTAAATACGTTCCGGAGACCGGACGGGATCCCTGGAATTATGACCCCCGCCCCCCTCGTCGGCGACAGTGCGGCTCGTACAGCTGATGGTTCCGACCGGGGCCCGCGAGACGATCCTCGGAGTGCTCGACGACGAGGAGGTCGACTACGCCGTGACTGACGAGACCAGCGGTCGGGAGTACACGGCGGTCGTCTACTTCCCGCTGCCCTCCCAGGCCGTCGAGCCCGTCCTCGACTCGCTCCAGGAAGCGGGGATCGAGGACGACGCCTACACGGTCGTCGTCGACGCCGAGACCGTCATCGCACGGAAGTTCGACGCCCTCCAGGACCGCTACGAGAACGGCGACGTCGAGGACGACCGGATCTCCCGCCAGGAGCTCCGGACCGAAGCCGAGGAGCTGACGCCGTCGTTCCCGGTCTACGTGGTGATGACGGTGATCAGCGCGCTCGTGGCGACGGCCGGCTTGCTTCTGGACTCGCCGGCGGTCGTCGTCGGCTCGATGGTGATCGCGCCCCTGATCGGTCCCGCCCTGGGCGCCAGCATCGGGACCGTCATCGACGAACCCGAACTGCTGATCGACGGGGCGAAGTACCAGGCCCTCGGTGTCGTCCTCGCGATCGGGTCCGCGGCGGCGATGGCGTGGTTCGTCCGGGTCACACACGTCGTCCCGCCCGGGATGGACATCGCCGAGGTCGGCGAGATCTCCGAACGGCTCGCGCCGGACCTGCTCTCGCTGGTGATCGCGCTGGGTGCCGGCGTCGCGGGCGTGTTGAGCGTCTCGACGGGGGTCTCCGTCGCCCTCGTCGGCGTCATGATCGCCGCCGCCCTCATCCCGCCGGCGGCGGCCGCGGGTATCTCGCTGGCGTTCGGCCATCCCGGCGCAGCTCTGGGCTCGACCGTCCTCGTCTTCGTCAACGTGCTCTCGGTGAACCTGGCCGGGCTGGTCACCCTCTGGTACACCGGCTACCGCCCCGAAAGCCTCTTTGCCGTCGAGCCGACCCAAAAGCGGGTCCGCCGGGAGATCGCCGGCCTCGCGCTGATCGTCCTCGTCTTCTCCGCGTTTCTGGGCGGGATCACCTACAGCTCCTTCCAGACCGGTAGCTTCGAACAGGACGCCCGCGACGAGGTCGAACTCGCCTTAGACGAGGAGTACGAGGAACTCCAGTTGATCGAGCTCGAGGTCTCCCTCGGCGACGACTACCCGTTCCGGGACCCCCAGCGGGTGGTCGTGACCGTCGGCGGCCCCCCCGGAGAGAGCTATCCGGAACTCGCCGACCTGCTCCACGAGCGGATCAACAGCCACGCCGACGGCTCGGTCGCGGTCGAGGTGCGCTACGTCGAGGTCGTCGAGAACTAACGAGAGGGGAGTTCGGGCTCGTAGTCGATCGCCGCGACCGCCGCCTCGAGGACCTCCTCGACGCCCTCGCCGGTCTCGACGCTCATGTAGCGGTCGGCCTCGACCGCCCGCGAGCGGTCGGCCTTGTTACAAATCGTGAGCACCGGCGCGTCCTCGAACCGGGCCTCGATCGCGTCCCGGAGCTCGAGCTGGTCGGCGAGGGGATAGCCACACGCCTCGCTGGGATCGACGAGGACGAGCACGCAGTCGGCGACGTGTTCGACGGCGCTTGCGGCCTGGGATTCGATCTCGTTTCGTTCCTCGGCCGGGCGATCCAGGAGTCCCGGCGTGTCGACGAGCTGGTAGCGGACGTGGTCACGCTCTAAGTGGCCGACACCGATCCCGGTCGTCGTGAAGGGATAGCTCGCGGTCTCGCCTCTGGCGTTCGTGACGCCGTTGACGAACGAGGACTTGCCGACGTTGGGGTAGCCCGCGACGACGATGGTCGGCTCCTCGGGGTCGATCTCGGGGAGGTCCCGGAGGGCGTTTCTGGCCTCGTTGATCGCCAGGAGGTCCTCCTCGACCTGCTCGACGATGTCGGCCAGCCGGGCGAATGCCTGTTTGCGGTGTTTCCGGGCGGTGTCGACGTCGGTCTTCCGCAGTTTCGACTGGTACTCCCCGTGGATCTCGCGGGCCTTTCGGCTCGCCCACATCACCTCTGAGAGGCTCTGGCGGAGGTCGTCGACGCCGTCGGCGTTCGCTTCGCCCTCTCCGGCGAGGATCGCGTCGGCGAGCTCGTAGTAGAAGGGGTGGACCTCGCCCTCGTACTCGAAGTCGGGCCAGGCGGTGACGACGTTCGCGAGGTTGTCCGACGTGATGTTCGCTGCCGTCTGGAGCATCGACTGCTGGGCCTCCACGCCCCCCTTGGCCCGTCCCGCGCGTGCGGCCCGGGAGAAGGCCTTGTCGATCAGCTCCTCCGACGTGGGCGTCGTCGGAAGGTTCTCGAAAATCATACCCCGAGTACGCGAGCGGGTCATAAAAGGGCGTCCGTTACGTGCCGACTTCTTTTGCCCGTCGGGCGCCTCGATGGAGTATGACAAACTGGCGTGCGGTCGTCGTCGGCTTCGTCGTCACGACAGTGATCGGGATCGTCGGGCTCGCCATCCCCGGACTCGGACAGCTCACCGCGGGTCTGGTCGGCGGGTTCGTCGCGGGCTATATGGCCCGCGGCGGGCTCGCAAGCGGTTTCTGGCACGGCCTGCTCGCGGGCGCCCTCGGCGGGCTGATCGGCGGCCTGCTGATCTGGGTCGCCGTGAGCCTGCTCGGGCTCGCGCTCGGGCCCGTCGGCGGCGCGGTCGGCACCGCCGCCGGCGCCGGAATATTCGTCGTCGCGGTCGTCGTTGCCCTCGTCATGGCCCTCGAGAGTGCGATCGCCGGTGCGGTGGGCGCGGCCCTCTCGACCTGACGCGGTGACGAGAGTGTCGTACAACGGTTCACACACTCCGTCCGCCACTACTCAGTATCGCGCAGTAGAGGAGAATGAGAGATCGATTATGACACCCTAACGGCGACGACTACTTCCCGCCGTCGTGCCAAGACGTGACGATGGTTCGAGGGCGTCTCGAGCGCGCGTTCGCGAGCGTCCAGCCCCCGCCCCGGCTCGTCGACTGGTCGCTTCTCGTCTGCGTCTCATTCGAAGCGGGGACGGGACTGCTCTCGTTTACCGTCGGCACGCCCGACCGCTGGTACGTCCGATGGCACGGCCCGTGTGCCTCAAGTGGGACAGCCACGACTGGCTGGAGTCACCACGCTCTCCCCGTCCCAACGAGGAGCACACGAACCCGCAAGTTGCCTCCGTGGACTCGGCATAGCCGAGACTCCCAGCGCGAGGAAACCCCGGCGTGAACGCCGGGGAGGATGTCATTGGACCCTGCTGTCGGTCCACGTCGGCTTCGGCCTTGCCCTGGTTCCGCTCGTGGTCGCCCACCTCGCAACGCGGTTTCGACTTCCCCGGCGAAGGACTTCCGCGAACGCCGGATCGCACTCGAGTTCGCCGGCCTGTTCGTCGGCGGCGCGGTGGTCTACCGGCTCCAGGAGACGGCAAACGCCGTTCTCGGAACTGGCGGCGACGAGCGCCGCTTTACGGGCTCTCGACCCGCCGACGGCGAGGGCAACGGGAGTTTTCCGGTCACCTCGTGGGTCGCCGACGACCCCGATCCGATCGATCCCGAGGCCTGGAGCCTCGCCGTGTCCGGTCTCGTCGCCGACCCTCTCGAGCTCGAGTCGGTCGAGCCCGACGCGACCCGGCACGCGCTCCTCGACTGTACGAGCGGCTGGTACACCGTCCAGGAGTGGCAGGGGGTCCGCGTCGGCGACCTGCTCGATGACGCGGGGGCGCTCGAGGGGGCCTCCCACGTCCGGTTCGTCTCGGTCACCGGCTATCGCTGGACGCTCCCGATCGGGGAGGCCCGCGACGCCCTGCTCGCGACCCGCGTCGGCGGCGAGGCCCTGAGCCACGGCCACGGCGCGCCCGTCCGGCTCGTCGCACCCGGCCGACGGGGGTTCCAGTGGGTCAAGTGGGTCGTCCGCGTCGAGGTCCGCGACCGCGAGGACCCGGCCCAGTGGCTCGTCACGCTGATCAGCGGCTTCGATTCCTGACCCTAACGCCGAGCCTCGAGTTCGGCCTCCAGCGCCTCGAGATCCATCCCCTTCATCGCCAGCAGGACGAGCAGGTGGTAGACGATGTCGGCGGACTCGGCGGCGATCTCGCCCTCGTCGTCGTCTTTGGCCGCGAGGACGAGTTCGGTGGTCTCCTCGCCGAGCTTCTCGAGGACGGCGTTCTCGCCTTTCTCGTGGGTCAGCAGCGAGGCGGTGTAGGAGTCATCGGGAAGGGTCTCTCGTCGGTCCTCGATGACCGCGAACAGCTCCTCGATCGTCCGGTCCATCTACGGCTCACCCGCTCCTGCTCCCGCGGGTCCGCCCTGAACGTCCCGGATGTCGTCGAGTTCGTCGAACTTCTCTCTGTCCTCCCGGCCGCTCTCGAAGACCGGCTCGGCGACCTCGATCGGCGCGTTCGTCCGGGCGGCAAGCGCCATCGAGTCGCTGGGGCGGGCGTCGATCACCACCGAGTCCCGCGGCGTGTCGACGTGGAGGTCGGCGATGTAGGTCCCGCCCTCCTCGCCCTCCTTGATCTCGCTGACGACGATCCGGTCGATCCGGCCGCCCATCTCCTCCATTACGTCCAGAAGGAGGTCGTGGGTCAGCGGCCGGCCGATGTCCTCGGCCTCCAACCCCCGGGCGATGCTCGTCGCCTCCTCGGGACCGATGAAGATGGGGACCACGTCCTCCTCGCCGTCGACCGCGAGGACGAGCACCGGAACCGGCCCCTGGGGGGTCCCGGCGACCCGGACGGCGTCGATTGATGCGTTCATACGGCGACCGACGGGGGCGAGGGGGAAAAACCCTCCCTACGACTCGAAGAAGGCGAGCGCGTGGAGCCGTGGATCGCCCGTGAGTTCGGGGTGGAAGGCGGTGGCGACGATCGGCCCCTGGCGGACGGCGACGGGCCGGCCGTCCCACCGCGCCAGGGTCTCGGGCCCGCCGGCGTCTCCGTCGCCCTCGCCATCCGTTTCACCCTCGCCGATCGCGGGCGCACGGATGAACACCGCGGGGAACGACTCGTCGAGCCCGGCAACGTCGAGATCGGCCTCGAAGCTGTCGCGCTGGCGGCCGAAGGCGTTGCGTTCGACGCGGACGTCGAGGAGGTCGAGGGTCTCGACGCGCGGGTCGGCGGCGTCCCGCGAGGCGACGATCAGGCCGGCACAGGTCGCGAGCAACGGTTTCCCGGCCTCGACGTGGGCCCGGATCTCGGGGGCGATGCCCGCCTCGTGGATCAGCCGCGAGATGGTCGTCGACTCCCCGCCGGGAAGGGCGAGGAGATCGCAGTCGGGGACGGTCCCCGACCCGCGGATCTCGTGGACCGTCACGTCGACCCCGTTTGCCGCTCCCGCGCGCTCGATCGCGCGGACGTGCTCCGCGACGTTGCCCTGGACGGCGACGACGCCGGCGGTCGGGGTCATGGTCCGGGTACGGATCGGGACGTCAAAAGCGTCGCGTCACGGCTTCCCGGGGTCGCCCGCCTCCGACTCGGCGACGATTCGGAGCCGGATGCCGTCGGGATCGACGACCTCGAACCCGTCCCCGCGGGTCGAGGTCGCGGCGCCGGCGGCGTCGAGACGGCGTCGAACCCCCTCGACGGCGCCGTCCGGGACGACCAGTTCGAACCACGCGAGGCCGCGGGCACCGCTTTCGGCCGGCCCCGACCGGCCGTTCCAGGCGTTCAGCCCCAGATGGTGGTGGTAGTCGCCGGCGGCGAGAAACACCGCCGACGGGGAGGAGTCCACGACCGAAAACCCCAGCGTCTCCGCGTAGAACTCCCGGGCTCGGTCGATCGCGGTCACCTCGAGGTGGACGTGGCCCAGCCGGGTTCTGGCCGGAACCCGGTCGGACGCCTCTCCGTCGGCGTCGGCGGCGAGCGCCTCGACGTCGAGGGGCCAGGAGCCGATCCGGATCCCGTCGTCGTCGCGGGGCCACTCCTCGCGGGGACGGTCCCGGTAGAGTTCGACGCCGTTTCCCTCGGGATCCCGGCAGTACAGCGCCTCGCTGACGCCGTGGTCGGACGCCCCGGAGAGCGCGCCCCGGTCGCGGATCCGGGCGAGCGCGTCGCCGAGTGCCGCCCGATCGGGGAGCACGAACGCGTTGTGAAAGAGGCCGGCGGCCGCCCGCGGGCGCGGTCGAGCGTCCGCGTCGTGGCGCACCTCCAGCAGCGGCGTCCCGCCGGCGCCGAGTACTGTGGGCTCGCGGGCGAGAACGTCGAAGCCGATCACGTCGCGGTAGAACGCTATCGTCGACGCCTCGTCGGCGACGGTCAGGACGCTCCGGCCCGGACGGGTCGATTCCGGAAGCCGTCCGTCGGCGTCGGTCATACGGAGGGTACGTCGGGGAACGACATATGGGCGACGGCCGCAGTAGGTCCGGTGCTCCGACGGGACGAAACCGGCGCGGAAGCCGGCCGGATCAGGAGACGAACGTCAGAAGCTGGACGAGCAGACCGATCAGGACGCCGAAGGCGATCACCGATTTGGGGTCGATCCGGATCGCGTTCGAGTCCTCGCTGTCGAAGTAGCGGACGAGTCCGGCACTGGACATCAGTCCGCCGCTGTTCTGTCCTCTGTCCATACCGTCCCTACCGGCCGTGCTCCACTAAACCTTTCGCAACGGTCTCACGCCGGTGGGAAACCCTTATGCGCGACGCGTGGGAAGTAGCGATGCACTGCATGACCGTTACGCTCAAGGACTTCTACGCGGACTGGTGTGGCCCCTGCAAGACCCAGGACCCGATCCTCGAGGAGCTAGAGGAAGACTGGGACGGCCGGTTCGAAGTCGAGAAGGTAAACGTCGACGAGAAACAGGACGTCGCGAACGAGTACCAGGTCCGGTCGCTGCCGACGCTGATCATCGAGAACGACGACGGCGTCGTCGAGCGCTTCGTCGGCGTCACCCAGCGAGAGAACATCGAGGACGCCCTCGAGTCGGCCGGCGCCTAACTCCTCGCGGCCGGTTCCTCCGTTCGCCTCATTTCGAGGAGCTACGGCGCTTCGTCGTCCTCGGGGTTCATCGAGGCACCCAGACCGCCGTCGTAGGCGTCGCGTTCGTCGATCTCACGGATGCGCTGGTCGAGGCGGTTCTCGAGTTCCTCGCGGCGCCCCGTGTCGACCGCGGGATCCCCGCGGACCGCCTCGAGGTCGCCCTTCGCCTCCCGGAGCACCTCGATCGCCTCCGCCGCCTCGAGGTCAGTGGCCCGATCCAGGTCCGCCTCGATCGAGTCGAGGTCGACGTCCTCGGCGCCGTCGCCCTCGTCGCTGACGGAGTCGTCCATACGGAGGCTACCGCGGCCACCGCCATCAACCCTCGGCCCCGAAGATCCGGTCCCGAACGGTGACCACAAACCCTCCGGACGCGTTCCCCCTCTCATGGCTGCCGTCATCGCTCACCGCGGGTTCGCCGGGAGCGCGCCCGAGAACACCGTCGCCGCCCTCGCGGGCGCGATCGAGGCCGGCGCCGATGCGGTCGAACTCGACGTCCGGCCCGCCGCCTGCGGGACGCCAGTCGTCTTCCACGACGACCGCCTCGAGGGCGACGAGCCCCGCGACGGCCGTCCGCTGACAGATCGCGAGGGGCTCGTTTGCGACCAGCCCCTTGAGAGGATCCGGGGCGCGGAGGTTCTGGAGAGCGGCCGGACCGTCCCCACGCTCGTGGAGGTCCTCGAGGCGCTCCCCTCGACTGCGGGGGTCAACGTCGAACTGAAAAGTCCCGGAACCCCCGATCGGCGACCGGGCGAGGCCCTGTCGGCGGGCGACCGCGGCGAGCGCCGCCGGCTGTGGGCGCCGTTCGTCGAGCGCGTCCTCGCCGACTGCCGTGGGTTCGAGGGCGACCTCCTGTTTTCGTCGTTCTGTGAGGGCGCGCTCGCGGCGCTGCGGGCGGCCGGCGGCGGAGAGGCGGCCGTCCTCCCCGGTCCCGATCTCGAGGCGGGACTGGAGATCGCTCGCCGCTACGACTGCGAGGCGATCCATCCGCCGATCGCCGCGGTCGTCGGAACGCCCTCGGCGGCCGATCCCGGGGTCGATCTCGTCGCCGTCGCCCGCGAGGAGGGGCGGGCGGTAAACGCCTGGGCCGCGACGAGCTGGCTCCAGTTCGACGACCTCGAGCGGGCGGGCGTCGACGGCGTCATCGCGGAGTATCCGGGGCTCGGCGGCTGGAGTTAGCCGTCGGGCTTCCGCGGGGGGAGGTCATCGCTCGCCGGCCCCTCGAGTACCCGCCCGTCGGGGGAAAATCGCGAACCGTGACAGGGACAGTCCCAGCTGTTCTCACCATCGTTCCAGTCGACGAGACAGTCCATGTGGGTACAGACCGCCGACACCGCCCTGAGATCGCCGTCCTCGCTCCGGGAGACGGCGATCGGTTTCGAGCCCCGGCGGACGACCCGGCCCTCACCGGGCTCGATCGGCTCGCCGTCGTCCGCGAGCAGCGCCCGCGCCCAGTCGGTCGCGAACTGACCCGCGCTGTCGGCGCCCTCGGTGAGAACCGTGGGGAGCGACGCCTTCGGTGTCGCCCGGAGCGGGTCGAAGGGCTTGAGCTCTCGAACCTCCTCGCCGTCGATCTCGCGGGCGAGTAACTCCCCGGCGGCGACGCCGGTCGTCATCCCCCAGCCGCCGAAGCCGGTGATCACCGAGATCTCGCTCGCGCCGACGCCAAGCCGACCGATAAACGGGAGGCCGTCGGCGGGGACGTAATCCTGGGTCGACCACCGGTAGTCGATCGATTCGACGGGGAAGTGCTCGCGGGCCCATGCCGCGAGCCGGCGATAGCGCTCCGCCGTCGAGCCGCCCTGACCGGTCTTGTGGTTCTCGCCGCCGACCAACAGGAGGTCGCCCTCGCCGTCGCGGTGGGGCCGGACCGACCGGTAGGGCTCGCCCGCGTCGTAGTACATCCCCTCCGGGTACCTGCCGTCGAGGCGGATCCCCAGGACGTAGGAGCGCTTCGGGTGGAGCCGCGCGAAGTAGCCCGCCCGATCGAGGATCGGCGCGCCGGTCGCGACGACGACCCGGTCGGCGAGGACCGTGTGGGGCTCCCCCGGCCCGTCGCCGTCGGCCCGCGATTCCGGCGAGACGGTCGTCTCGATCCGACACGGCGATCCCGGCTCGATCCCCGTGACTCGAGTGTGTTCGAACAGCTCCGTGCCGCTTCGTCCGGCGAGGCGGTCGGCGAGTTCGAGCAGGTATCGCCGGGGGTGGAAACAGGCCTGGTCGTCGACCCGGACGCCACACGCCGCCCGGTCGAACGGGGGAACGCTGGTGACGAACGACGCGTCGAGGCCGGCCTCGCTCGCGGCCGCGACCTCGCGTTCGATCGCGTCCCGGCCGTCGCCGTAGACGTAGTTCGGGAGCCGCCGGAAGCCGAAGTCGCCGTCCCAGTCGGTGACGCGCTCCTCGACCGTGTCGATCGCGCGCTCGTTGACCGCGGCGTACGTCCGGGCAGTGTCCGGGCCGAACTCGCGGCGCAGGCGGTCGTACTTCAGGCCGTGGTGGCTCGTCAGCTTCGCGGTCGTCTTCCCGGTGATTCCGGCCGCGAGCTCGTCGCGTTCGATGACGGCGACCGCGTGGCCCCGGTCGCGGAGTTCGTGGGCCGTCGAGAGCCCGGCGATGCCGCCGCCGACAACGGCGACCTCGACCCGGACGTCGCTCTCGAGGGGATCGTAGCCCGGCGATCTCGTCGTCGCGAGCCACGGCGAGGTCGGTTCGCCGGAGAGGTCGGCGCGGGCCGGCGGGTCTCTGGCCATGACCCACGCGTACGCCCGGGACGGCCAAAAGTAGCCGGGGCGCCAGCGCCGGGCGGTTGCGTCTTCAGCAAACGGTAGCGAGGAGCCTCCTTCCTCAACGAGCGATCGACGGGAGCGAGTAGGGTGGAGAGGAATCGCGTTGCGAAGCTGGACGAAACCGCAAGGCTTAGGCCGTCTCCGCCCGTTATGTGAGATACTGCCGTCCTCGCACAAGCCGGGGTCGGTAGGAGCCACGAGTAAACTGGCTCCCGTGGTGTGACGGCGTGGCCGTCGCACCCTATACTCGGGAACGACGACCGCGAACGGGTTCGATCCCCGTCCCCAGTGTTGGGGTAGAGTGAGAGAACACCGGGAATTAAATCGGCGGGACAATCCACGGAACGGATCCGGTAGGCGGGTCGCAGCAACAACTCCGACCCGCCGTCCGCCCGTGGACGGTAAGAGGAAGCCGGGCCGCGCCCTTGCATGGGGTCGCGGGGTACAATGTCGTTGCGGTAAAGCCCCGCCCTCAAGGAGTGACCGACCGCCGCAAGGCGGGAGGGAGCGAGTAGGGCGGGGTAGTTTACGAGCGATGTTCTACCGGTGGTGCCTCGCGAACCCGAGCGGCGGTCCCACGCCGACGTCGCCGCCCGCGGGGGCGAGGCGGTCGCCGCGACGGTCGTCTCGCCGGCGCCCGATCACGTCCGGACCGTCGATGCGGTTCCCCACGAGCGGGCCCTCGACGCCCGCCGGGAGCTGTGGCCGCGATCCCTCGGGAGTACGCCGACCGTCCGTACGTCACCGCCTTCGGGGACGTTCTCGACGAGCCGCTGCGCTACTGGTTTCTCCCCGACACGCGACCGCCGCTGTCCGCGCTGATCCGGTCGACGACCCGAACCCTCTACGCCAGGGATCTCGGGGCCGGGGCGGTCGAAGGGAGGCCGATCGCCGGCTGGTCGCTGGCCCGGCTCGCGTTAGACACGGCTTAACATTACCGGAGGGCGGCGCACGTTCGGCGATGAGTTCGACCGTCCGGACCGAGCGCCGAGCCGTCGTCGTTCCCGCGATCTCCGCGCCGAGCTCGGTCGCCTGTCTGCGCTCGCTGGGGGGCCGCGGCGTCCACACGATCGCCGTCTCCGAAGACGAGGGGACGCCGTCGTTTTACTCTGCGTACTGCGACGAGACCGTCGTGGTCCCCTCGCCCCACGAGGACCTGCTCGCCTACAAGGACGCTCTGCTGGAGCTTTCGACCCGCCCCGACGTCGCCACGATCGTCCCCGTCCGCGAGGAGGATGTCTACGTCCTCGCGGCCCACCGTGAGGAGTTCGCCCCCCACGTCGCCACCCCCTGGCCCGACCTCGAGACGCTTTCGCGCGTTCAGGATCGCCGGCGACTGTTCGAGGTCGCGGCCGAGAACGGCGTCGCCTTCCCCGAGACCCGACTCCTCGAGGAGGGAGCCGCGACCGACGGCGGCGGGCGACCCGACGGCGGGGCCGCCGTGGCGGGCGTCCAACAGGGAATCGACTGGGACCGCGAGTGGATCGTCAAACCCCGGTATTCGATCCTTACCGGCGCCTACATCGACGGGCTCGACCCCGCGCGCTGTCTCTCCTCGTGTTCGACGTCGTATCTCTCCTCGGGGCGCCCGCCCGACGCCGCGGCGATCACGGCGGAGATGCACCACGTCCCCCTGCTCCAGGAGTACGTCCCCGGCGACGAGTACGGCTTCTTCGCACTGTACGACGAGGGGGAGGCGGTCGCGACCTTCCAGCACCGCCAGCGCCGGGGCTGGACCTACGCCGGCGGCCCAAGCGCCTACCGCGAGTCCGTCCGGATCCCCGCTTTAGAGGAGGCGGGCCGGACGCTGCTCGACGCCCTCGAGTGGCACGGGCTCGCGATGGTCGAGTTCCTCCGGGACGAGGACGGCGGGTTCAGGTTGATGGAGGTCAACCCCCGCTTCTGGTCGTCGCTGCCGTTTACCGTCCGGGCGGGTGCGGACTTCCCCGCCGACTACTGGCGCCTCGCCCGCGGCGAGGCCGTCTCCCAACCCGACTACGAGGTCGGGATCGGCGGCCACCTGCTCCGGGGGGAACTGCTCTACCTCCGGTCGGTGCTCAGAGACGAGTTCGAACTCGTCGAGAGGCCGTCGTTCCCGGCCGCCCTCCGGGAGGTCGCGGGCTCGATCCTCGCCGCCCCCCGCTTCGACTACCTCGTCGCCGACGACCCCCGCCCCTTCTTCCGGGACCTGTGGAACGCCTACGACCTCTCCCGGTCGTCGGAGCCGCCGGCGGCCACCGAGCCCCCCTCCGCGCGTCAGTAGCCCTCGAGGAACTCGGGGAGGTCGTTGACCGACGCGAGGACGGCCGCCGCGCCCGCGCTCTCGAAGGCCTCTCGGCCCGCCTCGCCGGCCAGCCCGCCGGTGAGGACGCCGATCCCCTCGTAGGTCCTCCCGGAGTCGGCCTCGGTCGCGTTGACCGCGGTCCGGACGTCGTCTAAGGTGTCGCCGACGAACACCGTCCGGTCGGCGCCGAACCGTTCGGCGAGAGCGAGTAGCGCCCGGGGGTGTGGTTTCCCCTCCTCCCAGTCATCCATCGTGAACCGTCGATCCTCGGGGACGGAGAGTCCCGCCCGATCGAGCGCGATCTCGGCCTCGGCGGCCGGTCGGCCCGTGAGGACCCCGACATCGTAGGACGCGAGGGCCTCCAGGGTTTCGGGTTCGAGGATCACCGGCTCGTCGTGAATGAACCCCCGACCCGCGAGGTCGGGATCGGGCTCGCCGCCCTCGAGGCCCCGGTAGAGCTCCTGGCCGAGATACAGTTGCTGGAAGACGTCACGCAGCGCGGCCCGGTCCCACCGGCCTTCGATCCGCCGGAACGCCCGCGCGCCGAGTGACTCCCGGACGACCGATTCGGCGGCCTCGAGTCCGCCGCCCGCCCCGGAAATCCGGTCCGTATAGTCGTCGATCGAGTCGCGATAGCCTTCCTCGGTCGCGAGCACGTAGAGGGCGGCGGCGCTCGCGAGGTCCCAGTCGTTGTTGAACCCGCCCGCGTCCTTGAATTCCTGTATATCGCCTTTCCGGATCGTTCGCCCGTGGCGGGCCTCGACGCTCTCGACGATCGCCCGCCGGTAGGAGTCGGCGACGTCGACGACGACGCCGTCGACGTCGAGGACGACCGCATCGACGGCTGCGTCCGTGGTCATGCCGGGATCGTCGGGGGCGACCACCAAGGGGGTATCGACTCTCGTTCGCCGGCTCCCGCCTCGTGCCCGGACGGTTCGGGACGATTTACGGGTTCGGTCGGGGGAGGTCGATCTTCTCGCCGTCGGCGTACACCGTGGGGTCACGGATAATGCCGTCCAAGTGGATCGGGGCTTCGACGTCGCCGCCGATCCCGGCGTCGTCGCCGAGCGCGATGTGGACCGTGCCCGCCGCCTTCTCGTCTAAGAGGACGCTGCCGACCAGCTCGGTGACCGCGATGTTGGTGCCGATGCCAAGCTCGGCGAGGTTGTAGGCCGCGTCACCGACCGCCTCGGCGGCGTTCTCGACCGTCTCGCGGATCTCGTCGTCCGAGATCGAGGTAACGAGACCGTCCTCGACCTCGAAGGTCAGCTCTCTTCCCTCCAGGCGGTCGTAGGGGCGCATCGTCCCGTCGACGACGTAGCGGCCGTCGGCGGAGACGGGGCTGACGAACACCTCGCCGGCGGGGAGGTTCGAGGAGGAGCCGGGCTCGTGGACGATGCCGGTGTCCGAGAGGAACGAACGGCCCGTGACGTCGAACGCGATGTCGGTGCCCCGCTCGGTCGTGACCCGGATCTCGCTTGCGCCCGCGACCTGCTCGAGGACGGCCTCGCAGTGGCTCGCGATCGACTCGTAGTCGGCGTCCAGTCCCGTGGTGAACACGGACTCGGTGACTCCCGGGAGGGTCGCGACCCGGGCGCCGGCGTCGGTGGCGTTCGTCCGTGCCCGCGTGTGGGTGATGCTCTTGGTCGTCGGCGCGAGGACGACGTCGGCGTCGGCCATCGCCGCCGCCACCGTTTCGGGCGGTTCGCCGCCGTGGGTCTCGCCCGGCGGGTAACGGACGATCACGCTCTCGTCGGTGACCTCGCTCGCCACCTCGTAGAGGGCCTCGCCGATCGGCTCGCGGTCGTCGTCGGTGACGATCACGCACGATTCGCCCGCCTCGACGTTCATGCACTGGCCGATGGCCGTCTCGGCCGCCGCACGGAGATCCGACGGAGACATGCGTGGGACCTCCGGCGGCGTCGGGATAGGTGTTCCCCTCCTCGACGGCGCGGTTGACTTAAAGACGACGCTAGCACGGCGCCGGCCCCTCGCCATGGATCGTGTTATCTCTCCACACACAACCGAGAACGGGGGGCCGCAGTCGGGTGGTTTCTGTTCCTGAAGGATCGCATCTCCGACCGTTTCCGGTGGGCCGGATTAGGTATTTTTATATAGAAGGACAATCAATGAGTCGGCTGACCATGAGCCAGCGAATGCAACAGGGACAGCCGATGATCGTGATGAGCGAGGACTCCCAGCGCGTCAAAGACCAGGACGCCCAGGACTACAACATCAGCGCCGCACGCGCGGTCGCGGAGTCCGTTCGCTCCACGCTCGGCCCGAAGGGGATGGACAAGATGCTCGTCGACTCGATGGGCTCGGTCACCATCACGAACGACGGCGTCACGATCCTTGAGGAGATGGACATCGACAACCCGACGGCCGAGATGATCGTCGAGGTCGCCCAGACCCAGGAGGACGAGGCCGGCGACGGCACGACGACTGCCGTCTCGATCGCGGGGGAACTCCTCAAGAACGCCGAGGACCTGATCGAACAGGACATCCACCCGACGGCGATCATCAAGGGCTTCCACATGGCCAGCGAGCAGGCCCGCGAGGAGATCGGAGACATCGCCGAGGGGATCGACGCCGACGACGAGGAGCTCATCCGCAAGACCGCCGAGACCTCGATGACCGGCAAGGGGGCAGAACAGCACAAAGAACACCTCGCTGAACTCATCGTCGACGCCGTCTCGGCGGTCACCGTCGAGAAAGAAGACGGCGGAAACGTCGTCGATCTCGAGTTCCTCAACATCGAGACCCAGACCGGCCAGTCGGCCGGCGAGAGCGAACTCCTCGAGGGCGGCATCATCGACAAGGACCCGGTCCACGACGACATGCCGACCTCCGTCGAGGACGCGTCGGTCCTCCTGCTCAACGACCCGATCGAGGTCGAGGAGGCCGACGTCGACACCGAAGTCTCGGTCACCGACCCCGACCAGCTCCAGCAGTTCCTCGACCGCGAGGAAGAACAGCTACAGGAGAAGGTCCAGCGGATCGTCGACCTGGACGCCGACGTCGTCTTCTGCCAGAAGGGGATCGACGACCTCGCACAGCATTACCTCGCCAAGGAGGGCATCCTGGCGGTTCGCCGGGCGAAGAAGTCCGACCTCGAGTTCCTCTCGGAGGTCCTCGGTGCAACGATCGTCTCCGATCTCGAGAGCGCGACCGAGGACGTTCTCGGCTCGGGCTCGGTCACCCGCGACGAGGAAGACGAGCTGTTCTACGTTGAGGGCGAGGGCGGCCACGGCGTCACCCTCCTGCTTCGGGGCTCGACCGAGCACGTCGCCGACGAGCTCGAACGCGGCGTCAACGACGCCTTGGAGGTCGTCGCCCAGACGGTCTCCGACGGGCGCGTGCTCGCCGGCGGCGGCGCCGTCGAGGTCGAACTCGCCTCCCGGCTCCGTGACTACGCCGACTCCGTCTCGGGACGCGAACAGCTCGCCGTTGAGGCCTTTGCCGACGCCCTCGAACTCGTCCCGCGCGTGCTCGCCGAGAACGCCGGTCTCGACTCGATCGACACCCTCGTGGACCTGCGTGCGGCCCACGAGGACGGCCAGGTCCGTGCGGGCCTGAACGTCTTCAGCGGCGACGTCGTCGACACCTTCGACGCCGGCGTCGTCGAGCCCGCCCACGCGAAGGATCAGGCCGTCTCGAGTGCCACCGAGGCCGCGAACCTCGTGCTCAAGATCGACGACATCATCTCCGCGGGCGACCTCTCGACAGACAAGGGCGACGACGAGGGCGGTCCCGGCGGCGCACCCGGCGGCATGGGTGGCATGGGCGGTATGGGTGGCATGGGCGGCGCGATGTGAGGTTCGGGAACACCCACACGTCACGACGCACGGCTCGCCCGCCGACGGAATCGCTGCGCTTCACGACCGGCCGATCTCTTTTGCCGACTGGTGACCGATACAGCATGGAGAGACGAGCACCCACGCGACGGCTCCTGCGTTACATCGAGCGTGCGCACTGACCGGCTGCTACCTGCCAACTGAAGTGTAATTCATGTAGTAAAAACTCTACTCGTTCAACCGCCAGTCCTCCTCTAGAATCCCGTAGCAATGGAGGTCAAGATACTGGCCTTCGTGGAAGACATGGTTCCGAAGTGTCCCTTCGTGAACAAACCCAAGTTTGTCGGCCAGGCTACGCGAGGATTGGTTGGAGTCAATGATTCGAGCGATAATTTTGTTGATGGGTAGATGATCGAATCCGTAATCAATCACCAACTGACAGGCCTCGGTCGCTAATCCCTGCCGTTGAGATTCTGGAGCTACATAGCAAGTGAGTTCAGCATTTCCCCAATTCTTGTCAACATCTACGAGCCGAACTCGGCCTAGCGCTGCTTCATCACAGCAGATGAGTAACGCAACTCCTGAGTTCTGTTCCTCAAATCGGTTTTCGACCTCTCGTTTACTCCGAGGCCCGGGAGCGCCGAATCCCTGCCATAGGTCTGGGTTGTTAATCATCTCGTGAAGAAAGTCGATATCCTCCTCTTCGATTGTCCGAAGAGTAACGGACTGTCCACGCAAATATACAGCCCCGGGCATGCCCGGACTTTTTCAGTAGCAGAAGAAATAGATTGGGTCAGTATACGGAAAATGGTGACAACTGTCCCGTGCGAAGACCTCCATCCAAGCCAACTCTACATCAGTGCACGGAAAATGCGCGACGTGATGGAGTGGTTTGACTTTGATGACCCCGCGTACGACGCTCTCCCAGTCTATTATCTCAGTGGAAATCTGACTCTCTTAGACGGTCATACTCGTGGCTTCGTTGCATACCTCAGTGGGGTGGATTCATTACGAATTCAAGAAATAGATGGCTCTGATCTGGAGGAGTTGAATCTTGAGTTGTACCGAGAGTGTTTTGGCTGGTGTCAGGAGGAAGGTGTGACCAGCCTTTCTGACTTCATAGGCCGAGTAGTGAGCCACACGACCTATGAAACGAAATGGATTGATCGATGCCACTCTTCGCCCTTCTACGAATAAGCTGCTTGCTGACAAGAACCGGACAGACCGAGGTTGGTACCGGTATGTGCGTCCCCTGTACGTAACGCGAGGATCATCCTACCTGGCCGTGAAAAATAGCCCCCTTGAGTTGGGCGTATTAAGACTGATTTGATCGTCACATTGAGCGTGCGAACATACCATTTCAAGCGGGACAGAGAAGAACAGATCAATACGCGTTAGGAGTGTCGAATCGGAGACGATTAGGAGAATAGCTCGTCGGTCAGGGATCCACAAAACGGTTTGGACGGGCAGCGTCATCGTTCTCGAGCGGACAGCGTGAGGAACCCGATCCCCAAGCAGCCGGCCACAAGGGCAACATAGGAGAGGATTACGCGCGCGTCGCCGCCTTGCTCGAATCCGAGAAATGTGGCGCCGGCCGCACCGATGCCGAAGATGGCGAGGACGACGCGTTCGGTCCAGCTCTGTTGAATACACGTCGGGCACAAACGGAGAGCAAGTAACCATGAGCCAGGACCTCCAAGACGACGATCGCGAGGAGTACCGGAAGCGTATCCGCAAGCTGATGGAGGAAGACCGGGAGATCCTCGACGCGCTCGACTAACGCTCACTGGACCCCGTTACCGTCTATCATGTGGACTAAGCGAATAGTTCTGACAGTGGCCGGACAGGTTCTTGTGCTTAGTACGGACGCCTATCTTGCGGTCGCAGTCTATGACGGTTGACGAAAGTTCTGGAAATATTGCCATGCACTGGCGGCAAAAGCAAACGTGAAGCACACGGTTGCGATGACCTCTGAATTGCCACCCTCACCGGCGATAATTTCCCATATTTGGGCACTACCACCTACGAACGAGGCAATAGTAAGGAGCGCTAATCGCCGTTGAGACAGACCACCTGAGCTGGGCATGCCACAATCCTATTCGTTATCGACATAAAATTCGTTCGATAAGGCAATAATTCAACTGAATAGCTGAACGATAGACCCCATGCTCTGTATGTAACGCAACCGCGGGCAAGTCGGTCGCTGTTTCGGACCCGATCCAGGGCCGGAAACCGCGGCCAGTCATGCGGACGCAGACGACAGTTTAAACCCGATCACGGCCCTATCGCGGACGATGAACGTCGAGGAGCTGTCGGGGCTGCCCGACGGCGCGGTCGAGCACTTCCGAGGGGAGGGGATCGAGAAGCTGTATCCCCCACAGGCTGAGGCCGTCGAGGCCGGGATCACAAATGGCGAGAACGTCGTCGCCGCGGTCCCGACCGCGAGCGGGAAAACGATGATCGCCGCCCTCGGAATGCTGTCGGCGATCGAACGCGGGGGGACGGCACTGTACATCGTCCCGCTGCGGGCGCTCGCCAGCGAGAAACGCGAGGAGTTCGAGGCCTACGGTGCGTTCGGCGTCGATGTGGGCGTCGCGACGGGCAACTACGAATCGACTAGTGAATGGCTCGTAGAGAAAGACGTCATCGTCGCGACCAGCGAGAAGGTCGATTCGCTCGTGCGAAACGGCGCCTCCTGGCTCACGGACCTGACCTGCGTCGTCAGCGACGAGGTCCACCTCATCAACGACGGGAGTCGGGGGCCGACCCTCGAGGTGACCCTCGCGAAACTGCGCCGGCTGAACGAGGCCCTCCAGGTCGTCGCGCTCTCTGCAACGGTTGGCAACGCGGGCGAGATGGCCGACTGGCTCGACGCCGAACTCGTCGAGACCGACTGGCGGCCGATCGACCTCCGGACGGGGGTCCACTATGGGTCGGCGATCGAGTTCGCAGACGGCGACGGTCGGGAGGTGCCGGTCTCCGGAAACGAGAGCCAGGAGGCGGCGCTCGTCGGCGACATCGTAAGCGAGGGCGGTTCCTCGCTCGTCTTCGTCAACTCGCGGCGCAACGCCGAGTCCGCCGCCGACCGGCTGGGAGCGGTCACCGACCGGGAACTCACCGGCGAGGAACGCGCGGAGTTAGAGGAGCTCGCCGAGGGAATCCGCGAGGGAAGCGACACGGAGACCAGCGCGGATCTCGCCGACTGCGTCGAACGCGGGGCGGCCTTCCACCACGCGGGTCTGTCGAGTTCCCAGCGAAGCGCCGTCGAGGACGCCTTCCGCGAGCGTCTGCTCAAGGTCATCTCGGCGACGCCGACGCTCGCCGCGGGCGTTAACACCCCCGCCCGGCGCGTGATCGTCCGTGACTGGCGCCGGTACGATCCCACCGCGGGCGGGATGGCCCCTCTCGACGTCCTCGAGGTCCACCAGATGATGGGCCGTGCCGGGCGTCCGGGACTCGATCCGTATGGGGAGGCCGTTCTGCTCGCGAAGGGCCACGACGAGCGCGACGAGCTGTTCGACCGCTACGTCTGGGCCGATCCCGAGCCAGTCAGGTCGAAACTCGCCGCCGAACCCGCCCTGCGGACCCACGTGCTCGCGACGATCGCGTCCGGGTTCGCCCGGACCCGCGAGGGCCTGCTCGCCTTCCTGGAGGAGACCCTCTATGCGAGCCAGTCGGCCGAACCGGGCCGCCTCGAGACGGTGACCGACACCGTCCTCGCGTACCTCGAGTCGAACGACTTCGTCGAGCGCGGACCCGAGGGCGACGGAAACGGGGAGGACGACGAGGCCGAGAGCGACGCTGGCGGGGCGTTCACCCCCGCCTCCGAACTCGACAGCGACGAGGAGTTGCGAGCCACGAGCCTGGGCCACACCGTCTCGCGGCTCTACCTCGATCCGATGAGCGCCGCGACGATCGTCCACGGCCTGGAGGACGCCGACGAGCGCCCGACCGCCTTCGGGCTCTACCAGCTCATCTCCCGAACGCCGGACATGTACGAGCTCTACCTCCGGTCGGGCGAAGATGAGCTGTTCGGCGAGATCTACTACGAGCGCGAGGCCGAACTCCTGGGGGAGGCCCCCAGCGAGTTCGAGGACGACCGCTTCGAGGACTGGCTCGCCGCCCTGAAGACCGGCAGACTCCTCGAGGACTGGGCGAAGGAGGACGACGAGGGAGAACTCACCGATCGGTACGGCATCGGCCCGGGCGACCTCCGCGGGAAGGTAGACACCGCGGAGTGGCTCCTGGGCGCGGCGGAGTCGCTCGCGAGCGAGATCGGAAGCGAGTGGACCATCGCCGTCCGGGAGGCTCGCGCGCGAGTCGAACACGGGGTGAGCGAGGAACTGCTCGAACTCGTCTCGGTGCGGGGCGTCGGGCGAAAGCGCGCCCGCCGGCTGTACGCCGCCGGGATCGAGACCCCCGCGGCGCTCAGAAACGCCGACAAGGGCGTCGTTCTCGGGGCCCTCCAGGGGACGAAAACCGCCGAGACCGTCCTCGAGAACGCGGGTCGGGAGGACTCCTCGATGGAGGGCGTCGAGCCGGTCGTCGCGGCGCGGGAGGCACCCGACTCCGACGCCCGCGCCGACGAGGAGTTCCCTGAGAGCCAGGCGGACCTCGGTGACTTCTGATGGAGCTACTGCCCTGTCGGCTCTCGATCGACGACCTCGATCGGTTCGTCGCCCGGCTCGGCGAGATCGGCGACACCCACGGCGCGACGATACAGGCGTTCGACGCCCGCTACGTCGCCGGAGAGGCCCACCTCCGGCGGGCGGTCGAACTCGCCGACCGAGCGATCGCCCGCAAGGAGGCCATCGCCCGCGACCGCGCGGTCGAGATCCTGCTGTACGCCGCCGGACGCAGGCAGATCGACCGCGCCCTCGAGATGGGCGTGGGAGAGGGCGAGTGTGACGCCGTGGTTCTGATCGACGGCGGCGACGAGGTCGGGGCGCTCGCGGACCTGCGGGGGCTCGACGCGTTCGTCGGGGATCGGGAGGCGATGGGGGGCGACGAGGCGACCATCGAGCGCTTTTTCGAGATCACGGCGGCCGAACGGGCGGCAACCGACGCGGTTTTCGAGGACCTGGTCCGTGAGCGCGTGGCGTTGCTCGTCGTCGAGAAGTGACGGTCTCACCCCGGCAGGAAGACGTTGATCGCGGCGACGACGACCCCCGCCAGCGCCATCCGGATTGCCGCCCAGTACACCTGCTGGCCGGAGATCGAGGCGAGGTAGACGCCGAACCCAGCGAGGATCGTGATCCCGACGAGAAGCGACGCCAGGACGGCCTGTCCCATCGTCAGAAGCACACCTTCGAGTGCGAGCGGCACGAGGGTCAGTACGACCGCGAGCACTGGCCCGACCGCGCTCGCGGTGGCGTGGACGACCCGGGCCGTTCGGTGTTCGCGCTGGAGGCGTGTGTCTCCGAGTTCGGTCAGCATCGCGCGTTCGATCCGCTCGCGCTCGGCGAGGCCCTCCGCGCGTTCGATCTCCCAGACGCTCCAGACGCCCGAGGTGCCGAGGCCGACGGCCGCCCCGAGACCGATAGCGACCACGGTCAGTCCCTGGTCGATCCCCGAGAGGTAGGCGCCGACGACGACGCCGATGCTCGTGAGCGTGCCGTCGAACCCGTTCGAGATGAAGTACCGCCGGGAGATCGACCGGACCTCGCCCTTCTCTATGACGCGCCGAACCCTCGCGAGTCGGTCCGACATCCTCACTCGCCCAGCAGGGGGTCCTCGACGGTTCGCGAGCCACAGGAGACCTGATCGATCGAGTGGACCGACGCGCTCAGGTCCTCGACTTCCTCGCGGATCGTCCCGAGGTCGAGATCCTCGCCCGCGAGGGTAACCCTGAGGGTCTTGACGCGCTCGTCTACCTCGACGACCGTCGCGGTCGCCGCGTCGATCCCCTCTACGTCGCCGAGGCGGGCCGTGAAGGGAACGACGCCGGGGTCGTGGGGTTTCAGTACGTCGAGAACGAGCCGCGTGACCGGAGCCATGGTCGTCTGAACGGCGGGGTGGCTGAAAGGGCTCCGGATGGCGGTGGTGGTCTCCTGGACGGCACGCTCTTGTAGCCGTCGCCGGAAGGAGAGTCATGGCAACGCTCGAGGACTCCCTCGAAATCGGCGGCTGTGAGGTGCCCAACCGGCTCTATCGTGCGCCGCTGCTCGAGTGTGCCGGCAACGGCCCCGACGCCGTAGACCGGTTGATCGAGGAGCTGCTGCCGGCCGCGGAGTCGGGCGTCGGCCTGCTCTTTCAGGGCGCGACGATCGTCCGGGGCGAGGGCGGCTGTGCCGCGCCGGGGATGACGCGGGTCCACGACCCCGAGTTCGTCTCCCGGCTCTCGCGGCTCACGGAGGCGATCCACGACGCGGGCGGGCGGCTCTTCCTCCAGCTCGAACACGGCGGGCTGCGCTCGATGGAGACCTGGCACGCCGACTTTCGCCGCGAGCATCCCGACCTGGAACAGCTCGCGGTCTCGGACCCGCCCTGGCAGCTCCGGGCGCTGGATCGGGCGGGCGTTCTCGAGTACGATCCCGACGTCCTCGACACGGGGGAGGTGTACGAGCTCGCGGCCGATTTCGGCCGCGCGGCGGGGTACGCCGCCGACGCGGGCTACGACGGGATCCACCTCGCGGGCGCGAACATGGGGATCGTCCAGCAGTTCCTCTCGCCCTTTTACAACCGCCGCGACGACGAGTTCGGCGGCTCGCCCGAGGCACGCCTTCGCTTTCTCGAGGTCGTCCACGACGAGATCCGAAAGCGAGCGGGAGGGATTCCGCTGGTCACGAAGGTGCCCGCGGAGACGCCCGCGACGCCGGCCGTCCGCCGGAAGCTCTCCCTGCAGGACGGAATCGAGATCGCCCGCCGGCTCGAGCGAATTGGCTACGACGCCGTCGTCCCCGTCCGAACCTCCGTCGTCTGGGACATGAGCATCGTCCGCGGCGAGTATCCAGAGCGAGCGTGGGAATCCGAGGCGCTTCGGGAGGGGTACGATGCGGCGTTCGGAGGGTCCCTGCGGCGCCGGCTCGTCGCGGCGGGCAACCGACTGGAGTCCGTCCTCTACGACTTCGAGCCGGCCTGGAACGGAGAGTTCTGTCGACGGGTCCGCAAGCGAGTTTCGATTCCCGTTCTCGCGGAAGGCGGGATCCGCGGGCGCGGGGAAATCGATCGGCTGCTGGGCGCCGAGGGCGATCCGGCCTGTGACGCCGTCGGGATGGCCCGACCCTTTTACGCCGAGCCGCGACTGGGGGCACGGTTGCTCGCCGATGGCGATACGGGGAAGGACGGGACGAAAGCGGGCGAGGCCGTCGACCCCGACGCGCGGGTCCTCTGTGAGAGCTGTAATAACTGTACGGTGCCCCAGGCCACCGGCGCGCCGGGGATCTGCCGGACTCCGGACGTGCTCCGGGACCGGCGGGCGCTCCAGCGGGAGGGGGCCTACGGCGAGAACCCGTCGCTCAGGCGGTGACGACCCCGTCGGTCAGCTCCGCGAGCGTGCCCTCGGCGGTGTACTCCGGGGCCTCGACCCGGAATCGGTCCTCGGTCGAGCCGGCGTAGTGGAGCTGGAGGGCGTAGGAGCCGTCGTCGCCGATCGGCGCCGCCTCGCGGCGATCGACGCCGACCTGCTTCATGGTGACCATCTCGCCGGCGTACTCCGTGCTCGCCGTCCCGTGGATCTCGTAGGTCATACGTTCGGTCTCGACGTCCGTTCCCTCGAGCGGGTAGCCGTTTTTCTCCCAGCCACCCAGCCCCTCGTCGATCGCGTAGGCGTGTTCGTAGCCCGCGTCGATCAGCGATGCGGCGCGCTGGGAGGAGAGGTGGTGGGGACAGCCACAGTAGGTGACGATCCGCGTGTCCGTAGCCCACTCCTCGACCGGGTCGTCCTCGACGCCGTCCGGTGCACGCGACCACACCGCGCCCGCGATGCGTTTTCCATCGTACTGGGCGCGGCCGCGCGCGTCCGCGAACTCCGCTTCCCCGTTCTCGTACCACTCGTAGACGTCCGTGACCGGCGCCAACGGCACGTCGGTCCCATCGGTCGTTATGGTCTCGTAGTCGAACTCGTTGGCTGGCGTCCCGTTGTCGCCGCCCCCATTGCCACCCAGACACCCCGCAACGCCACCCATCGCCGCGGCCCCGCCGACCGCGAGAAACGTACGCCTGTTCATCGAAACCGAGTTGGGCCCTGGAAAGGATAGGACTTCTGGTCGATTTCGGCCGGTTCAAACCCCTTTGTTTCGGGTGGAAACCGATGGACTGCGAAAGGGTTGGGTTCGAGGCGAAGTGCGAGAAATAGTCCCCACAGGATTCGAACCTGTGTCGAAGCCCCCAGAAGGCTTCAGGATTGGCCACTACCCTAGGGGACTGAAACCGCATCCGATCGTTGGGCAGATTCCTACTTATGGTTGTCGGGTTACGGTTTTGCTTCAGAGTTTTCGGGTGCGTCGAGATGATTGAGACGATGACAGTTCGCACAGAGAACTACGCATCGTTCGATTTCTTCTCGGATGCTCTCTTTCGAATGTCCGTTCACGACCATCGTCGCGACGCTCCGTTCTTTCTCGTTTGGATGGTGAAAATCCAAGCAGAGTGGCCTATCTTCATCGCATCGGGTACATTTGCAGTTCTGGTCTTTGTATTGGTAGAGCCACCGGCGTATCTCTGCTCGACGGCGATCTTTGCGCTCGATCCGTTCCTCCTGGTTCTTGTAGTACCAACGCTGTTGGCTTGTGAGTTCGTCCCATTCGACACCGGAAGGGAGCTCAACCTCGGTCGGTTTCGCTTGAATGGCCTGATCACCGGTCGCGCCTCGGTCGAAGGTTTCCAATCCAGCACGTTCCTTTGCCGCGTTCCATCCGCCTAGCGTTTTCATAATCGTCGCCGAAGCCGGTGTCAATTCTAATTCCTCGTAAGCGGCTTTCGTCGGCGACTCGCCGAGTCGTTCGGCCGCCTCCTGCAACGCCTCGAGGCAGTCAACCTCCGTCACCATGCCGTCGATAATCACACAATATGACATAAATCTATGGCCGGATGATGGCCTCGCTCCGGAACCGACACGCCTTTTCCCCGCTCTCGCGCACCCACGCATATGTACATCGGACGCTTCCTGCTGGTTGGTCCCGAGATCGGCGCCTACCGCGTCTCCTCGCGATCGTTCCCGAACCGCCGGATCGACGACCGGGGGGAGGCCCTGACCGTTGGCCCCACGGCGGAGGCTCCCGAGACCGACAACCCCTACGTCGGCTACAACTGCCTACGGGTCGTCGAGACTCCCAACGGGGAGACGACCGCGTTCGGCAACGGCTCCCACGTCGATCCGATCGCCGAGAAACTCGAACGGGGCTACCCCGCCCGTGACGCGCTCGCGGCGAGCCTGCTCGCACTCGACTACGAGAAAGACGACTACGACACGCCGCGGATCGCGGCGACGATCGGCGGGGGCAGTGCCGGAAACGGCGACGAGGCCTACGTCGGGATCGTCCGCAGGGACGCCCTCCTCGTCGAAGCAGTGTCCGAACCGACGCTGGTGGCGACCTACGAGCACGACCGCCCCCAGGCCTTCGAGTTCGACGCCGAGAGTGCGAAGGCGGCCGCCCGCGAAGCCTACGACCTCGCGTTCGAGCATGCGGTCTGTGCGGCCGGCGTCGCCCGAGTCGGTGGGGAGTTCGAGACGGCGATCGTCAACGACTGACCGTCGGAACTACGTTCTTGGGCCGCGTTCGGCCGGTCATGACGGACCCCACGATCCGCACCGCGACCCCGGAGGACGTCACGGGGATCCGCCATGTCGCCGAACGGAGCTGGAACGCCGCCTATAACGGGATTCTCGACGGCGAAACGATCGACTGCGCCCTCGAAGAATGGTACGACCCCGATCAGGTCCGGGAGTTCGTCGATCGCGACGAGGTCACGTACCTGGTGGCCGAGGACGGGGACGTCGTCGGCTACGCCAGCGGCGGTCCGGACGGCGAAGGAGAGGGGGATGTGGCCGTCCTCGGCGCGATTTACGCCGATCCCGACCTGTGGGGCGAGGGGATCGGCACCGCCCTCCTCTCCGCCTTCGAGCGCGAGCGCCGTCGGGCCGGCGACGACGCGGTCCGGCTGCGGGTGCTCGCCGACAACGAGGTCGGGATCGCGTTCTACCGTGCTCGCGGCTACGAGCCGGTCGCCGAGCGCGAGGACGAGCTGTTCGGCGAGCGAGTCGCGGAACGGGTGTTCCGACGGGCCCTCGAGTGATCTCCTCGGCCGCGTCGCGGAGTAGTCCCGGCGTCAGGGCGCGACGCCGACCGTGAGCAGGGTCCCGAGTTCGCGGTAGCGTTCGACCATCGCTTCCCGGCTCTCGAAGTCGTCGGTCGGGAACTCGCCTTCGTCGGGAATCTCGACCTCGCGGTCGGGGAGGTTGTCCTGGGAGGCGACGTACAGTCCCGCCTCCCGGAACGCCTCGCGATACTCCCGGCGGCTCCAGCGGGTCATCTCGACGTCGATCGACTCCTGCCAGCCGTGGGAGTGGTGATTTTCCTCGTAGTAGTTGACCGCACAGACGAACGTGCCGCCGGGCCGGAGGACACGGGAAATCTCGGACAGCGCTCGGTGGGGGTCCCCGGCGTAGTAGAAGGCCTCCATACTCCAGACGTGGTCGATCGAGTCGGTCGCGAACGGGAGGGACTCGAAGTCACCGACGACGTACCCGACTCCCGGATCCGTGGTGTAGGAGGCGGCGTTTTGGGCCATCTCCGGGGCGCCGTCTATACCGTAGACCCGTCCCGCCCCCTTGGTTTCCCGGAGCGCGCGGCCGGCGTAGCCGCTCCCACACCCCAGATCGAGGACCGTCTCGCCCGACTCGACCGGTATCCGCGCGAGTGCACCCTTGGCGGTGTGCCAGTGGCGCTCCTCCATTCCTCGATCCCGGCCGTCTGCGGCCCACTCGTCGAACTCCTCGCGAACGCTCATGACCGGGCGTCGGTTGCGAGGGGGCAAGTGCGGTTCGCTTCCGCGCGACCGACAAACTCTTTAGGCTGGCCTAAAACCATCGGGTGGAGGGTCGAGGCCGGACATCCCGTGGGCATCGGGACGGAGACCGTCGTCGGCCGTCGCCTTCCGCGTTTCTCGGGGGAGGGCCCCCGATCGCTTCGCCTCGAGGAGACACGAGCGTCAGTGGTCTCGGGGGTGTGGATCGGGACGGGGGATCGCCCGGGCTCTCGGTCGCGTAGGGCGTCGGCTCGCCGCCCAGGCTGGCGGGGATCCGCACGCTTAAGTCCATCCCGGCAGTCGGTATGCCCAGTATGGAGTACGCCCTCGAGATCGACGACACGCCGGAGACGGTCCCCGGGGGGACGGGGATCCTCCTCCTCCATCCGAGCACGGGCGAAACCGACCGCATCGACACCGAGTTCCTGAAGGCCGACACCGACCACTTCCTCGTGATCTCGACCCGGACCACCGCCCGGGAGGTCAAACAGAAGCTCGAACACTACGACGTCGACGAGGCGAAAGCCGACATCCTCGACACGCTGAGCATCGAGCGGGGCTACTCGCGCCGGTCGGGCGAGAACGTCCACTACGTCGCTGCGCCCGACGACGTCGACGGCATCGTCGAACAGGTCGCCGGCTTCCTCGACGACCACGACGGGAAGCTCCGGGTCAGCTTCGACTCGGTGACCGAACTCGCCTACTACGCCGGCGATGACGCCGCCCTGGAGGCCGTCGAGCGGATCATGGAGGAACTCGCGGCCCACGACGCCATCGGGCTCTTTCACCTCTCGGAGGAGGTCCACGACGACGACGTCGTCGCACAGTTTCGCGACCGCTTCGACGGCGTCATCGACCTCGCGGAGGACGGGGCGACGACCGTCGAGTTCTAGAGGCGTGACCCGCTACGACAAGCTCGTTCGCGACCGGATCCCCGAAATCATCGAGGCCGACGGCGAGACCCCGATCACGCACCGCGCCGATGACGACGAGTACGACCGCCGGCTCCGCGAGAAGGTAGTCGAGGAGGCGACGGAGTTCGAAGAGAGCGGCGACCCCGAGGAGCTCGCCGACGTGCTCGCGGTCGTCGAGGCGATCCGCGCGTTCGAGGGGATCGACCCCGAGCGCCTCGCGGAGCTCAGACGCGAGAAACGGGAGCGACGGGGCGGGTTCGACGAGCGGATCGTCCTCGAGCGGGTCGCCGAGGACGGCAGCGAAACCGAGGAGTAGCTACTCCAGAGCGTCGAACGTCTTTTCCGCCCACCGTACCGCGTAGGAGGCGCCGTGTTCGCGGTAGGCCGCGGTGTCCAGCGCCGCGAACGGCGCCGGCAGCTCCAGGCCGTGTTTGATCGCCCCGCAGGCGAGTTCGGTCGCCTCCGGAAACTCGGTCTCGCCGCGGGCAACTGCCCCGGGGAGTCCCGCGACTCGTCCTTCGAGCCGGCTTCCCGCGTCGGCCCAGGCCGCGCCGAGTTCGGGGTGGTCGCCCGTCTCCCACCCGGCGAAGACGGGCCGGGTCAACAGCCCCTGCCAGCCGTCGTACAGCGCGGCGGCGAGCTGGTAGGTTCCCGCGGGATCGAGCGGCGTCGCCCGATCCAGAGCGCGGTACTCCTCCCCGAAGAACCCGAGGAAGGCCTCGGGGATCTCGAGACCGACCTCGACTATGGCCTCCGCGAGCAGGAACTCGAGGAACGGTTCGGGAGTCCCCTCGACCCGGGCCTTGACGATCACTGCAGGGGGCGTCGTCTGTCGGGTCCAGGCGACGCTGCCGTCGCCGGGCAGCCCGACCGTGAACGCCTCGCCCGCGTACCGGACGAGGAGTTCGGGGGCGTCCTCGGGGAGCCAGTCGTCGGGATGGCTCGCGGGCTCGAGTCCGTCGACGAAGAGCCCGAGTTCCTCCGCCCGAGCCGCCGGCAGCGTCTCGAAGTCTCGATCGCAGTCGAGGACGACGGTCTCGGGGGCGTGTTCGGTCCGGACGGCCTCGATGGCCGGGGTGAGCTCCCGGGGCGTGAACATCAGCCGAAGACCATCTGGACGACCAGCAGGATCGACAGCAGTGCAGAAGCGAGAACCGTCGCGAGGACGATCTTTGTCGCGGTGCTCATGCCCGGGACCTATCTTCGGGCTCGCATAAATCCATCCTTCGACGCCCGTGGCGGCGGTCCGCGGCGACCGCGCGGAGGGAGCTCCTTCCTCGTGACACACCACCGTTTCGTATGCAAACGATCCACGCACGAGAAACCTCGAAACGGCCGTTGAAGAACGATCTACAGGAGAAGAAACGGGGGTGGTGCTGTGGGGCGGGGTTCGCGGGCGGGGACGCCCCGCTACTCGTCGGCGTCGACCCAGGAGTCGGGGACGTCGATCACGTACCGGCCGTCCTCCTGGAGCGAGACGATGTGTTCCTCGCGGTCATAGAGCTCCATCAGGTTGAGCTCGTACTGGCCGGGTTCGACGATCTTGATGCTCTCGAACTGCTCGTTCAGCTCGTTTCGTAGTTCGTCCACCGAGGGCTGGTCATCGTCCTCAGGTTCGCTGACGACCCGACCGTGGTCGGGCCGGTCCTCCGTGCGGTCGTCCGGCGGGGTCGCCGACTCTGCATCCTCGGGGAGCTCGTCGGGCCCGACGACGGTCCGCCGGGCGTCGGCCTGGGCGCTGTCCTCGCCGGGCGGGTCCGGCCAGTCGGCCTCGACCTCGCGGTCGGCGTTCGCGCTCTCGGCGTCGTCGGCCTCCTCGCTCCGGTCCTCGGGCGGACGCGCCGTCTCGGGCCACTCCGCGAACGGGTCCCTGTCGTCGGTCTCGGCGGCCTCGGTTTCGGTCGGTCGGTCCGGCTCGGCGTCCGCTCCGTCGTTCGGGTCCGGCTTACCCGCCCCCGACTCGGACATCCAGTCGCGGACGGTCGCGGCCGCCCGCGAGACGGTTCCGGACTTCTCGCCGACCGCCTCGTCGCCGGCGGGGTCGTCGGCTCCGGTATCGGCCCCCTCGCCGGTCGCCCCGCTGTCGCCCTCGGTTCCCGCGTCGGCTTCCTCGCCGTCGGCGTCGGGGGTGAACTGGAAGCGGTTGCCTCCACAGTCCGGACAGCCCGAGAGCATCTCCTTGGACCCGTCGGGAAACCGGCGGCCGCAGTTCGTACACTGGTGGGGCATCTCAGTCCCGGGAGACGAGCGCGCTGATGAGCGTCTCGTCCTTGTGGAGCGTCTCGATCCGGTCGGCCGGCCCGATCACGGTCAGTTTCGTGTCGGGGCCGTCCTTGCCCATCAGCCGACCGAAAAACGAGGGGCTGTCCGAACTCGGCCGCGGGTAGGTCTCGATCTCGATCCCGTTGAACTCCTCGGGGTTGATCTCGGTCATCGTCACCTCGATCAGCTTGCTCTCCTCGTCGGGGGTCAACCCCTCCTCTAGGATGACGATGTTGCCCTCGTGGACGCCGTCGAGGATCATCCGCACCTTCTCCATGCTCGTCTTCCCCTCCATGCGCTGGCCGCTGATCAGGTCGATCTGGACCCCGTCGCCGCCGTCGGTTGTGGCTTCCGGCATCTGATCACCCGAAGTACTCCGCGATCTGCTCGTAGACCTCGTCCATGTTCTCGCCCTCTTTGGCCGACAGCGGCACCGTCTCGTGTTGGGGGAACGCGTCCTCGATGCGCTTGACGCTCGACTCTTCTAAGTCGATCTTGTTCGCGAAGATCAGGACGGGCAGATCCCGGGATTCGATGATCCCGATCAGCATCGTGTTCACTTGGGTGATCGGGTCCTCGGCGCTGTCGAGAACGTAGATGACGCCGTCGACGTCCTCGCGGAGCCAGTGCATCGCCTCCGCGACGCCCTCAGTGGCCTCCCGGGAGCGCCGGACGGCGTCGTCTTTGTCCATCTCGTCGGTGAACTCCTCGTAGTCCACCTTCGTCGTCACGCCGGGGGTGTCGACGATGTCGATCGACACCGTCTTCCCGTCGCGTTCGATCTCGACGTCCTCCTTCCGGCGGGCCCGGCGGGTTTCGTGCGGAATGTGGCTCTCGGCGCCGACGGCGTCGCCGGTCCAGTCGCGGGCGATGCGGTTGGCGAGCGTCGTCTTCCCGGCGTTCGGCGGGCCGTAGATACCGATCCGCTTTGGCTCCTGCTCGGAGAACAGGCGGTCCGTAACGCGAGAGAGGCTGTCCCTGAGTCCTGTAAGCAATCCCATCCTTTAGATCCTCCACGCACCGTTAGGTGGCTGCGCGTAGCACTATCCCCGACTCACTTAAGCCTACGTCAGACGTGTCGCGCCGGTAACTGCTCGTTTCCGTCGGTTCCCACGACAGTATCATCACATTACCGGACCGGTCATCCGCCGTCAGAACTCGCCGAGCGACGTTTGGTTTTCCTTCAGCGATCGGGCCTCGATCCCCAGCTCCGTCTCGACGTGCGTCGCGAACGCGTCTGCGAAGCCGTGGGTGGTGTATACCTGCCGTGGATTCAGCGTCTCGACGGTCGCGACGAGTTCCGAGAAGTCGGCGTGATCCGAGAGCACGAACGTCTCGTCGTACCCGCCTCGATACAGAAACGACTCCTCGATCGCCCACCCGGAGAAGCCCGCGGTCACGGCCCCGGTGGCCTCGACGATCCGATCGACGAACGAGAGCTTGTTCGTCTGGGCGGGAAGGACGAGCGCGTCCTCGGGATTCAGGGCCGTCTCGCGGCGGTAGCGACGGGCGCCGAAGTCGGTCCCCCACGCCTCCGCGATCACCCCGTTCAGTCGCTCGATCGCCTCCGTGACGAACAGCCGCTCGCGCTCCGAGCGGGCGACGAGGCGTTCGATCTCCTGGGCGCGCCCGAGCGTGTAGCCGAAGAGTACGACGGGGCCGTCTTGGTCGTCGAGCCAGCCGACGATCCGCCTTTCGAGTTCGCGCTGGGCGTCGAAGACGTAGTCGGGCGTCCCGTAGGTCGTCTCCGTAACGAGGACGTCCACGTCGTAGTCGGCCGCGACGGCCTCGGCGTCGAACCCCGCCAGCCCGAACCGCTCCCGGGGCGAGAAATCCCCGGTGTAGAGGTAGGTCGTCCCCTCGTCCTCGATTATCGTCGCCGAGGAGCCGGGGACGTGGCCCGCGGGCACCTGCTCGATCGTCGGGTGGCTCCCCCGGACGAGTTTCCCCTCGTCCCGTCGGCGGGCGGCCGCGAGCCGCGCGGTGAGTTCCGAGCAGATCACCTCACTCGGAGCCTGCGAGTAGAGGTGATCGCCGTGGGCGTGGCTCAGGACGGCGACGTCGCCCGCGGGCTCGGTCGCGTCGGCGACGACCGTCTTCCCATCCGAGAGCTCGATTCGGATCCCGTCCCGCAGGCTGACCGCGCCGTCCCGGACCATCTACGCTCCCTCCGTCCGATGCTGGTCGTCGTAGAGTTCCCGGACGCGCTCGAAGCCGTCGGCGTCCTCGGGCCCGAGGTCCTCACGAAACCCCGAAAAGCGGGGAAATCTGAGCGCGTAGCCCGAATCGTACGTTTCGGAGGCCTGGATCTCCTCGTACTCGACCTCGATGACGACCTCCGGGCGGACGGTCACGGCTCGGCCCTCTGCGGACTCGACTAGGGGTTCGAGCTTGGCGGTGATCTCGCGGAGTTCGTCGTCGGTCAGCCCCGAGAACAGCCGCCCGACCTCGCGGAGTTCCCCGCGCTCGTCGTCGAAACACGCGAGCCGAAGCCGGCCGAGCCAGTCGCTCTTTCTTCCCTCGCTCCACTTCGCGCCGACGACGACGAGATCGAGGCGCTCCATCGTCGGCTTGACCTTCCGCATGTATCCCACTCGTGATCCGGGCCGGTAGGGCGCCTCGGGGTTCTTGACGACAACTCCCTCCTGGCCCGCCGCGAGCGCGTCCTCGTAGAACGTCTTCGCCGCCTCGAGGGAGTCGGGTCGGACGTTCTCGGCCCGCCGGACGGTTCCCTCCGGCTCGAGCACCTCGGTGAGGCGGTCGAGACGCTCGACGAGGGGTGATTCCAGAAGCGAGCCGTCGTCGTAGAGGAGGTCGAAGGCGTGGACCGTCACCGGATACCGCTCGGCGAGTTCCGTGATCTCCTCCTTGCGCTTGATGCGCTTCGAGAACTCCTGGAAGGGGATCGGCGTTCCGTTATCGTAGCCGACGACCTCCGCTTCGATGATCGCGCGGTCGCTGCCGACTTCCTTCTCGACGGCACCGACGACGTCGGGAAACTGGGCGGTGACGTCCTCCAGACGGCGGGTGAACAGCCGGACCTCCCCCTCTCGGACGTGGATCTTCGTTCGCATTCCGTCGTACTTGTACTCGACCACGGGGCGTTCGGTACCGCCGAGGGCGTCCTCGAGGCCGTCGGCCTTCCTCGCGAGCATCGCCTTGATCGGGCGAAACAGTTCGATCTCGAGTTCGCCGAGTCCCTCCCGACCCGCCTCGCGGGCCGTCTCGCTCACCGTCCGGAAGTCGTTCGTGACCTCGTAGGCGCGTTCGACCGCCCTGGCCGCGTCCTCTTCGCCATCGAGAAAGGCCGCCGCGAGCGCGTCCCGGATCGTTCCTTCGCCCACGCCGAGACGCATCGCGCCGACGGTGGTCCGGACGATATAGCGGGCCTCGTCGGGGTCACTGTCGCCGAGCAGCCCCGCGATCTCGCCGACGCGGCGGTCCTGGCTCCCCGCGCCCTCGTGGTCGGCCAGCCCGCGGAGGGTTTCGTAGACCTCGCGAACGTCGAGGCTGTCGGAGACGAGCGTGGCTTGGACCCGGTTCTCGACAGCCAGCGCAGCCGCATCGCCGAGATCGCCCTCCTCGCGCCACCACTCCTCGATGCGCTCGTCGGGGAGACCGCTGGCCGTCGCGATCGCCTCGACGGTCAGCGACGAGGAGACGCCGAGTTCGTCGGGCTCCCAGGCGGCGAACAGCCGTCCTCGAGCGAGCAGGGAAAGCTCCGGGAGCAGGTCGCCCGCGTCGGCGAACGTCTCCGCCAGGATCTCGGTCTTCTCGAGGGTGGAGGCGGTCGCCTCGAGACGGTCGTACACCGCCGTCAACTCCCCGTATTGCACTGTCGTATAGAGGGCGGGGCGGACCAAAAGGCCGCGGGTTGCATCCACGCCATCGACGCCGTAGTGTGGTTTCGTGGCCGTGAACGGCCGGAGGACCTGTCGAACGCGGCGCTCGGGCCAAGGACTTTACCGGGTCTCCCCGTTCTCGGCCCATGGCCCTCGACGCCGACCTCGAAGTCGAGTCCGGCGATCCGGTCGCGCTTACCCTCACCGTCACGAACACCGGCGACGAGCCCCGCGAAGTGACCTTCCGGAGCGGGCTCGAGGCCGATTTCTCGATTTCCCGCGACGGGGAGGAGTGCTGGCGCTGGAGCGACGGCCGGCTGTTCACTCAGGCGCTCCGGACCGAGACGTTCGTGCCGGGGGAATCAAGCACGTACACGGAGAGCTGGGCCCCGTCGGAGCCGGGGACGTATACCGTGGTCGCGGCCCTGAACACGATGGAGGCAGACGTCGAGGAGCGCGCGGAGTTCGTCGTGTGAACTACCCTATCGCTCGCCTGACGGCTCGCGCTTGCAGGGAGGGCTTCCTGTTTCAACGACGCGCTTTGCAGATACTGACGTATCTAAGGCCGGCGGGCGACGGCCCTCGTGTGGACGCGTCCGTAGATCGTTCCGAGCAGCAGTCCGTACACCAGGTGGGCGACACCGGCCGAGAAGGCGACGAGGAGCCCGCCGACGAAACCGGGGACCGGGAGCAACGGCTCCGGCAGGTCGGTGGTCCCCATCAGGTTCACCGTGATCGGGAGCATGATCCCGCCCGTTACCAGTCCGATCGCGACCGCGTAGAGGACGCCGGTGATTGCCCACTCGCCGACGTTCGAGATCCGGTCGTGGATCCGCCAGCGCGAAACGAGCGCGGCGAACACCAGCCCGAGCAGGACGCTGTTGATCAGATGGCCGAGCCAGCCGCCGAGCACCGTCGGCCACCCGTAGAGGGTCCCGATCAGGGGCATCATGTTCGCGCCCAGATGGAGGACGATCCCCATACCGACCCCGCCGACGAGCCCGCCCGCTGCTCCCGCGCCCCACGTGGCCGACATCGACCCGTACACGCCCTCGCGGAGAGTGTCGGTTGCCATACGAACCACTATGGTACGTGGTACCAAATAGCTATCACGCCGTTCCTGCTCCGGTCGAGGTCCGGGTCGGGACCCGGTTCAGCTCGAGGGCTCCTCGTCGGGATCGGGGCGTTGGTACCAGATGAGCACGACACCAAGTAGCATGCACGCGGTCCCAAGGGCGAAGTTGCGGTTGAGAACGTAGGAAGCGACGGGGTTTCCGCTCACGACGGCGACCGTCGCGGTGGTCACGACGATCCCACCGACGAGGGCCGCGAGAGCCCGACCGAGAGTCCAGTCCATTGCCCGTGCGCTTCCAACTACGTCGGCGTATTAAACGTTCCCGAACGCCAACGGGTCACCGCGGCGTGGCGCCGATGGACAGATACTTTCCCGCCGTCGCCAACGGAGGGGTATGTGGCCGCTCGGACACGCCGCGGTCGGCTATCTGCTCTACTCGCTGTCGGCGCGCGCCCGGTTTGGCGGGCGTCTGGCGACGCTCCCGACGGTCGCCCTGCTCGTCGGAACCCAGGCTCCCGACCTCGTGGACAAGCCCCTAGCGTGGTACGCCGGGGTCCTCCCGACGGGCCGGAGCCTCGGACACTCGCTGCTCGTCGTCGTTCCGATCTGTCTCGCGGTCTACTGGCTGGCCAGGCGACGGGGACGGGCGGAACTGGGGGTCGCCTTCGGGATCGGTGCGGTCTCGCACCCTCTCGTCGACTCCGTCCCGGCACTCTGGTCGGGGACGGAAGTGAACTACCTGCTGTACCCCGTCGTCCCCGTCACCGAGTACGAGGAGGGCGCGCCGACGCTCGCCGACCTGCTTGCGGGCTCGCTCGGCGAGCCGTGGTTCCTCCTCGAGTTCGCTCTCGCGGGGGCCGCCCTCCTCGCGTGGCATCGGGACGGACGCCCCGGGCTGGGGACGGTCGAGCGGGTCCTCCGCCGAGCCACTCGCTCGACGTAGGCGACCGTCATCTCCTCGTCCGTCGCCGTCCCCTCGTCGGCCGCCTCCCGACGGAGGCGACCGGTTCGACGAGCAAAAGAGGGAAGTAGTAGGATGTCATACGTTCACACAGGGAAGGATGTACCAGCAGTGTCCGTTCTGTGACCGCGTGTTCGAGATCGGGGAGACCGACTACCGGCCGATGAAGGCCCACATCCGTGCCAGACACGCCGATTCGGATGAGGGGGGCGCCGGAGCGCCGACGGTGAAGAGCGCCTCTCGTGGGAGCGCCGCGGACTAAGGCGGCCGAACCGCGACCGGCCCGCCGGCAGGGCGGTAGCCGACGCCGCCGATCGGCCCCGGAGCCGCGGGACCCGCCACAACCGGGCGTCTCCACCGGGAAGGATACCGTTTTGACGGTGCCGGCAGTCGTCTCGGGGACGGATGTCAGCCGACGCCCCGGCCGACGGCTCGCTCGACGGGATCAGGGCCACGGAGACGAACGCGATCGCCGGGATGTTCCGTACGTACGGCCGCGACAACCTCCTCCTCTTCGGCGTCGGCGGGGTCGCGAGCGTGCTCTCGCGGGCGATGGAGCTCGTTCCGGCGTACGTCCTGGCGGTCGCGATCGACTCGCTGTTCTTCGACGAGCGTGCGTTCTCCCTCTGGGGGATCCCCGACGGCCTGCTTCCGGCCGATCCCGGCGAGCAGTTGCTCCTCGTCCTCTCCCTGCTCGCGGCCTCCTACGTCCTCGAGGCCGGGCTGGGCTGGGTCAACGACTGGTGTTGGAACGCCTTCGCCCAGCGGTTCCAACACGAGGTCCGGGTCGACACCTACGACGCGATGCAACGCCGTGGGATGGGGTTTTTCGACGACAAACAGACCGGCGAGGTGATGAGCGTGTTGAACAACGACGTCAACCAGCTCGAGGGCTTTCTCACCGATAGCTTCAACCAGGGGATCCGGATCGTCGTCCGCGTCGGCGGGATGGGCGCGGTGATGCTCGCGATCAACTGGCGGCTGGGGATCATCCCGACGCTCGTGATCCCGGTGCTTGCGTACGTGAGCTACCGGTTCGTGGCGCTGATCCACCCCAAGTACCAGGACGTCCGCTCGGCGGTCGGCCGGCTGAACTCCCGCCTGGAGAACAACGTCGGCGGGCTCACGGTCGTCAAGGCCTACAACCGCGAGGAGTTCGAGACCGACCGGGTCGCGGATGCCTCCCGGGAGTATCTCGATTCGAACTGGGACGCGATCACGACCCGGATCAAGTTCTTCCCGACGATCCGGCTCATCACGGCTGCGGGCTACGTCGCGACCTTCCTGGTCGGCGGCTGGTGGGTGATGTTCGGCTCGCCCCACCCCTTCTTCGCCGGCTCGCTCACCGCCGGCACCCTGGTCATGTTTCTCTCCTACACCCGGCGGTTCATCTATCCGATGCGAAACTTCGGCCAGATCCTCAACGACTACCAGTACGCCGAGGCCGCCGGCGAGCGCATCGTCGGGCTGCTCGACTCCGAGCCCGCGATCCGTGCCGACGAGGGATCGACCGTCCTCGAACCCGCCGAGGGCGACGTCGAGTACCGGAACGTCTCCTTTGCCTACGAGGCCGACCGCGCCGGCGACGACGACGGGCCGGTCGTCCGGGACGTCTCCTTCGAGGTCGGGGCCGGCGACTACGTCGGGCTCGTGGGGCCGACGGGCGCGGGGAAGTCGACGCTGATGAAGCTCCTGATGCGGCTGTACGACGTCGACGGCGGCTCGGTCCGCATCGACGGCCACGACGTCCGGGAGATCGACCCCCGGAGCCTCAGGCGCTCGATTGGCTACGTGAGCCAGGACCCCTACCTCTTCTACGGCACCGTCCGGGAGAACATCGCCTACGGCCTGGAGAACGTCGACGACCGGGAGGTCCGGGAGGCCGCCCGGGTCGCCGGCGCCCACGAGTTCGTCCGGCGCCTCCCCGAGGGCTACGAGACGATGGTCGGCGAGCGCGGCGTGAAGCTGTCGGGCGGCCAGCGCCAGCGAATATCGATCGCCCGCGCGATCCTTGAGGACCCCGAGATCCTGATTCTCGACGAGGCGACGAGCCACGTCGACAACGAGACCGAGGCCGTGATCCAGAACAGCCTAGAGGAGCTGATCGCCGAGCGGACGACGTTCGCGATCGCTCACCGACTCTCGACGGTCCGGGACGCCGACCGGATCCTCGTGCTGGACGACGGCGAACTCGTCGAGTCGGGCACCCACGAGGACTTACTCGAGCGCGACGGGCTCTATGCGACGCTGTGGAGCGTCCAGGTCGGCGACGTCGACGATCTTCCCCGGGAGTTTCTCGAACGAAGCGGTGCGCTCCCCGAGGAGAGCCGATAGCCGGAGTGGCGTGGGTCTCGCTCGACACCGACTCGAGTCGGCCGGAACGTGTTGTCGACCCGAACGTATTCACCATCCAAACAGTTATGGTGGTATGGATAGGTTATCGACACGTCGGCCCTCCAGACAGCCGGCACGTGACGCCACTCACGTCACCCTCATCTCTCGCTTTTGTCGCCATCCTCGAAAGCGACGCCCGACGATCAATCCGGGCGCGTCGGTCGGCCACTGACGGTCTCCGCCCCGCGGTCGTTTAAGTACTTCTCGCGACAAGGTGGAGATACGAGGGACGTTCTCCGGGGAGCCATACTTTCAACTACGAGCAGCGGGTACGGGGTCGTGATGAGCGACGAGGAGACCGACCTGGCCCGGCCGACTCCGGGCGAGGCACACGCGCCCCGCAGGGAGACCGACGACGCCCCGCTCAGCCGGCGGCCCGGCGACAGTACGGTCGCGCGTGCGGACCTCCAGCGCGACGAGACCACGCGCCGCTGGGGACTGGTCACGCCAAGTGCGACCCGGATCGGCCGCGCGAGCTCGCCCCTCGAGGACGTAAGCGAGAACGTCCGGCGGCTCCACGACGAGCGCCACCCCGCGATGGAGGGCTACAGCGCGCGGGCCCATCGCCTGGAGAAGCTCCGACTCACCCACGCGCTGTGTGGCCGCCTCGAGCTCACCCCCTGGCAGCGCGACCGCGCGATCGGGATCATGGTCGACCTCGATCTCACCGCGTTCGGCAGCCAGCGGGCGATCCCCACGGTCGCGCTGGTGGTGATCCGCCACGTCGTCGACCTCGAGCGCGAGCGCCACCTCGGCCTCCACGACGACGACTGGATCGGCGAGCAGTCCCCCGACCGGCTCGCGGCGCTGTACGACCGGTTCGAGTCGATCACCGACGACGAGGAGTTCGTCTCGCTCTGTGCGGACCACGGCCTCGACGTGACGAGCCTGAACCGGCTCCGGCGGACCCTGCGCGAGCAACTCGACGATCAGGACCTCGGCGGCGCCGTCTACGGACGGAACCCCTACCGGGACCCCAGCCTGCCCGAACTCGGGGTCGGCTCCTCGGCCTGACTCTCTTTAAGTGTCTCTGGCGACAAGGTGAAGATACGAGAGGCGGTCCCGTCGGTTCTTTCCGTGTTTCGACCCGGCGAGCACCCGCCCCGTTCTTCGACGGTCACTCCGGGTCGGTCTCGAGGACGACCGAGAACCCCTCGCTCCCGAACTCCACGACGGCCCCCCTGAACGTCGCCCGGAACCGCTCGTGGTGGTGGCCGTGTTCGGGGTCGATCACCGTCACCCCCTCGACGAGTCCGAACTCCTCCAAGCGATCTAGCCGCCGGAACGCCGTGGGCTTCGACACGGACGTCGCCGCGGCCACCTCGGTCGCACTCCGGGGTTGCTCTGCGATCGCACACAGCACTTCGCGGGTGTACTCGTCTCCCACCAGATCCAGGAGCTGGGGGGCTTGCTCCCCCGCGTCCCGGTACCGTGATCGGTTTGCCTCGCGTGGCATGGACGGATATCCGGGCAGTAGTCTATTCAATTCTATCCGGATACTATCTAAAAAATAGATACTATTATAGTATCTGTACTCTCTATACTATTCAAAATGAGCGGCGATCCCGAACTTCGATCGATCGATGAGGTCCACGTCGCCCCGGTCGGCTACGAGGCCGACCGGATCACCGAGCCGGCGATCGAGTACGGCGCCGACACGGTCCATCTCCTCGAGGGAGCCGAACGGGCGTCGTACCACGACCGGATCGCGGACACGCTCGAAGGAGGGGGGATCGCCGTCGAGACCCACGGCGTCGACCTCCGGGACGTCTACGACGTGCTCGGGCGGACGACGACGATCATCGACGCCTGCGGCGAGGACATCGTGCGGGTCAACGTCTCGAGCGGGCCGAAACTGGCCGCGATCGGCGCGGCGCTCGCGTGCATGGCGACCGACGCGAGCGGCTATCACGTCCATCCCGAGTCGGCGTCCCATCCGGTCGCGGAGACCCCGCGGACGGAGGGAATGGAGATGGCCGAACGACTCCCCTCTTATCCCCTCGAGACGCCGACGGCCGACCAGGTCCGGGTGCTCGACTACGTCGATTCGGCCGACGACGCCGTCTCGACGCCCAAGAAGAGCGACCTGATCGACTTCGCCGAGGAGGAGGAACTCGCTTTCCTGACGACCACGGACCCGGCGAACGACAAGGCCAAGTTCGCGCTGTTGAACAACCGGATCCTCGACCCGCTCGTCGGGAACGGTTACGTACGGATCGAGTCCGTCGGGCGATCGAAACAGGTGTCGCTGACCGAGACCGGACGGAACGCGCTCCGGGCCTTCCGTCACAAAGTGTAGCCGGTCGGCGAGCGTGCGGTAGGGATCGCCGGTTAGATCCCCAGGATGGCGCGTGCGAGCCCGAGGAAGATGAAGAAGCCGAGCACGTCGGTCGCCGTCGTGATGAAGATGGTCGCCGACGTCGCCGGGTCGATCCCGAACCGGTCGAGCACGAGCGGGATGACCGTCCCGAAGAAGCCCGCGATGACGAGGTTCAGGACCATCGAGACGCCGAGGACGACCCCCAGCAGCGGGCTCCGGTTGAACACCGTCGCGATGGCGGCGACGAGCGCGCCCGTGATCGCCCCGTTCGCGGCTCCGGCGATGATCTCGTTGACGACCGCCCGTCCCCCGGTCTGCAGGGAGACCTGTCCGTACGCGATCCCGCGTACGGTGACCGCCATCGACTGGGTGCCCGCGTTGCCGCCCATCCCGGCGACGACCGGCATGTACACTGCGAGCAGCGTGAACGCCGCGATCGTGTCCTCGAAGAGGCCGACGACGGCGGCGGCCAGAAACGCTGTCCCGAGGTTGACGATGAGCCACTTGTACCGCCGGCGGACCTTCGCGAGGGGGCCGTCGAGAATGCTCTCCTCCTCGGTGAGGCCGGTGAACTCGTAGAGGGTCCTGCTCGCCTCCTCGTCGATGAGCCGAAGCAGGTCCTCCGCGTAGATCGCCCCGAGGACAGTGTCCTCGCCGTCCGCTCGGTCGACCACTGCGACCGTGCTTTCGGGGTTCTCCCGGAAGCGCTCTAAGACCACCTCCTCGTCGCTGTCGTAGCCCACGGTCGGTACCTCCCGAACGTAGTCGTCGATCGCGTCGCCGTCGCCGTTCGTCATCGCCAGTGCGGGTCCGGGCAACTCCCCGAGCAGCCGTCCGTTCTCGAGGACGAAGATGACCGGGAAACGGCCGGTGCGTTCCTCGTAGCGCCGGACGCGTTTCCTGACCTCGCCGAAGCCCCGGCGGACGTCGACGGTGACGTAATCGAGGGTCATGAGCCCGGCGGCGCTCTCGGGATCGAACTCGAGGAGGTACTCGATCGCTTCGCGGCGGTCCTCGTCCAACCGCCGGAGGACCGCCTGTCGGGTCTCCTCGTGGGCGACCTCTAAGGCGTCGGTCGCCTCGTCGGGATCCAGCCGGCGGACGAACCCGTGTAGCTGGTCCTCGTCCATGTCCGCGACGACCGCCTCGCGCACGGCGTCGGGGAGCTGGACGAAGACCTCCCGCTGGCGCTCCCGGGAGAGGGCCCGGAACTCCGCCGCCGGCTCCGGCGAGGCGGCGATCGTCTGCTGGGCGTCGGCCAGGACCTCCGTCATGTTTGGACTGGTCCCACAGAGCGACTAAGCCGTTGCGATCACCGAACTCCACCTTTCAACAGCGAGAGGGCCTGCCGTTTACACCCGGGTCGGTGACACCGATAGTTCCTATCGCAAGATTCACATAACTGAACCCGATCCCCTGGCCAAACCAATAGAATATCCAATACGTTTACGTAATAAGCGAGCGTATGATAGGTATGTCGTCGAACATCGGTCGGGGGAGGGTCGGCTTCGTCGAGCGGCTGAAGACGGGGTGGACGCTGACGAAAGACAGCCTCGGGGTAGTCCGCGATCACCCCCGTCTGCTGGCGTTTCCGTTGCTCGCGGGCGTCGCCAGCCTCTGCTTTCTCGCACTTCTCTTGGTCCCGCTGCTGGCCGCGAACCTGTTCGGGAGCGGCGTCGAATACGCCGTCCTGTTCGTCCTCTATTTCGTCACCACCTTCGCGAGCACCTATTTCTCGGCCGCATTGGTCTACGCGGCCAACGAGGCCTTCCACGGCCGCGAACCGGGGCTCCGGGAGAGTCTCGGGGCGATACGGGGCCGACTCGGTCCGATCCTCGCCTGGGCGGCGATCGCCGCGACGGTCAGTATCGTCATCAAGGCCCTGGAGGACGCCGACAACCCGGTCGCGGCGCTCCTGGGCTCGCTGTTCGCGGTCGGCTGGTCGATCCTGACCTTCTTCATCGTCCCGGTGATCGTCTTCGAGGACGTCTCCGTCACCACGATGTTCGAACGCAGCGGCGAGACGTTCAGGGATACCTGGGGGGAAACCCTCGGTGCCGGATTCGGGATCACGCTGATCGTCGGGCTGATCGGTCTCGTGCTCGTCGGGGTCGCGCTCGCGGTTTCCGTGCCGGTCGCGAGCGCGTTCGCCGGCCCGGGGCTGTTCCTCGGCGTCGTCCTGGTGGGCGGGGCGGTCGTCTTCACCGTTCTCCTGGGACAGGCGATCCGGGGGATCGCGAAGACGGCGCTGTACGTCTACGCGGTCGAGGGAGTCGTTCCCGACGAGTTCGAGAACTTCGACTTCGAGACGCTGGGCGGGCGGACCGAGCGATCCGCCTCGCCGGGAGCAGCCGGCCCGACGAAGACGGCCGCCGACGGACGCTGACGCCGCCGTCCGTGCGACTCGAGGGACGGTGATACATAGTGCGAGCGCATACCCGCGTCTTCAGGCGCGGGTCGAGCGGTAGGCATAGTGCGTCCGGTCCACGTTGCTACAACCGGCCGGATTTCCCATGCCACTCGGGAGTTTTAAGACCGCCTCTCACCATAGTGTGTAGTGCGGATGAAGACCACACGGCACGCGACTTACGACCTCAACTACCACATAGTGTGGTTGCCGAAGTACCGCAACTCGGTGCTGGTTAACGAGGTAGCAGGCCGTGTGCGTCGAATACTCCACGAAATTTCCGATGAAAAGGGATTGGAGATCGTCGACCTCACCGTCCAATCCGACCACGTACACCTGTTCGTAAGTAGTCCACCGAAGCACGCCCCGTCACTTCTCGCCAACTGGTTCAAAGGCATCAGTTCGCGGAAATACAACCACCGCTACGCCGACCACGACGGCGAGAAAATCAAGTGGGCGCGCGGCTACTACGCCGGAACAGCAGGACACGTCTCAAGCGAAACGGTTCAAGACTACATCCAGCGTCATGAGGAGGACGAACAGTGACCGAACTCACCGAGACGCTGGAACTCAAGCTTGTGGAGCCGAACGCCCACAAGCACCGCAAACTCTGCGAGACAAAGCGGGCGTACCAAGACGCTCTCGAAGCCGCGTTCAACGCCAACTGTACCACCCAGACCGAAGCGAATGACGTGGTGGTAAACTACGACCTGAGCGGATACGCGAAGAACGCGCTCAAGAAGTACGTCCCACAACTCTGTGGCGGAAGCTACGACGCGCAAGAGCTTCACGACGACCACGCGGTTCGGTTCACGAACGAAGGTCCGAAGCTCGACCACAAACCACAGAACGCCATCGAGTGGTACGTCAAAATCCCGCACCACGACGACTACCACCTGTGGCTTCCCGCGCAACCGAACCCCGAACAGCGAGAGTGGCTGGAAGCGTTGCACGCGGGGGACGCGACGATGGGCGAGTGTCGGCTGTTCGACCGTGGCGGTGAGTGGTACTTGCACGTCGTCGCAACTCGGGACGTGGAGGAACGATCCAGTTCGGCGGACGAAACGCCGATTGGGGTAGACATCGGGGAAGCCTCTTTGGTAACGGTGTGTCACCGTGACGAGCGCGGCTCCCCGGCTACACCCAACCTCTGGAACGACGATGGGAAGCGAGTACGGCAACTCCGTGAGACATACTTCACGGCGACTCGACGCCTGCAGCAACGCGGAAGCGAGCGTATCGCCGAATCCTACGGCGACGAGTTGTGGCGACACATCGACCACATCCTTCACACGGTCACGTCGGAGGTCGTCGCCTACGCCGACCAATTCGAGAACCCCATACTGGTCCTCGAAGACTTGACGCATATCCGCGAGAACATGGACTACGGCGCGTTCATGAACCGGCGCTTGCACGGATGGGGCTTTGCGAAGATGCACGCCCAACTCCGCTACAAAGCCGCCGAGAAGGGGATTCGTGTGGAGACGGTGAATCCCGCGTACACCTCGAAGACGTGCCACTGTTGCGGAGAACAGGGCTACCGCCCCGACCAAGCGACGTTCAAGTGTTCCAACTCGGAGTGTTGGGTTTCGGAGTACCACGCGGACATCAACGCCGCGCTCAATATTGCAGACCGCTACCTCGGCGGAGAGAGCCATTCAAGAGAACACACGGATGGCGATGACTCGGCTGAGGAAGGGGGCCGTTTGACCGGCCCGCAAGACAGCCAAGCCGATGCTGACACCCAGCAAGAGACGTGTGGAGCGTATGCGTCTTGAAACCTTAGGGCCGCGCTCGGCCTGAAATCCCATGGTGGGATTCCCGCGACTTTAGGCGCGGGAGGAGGTCAATTCCCGTCTCGGATCGAGGCGTCTCGTGGATCATCGTCGGCGACGACGCCGGACTCTTATAGGGCCGGCGGCAAACGCTCGGACATGTCCGACTCCGACCGCGACGACCTGATCGACGCCTACTTCGACGCGATGGACGAAGCCGATCTCGAGCGCGTTCGACCCGTACTCGCCGACGACTTCGTCTACGAGTCGCTGGCTGGCGACCTCGAGGGCGCCGCCGGCCTCGAAACGTATCTCGAGGAGGTCCGGGGGCTCTCGAACACGAGCCACCAGGTCACGCTGCGGGCCCACGGCGAGGATGCTTCGGTCGCGGAGGGGGTCGTAACCGGCGACGGCGACGACGGGCGCGTCGAGGCCGGCTTCTGTGACGTCTTCGAGTTCGACGACGCAGACGAGCGGATCGTCCGCATCGGCGTCTATCTCAACGACTCCTGAGACGGCCGGCCGTACGACTTCCGGCCCCCGCGCCGTCGACCTCTCCGTCCTTTTTTCTCGTCGAACTCAGGAATCGGAGCCGTCGCAGTCCGCACAGAGCGGTCGGAAACAGACGGGGCTGTGGACTTCCTTGGGGAGCGGGGTCTCCGCGCCACACGAGAGACAGGGTGCCGTCTCCGGCGCGTCGTCGCCCGACCGGTCGGTTCGAGTCACGTCGTCCCTGCTTTCGGTCGCCACCGTCCTCAGTGTATCGCTGCTCCCGGCCGAAACCGCCACCGGGAGGCCCGGCCTGGACCCGCTGCCGTTGGCCATCGGAACGAGCGGGCGGCGAGCAACCCTTACTAGTTAGGAAAGGTGCTCAACTCTCGAACTGTCGTACCGGAACACGCACGGCAAACCATGACAGATAAGACACGACGGCGATTCCTTCAGATCGGCAGTGGCGCAGTGCTCCTCGGCGGCGTCGGGCACGTCGTAGCCGACGACCACAACGAGTCGGACGGCGGGAACGAAAGCGGGGAGATGAACGAGTCCGGCGGGATGAACGAGTCCGACGGCGAGATGGAGGCCACGGCGATGGTCACCTTCGAGGACCAGACCACCGATGGAACCTGGGTCACCGTCGCGGAGGCGATGCTCCCGGAGGGCGGGTTCGTCACGATCCACGACAGTTCGCTGCTCGACGGCGAGGTCCTCGGGAGCGTCATCGGCGTGAGCGAGGCGATGGAGGCGGGCGAGATGAGCGACGTCGAGGTCCCGCTGTTCGGCGACATCCCGGGCACCGACTTCGACCGGGAGATGCTCGAAGAGGACGAGACGCTGATCGCGATGCCCCACATGGACTCGAACGACAGCGGTGCCTACGAGTTCGTCGAGAGCGAGGGCGAGGTCGACGGCCCCTACGTCAACGACGCCGGCGATCCGGTCGTCGCCGACGCGATGGTCACCGTCGAGGCCGACGACGAGGAAGAAGGGTCGGCCTCGGTCAGGGTCGCCCACCTCTCGCCGGACGCCCCGAACGTCGACGTCTACGTCGACGGCGAGCTCACGATCGAGGACCTGCCGTTCGGCGACGTCACCGACTACCTCGAGCTTCCCGCCGGGACCTACGGCATCGAGATCACGGCCGCGGGCGACGCCGAGACCGTCGTCTTCGACCAGGACCTCGAGGTCCCCGCTGGCGCCTTCACGATCGCCGCGATCGGCGAACTCGAGGGCGACAGCGCCTTCGAGGTCACCGTCATCGAGGACGACGTCTCCGAACTCGGCGAGGGCGAAGCACGCGTCAGCGCGTTCCACGCCTCGCCGGACGCCCCGAACGTCGACATCCGGGTCGCCGAGACGGGCGAGGCCCTCTTCGAGGACGTCCCCTACGGCGAGGGCGGCTCCGTCGCGGTCCCCGCGGGCGACTACCGGCTCTGTATCTACCCGGCCGGCGGCGACGAGGCGGTCATCGGGGCCGACGTCTCCCTCGAGGCGGGGACGGCGTATTCGGCGTTCGCGACCGGCTACGTCGGGAGCGAGCCCATGCTCGACCTCTCGGTCGCCGCGAGCGACACCTGGGACTGAGAGAACGTTCAGCTACGCCCGACCCGTTCGGTTTCGTTCGGCCGGGCTCGAGATGGGATTCTTTTGTGGCGAAATACCGACCCCCGATCCGAGCAAGTCGTAGCTACGCCTGGTCCCCGTAGGGATGCCGGATGACGGTCTCGCCGTCGGCGTCCCGCACGACGACGACGTCGCCGGCCGAGCGCCAGTGCTGGCGGTTCTGGCCCCAGTAGATCGTCTCGGCGGTGTCCTCCCCGTCGCCGGTCACGAGTCGGACGCTCGCGCCGGGCTCGAGGACGAACCCGTCGGGGAACTCGAGCGGTTCGAGCCCGTGGGTGTCGACGGCACCGCCCTCGCGGTCGCGGACGGTCCAGCCCGACATGTCGAGGGGCGCGTCGCCGACGTTCGTGAGTTCGACGTACTCGTCGGCGGGCTGGTCGCCGGGGGCGGCCCTGTCGGTGACCTCGAGCGAGCCGGTCGCCTCGGGGGCGGAGTCGACGGCGCCGGGATCGTCCGCCCCGTCTTCGTCGTCGGCGTCCTCGGTCTCATCGTCGCCCTCGCCGTCGGCGCCCTCGTCGAAGCCGACGGGTTCGTCGGTGCCATTCTCGTCGTCGCCGTCGGCGTCGATCCCGGCGTCGCTGTCGTTGCCGTCCTCGTCGCTACCGGTTCCGCCGTCGCTGCCGTTTTCGGCGTCCGTGTCGTTCGTCGCTTCCCCGTCGAAGCCGATGGGTTCGTCGTCGGTTCCGTCGTCACTGGGGGTTCCGTTCCCGTCGGTGTCGGTCGTGTCGTTGGCGTCGTCCGCGGACGCGTTCCCGTCGGGGGTGCCGTTGCTCGCCGCGTCCTCGTCCGAGGACCCGTTCGCGGCCGACCCGTTCGTGGCTGTCTCGTTCGTCTCGGTCCCGTTCGCGGCCGGATCGTCGGAGTCGTTCCCGGCGTCGCCCCCATCCGACCCGCCCTCGGTCTCGTTGGCGGCGTCGTCGAGGGCACCCGCGTCGCCCGACGCTTCGGGGCCGTCGCCGCTCGGTCCCAGGTCGGTCCCCAGGAGGACGGCGCTGCCGATGACGCCCCCGGCGAGGAGGACGACGACGCCGAGCACCGCTACCGAGCGGTAGAACGCCATCGGGTCCTCCTCGTCGGCGCCGTCGGTCGCGGCCGTCGAGTCCGACGCGGCCGCCCCGACCGTCGCGTCGGTCCCTCCGTCGCCCGTGTCCTCGGCGTCGGCTTCGGGCTCGTCGGGACCCTCTCCGTCGGCGATGTCGCCGCCGGGATCGTCAGCGTCGCCCCCGAGGTCGTCGGCCGCCGCGAGGAACGTCTCGATCGGGGCGTCGGCGTCATCGGCGGCGACGGTCCCGCCGGCGAACTGCTGGCGCTGGAGTTCGGTGACGACCGCCTCGACGTCCTCGGCCGGCACGCCGGCCCGGTCGCCGACGCGGCGGAGGTACTCGGCGAGGGTCTCGCCGGACTCTTTCTCGACCCCCGAGCGAGCCTCAACCTCCGCGACCGAGACGGTGGGCATGGCCTCTCCCGGGCTTGCCGGGTGCGAGCGTGGTCGTCGCCGCTGTGCCTGTCATCGTCTCCTCCCTCCCGCTACGGTCAGTTAAACGTTGTATTTCCAGAGCGGACAGTTGGGCGGTGCGACGGGTTGGCCTCCGGGGTCGGACCGTTTCCCCGTTGAGGTCTTCCGATCGGATCGTCTGGATCACATCAACCCGAGCAGCGGCAGTCCGAGGCCGGCGCCCCAGCCGAGGAGGCCGACGGCGAACAGCGCGAGGCCCACCCCGTCGCTGCGCGCCGAGCCCGCCGCGATCGAACCCAGCGCGATCAGCAATCCGACCCGGTGAAGCAGGAGTTCGATCGGCAGCGCCGTGATCCCGATCCCGAGGAAGTCGAGGACGAATCCCGCTCCCAGGCCGACGACGGCGAACATGAACGCCGGCTGGGGCTCGAGGGGTCGACCCAGCCGGTTTGCGACCCGCTGGAGGCGCAGGAACCGACTCGCCCGCTCTAGGGGCTGGGTGAGCACGATGGTCGCAACCGGCAGGCCAAGCGCCAGGATCGGGTAGAGTACGACGACGGCCGCCTGTGGCGTAATCCAGCCGAGCAGTGCCGCCTCGATGGCCAGCGCGGCGCTGCGGACGCCGACGACGAGGCCCGCGAGCGCGACGGCGAGGACGAACCCGCGGAGGTTCCGGTGGGTCCAGGAAAGCAGCGAGCGCCCGCCGCCCGCGAGGTCGCGGGCGGTCTCCCTGCTCACCAGCCCGAGGACGCCGAGGGCGCTTCCGGCCAGCAGCGAGCCGAACGTCCGCAGTTCGACGACCGAGAGCCAGCCGTCGTTCCACCCCCCGTGGATCGCGTGGTACTCCCGGCGGACCTCCTCGACGTAGGGTTCGTCGAGGAACACCCCCTCGAGGTCGTTTCGAGAGTTCTGGATGTCGGTGACGGTGTGGCGAAGCCGGAAGAAGTCGAAGTACTCCTGGTGGACCTGGATCGCCGTCCACTCGTCGTGGTCGGTCGTGTACGCGCGGATGTGTTGTCGGCTCCCGAGGTAGGTTCCGCTGTGGAGCTGGTAGCTCTCGGTGATCCAGCGGCTGCCGCCGCCCTGTTGGGTCGTATCGACGTAGGTGTATCGCGTCGAGCCGTGGGCGTCGTTCCAGCGGATCGGCTCCTCGCCGTCGTCGGTCTCGTTGGTCTCCTCGTCGGGATCGAGCTCCTCCCACTCGAGGTCGTCCTGGTCGGCGAGGGTTCGCCGGACGCGGTCGTCGGGCCCGTGGACGATCATGTTGATCGCGAGGGTCCGTTCGGCGAGCGACCGGTCCCGGCTCGTGTACGGCCAGATGTAGCTCCCGTTTTCGGCGGGCTGGACGAGCCGTTCCCGGTCGATCGTCTCGGGTTCGGTCGCCGGATCGACGACCCCGCCGGCGACCAGGTAGCTCGCGGCGAGGACGAGCGCGGCCGCGACCAGGAGATAGCGCCGGTTCATCCGCCCTCGTCGGTCGGCGTCGGCCGCTCCCGCCGTGTGGGGTCCGTGCTCGATCGTCGCCTCGCCATCGATGCCCTGTACGTTCCAGGACTGCCATAACAGTTTTCGATTCCTGAACGACGTGAATTTCGAGCGCAAGCCTCGCCCTTCAGGGCGGGGTCAAGCGGTAGGCAGGGCCGCAAAACCGCAAGAATTAGGCCCTCTGGCGTCGTACATGGTGGTAAGCCAATCGCGTAAAGTATCAACCGGGAGATCCGGGATCCCTCCCGTAGTCGCGCCGTGTCCAAACGTCTCGGAGGAGGATGCGGTCGGGCGAGGTTGTACGAGCGACGGGGGAAACCACCGTCGTGTGCCGTATGGCCCGTTGGCGACGCCGACGGGCAACCAAAGACTACCCCATTCGCGGTTGTCCACTCCGCCGAAGCGGTTCGGTGGAGTCCGGTCGATGGCACGGCCCGTGTCGGCCCCGTCGAAAAGACGTGGACGAACGCACCCGTTCGGACGGTCGCTTCTGTTGCGGTCGGGCGACCGGGCGGGTGTGGAGCCACAAGCGGGGGAGTCCGAAAGAGACTGGCGTCGCCATGCGCCCACCGCCCCGACGTGGTGCTCACGAACCCGGTACTCCCGTCAGGGAGGAAGTTACCGCCGGGGTAATGTCGGACCACCCGACGCTCCACGGTGGAATCCTCGCGTTTAGCGCGGGGAGGATGTCAAAGGCGGTCCCGGGACCACGCCGGACGCGCGACCTCGTCCTCGAGCGTCTCGGATCCGGCGGTCGCCTCCCGACCGCGGGGAGGAGCCAGTTCGCCGTGAACGGTCGAAATAGTTATCCGAACTACGGGCAATGGGCGAACGCGCGGTCTTCCCCCACCATCTGACCGTGCCAGGCACGAGTTTTCCGGGCGCCGCTCGTCCGGAAAACGACCTGTTCGCTGTGTCGCGGGCTCCGTCGCTGAACCGTTTCAGCAAACGGTAGCGAGGAGCCTCCTTCCTCAACGAGCGACCGACGGGAGCGAGTAGGGTGGAGAGGAATCGCGTTGCGAAGCTGGACGAAACCGCAAGGCTTAGGCCGTCTCCGCCCGTTATGTGAGATACTGCCGTCCTCGCACAAGCCGGGGTCGGTAGGAGCCA